>CAYXVR010000037.1:28865-101704 GCA_964468635.1 uncultured Nannocystaceae bacterium
TCCGGGCGTACCTCGCCGAGGCGCGCAATCGGGAGCGCGAGTCGACGACGGTGCCACCGTTGCCCGTCGTTCGGGGCGTGCGGACGGTTCGTGGGATCAACCTCGACGATACGAGCGCCTTGCTCGACATCGAATGATCCTCTGCGACGTCAATGTGTTGCTCTACGCGATGATCGCGTCGACGACCCACCATGATCGCTGCCGACGTGAGCTCACCGCGCTGCGCAACGCAGGCGTCCCGATCGCGGTGTCGGAGTTGATCGGAGCCGCCGTCGTCCGGTTGGCGACCAACGGGAGGATCTTTCGCCCTGCTGTGTCTGCGGCCGACGCGTTCGCGTTCGTCGACGCGTGGAGCAGTCATCCGGGCGCCATTCGCATCGGCCCGGGAGAGCGTCACTGGTCGATCTTCCGCGATCTCGTCGTCACGCTCGGGATCCGGGGATCCGATACCTCCGACGCCTACTTCGCGGCGCTCGCGATCGAGCACGGGTGCGAGTGGTGGACGACCGATGGCGGCTTCGGTCGGTTCACGACGCTGCGCTCACGTAACCTGCTCGAGCGCTGAATCAGCGTCGTCGAGCTACTTGTCGCTCTTCGCGTCGGCTTTGCCTTCGGCCTTCGCGTCGTCCTTCTTCGCGTCGGCTTTGCCTTCGGCCTTCGCGTCGTCGGCCTTCGCGTCGTCGGCCTTCGCGTCGTCCTTCTTCGGCGCTTCGCCGTCTTGCGGCCAGATGCCCGGCACGCTCTGATCGCCGATCACCTCGAGGGTGCCCGGGCAGTCGAGCGCCTTCAGGAACGCGATGAGGTCCGCGATCTGTGCGTTCGTCAGCTTGCGGTCGAGCAGCTTCTCGTCGACGGGGCCCGTCTGCGGGCGGCCGCCGTTGGCCATCGTCGTCACCGCTTCTTCGAGCGTCGCCGCGCTGCCGTCGTGGAAGTACGGGGCCGTGCGCGACACGTTGCGCAAGGTCGGCGTGCGGAACTTGAAGTTCTCCGCTGGGTCGTTCACCACCTTGCCGCGCCCGAGATCCGCGCCCTCCTGCGCCGGATCGACCACGCCGATGCCCGTGCGGTGGTACAGCCCATCGGTGAAGATCTCGAGGTTGTGGCAGCCGTTGCACGCCGCCTGCCCGATGAAGAGCGCGTGCCCGCGCTGCGCCGCCTCGTCCATCGCGCCCTTGTCGAACACCGTGTCGCCGCACAAGAGCGTGCGCTCGTAGGCCGACAACGCCTTCGCGATGTGCATCGACGTCACCTTCTCGTCCGCCCCGAGCCCGAACACCTTCGCGAACACGTCCTTGTACTCCGGCAGCGCGCCGATCTCCGCGGACTTGGTCTCGAGTGCATCGCCGAGCCCCATGTTGCCGCCCTTGAGCGCCGCGACGCCCTGCGCCTCGAGGTTCGCCGAGCGTCCGTCCCAGTAGTAGGTCGTCAACAAGCCCACGTTCCAGATCGTCGGCGTGTTGCGCGGCAGCGGCTTGTCGCCCGGACCGAGCGCCTTCGGGCGACCGTCGGCGTTGCCGAGCTCGTTCTGATGGCAGCTGTAACAGCTGCGCGTGCCGTCGACCGACAGGCGCTTGTCCATGAAGAGCTGATGGCCGAGCTCGACCTTCGCGACGCTCATCGCATTGTCCTCGGGCACCGCGGGCGGCACCACGAGCCCACGCGGCAGCGTCCACGCCCACGCGGCGGCCGCACCCCCGTCGTCCGCGCCACCGCCGTCCTCGTCGGCTTTCCCCTCGTCGGACTTGCCCCCGTCGTCGGCCTTCACCTTGTCGCGATCGGCCTTGCCGGCCTTGCCGGCCTTGCCCGCATCCTTCTTGGCGGTGGCCTTGCCGTCGTCGGAGCCGCCGCCGCACGCGAGGGCGAACGCGAGGCAGGACACGATGGCGAACCGAAGGGCGACGCGGCTCGAAGGAGACGACGTGGACATCGCGCCAACGCTACCCGCGACCTGATAGGCTCCGCAATCGGATGGGCGCAACCACGCCTCCGCGCGTCGGCACGGTCGCCGCGGCGATCGCCCTCGTCGCGCTCGCGCTGCTCTTGCCGGGCCTCGGCACGCATGGCCTGTGGTCCGACGCGGAGCTGCCGGTCCTCGATCGCGCCCTCGCGGCGCTCGGCGAGGCGAAGAGCGGCCTCGTGCGCAGTCCGGCGCTGCCCGATGCCCTGCGCACGCGGGGCGTGGCCGCGTTCGGCGACGAGCTCGGCGTGCGACTGCCGCACGCGCTCGCGACCGCCGGTCTCGTCGCCGCGGCCGCGGCGCTCGCCCGATTGCGCGGGGCGACGGTCGGATGGTCCGCGCTCGCGGGGCTCGTGACGCTCGCGATGCCGGCGATCGGTCTCGCGGGGCGCACCGCGCTCGGCAATCCGATCGGCGAGCTCGCCGGCGTCCTCGTCGTGCTCGCGGCGGCGGCCGCGGGCCTCGAACCGCGCCGTGGTCGAGCGATCGCGATCGGTCTCACCGGCGCCGCGGCATGGATCGCCGCGATCGCGTCGCACGGCCTCGTGCTCGGGGGCTGCGTGCCGCTCGTCGGCGCGCTGCTCGTGGTCGACGGTCGCGAGCGCGGCCGGCTCGTGCGTGCGGGCCTGCTCGCGGCGCTCGTGATCGCGGCCGCGCTCGCGTTCGTGCTCGTGCTGCGCCAGACCGACGGCTACATCCCGCTGCTCGGCGCCGCCAAGGATCTCGAGCTCGTCGACAAGCCCGAGCTGCGTCGCTTCACCGCGGCGCTGGCCGATCTCGGCCACCAGAGCTTCCCGTGGCTGCCCATCGCGATCGTGGGCGCGGCCCTCGGTCGCGATCGCGGCGTCGCATCGTGGCTCGTCGGCGGGCTCCTCTTCGCCACCGCATGGTCGATCGTGTACGGCCGCGTGGATCTTCCGCTGCGCGTGCCGGTGGCGCTGTGCGCCGTGCAGGCGATCGCGACCATCGCGGATCCCGAGCGCCCGCTGTCGCTGCGGCGCGGTGCCGCGTTCATCGCTGTGCTCGGCGTGCTCGTGCTCGGCAAGGACATCGATCTCGCCCCCGCGGACATCGCCGCGCCGCTGCACATCTTCGGCGTCAACGACTATCCCGCCGAGGAACTGCTCACGGTGAAGCGGTGGAGCGCGATCGCGAAGCTCGTCGTGCTCGCGATCCTGCTGGGCTCGTTCGCCGCACCGATGCCCGATGCCAGCCGGCGCGAGCGCTTGATCGGGCTCGTGCCGGGGCCGCTGCGGATCGCGGCGATGCCCGCGTTCGTGGGCGTCGTCGCGCTGTGGGCCGCGTGGATGCAGACCCGCGTGCTCGTGCCCGCGACGAGCGAGAAGCTGTCGCCCAAGGCGGTGCTCGTGCATCACGCGGCCTTGGTGAGCGCGGGCGAGCTCGGGCCCGCGCTCGCAGTGCACCGGATCCGCGACGAGGGCGTCGCGCTGTACGGTCCCACCGAGCTCGAGTCGCTCGCGAGCCGACGCGACATCTCGTCGTATCTCACGGCCGAGGAACCGCGGGCCGTGCTGCTGCGCAGCCTCGATCTCGCGGCCGTCCACCAGGCCCACCGCCAGTCGGGCACGCCGATGTACGTGCTCGACGCCGTGCACGATCATCTGCGGCTCGTGACCAATGTGCTGCCGCCGAACGAAGTCGACGTGAACCCGATCCCCGGCGTGTTGTTCGACGAGGCACCGCAGCTCGAGCACGAGACCCTGCTGCGCTTCGAGGAGTACGTCGAGGTGATCGGCTGGCAGGTCGACGGTCCGATCGTGCGCGGACGCCATCACACGCTGCAGGTCGCGCTGCGGGTGCTGCGACCGCTGCCCGGCGGCTCGAAGATCTACACGCGATTCGTCGGCGGGCGCCTGTCGCGGATCAACGGCGATCCCACGCCGATCGCCGACGACGTGTACCCGTGCAATCTGTGGCGCGCCGGCGACTACATCCTGCACACGCTCGAGTTCGACGCGCCGACGCTCGAGATCCTGCCGGGCACCTACGACTTCATGGTCGGGCTGCGGCGCAGCGAGCAGAAGAACTACACGATCAGCGTTCCGGCCGGCGAAGCGGGCGAGTACGGCGTCACGGTCGACGATCCGAAGCGCAGCTTCGCGAAGCTCGGTACCGTCGAGGTGTGGTGACGGTCGCGCTCGCGCTCGCGTTCGGACTCGCCGGACCGCCGGTGCTTCCCGAGCCCGACGGCGACCCGCCCGTCGCGATGGAGCTCGAGTGGAGCGCGCCCGAGGGATGCCCGTCGACGGACGACGTCCGTCGCACGATCTCGGCCCTGCTCGCGCGCCGCGTCGACCTCGATCCCACCGCGACCGTCGTCGCGCGCGGCGACGTCGAGCGGGTGAGCGCGGGATTCCGCCTGCGACTCTCCGTCGATACGGCGGAGAGTGCCGAGACGCGCGAGCTCGAGGCCGAGCGCTGCGACGTGCTCGGCGAGGCCGCGGCGCTGATCGTCGCCACGGGGATCGATCCGGCCCGGGTCGCCGCCCGCGTGCACGAAGAGGAGGTGGCGCCCGCGGTCGCTCCCGCGCCCGCGCCGTCGGTGCCCGAGGTGCGCAGCACCACCGCGCCCGCCTCCGCGTCGCCGACGGACTCCACCGCGAACAAGCGCAAGCGGGTCCTGCCGCGTGGTGCGATCTCGATCGTCGCAGGTCCCGCGATCGGGCTCGTGCCGTCGGTCGCTGCGTGGCTCGGTGGCGACGTCGCGCTGCACCTCGGGCGCGCGCGCGTGGGTGCGACGGTCGGCCACGCGTTCGCGCGACCGACGGGCGAGGACGACGAGGTCGGTGCGCGCGTGCGACTCACGAGCGGCGGCTTGATCGGCTGCTACGCGCCGTCGTGGCGCAAGGTGTCGCTCGCGGCATGCGGCCTCGCCGAAGCCGGCGCGATGCATGCGAAGGGGACGGGACCCGGGGTCGACTCGACCTCGCAACGCGCGCTGTGGATCGGGCTGGGGCTTCGCACCGGTGTCGAGTGGGCGCCGATCCGATGGGTCGCGCTCGTGGCGCAGGTCGACGTGCTCGCGGCCGCGCGTCGTCCGGGGTTCCACGTCGCGCAACCGGGCGAGGAGTCGCAGCAGGTCTTCCGCGCCGCTCCGGCGGCGTTGCGCGTCACGGCCGGGATCTCGTTCCGCTTCCCGTGACGGATGCCGCCCTGGGCGGTGCCTATCATGGTCAGGTGAACCTCGCCGTCCAGTCGCGCGAGCTCGGCGCTCCGCGTTCGCCCGACGCGATGGTTCGGCGGTGCCTGCCGCTCGTGTGGTGGACGGTGCGCAGCGCGGGCGTCCCCGACGAGTCGATCGAGGACGTCGTGCACGACGTGTTCGTCGCGCTGCTCGGGCCGCGGTCGCACGCCCCCGAGGATCTCCCGTTCGATCGCTGGGTCGCCGGCGTCGCGCGCAGCGTCGCGTTCTCGCACCGTCGCAGCCACGCACGTCGACGCGCGCGCCTGCAAGCGTTGCCGGAGTCGAGCCCCGCACCCGCGAGCGACGAGCTGCTCGCCGGCCAGCGGGCGTGGTCCGATCTCGCGGCGTTCCTCGAGATGCTCGCGGACGATCAGCGTGAAGCGTTCGTGCTCGTCGAGCTGCACGGCGCGTCGGCGCCGGAGGTCGCGGAGATCCTCGGCGTGAAGCTCAACACCGTGTACGCCCGGGTCCGGCTGGCGCGCGGCAAGCTGCAGCGCTGGCTCGATGGGGCGGGGGCGCGGCGCGAGCTCGCCACCTACGTGCGCGAAGCGAGTGCCGCGGGGGCGCCACGAGCCCTCGCACGCGATCGCACGTGCGCGCGCGTCGTGGGCACGCTCGCGCTCGGTGATGCGGGCACGGCGATGGGCGGTGTCGGTGCGGCGGCAGTGGGTGCGAAGTCGGGCCTCGGGCTCGCCGCGATCGGTGCCGGCGTGATCGCGGGTGTGCTGGGAATCGGTGTCGTTGCCCGCGGGCTCGGCGACGGCGGCGATCCGCCCGCCACCGCACCGACGCACGCGAACGCCGTCGAGTCCGCGCCGACGCCCACGCGAGCCGACCCGCCACGCGCGGATGCTCCGAGCTCGGTCGAACCTGCGGTCGCGCCTCCGTCCGTCGTCGTCGCGAGCCCGCTGCGCGAAGTCGCGGCCGCGAGCATCGCGGACCCGGCGACTCGCGCGGATCGAGCGTCCGAGCCGGGAGGGCTCGCGGCCGACATCGCGGTGCTCGATGCGGCCGACGCAGCGTTGCAGCGCGACGCGCCGCAGGAGGCGTTGGCGCTGCTCGAGCGTCACACGAGCGATGCGCCTGCGAGCCCGCTCGCACCGGAGCGCGCGGTGCTGCGCGTGCGGGCGCTGTGCGCCCTCGGTCGCAGCGAGGACGCGACGCGACTCGGCGCGACGTGGCGCGCGCGCAAGGATCTGCCGCGCATCGCCGATGCGCTCGATCGCACTTGCGCCACGCAGTGACGCCAGCGCGTCGTTGCAGCCGCGAGTGCCACCGGCGAAGGCAACGCCGTGGGCGCGCCGGGCCTTCACGGCCCGGGGACGCTTTGCCAACACATTTCCGTCGCTCTAGACTCTTCGCCCGTGGTGCGGCGCGACGACTCGCTCGAGCCCGATCGACCGCCGTGGCGCGAGCCCGAGATCGCGATCGTCGATGGGTCGACGGCGACGGACGCGGTCGCGCGGCTGTCGAGGGTGGCCGATCCCGCGGTCGCGCTCGCGGTGCTCGTGCCGCGCTCGAGCTCGCTGATCGATCCCGACGATCATCGCACCGGGGAGGTGGTCGCGATCGCGGTCGCGACGAGCTCGGCGGGTGTGTTCGTCTTCGATCGCTCGGCGATCGACGCGCTCGCACCGTGGTTGCGACGCTCGAGCGAGCCCGGGGCGCCGTACGTGGTGGCCCATGGCGCTCAAGCGTTGGTGGGGCGGATCTCCGCGATGCTCGGCGAGGACTGGGCGCCCGCGCGGCTGGGGTGCACGCGCGTCGCCGCGGTGCTGCTCGCCGAGGGCGGTCGCAACCACGATCCGCCCGGGCTGCGCGAGTGCGTGGCGAAGGTACTGAGCGCGGCGATCGAAGAGCCGCGGTTCGTGCCGGGCGAGGACGCGCTCGCGTTGCGACGGCTCGCGATCGCGGCCGATGTCGTGCTTCCGCTGTCGGCCGCGCTCGTGCCGAAGCTGCGCGCCCGCGAGCTCGCGCGCGTGTTCGGGCTGGAGTGCAAGCTCGTGCCCGCGGTGGTCGCGATGGAGCGGGCGGGCATGCCGGTGGATGCGGCGGGGTTCGAGCGGATCGCCGACGCGTGGCGGCACGAACGATCGACCGCGACCGAGCCCGATCGGATCGCGCGGCTGGACAAGCTGATCTCGACGTACGCCCACTGGCCGCGCGACTTCGTGCGGGCCGATCGGATCCTGTGTCGCCTGCACCCGCTCGCGGCGGACACCGGGCGCTTCTCGTGCACCGATCCGAACCTGCAACAGGTGCCGAGCGAGCATACGGCGCCCGGCCTGCGCGCGTGCTTCCGACCGCCGGCGGATCGCGTGCTCGTGGTGGCCGACTACGCGCAGATCGAGCTGCGCGTCGCGGCCCAGCTCGCGCCGTGCGATGCGCTCGCGGCCGTGTTCCGCGAGGATCGCGATCCGCATCGGGCGACCGCGGCGACGTTGGCGGGCAAGCCCGAGGCGGACGTGACGGATCACGAGCGCAAGCTCGCGAAGGCCGTGAACTTCGGCTTCCTGTTCGGCATGGGGGCGGATCGGTTCCGGGCGTACGCGTTGTCGGGCTACGGCCTCGAGCTCGACGACGCCGCGGCTCGGCGCGCGCGCGAGGCGTTCTTCACGACGTACCCGGGGATCGCGGCGTGGCACCGTCGCGTGGGGCAGCTGTGTCGTCGCGGCGAGACGCTCGTCGTGCGCACGGCGCTCGGTCGGCGCCGCCGCTTCGCCGCAGGCAAGGCGAACGTCCCGACGGCGCTGAACGTGCCGGTGCAGGGCACGGCGGCCGAGGGCTTCAAGCGGGCGGTCGTCGCGTTGCATCCGGTGCTGCGCGAGCTCGGCGGGCGCGGCGTGCTCGTGGTGCACGACGAGTACGTCGCCGAGGTGCCGCGCGCGGTCGCCGAAGACGCGCGCGCAGCGATCGAACGCACGATGCGCGAGGCGATGGCGAGCGTGGTGCCGGCGGTCCCGATCGTGGTGGACGCGAACGTCGTCGACCGCTGGTCGTGAGGGCCTGCGTCCGCGTCTCGTAGGACCGTCCGCGGCCTCGCGGGGGGGAAGATCGCCGAATCATCTCGAATCGGCGAACTTCGAAGGACTCGCGGCCCTGTCCGTCGCGGACAGGCGACAGACGTGCAGCGCCGACCTCGGCGGTCCGTCGTCTCGAAGATCGCCGAATCATCTCGAATCGGCGAACTTCGAAAGACGCCCGCGGTCGAAAGACGCCCGCGATCGAAGGAAGCGCCCGATCGAAGGAAGCGCGCGATCGAAGGAAGCGCGCGATCGAAGGAGGCGCGCGATCGAAGGAAGCGCGCGATCGAAGGAAGCGCGCGACCTGTCCCTCGCGGACAGTGCGACGCGCGAGCGCACCTGTCCCTTCGGGACAGTTCCGTGCGCATGCCCGACGCGCTACGTCCCCTTCGTTCACACGCGAGGTGGTACGTGGCGCGATCGAAACGAAGCAAGCAGCTCGAGCTCGACATCCGGACCTGGGGAGGCAAGCGCGCGAACGCGGGGCGAAAGCGCGTCGCGCCGCGGCCACGTGTTCCGCACTTGCGCCGCGCCGAACTGAAACGCCGTCATCCCGTGCTCGTCACCATCCGCATCTGCGAGGGCGTGCCGGACCTCCGCGAGGCAAACGCCTGGAACGTCATCGTCGGGATCATGTGCAAGGCCCGCGGACGCTTCGGCATGTACGTCATCGAGTACACCGTCATCGGCAATCACCTGCACCTCATCGTCGAGGCCGAGGACCAAGAGAGCCTCGAGCGCGGCATGCGAGGGCTCGACACGCGGCTCGGCAAGAACCTCAACAAGCACTTCGGGCGCACCGGCAAGCTCGTCGACGGCCGCTACCACGCCCGTCACCTCCGCACGCCGCTCGAGGTTCGCAACGCCCTGCGCTACGTCCTCTGCAACGACGCAGGCCACCGCAAGAAGGCCGGCAATCCACCACCGAGCTACCGCTTCGATCCCCGCAGCACCGCCCCGCGCTTCGCGGGCTGGCGTCGCCCACCGAAAGAACCGCCCACGCGAGACCTCGGCACCTCACCGCCGCGCACGTGGTTGCTCCGTGTCGGCTGGAAGCGCCACGGCCTGCTCGACGACTAGAACGCGCCCGGCAGCGCCGCGCGGCCGCCGACCGGCGGTGGCACGAAGTCCACGAAGCGATCGCGTTGCCACGTCGCCCAGCGCAGCGACGGATCCTCGAGCGCCACGTCGAAGCGGGCCTGCACCACGAACGGGCGCCCGTCGTGCACCGCCACCACCGTGAGCACGAGGCCGTCGAGCTCCACGCGCTCGCCCGGCGCGAACGGATGCGCGGTCGATCGCACGAGCTGCGAGAACGGATCACCGAGATACCCGCCGACCGGCTGCAGCACGAGCGTGTACGCGTCGGGGCGCGACACGATCACCGCGCGATCGGTCGAGCCGAGCGGTCGCAGCTTCTTCGGCGTCGCGATCCCCTCGTCCATCCGCAACATCCACAGGTACGCGCCCACGAACGACGGCGGCGAATTCACGAGCACCAGCTCCTGGCTCGCGAGCGCCGCATCGGCCGGCAAGCTGTCCACCGCCACCTGCTGCGCCGCCTCCAGCTCGCGCGGCATCGCGGCGATCCTCTGCGGCACCTCGATCGCTGCGACGAGGCCGTGTCGCACGACGAGCACGACACCGATCGCACGCGCCACCCATCGCCGCCGCGCGAACGCATGCACGATCGCGAGCGCGACGAGCCCGCTGCCCGGCACCCCGGCGAGCAACACCATGCGATCCGAGGCCGGCACCGCGCAGCACGGCACGAGCGCACCGACGTACGCGAGCGCGCAGAACCACACGCGGCGGTCGGCGAGCCCGTCCCGCCCGAGCGCGATCACCAGCGCACCGGCGACGAGCGCGAGCGCGACGAGCATCATCCACGTCGGCACGAGCGCCATCGTCCAGCCCTCGGCCGACGGCCACGCGAGATCCCCGAGCACGAGCGCAGGCAAGCGCGCGGGCAGGAGCGAGAGGAACAACCCGGGCTCGCGTGCCGGATCGACGTACAGCCCCGACCCGAACGCACCGTATCCGAGCGCCTGGTACAGCACCCGCCACGCGACCAGCACGGCGACCCACGATGCGATGGCGAGCACGCGCTCGCGCACGGTCCCGCGATCGAGCGCGATCGCGTGCGCCACCACGAACGCGAGCCCGCCGACCGCGAGCTCGGCGGAGCCGAGCGCGATCGCGAACACCACCGGCCCGACGACTGCGCCCGCTCGCCACCCGCCGCAGCGCCAGCGATCGTGGGCGACGAGCGCGAGCACGACGAAGCACGTGGCCACGAGCGCGTTGCGCTGCGCGATCCACCCGATGGGGGTGACGTGCGCCTCGTCGACCGCGAACGCGAGCGCCGCGATCGCCACGACGCCCGCACCGACCAACACGCGCCGATACAGCACCGCGGTGCTCGCGACGAGCGCGAACGTCCACGCGAGGCTGTGCAGGTGCATCGCCACCGGCGAGCTCGGCCACAGCGTGGCGTCGACGAGGTGCGTCGCCGCCGACACCGGTCGCAGGAAGCGGATGCGCAGCTCCGGCAGCGTCCACCACGGCGTGTGCCCGAGGTCCATGCGCGCGCGCGTGAGCGTGGGGTCGCCCTCGGCCGCCTGGTACAGATCCCACCACGGGCCGAGCGGCGTGCCGGCCCGCCACAGCGCGAGATAGAAGCGATGGAGGTGGTCGTCGAGCCGCCAGCCCGACGTCACGCTCGGCAGCGCGAGCGCGACCGCGAGCGCGCCGACGAGCCACGGTAGCCACCGCGACGTCGCGAAGCGCACCCACCGGCTCGGCGGCACGCCGGGGAGCATACCCGACGTGCGCGCGCGGCCGTCACATCACGTCGGCGATCTGCCCCTGCGTCTGCGAGCGCTCGATCTCCGAGAGCAGCGCCGACTGGATGTGGTCCTCGGTGCGGTCGTCGTGATGCACGAAGGACATGGCGATCTCCACCTCGCCGTCGTCGTTCGTCGTGCACCGGATCACGTCGCCGTGGATCCGGACCTCGGGATAGAGCGGCAGCTGCAGGATCACGTCCACTCGCGTGCCGACGCGCAACGGCGAGGGGCCGATCAACAGCCCACCACCGACGGAGAGGTTGCTGACGACATACCGCAGGATGTGACGCCCATCGTGAACCACGGCTTCGGTGTGGCTGAGCGTTCGCGGGTGTCGTCGTCGTTCGACCGTCATCGTGTCCACATGCATGGCGTCCTCGTGTGAGAGCTCGAAGAACCGCAAGGATCTGGAACAGGTCAATCCACCAACTTCGACGCACCCGACCGAATCGGGCGCAGGCTCTCAGAATAAACAACACCCCCCGACCTGGGAATCGGTCTCGAGCACGATCGATCGCGCTGCGCCGCTCGGTTCGACCCCGCGTTCCGTAGGTCCGCTGACCATGCGATCGCGGAGGCCTCGTCGCGCATGCACGATGCAAGTTGCGCAAGGGATCGCCCGCATCGACGAAGATCGCCCGCGAACGGGATTCAACGCGACGATCCTGCAAACGCGCTTGCGGACGGGCCCGCATCGCGTACGTCATCTGCGGTGCGCTCTCGATGTGAGGGCGCGCAGAACCTCACCGCGCGGCGCGGTGGAGGCGGGCTATGGGGTCGTGCGGCCCCGCGCGCTCGGGCGGCGGCGACCGAGCGTCGCCAGTCCGATCAGGCCGAACAGCGCTGCGAGCGGTTGCGAGCCGTTCGGCGGCACCGTGCAGCTGCAGCCGTCGTCGCCGTCGTCCTCCGGCGCGCCCCCGCTGGACTCGGAGCCCAGGCCGGTCTCGCCCGCGCTCGCCGTGACGGTGGCCGCGTCGTCGGCCATGTCGTCGGCCGAGTTGCCGTCGGCCGATCCGTCGTCGGTCGTGGGGTCGGGATCGGTCGCACTCGCGTCCGGATCCGTGGCCATGTCGTCGCCGGACGAGCCGTCCACGCCGGTGTCCGCCGAGGTCGTCCCGGGCACGCCACCCGAGATCGAGATCGTCGCGCAGTGATGGTAGTAGCAGCCGCCCGGATCGTTGAGTCCGTGGTTGGACATGAACTGGATGACCTGCAGCGTGCAGGCCTCGCAGTTGACGTCGTCGGGGAGCGCGATGTCGATCGACTGCGGCTCGCCGAACTGCGAGGTGTGCACCCACACGCCGTCGGCGAGCACCGGGAACACCGGCGCCGGATCGATCGGCGCGCTGCCGCACGGCGAGATGTTGTCGGGCGTGACGGGCGGCTCGGGCGGGAGCTCGGACGGATCGTTGACCGCAAGCGCGATGCGGTAGTGGCCGGGGTGATAGATCACTTCGTCGATCGTGATCGTGATCGTCTCGCCGGCCTCGAACGCAGTGACTTCGTCGGTGAGCACGAACGCCCCGTCGTTTTCGTCGCCGCACGGCGGAGCCTTCTGCGGGTCGCCGAGCGCGGTCTGCTCGCTCATCGCGGCGGGCGCTTGGAGCACGAAGTGGGCGTGCGCCACCGTGGGCAGGACGAACGACGCGAGACCAACGACGACACGGGACGCTTGCATGGGCACGTCGGCAGCGTAGCCGAGTTCCTGACCAGCCGTCGACATGCCTGGGAACGCCTGCGACGATCCCGGTCGTGAGGAGCCGGGCATGACGCAGATCGATCTCGGGCCCATCGTCGGGCACACGACGGAGACGGAGTCGCGGATCTGGATCCGTCACGCGGATGCCGTCGATTTCACGGTTCGCTTCGCACGCGCGCGTGCGAACGATCGCGCCGACGTGTCCGTCATCGACGATGCGCGCGAGCTGCCGTGCGTCCCCGTGCCTGCATTCGGTGTACGCGTGGCTACGCTTCCCGGATTGCTCGCCGATGCGCGTTACGTCTACGAAGTCGTGCGTACGGGGACGCCGCGCGGTGCGAGGGAGTTCCCGACCGGCTCGCCTTCGTTCTTCACGATGCCGCCCGCCGTCGACGATCTGCGCTTCCTCTACCTGTCGTGCAACGGGCTGCACCGCCGCCCGCCGGGGCGACGCGCCACGGCGATGTGGGCGCGGGCCTACGACGCGGTCGCGAAGGATCCGCAGATCCGGTTCGCGATCCTCGGTGGCGATCAGGTCTACGCCGACGACATGCGCGACGCGTGGCTCGACGACGGCGGCACCGCGAAGCTCGACGCGCTCGGTCACGACGAGGTCGTGGCCGAGCTCGCGGCGCGCTACGGCGAGGTGTACCGCGGCTTCTGGCACCAGCCCGACATCCGCAGGTTCATGGCCAACGTGCCCTGCACGATGATGTGGGACGATCACGATATCTACGACGGCTGGGGCTCGCACGGCGACGAGGACGAGGCGCTGCCGCAGGCGTTCTTCGCCGCGGCGTCGCAGGCATTCGATGCCCACCAGGCGGTGCACAACCCGAGCAACGGCGGCGCTGATCATCGGGCGTTCTCGTTCCGCGTGGGCGCGCTCGGTGTGCTCGTGCTCGACCTGCGATCGCGCCGACGGTTGATCGCACCGACGGCGTATCCGCTGCTCGGCGACGCCCAGTGGGCGTTCGTCGAGTCGTCGCTGTTGGGCTTCGCGGCTGCGAAGATCACCCACCTCGTCGTGGCGTGCAGCGTGCCGCCGGTGTTCGCGGGGCGTGTGCTGCCGACACTGCCGGGCTGGTTGTTGCAGGAGGAGTACGACGACGTGCTCGACCAGTGGTCGAGTGGCCCGAACCTGAACGATCAGCGCCGGCTGTTCGGCAAGCTGTTCGAGTTCCGCCGCGACACGTCCGCGAACGTGCTGCTCGTCGGCGGCGACGTGCACTGCGCGTCGGTCACTCGCTTGCGCTCGCGCCACCCGCAGTTCATGTTCGACGACGAGCCCGACGGCGCGCTCATGCACCAGCTCGTGTCGTCGGGCATCGCGTACCAGTCACCGTGCGGTGCGCCGGGTTGGCTGCTCGATCGCTACCTCGGCGGCGAGCAGGAGGTCTCCGACGCGCTGCACCTCGTCGCCGACATCCGCAACATCTACCGCGCGCGCAACTTCGCGGTCGTTTGTCCGAAGGCGAAGATGCGCGGCTTCTGGGCCCACCTGCACACCGAGGACACGCTCGTCCCCGTGGTGCACCACTTCCCCGGCCGGCCGTAGAGGGCTCGTCCGGCCCACGGTCACGCGCTCGGAGAATTAGGTTATCTTGGTGTAACCTTGCGCGAGCACACGGTTATGCCAAGATGACCTAAAATGCAGCCCGTCCGCGCACTGACCACGCTGCCGCTCCCGGTCCGACGGGCGCTGCGGAAGTTGGGGGCCGACCTCGCCGCGGCCCGCAAACGTCGTCGCATCACGATGAGCCTGATGGCCGAGCGCGTGATGACGACCCGTCAGACGATCGCGCGCGTCGAGAAAGGCGACCCGAGGGTCGCCTTCGGGATCTACGCCACGGTGCTCTTCGTTCTCGGTATGACGGAGCGCCTCGCGGACCTGATGGACGCTCGCGTCGATCCGTTCGTGTTGGATCGCGACGAGGAGCGGCTGCCGAAACGAGTCCGCACTCGCGCTTCGCCGGCGAGAACGAGGACGCGATGACCGACAGAACGATCCTCGTGCACGTCGACGTACGCGGCGCCCTATTTCTCGCCGGTCGTCTCTTCATGAGAACGCTGCGCGGACGGCAGAGTGCCTCGTTCGAGTACGAGCCGGCGTGGCTGGCACAGGGCGAAGCGTTCGCGTTGGATCCGGTGCAGCTACCCTTGGCGCGCGGTCAATTCCACACCGCTGGCGGAGACAAGCTCTTTCCCGGTCTCAGCGATTCTGCGCCGGATCGTTGGGGTCGACATCTGATGGCGCGGCAAGCCCGGCTCGAAGGCCGCAAGGACACGTTGTTCGAGGCCGACTACCTCTTGATGGTCGATGATGTCGCTCGCATGGGCGCTGTTCGGTTCAAGCTGTCGGTCGACGGTCCTTGTGAAGCGGCACGCAAGCCGCCGATCCCACCCTTGGTGCGTCTCGGTGCTCTGCTCCGCGCTTCCGATGCGATCCAGCGTGGTGACGAGGACGTCGAGATGTTGCAGCTGCTGCTGGTGCCCGGTTCGAGCCTCGGTGGAGCCCGCCCGAAGGCGTCGGTCGTCGATCACCATGGCCGGCTTTCGATCGCGAAGTTCCCGTCGGCCACGGACGAGTGGCCGGTCGTCGCGTGGGAACACGTCGCGTCGGAGCTCGCGCGAGCCTCGGGATTGTCGAGCGTGCCGTCGGCTCTCGTCGACGTCGACGGTCGCTCCGTCCTCGTCACACCGAGGTTCGATCGCGTGAGCGGAGCGCGCGTCCCCTTCCTCTCCGCGTTGGCGCTCGTCGGAGCCTCCGATGGTGATTCAGCGCGCAGTTACCTCGAGATCGCCGACGCCTTGAGGCAACATGGCGTGCACGTCGAGCGAAATCTCGTGGAGCTCTGGAGTCGAATCGTGTTCAACGTGCTCATCTCCAACACGGACGATCACCTGCGGAATCACGGTGTCCTCCGCGAGGGGGGCGGTTGGGTGCTCGCTCCGGCGTATGACCTCAACCCCTTTCCCCTCGATGTCCGGCCGCGTGTCCATGCACTTGCGCTCGACGAAACGACGCACGACGCTTCGCTCGACACTGTGATGCGTGTCGCGAGCGACTTCGGCGTCCGCGTCCCCGATGCCAAGCGCATCGCCCGTCGCATCGCCACCGCAGTCTCCCGCTGGAGAGACGTCGCCGCGTCCGCACGCATCGACCGGACAGGGATCGAGCGCATGAGCTCCGCGTTCGAACACGCGGACGCCGTCGCCGCTCGACGGCTACGCTGAGCGCTCACTTCGCTTTGGCGTCGAGGGCGTCCAGGCGGCGGTCGAGCTCGGCTTTCTCGCGCTGCAGGAGCAGGTGCTCCGCTTCGAGCAGGTCGAGGCGGGCGCGGAGCAGCTGCAGCTCCTTCTCGTAGTCGGCGGCGACCTCTTCGCAGTCGGGGTCGGCGGCCGGTGGCGCGGGCAGGTCGGCGGTGGGCGAGCGGCCGCAGGCGACGAGCAGGAGCGGCGCGAGTCGACGCATCGCTCAGCCCAGCCGGCTCTTGTAGTCCTCGTAGCCGAAGCGGCGCACGACCTCGAGCGCGCGCGTCTGCGGATCCCACGTCGCGATCGACGGCAGGCGCACGCCGTTGAACGTCGTGGTCTTCACCATCGTGTAGTGGGCCATGTCCATGAACACGAGCTTGTCGCCCACCGCGAGCGGCGCGTCGAAGGAGTAGTCGCCGATCACGTCGCCTGCCAGGCACGTGAGCCCGCCCAGCCGGTACGTGTGGGCCTTCTCGCCGGGCAGGCCCGCGCCGCGGATCTCGGCGCGGTACGGCATCTCCAGCGTGTCGGGCATGTGGGCCGTGGCGGACGTGTCCGTGATCGCGATGTCCATGCCGTTGTGCACGAGGTCGAGCACCGACGCCACGAGCACGCCCGTGCCGATCGCGATCGCCTCGCCCGGCTCGAGGTAGACGTCCACACCCCAGCGCGCCTTGAAATCGCGCACGAGCTCGACGAGCGCGTCGACGTCGTAGCCGGCGCGCGTGATGTGGTGGCCGCCGCCGAAGTTGATCCACTTCATCTTCGGGATGAACTCGCCGAACCGGCTCTCGAACACGTCGAGCGTGCGCGCGAGCGCGTCCGAGCCCAGCTCGCACAGGTTGTGGAAGTGGAGGCCCGACACGCCTTCGAGGCCCGCAGCGTCGAACTGCGATCGCACGACCCCGAGCCGCGACGAGGTGCCGCACGGATCATAGAGATCCACGGCCACTTCGCGGTGCTCCGGGTTCACGCGGATGCCGAACTCGACCTCGCCGCCGCCCGATTCGCGATGGCGCTCGTAGATCGGCCGCAGCCGCTTCCACTGCGAGAACGAGTTGAACACGATGTGATCGCACAGCTCGAGCAGCTCCGCGAAGTCGGCATCGGAGTACGCCGGCGCGCAGCAGTGCACTTCGCCGCCGAATTGCTCGCGCCCCAGCCGCGCCTCGTGGGTCGAGCTCGCGGTGATGCCCGGCAACGCGGTGCGGATGCGCGGGAACACGTGCCACATCGCGAAGCCCTTGAGCGCGAGCAGGATCTTGCAGCCCGCCTCGGCCTGCACGCGCGAGAGCACCGCGAGGTTGTCGTCGAGCGCGCCGAGATCGACGACGAAGCACGGCGTCTCGACGAGCGCCGGATCCACGGAGATCGGCCGCGCCATCACATGTCCTGCACGTGCCAGGGCAGGCCCTGCGGCCCCAGGCGCTCGAGGAACGGCACCGGATCGAGCTGTTCCATGTTCCACACGCCGGGCTTCTTCCACTTGCCGGTCAGCATCATCTCGGCGCCGACGACCGCGGGCACGCCCGTCGTGTACGACACCGCCTGCGCGCGGACTTCCTTCCACGACTCGTGGTGGTCGCACACGTTGTAGAGCAGCACCTTCTTGGGCTTGCCGCTCTTCTTGCCCTCGACGAGGACGCCGATCGACGTCTTGCCCGTGTAGTTCTCCGCGAGGCTCGCCGGGTCGGGCAGGAGTGCCTTGAGGAACTCGATCGGCACGATCTTCTGGCCCTTGAAGTCGACGGGATCGATGCGCGTCATGCCGACGTTGCCGAGCACGCGCAGGTGCGTGATGTACTCGTCGCCGAACGTCATCCAGAAGCGGATGCGCTGCAGCCCCGGGATGTTCTGCACGAGCGACTCGAGCTCCTCGTGGTAGATGAGGTACGCCTTCTTGGGGCCCACCTCGGGGAAGTCGAACGTCTGGCTGATCGACATGGCGTCGATCTCCTTCCACTCGCCCTTCTCCCAGTAGCGCCCCTTCGCCGTCACCTCGCGGATGTTGATCTCGGGGTTGAAGTTCGTCGCGAAGGCATGGCCGTGGTTGCCCGCGTTGCAGTCGAGGATGTCGATCGTCTCGATCGTGTCGAACAGGTGATCGCGCGCGTACGCGCACCACACGTTCGTCACCCCCGGATCGAAGCCCGAGCCGAGCAGCGCCATGCGGCCCGCCTTCTCGAAGCGCTCGCGGTATGCCCACTGCCACTTGTACTCGAACTTCGCGACGTCCTTGGGCTCGTAGTTCGCCGTGTCGAGATAGTCGACGCCGGCGTCGAGGCACGCGTCCATCAGCGTGAGGTCCTGGTAGGGCAGGGCCACGTTGATCAAGAGCTGGGGCTGCACCCTGCGGATGAGCTTCACGGTCTGCGGCACGTCGTCCGCGTCGACCTGCTCCGTCGCGATCGTGCGTCCGTGCATCTCTCGGACCTGGGCCGCGATCGCGTCGCAGCGCGCCTTCGTGCGGCTCGCCAGCACGATGTCGTCGAACACGTCGGGCGTCATGGCGCACTTGTGCGCGACGACGCCACCGACCCCGCCTGCTCCGATGATGAGGACCTTCGCCATGGCGGGCGCAAGGTACCACGCCCGCGCTATGATGCGGCCCGGACCGCCGGTGAGCATCCTTCTGCGCGTCGCCTACGACGGCACCGATTTCCACGGCTTCGCGCGCCAGCGCGACCCGCTGCGCGACGAGCCCCTGCGCACCGTCCAAGGCGAGCTCGAGCGGGTGCTGTCGTTCGTCCACCGCGCGCCGGTGGAGACGCGAGGCGCGTCGCGCACGGACGCGGGTGTCCATGCGCTCGGTCAGCTCGTCGCGTTCGAGCGCACGCTGCCCATCCCGTGCGAGGGCCTGCGACGCGCCGTGACGAAGCTGTTGCCGAGCGACGCCGCCGTGCTCGCGGCGTGGGACGAGGAAGCGCCGGGCGGCGGGCCCGTGGATCTGCGCAGCGGCAACGGCGGCAAGCGCTATCGCTACCGCGTCCGGTGCACGCGGGATCGCGATCCGATCGGCGGGCGCTTCGAGTGGCACCTCGGCAAGCGGATCGACACCGCCGCGATGCGAGACGCCGCCGCGCGCCTGGTCGGCACGCACGACTTCTCGGCGTTCCGCTCGACGGCGTGTCAGGCGAAGACCACCGTGCGCACGGTGAGTGCGGTCGACATCGTCGGCCTCGCGGCGCCGTTCGGTCCGATGGATGCCGGACGGCCGCCGCGCGACGGCGACGAGGTCGTCGAGATCCGCGTGAACGGCCTCGCGTTCCTGCACAACATGGTGCGGATCTTCGCGGGCACGCTGGTCGAGGTGGGCCTCGGTCGGCGCGCGCCCGCGACGATCGACACGCTGCTCGTCGAAGGCGATCGCCGGCAGGCAGGGCGCACGGCGCCGGCCTGCGGGCTCACGCTCGACGAAGTCGTGTGGAAGTAACGAATCGCGTCAAACCGGCGTGCGCACGTCCGTCGAGCGACGGGTGAGCAGGCGGTTGGCGTTGCGCCGGCGATCGCGGCGCAGGTCGAACGAGCGTCCGCGCTCGCCGATCAGAACCGCCGCGCCGATGCCGAGGTTGATCACCGCAGCGAGGATGGCGATGGCAGTGAAGAGCGTCATGTCGGGTTTCCTTCTGCGCCGGCCGTAGAGCGAAACGCGTGCCAACCCCGGATGGAACGCTGTCTCCGACGTGGTCGGAACCGCAAGCGAATCGCCGTGTGGCAGGGCACGGACACGGATGTCGTGGCGACGAACGCTGCCGTCGGCAACGCGAGTCGCCACGTCCCTGCCTCACCGTTCAGGGGCGGCGGCGGGCGCGAGGATGCGGCCTTCGAGTCGCGCCTCGAGATCGCCGTCGCGCTTCGTGCCCTCGAGCTCGACGACGCCACCGTTGATCGCTTCCACCGCGTGCTCGCTGCCCACGAGCGATCCGTTCTGCACGCGCACGCGCGCCTTCTGGTTCGCGCGCAGCGCCGTCTTGCCGCGCAGATCCGAGTCCGTGACGGCGGTGGTGCCGCCCGACGCGTCGATGCCGTAGAGAGGATCGCCCTCGATCGTCACGTCGGCGACGGTGACGAAGCCGAACATGTTCTGCACGAAGGCGTGCTTCGGCTTCATGCGGCCGCCGGTGATCGTCACCTCCGAGCGCATCATCGCCTGCACGATGGTGTCGGCCTCGGCGTCGCAGTTCACGAGGTGGAGCTGGCAGCCGTACATCGCCGTGATCGCGACGGTCGACACGTCGATGTGCACGTTCTCGATCAGGAACTTGTCGCCCATCTTGCACACGAGGTGCGACTTGCCATCCCACGACGGGCTCACGAAGTTGCCCTTGTCCGCGTGATCGGCCGCGTCCTTCGCCAGCATGCCGCCGAGCGCTGCCTTGATGATCTCGCTGTCGTCGGCCTCCATGAGGCCGTCGAACGCCTCGGGGTCGGCGACCGGCTTGCCCTGCACCGTGTCGGCGAGCGCGTGCAGGCCCTCGCGCTTCTGCTGCTCGAGCATCTCGGGCGTCGGTGGGGGCGGCTCGGGCTCGGGCGCTTCGATCTCGATGGTCGGCTGGGGCGGCGAGGGTGTCCGCGGCGGTGAGGACCCGACGACGACGCCGGGCCCGATCTCGACGTCCGAGTGCTCCGGCCACATCCACCACGCGACCAGGCCCGCGATCGCGACGAGGGCGAAGCCCGTCGACACGGTCGCGACCGCGATGCGCAGGCCGATGCGCGGTGCCACCGCGCGGCCGAGCAGGTCGAGCAACAGCGCGACCGAAGGCAGACGCGCCGCGGGATCCACCGCGAGCCCGGCGAGCACCAGCCGCGTGACGACCTCCGGCACCTCGCTGTTCGTCGGCGGCTTGCGGACGTTGCCCTTGCTCACGTTGAAGAGCAGCTCGGGCAGGCTCGAGCCGCCGAACGGGCGCTGACCGAACAGCGCTTCGTACAGCACGACGGAGAACGCGAACACGTCGCTCTTCGCATCCGCGACGCCGCCGAACTGCTCCGGTGCCATGTACGCGGGCGTGCCCGGCATCCCGCCGGTGCCGGTGAGATCGGGCCCCAGGCTCGCGACGCCGTCGGGGCTCGCGACCGGCGATCCGCTGCCGCGCGCGATGCCGAAGTCCGCGACGCGCACGCGCCCATCGGCGCCGACGAGCACGTTGTCGGGCTTGAAGTCGCGATGCACGATGCCGGCCGCGTGCGCGGCTGCGAGCCCGTGACCCGCCTGCATGCAGACGTCGAGCACCGTCCGCCACGGACGCTTCGCCGATGCCAGCCACGCGCGCAGCGAGCAGCCGTCGACGAACTCCATCGCGATGTACACGTCCTCGTCCCACGTGCCGACGTCGTAGACGGCCACGACGTTCGGGTGCGAGAGCTTCGCCATCGCTCGCGCCTCGCGCTCGAGTCGCGCGTGATCGAGGCTCGCGGTGCGGCGCAGCTTGAGCGCGACCGGACGATCGAGTCGCAGGTGGCGAGCGCGATACACGACGCCCATCGCACCGGCGCCGAGGATCCCGTCGATGCGATACTGCTCGCCGACGATCGTGCCGGCGGGCAGGATCGGCCGCGGCTCGAGCATCGACGCGCCGGTCGAGTCGACGCCGCTCGGACCGAGCTCGAGCGTCGACGGAGGCGCGCCCCACGTCGGCACGTCGCCGGACGGCGCCGACGGGCTGCGCCCCGGGACCCACGTGGTGTCGTCGGGGCCGCTCCCCGCCATCGCCGGCTAGCTTGCACCGAAGCCCGTCGCGCTGGCCAGGCAGGCGCGAACGTTCGCTCCAGCCACGGCCGGCCGCAGGTCGCGAACGCGGAATTCGCGGCGATTTGGGGATCCGTCGCCGGCGCGGTCACACTCCAGACGACTTGCCCGACGCGCTCGGCTCCTCCTCCCGCATCTCGGCGGCGATCTTCGGCTCGCGCGTGCTCGGGCTCGTGCGCGAGAGCGTGTTCGCGGCGCTGTTCGGTGCAGGGGCCGTCGCGGACGCGTACCAGGTCGCGTTCCGCGTGCCGAACCTCCTGCGCGATCTGTTCGCCGAGGGCGCGTTGTCGTCCGCGTTCGTGCCGACCTTCACGGCGGCGCTGCACGACGAGGGGCGCGCTCGCGCCCACGCGCTCGCCGATCTCGCGATGTCGGGGCTGCTCGTGATCACCGGCATCATCACTGGGCTCGCGCTGTGGTTCGCCGAGCCGATCGTCTTCGCGATGACGGATGGGTTCGCGGGCGACGCCGCCAAGCTCGCGCTCGCGGTCGAGCTCACGCGCACCATGCTGCCCATCCTCGTGCTCGTGAGTCTCGCGGCGGTGTGGATGGGCATGCTCAACGCGCAGCGGCGCTTCGTGGTGCCCGCGATCGCGCCTGCACTGTTCAACGTCGTCTCCATCGCCGTCGGGCTCGGCCTGTGGATCGCCGGCATGCCAGCGCTCGACGCCGTGCTCGCGTGGAGCGTGGGCACCGTCGCCGGTGGGGCGGTGCAGGCCGCGATCCAGCTCGTCGCGCTCGTGCGCATGGGCTACCGGCCACGCGTCCGCCTGCGGGGGATCTTCTCCGACGCGGGCGTGCGTCGCATCGCGAAGCTGATGGCGCCCGCGGTGATCGGCATCGCCGCGGTGAACGTGAACGTCTTCGTCAACACGATCTTCGCGAGCGAGCTCGGCGACGGACCCGTGGCCCAGCTGCAGTACGCGTTCCGCCTGTTCTTCCTGCCGCTCGGCGTGTTCGGGGTGGCGCTCGCGACGGTCACGACGACGTCCGTGTCGGAAGAAGCGGCGCGTGGCGATCGAGCCGCGCTGGCCGCTCGCACGGCCGACGGCCTCGGCGCCGCGTGGATGCTCACCACCGCCAGTGCGGTGGGTCTCGCCCTGCTGGCCGAGCCCATCGTGCGCCTCGTCTATCGCCACGGCGCCACGACCACCGAGGACGCACACGCGATCGCGACGGTGCTGCAGGCGTACGTCGTGGGGCTCGCTCCGTACGCGCTGGTGAAGATCCTCGCGCCCGGCTTCTACACGGCCGACCGCGCGCGCGTGCCGATGATCGCCTCCATCTTGGGCGTCGCGGCGAACCTCCTCTTCAACGCCACGACGTATCGCGTGCTCGGTGCGCCCGGGCTCGCGCTCGGCACGACCGTGGGTGCGACGGTGAACGTGACGATCCTGCGCATCGCGTACGACCGGTCCGTCGCTCCGCTGCCGCGCGAGGGTGCGCTGCGGCGCGCGCTCGCGCTCGTGGTGGGCAACGTCGTGATGGGCGCGCTCTTGTTCGGCATCGCGGCGAGCGGCGATCTCGTCGCGCTCTCGATCGCGGTGCCGCGTTGGCTCGTCGACGTCGTCGTCGTCGGGCTGGCGATCCCGGCGGGCTTCGTGGCCTTCGCGGTGGTGCTGCGCGAGCTCGACTACCCCGGCGCGGCCGATCTGCTCGCGCTGCCCGGCCGCATCGCCCAGCGCGTGCGTGGGAGGGGCGCACCGCCCGAGGAGCGCGGTCGGTGAGCGACGAGCCAGGGCGGATCACGATCCGCAGCGGCGACAACCTGCCGGTACTGCGCGAGCTCGCGGCGGGATCCGTCGCGCTCTGCTACACCGATCCGCCGTTCAACACCGGCCGCGCGCAGACCCGCACGCAGCTCAAGACGGTGCGCGACGAGGACGGCGATCGCATCGGCTTCGGCGATCGACGCTACCGCACCGAGCGCGGAGACACGCACGGCTACGCGGATGCCTTCGACGACTACCTCGGCTTCCTCGCGCCGCGCCTGCGCGAGATCCATCGCGTGCTGGCGCCCACCGGCAGTCTGCTGCTGCACCTCGACCCCCGCGAGGTGCACTACGTGAAGGTCGCGCTCGACGGCATCTTCGGGCGCGAGTGCTTCGTCAACGAGATCGTGTGGGCGTACGACTACGGCGCCCGCTCGAAGAGCCGCTGGTCCGCGAAGCACGACGACATCCTGTGGTACGCGAAGGACCCCGAGCACTACTGCTTCGAGTACGACGCGATCGATCGCGTGCCGTATCTGGCCCCCGAGCTCGTCGGGCCCGAGAAGGCCGCGCGGGGCAAGACCCCCACCGACGTCTGGTGGCACACCATCGTGAGCCCCACGGGCAAGGAGAAGACCGGGTATCCGACGCAGAAGCCGCTCGGCATCGTGCGCCGGATCGTGCGCGTGCACTCGCGCCCCGGCGAGCTCGTGCTCGATCCGTTCGCGGGCAGCGGCACGCTCGGCGAGGCGGCGGCCGAAGCCGGGCGCGATGCGCTGCTCGTCGACGACAACCCCGCGGCGATCGCAGTGATGACGAAGCGACTCGAGCGCTTCGCGCCCGAGCTGCGCTGACGCGGATTCACGGGCGCGCAGGCACGCGCGCGAGCGCGGCCGCGAGGCCACCGTCGTCGTCGCTGCCGGCGAGCCAGGGCACGAGCGCCCCCTTCTTGCGGGCGAGATCGGCGATCGCCGGCGTGCCCGGGCCGCACACGACCCACACGCGCTTGCCCGCTGCGCGTGCGTAGTCGTCGAGCAGCTCGCGCGCGCGCATGGGCGGCGTCGCATCGCCGCACGCGAGCACGATGGCGCGCGCATCGAGGCGCTCGGTGGCGGCCGCGATCGCGGCCGCGCTCGTGCGCGCACCGAGCAGCACCGCGCGCCAGCCCTGGGCCTGCATCGCGATCGCGGCGCGTGCGAGCGGGACGACGTCGTCGTCCTCCGCGAAGCAGCCGAGCACCGCGTGTCCGCGGGCCGGTGCGGGCTGGCCGAGTCGCACGACGTCGCGCACGACCTGGCCGAACAGCTCGGCGGCGATCCGTTCCTGCCCGCGATCGAGATCGCCGGCGAGCCAGCGCTCGCGCACCGCGGCCCATGCGGGCTCGAGCACGGTGATCGTCACGACGCGCGGCGACGTGACCACGAGCGGCGCACGCAGGGCCTCGTCGAGCGCGGCGACGTCCGATCGCAGGGCGGCCTCGACGACGCGATCCACCGCCGGTGAAGAGGATGGCAGTGGCAGCGGAATCACCGACGCGTCGGTGCGTGTCGGCGCGGGCGCGTCCTCGGCGAGCACGGCCGCGACGGCTTCTGCCGGCGCGAGGCCGGCATCGCACAGCTCGCGCACGCGCGCGATCTTCTGCACGTCCGCGTCGCTGTACAGCCGATACGCGGAGGCCGTGCGCTCCGGCGCCGGGAATCCATAGCGCTGCTCCCACGCGCGCAGGGTCGACGCGCCGACGCCCGTCATCTCGGCGACGGTCTGGATCCGGTACCGGCCCGCGGGTCCCTCCATGGTCTCTGGAAGCTTAGCGGAACGACGAGGCGGGCGGAATCGAACCTCGAATCGCAGTGATTCCAACAGGTTGATGGAAACTCTACAAACTTTCCACGATTCATCGATCCAACCTTCCACAAGGGCCGTAAGCCCTCCGAGCCCGACGAAACGGGCCACCCAAGGAGGACGACGATGAAGACCCGACTCACGAATTCCCACTGGCTCTCGCTGTGCGCCGCGTTGGCGCTCGTGCCCGCCTGCTTCAACGCCGACAGCGATGGCCGCGACGACGAGGGCAGCTCGAGCGACGACGGCAGCGGCGAAGGTGCCGACGACGATCCGAGCGTGGGCGACGACGCGGATGTCGACGACGGCGACGACGACGACGCCGACGACAGCACCGACGACGGCAACAACGGCAACGGCGACGCGCAGGTCCGCGTGATCCACGGCGCACCCGATGCTCCCGCGGTCGACATCTACGTCGCGGGCAACGACATGCCCGTCATCAGCG
This sequence comes from uncultured Nannocystaceae bacterium, assembly GCA_964468635.1. GTDB lineage: Bacteria > Myxococcota_A > Polyangia > Nannocystales > Nannocystaceae > Xiheibacterium. The sequence continues at coordinate 54,611 of CAYXVR010000037.1, forward strand.
GCCTCGCGTACGGCCAGGCCTCGGACTACCTCGTGATCCCGGCCGGCTCGTACTCGTTCCAGGTGCGCGCCGCCGGTGCGTCGCCGCTCGACGCTCCGGTGTACGAGACGGGCGAGCTCGACGTGCCCGCGGGCGCCTCGATCTCCGCGCTCGCGGCCGGCCTGCTCGACACCGACGGCAACAATGCGTTCCGCGTGATCCCGCTCGTCGAGGGCTTCGACGACGCCCAGCCCGGACAGGCGCGCGTGCGCATCGTGCATGCGGGCTCCGACGCGCCTGCGGTCGACATCGACGTCGGCAACGACGGCAGCGACGAGATCACGGACGTCGTGCGCTTCGCGGAGACCGGTGCGGCCGGCGTGGCGCTGCCGGCCGGCGAGAACCTGCGCATCGGCATCCGCGTGGACGGCACGACCGTCACCAGCTTCACGACGCCGCAGCTGCCCGAAGGCGGCGAGCTCATCGTCGCGGCGACCGGCCTGCTCGGCAAGCTGCCGCGCGAGAGCGACGGGTTCGCCCTGCTCGCGGTCGGGCCGGACGGCGCGATCGGCTTCATCAAGCAGGACCCCACGGTGTATGCGCTCCACGCCGGCTCCGACGCGCCCGAGGTCGATCTCTGCGTCGGCGACACGGCGCTCGCGACCCACTTCGGCTTCGGTCAGATGAAGCACGCGCAGGTCGCCCCCGGCACGTACGACATCGATGCCTACGTCGCGCCGAGCGGCTGCGCGGGTACGCCTGCGATCACCGACAGCACGCCGGAGCTGATGGCCGGCGAGCGCTACCTCGTGATCGCGACCGGCGAGATCGGATTCTCCGCCGGCGAGCCGCCGCTGCAGCTCGAGGCGTATCAGGAGCAGTTCACGCTCGGCGAGGACGACGGAGGCGTGTTCCGCCTCGTGCACGCCGCGTCCGCGCCCGAGGTCGACGTCGGCATCGTCACCGGCGGACAGATCGAGAACGGCAACGTGCTCGCCGCGAACCTCAAGTGGCCGAACGAGAGCGACGAGCTGTCCGTGCAGCCGCTCACGTACCAGATCGGTCTCGCCGCGGCCGGCCAGGCCACGCCGATCCACCCGCTGCTCGACTTCCACGTGCCCATCGAGGCCGGCCAGCGCCTGTTCACCATCGCCGCCGGCGATGCGTTCCCCGAGGGCTTCGAGGCCGGGTTCCGTCTGCTCGCGGTCGACACCGCGACGTCGCCCTGGTCGGTCGCGGAGATCCTCCCGAATCCGTGAACCGCACCCCCAGCGGTGGACCGCGCGTCCGTGCCCCCTCCTCCCGGGCACGGGCGCGCGGTCGCGCCGTTTTCCGCGCTCGCGCGCGCGAACGCGTCGCGAGAAGATGGGAGCGCCGACGATGGCCAAGGCCGACCTCACACCCGACGATCGCACCTCCGTCGATCGAGCGCGTGGATACGAAGAGGGCGCCGATGCGGTGGGGTTGGTGCTCGACGATCGGTTCGAGGTGCGCAGCCTGCTCGGCGCCGGCGCCCACGGAGCCGTGTACGAGGCATGGGACACGCACCACGGCTGTGCCGTCGCCCTCAAGACGCTGCTCGATCTGGGCCCCGACGAGCTCGTCCGGTTCAAGCGTGAGTTCCGGGTCGTCAGCCGCGTGGGTCATCCCAACCTCGTGACCGTGCACGAGCTGTTCGTCGGCCCCGAGCGCGCCTACTTCACGATGGAGCTCGTCGAGGGCACCGACTTCCTGTCGTGGGTGCGCAACGACGACGAGCTCGACGAGCCGCGTCTGCGCGCATCGATGCGCCAGCTCGCACGGGGGCTCGCGGCGTTGCACGCGTTCGGGATCCTGCACCGCGATCTCAAGCCGTCGAACGTGCTCGTGCGCCGCGATGGGCACGTGCTGGTCGCCGACTTCGGCCTCGCGCGCGAGCTCGGCGGTGCACGGGAGCGTGGGGTCGCCGGCACGCCGGCGTACATGTCGCCCGAGCAGGCGGCGGATCTCGAGCTCGGGCCCGCGAGCGACTGGTACGCGGTCGGCGTGATCCTCCACGAGGCGCTCACGGGCCGGCGCCCGCTCGCGGAGCTCCACGGCCTGGGCTTGCTCGTCGCGAAGCAGACCGGTCATCCCGGGCCGCCGTCGCGCTGGTCGGCGGGCGTGCCGTCGGATCTCGATCGACTGTGCGCGGAGCTCATCTCGCGCGACGCGATCGATCGCCCGCTCGGCACCGATGTGTTGCGTCGCCTCGGGCGCGCGTCGATCCACCAGGGCGTCGACATCGAGCCGATCGCGCGGCCGGCGGACGTGTTCGTGGGGCGCACCGACGAGCTCGCACGGCTCGGCGAAGCGCACCGGGGCGTGCGCGATCGAGGGCGGCCGGCGCTCGCGATCGTCATCGGCCCGTCGGGCACCGGCAAGTCGGCGCTCGTACGCCAGTGGCTCGCCACGGGCGTCGAGCCGGGCAGCGTCGTGCTCGCGGGCCGATGCGACGAGCGCGAGTCGGTCGCGTTCAACGGCCTCGACGAGGTGATCGACGGGCTGCGCGCGCACCTGCTCGCGGACCCGGACTTCGTCGCGCCGTCCGGTGCGGGGGCGCTCGGCCGCCTGTTCCCGGTGCTGCGCGACGTCGCGGGCATCGGGCTGTCGGCAGCCCCGCGCATCGAGGATCCGCTCGAGCTGCGCCGGCGCGCCGTGGATGCATTGCGCGAGATCCTGCGTCGCATCGCGCTCGACGCTCCGCTCGTGATCGCGTTCGACGACATGCAGTGGTGCGACGCGGACACGGCCGACGTGCTCATCGAGCTCGTGCGACCCGACGATCGCCCCCCGGCGCTGCTCGTGGCGAGCCTGCGCGACGAGGATGCGGCGGGACGCGAGGTGCTCGTGCGCCTGTCGGAAAGCATCGCGCGGCTCGACGCCGCGATCGACATCGTGCGGATCCCACTCGGGCCGTTGCCGGGCGAGGACGCGGTCGCCGTCGCGGAGGCGTTGCTCGTCGAGCGCGACGCGAGCGGGCGCGAGCGCGGCGAGCTCGCGCGGCGCATCGCCGGCGAGTGCGACGGCAATCCGCTCTTGCTCACCGAGCTCGCCCGCCACGCGGGCGCGGCCCCGACGCTGGCGACCGGAGGTGCGGATCAGCTGCCCCCCGGTGCGCCGCGCCTCGAGGCGGTCGTGCGGGCGCGCGCGGATCGGTTGCCCGCACCCGCGCGCGCGATCCTCGAGGTCGTCGCGATCGCCTCGCGACCCACGGATGCGCGCGTGGTGATCGCGGCGGCCGGCGTGAGCGAGCGTGCGCTCGAGGCGATCGCGCTCCTGCGCGCGCAGGCGTTCGTGCGCACGCGCGCCGTGCCGGGCTCGATCGACGAGGCGATCGAGCCGTACCACGATCGCCTCGCGGTCGCGGTGCGGGCCGGGCTCGACGGGTCGCGTGCCCGCGCGCGCCACCTCGCGCTCGCCCGCGAGCTCGAGCGGTTCGCGGGCGATCCGGAAGCGCTCGCGTATCACTTCGCCGCGGCCGGCGAGCCCGCACGCGCAGCGCCGTACGTCACGCAGGCGGCCGACCTCGCCGTGCAGGCGCTCGCGCTGCAGCGCGCCGCGAAGCTGTATCGGCTCGCGCTCGACGTGCTCGATGCCGGCGATCCGCGGGCCTACGCGGTACAGCGCGCGCTCGCGGACACGCTCGCGCGCGACGGCCGGGGATCGAGCGCGGCGGAGGCCTACCTCGCCGCGTGCGAGCTCGCGCCGCCGGAGGACGTCCTCGATCTACGCCGCGCGGCGGCCGAACAGCTCCTGCGCAGCGGCCGGCTCCCGCAGGGCCTCGCCGAGCTGCGCCACGTCCTCGATGCGATCGGGCTGCGCATGCCCTCGGGCGATCGCACCGCGCTCGCGACGTTCCTGTTCGAGCGCGTGCGCCTGCGCCTGCGCGGCACGGCGTGGGTGGAGCGGGCGGAGTCGGAGATCGATCGCAGCACGTTGTTCGCGATCGACGCGACGTGGGCGGCCGCGACCGGTCTGCTGCAGGCGTCCGTGCTCACCGGGCAGACGTTCCAGGCGCGCCATCTCTCGCTCGCGCTCGAGGCCGGTGAGCCCCGCCGCATCGCCCGGGCGCTCGCGCTCGAGGTGCTCTACTCCGCAACGGCCGGCAGTCGCGGCGCGGTGGCGACCGACACGCTGCTCGAGCGCGTGCAGGGGCTCGCGCGTCGGCTCGACGATCCGGTGGCCCACGGTGCGGCCGGGCTCGCGGCCGGCGTCGCCGACGTGTATCGCGGGCGATTCCCATCCGCACGAGCCGGACTCGAGGCGGCCGAGCGGATCCTCAGCGAGTCGTGCACCAACGTGCAGTGGGAGCTCGCGATGGTGCGCACGTTCCTCATCATGTCGCTCTACTACCTGGGTGACCTGCGCGCGATGGACGACGCGCTCGAGGCCGCGCTCCGCGACGCCCGCGATCGCGACGACTTCTACGCGCAGATCATGCTGCGCGCGTCGTACGAGCCGGTCGTCGCGCTCGCGCGCGATCGGGGCGACGAAGCGCGCAGCGGGATCGCGGACGTGAACGCGCGCTGGCCCGAGCAGCTCGCGACGAGCACGTTCGACTACGTGCTCGCGCTCACCGAGGCGCGGATCGAACGGGTCGCGGGCAAGGGCGCGGCCGCGCATGCGTGCATGGAGCGGCGCTCGCCCGCGATCCGGCGCTCGCTCATGCTCACCAAGCAGCCGTTCCTCGTGTTCATGCTGCACGAGCGCGGGCTGACCTCGTTGTGGGCGGCGAGCCAGGCGACCGACGTCGCGCGGCGCAAGCTCGTCGCGCGCGCCCGCGCCGACGCGCGTCGACTCGCACGCGAGCGCACGAGGTGGGCGGACACGATGGCCGCACCCGTGTTCGCGGGCGTGGCCGCGCTCGAAGGCGATCGGGACGAGGCCGTACGACGCTTCGTCGACGCCGAGCGCAACTTCATCGAGCGCGGCATGCTCGTGCACGCGGCCGCGATGGCGCGCTGCCGCGGCCTGCTCGTCGGTGACGGCGCGAGCCTGCAGCTCGTCGATCGGGCGGAGGCCGACATGCGAGCGGCCGGGGTGGTGGCCCCGGCCGCGTTCGCGCGCATCCTCGCGCCCCCGGTCGAATGAAGCGCTACTCGCAGCGCTGATGCGCCACGGGGTTCGTGCGGAACGCCTCGGAGTTCACGGCCGGGCACGCGTCGCGGATGCGATCCTTGAGGTCGTCGATCTCGGCGTGCTCGAGCGCCATCGAGTCGAACACGATCGGGAAGTCGCCCCCCTGGTCGATCTCGGCGATGAGCTCCGCGAGCAGGCCCTCGGCGCGGCCGGTCTCCCACAGCTCCTCGAAGTTCGCCTCGTACTGCGCGACGAGCTCGGCATTGTCGGCGCCGCGGAAGACCAGCATGTTCTCGAAGGTGTTGTGCTCGGCGTTGTCGGACAGGTTGTAGCTGCCGGTCCACAGCTCGTCGCCGTCGATGATCATGTACTTGTTGTGCATCTGCTTCGCGTAGCTCGCGTGCCAGCGGTACGCGTAGTACTTGTAGCGGACGTCGACGCCGGACTCGCCGACGATGAAGCCCCACAGGAAGCCCTTGTCGTTGCACGCGCGGATCTTCGACTCGCTCGTGCCGGCCTCGACGAGGCACTCCTCGACCTCTTCCACCTGCGCCTCGTGCGTGGTCTCCGCGATGTACTCCTGGCCGTCGAGGTACACACGGATGTCCATGTCCGGGTTCGCCTCGGCCTTCGCGATGAGGGCCTGGGCGACGCTGCGCAGGCGGAGGTGGCCCGACGACACGTGGATGGACTCGCTGGCGTCCTCGATCGCGAGGACGAGCGCGTCGGCGACCTCGTTGCGGCCGCGGACGCTGAAGGTGTCGCCCGTGACGTCGAAGTTCGCCGACGTGAAGAACGCGTGCTCGTCGGCGCCGTCCTCGATCATCTCGTCGGTGATGGCGAGCTCCGAGGGGCGGCTCACGAGCGACGCATCTCCCACGAAGTCGCGCGAGTGGGTCCACAGGTGCTCGAACTCCTGCTGCATGCGCAGCACGAGCTCCGGGTGGCCCTGCAGGAACACGGTGTTCTCGTCGTAGATCGTGGCCGCACCGTTCGACCAGTTGCCGCTGCCGCTGACGAGGAACGCCTCGGCGGCCGCGTCGATGGAGTCGCGCGGGCCGTCCACGATCATGAACTTGTGGTGCATGATCTTGTTCACCCAGCGCACGTCGATGCCGTTCTGCTCGAGTCGGCCCGACTTCGAGCTCTGCAGGGCAGTGCCGGTGAGCTTGCGATCCTCGCTCGCGGTCTCGAACAGGAACCGCACCTCGACGCCACGGTCGACGGCGGCGGCGAGCGCCGCGTTGATGCCGGCGTCCGAGAACGAGTACATCGCGATGTCGAGCGTGTGCTCCGCGGTGCCGATGAGCTGCGCGACGCGGGCGTTGTGGCTCTGCGCGGCCGGCTGGGGCGAGAAGATCACGTCCGTGATGCGCTCGCCGCCGTCGTCCTCGCGGTAGCCGTGCTCGATCGCGTACGCGAGCAGCTGCGAGAGCGCGACCTTGCCGATGAAGGGCACCGCGTCGAGCTCGGCGAGCGAATCGAACAGGTCGTCGTCGGCCGTGCCGGCGTCGCCATCGGCACCGTCGCGGTGCGCGAGCAGGCGCTCGACCGCGGTGCGGTTGAGGCCCGCGTCGTCGTCGAGCTCGGCGAAGTCCACCTCGGGATCGTTCGCGAGCGCGAGCACGGCCCGCGCGTCCGCCGAATCGGGATCGATCGCGCCGTCGGCCTTGCCCTGCGGGAAGCCGTCGTGCTCCCCGTCGATCGGGTCGTCGCCGCCGGTGGAGCAGGCCGCGAGCGTCAGGGCGAACACACAGGTGGCCGAGCCGAATCGAATCCCCGTCATGGCCGGCTCCCGTCTGCGATCCATGGGCCATGTGGGACATGGTGGGCATGGGTCGAAAAGCCGTGGAATTCCCGTCCTCGCCTGTCCCGCAGAGACAGGGGTCCCCCTGTCCCGGACGGCCAGGGGGTCCGCGCGCTGGCCACCGTCGTCGCCACCCGTCAGTCCCGGTCGACACCGCTGGTAGGGTCGGCGGGTCGAAGGGCCTCAACCGGTGCGTCGTGCTCTCGTCCTCATCGCTCTCGTGCTCGCTTGCAGCGTGCGCGAGTCGTCGATCGACACGGGCACGTTGCCGCTCGAGGAGTGCCACCTCGAAGGCAGCGCTCGCCCGGCGCGCTGCGGCGTGCTCGCGCGACCCGAAGATCCGGGCGCACCCGAGGGGCGATCGATCGCATTGCGCGTCGCCGTGATCCCGGCGAAGAGCGGGGCGAAGCACGCACCGCTCTACTTCCTCGCGGGCGGGCCGGGGCAGGGCGCGAGCGAGGCGTTCGCACCGCTCTTGCCGATGTTCGAGGATCTCGGAGAGCACCGCGACTTCGTGTTCGTCGATCAGCGCGGCACCGGCAGCTCGAACGCGCTCGATTGCGACGACGAGGACAAGTCGCTGGCCGAGCTGCTCGAGAGCGAGATCGATCGCGAGGAGTTGCGCGAGTGCTTCGACCGGATCTCGCGCAACGCCGATCCGACGAAGTACCTCACGACGCTCGCGATGGACGATCTCGATGCCGTGCGCGAGGCACTCGGCCACTCGCGCATCGACCTCTACGGAGGATCGTACGGCACGCGGGCGGCACTCGTGTACGCGCGCCAGTACCCGGAGCGCGTCGGCAAGCTCGTGATCGACGGCGTGGCGCCCGTGGACATGACGATGCCGATCTCGTTCGCGCGCGATGCCCAAGCCGCGCTCGATCGGACGTTCGCGGATTGTGCAGCCGACTCCGACTGCGAGGCGTCGTACCCCCGGGCGAAGGAGGCGCTCGCCACGTGGCTCGCGGCGCTGCCGGTGGCGGGCACCGACAACCTGGTCACCATCACGCACCCGCGCACCGGCGAGACGGAGAAGGTCCCCCTGACGCGACCGGTCGTCGGCGCATCCGTCCGTGGGGTGCTGTACTCGCCCGATCTCGCGCGGATGCTCCCCCACGTGCTCCATCGAGCCGAGCGCGGCGACGTGTCGCCCCTCTTGGGCCTGAGCATCGCGATGAACGACGCGATGCAGGGCTCGATGTCGACAGGCATGTTCTTCTCCGTCGTGTGCAGCGAGGACGAGCCGTTCATCGACGACGCCGCCGCGGCTCGAGAGGCGAAGGACACCGTGGTGGGCGACACGATGGTGCAGGTCTTTCGCGACGCTTGCACGGTGTGGGGCTCCACCGAATTGCCGTCCGGCTACCGCGAGCCGGTGCACAGCGAGGCGCCCGTGCTCGTCCTGTCGGGGGAGCTGGACCCCGTGACGCCGCCCCGGTGGGGCGAGCACGCGCTCGAGCACCTGCCCAACGGGCGGCACATCGTCGTGCCGGGTCACGCCCACGGCACGACGTCGAGCTCGTGCGTACGCGACATCATGGAGGCATTCCTCGACGACCTCGAGCCCGACACGAGTTGCCTCGAGTCGCTTCGACGCCCGCAGTTCTTCGTGGACTTCGCCGGGCCGCCTGCGTGAGCACGCCATGATCCGCACCGACGGCCTGCACAAGCGTTACGGCGAGACCATCGCGGTCGACGACGTGTCGTTCACGGCGCCCGACGGGCGCATCACCGGGTTGCTCGGGCCCAACGGCGCGGGCAAGACGACGACGCTGCGCATGGTGAGCACGCTCGTGAAGCCCGATCGCGGACATGCCGAGGTCGACGGCTGCGACGCGCAGCGCGATCGTGACGGCGTGCTCTCGCGGCTCGGCATGCTGCCGGATGCGCGTGGACTCTATCCACGGCTCACGGCGCGCGAGAACGTGCGCTACTACGGCCAGCTGCACGACCTGTCCGGCGATGGGCTGGAGGCCGCGATCGGCGAGCTGTTCGCGTTGCTCGACATGGGGGCGCTCGCCGATCGCCGCGTGCACGGGTTCTCGCAGGGCGAGCGCATGAAGGTCGCCATCGCGCGCGCGCTGATCCACGGGCCGCAGAACGTGGTGCTCGACGAGCCGACGAACGGGCTCGACGTGATGAGCACGCGAGCGATGCGCGAGGTGGTGCGCCGGCTCAAGGCCGAAGGGCGCTGTGTCGTGTTCTCGAGCCACGTGATGCAGGAGGTCGCGGCGCTGTGCGACGAGATCGTCGTGGTGGCGCGCGGGCGCGTGGTCGCCCGCGGCACTCCGGAGGCGCTGCGCGATCAGACCGGCAAGCGCGACCTCGAGGAGGCGTTCGTCGCCGTCATCGGCAGCGAGGAGGGGCTGCTCGCGTGAGGTCGATGCGCCACATGATGGTGGTGCTCCGCAAGGAGCTGCTCGACGCGCTGCGCGACAAGCGGTCACTGCTGTCCGCGCTCGTGTTCCCGCTCGTGGGTCCGCTGATGGTGGTCGTGCTCTTTCGCGTGATCATCGAGCAGCAGGACGTGGACGAGCCGGTGCAGCTGCCGGTGGTCGGTGCCGAGCATGCCCCCGGGCTCGTGGCGTTCTTGACGGAGCACGAGGTCGTGGTGCAGCCGCCGCCCGACGATCCCGAGGCGGCGGTGAGGAGCGGTGCAGCGCCGGCGGTGCTCGTGGTGCCCGACGACTACGAGGCGCGCTTCCGGGCGGGCAAGTCGGTCTCCGTGGAGTTGATCGTCGATCGATCGCGGAAGGAGTCGCGATCGTCCGTCCAGCGAGTCGAGCGCACGGTCGAAGGGTTCTCGGCGCAGCTCGGAACGATGCGGCTGTTCGCGCGCGGGGTGGATCCGCAGATCGCCCGGCCGGTGACGCTCGCGAGGGTGGACCTCGCGACGCCACGTCAGCGTGCGGCCGACTTCCTGGGGATGATCCCGATGTTCGTGGCGATGGCGGCATTCATCGGCGGGATGTACGTCGCGACCGACGGCACCGCGGGGGAGCGCGAGCGTGGCTCGCTCGAGCCGCTGCTCGTGAACCCGGTGGATCGACGCGCGCTCGCGGCGGGCAAGTGGCTGGCCACGGCCGCGTTGGCGGCGGGCTCGGTGGTGCTGACGCTCGTGACGTCGGGCATCGCACTGTCGCAGGTGCCCCTCGACGAGCTCGGCATCGAGATGAAGCTCGGGGCGATGGACGGCGTACGGCTCGCGCTCGTGATGCTGCCGGTCGCGCTGCTCGCGGGCGGCGTACAGCTCGTGGTCGCGACATTCGCCCGCAGCTTCCGCGAGGCGCAGACGTACCTCTCGCTGTTGATGTTCGTGCCGATGCTGCCGGGCATGTACATGACGACGGCCTCGCTCGACCCCGCCCCGTGGATGAGCTTCGTGCCGATCCTGGGCCAGCAGGTGCTGATGACGTCGATCGTGCGCGGCGAGGGGCTCGATCCGGTGGCGTTCGCGATCGCGACGAGCGTGGCGATCGCGGTGGGGCTCGGCTTCGTGGCCTGGACGGCGAGGCTGTTCGGGCGCGAGCGCATCATCTACGGGAACTGAGCTAGACTGGGCCATCGATGTCGCGTGCGTGGATGGCATGGCTCGGGCTCGCGGCCGCGTGCGGCCCGATCGTCGCGACGAGCGGTGATGCAGGTACCGGCGGCGCGGACGAGGGCGACGACGACGACGACGAGGTCGGCGACGATCGTCCCGGCACCGGGCCGCAGCCGACGACGGCGCCCCCGCCCGACGACGACGGGCCCGTCGACGAGGGTGTCGACGAGTTCGTCGACGAGGGGTGGACGCCGGACTTCTGGGACGGCGTCGCGTGCGACGATGCCACGCTCGACGCGTGCTACGAGGCGAGCGAGCTCGGCGAGTACGAGGGCGACGTGCTCGCGATCGCGGTGGGCGATGTCGCGGGCGACGAGTGGCCCGACGTGCTCGTGCTCGGCGAGTTCTGGCAGGTGATCCACCCCGGTGAGGGCGGCTCGTGGAGCGATCCCATCGCGTACCCGATCTCGTTCGCGTCGCCGAGCGCAGCGGTGATCGGCGACGTGATCAACGGCGACGGCTTGGCGGACCTCGTCGTGTTGCAGCCACCCTATCAAGCGGTGTTCGTGTCGGCCGGGGCGGGCGACGGCAACTTCTACCTACCGGTCTACGTCGACACACCGGGCGTGCCGCTGCACCTGCAGATCGGCGACGTCGACGGGGATCGCGTGCAGGAGGCGGTCGTGTCGCTCGACGGCGGATCGATCGCGGTGATCCGCTCGTTCGATCCGCCGCTCGTGGAAGTGTTCGATGCCCCCGTGTTCGACGTCCAAGCGCTCGCGCTCGGCGACATCGGCTTCGCGGCGCCCGGCGACGACTTGCTCGTCGCGGGCACGTCGATCGATCAGAACCTCATCGGCGTGAACGCGTACGAGAGCGCGTCCGCGGGCCAGTGGGCGACCGAGGTGTTCGTGCCGGCTCCGCTGGTGCTCGCCGCCCGCGACTTCGACGGCGACGGGGAGAACGACGTCGCGACGGCGACCGGCGAGAGCGCGTTCCTGTACCACCGCTACGGCGACGGCACGTTCGACGATCCGATCGGCATTCCGCTCGCCTCCACCGCGGTGGCTGCCGCGGGCGGTCGCTTCGGCCCGTCGACAGAGGGCCTCGCGACGATCGTCGACGCGACGGTGCAGATCGTCGACTTCGGGGCGAACGACACGCAGATCGTGAACGGCCCACCGATCCGCGGCCCACTGCTCGTCACGGACCTGAACGGCGACGGCATGGACGACCTCCTCGCGCCCCACGACGACGGCTGGCACATGATCGTGTATCTCTCCGATGCGTGATGCTATCGTCCTCGGATGTGGCGTAGGTCGGGATGGATGGTGGTTTGCGTGTTGGGATGCGGACCGTCGGGGGACGGGGACGACTCGGAGACCGGCGACGGTGAGACCGTCGGCGACGACGATGCACCGAGTGACGATGCACCGAGTGACGACGATGCACCGAGCGACGACGATGCACCGAGCGACGACGACGACGATGGTGCCGACAGCAGTGACGACGGCGGCGGCACGGGGTTGACCCACGGCGTGGTTGGCCTCGAGCTCCAAAGGAGCGAGTCGGAGGACGAGAACCCGTACGTGGGCACGACGGTCGTCGCCGTGGCGCTCTCCTACCAGGAGTGTCTGCTCGACTTCTACGCGGCCAATCCGGGGCTGCGCCAGGACGGCGTGGAGGGATCGACCGTGTTCGGTCCGCTCGATGCCGGCGGAGAAGGCTGGCTCGATCGGTTGTGCGACGACACGCGGGAGCACGTCGACTGCGAGGTGTCGTCCATCGTCCAGCAGCTGGATCAGCCCACGAACAAGCGATTCGAGGTCACGTTCGACGTGAGCGGCGAGCTCGAGGGCGGCCGGCTCTGGGTGGGACCGATCCCCACCACCGAAACGGCGCACTGCGCCGGCGACGGGCCCGCCGTCGTCGGGATGGGCAACGTCGTCGGGCGGGACGCTGACGGCCACCAGATCTGGCGCACGGATTCGTTCACACCCACGCAAGCCGTGACCGACCAGATGGCCCCCTTCATCATCTACGCCGGAAGGCTTTGACGCGGGCCCGCGCGCAGCGTCAAGCTGCTTGGATGCGGTGGGCAACGATTCTGGGGGTGCTGTTGGCGGTCGGCTGCGGGGGTGCCGGCGACGACCCGAACGGCGTGGTGAAGGTGGAGTTCAACCGGGCGCTCAGCGAAGCCGTCGAGTTTCCGCCCAGCCCGTTGATCGCGGTGTCGCTCGAGTACGGCGAGTGCCTGCTCGACTACTACGAGGCGAACCCCGATGCACGGCAGGACGGGGTCGACGGCGCGGAGATCTTCGACAGCTGGCTCGATCGATTGTGCGAAGGCGGATCGGGGTTCGCACCCTGCGAAGTCGTCTCGATCGAGCAGCACCTCGAGATCGAACGGCCCAAGCTGACGGTCGAGTACGAGATCGACGGCGAGCTCGAGGGTCGCCGGTTGCTCGTCGGGCCGTTCCCGACCTCCGAGACCGCCGACTGCGACAACGGCCTCGACGCGACGGTGCGCTTCGGCACGATCGACGGCCTCGTCGTCGGATCGTTCGATCCCAGCGAAGCCGTCGTGAACCAAGGCGGCGCGATCCGGATCACCCCCGGCTGAGATACGATCGCACGATGAGAGGACGGCTCTGCACGTTCGGGCTGCTCGCGATCGCGTGCGGCCCGTCCGTCGTCGGCGACGACGGCGACGGCGGTGGCGACGGCGACGACGCCGCCGGTGACGACGACGACGCTGGCACGGGCGATGCGGGTCCGGACGCGTCCGGGCTCACGCACACGTACGTGAAGCTCCAGTTTCAACGAGGCCTCGGCGAGGCGTCGAACCCTTACGTCGGCACGGGCCGCGTCACCGTCGACCTCGTCTACGGCGACTGCATCCTCGACTTCTACACGCGGCACCCCGAGCTCACGGCGGCCGGCCTCGAAGGTCATCGGGTGTTCGGTCCGCTCGCCGAAGGTGGCGAGGGTTGGACCGATCGCCTGTGTTCACCGGACGACGAGTTCGCGCAATGCGGCGTCGTCTCGATCAGTCAGTCGCTGCTCGACGTCCCGGAGTTCAAGATGACGGTCGTGTACGCCGTCGAGGACGACATCGAGGGCCGGATGCTCCGCGTCGGCCCGTTGCCCACCACCGCGACGGCGAATTGCGGCGCCGGTGGGCTCCCCGAGGTGAGGGCAGGCGCCCAGCTGGCCACCGGCCTCGACGGAACCGGCGCCACGATCTGGACGACGCAGAGCTTCTCCCCCAGCGAGCTCGTCGCCGGACAGGACACGCCGTTCACCGTCTACGCAGACGACTGATCACTCGACATCGCCGGCGAGCTTCGCCACCCAGATGTCGCCGTTGTTGTTCATCTCGTGGCGGATCTCGCCGGTCGCGGCGATGTCGTCGTTGCCGTCCACGGCGACCGCGAGCGCCTGATCGCGATCGAGGCCGTCGCCGCGGAACGACTGCGTCCACACCACGTTGCCGCCCACGTCCCACTTGCGCAGCCAGATGTCGCTGTCGGTGTCGCCCACGCCCTTGAAGCCGACCACGACGAACGACGACGTCGAGTCCGCCGCCACGCCGAGCCCGTGGTCGTTCAGGATCATCGGCCCGCCGAAGTCCTTCTGCCACAGGAGCACGCCGTCCGCGTCGAAGCGCCCGAGCCACACCTCCTCGTTCGTCGCGATGATCGGCGTGCTGCCGGCCACGCCGATCGATCCGTCGGGCGCCACCGCCACGTCGTAGCCTGCGTCCACGCCCCCGAGCGTGCTGTCCCAGATCGTCGTCCACACCTCGCCGCCGGCCGGATCGTACTTGCGCAGCCACACGTCGCGCTTGAACCCGTCGTCCGACACGTACCCCGTCACGATCGCGTTGCCGTCGGCGTCCACGTCGACCCCCATCGCGCGATCCTCGAGCACGTTCGGCCCCGCCACCACGTCGGTCCACACCTCCGCGCCCGCGCCGTCCACCTTCGCGACGAAGATATCCGCATCGTTCGCGGCGACGCGCACCGAGCCCACGACGTACGCGTTGCCCTCGGCATCCACCGCGACGTCCTCGCCGATGTCGTTGCTGCCCTCGGGCCCGTCGAAGGTGGTCTGCCACAGCATCACGCCGCCGGAGTCGAGCTTCGCGAGCCACACGTCCGACGCCGCCGCGCCGACGCCGACGTCGCCGCTCACCCAGATGTTGCCGGCCGCGTCCACGTCGACGCCGTGCCCGCGATCGTCGAAGCCCGTCGACGGATCGAGCACCTGCGTCCAGATCTCCGCGCCGTCGGGATCGTACTTCCGCACCCACACGTTCGGATTGCCGACTGCATCGACCAAGTAGCCCACCGCGATCACGTTGCCCGTCGCATCGAACACGATGCCCTGACCGGACTCCTGCACGGCCGCCGCGCCGCCCACGACGCCCTCCCACAGCCGCGTGTCCACCGTCTCGGTGCAATCCACGTCGCAGCCGTCGCCCGGATCCTGGTTGCCGTCGTCGCACTGCTCGGGCGCCTCGACCACGCCGTCGCCGCACTCCGGCAGCGGCGTCATCGTGTCGTCGTCCGGATCGCTCTCGCTCTCGTCCGGATCGGGCGCCGTCGTCGTCGTCTCGTCGACGCTCGTCGGCCCGCTCGCATCGTCGGCGGCCGTCGACGCGTCGGACCCCGTCTCGCCCTCGTCCGCGTCTCCGCCTCCACCGCCACACGCCGTCGCGAGCACGACGGCCGACACGATCCCCGAGCGCAGTCCAGTCATCCCAGCATGTTATCGTGCTGCTCGCGCCATGACGACCGTCCACGCATCGCGTCGCATCGCCGTCCTCACCTCCGGTGGAGACGCGCCCGGCATGAACACGGCGATCCGCACGATCGTCAAGGCCGCCGCCGGCCTCGGCGTCCACGTGCTCGGCGTGGAGAACGGCTACACCGGCCTGCTCGAGGGCCGGTTCCGTCCGCTCACGCACGAGCACCGCGGCGCGATCGTGCCCGAGGCCGGCGTCGACGAGATCGGTGGGCTCGGCGGCACCGTGCTCGGCTCGGCCCGCGAGCTCCGGTTCGTGACGGCACAGGGCCGCGCCCCGGCGGTGGAGCAGCTGCGCGACCTCTCGGGGCTCGTCGTGATCGGTGGCAACGGCTCGCTCGCGGGCGCGCACGCGCTGGCGCAGGAATCGTCCACGCCGGTGGTGGGCCTGCCGGGATCGATCGACAACGACGTCGGATGCACGTCCACCGCGATCGGAGTGGACACCGCGCTCAACACCATCGTCGCAGCGTGCGACAAGATCTGCGACACCGCCCGCGCACATCATCGTGCGTTCGTGGTGGAGGTGATGGGCCGCGACTGTGGCTACCTCGCGATGGCCGGCGCGATCGCGGCCGGTGCGGATGCGGTGCTCTTCCGCGAGCAGGGCCGCGACGAGGCGGCGATCGTCGAGGCGGTGGAGCGTGCGATCCGGCGGGGTTTCGCCGAGGGCCGCGAGAAACGCAGGGTGCTGATCCTCAAGGCCGAAGGCGTCGCGATGCCGAGCACGCAGCTCGTGCAGCTGGTGGAAGAGCGCATCTCGAGCGACCTGCCCGGCGTCGACGTGCGCGCCACGGTGCTCGGCCATCTCGTGCGCGGCGGCAACCCGTCGTTCCAGGATCGGATGATCGCGGGCCGGCTCGGCCTCGCCGCGGTGCAGGCGGTGCTCGCCGGCATCACCGACACGATGTGCGCCTGGCAGTCCGCGATGCCCGGCGGCACGAAGACCGACGACCCCAGCGTGCAGCGCTTCGAGCTCGCGCGGGTGCTCGAGGAGAGCGCGGCGCTGGTGGACGGCACGAGCTCGATCACGCGCCGGCGCATCAAGCTGCTCGAGTCCGTCGAGGGCGTGCTCGGGCTCTGAGAGGCCCCTGGCGCCCGCTCGGGCGCCGATGTCACCGCCCGGCCGCGCCGTTCGTAATGATGGATCCGGTGCTGTCGCGCTGGCCCCTCGTGCAGAACCGACTCGCGCGCCGCGCCGCGCGGGGCGACGGCGCCGCGTTCCGTTCGCTCTACCTCGCGCTGCATCCCCAGGTGCACGCGTACGTCGGCCGGCGCATCGGCAGCGCCGCGGACACGGAGGATCTCGTGGCGAAGGTGTTCCATCGCGTGGTCGAGCACCTCGGTCGCTACGATCCCGGCAAGGCCAGCGTGCGCGCGTGGGTGCTCGGCATCGCACGCAACGCCGTGATCGATCACCTGCGCACGCATCGCGAGCACGCGAGCGTCGACGAGCTCGCCGAGCTGCTCGAGGACGCGAACGCGCCCGCGTTCGAGCCCGACGACGACGATCGCACGGAGCTCCTGCGCGCGTTGGTGAAGGATCTGCCGGCCGCCGTGCGGGAGATGCTCGCGCTGCACTTCGTCGAAGGGCTGCGCTACCGCGAGATCGCGGAGGTATGCGGCGCGAGCGAGGCCGCCGTCAAGCAACGCATGGCCCGCACGCTCCGCGAGCTGCGGATCAAGGTCGCGGCCGCAGGAGCCGAGAAGGGAGCCGCCCGTGTCGCCGTCTGAATTCGACGAGACCCTGCGCAAGGCACTCACGCGCGATGCACCGCCCGTGGACGCCGCGCGCCGCGATGCCGAGCTCGATGCGTTGTCGCGCGCCCACGCGCGCCGTCATGGCGAGGCACCTCGGCGCGCGCCGCGGTGGCTGCTCGCGACCGGCCTCGCCGTCGCCGCGGCAGTGGGCGCATGCGTCGTGCCCGTGGACTACGAGGCCGAGATGGGCCAGCGGCTCGCCTTCACGATGTCGGCGCAGGACATGTCCGAGCTCGACGTCGAAGCGATCGCGCACTTCGTAGAGGAGCAGCACGACCCCGAGCAGCTGCGCATCGAGGCGCACGCCGCCATGCACGAGACCACGGACGGCGGCACCACGCACGTGATGAAGGAGGTGCGCATCGAGCTCGAGGCGGTGGGCGATCACCTCGATGCCGACGCGCTGTGGGACGATCTCATCGCGGAGTTCCCCGCGCTCGCCGACGCGAAGCGCGAGGACGAGGCGCTGCACGGGGTCGTCCACGGCACGCTCGGCGGGCGCCTGTCCCATCGCTGGCTCGACGTGACGATCGACGAGGAGGGCGTGGAGGAGGCCAAGCGTCAGCTGGTCGAGCAGTTGGTCGCCGATGGCGTCCAGGGCACGCCGCAGGTCGAGATCATCGACGAGGACCTGGGCGACATGCGCCGTCGCGAGGTCCGCGTGCGGATCGAAGATTAGAGGTATCGTCCGCCCGCCCGTGATCGTCCTCGCTCGGCCGAGCTGGTACCGCCTCGTCACCATCTGGAACGGCTCCGCCCTCCAGCGCGTGTGGCCGCGCCTGCTGTCCGTCACGATCATCAGCTTCGTCATCACCGAGCTGCACGTGCGCACCGCGATCGAGCTCGGCGTGCTCACGCCGTTGCCGTTCACGCTCGTCGGCTTCGCGCTCGGCATCTTCCTCGGCTTCCGCAACAACACGAGCTACGACCGCTTCTGGGAAGGCCGTCGGATCTGGGGCGAGCTCGTGAACACCACGCGCACGTTCGCGCGCGACGTGCTGATGCTCGTGGACGCGACGTCGCAGTCCTCGCGTCCCACCACGCGACAACGCGAGCTCGTCCACGCCGTGATCGGCTTCGTGCACGCGATGCGACAGCACCTCCGGGAGCAGCACGAGCCGGCGGAGTACGCCCCGTTCCTGCCCGCGGACATCCGGGCGCGCATCGAGTCCGCGCTCCATCGGCCGGTCGCCGTGCTGGACGCGATCGGCGAGCGCGTGCGCACGGCGTGGCAGGGCGGAGCGATCGACGCGTACCACGTACCGGTGCTCGTCGACGATCTGCAGGCACTCACGAACCAGCTCGGCGGCTGCGAGCGCATCCGCAACACACCGGTGCCCGTCTCGTACACGTCGCTGATGCACCGCATCGTCGCCGTCTACGTGTTCGCGCTGCCGTTCGGGCTCGTCACGACGATCGGCGAGTTCACGCCGCTCGTCGTCCTCTTCACGGCGTATGCGTTCCTCGGCCTCGACGCGATCGGCGACGAGCTCGAGAACCCGTTCGGCCTCGACGCGAACGACCTGCCGCTGTCCGCGTTGTCGCGCACGATCGAGATCAACCTGCGAGAGATCCTCGGCGAGTCGGAGCTGCCGCGGCCGCTCGAGCCCGTCGATCGCGTACTGCTGTGAGCCTTGTGCCGGGCAGGCGCAGGTGTTAGATCGTCCGGTCGGGAGGACGGTCGGCCGAGGAGGACAAGGGGATCGCGGCGTCCGAATCGCGGCAACGCGAGGGCGACGTCGAGGAAAGTCCGGGCTCCGCAGGGCAGGGTGCTGGCGCAGGCCAGTCGAGGCGACTCGAAGGAAAGTGCCACAGAGAGCAGACCGCCCGCGTTCGCGCGGGTAAGGGTGAAAGGGTGCGGTAAGAGCGCACCGGGCGTCCGGCGACGGACGTCGCACGGTAAACCCCACCCGGAGCAAGGCCGAGCAGAGGCACGCACGTCTCGCGAGAGCGAGCGTGCGAGGGGCGGCCCGCCCCGCCTCGGGTAGTGCCGCCGAGAGGAATGATCACCACCCGGATGTGCGAGAGCCATCCGGGGACAGAACCCGGCTTACGACCTCACTCGTCCGACCGTTCTCCCACTTCGACGCAGACGAGATTGCCGCCGCGATCGCGCGCTCGTAACCACGAGGCGAGGCCGGGTATGATGCGAGCATGGGACGCCCGTCCACGCGGACGGAACACATGCGGATCGCGGGGATCGTGCTCATCGCGAGCGCGTGGGCGTGCGCGGGCGGCAGCAAGGGACATGACGGCAGCTACGGCGTCTACGACGAGGGTGGCGCCGACGAGGACACCGGCGAGACGTCGGCGACGTTCGACCCGAGCGGCGACGACCCGCAGTCGGCCGACGACGACGGCGTCGATTCCGGTCCGCCCGATCTCGGATCGTGTCAGGGCGACGGGGACTGCTTGTCGCCGCCCGGCACGTGTTGGGGCGAGGGTCAGTGCGTCGACGGGCAGTGCCAGCTCCTGCCGCTGCCGGACAACACGCCGTGCGACGACGGCGATCCGTGCTCGGATCCCGACTTCTGCAACGGGCAGGGTGACTGCATCGGCGACTCGATCCCGTGCACGGCCCCCAACGCGTCGGGTGGTGCATGCATCGCGGGCGAGTGCCAGGGCCTCGCGTGCAACACGGGCTTCGGCAACTGCAACGACGACTGGGGCGACGGCTGCGAGGTCGCGCTCGTCACCGCGACGGACTGCGGCGGCTGTGGCATGCCGTGCGTCGCGGGAGCGCACGCCACCGCGGACTGCAGCTCGGGCACGTGCAACGCGGCGTGCGAGGGCGACTGGGCGGACTGCGACGACGACATCGCCAACGGCTGCGAGATCCCCGAGGGCGTGCCGAACCAGTGCGACGCGGGCGGGCTCAATCCGAACGGATGCTGGACGCCGTGGTGCGGCTCGTCGAACGCCGCAGGCGCGGTGAACTTCGGCACTTGGTTCTGCATGGAGTGCAGCACGTGTCACGTGCCGAGCCCGGGCCAGTGCCAGTGGTGCAGCCACGACACCGGCACGTGGTACCCGGCCGAGACGTGTCCGTGCGGCATGTGGGAAGACCTCACCTGCGGCTGACGCGATCCGTGATCGCAGCGAGCGCGCCCGCGATCACGCACGGCCCCACGACGAACACGCCGAGCAGGTGAGCGACGACGATCGCGCTGCCGAGCGCGAGCTGCCATGTCGTTCCGCTTGCGCCCGCCAACACCTCGACGTGCTCGCGGCCACCGATCACGTGCAAGGCGAGTGCGAGCGCGGCCCAGCCGAGACCGATCCCACCGGCGATCCGCGGGCTCACGGCGTCACCTCCGGCGCCGCGGGGCCGAGCGCCGTCCACAGCGGCCCGTGCGAGAGCGCGCGCAGCACGACGGCGTCGCCGATGGCGGTGGCGGCGATGTAGCGACGAGCGCCGCGCTCGTCGTGGGGAAACGCGAACAGCTCGAGCGATCGCAGCAGGCCGTCGCGCAATTCGTCGTCGCCGAACGCCGTCGCACCGACGAGGGCGAGCCCGCTTGCACCCGGGCTCGCGCCGACGAGCGGCACCACCG
This sequence comes from uncultured Nannocystaceae bacterium, assembly GCA_964468635.1. Lineage (GTDB taxonomy): Bacteria > Myxococcota_A > Polyangia > Nannocystales > Nannocystaceae > Xiheibacterium. Next base: position 75,168 of record CAYXVR010000037.1, read on the forward strand.
GCCCGGAGTCCACGTCCATCACGCCGCGCCGCGGCCACTCGCGCGACCACGCGAAGCCGAACGCCTCGCGGGCCAAGAGCTCTCGCGCGGCCTCGAACTGTGCGCGCGCGAACACAGGATCGACGAGCGCGAGCGAGTGCGCGGCCATCCACACGCTGGATCCCTCCGGTCCGTCGAGCACGCCCCCGTTCCACCGGTAGCTCGACACGAGCACGCCCGTGTCGGCGTCGACGAGATCGCGCTTCGCCATCGCGACCCACCGGCGCAGGAAGTCGTCGTGATCCGTGGCGAGCGCGCGGTCGGACACCCGGATCGCCGCGAGCGCGACCGTGTTGCAGAACGTCCAGCACTCGTCGGGATAGCTCTCGGCCGACAGCATCGGTCCGCGCTCCATTTGCGCGACGATCGCATCGATGCGCGCGCGCAGCTCGGTCGCGCCCTCGTCGGTGGGCGTGAGTAGCTCGTCGACGGCGAGCATGAGCGCGATCTCGCCGTCGACGAACAGGCTGCGCGCCGACTCGTCGCGGAACGCAGCGGCGTGCACGTAGGGCAGGAGGAACGTCTCCTGCCCGCGCTGTCTCGCCTCGGCTGCGCTCGCGTGCGCGAGTCGATCGATCGCGGTGCGCAGTCGGCCGTCGGGATCGCCCTCGGCCGTCGCGCGCTCGGCGAGCGCGAGCACGAGGAACATGCGGTGCATCAGATCCCACTCGGGGTTCGTCGAGCGCAGGCTGCGACGCACGCGGGCCCACTCGGCCTCGTCCTCGACGAGCGCGAGCTGCTTCGAGAAGAGCCGCGCGTGCACGACGGATGCCGAGGTCGTGCCGAAGGTGTCCACCAACGGCGCGAGCACGGCGAGCCAGAGCACGAACGCGATCGCGAACAGGACGGGGGCGCGCCAGCGCGGCCGGGGCATGGGATGGAGATGCGGGCGACCGCGAGGGGCGGCCGCGCACGCGATCGCGAACGGCCGTGGTGCGAGCGCGAGCGGTCGACGGCGCGCGGAACCGGTCGGTGTCGACCGATCTCCGCATCGACGCGGCCCTGCGTGCGCACGGCCCGCGAGCGCCCGCGGGCCCCTGGGAACGGCCTGGAGCACGGTTTCTGCAGCCACCGTAAGCCGCGACGCCCTCGGGGAAAGGAACGGGTGCTCGCCACCCATGTACCCCCCAAGGGCCATGGTCCAACGTCCGCCGCATCTCCGACCCGTCGAGAGCCCGGAGCTCGATCGGGAACCGACCCCCGAGATCGATCGCGCCTTGTCGCGCGAGGTCTTGTTGCGCGCTCGGCACGGCGATGTGTCGGCCTGGGCGCAGATCTATGCCGTGCACGCCATGGGTGTCTTCCGCCAGCTCCGCTACCTCACCGGCGATGCCGCCGTGGCGGAAGAGCTCGCGCAGGAGACGTTCGCGCAGGCGATGGCGCACCACCAGCGCTTCGATCCGGCGAGACCGGTCGCGGGATGGTTGCACGGCATCGCGCTCAACGTCGTGCGCAAGCACTGGCGGAAGCAACGCAACACGGCGCGCGCCCACGAGCGCTTCGAGGTCGTCGCGCGCATGGGCGTGGGGGGTGGAGGCGATCCCGACACGCACCATCTGCGCCGCGAGCGGAGCCGCGCGCTGCATGCCGTGCTCGATGACCTTCCGCCGCGCTGGCGCGAGGCGTTCGTGCTGCGCGAGCTGCAGGGCATGTCCACCGCCGAGGCGGCGGCGTTGCTCGGGATCACGGCCGAGAACCTGGCCGTGCGGGTGAATCGCGCCCGTACGCGCATCCGCGAGGAGCTCGGGCGCCGTGGCTGGCTCTCGGGCTACGATGAGGCGAGTCGATGAGCACGCGCGACCGCGATCCGCCCGACGAACGAGTGCTCGAAGCGCTCGTCGACGCGGCCGATCGCTCCGCGGAGCACGACGTGCAGTCGCACGCGCTGCCGTCGTTCGCGGCCATCGTGGCGCGCGCGCATCGGGTGGATCCCGCCACGATCTCGGCCGACGACGTCGACTATGCGAGCGGGGTCCATCGCGTGGTGCCACGCCCGTGGGACGACGGAGTTCCCGAAGAGGGCGAGGGCGACGACGAGCTCGCGACGTTCGTGGAAGCCGCGCGCGAGGAGGCCGAAGAGGACACGCGCGCGTGGGAGCGCAATGGATTGCCGCCGCTGTCGCGGCCGGCGTCGCCGCGCATGCGCAGGGCCGTGTCGCTCGTGGGTGCGCTCGCGATCGCGGCGGGGCTGGTGCTCGCGATCGGCTGGCTGCAGTCGTGGTCCGCGGCCGTGCAGGATCGCGAGCGCGAGGTCGATCAGGCGCTCGCCGGCGTCGACACGCAGACCGAGCTGCACGAGGCGACGCAGATGGTCGACGTCGAGCCCGACAAGGGCACGACGCGGCGGCGCGTAGGCAAGGGCGAGGGGCCCGCGCCTGCGCCGGAGTCCGCGTTCGTCGTGCCGTCGGAGCTCGCGCCGCTCGAGCTCGTGCCGCCGCCCGTCGTCGCGCCCGTCGTGCTGCCGCCGGCGGTGCCGGCCCGCGTCGCGGGCACGGTCGCGTCGGCGAGCCCGCACCGCTCGCATCGCCCACCGAAGGGCGCGCTCGCGAAGGTGGAGGCGAAGGCCCACGCGGCGGTCGCGAGCGGCGATCTCGAGGCGGCCGATCGTCTGTACGGCGAGGTGATCGATCGCGGTGGTCGCTCGGCGCTGGTCGAGCTCGCGTACGCGGATCGCTTCACGATCGCGCGGCGCCGCGGCGACGTCGACGAGCGCCGCACGCTGTGGCGCGCCTATCTCGCGAAGTTCCCGCACGGGCGCTTCGCCGACGACGCGCGCGCCGGCCTGTGTCGCGTGGCGGCGGCCGACGAGAAGGAGTCGTGCTGGGCTTCGTACGTCGAGGATTTCCCGGCGGGCGCCTATCGATCGCACGCGGAGCGGTGGTTGCCGCGCCCATGAGGATGCGCGGCCCGCTCGCGCTCGCGGTCGTGCTCGCCGCATGCACGTCCGAAGACCTCTACATCGTCGATCCGTCCGAGGACGACGGAGTGGTCGACGACGTCGCGGACGACGACGCGTCCGACATCGGGGATCCGTCGACGTCGACCGGCGGCTCGGCCGACGACGCTTCGACCGAGCCGACGACCTCGCCGTGCACCGAGGGCTGCGACGAGGACGGCTCGTCGGGGCCGCCGGTCTGCCCCGCGGAGAACCCGATCTGCTGCGAGGTGTACCCCGAAGAGTGCTGCGAGCAGCCCGGCGATCCGGGCTGCTGCATCAACGACCCGTGCTGCGGCGATCCGTGTTGCGGCGATCCGTGCTGCGGCGATCCCTGCTGCGACGGCCAGACGCCGCAGGCCGAGTGCTGCGTGGCGCCCGAGTCGGCGTGCTGCATCGACGCTCTGGGTCAGTGCTGCCTCGAGCCGTGGAACGACATCTGCTGCTACGACCCGATGAGCGCGTGCTGCATCGATCCGAACGGCCTGTGTTGCCTCGCGCCCGAGTCGTACTGCTGCCTGCAGGAGCAGAAGCTCGGCATGCCCGCCCCGGATTGCTGCGCAGAGTTCAACCAGTTCGATCCGTATTGCTACGACCCCTACGCCGAGTGCGTCGTCGAGCCGATGCTGTGCGATCCGAAGCTGTGCCCGTTCTTCGACCCGGCGAACCCGTGCTGCTTCTCGTCGACGTGCGAGTGGTGAGCGCCACGCGCCGGTGTTAGCCCGCGCGGGCTTGCGGAAAGTCATTGCTGGAAGCACGAGCGGTTGCGCGGGCGCGCTGCGAGATGGTTCGCAGCTCGCCGAGTCGCTGCCCCGGCGTTCGACAACGAGGTCTGTGCGCATGCAACGACGATCCAAGTCTTGGTTGTTCTATCCGTCCACCCTGGCCGCGATGCTGGCACTCGGCTGCGATCCCGAGTGGCCCGACTTCGACGACGGCGGCGACGAGGACGGGATGGAAGACGGCGGTGAAGAAGAAGAGGGCGGCCAGGACGAAGGCGGCGACGAGAACGGGATGGAAGAGGGCGAAGAGGGCGGCCAGGACGAAGGCGGCGACGAGTGCGGGTGCGACGAGCCCGAGCCCGATCCGTGCCATCCGACCGATCCGTGTCTCGACGCGTGGCAGGAGTGCATCGACGAGACGATGGATCCGGAGCTCTGCGATCCGATCCTGCAGATGTGCGAGCCCAACCCGGATCCGTGCTGGGAGGAGTACGAGGGCTGCCTCGCGCAGGGCGGCGATCCGGCGCAGTGCGAGGAGATCCTGAACCAGTGCTACCCGCAGCCCGATCCGTGCTGGGAGGCGTACGACCAGTGCATCGCGGCCGAAGAGGATCCGGCGGTGTGCGAGGAGATCCTGAACGAGTGCTACCCCCAGCCCGATCCCGATCCGTGCTTCGAGGAGTACAACGCGTGCCTCGAGGGCGGCGGCGCTCCGGAGGAGTGCGACGCGATCCTGCAGATGTGCTACCCGGAGCCCGAGCCCGATCCGTGCTGGGAGGAGTACGAGGCGTGCCTCGAGAGCGGTGAAGAGGGCTGCGAGGTGATCCTCGAGAACTGCTACCCGCAGCCGGAGCCCGACCCGTGCTTCGAGGAGTACAACGCGTGCCTCGAGAGCGGCATCGATCCCGCCGAGTGCGAGGGCGCGCTCTACGAGTGCTGGGGCCAGGGCGAGGGCGGCATGGAAGGAGGCGAGGAAGGCGGCATGGAGGGCTGAACCGGCCGCGCATCGAGAGCCTCCCACGCGTCCGACGTGGGAGGCTCGCGCGTTGGTTCGCACGGCGGACCCGTGCGATCCTCGCTCGCGTGCTCGTCGTGATGCTCGCCGCGGTGCTCGAGTGCCTGCGCGCACCGGTGCAGGCCGCGGACGCGCCGCCCGAGATGGACGAGCGCGCGCAGGCGCTGCGCACGATCATCGTGCGCACGACGCCGGTGAGCTTCGCCGCGCTGCGGGCCGAGCTCGCGCCGCGCTGGCCCGAGGGCGAGCTGCTCGAGGCCGGCACCGACGCGTTCGCGCGCGTCTCCTCTACAGAGGGCACGCGCTTCTCGTATCTCGAGATCGTCGGCGAGCCGGTCGGTGCGGCGCCCGTCGAGATCACGCTCATCCTCTCCGACGGCCGCGCGTACGTGCGGCGCTCGGCGGTGCTCGGCGACGATCGTGCGCGCGCGCTCGCCATCGCGATCGCGAACCTGCTCGGCGCGGTCGCAGACGAAGAGGTGCCGCCCGATCGCACCGACGTCGAGATCCCCACCGACGTGACCGACGAGCCCCTGACCGAGGAGCCGCCCCGGGATCCCGAGCCAGCGCCGCCGACGACGGTCGCTGCCGATCCGCCGCGTCCTCCCCCGCCGCCGCCGCCGTGGGAGCTCGGGCTGCACGGCGGCGCGGGCGTGCTCGTCGGGCTCGCGCCGCAGGAGCGGCGCACGCGTCCCGCCGCCGCCGGTGGACTGCGCCTGTCGTTGCGTGCGCCGATCGGTGTCGCCGTGGGGTTGTCGCTGCGGTTCTCGGGGCAGTCGAGCGCCGGACATCGGCTCACGCGGATCCGCGTGGGTGCGGACGTGGGCTACGTCGGGCGCGTGCGCGCGTTCGAGTGGGGCGCGGGCCTCGGTCCCACGATCGAGCCGTGGCTCGTGACGTCCGCAGGCGACAAGAGCACGCTCGGGCGCACGTCGAGCGGTGGCGCGACCGTGCTGTTCGGGGGCGCGGCGTTCGTGTCGCTCGGGTATCGCATCGCGCTGCCACGCTCGGGCCCGCTGTCGTCGCTGCGCATCGGTGCCACGACGGAGCTCGCGACGAGCGTGCTCGCCAGCGGCGCGTCGGCGCGCGTGCTCCTGCCGAGCGCCAGCGGCGATCCGCAGGTGCTCTTCTCGCTCGGCGGGCTCGAGCTGTCGGTCGTCGTGGACGTGACGCTCTGGTTCGACCTCGTGAAGCCCCGTCGCCCGCGGAAGTGATCCGATGGACTCCACCTACGACGAGCTGCCGTACACGAGCTATCCGTACTTCCGCACCACGCCCGATCGCATGGGCGCGCTCGCGCGGCTCTTCGGGCTCGTCGCCCCGCCGCCGTCGCTCTGCCGCGTGCTCGAGCTCGGATGTGCGTCGGGCGGCAACATCGTGCCGCTCGCCGAGCGCTGGCCCGAGGCGCGCTTCGTCGGCATCGATCTGTCCGAGCGGCAGATCGACGAGGGCCACCGGATCATCGCGGAGACCGGCCTGTCCAACGTCGAGCTGCGGTGCGCGAGCATCCTCGACGTCGACGCGAGCTGGGGCCGGTTCGACTACGTGGTCTGCCACGGCGTGTACTCGTGGGTGCCCCCCGAGGTGCAGGACCACATCCTCGCGATCTGCAGCACCAACCTCGCGGACAACGGCGTCGCGTACATCAGCTACAACACGTATCCGGGCTGGCACATGCGCGAGAGCGTGCGCCACATGATGCGCTTCCACGTGGCCGGCCAGGGCAGCCCGCGCGAGCAGGCCGCGCAGGCGCGCGCGCTCGTCGACTTCCTCGCCAAGGCCGTCGAGCCGCAGCCGGGGCCGTACTCGGCGATGCTGCAGCGCGAGCTCGCGCTGCTCGCCCCGATGGGTGACGACTACATCTATCACGAGCACCTCGAGGAACAGAACGCGCCGGTCTACTTCCACGAGTTCGCCGAACGGCTCGAACGCCACGCGTTGCAGTACCTGTGCGAGTGCGACGTGCAGATGATGCTCGCGCGCGAGTTCGGCGACGACGTCCGCGAGACGCTGGATCGGATCGCGCCCGACCTCGTGCGCATGGAGCAGTACGTCGACTTCGTCCGCAACCGGCAGTTCCGCACGTCGCTCGTGTGTCGGCGCGAGGTGCCGCTGCGGCGCTCGCTCGGGCCCGAGGCGATCATCGGGCTGCGCATCGGCTTGCCCGCGGTGCCCGGGCCTCCGCTCGAGCTCGCGCCGGAGGTGAAGCAGGAGGTGGAGACCGTCGACGGGCACACGATCGGGAGCGACGAGCCGGTCACGAAGGCAGCGCTCGAGATCCTGCGGGAGCTGTGGCCGGAGGAGATCGCGTTCGTGGATCTCGTCGATCGGGCGGTCGCACGCTGTCGCGCTGTGGGCCTGGCCAACGTCGACGACGAGGCGACCCGCGTCGCACTCGCCAGCGATCTGCTCGAGTGCGTCGCGACCGGCGCGGGCCTGGAGCTGCGCTGCGAGCCGCCGCCGCTCGTCGCCGCGGTGAGCGAGCGCCCCCGAGTGCCGCGCACGACGACCGCCACCGCGCGCCGCCATCGCTTCGTCACGAATGCCCGCCACCAGAAGGTCGAGCTCGACCAGGTGTCGAAGTTCGTGATCCTCGCGTGCGACGGCCAGCGCGACCGCGCCGCGATCCTCGAGTTCCTCGTCGACGCCGTGTACGCGGGCGAGCTCGTCGTCGAGCACGACGACCCGCGCTCGCTCGCCCGCGACATGCTGCGCGACGGGCTGCGTCCCTCGGTGGACAGTGCCCTCGCGCAGCTCGCTCGGCTGGGCGTCTTCGAGGCCTAACGGGCGACGGCGGTGATCACCGCGGCGTAGGGCTCGCGCATGCGCGTGGACATGCGATCGAGATCGGGGATGATCTCGATGTCGACGAGGCCCGCCTCCGTCAGCACGCGGCGCCAGCCCTCCGGGTGGAGGTAGCAGTGCAGCGGGCGCGCGGTCGACTTCTCCGCCGCGGTGCGGTGGTAGATGCTGAGGTTGAGCGCGAGCTCGCGCGGCGCCATGCCGTCGGGGATCCACCGCACCCGCTCGGAGAACGCGACGCGTCCGCCGGGCCGCAGCGTCGCCTTGCACCCGCGCAGGAAGCCGACGATGTCCTTCGCGACGTGCGCCGCGTTCACGGCGTAGATCAGGTCGATCTCGCCGACCGGGAACTTGTCGGCGCGGATCGGCTCGTTCAGGTCGAGGAACTTCCACTCCGTCTGCACCGACGGCCAGCGCTTGGAGATCTCCTTGCGCGTGCCGAGCAGGAAGCGGTTGCTGATGTCGGTGAAGATGTAGTCGCCGACGTCGCCGATCCGATCCTGGGCCTCGAGCGCGGCGAGGTAGTTGCGGATGCCGTTGCCGGTGCCGCCGCCGATCTCCAGGATCGTGGCGCCCGGGGCCGTCAGCTCCGCGAGCACGCGCCCGCCGAGGATGCCGTGGATGTCCTGCAGGGGATCCGCGTTCGTGGCGCGGTACCACATCTGCGCGTGCTCCGACTCGCGGCCCGACAGGATCCGATCCATGAACTCCGGATCGTCGCGCAGTGCGTACACGAAGTGATCCGCGCCGAAGTCCATTAGCTCGAGCGCGGCCGGCCACTCGTCGCCGAGATCGGCCATCGACTCGCGCACGTCCACGAGCCCCTGGCTGGGGTCACCGGCGCTGCCGCGTGCGACGTAGCGCAGCGGCGCGCCCGCCACCGTCTGCACGATGCCGACCCGCCGCGAGAGTCGCCGCAGCATCGCGTCGAGCGTGACGTCGGCCGACGCGACGAAGTCGAGATCGTCGACGAGCTCGGCCGCCGTGATCGGGCGTTGCAGCCGGCGACCGAGGTCGAGCTCGTTCCACAGCCGCTGCAGCAGCAGATCGCAGTAGAGGTTCTGCAGCTCCACCGCCTTGCAGAACGTGTCGTCGAACAGCTCGTCGGCGATGTCGTCCCAGCGCGTGGTGGTGCGAGAGACGCGGTCGCGTCCTCTCTCCAGTCGATTCCAAGTCGATGCGGTCGGCATCTCGCGCGCTCCTTGTGCAATCACCGTCTAGCAATCGCGCAGGGGACCGCTGCACGTCGCCGTCGTCGTTTTCGGACCGGCGACGCGCTCCCACGGCTGCACGATCGACGCACTGTGACGGTTTTGCGCGGCCGATCGCCGCGACCTTCGCCGCCGGCCGCCGCGCCGTGGTACGAGGGGCGCCATGACCGGCACGGTCCACCTCGTCGACCATCCCCTCATCCAGCACAAGCTCTCGCTGATGCGTCAGCACGACACGAGCACGTACAGCTTCCGCGCGCTGCTCGAGGAGATTTCCGTGCTGATGGGCTACGAGCTCACCCGCGATCTACCGCTCGAGTACCGCGAGATCGAGACGCCGCTCGCCCGCATGAGCGCGCCGTTCGTCACGGGCAAGAAGGTGGTGGTCGTCGCGGTGCTGCGCGCCGGCATGGGGATGCTCGAGGGCATCCTCAAGGTGCTGCCGTCCGCGCGCGTGGGTCACATCGGCATGTACCGCGATCCCGCCACGCTCTCGCCGGTGGAGTACTTCCTCAAGGTGCCGAACGCGATGCAGGATCGGCAGGTGATCCTGGTGGATCCCATGCTCGCCACCGGCAACTCGGCGGTGGCGGCCGTCACCCGCATCAAGCAGACGGGCGCCCGCGCGATCAAGTACATGTGCCTGCTCGCGGCGCCCGAGGGCATCCGGACGTTCCACGAGCACCATCCGGACGTCGCGATCTACACGCCCGCGATCGACGAGCGCTTGAACGACCACGGCTACATCGTGCCGGGGCTGGGCGACGCGGGCGATCGCCTGTTCGGCACGAAGTAGTCCTCGCAGACCGCTCGGGCGAGTTGCCCAGTCGTCGAGCGACTTGCACAATCGGCAGCTCGCGCTTGAATGCTCGCGGCGCTCGCCACCAAGATGGCGGCATGCGCTGGCTGGTCCTGCTTCCGCTGCTCGCCGCGATCGCTCGACCGGTCGCGGCCGCCGACTCGATCACCACGCAGATCGATCCTTCGACGATCTACGGCGGCGGTCCAGCGCCCGCGTGCGCATGGCCGACCACGGTGTCGCTCGGCGGATGCACGGGCACGCTCGTGCATCCGCAGGTCGTGATCTACGCGGCGCACTGCGGCGGCATCTACGACGTGTTCCTCGGCGACTCCGTGTACGGCGAGGGTCGCACCGTCTACCCCGAGTTCTGCGAGGTGTATCCCGGCGGCGGGCCCGGCTACGGCACCGACTGGGCCGTGTGCAAGCTGGCGGAGCCGGTGGACGACGTGCCCGTCACGCCGCCGCTCATGGGCTGCGAGACCGATCTGCTCGTCGAAGGGCAGCCGGTGTGGATCGTCGGGTTCGGCAACACCGACGACGGCAACTTCGGCGTGAAGTACGAGGCCGCGACCGAGTTCCACTACATCCAGAACAACGAGGCGTTCGTCGGCGGCAACGGCATCGACACGTGCCAGGGCGACTCCGGTGGGCCGGTGTTCATCCAGCTCGAGGACGGCAGCTGGCGTGCGTTCGGGATCACGTCGTACGGCGATGGCTGCGGTGGCGGCGGTTGGTACTCGATGATGCACACCGGCATGGACTGGTTCGAGTCGACCAGCGGCATCGACATCACGCCGTGCCACGATGCGGACGGCACGTGGAATCCGGGCCCGGCGTGCACGGGCTTCCCGATGGATCCAGGCGCCGGCGGCGGGAGCTGGCCGTCGTGCTCGCCGGGCGAGGTGTCGAGCTGGTCGTCGAGCTGTGGCGCGCCGTTCATGGCGACGGACGACGACGTCGCGCCGACCGTCTCGATCACCGCGCCGAGCGACGGCGCGCAGATCGACTCGGATCCCGCCACCGGCAACGGCGCGGTGATCGTGGACATCACGGCCGCCGATCCGGGGGGCTCGGGCGTGAAGGACGTGCAGCTCACGATCGACGGCACCGCGCTCGCGAACGCAGACGAGAGCGCGCCGTACCAGTTCGCGATCGAGCTGGCGCCCGGCGTGTACACGCTCGGTGCGATCGCGACGGATCTCGCGGGCAACACCGCCGAAGCGCCGACGATCGACATCGGCATCGACGAGGCACCGCCCTCGGCCGAGGGTGGAGACGTCGGCGGCGACGACTCGGGCGACGACGACGCGGGCGAGGCCGGCGACGACGCGGACGAGAGCGGCGACGACCGGGGTGTGGACGCGACCGATCCCGCGTTGCCGCCCGGCTTCGGGCTCGACGGCGCCGAGCAGGGCTGCGGCTGTGCGACGGCGCACCCGGCCGCGTGGTGGGCCCTCGCGGCGCTCGCCCTCGTGCGTCGACGCGCGCGCAGGCGAGCCTGGTAGTCTCCCGTCGTCGATGACCTCCCTCGCTCGTGGTGCACTCGCGCTCTGCGTCCTCGCGGCCGCGTGTGTCGAGGTCGAAGTCGGCGGCCAGGCGAAGCCTGCGCCCGCGCAGCCGGTTGCGTCGCCACCCGCGGTCGCGCCCGCGCCGACGCCCGCGCCCGATGCGAAGCCGGTCCCCGCCGGCGAGCCGGGCTCGTTCGACGTGCGCGAGCCGGTCGCTCCCTCGCCCGCGAGCGTCGAGATGCTCGATGCCGGTGCGGAGCCGCGTGCTGCGATCGCGATCGCGGCGCGCAAGGGCGAGCGCGCGGTGCTGACGATGGGGCTCGCGCTCGAGGTGGCGATGCGCGTCGGCCCCAACGACGTGCCGAAGTCGAAGCTGCCCCGCCTCGAGGTCGACCTCGCGACCGAGGTGACGGCGGTCGACCCGTCGACGATCGCGATTGCGCTGAAGGTGGTCGAGGTCCGCGTCGACGACACCGACGTGACGTCGGAGCGGGTGAAGGCCGCCATCGGACAGACGGTCGAGGGATTGCGCAAGAGCACGGGGCGGCTCGTGCTCGGCACCGACGGGCGCGTGCAGTCGATCGAGCTCGCGACGGGCGTCGATGCGATCGAGAACCGCAGCGCCGGCGTCGATCATGCGCTGGTCGAGCTGTTGCCCGCGTGGCCGAAGGAGCCGGTCGGCGTCGGCGCGCGCTGGAAGGTCGTGCAATCCGTCGTGCGCGGCGGTGTGACGCTGCAGCGCACGAGCGAGCTGCGGCTCGCGCGTCGTACCGCCGACGCGATCGAGCTCGAGGTCGCGTCGAGCCACGTGGCAGTCGAGGGCGCCGATGCGAGCGGCAGCCCCACGCGCATCGAGGCGCAGAGCGGCGATGGTCGCGGCAGCATCGTCGTCGCACCGAGTGGCGTGCTGCCCACGCGTGCCGAGATCACGGCGCACACGACGACGCGTGCGGCGTTCGGACCCGCGGCGAAGGACGTGCTCGTCGCGATCGATCTCGCGACCACGCTCGCGCGAGCGCCCAACGATCCGTGAACGCGCGAAACAGGCCCGGAGGGCCGTGAGGACGGTTCCCGTGTAGGTCGTGAAGTTCCCGCACGTCGGTCGAAAGATCGCCCTCACGTGCGCGGCGGAAATTCCGGTGTGGGCTGGCCCCGAATCGACGCGAAGCACCGGTTTTTCGTATGTGATCGGGCGCTCTCATCCGACCCTCGGTCCTATCCAAGCCTTCGATGCGCTGGGTACTCTCGTGCGCGATGAGACTCCGCGCAATCGTGCCGACGGTCCCATTGCTCCTCGTCACGGGCGGTTGGTGGGCCGCTCCGACGTCGACCGAGTCCGCGGTTCTGCAGGCCGGCGCGTTGCTGTCGGTGGCGGAGCGCAGCGCTTCGGCGCACGAGCTCGTCGATGCGGGCGACGTCGACGCCGACGTGAACGTCGGTGCGACGACGGCCGTGACGATTCCCGTCGTCTCGCCCGACCTCGGGGCCGCGTCCGACGCGGCGCCCGAGCCGGTCGAGGACGAGCTCGCGGTCGTGCAATGGACGCTGCCTCGCGACATGCGGTTCAACGAGGTCGCGCTCAATTGGGGCATGTGGCCCGATGACCTACGCGCCCTGAATCCCGAGCACGCGGACACGGCCTCGTTCGCGAGCGGCACGGCGCTCGTCGTGCATCGTGCGGACCCGCGCGAGCCGACGATGTCGATCGGTGCGCCGAATCGCGGGCGTCTGCGCGCCGGCATCCCGCTGCCGGAAGGCGACCACTGGCGGCTGCGCGAGCATCGACCGCGCGGCTACGGTGCGAAGCACACGATCAGCGCGTTGCTCACGGCCTTCCGCGCGTACGGCGAGACGCATCCGGACGGGCCGCAGATCCGCATCGGCGAGATCTCGAAGCGCACGGGTGGGCGCGTGCGGCCGCACGTGTCGCATCGCAGCGGTCGCGACGTGGACATCGGCTACGTGATGAAGCCGAGCCCACTCGACGAAGAGCACTACTGGCGGCGCGCGACGGCGAAGACGATGGACGCCGCAAAGACGTGGACGCTGGTGAAGGAGCTCGTCGCGACCGGCCAGGTGCAGCGCATCTTCATGAGCGCGAAGCTGCAGCGGGTGATCGCCGCCGAGGCGGCGAAAGAGCTCACGCCCGAGGAGCTGAACCTGATGTTCGACGCCGTGAACCCCGACCCGCGCGTGATGACGCTCGTGGCCCACGAGCACGGCCACATGGATCACATGCACGTGCGCTTCAAGTGCGAGCGCGGCAACATCCGCTGCCGCGCGCGCTCGAAGGGCTCGCTGTAGCAGGGTGCGGAAGAACGCGAAGCGTTCTTCCGGACACCCTGCTCCGTGCCCGTGCCCGTGCCCGTGCCCGTGCCCGATGGGGGGGGGAGCAGAGACAAGCGAGCGGGTGGCCGGCCGGCACGGCCGACTCGGGGCTGACGACGCACAGCATCGATGCTTGCTTGGTGTCGCGGCCGCGCATGACCGCTTCGACCCGCAATCCGGCGCCGAATCCGGCCGCTCGAGCGTGTGGTTGCTCATGGCGTGCAACGTTTCGCCGCCCTGGTCGATTGCAGGCTCGTGCACTTCGATCACGAACGACTCGACGTCTACACCGCCGCCGTGGACTTCCTCGCGCTCGCCCACGGCATCATCACCAGCTTTGCCACTGGCCACGGTGACCTCGCCGACCAACTCCGCCGAGCTGCCACCTCCGTTGTCCTGAACATCGCCGAAGGCGCTGGAGAATTCTCCAAGCCCGAGAAGGCTCGCTTCTATCGCATCGCTCGGCGCTCCGCGACCGAGTGTGCCGCCGTACTCGAGGTCGCCGTACGGCTCGAGCTCGTCACCGCATCACGATGCGAGCCCGCGCGCGAGCTCCTCATCCGAATCGTCTCCATGCTCGTCAGCATGGCGCGCGCTCTGCACCGGTGAACGGGCACGCACGGGCACGGGCACGGGCACGGGCACGGGCACGGGCACGGAGCAGGGTGTCCGGAAGAACGCTTCGCGTTCTTCCGTACACCCTGCTAGCGACTCAGTACCCCGCCGGCACTTTGCCGTGCAGGAACGTGATCGTGTTCGGCTCGCGGCGCGTGGACCACACGCCCTTCGTGGGCTCGTTCGGCGTGCCCGCGTCCCAGCCCTCGCGCTCGCACCACGTCGCGCAGCAACCGGGCTGCACGGTGTGCAGGCCGCTCTGCCACGCACCGATCACGTAGGTGTGCCCCGCGACGCGGCAGCCCAGCGTGTCGGCGAGCGCCGCCGAGAACAGCTGGCCCGGACGCGCGCCGAGCGTGAGACACGTGCGGAACCACCACAGCGCGTTGCCGTCCGGCAGCATGCGGCGGCGGATCGCGGCGAGCCGGGCCGCGTGCTCGTGACCCACCGAGAGCGCGACGTCGTCGAGTCGATCGTCGCCGATCTTCGCGAGCCCCCATAGCCCGTGCCCCCAGAACTGCACCTCTTCGATCGGCCGGCCCGGCTTCACCTTGCCGATCCAGTCGAGCGCCTCCGCCCAGCTCGACACGCCGCGCACGTGATCGATGCGCCGCAGCACGCGGTAGAGCATGCTGCCGAGCGCCCAGATCGGCGTGAGGTCGGGCCGGAGCCCGCGCCACAGCGAGCGCTGGTCGTACACGAGCAATCGCAGCCCCGCACGCTGGGCGACGGGCACCGTCGTGAGCGACTCGCCGACGACCTCGGGAATCGCACTCGCCCACGCGTCGCTCTCATTGCGCTTCGCCACGGTCTCCTCGCACGCACAGCGCCACGGAGCCTTTGACGCGGCTGCCGGCCTGCCGCGTGCGGCCGTTCCACGCCATGTGCGTGTCGCCGAACGTGTCGCCCGGCGTGTGCGACCAGTAGAAGCCGCGCGCAAGCATGCCGGCCTCGTCGAGCGACGCGAGCTCGCCGACGTCCGGCAGACGCCAGCCCTGGATCCCGCGCACGTCCATCGCGCTGCAGTACGTCTCCGCGTCGGCGTACGACAGTGGCCGCGACGGCTTGCGCACGACGAGCAGGATGTCGAGCGCACGCAGCTCGCGAGCGCGCAACGCCGCCTCCACGCGCGTCTTGGGCGGCGGCGGCACTGCCGGGGGCCGTGCGAGCATGGGCAGCTTCGCGGCCGGCTTCACCGTCGCGCTCGCGAGCCCGGGTCGCGTCGGCGGCACCGGATCCTGGACGGCCTCGCCCTTCTCGTCGGGCGTCGGCTTCTCCTCTTCGGGCGCGACCTCGCCGGCCTCGTCCTTCGCCGGCACGACGTCGGCCTTCGCTTCGGGCGTCGCCGGCTCGGGTGTGTCCACGGGCCTCGCCTCGTCGGGCTGCGACTTGCTCGCGTCCGCGACGACGTCGGTCTTGGCCTGTGCACTCGCGTCCGCGTCGTCGTCGCCCGACACGAGCACCGCGATCAGTACGCCGATCCCGAGCGCACCGACGACGGCCGCGACGAGCAGCTTGCCGGTGCTCGGCCCGGGGGTGTCCTCGAGCGGGGGCGCCGGTGTGCGCGGCGTGGGCATCGTGGTGGTGAGCGCGGGCGGAGGCGGTGGAGGCCGCTGCGCCGGCGTGACCATCGTGCGATCGACGAGCACCTCGCCGTCGGACAGCGAGATCTCGGGCGCGTCGTCCGGGTAGCCGTCGAACGGCACCGCGCTCGCCTTCAGCGTGTGCACCCGCGCGATCACGGTGTCGCCGCGCGGCGCGATCGAATCCTCGCGCGCGATCACGGTGTTGCCGCGCGCGGCGGGATCGGGGCCGTCGCCGATGGCGGCGATCATCCCGTCGAGATCGAGCGACGGCAGCTCGTCGTCGTCGTGCTTCGGGCGCAGGCGCGTGACGTCGGACTCCTCGTCGTCGAGCAGATCCGCGTCCACCTCGAGCGCCGTGACGGACGTGTCGGGGCGCTTCGTCTCCGTGGGCTCGATCGTCGCGATGGTCGGCGCCGGCTCGGGCGTTCCGATGAACGTGGTCTCGTCGCCCTCCGCGTCGGGCTCGGCACCCGCGACGGTGTCCCCGGTGCCCAGCACGCCGACGGTGGTGCTCGCGTCGGCGACCTCGGGCATCGCGACGGGCGGCGCGCTCGGGGCCTCGTCGGCAATCGTGTGCTCCTCCGGCGACGGCGGCTCGCTCGTCGACGTGAGCTCGTTGCCGGCCGCGTGCTCTCCCGCGGTCGTGTCCTCGTTCGCGGCGCGCGTGGGCTCGACGCGGCGCGACGGCGGGGCGGGAGGCATCGAGCGCGGACCGGTCGGGCTCACGCTCGTCGGCTTCGCGCTCCCCGGCTTCGCGATCGGTCGCGGCATCGTGCTCGCCGGCTTCGCGGTCGTCGGCTTCGCGCTCGTCGGAGGCGTCGGTGCGGCCGTCGACCGCGTCTCGGCGGATTCGGGCGACGTCGCGCCGGGCAGCGAGCGCGTGACGGAGGCGGGGATCACCGGGATCGTCTGGCGACGCGGCCGGGTCGGGCCGGTCGGCTCGCTCGCGGCCGCACCCGCGGCCGCCGGAGTCCCGGCCCCCCGCGTGAACGGGACCACTTTCTTGAGGCCCTGCTCGACGCGCTCGACGAGCTCGGCCTTCGTCGTGGGCCCGACCGTGAGCGTGCGACCGAACGGCACGCGACGGGCGAGCAGCACCTCGCGCAGCGAGTCGACGCGCACGCGATCGAGCGCGCCGGCGCGGAAGAGCACGTAGAGTCCCTCGCCGCGCCAGCGATCGATCGCGGCTGCCAGCGCGCGCGGATCCAGCTCGACCCCGACGAGCACGTCGACCTGCAGGCCGCGCTCGCGCATCGTTCGAGCAGCGTCCTCGACGACCGCCTCCTCACCGAGCGCACAGCACAACACCACCGGTACGCCCGATGGTTCGCCGCGCGGCGAAGATCGCTGGGCCATTCACTCTCCACGGTATCACGGGCTCCGGCGCCCTCTGCAACCAAACCCCAACGCTGCTACCGTGGAGGGGGTGGAGGGGCGCGGGTTCCTTCGTGCAAGACGGCGACGACACCCTCGCTGGGCAGGATTCGGGGCCCCGCACGGGGGACGACACCGTCCTCGGCGAGGCGGCCGCGCCGGTCGGTCGCCGCGTCGGTGACCTCGTGGGCCGCTACGTGCTGCTCGAGCGCGTGGGGCAAGGCGGCATGGGCGTCGTCCACCGCGCCTACGATCCCGAGCTCGATCGGCACGTCGCGCTGAAGCTCCTGCGCGCGGGGGCGCGCGCGGGGGCGCCCGAGGGGGCGCGACTGCGCTTGCTCCGGGAGGCGCAGGCGCTGGCCAAGCTCTCCCACCATCACGTCGTCGCGGTGTTCGACGTCGGCACGACCGCCGACGAGGTCTTCTTGGCGATGGAGCTCGTCGAAGGCATCGATCTCTGGTCGCGGCTGCGCGGATCCTTCGCCGCGGGGGCCGGGCTCGGTGGCGCGGGTGGACGGGGCGGCGTGCGCGGGCGCGATGCGGCCGGGAAGCTGCAGCCGATGCCGTGGCGCGAAGCCGTGCGTGTGCTCGTGGCGGCGGGGCAGGGGCTCGCCGCTGCCCACGATCTCGGCCTCGTGCACCGCGACTTCAAGCCCGGCAACGTGTTGCTCGCGAAGGACGGCGGCGTGCTCGTCACCGACTTCGGGCTCGCGCGCGTGGACCTTCCCCACGGCGCTCCGCGCCTGGAAGGGGACACGACGTCGGGTCGATTCGCGACGGTCGGCAACGGGCACGGATCCGACAAGAGCGGCGCAGCACGTTCGTCGGCGTCGGGCAAGTTCGCGACGGCGCCGCGACCTGCGACGTCCGGATCGGCGTGGCTCGAGGTCGACCTGACGGTGGAGGGCGCGTTGATGGGCACGCCCGGCTACATGGCGCCCGAGCAGCATCGTGGCGTGCCCGCCGATGCGCGCGCCGATCAGTACGCGTTCGCGACCACGCTGTGGGAGTGCATCTACGGCGCGCGTCCGTTCCAGGACGTGGCGCCCGAGGATCTCGGCGCGCGCAAGTCCGCCGGGCCGCCGCACTGTCCCCCGCATCCGTCCGTGCCGGCGTGGATTCGTCGCGTGTTGCAGCGCGGGCTCGCGGCGGATCCGAGCGCGCGCTTTCCCGACATGCACGCGCTGTTGCGCGCGCTCGAGGACGGTCCGCGTCGTCGTCGACTCGCCGTGATCTCCGGCGTGTCGGCGCTCGCGGCCGCCAGCGTGGTCGCGCTCGTCGTGCGCGCGGGCACGCGCGAGGATCCCTGTCCGCCGGCGAGCGGCGAGACCGACGAGACCGTGCAGCGCTGGGCCGTCGTGCGTCCCGATCTCGACGACGCGATCGGGCAGCGCATGGACGACGTGATCGCCCGCCGCAGCCTCGCGCGGCGCGAGAGCTGCCGCGCGACGTTCGTGCTCGGCGATCACTCGCGCCAGTGGTACGTCGATCGCGAGCGCTGTGCGGACCGTCAGGCGGTGTTCGTCGACGCGGCGCTCGCTCGCCTGCGCGAGGCCAGGGGCGGTGCGACCGCGATGATCGATGCGATCCCCGCGATCGACGATTGCGACGACGGAGCGCTCGGGCTCGCCGCGCTCGCGGAGATCGCCGACGCGCGGATGTTGCTCGCGCGCGGCTCTGTCGTGGAGGCGCTCGCGCGGCTGGGCGACGTGCCGACCGGCCTCGAGAGCGACGCGTCGATCGAGGCCGACGCGCTGCGGGCTCGCGCGTCGTGGATGCTCGCCCAACCGCGCGATGCCGAAGCGCGGCTGCTCGCCGCGGTCGCGCGCGCACGCGGCATCGGGCTCGCGCGGCTCGAGGCCCGACTGTGGGCGGCCCTCGGTCGACTCGCCCTTTCGGAGACGCGCGTCGACCAGGCCGCCCTCGTCGTCGACCTCGCCGAGGCGGCCGCCCCCGCCGAGCCCGGCGACGCGCTCGGCGGGGAGCTGGCGGCGACGCGGGCCGAGCTCGCGTGGGCGCAGGGCGATCGCGCGACGGCGTGCGAGCGCTTCGTCGCTGCGATCGATGCGCTCGGTCGCGCGCACGGACACGAGCACGGCGCGGTGATCGAGGCCGAGGCCGGGCGCGTGCGCGCGTGCTCCGACGACGCGATCCCGAGCGGCGGCGGAAGCCACGCTACGCAATGACGGCAGCCGAGCCGCTCAGCGCCGCGCGGGCTATGCTGTCGCACGCATGGTGGGGAAGGCGAGCCTGCACACTCGGCTGCGTCGGCGCGCAGGCGCGATGGTGGTCGATCACATCTGGATCGGGCTCGCGGCCGCGGGGCGCTTGCTGCCCGCGTCGCGGCCCGAGCGCCACAACGTGGAGGTCGTGCGCGACATCCCGTACGTCGACGGCGGCGCGCGCGAGCACGTGCTCGACGTGTACCGCCCGATCGGTGGCGGCGGTCCGCGCCCCGTCGTGCTCTACATCCACGGCGGCGGCTTCCGGCTGCTGTCGAAGGACACGCACTACGTCATGGCGCTGGCGTTCGCGCGGCGCGGTTACGTCGTGTGCAACATCAGCTATCGGCTCGCGCCGCGCCATCGCTTCCCCGCGGGCGTGATGGATGCCGCTGCCGCGTATCGCTGGGTGATCGAGCACGCGCACGAGTTCGGCGGCGATCCGTCGCGCATCGTCCTCGCGGGCGAGTCCGCGGGCGCGAACCTGGCGACGGTGCTCGCGATCGCGAGTTGCTGGGAGCGACCCGAGCCGTGGGCGCGCGAGATCTTCGCGCTCGGCCGCGTGCCGGCGGCGGTCGTCGCGGCGTGCGGGCTGCTCGAGGTGCGCGACCCGGATCGCTTCCGTCGCGGCCCGCGGCCGATGCCGCTCTTCTTCCACGATCACATCGCGCACATCGCCGACAGCTACCTGGGTATCGATGCGCGCGACGACGATCCCACGCTGGACCTCGCGGATCCGTTGCGCGTGCTCGAGGTGGCCGGCCCGCCGTCGCGCCCGCTGCCGCCGTTCTTCGCACCCGTGGGCACGCGCGATCCGGTCGCCGACGACACGCGCCGACTGTCTCGGGCGCTGCAGCGCCTCGGCGCGCACTGCGAGGCGCCCGAGTACGAGGGCGAGACGCATGCGTTCCACGCCCTCGTCTTCCTGCGCAACGCTCGGCGCTGCTGGTCGCACACCTATCGATTCCTCGACGGTGTGCTGACTGCAGCGTGATGTCAGCGCGCGCGGATGCGTCCGCGCGTCATGCTGGTCGTCTCGACGACCGGCGGAGGCTCCGGTGCGATCTCGCCGCGGATCATCGTCGTCGGTTCGACCGGCGGATCGCACGGTTCGTTCGGCACGGAGATGTCGCCCTTGCGCATGGGCATCGGCTCGACCGGCGGCGCGACGGCTTGGCCCAGCATCGTCGGCATCTGCGGCTCGGGCCCCTTCGGCGGCTCGGTCGGCATCGACGGCGGCACGACGGCCGTCGGTGCGGGCTCGGTGGTCTGCGTGGTCGGCTGCGGCGTCGCGCGCTCGTGCGGCGTGCAGGCGGCGAGCGCCGTGACCGCGAGCGCGGCCGCAGCCGCGGCCCGGAACTGGATGCGGCCCGCCGTGTCGTGCCTGTAGTTCACGCACAGCCGCGTGCCGGCGCGCTCGCGCAGGAACGCGCGCGCCTCGTCCTCGGTCATCGACGACAGGTCGTGCACGTCCTTCTTGCAGCTCGCACAGAAGCGACCGCGCTCGCGCGGCTCCATCGCGTCCCAGTCCTCGTGGCACGGCTCGGCGATCGGCAGGTGGATGGGGCGCGGCGGCATCGTGGTGTCTCGGAACGCGCGGGCGCTCCGTCCGATCTAGGGCCGGAAACGGCCGCGCGCCGCCGACCCGAAGGGGTCGACGGCGCGCGGGGGGCTGGGCCCGTCGCTCAGAGCGGGTTGCCCGAGTGCGGCGGGGCCAGGTACGGCATCGCGTGCGTGAACGGCAGGTCGTTCGCGTCCACGCCGTCACCGAGCGCGCCACCGTTGTTGCAGATCACGGTGAGCAGCGTGTCGGTCACGTCGTCCTCGAGCTTGCGACCGTTCGGGAACGCCGACTGTTCGTAGGTCTGACCCTGCGCGACGTTGATGCGCAGCAGATCCGCCGGAGCGGTGTTGTTGGGCGAGAGGATCCCGACGATGTCGAGCCGTCCGTCGTCGGGCGTGGGCGCACAGCCGGCGCCGAGCACCGCGTTGAGCAGGCCGGGCAGCTCGGGCTGCAGGATGTAGTTGCCGAAGTTCGTGACGTCGTCCACCGGCACGCCCCGGTTGAACGCGTTCTTGTCCTGCAGCGCGACGACCACCTCGTTCACGAGCGGCACCGCGAGGCGCGACACCTGCTGCCAGCCGCCGAAGTTCGAGTCGTCCTTGTTGCCGTTGCGCACGGTGACGATCGGACGCAGCGCGCGGGCCCACACGCCCGCGATCGCCTTCTTCGACGTCGCATCCGCCGCGCGCGTCTGCTTGTCGGAGATGCGGGTGATCGGCACCTCCATCACGATCGACATCACGTTGATGCCGTCGGTCGTGGGCGCACCGGCGACCCCGAGCAGGTCGAACACGTGCAGGTCCACGAAGAACGGCTCGTCGCGCGGACCGGCGAACACGCTCGATCCGTCGGTCGCGGTCGTGATCGCCTGCATCGCGACGTCCTCGTACGAGTCCTCCGGGAACGTGCGATCGCCGACGTGCCACGGAGCCACCGGCGCGTTCGACACGATCTTCTCGATCTTCTGGTGGCCCTGCGCGTCCTTGTACGCCATGTACACGTTGTACGTCTGGCGCACGTTCAGGTTGGGGCTGTCGATCGCGTCGATCGGCCCGACGTTGTAGAGGAACGTGGCGCCGTTGGCCACGGTCGTCTTGAACTCGAACTGGTAGACCACGTCGGACAGCGCATCGCCGGTGTTGTCGATGCGGATCTCGTAGCGGGCACTGTCCGAGAACCGGTAGAAGTTCGGGCCCGAGGACGGGATCAGCAGCGGCACGTAGTTGGCCACGAGCACGAGCCGGTCTGGGTTCTCCGGGCTGATGAACGTGTAGACGTCCGTGTTGTCGGCGTACTGGTCCTCGGCGATCGCCGGTGCTTCGCGGTGGCTGGATGCCTCCGCGGTGCTGGGCATGGCGGCGAGGGCCGCGGCGGCGACGAGGCTGGACGAAAGGATGTGTTGCGTCTTCATGGTGCGATCTCTCTGTCGATCAGAATCCGAGCTTGAAAATGGCGCCGCCGTCCGTCGCGAGGCCCATGACGGGCGCACTGCGAGCGGCAGCCGTGCCGGTGACGTACGACGCTTCCGGGGTCTCGAGGACCTCGCGCGCGCCGGTCTGCGTGTTGGCGGTGACGAGCATGCCGCGCCCACCTTCGCCGTTGACGGGGATGACGGCCGTGACGCCGCCGGGCACGAGCGACACGCCGCCGATGCGACCCATGGCGAGCCCACCAGCGACCGGCGTGACGTCGCCGTCCACCGTGATCGCGAACAGGGCGCCCTCGCCCTCCTCGGTGCGCGAGCCGTGGGCCATCGTCCAGATCACGTCGTTCTCGTCCGAGTGGATCGTGGTGGGGCCGACGAGCGGATCGCCCTTGTGGATCACGTCGATGCTGCCGCCCGCGAGCGGCACCGCGAACACGCCGGGCGTGCCGTCGTCGGTGTAGCCGCTGACGAACAGCTGCGAGCAGTCGTGGCTCACCACGATGCCGGCGGCCGCGGACAGTCCGGGCGTGTCGAGCTTCGTGATCTCGCCGCCGCCGGTCGAGACCTTGTGGATCCCGCCGGCTTGCGGCGGTGCCATCCCGTCCTCCGTGGTCACGCCCGTGTCGACCGCGGGCGCACCCATGTCGCTCACGAACAGCGCCTCGTCGTCGCACGACACGGCGATGTCCGAGGGATAGAACATGTCGCCGACGTGCAGCGGCTCCGCGCTCTTGTCCTCGACGTCGACGGTGAACACGCCGGGCTTGGAGTCCGCGTCTGACGCCAACACCCAGAAGTCCGCGCCATCCGAGCTCACCGCGATGCCGCCGGCATTCGTGAACTCCCCCTCGACGACGAGCTCGACCGTTCGTGGTGCGGTGTCCGGTAGGTCGTCGCTACCGCCTCCGCCACAGCCGTTGGCTGCAATGACGAGCAGCCCCGGCAAGATGATTCCGTTCTTCAGCATGCGTCCTCCCAAACGGGCAGCGTTCGCTGCCCGGTACGTCTCCCTCTTCCGTTCGTGGATCGATTGCCGAACGTCGACGACGCTCAGAGACCGAAGCCACGTTCGACCAGCCACACGCATCCGCAGATGGCGATGGCGAGCGAACCTCCCTGGACGACCACTCGCGGATAGGCGCGGTAGCCGGCGGCCCACACGAGGGGCAGCATCACGATCGCGACGAACAACAGCTGCGCGAGCTCGATGCCGACGTTGAACGCCGCGAGTGCGAGCGCACGCTGGCCGATCGGCAGCCCGACCTCGGCGAGCACCGACGAGAAGCCGAAGCCGTGCACGAGGCCGAACACGCCGGCGATCCACGGGCGTGCCACGCGGGCCTGCGGCTTCACGATGTTGAGGCCGGCGACGAGCACGATGGAGCCCGCGATCGCGCTCTCGACGAGCTGCGACGGCAACGACACGAGCCCGAGCGTGGCAGCAGCGAGGCTGATGCTGTGACCGATCGTGAACGCGGTGACGACCCACGCGACGTCGCGCAGCGCCTTGCCGAGGCCGCGCGACTTGGCGAGCAAGCCCGCGGACAGCACGAGCGAGAGCAGGAACAGCAGGTGGTCGTAGCCGCCGAACAGGTGGATCGCGCCCTCGCGCAGGAAGTTGCGCACGGTCTCGCCCGCGGCCGGCACGGCGCCGAGCACGACGCCGCGCTCGCCGTCCTTCAACAGGTGGGGCGTCGCGCCGGTGGGGCCCGCGACGGCGACGATCGTCTGGTGCTCGGGATCGTCGGCGAACACGGTGTCGTCGCGCAGCACGAGCTCGCCGAGCGGAGTCGGGCACGCATACGAAAGACCGACGGCGAGCGTCGGCTTGCCGTCGGTCTCGACGAACGACACATCATCGGCGCTCGAGGTGCATGGCCCGCTCGCCCCGACGAGTGTGATGCCGCCCGCGAGCCAGCTCGTCACGAGCGGCTCGTGACGCGCGAGCTCGGCGGGCCCGGAGTCCATCGGCATGCCCAACGCGAGCGCGGCGTCGACGGCGTCGACGCGGACCTCCAGCTCCGCACCCGTTTCCGTCATGCGCGCATCGATCGTCTTCTTGCTGCCCATGTGGGCGAGCGCGAGCGATGGAATCGCGAAGGTCGAGACGAGGGCGAAGGAGGCCAGGAGACGCACCGCGGTCCGGGAACTCGGGGTGCGCTGCTCGTTGTTGGGTCCCATCGACGGTGCATCTCCTGGCAGGCCGCTCCACCCGCAGGATCGCGGGCCTCGGAGCCGGTTCGGAGGGCGGTACGGAGGGTGGAGGTGGACGGATCGACCACTCGTGCTCGGTTTCGCCGGCCGATGGTGCGAACGCTGTAGAGGCGGGGCCACGCCGTGCAGCGGACGCGCCATTTCGCGGCCTTGCGTGCATGTGCGACCGCGGCGGCCCGTCGTGGTCGGCCATGCCGATGCCTCCGCGTCTCCTCGTCACCGCCCTGTGTCGTGCCCTCGTCCTCGCGTTGCCCGCCGCGTGCGCCGTCGATCTCGGATCGTCCGCGCCGGATCCCGAAGCGGATCCGCGGCCGCGCGTCGCGGGCACCGTGCTCGACAAGGGCGGCGCTGCGATCGTCGACGTCGCAGTCGTGCAGGACGACGTCGAGCTGGGCAGGACCGACGCGAGCGGTCGCTTCGAGGTGGAGGCCGCACCGGGCGAGGTGCTCGTGCTCGAGTTCCATCGCGCGGGCTTCGTTCGCGGGCTCGAGCGCGTGACGGTCGCCGACGGTGCGACGGCGCTGCGCGTCACGATGATCGCCGAAGCGCCGGCGATCCCGTTCGACGTCGATGCGGGCGGTCGCGCGGAGGGCATGCGCGGCGCCGCGATCGAAGCGCCGGCCGGTGCGTTCGTCGATCGGCAGGGCGGTGCGATCACGGGCATGGTCGACGTGCACCTCACGCCGCTCAACCCCGCCGACGCGGCCGAGCTCGCGGCGTATCCGGGGGACGGGCGCGCGCGCACGCTCGATGGCGGCACGGTGCAGCTCGAGACGTTCGGCGTCGTCGACGTGACGGTGCGCCAGGGCGACGTCGACCTCACGGTCGCGGACGGGATGGGCGTGGTCGTCGAGTTCCCGCTGCCCGATCCGGCGCCTGTGGATCCGCCCGCGACGATCGCGTTGTGGGGCTTCGACGACGCGGCGGGCGTCTGGGAGGAGGAGGGCACCGCGACGCTCGACGCCGATCGCGGCGTGTACACGGGCACGATCACGCACCTGTCGCCGTGGAACTGCGATCAGCCGATGGAGGCGACGTGCCTTCGCGGCGAGGTGGTCGATGCCGAGGGCTCGCCGATCGCGGGCGCGTACGTGATCGCGAGCGGGCTCGACTACACCGGCGATGCGTCGGCGACATCGGCGGACGACGGCAGCTTCTGCGTCGCGGTGCGCAAGGACTCGGACGTGAACGTGACGGTGTGGCTGCCGGGTGGTGCGTCGCAGTCGCGCGACGTCACGAGCGGCAGCGAGGGCACCGAGATCCCCGCGGCGTGTGACGATCCGCGCTGTCTCGACGCCGGTGCGTGGGTGTTCGAGGACGCCGGCGACACGAGCTGGGACGCGGGCGCGTGCTTCGACGAGAGCGCGGAGGCGCGGCTGTCGATGGGGCTCGCGGGTGCGATCGACGAGGACATCGACTGGAACGGATCGCTGTGGGCGGCGAGCTGCGCCGCGCTCGCGGGCGCGAGCGGCGACGGGCAGACGACGCTGTACTTCCAGGGGCTCGACGAGCGGCTGACGATCTACCTGTCGGTGGAAGCGTCGGGCGGGCAGGTGGGCGATGGCCTGCCGGCGACGGTGCTCGTGTTCGACGAGCTCGACTCGGAGATGGCGCGCTGGTGGTCGGCGGAGTCGTGCACGGCGGACATGACGAACAACGAGGTCATCGCGCCGGGGCTGTTCGCGGTCGAGGGCCGCGGGCGTTGCACCGAGCCGGCGACGTCGCTCGTGGGTGAGGCCGAGCTGGAGATCGTCGGCGAGTTCGCGTTCGGCGGCGTCGTGTTCGCCCAGGACATCGACTGGCAGGTGCTCTACGACTGTTGCGAGCCGTACTGGCAGTGAGGTGGACGGGAGGCGTGACTCGTGGCAAGCCCGGGGCATGCACGAGCACGCCCGCCTGATCGAGCGCTTCTACACGGCCTTCGCGAAGCGCGACGCCGAGGGCATGGTCGCGTGCTACCACGACGAGATCGAGTTCTCGGATCCGGTGTTCGGCAAGCTCGTGGGGAAGCGCGCGAAGGACATGTGGCGGATGCTGTGCGCGCGCGCGAAGGATCTGGAGGTGACGTTCTCGGACATCACCGCCGACGACGAGCGCGGCGCGGCCCACTGGGAGGCGCGCTATCCGTTCACGGCGACGGGCCGCCGGGTGCACAACGTGATCGAGGCGCGCTT
>CAYXVR010000038.1:0-12044 GCA_964468635.1 uncultured Nannocystaceae bacterium
TCGAGTTCGTCGAGATCCTGAAGCTCGACGTCGCGTTCCTCTACGACCTGCTCGGCGCCACGCAGGAGCAGAAGATCAAGCCGAAGAAGTTCGCGCAGACCGACATCGACGAGGTGATCATCGGTCACACGAACGAGGCCGAGTACCAGCGGCTGCTCGAGAACCGGTTCATGGAGGCGCTCCGCGACCGTACGGTGAAGATCGACATCCCGTACATCACGAAGCTGTCCGAGGAGATCAAGATCTACACGAAGGACTACAACCCGCGGAAGGTCCGCGGGCGCTTCATCGCCCCGCACACGCTCGAGATGGCGGCGATGTGGGCCGTGCTCACTCGGTTGGAAGAGCCCAAGAAGCACCAGCTGGCGCTCTTGCAGAAGCTCAAGCTCTACGACGGCAAGACCCTGCCCGGCTTCACGCAGGACACGGTGAAGGAGCTGCGCAAGGAGGCGAACCGCGAGGGCATGGACGGCATCTCCGCCCGCTACGTCCAGGACAAGATCGCGAACTGCCTCGTGAGCGATCGCGGCCAGATGAGCATCAACCCGTTCATGGTGATGAACGAGCTCGAGTCCGGCCTGCGCAGCCACAGCCTCATCACGTCCGAGGACGATCGCAAGCGCTACGGCGAGCTGCTCGCCGTCGTGAAGCAGGAGTACGAGGACATCGTGAAGAACGAGGTCCAGCGCGCGATCAGTGCCGACGACGAGGCCATCTCGCGCCTGTGCGGCAACTACATCGACAACGTCAAGGCGTACACGCAGCGCGAGAAGGTCAAGAACCCGTACACCGGCCAGGACGAGGAGCCGGACGAGCGGCTCATGCGGTCGATCGAGACGAAGATCGACATCCCCGAGAGCCGCAAGGACGACTTCCGGCGCGAGATCATGAACTACATCGGCGCGCTGGCCATCGAGGGCAAGCAGTTCGACTTCCGCACGAACGAGCGGCTGTTCAAGGCGCTCGAGCTCAAGCTGTTCGAGGATCAGAAGGACAGCATCAAGCTCACGAGTCTCGTGTCGAACGTCGTCGACAAGGAAGCCCAGGAGAAGATCGAGGTGGTGAAGCAGCGCCTCATCCGCAACTACGGCTACGACGAGATCAGCGCCACGGACGTGCTCACGTACGTCGCCTCGATCTTCGCACGCGGCGAGATCAAGGGCGATTAGCCTCCGTGGTCTTCGATCCGAAGGCCGGCTTGCCGGCCGGGGACCCCGGGCCGATGGCCATCGAGGTCCCCGGCAAGACGGCGATGCTGCTCGTGACGCTCGCGCAGGAGCTCGGCGCTCGCACACCGGGCGAGGTCGTCGGACAAGCACTCGGACTGTTGCAGATGCTGCGACAGGCGAAGGCTCGCGGTCAGCGGATCCTGCTGCGGGATCCCGCGACGGGCCACGAGATCGATCTGGCGCTCTGATACGATCGCGGCCATGGCCGACCTCGACGCGATCGCGTTCATGTACCTCACCGTCGCTCACACCGCGGACGGAGCGATCACCGGCGACGAGATGCGCACGCTCGCCAACGGGCTCCGTCAGCTCGACCCGGACGCCTCGCTCGAGGCGATCGGCGAGATCCTGCGCAAGACGGTCTCCGACTACAAGGCCAATCCCGAGCACGACGCGCGCATCGCCGAGACCGAGAAGCGCGCCTCCGCGCTGGCCAAGTCGCTGTCGGCCGAGACGCGCGCACAGGTGATCGCCGGCATGCGTGCGATCGCGGAGGCCGACGGCCAGGTGAGCGCCGACGAGTCGGCGCTCATCGGGCGCATCGAGGCGTTGTTCGCGAAGTAGCTCGCGAAGGGAGCTACGGACAGACGCCGCACCCGAGCGAGTCCACCTCGCCGATGCAGATGCCGTCCCACTCCGTCTCGCAGCAGTAGGCATCCTCGGCGCAGACGCACGCTTCGATCGTCGGCTCGCTGCAGCCGGCGGCGTGCGCCTCGCAGCAGTCGCCCACGCCCGCGCCGCCGTCGTCGCCGGCATCGCCCGCGCCCCCGCACGTGCCGCAGCCGAACGCGTCGACCTCGCCGACGCAGATGTCGTCCCACGCGGTCGCGCAGCAGTACGCATCGTCCGCGCACACGCACGCCTCGACCTCCGGATCCGCGCAGCCGGGCTCGGTCGCGGGCACGCAGCAGTCCGCTCCCCCGCCGCCGTCGTCGGTCCCGCTCGCGCCGGTCGGATCCGGATCGGGCCCGCCGGTCGTCCCGCCGCCGCCGCCACCACAGTCGCCGCACCCGAACGACTCGACCTCGCCGACGCAGATGTCGTCCCACTCGGTGTCGCAGCAGTACGCGTCGCCCTCGCACACGCACGACTCGATCGTCGCGTCGCTGCAGCCGGTGCCGGCGTGCGGCGTGCAGCAATCGCCCGCCGCACCGCCGTCGTCCTCCACCTCGCCGCCGTCGCCCGTCTCGCCGCCGCCGTCGTCGGTGCCACCGCCGTCGTCGAGCCCGTCGCCGTCGTCGAGCCCACCGCCGTCATCGGTGCCGCCACCGTCGTCGATGCCGCCGTCGTCCTCGACCGGTCCTTCCTCCGCGGGTCCCTCGTCGGTCGGCGCGTCGCACAGACCGCACCCGTACTTCTCGACCAACGTCGAGCACAGCTCGTCCCACTTCGTGTCGCAACAGAACGGATCCTGCGCGCACACGCACGTCGCCATCGCCTCGTCGCCGCAGCCGGGCGTCTCGTGACCGACGCAGCAGTCGCCCTCGCCGGGCCCGACCGGACCGCCGTCCTCCGCCGGTCCGTCGTCGACCGGACCGCTCTCGACGCCGTCGTCGCCGGTGTCATCGTCGTCGCCGTCGTCGTCGTCGTCACCGACGTCGCCGACCGAGTAGCCGCCGCCGAACGTGTCCACGCTACCGGTGTCGAGCGCACACGCGGTGAGCGGAGCGGAAGCGACGAGCGCGAGTCGAGTCCAACGTGACATCGAAGAGCCCTCCGGCTCGGCACTGTAGGCGGTCGCGCCTCGCTGTGAAGGTGAATCCACGCATGCACGCACGATTGGTCGAATCGCGCAGACGCGATCGCGGCGCTGCACGGATCGCCCATCGGTTCGCGGCCGATTCGCGAGATCGATGCGCAGTCTGCCAAGCAAGGCGGGCACACCTCGACCAGGCCTCGGTGGTCCTCCGCGGGATCGAGTCGACGACCGCGGGACGGCGGCGTTGCGGTGTGCCGACGATCCGCGCCGAGCCGCTGCACGTGCGTGGATCGGGCCCCAGACGCCGAACTGCGCCGCGAAGCCGCGTGCGCGAGCGCGGCGTCCACCCACGGTATACTGCGCGAGCCGGGCGGCGCTCGCCCCACGCCCGGCGCCGAGATCGTGTCGGTCGTCCTCTTCCTCCTCGCGTTCCTCGGCGTCGTCGGGCCCTCGCCGACGCAGCCGAGCGGCGCATCGCCCACCGTCGATTCCAAGGCGGTGCCCGCCGATCCGAAGGCGCCAGTCGATCCGAGCAAGCCGTCCGCCGATCCGAGCAAGCCACCCGTCGATCCGGGCAAGGCGCCCGTCGATCCGAGCAAGCCACCCGTCGATCCGGGCAAGGTGCCCGTCGATCCGAGCCAGCCGCCCGCGAATCCGAGCCAACCGCCCGCGAATCCGAGCCAGCCGCCCGTCGACCCCGGCAAGCCGATCGATCCGGCGGCGCCGCCCTCCAAGCTCCCGACCGCGCCGCCGACCCCTCCCACCGCGCCGGCGAGCCAGGATCCGCTCGGGTCGACCAAGCCCGCGACGCCCGTCGCTCCGCTCGAAGCACCCATCGACGCGGTGCCGCCGATCGATCCGAACGCCGCACCGCCCGCGCCGATCGTGCTGCCCCCGCTGTTCGTGCCGGTGGTCGCATCACCGCCCCCTGCACCGCCCCCGGAGGTGACCGGCCCCGACCTCTCGATCTTCGCGAGCGAGCCGCCCGACGTCGAGCCCACCGCGCCGCACGCCCCCGAGCCTCCGGTCGCACAGGAGGAGCGCCCGCTCATCGTGATCAAGGCGCTCGTCGGGCTCATCGCCCTGCTCGTGCTCGCGTATCTCGGTGGGCATCCGCGCGTGC
The DNA here is from genome assembly GCA_964468635.1 of uncultured Nannocystaceae bacterium. Taxonomy (GTDB): domain Bacteria; phylum Myxococcota_A; class Polyangia; order Nannocystales; family Nannocystaceae; genus Xiheibacterium. The sequence continues at coordinate 4,052 of CAYXVR010000038.1, forward strand.
ACCAGCTCGCGCGTCGTCGCGGCCGGCTTTCCGTTCCTCGCGCTCGGCATGCTGGCGAGCTCGGACCCGATCGACATCCTCAGCGACGACGTCCTCGATCACCTCAAGCCCGTACTGCACCTCGCGCTCGGCTGGATCGGCCTCACGATCGGCAACCGCATCGAGTTCGGCAAGCTCGGCTCGCTGCCGCGCGGCACCTCGAGCATCGTCGGCATCGGCACCGGCCTGCCGTTCCTGATGATCGTCGCGGGCTGCGGCACGATCCTCGTCGTGCAGCGCGGCATCTCCGGCGACGGCGTGATGGACGTGTCGATCGTCCGCGACGCGCTCATCTTCGGGGCCGCGGGCGCGATGGCGGCGGACACGGAGACACTCCGCTACGGCGCGCGACGTACCAGCGAGGACGCGAAGAGCCGGCTCGTCGCGCTCGCCAGCCTCGACGAGCTCGCCGGCCTCGTGGGACTCGCCTTCCTCAATGCGTACTTCCGGCCCACGGGCTCGCTCGTCACCTGGCAGCTGCCGAACACCGCGTGGCTGTTCGTCACCTTCGGGCTCGCGTTCGTCGTCGGCTTCGTGGTCTACGCGATCCTGCGGCTGCCCAACTCGACCACCGAAGGCGTTGCGCTGCTGCTCGGGTCCGTCGGCTTCACCGCCGGCATGGCCAGCGAGCTCCACCTCTCGCCGCTGGTCGTGTGCTTCGTCGTGGGCGTCCTCCTCGCGAACTTCCCCGGGGAGTACAAGGCGCGGCTCGGCGAGATCCTCGGCCGGCTCGAGATGCCGATCTATCTCGTCTTCCTCATCGTCGCCGGCGCGATGTGGCGCCCCACGTTGCTCGGCGGCGTGATGATGATCGTGCTGCTCGTCGCGCGGTTCGCCGGCCGCTGGCTCGGCGGCCGAATCGTCTACCAACGCGTGGACGTGGCGCTGCCGGTGGACGCCCGACGGTCGCTCGTGTTCGCTCCGATGGGCACGCTGCCGATCGCGATCGCCGTGAACGCGGCGCTCTTCTATCCCGACGGCCCCGTGCCCTCGTTCCTCACCGCCGCGATCGGCAGCACGATCATCACCGAGTTCTTCCTCCAGATCTTCTGGCGCTGGCAGGACCAACACTCGGGGAAGGCGGTCTGAATCGTGCGCGCGCTCATGCTGCTCGCCGTCATCGGCCTCATGGTCGCCGCGCGCTCGTTCCAGGTCGCCGGCGCGTCGCTCGGCTCGGCCACGGCGCTGTCGGTCGGCTACCTGCTCTTATCGGCGTATCTCATGGGCCACGTCGCGAAGACGTTGCGGCTGCCGAAGCTCACCGGCTACCTCGGCGCCGGGCTCATGGCGGGCGCCTCCGGCCTCGATCTGTTGCCGCACGCGGCGCTGGACGACCTCAAGATCTTCACCGGCGTCGCGGTCGCCCTCATCGCGCTCACGGCCGGCACCGAGCTCGAGCTCAAGACGATGCGGCCGCTGGCGCGGACGATCCTGTGGATCACGCTCGTCGCCGTCATCGGCACCGCGTTCGTGCTCGCCGGTGCGACGGTGCTCATGAGCAGCTTCCTGCCGTTCATGGCCGGCCTGTCGCCGACCCAGGTCCTCGCGATCGCGCTCGTGCTCGGCGTCGTGATGTCCGCCCAGTCGCCCGCGGTCGTCGTCGCGCTGCGCACCGAGATGGCCGCCGACGGGCCCGTGTGTCGCACGGTGCTCGGCGTCGTCGTGATTGCCGACCTCGTCGTGATCCTGCTGTTCGCCATCACGAGCACGTTCGCCACCAGCGTCTTCGGCGACGGCGGCAGCGCGGGCGGCACGCTCGTGCACGTCGCGTGGGAGCTCCTCGGCTCGTTCGTGGCCGGCGCCGGCATCGGCATGATCCTCGCGTTCTACCTGCGGCGCGTGAACCAGGGCACGCCGATGTTCGTGCTCATGGTGTGCTTCGTGGTGGCCGAGGTCGGCGCGCGGATCGGGCTCGATCCGCTGCTCGTCGCGCTGTCGGCCGGCATCCTCATCCGCAACCTCACGGGCCAGGGCGAGGCGCTCCACCACGCGATCGAGGGCTCGGCGCTCCCGGTGTACCTCGTGTTCTTCGCAGTCGCCGGCGCGACGATCCACCTCGACGTGCTCGCCGTCGTGGGCTTGCCCGCCGTCGTCTTCGTGGTCGCGCGCGCGCTCGGCTTCCTCGGCGGCGCTCGGATCGCCACGCGGATCTCCGGCGCACCGGAGGTCGTGCGGCGATGGGTGGGCTTCGGCCTCTTGCCGCAGGCCGGCCTCGCGCTCGCGCTGTCGATGCTCTTCGCGCGCACGTTCCCGCAGTTCGGCGCGGACGCGGGCGCGATGACGCTGGGCGTCGTCGCCTTGAACGAGCTGGTTGCGCCCGTGCTCTACCGCTTCGCGCTCGTGCGCAGCGGCGAGGCGGGCAAGAGCGAGCCGTCGCTGTCGGGCGCGCACCCGATCGTGCCGGCGACGGCGGAGGCGTCCACCGACGGCATCGCGATCCGTCGCGACACGGATCCGGTCGGCGTGGAGACGGCCGAGCTCGCGCTCGCGAGCGCATGGCCCGAGTCCACCAGCTCCACCGCGCCGTCGATGCCCGCGCTGCCCATGACGGGGCCCTGGGATCCCGCCTTGCCCCCGCCGCGCACGCCGACGCTCGTCGCGGACGCGCCCGTCGCTCCTGCGAGCCCTCGTCAGGAGCAGACGCCGTCGGTGACGACGTCGCTGCGACCGCCGCCGCCGCCGCCCGTCAAGCCGCCGGGCAATCGGTCGGCGTGATCCGGATCAGCGCAGCGCGAGCGCACGTTGGCGCGCGAGCCAGCGCGGACGCTCGGGCAAGCGCCCGTGGATCGCCGGATGCGGCACGACGAGCTTGCGCTCGACGATCGCGCGATGGCGCTGCGACATCATGATGCCGAGGTCCTCGAGGATCGCCGCGGCCACGAGCGCGCCCGTTTCCGCCGCGCCTTCCATGTAGCCCTGGAACTCGAGCGAGCAGTGCTCGCCGCAGAAGTGCACGTTGCCCTCGCGCGCGCCCTCGATGCCGTAGAACGCCCATTGACCGGGCAGGTAGCAAGCGTAGCTGCCGAGCGTCTGCGGGTGGGTGGGCCAGTGCATGCGCACGGCGGAGCCCGCGACGTAGGCCGCTTCGGCGCCGGGGAACACGGCCTCGACACCCGCGACGCAGACGTCGGTGAACCACGCCTCCGCCTCGCCGTCGCCCGCGGCCACGCCTTGGTCGCCACCGAGGAAGTTCGTCAGCAGCCCCGCGTCGCCGTCCTGGCCGATCGACGTGTCCCACGTCTGTTGGAAGTCCTCGTCCGTGGTGACGCTGCCGCTGGCCATGTGCTGCGTCGTCCACACGCGCTCGGTGAACTCGCCCATGACCTTCGCGTTCGTGCCGTACGCGAGCTCGGCGATCACGGCGCGCTTGTCCTCGGTGAGCGTGAGCATCTCGAGGTCGACCTGGCGCAGCCGCGTGAACGGCAGCGCGAACACGACGTGATCCGCCTCCACCTCCACCTCGCCATCGGCGCCCATGAACACGAGCGTGAAGGCCTCGCCGGCATCGCGGGCCGACACGAGCGTCATGCCGGTCTGGATGCGATCCGTGATCGTCTCGGCGATCGCCGTGGTGATCGAGTCGTTGCCGAGATGGGTGTGGAATCGCTCGTCCGACACGCCGAAGATGCGGAACGGATCCGGGTCGTCGGAGCCGATCAGGTAGAGCATGTTGAGCACGGACTGCTCGGAGGTCTCGCGGCCGTACTCGCCGCGGTACGCCGCCGTGAGGATCGCATGCAGCTCCGGGTACGTCGCCGGCGGGACGTTGTCGTCGAGCCAGGTGGAGAGCGGGATGACGTCGAGCATGGCGTAGGCCTCGTCGTCGCTGTCCGCCATCTCGACGAGGTCCAGCATGAGCGGCGCGACCTCGCCGAACTGCTCGACCACCGTCGCCTCGGGCACCGCGACACCTTCGATCCACCACGTGTCGACCGTCGTGCCGCCAGGCAGCGCCGCGGTGCGATCATCGAGCGCGATCTCGAATTCCTCGGCGAGCGCCTGCATCGTGAGGTGGCCCGTGTCGATGAACTCGCCGCCCAGCTCCCCGACGAGGTCGCCCGAGAACATGCCGCGCGCGGTGAAGATGCGGCCGCCGGTGCGATCGGAGGCCTCGTAGACCGTCACGTCGACGCCGACCTCGGCAAGCCGCATCGCGCAGTGCAGCCCCGCCATGCCGCCGCCGATCACGGCAACGCGCGCGCTGGTCTCGCCGCCGCTCGTCGAGTCCGCGCTGCCACTCGAGCCATCGGTACCGCTCGACCCGTCGATCCCGCTCGACCCGCTCGAGCCGTCGGTGCCGCTCGAGCCCGCGCCGGTGTCGTCGCCGGTGTCGTCGCCGCCGCACGCTGCGGCGGGCACGAGCGCGGTGCTCGCGGCGGCACGCAGGAACGCGCGGCGACTGAGCTCCGCGCGGAACTCCGAGACGATCTCCTCGGCACCCGAGAGGCCGCGCTCGCGCGCCCACCTGCACATCGCCACGATCCGCCGCAAACGCCCGAACAACGCAGTCCTTGCCATGGTGCTCGGCGAATATCACGACTCGCGGACCGGCGCGATGCCCTTGCACACCGGTTGCGACGGCGGCAGCGTGAGTCCGGTGCTCTGCGTGCATCGCAGCAACCGCGTCGAGGAGCTCGCCCTCGAGCTGGGTGAGCTGCTCGCGCGACCGGTCGCGGGTCCGCTCGTTCCCGAGCCGATCGTCGTCGCGAACCGGGGCATGGCCGTGTGGCTGTCGATGCAGCTCGCGCGCCGCTTCGGCGTGTGGTCGGGCGCGGAGTTCCCGTTTCCGCGCCGCTTCGTCGCGCGCACGTTGCAGGCCGTGCTCGGCGAGCGCGCGAAGGCGCTCGATCTCGACGAGCGCGAGCGCTTCCTGTGGACCGTGCTGCCCAATCTCGCGGAGTCGAGCGAGTCGCTCGCGATGCCCGCGTTCGCGGAGCTGCGCGCGTACTGCCGCGACGACCCCACGGGCGTCGCGCGCTTCCAGCTCGCGCAGCGGGTCGCGGGGCTGTTCGACGAGTACCTCGTGCACCGGCCCGACCTCGTGCTCGGCTGGGAGCGCGGAATCGGCGACGACTGGCAGGCCGAGCTGTGGCGCTCGGTCGTGGCCACCACGGGCACGGATCACTTCGCGGGCCTGCAGGAGGCGTTCTTCGCCGCGCTCGCGCGCGCGCACGAGCGTCCGGCCGGACTGCCGGCGCGCGTCGCCGTGTTCGGCGTGTCCACGCTGCCGCCGGTGCTCTTGCGCATGTTGTCCGCGCTCGCGCGCTTCGTCGACGTGCACCTGTTCGTGCTGTCACCGTCGCGGCAGTGGTGGGCGGGCATTCGCTCGCATCGCGAGATCCTGCGCGAGCTCCGACGCGCGACCCCCGACGCGCTGCCCAGCCTCGACGAGGGCAATCCGCTGCTCGCGTCGCTCGGTGCGGTGGGCCGCGAGTTCCAGGCGGTGCTCGAGGGCGAGACCGAGTACGTCGAGCCCCCGCGCGACCTCTACGTCGATCCGCCCCACGATCGCGCGCTGGCGGTCCTGCAGTCCGACGTGCTGCAGCTGCGCTGGCGCGGCAACGATGCGCTCGGGCGCAGCACCGCAGAGCCGCTGCCGCTCGCTGCCGACGACGACTCGATCGGCGTGTTCGCCTGTCACTCGCGCCTGCGCGAAGTGGAGGTGCTGCACGATCGATTGCTCGACCTGCTCGCGCGCGACCCCACGCTGCAGCCGCGCGACATCGTGGTGCTCGCCACCGACATCGACACGTACGCGCCGCTCGTCGAGGCGGTGTTCGAGCGCGATCGCACCGATCCCACCCACCTGCCGTGGTGCATCGCGGATCGCTCGGCCCGGGCGGAGAGCCCCACCCTCGAGGCGTGGAGCCGGATCCTCGCGCTCGTGGGCGGCCGGGCCACCGCGAGCGAGCTGCTCGATCTGCTCGTGCTCGAGCCGGTGCAGTTGCGGCTGGGCATCGCCCCCGACGACGTCGACACGATCGCGCGGTGGGTCGCGGAGGCCGGCATCCGGTGGGGCATCGACGCGCGCCATCGCAAGCGCCACGGACAACCCGCGCACGAGGAGGCGACGTGGCGCTTCGGACTGCGGCGGCTGCTGGTCGGCTGGGCGCTGCCCACCGAGAAGCGCGAGATGTTCGGCGGCGTGCTGCCGTACGACGAGATCGAGGGCCAGCGTGGCGAGCTGCTCGGTCGCTTCGTCGAGTTCTGCGAGCGGCTGTTCGCGCTCGCGGCCGCACTCGAGCGCCCGCGCTCTCCCCGGGCGTGGCAGATCGATCTCGAGACGGTCATCGCGGATCTGCTCGCACCTCGTCCGATGCGCGAGTGGGAGCTCGACGAGCTCCGCGGCGCGATCGCGGCGGTGGCCGACGCCGCCGATGCGGCCGGATTCGCGAACGACGTGCCGCTGCCGGCGTTCCACGAAGCAGTGCTCGACAAGCTCGGCTCCGACCGGCCCGCCCGCGGCTTCATGAGCGGCGGCGTCACGGTCTGCGGCCTGCAGCCGATGCGGGCGATCCCGTTCCGCGTCGTCGCGATCGTCGGGCTGGGCGACACCGACTTCCCGCGCTCGAGCCCACCGCTCGCGTTCGATCTGGTGCGCGCGTCGCCGCGACTCGGCGATCGCTCGCGCCGCGCCGACGATCGCTACGTGTTCCTCGAGGCCGTGCTCTCGTGCCGGCAGCACCTGCTGCTCGGCTACGTCGGCCAGAGCAGCCAGGACGATCGCGATCTGCCGCCGTCCGTCGTGCTCGCGGAGCTGCTCGACGCGTTGGACGATGCGTTCGTCGTGCCGGGTGACGACCGCGAGGACGCCGTGCGAAGGCGCCTCGTCGTGCGCCAGCCGATGCAGCCGTTCAGCCCGCGCACGTTCGGAGCGTCCGCGGATCCGCGGCTGTTCAGCTACACGCGCGCGTGGCTCGAGGGCGCACGCGCGCTCGTGGGCCAGCGTCACGGCCAGCGGCGGGCGCCGCTCTTCCTCCAGCCGCTCGCGCCGCCCGACGACGACGAGACCACCGTGCGGCTCGATCGGCTCGTGCGGTTCTTCCAGCAGCCGGTGCGCGAGTTGTTGCGTCGACGCCTCGACGTCGACCTGCGCACGTGGGAGGACGACATCGGTGATCGCGAGCCGATGGAGCTCGACGGGCTGCAGCGCTGGCGGCTCGGCGACGAGCTCCTGCGTCAGCGGCTCCAGGGCGTCGATGCCGAGCACGCGTTCACGCTGTTGCGCGGCGGTGGAGGACTCCCGCTCGGCTCGGTGGGGCTCGCGCTCTTCGAGGACCTCGGCTACGAGATCGATCGGATCCTCGAGGCCGTCCGTCTGCGACGACAGGGTCCGGTCGCCGCGCGCGAGGTCGAGCTGGACGTGCCCACCGCGGACGGCAGCGTGCGGATCGTGGGTCGGCTCGGCGAGCTCGATGCGGGCGGTCGGCTCGTCGCGCGCTTCAGCCGGCCGCGCGCGCGCCACCAGCTCTGGCTGTGGATCGAGCACCTGGTACTGTGCGCCGTCACGCCCGACGGCGCACCGACGAGCGCGATGATCGGGCGCACACCCGCGAACTCGGAGCTCGTCGTCGTCGAGCTCGCGCCGGTGCCGGAGCCGACGCGTGTGCTCGCGGACCTGCTCGAGCTCTACCGGATCGGCTTGCGCGAGCCGCTCCTGCTCTTCCCCGACGCATCGATGGCGTTCGCCGAGTGCTTCCTCGAGACCCGCGACCCCGACGCTGCGCTCGCGGCCGCGCGCAAGCAGTGGCGGTCGGGCGGTGCCGGATTCGAGAAGTTCGAGCCCGCGAGCCCCGAGGTGCGCCGCGTGTTCGGCGACCCGCAAGGATCCGACGACGTGTTCGCGCCCGAGCCCGGCAACGGGGTCGGGGACCCGGTGGCGGTGGCCCGGGAGTCCGTGGCGGTCGCGAAGCAGAAGCTCCACGACGTCGTGATCGTCGACACCGCGGGCCGG
>CAYXVR010000038.1:12054-30102 GCA_964468635.1 uncultured Nannocystaceae bacterium
ACGACGTGTTCGCGCCCGACTACAGCCTCTTCCCGGATGCGGCGCCGGCGGGCGGCGGTTTCATGGAGCTGGCGTGCCGCGTGTTCGGTCCGCTCGTGCAGTCGCGGAGGTCGACGTGAGCGCGCTCGATCCCGCCACGATTCCGCTGTCGGGTGTGCGGCTCGTCGAGGCGAGCGCGGGCACGGGCAAGACCCACGCGATCGCGACGCTGTTCGTGCGCGCGCTCGTGGAGCTCGAGCTCGGCGTCGACGAGATCCTCGTCGTCACGTTCACGGAAGCCGCAGCTGCCGAGCTGCGCGACCGCATCCGCGGGCGGCTGCGCAACGCGATCGCGGCGTGGGCGGCGGAGGACGGCGCCGTCGATCCCGACCTCGCGCGCCTCGCCCAGGCGCGCCGCCGCGCCGGCCGGACCGCCGGCGACCTCGAGCGACTGGTGGCCTCGCTGCGCGCGTTCGATCTCGCGTCGATCTCCACCATCCACGGCTTCTGTCAGCGCGTGCTGCACTCGAGCGCGTTCGAGACGGGCGTGCCGTTGTCGACCGAGCTCGTCACCGACGAGACCCACCTCGTCGACATGGCGGTGCGCGACTACTGGGCGCGCGAGCTGTACGGCGCCGATCCGATCCACGCGCATCATCTCGCGCGCGGGAAGATCACGCCCGCGCGGCTCCTGTCGCTCGCGCGTGCCGCCCTCGCGCGGCCCGACCTCGAGCTCGTGCCCGCCTCGGTGGAGCCCGGACCCCTGCCCGACCTCGGCCCGTACGCCGTCGCGTATCGCCGCCTGCGTGCGGCGTGGCTCGAGCACCGCGACGAGTTCGAGCGCATGGTCACGACGTCGCCCAAGTTGCACCGCGTCAAGTACAAGGTCGACAAGGTGACGCAGTGGGTCGCCTCGATCGAGACGGCGCTCGGCCCCGAGGAGCCGGTGTGGCAGCTCGACGCCGAGGAGATCTGCAAGTTCACGCCCGCCGCGATCGCGGCCGGCATGAAGTCCGGGCACGCACCGCTGCAGCAGCCGATCATCACCGCGTGCGGCGAGTTCGTGGATGCCCGCGCACCGGTGGTGGAGTACCTCGATCGCTGGTTGCTCGCGTTCAAGCTCGGCTTGGTCGAGTGGGTGCGGCGCGAGCTGCCCCGCCGCAAGCGAGCGCTGCGCCAGACGTCGTTCGACGATCTGTTGCAGCTGCTGTGCGCGGCGCTACGCCGGCGCACCGTGGGCAAGAAGCTGGCCGAGCAGATCCGTCGCCGCTACCGCGCCGCGCTCATCGACGAGTTCCAGGACACCGATCCCACGCAGTACGAGATCTTCCAACGCGTGTTCGCCCACGGCGATCTCCCGCTCTTGCTCATCGGTGATCCGAAGCAGGCGATCTACGCGTTCCGCGGTGCCGACGTGTACTCGTACCTCGAGGCGGCCCGCGCCGCCGCCCGGCGCCGCACGACCATGCACCACAACTGGCGGTCCGACCCCGGGCTGGTCGCCGCCGTCGATCACCTGTTCTCGGTCGCCGATGCGTTCCTCGTCGAGGGCATCGACCTCCCGAAGGTGGAGGCGCGGCCCGGCGCGACAGCGAGGCTGTTCGCAAAGGACGGCGAGCCCTTGCCGGCCTTCGAGATCGCGCTGTGCCCGAGCCCCGAGGAGAAGCCGCGCGAGCGGTTGGACGCGGTGGCCGACGTCTGCACGCGCGTCGCCGCGGACATCTCGCAGCTGCTCGCGAGCGGTGCGGTGATCCGCGACGGCTCGCACGAGCGCGCGGTGCATGCCGGCGACATCGCCGTGTTGTCGCGCAGCAACGCGCAGGCGCAGCAGGTCCAGGCCGCGCTGCGCGAGCTGGCGATCCCGAGCGTCGTGTACGGCGACGCCACGGTGTTCGCCACCGCCGAGGCCGCAGAGCTCGCCCGGGTGCTGGCGGCGGCGGCCGAGCCCACGCAGGATCGATCGCTGCGCGCGGCGTTGGCCACCGAGCTCGTCGGCGTCACCGCGGATCGACTGCAGCGCATGGACGAGGAGGCCATCGGCGCGTTGCCGGCGACGCGCGCCGACGAGGGCTGGGATCACTGGATCGACGTGTTCCGCCACCTCCACGAGCTGTGGAGCACCCGCGGCTTCGTGCAGATGTTCCGCGCGCTCCTGGTGGAGACGGGCGCGCAAGCGCGATTGCTCGCGCTCGGCGACGGCGAGCGTCGCATGACGAACCTGTTGCACCTCGCCGAGCTCCTGCACGAGCAGGCGGCGCGCGAGCACCTCGGCCCCGCCGGCCTGTTGCGATGGTTCGACGAGCAACGCGGCGCGAGTGCCCCGGCGATCGCCGAGGCGTACAAGCTCCGGCTCGAGCGCGACGAGCGAGCCGTGCAGCTCATCACGATCCACCGCAGCAAGGGCCTCGAGTGGCCGATCGTGTACTGCCCGTTCCTGTGGGGCGCCGAGAACGTGTTCGACGCCGAACGCGACGATCTCGTCTACCACGATCCGACGCGCGGCCATCGAGCGGTGCTCGACGTGCGACCGCGCGACGATCCGGACAAGAAGCGCCACGCGCTCGAGGATGCGAAGCAGGAGCGGCGCGCCGAGGCAGTGCGGCTCGCGTACGTGGCCGTCACGCGCGCGAGACATCGGTGCGTGGTGGTGTGGGGACGCTTCGCGGATGCCCGCAGGTCGGCGCTCGGCTATCTCCTGTACGCGCCGCGAGCGGGCGAGCCGGCGCGGGGCTTCGACGACGTCGGCCGGGCGATGGGGCTCGACGACGACGCGAGCGTGCTCGATCACCTGCGCGCGCGGGGCGATACGGCGTGGGCGGTGCGCGTGCTCGACGACGCGGAGGGCCGCCCGTGGCGCGCGCCGCTGCGGGTCGCACCGGTGCTCGAGTGCCGCGAGCCGCGAGCGACGATCGATCGCGCGTTCCGGACATCGTCGTTCTCGCACATGGCCGCCGCCGCCACGACCGCTCCGCTGTTCATCGACTTCGCCGATGCACGCGCACACGACGAGGTGTTGCACGCCGACCTCGATCTACTCGCGCCGGTCCGTGCGCCCAGCGAGAGCCTGCCGCTCGCCGACTTCCCGCGCGGCATCCGGGCCGGCAACTTCTTCCACGACCTGCTCGAGCACCTCGACTTCGCGGCCGGCGACGACGTGGCGCAGACGCTGGTGCACGCGAAGCTGCGCGCGCACGGCTACCCCACTGCCCTCGCCGAATCGGTCCAGCCCGCGCTCGCGGCGATCCTCTCCACGCCGATCGATCGCGTGAACCTGCCCGGCACCACGCTGCGCACGATCCCGCGCAGCGCGAGGTTGGACGAGCTCGAGTTCCTGTTGCCGGTGGCCGACGACGAGTCCACGCTCACGCGCACCGCACTCGCGAGCGCGTTTCGTCGCCATCCCGAGGGGCTGCCGCACGGCTATGCCGAGCGCATCGCGGCGCTCGGCTTCCCGCCGCTGCGCGGGTTCCTCAAGGGCTTCGTCGACATGGTCTTCGTGGTCGACGGGCGGTGGTTCATCATCGACTACAAGACGAACCACCTCGGCGACACCGCGGCCGACTACGCGCGCGAGCGCCTCGACGAGGTGATGGCGCGCGATCACTACGTGCTGCAGTACCACCTGTACGCGGTGGCGTTGTGTCGCTTCTTGGCGCTGCGCCAGCCGGGCTTCGATGCCGAGCGCGACTTCGGCGGGATCTACTACCTGTTCCTGCGCGGCATGGCGCCCGAGCTGCCGCACGGCATCGGCATCTGGCACGACCGCCCATCGGCCGCCCGGCTCGCCGCGCTCGAGGCCGCGCTCGCCGGAGGTGAGCCGTGAGTCTCGCGGCGATCGAGCGCCTCGGCGAAGCAGGTGTGTTCGCGCCCATCGACGTGCACTTCGCTCGCACGCTCGCGGCGCTCGACCCCAAGGCGGCGCCGGAGATCCTGTTGGGGGCGGCGTACGCGAGTCGTGCGATCGCCGTGGGCCACGTGTGCGCGGACTTGCGACGGATCCACGAGCGTGCCCTGGTGGATCGCGACGGGCAGCCGATCACCGACGTCGTGATCCCGAGCGTGTTCGAGTGGGCGCTCAAGCTCGCAGAGGGCCGCAGCCCCCTCGTCGGCGACGGCCGCACGCCCACGCCGCTGGTGTTCGACGGCGGTGCGCGGCTGTACCTGCATCGCTACTACCGCTACCAGGATCGGCTCGCGCGCGCGCTGCAGCGCCGTGCCGCCACGGAGCATGCGATCGATCCCGCCTGGCTGCGCCGCGCGCTCGACGAGCTGTTCGTCGACGAGGGTGGCATCGTGGCGGACGCGCGCCAGCGCGAGGCCGCGGCCGTCGCGGCGCTGCGTGGGCTCACCGTGATGTCCGGAGGTCCGGGCACCGGCAAGACGACGACGGTCGTGCGACTGCTCGCGCTCCTGCAATCGCTCGCGCTCGCCGACCACGGCGTTCCGTCGCGCGTGCTGTTGCTCGCGCCCACCGGCAAGGCGGCGGCCCGCCTCGAAGAGACGATCGCGGGGCACGTCGCGCGGCTGCACTGCTCCGATGCGGTCCGGGCCGCGATGCCGCGGCAGGCGCAGACGATCCACCGCGCGCTCGGCTTCCGACCCGGCACGCCCACGCGCTTCTTCCACGACGCGGACATGCCATTGCCCGCGGATCTCGTGCTCGTCGACGAGGCGTCGATGGTCGACCTCGCGCTGATGGCGAAGCTGTTCGACGCGGTGCCCGAGCACGCGCGTGTGGTGCTCGTCGGCGACAAGGATCAGCTCGCGAGCGTCGAGGCGGGCGCGATCCTCGGCGACGTGTGCAACGCGGCACAGGGGGGCGCGCGCGGGCGGTCGCCCGCGTTCGTGGCGCGGCTCGGGGCGGTGCTCGAGCAGCCGCCGGTCGTCGACGAGCGCACGCCGGCGATCGGCGACTGCCTGATCGAGCTCGTGCGCAACTATCGATTCGACGAGAAGAGCGGCATCGGCACGCTGGCTGCGGCGATCAAGGCGGGCCACCGCGACGAGGCCCGCGCACGGCTGTCGGCCGCCGCGCGCGGCGAGCTCGACGACCTCGGCATCGTGCCCTTGGACGACGCGGATGCGCTCGCGACGGTGCTGCGCGGCTCGGTCGTCGCGGGCTACGGCCGATACCTGCGCGCGACGACGCCGGCGGAGCGGCTCGCGCGGCTCGGCGAGTTCCGCCTGTTGTCGCCCCACCGCGGCGGGCCGTTCGGCGTGGAGCGGTTGAACAAGCTGTGCGAGCAGCTGCTCGCGGATGCGGGGTTGGTGGATCCGAGCGGGCCTTGGTACGACGGGCGGCCGATCCTCGTGACGGCGAACGACTACCAGCTGCAGCTGTTCAACGGCGACGTGGGCGTGTTGATGCAGGACGAGCACGGCCGCATGCGTGCGTGCTTCCCCGGCGCCACCGCGGATTCGTTGCGCTGGATCTCGCCCGCGCGTCTGCCAGCGGTCGAGTCCGTGTTCGCGATGACGGTGCACAAGGCACAGGGCTCGGAGTTCGACGAGATCGGGCTGGTGGTGCCGCAGAAGGTGTCTGCGATACTCACGCGCGAGCTCGTCTACACGGGCCTCACGCGCGCTCGCCGGCGGGCCGTGTTGTACGGAAGGTCGGATGTCGTGGTGGACGCGATCGCGGCGCGCATCGATCGCGCCTCCGGTTTGCGCGAGTCGCTGTGGGGCGAGTCGTGATAGATTGAGAGGCTGGTGGGATCCTCGAGGACCGAGGCCTGGCTCGAACGGCTGCCGAACGGCGTCGACAGCTTTCCCGACTGTCAGGTGAAGGGATCACTGCTGCGTCGGCTCGTGAAGTCGCAGATGTTGCAACCGCACGCGGACACGTTGCCGGACCCGGTGCGCGCGTGGTTCGCGGTGCCGCCGCTGCCGAGCGCGTGGGTGCCCGAGCTGCACCTGTTCGCACTGTTGCATGCCCTGCGCGATCACGTGTACGACGACGCGGCGCTCGCCGAGTTCGTGAGCTCGGGCATCCATCGGATGTTGTCCAGCCCTATGTACAAGCTCATGTTCCTGGTCGTGTCACCGAAGCGGCTGCTGCAAGGCATCGGACGCCGCTGGGATCAGTTCCACCAGGGCACGGTGCTCGAGGTCGGCGGCGATCGGGGTGCGACGATCGACGCCGTCGTCACGCATCCGCCGAACATGTACTCGTCGACGATCCACCACGTGACCGCGGCTTCGTTTCGAACTGCGGTCGTCGCGGCCGGCGGGGACCGCTATCGCGTGGAGGTCGCGACGACCGAGTGCACACCGACGACGTCGGTATTCCGCGTGGTACGCCCGCTCTGACGTCGCGGGTTCTCCCACGGTGACAGCGGCGACGGTTCGCGCGACGATGCAGCGATGGGCATCCTGTCGTGGATCGTTCTCGGCCTCGTCGCCGGCGTGCTCGCGAAGTTCATCCTGCCCGGCCGCGATCCGGGCGGACTCGTCATCACGATCCTGCTCGGCATCGGCGGGGCGTTCGTGGGCGGCTGGATCGGCACGCGTCTCGGCATCGCCAGCTTCGACGGGCTCACCGGCAACGGCGTGCTCGTCGCGACGGGCGGCGCGATCGTGATCCTGTTGTTGTATCGGCTCGTGAAGGGCTAGTTACTTTCCCTTGTACTCCATCATGCCGCGCATCGCCGCCCCGGCCTCGGCCGCGATCTCCTGCTGCTCGACGAACAACTCGTGGCAGTCGGGGCAGAGCTTGCGGCCCTTGCCCTCGACGGTGACGCGCACGAACTCGTCGGACTCCTCGCCGCACTCCTGGCACTCCATGCAGTGATTGTCGCCCGGCGGTGCCGCCGTCGGCAAGCTGGCATGATCGCCCTCGATGCGACGCCGGCAAGTCACGGTGGTTGGTGATTCGGACGCGACCGCGGTGGCGTGCGCGACCGCGGAGAAAGTCGGGCGTCTCGCAGCCGAAGCGAGCGCGATCGTGGTGACCGGCGGAAGGGGCGGCGTGATGGAAGCGGCATGCCGGGGCGCGATCGAGCGCGGCGGAGTGACGGTCGGCAGTGGATCGACGATCACGGCCTCGACCACCGTGACGGCGCGCGACTCGTTCTCTGTCACGACGACACCGAGTTGCTCGAGCAGCTACAACGCTGGCTCGCGACCGAGACCTGACGAGGCCGAATCAACCCTTCGCGCAAGCCGGTTTGCCGGCGATCACCTTCTTCGCGCACTCGCGATCGATCACCAGCTCCGCGAAGGCCTTCGGCGCGTGCTTGCGGGCGACGCCGAGGAGCGGCTCCGCGTCGAGCTCCTTCAGCACGTTCGGCAGCGCCGAGGCCTCGGGCACCGCGGCCAGCCAGAACGCGAACGCGTAGGGATAGCCGCGCGTCTGGGTGCCGTCGCACATGCTCACGAGCGCGCCGTACATGCTCGTCGGCTTCGCCTCGCCCACCTGCACGAGCTCGAACGCCTCCGGCGCTTCGGGCAGCGAGAGCTCCTCGCCGCGTGAGCTCGTGCGCGTCGCCTTCTTGCGCGGGAACATGCGCGTCTCCACGCGCAACGCGACGAGCTCGCACAGCCCGTCCTCGATCCATCGCTGCGACGTGTCGAACGCGCCGCTCGAGCGCGCCGCGAGCGTCGCGTGGGTCCACTCGTGCACGAGGAACGCCGTGCCACGATCACGGTCGGTGATCTGCGCGGGCGACAGCGGCCACACCGCGGGATCTCCGGTCTGCGCCTTCGCCACCGCGATGCTCTTCGGATCCGGCGCGAGCAACACGTGCAGCGGCGTGGGCTCCCAGCCCGTCGCCTCTCGATACGCCGCGCGCAACCGGCCCAGGTGCTTGCCCATCGCCTTCACGTCCGCGTCCGTCACACCCTGCGGCGCCACGTACACCCGGTCGTCGCCGAAGTCCTCGTGGCGCATGGCCGCGAGCTGCTCCGGTGTGATCGCCTGCTGCGCGTCCGCGGTGAACCCCTTCTCGTCGCAGTGGAAGCGGATCGTGCCCCGCAGGTTCGTCTCGAACTCCGGGTGCTCGGTCGACGGCGACACCAGCCGCACCGGCGGATTCTTCTCCACGAGGTCGAGCCGCAACGGAAACGCGATGCGTCCCTTCTCGTCGGTGCGCAACACGATCGCGTCGGGCCCGTCGCCGATCGTCATCGTCGCGTCGCCCAGCGGCTGGTGCGTGTCGGGGTGCGTCACGATGAACTCCATCGTCTGCCCGTCGCGCAACAGCCCCGCGTCGATCCCCTCGCGCACGCCGATCGCGTCCGAGAGCGCGCGATACGGCTTCCACCGATCTTCCTTCTCCGGAGCGGCCGCGGCCGCAACGGCGTTCGACTCCGCCGCGGGGGCGGACGTCGGCGGCGCGTCCGGTCGCTCACGCGGACACCCCACGGCGGCGAGAGTCACGAGCACCGGGCCGAGCGACGAGATGCGCTGCACGTCGTCGAGGCTAGCCGATCGATCACGCGGCGCGCAGGTGCAGCTTCTCGCGCGCAGCGGCCGGGCTCGCGATGCCCCGCCCTGCCCGCTTCGCACATGCGGCAATCGCCTCGATGAGCTCGCCGTTGCCCCGCGCTCGCGCGCCGTCGGGCAGGTAGAACGTGTCCTCGAGCCCCGTTCGCAACGAGCCACCGAGCTCGGCCGCGCGCTGGTGCACGGGCCACACGTCCGCGCGCCCGATCACCGTCGCCTCCCAGGAGCAATCCGGCTTGAGGTACTTGAGCAAGAGCGGCACGAGGTCCGGATCCGCCGGCATGCCCGACGCGACGCCCATGACGAAGTTGTAGTGCGGGTGCTTCGCCATCCCGTTCTCGACGTACAGCCCCACGCTGCGCACGATGCCCGTGTCGAAGCACTCGAACTCCGGCATGGTGCCCACCTCGTTCATCACGTCGAGGAACGCCTTCACCTTCGCGACGGGGTTGTCGAACACGAGCGGCGGCCACGCCCACGACCCGTCGGCACGCGTCTTCAGGTAGTTCAGCGTGCCCGCATTGCACGCCGCGATCTCCGGCTTGATCCGGCGCATCGCCGCCGCGGGCTCGCCGATGTCGGGACCCATCACGCCGGTCGACATGTTGATGATGATGCCGGGACAGGCACTGCGCACCGCATCGCAGATCGCCGCGCAGATCTCCGGGTCCCACGTGGGCAGGTGCCCGAGCCCCGGTTCCTGCCGACGGAAGTGCAGGTGCACGATCGCCGCGCCGGCGTCGTACGCCTCCTTCGCGGACGCGGCCATCTGCTCGACGGTGACCGGCACCGGATGCTGCTTGGGATCGGTCAACACGCCGGTGACCGCACACGTGATGATCGCGTCGTCGCTCATGCTTCGTTCTCCTTCGCTGGCTCGATCACGGCGACGATCGCCCGCGCTGCTATCTGGCCGCCCTCCGCGATCGCCACGCTGCGCACGCGTCCGGCCACCGGGGCCACGACGCGGTGCTCCATCTTCATCGCTTCGACGATCGCGAGCGTGCGCCCGCGCTCGACCACGTCGTCCACCGCAACCTCCACCCGCACCACGCGGCCGCCCATCGGCGAGCGCACCGTCCCGTCGCCGCCCTGCGCCGAGGCTGTGCTGCGCGCGACGGTGGGCTCCACGAACGCGATCGCATGCCCGTCGTCGTCGATCCACACCGTGTCGCCGACCATCGCGACTGCGAAACGACGTCGTACGCCGTCGTGCTCGACGACGAGCTCGTCGCCGCGTGCGAGCACGCGCAACACGAGCGGTTCGTCGCCCGCCCCGCGCACCTCGACTGCCCCGCCCGGCGCCGGCGCGACGACGATCTCGCGCGCGACATCGCCGACTCGCAGCGTCACCGGCGACGCGCACATCTGGGTGCTGCGCCACCCGCTGCCCTCCACGAGCGCGAGCGCGGCCGCGGCCCACGCGAGCGGGCGCGGGGTCGGCCGCGGGCCGCTCTGGGCGAACGGATCGCGATCGAGCGTGTCCGTCTCGATGCTCGCCGCCGAGAACGCGTCGCTGCCGAGCAACGCCTGCAGGTACGCCCGATTCGTGACGACGCCGAGCAACGAGGTATCGCGCAGCGCCGACACGAGCCGACGCGTCGCGACGTCGCGGCTCGGCCCCCACGCGATCACCTTCGCGAGCATGGGATCGTAGAACGGCGACACCTCCTGCCCCTCGCGGATGCCGGCGTCGATGCGCACGTGTGAGCCGCTCGCGGGCCGCCAGCGCAGCACGGGCCCCGTCTGCGGCAGGAACGAGCTCCACGGATCCTCGGCATACAGCCGCACCTCGATCGCGTGGCCACGCAGCGCGACGTCGGCCTGCGCGAGCGGCAACGGCTCGCCTTCGGCCACACGCAGCTGCCACTCGACCAGATCGAGGCCGGTGACGAGCTCCGTGACCGGGTGCTCCACCTGCAGCCGCGTGTTCATCTCGAGGAAGTAGAAGCGGCCGTCGTCGTCGAGCAGGAACTCGACGGTGCCGGCGCCGACGTAGCCGATCGCCTTCGCGGCCGCGACGGCCGCCTCGCCCATCTTCGCGCGCAGCTCGGCGCTCACGACCGGCGACGGCGACTCCTCCACGATCTTCTGATGGCGCCGCTGCACGGAGCACTCGCGCTCGCCGAGATGGATCGCGTGACCGTGGCGATCCGCGAACACCTGGATCTCGACGTGACGCGCGCCCTCGACCAGCTTCTCGACGAACACCTCGCCGCTGCCGAACGCATTCGCGGCCTCGGAGCTCGCGCTCGACAGCGCCGCGTCGAGCTCGCTCGCCGCCCGCACGATCCGCATGCCACGCCCGCCACCGCCCGCGCTCGCCTTCACGAGCACCGGAAACCCGATGCGCTCGATTTCCGCACGGGCTCGATCGTCGACGGCCGCGTGGATCCCCGGTGCCGTGGGCACACCGGCCTCGATCATGCGCAGCTTGGCCTGCACCTTGTCGCCCATGAGCCGAATCGCCTCGGCGGGCGGCCCGACGAACACGAGCCCGGCGTCGGCGCATCGCTGTGCGAACGCGGCGTTCTCCGACAGGAAGCCGTAGCCGGGATGGATCGCCTGGGCGCCCGTCTTCGCCGCGGCCTCGAGGATCCGATCGACGGCGAGATACGAGTCGCGCACCGCCGGCGGTCCGATCCGCACCGCGACGTCGGCCAGCGCGACGTGGGGCGCATCGACGTCGGCGTCGCTGTACACCGCGATGGTGCGGATCCCGAGGTCGCGCGCCGTCCGGATGACGCGCACGGCGATCTCTCCGCGGTTCGCGACGAGCAGCGACTCCAACCGCCGCACGCTCATCCGCCGTCCGCCCAGCTCGGCTTGCGCTTGGCGATGAACGCCATCATTCCTTCAACGCCCTCGGCCCCGCGGGCTGCGGCCGCGAACAGATCGGCCGCCTCGTCGAGCAGCCCTTCGAGCGGCACCGCACCGACCTGCAGCATGAGGTGCTTCGTCGCCGCGATGGCCCCCGGTGCGCATCGACGGATCTGCGCGAGCGCCTGCGCGAGCTCGCGCTCGAGCGCGACGCTGTCCTGCACCACGATGTGACACACGCCGAGCGCGAGCGCGGTGGAGCCCGCGAAGCGAGCACCCGTCACCGCGAGCCGGATCGACTGCGACACGCCGATCCGGCGCACCAGGAACGGCGCGATCTGGGCCGGTGGCACGCCGAGCCCCGTCTCGGGCAGCCCGAATTCGGCGTCGGACGTCGCGATGGCCACGTCGGCGACGCACGCGAGCCCGAAGCCACCGCCGAGCACGACGCCCTCGAGCACCGCGACCACCGCCTGCGGCGCCCGATCGATCTTCGAGATCACGCTGCCGAAGCGCCGGTTGTACGCCGCGATCGGATCGCCATCGGCCCCCACCGCAGCACCGCGCGCCGCGGCCATGTCCTTGATGTCGCCGCCGGCGCAGAAGTTGCCCCCTTCGCCGCGCAGCACGATCGCCCGCACATCGCGGCGCTCGTGCACGAGATCGAACACCGCCTCGAGCTCGGCGATCATCTCGCCGCTCATCGCGTTCTTCACCTCGGGCCGCGCGAGCGTCACCCACAGGACGCCGGCGGGCTCGTCCCAGCGCAGCGCGATCGCCTTCGTCTCGGGCAGCGCGAGCGTCATCACGCGCCTCCCTTCGACGGGCGCGGCAGCGTGCCGTCGAGCTTCGCGATGATCGACAGCATGATCTCGTCGGCGCCGCCGCCGATCGAGCCGAGGCGTCCGTCGCGGAAGAACCGCGACACCGGCGATTCGTACATGTAGCCCATGCCGCCCCAGAACTGCAGGCACGTGTCGGCCGCCTCGCGCGACAGTCGGCCGGCCTTCAGCTTCGCCATCGACGCCCAGCGCGTGACGTCCTTGCCCGCGATGTAGTGCTCGGTGGCCGTGTACACGAGCGCGCGAAGCGACTCGATCTCGGTGGCGAGCTCGGCGAGCTTGAAGTGTACCCACTGGTGATCGAGCACGCTCTTGCCGAACACCTTGCGGTCGCGCGTGTACTCGATCGTCAGGCGCAGCACCTTGTCGAGCCCGCCCAGCGAGTTCGCGCCGGCCCACAGCCGTTCCTCCTGGAACTGGATCATCTGCAGCATGAAGCCCATGCCCTCCTGGCCGATCACGTAGCGGCGGGGCACGCGGACGTCGTCGAAGAAGATCTGCGCCGTGTCCGACGAGTTCATCCCGATCTTCTCGAGCTTGCGGGCGATCTCGACGCCCTTGGTCTTCATGGGCACGATGATCAGGCTCTTGTTCTTGTGCGGCGCGCCGTCGCTCGTGTTCGCGAGGCAGCACATCCAGTCGGCCTGCGTGCCGTTCGTGATCCACATCTTGCCGCCGTTGATCACGAAGTCGTCACCGTCGCGACGCGCCGTGGTCTTGATCGCGGCGACGTCCGACCCAGCATGCGGCTCGCTGACTCCCACGCAGCAGACCAAGTCGCCCGCGATCGTGGGCGCCAGGAACTCCTTCTTGAGCTCGTCGCTGCCGAACTTCGCGAGCGCGGGCGTGGCCATGTCGGTCTGCACGCCGATCGCCATCGGCACGCCGCCGCCGTTGATGTTGCCCAGCGTCTCGGCCATCACGACCGAGTACGAGTAGTCGAGCCCGAGCCCGCCGTACTCCGGCGGCTTGCACACGCCCAGGAAGCCGGCGTCGCCGAGCTTCTTGAACAGCGCATGGGCCGGGAAGATCCGGGCGTTCTCCCACTCCTCGATGTAGGGGTTGATCTCGCGCTCGATGAACTTGAGCAGCGAGTCGCGGAGTTGGTTGTGCTCGTCGGTGAGTTGCATGACTCCTCCATCTGCAGACTCTCATAGGCGGGCCACGCCGAACGTGACCGGACGCAGGCGGCGCGCCTCGGCCTCGCGGCAGGTCGCGAGCGTGAACGCGAGCACGCGTCGCGTGTCGCGCGGGTCGATGATCCCATCGTCCCACAGCCGAGCGGTCGCGAAGAGCGCGTCCGACTCGCTGTCGAGCTTCTGTTTGATCGCACCGGTCATCGACGCCATGTTGGCCGCGTCGATGGTGACGCCCTGGCGGGCGAACTTGGCGCGCGTGATGATCTCCATGACCTTCGCGGCCTGCTCGCCGCCCATCACGGAGATCCGCGCGTTGGGCCACGAGAAGATGAAGCGCGGATCGAACGAGCGCCCGCACATGCCGTAGTTGCCCGCGCCGAACGAGCCGCCCACGATGATCGTGATCTGCGGAACGGTCGCGTTCGCGACGGCCTGGATCATCTTCGCGCCGTGCTTGACGATGCCGTCCTGCTCGGCCTTCTGCCCCACCATGTAGCCGGTGGTGTTCTGCAGATAGACGATCGGCGTGCCCGACTGCGAGCACGCCTGGATGAAGTGGCCGGCCTTCGCAGCGCCCGCGGGGAAGATGGGCCCGTTGTTGCCGAGGATGCCGATCGGCCAGCCCTCGAGCCGCGCGTGGCCGCACACCGTCTCCGAGCCGTACATCGGCTTGAACTCGAGGAAGTCCGAATCGTCGACGATGCGCGCGATGATCTCGCGCACGTCGTACGGCGTGCGGTAGTCGACGGGCACGACGCCGCACAGCTCGTCGGCGTCGAAGCGCGGCGGCTTCGCGGGCACCGGCGATACGATACGCGCGTCGTCCCACGTCAGCTTCGCGACGAGCTCGCGCGCGATCGAGATGGCGCCCGCATCGTCGTCGGCCATGTACTCGGCCGTGCCCGCGACCGACATGTGCATCTCGGCCCCGCCGAGCGCCTCCTCGTCGGCGTCCTCGCCGAGCGCTGCCTTCACGAGCGGCGGGCCGGCGAGAAAAATTCGCGACTTGCCGCGCACGACGATCACGTAGTCGGACAGCCCGGGCAGGTACGCGCCGCCGGCCGTGGACGAGCCGTGCACGACGGTGACGTGCGGGATGCCGAGCGCGGACATGCGCGCCATGTTGGCGAACACGCGACCTCCGTCGACGAACAGCTCGGACTGGTAGAGCAGGTTCGCGCCCGCGCTCTCGACGAGCGACACGCACGGCAGCTTGTTCTGCGTGGCGATCTCCTGGGCTCGCAGGGACTTGCGCAGCCCCATCGGCGACACCGCGCCGCCCTTGATCGCGCTGTCGGCCGCGGACACGAGGCACCGCCGCCCCGCGACCCAGCCGATCGCCGCGATGCCGTTGCCGCCGGCGATCGATCCGTCGCCGTCGTCGTCGTGCATCTTGTAGCCCGCGAGGCTCGCGAGCTCGACGAGCGGGCTGCCGCGATCGACGAGCCGCGCGAGTCGATCGCGCGGCAACAGCTGCCCACGCTTGCTGAACTTGCCGGCCTGGCGCGCGGAGTGCTCGCGCACCTTGGCCTCGAGCCCGCGCACGCGCTCGACGAGCGCCATCATGTCGTCGCGGTTCTTGCGGAACTCGTCCGCGCCGGTGGCGAGGTTGGATTCGAGAACTGGCATCGGCTCTATCCCAACACCTTCGGCTTCACGGCCCGGTGGAACCCCTCGTAGGGCGCGGACTTGTCGTGATCCGGCGTAGGCCACATCGAGCTGAAGAGCGGCGCGCCGCCGTCGACCGCGAGCGTGATGCCGGTCGTGAACGCCGACGCCTCCGACAACAGGAACACGATTGCGGCGCTGCACTCCGCCTCGGTCGCGATGCGCTTCAGCGGCACGCCGTCCTTCAGCCGCGGGATCACCGACTTCACGGCGCCCTGGTACGTGTCGAGCCCGCTCGACGCGACCCAGCCGGGCGCGACCGCGTTCACGCGCACGCCCGCGGGCGCCCACTCGACGGCGGCGGTCATCGTGAAGTTCACCATCCCCGCGCGCGCGGCCCCCGAGTGGCCCATGCCCGGCATGCCCTTCCACATGTCCGCGACGATGTTGACGATCGCACCGCCGTGATCGCGCATCGACTGCGTGAACACCTCGCGGGCGACGAGGAAGCCGCCCACGAGGTTCGTGCGCACGACCGTCTCGAATCCCTTTTGGTTGATGAGCGCGAGCGGCGATGGGAACTGCCCACCCGCGTTGTTCACGAGCGCGTGGATGCGGCCGCGTTCCGCGACGATCGCCGCGACGGTCTCCTTCACGCGCTCTTCTTCGCGGATGTCGAGCACGTGACGCGACGCGCTGCCGCCGTCCTCGACGATCTCGGCGAGCGTGGCGTCGAGCTTCTCCGGCTTGCGGCCCACGATCACGACGTGCGCGCCGAGGGCGGCGAGCTCGTGCGCCGTGCAGCGACCGATGCCGCTGCCGCCTCCGGTGACGACGACGGTCTGGCCGCGGAACAGATCGGATCGGAAGACGGAACGGTACGGCATCGTGGCAAGGGCCCGGTAGGGCGCGGCGTCCGAGCCTACGATAGTCCCCGACCGCGGCGCTGCGGGGCGCGTCCGCGTGCCGCCCTCGGTGAGGATTCGGGGCACCGCGCGGCAAATCTGCAGTGCAGGCCTGCACGAAGATGCGCTCCGCGAGCCCCGCGCCCGATCTCGCGTTCGGCGTGGACGGAGGGGCGTGACCGGAGGTAAGCATCCTGCACCCCGGGAGGGTGCAAGACCATGAGCCTCGAGAGCGCAACGTCCACGATCAAGCAGAAGGTCGGCACCGACTGCGGCCTCGGTTCCTCGATCAAGTTCCACTGCGGCAGCGAGGGCATCGTGCTCGTCGACGCGACCGTGGTGCCGAACGTCGTGAGCAACGACGACAACCCGGCGCAGTGCACCGTGAAGATGAAGCTGTCGGACCTCGAGGACATGCTCGCGGGCAAGCTCGATCCGATGGCGGCGTTCTCGCTCGGCAAGCTGCAGCTCGAAGGCGACCTCGGCGTCGCCATGAAGCTCGGCACGCTGATGCGTCCCTGAGCCGGGACACCGAGGAGCGGAGCGCCGCACTCGATTTCGTGCACGGGGCCGAAAGCGGCGAGCCGCGGTTCCGGCCGCGCGTTACAACCTTCGCCGTGGAGCTCGACGGCGACACCTGCTACCGCGCCCTGGTCGCGCGTGACGATCGGTTCGACGGGCAGTTCTTCGTCGGCGTGGAGACGACCGGCGTGTACTGCCGGCCGATCTGTCCGGCGCGCACGCCCGGGCGCGCGCGCTGCTCGTTCTATCGGTCGGCCGCCGAGGCGGAGCGCGCGGGATTCCGGGCATGCCTGCGGTGCCGGCCCGAGCTGGCGCCCGGCGCATCGTCGGTCGATGCGCGCTCGCGACTCGTGCGCGAGGCGGTCGCGCTCGTCGAGGCCGACTACCTCGGCGAGCACTCCGTCGATGCACTGGCCGAGCGGCTGCACGTGTCGAGCCGACAGCTGCGCCGCGCGATGCTGGCGGAGATCGGCGTGACGCCGATCGAGCTGGCCCAGACGCGCAGGCTCGCCCTCGCGAAGCAGCTGTTGCAGGACACCGCGCTGCCCGTCACCCAGGTCGCCTTCGCGAGCGGCTTCGCGAGCGTGCGGCGGTTCAATGCGCTCGTGCGCGAGCGCTTCGGTCGCGCGCCGTCCGAGCTGCGGCGCGGGTCCGCGCGCGACGACGAGGGCATCGTGCGGCTGCGACTCGGAGCCCGCGCGCCGTTCGACGGCCCAGCGCTCCTGCGGTTCTTCGGCGCGCGCTCGGTGCCCGGGGTCGAGCGCGTGGACGAGCACGGGCTCGTGCGAGCGGTGCGGTTCGGCGACCGCGTGGGCTGGATCGCGGTCGCGCTCGATCGCGAGGCGCCCGGGGTCGAGGTGCGCGTGTCGCCGGCGATCGCCGGCTCGACGCTCGCGATCGCTTCGCGCGTGCGCAGGCAGTTCGATCTCGACGCGATGCCGGATGCGATCGCGACGGTGCTCGGTGCCGACCCGGTGCTCGGTCCGCGCGTGCGCGCGCGTCCGGGCCTGCGCGTGCCGGGGGCGTTCGATCCGTTCGAGGCGGCCGTGCGCGCGGTGCTCGGACAGCAGGTGACGGTGCGCGCCGCGACGACGCTCGCCGGCCGCGTGGCCGCGCGCTTCGGCACGCCGATCGCGACGCCGCACGATGGCGTGCACCTGCTGTTCCCGCGCGCGCCCGAGCTCGCCGCCGTCGCACCGGAGACGTTCGCGTCGATCGGCATGCCGCTCGCGCGCGGCAAGGCATTGCAAGCGCTCGCCGACGCCGTCGCGCGTGGCGTGGTCTCGCTCGAGCCCGATGCCGATCCCGACGCGACGATCGCAGCGCTGGAATCGCTGCCCGGCATCGGCGCGTGGACGGCCCGCTACGTCGCGATGCGCGGGCTCGGCTGGCCCGACGCGTTCGTGGCGGGCGACTTGATGGTGAAGAAGGCGCTCGGCGGGCTCGCCCCGCGGGCCGCCGAGCGACGCGCGGAGCCGTGGCGCCCCTGGCGGGCATACGCGGTGATGCACCTGTGGGCGGGGCCCACCGAAGGAGAGTGATCATGTTCGTCGAAACGTACATGGAGAGTCCGGTCGGTCGTCTGCGGATCGTGGCGAGCGCGACGGCGCTCGTCGGTGTGTTCTTCGAGGCGCACACGCCGGCGCCCGACGTCGATGCGCGAACCGTGCGATCCCATCCGATCCTGGATGCGGCGGCACGCCAGCTCGGGGAGTACTTCGTCGGCACGCGGCGCGAGTTCGACCTGCCGATCGCGCACGTCGGCGTAGACCGACAGGTTGCCGTCGTCG
>CAYXVR010000038.1:30112-100281 GCA_964468635.1 uncultured Nannocystaceae bacterium
GCTGTCCGGCACGCCGCACCAGTGTGACGTCTGGCGCGCGCTCGCGACCATCCCGTTCGGCGCCCGCACGAGCTACGGCGAGCTCGCTCGCGCACTGCCGCGACCGACCGCCGCCCGCGCGCTCGGCCACGCGAATGCCCGCAACCCGCTGTCGATCGTGCTCCCGTGCCACCGGGTCGTGGGCAAGGCGGGTGCGCTCGTCGGCTACGCCGGCGGTCTCGACCGTAAGGCGTGGTTGCTGGCCCACGAAGCCCGGCTCGCGACCCGAGTGGCTCGACGAGGGCGCCGAGAGGTGCCTACCCTCGTCTCATGGTGATTCGTCGTGGGCTGGCCATCGTCGTCGGTGCGTTCGCGTCGAGCTGCGGCGGCGCCGGTGGAGACGACACCGGCGCGACCGCGTCGGCCTCGATCTCGGCGTCCGCCGACGACAGCGGGAGCGGGTCGCTCGACGCGACGTCGCCGTCCACCGGCGACGCGACGAATGCGACGGCGGACACGACCGCGTCGGACACGAGTGCCGGCGACGACACGCCGATCTTCGACGTCGGCGTGATGGAGGAGAGCGGCACCGACGAGACCGGGCCGATGCCCGCGAGCTGCAAGGTCACCGACGAGAACGGCGACGCGCCGACGTGCACCGTGTCGGCCCCGCCGGACGCGTTCGAGCCCGACGTGCAGTGGACGTTCGACGGGCCGGGCACGGAACGCGAGTCGTTCGTCACCCCGCTCGTCGCGAACCTCACCGACGACGACGACAACGGCGAGATCGATCTCTGCGACATCCCCGACGTCGTGGTGCTGCTCATGACGTACCCGAACGAGGGCCACATCTACGTGCTCGACGGGGCGACCGGCACGCTGCACTTCATGATCGACACGCTGCTCACCGGCACGATCAATCCGGCGATCGGCGACATCGACGACGACGGCGTGCCGGAGATCGTCGCGGCCACGGGGCCCACCTTCAGTGGACCGTCGCGCGCAATCGCGTTCGAGAACGACGGCACCATGATGTGGCACAACACGACCGACCTGCCCCACTCGCAGGGCGGTGCGATCGCGCTGGCGGACCTCGACAACGATGGTGACGTCGAGATCCTCATGGATCGATTGATCATCGATCATCTGGGCAACACCGTCGTCACGCTCGGCGAGACCCAGATCTCGCAGAACTTCACGCCGGTGGCCGCGGACCTCGACGACGACGGCGACCTGGAAGTGGTGCTGTCCGGCAACGCCTACCACCACGACGGCTCGGTGCTGTTCCAGAACCCCGGCCTCGCGGGCGGGTTCGCCCAGGTCGCGAACCTCGACGACGACCCGCAGCCGGAGGTGTTCATCGCCACCGACTTCGGCCTGCACATGCTCGAGCACGACGGCAGCGTGATCTTCCAGAACCAGGCACCCGGCGGCGGCGCGGGCTGGTTCCGGCCGAACACGGTGCACGACTTCGACGGCGACGGCGAGGCGGAGATCGGCGCGCCGTCGGGCAACCTCTACTCGGTGCTGGAGAGCGACATGAGCGTGCTGTGGTCGTCGGCGGTCGTCGACGGCAGCGGGTGGGCCGGCGGCACCGCGTTCGACTTCGACGGCAACGGCGTCGCCGAGGCGATGTACGCCGACGAGACCAACCTGTTCGTGTACGACGGCGACGGGCAGGTCCTCTTGTCCGTGCCGCGCAGCAGCAAGACGCTGGCGGAGTACCCGGTGGTCGCGGACGTCGACAACGACGGCTCCGCCGAGATCGTCGTGGTGTCGGACTCCGGGTGGAGCATGGTGCAGACGGCCCCGAGCGTGCAGGTGATCCGCGACATCGAGGACCGCTGGATCCAGCCGCGCCGGATCTGGAACCAGCACACCTACCACGTCACGAACGTGCGCGAGGACGGCACGATCCCGCAGTACGAGCAGCACTCGTGGGAACAGCTCAACACGTTCCGCACGAACTCGCAGATCGAGGGCGGCGCGGTGTGCATGCCGCGCCCCGAAGGGTGAACGCGCCAGAAGAGCGGCTTTCAAGATCTTCGACACGCGCTGCGTGTCGAAGATCAGTCGAGTGCCTTCACTCCGCTCGCAGCGAAGCGATGGCCTGCACGCTTCGGCTGGTGCGCACGGCCGCCACGACGTCGTCGACTGCGGCGATCACCGCCGCGGGGTCGTCGAGTTGGATGTAGTGGCGTGCATCCGGCAGCACGCGGTGATCGGAGTTCGTGGAGAGCGCGGCGAGCTCGCTCTGGAGCTCGAGCTTCGTCTCCGCGAACGCGCGACGAGTCTCGGCGGAGACGTCGGGCGACAGCGAGTCCGCTGCGGCGCTGAGAACGACGAGCGGACGATCACCGAGGCTCTGCACGGCGCCCGCTTGCTCTGCGATGACGGCCAGTGCTGCCTCCTCGCCGAGGGCCGCGGACAAGCTCCGCATCGCGTGGGCCTGCGCGGCGTTCCTCGGCTGCGGACGATGCAGACGCTCGATGCCCGTCGCGGCGAGAAAGCGCTCCCACGTCGGGGACGGCAACTCCTCACCGAGGAGTGCCGCGGGGAAGCGGCGCTCTCCGTCCGGATGCGGCGCGTCGACCAACACGAAGCCGACGACCTCGCCCGCGAAGTCGTGGTCGTACACGCGGATCAACAGGCCGCCGAGCGAGTGGCCAACCATCACGTACGGGCCGCGCTCGTTCGCGGCGGCGAGCAGGGCGTGCAGTTCGCCCGCGATGCGATGCCCGTCGCGCGGCTCGTCGCGCGGCTCGCTCCACAGCATGCCAGCGCGATCGTACGCACACGTCCGCGTGGTCGCGGCGATGTCGTCGTGCACGCGGTGCCACGACCACGAGCCTCCCGGATCCAATCCCGCTTCGAGCACCACCGTCGGCGAGCCCTCACCGACGCAACGGATGTGCGAGCGCGCGCCGTCGAATTCGACCATCGTGCCGGTCGGCGGGTAATCGCGGTCGGCCTTCGCCCGGCTCCACTGCTCGTACGCGATGCCGCTCGCGAGGGCCAACGCAACGAGGCAAGCGATCCCCAACAGCGTCCGCCGGATCCACTTCCGCACGCGCAGATCCTATCAGCCCGATCACTCGAACGTCGCGACCACCGGGGCGTGGTCGCTCGGCCCGTCCCATTTGCGGGGGGCGTAGTCGATGCGGACGTTCGTGCAGCGTTCCAGCATCGGGGCCGTCGCGAGCACGAGGTCGATGCGCATGCCCTCGTTCTTCGCGAAGCCGCCCGTGCGGTAGTCGAACCACGTGTAGTGGCCCGTCTCCGGCACGTGGGCGCGGAAGCAGTCCGTCAAGCCGAACGCGCACAGCTCCGCGAGCGCGCGGTGCTCGGGCTCGGTGAACTGCAGGCGGCCGCGGTAGTACTCCACGTCGAACACGTCGCGCGCGTCGGGAGCGATGTTGAAGTCGCCGACGATCACCACGTTCTCGTCCGGGCGGTGCAGCGCGTCCAGTTGGGCGCGCAGCCTCGCGTACCACGCGAGCTTGTACACGTAGGCCTCGCTGCCGACCTGCGTGCCGTTGGGCGCGTACAGGTTGTAGAGGCGCACCCCGTCCACGACCACCTCGAGCACCCGCGCCTGCCGGTCGGCCTCGCCCTCGCGGAAGCCCAGGTGCACGGCGTCGGGCTTCGCCTTCGTCGCGGTCGCGACGCCGGCGAGCGCGCGCCCGCCGTGGATCGAGATCGTGTAGCCCAGCTCGAGGAACGGCGCGCGCGGGAAGAGGTCGTCCTCGACCTTCGTCTCCTGCAGGCACAGCACGTCGGGCTCGTGGTTGGCGAGCCACGCGAGCACGTGGTCGAGCCGGCTGCGGATCGAGTTGACGTTCCAGGTCGCGACGACGAGCGCCATGGCGCGCGGACTCTAGCAGGTTGACGCGGCGCGGCTCCGCCGAGGACGATGACCCCGTGGCAGTCCCGATCACCTGGGTCGATGCGTTCACCGACGAGCCGTTCGCCGGCAACCCCGCCGCGATCTGCGTGCTGCCGGCCGCTGCGCCCGAGCCGTGGATGCAGTCGATCGCGCGCGAGCTCGGGCTGTCGGAGACCGCGTTCGTCCACCGCGAAGACGAGGCGTGGCGACTGCGGTGGTTCACGCCGGTGGCCGAGGTCGATCTCTGCGGTCACGCCACCCTGGCCGCCGCGCACGTGCTGTGGTCGTACGGTCACGCGCCGCACACCGAGTCGCTCGAGTTCCACACGAAGAGCGGTCCGCTGCACGCGCGCGAGAACGCCGGATGGATCGAGCTCGACTTCCCCACCGAGCCCGCCGTGCCGGCGGATCCCCCCGGCGAGCTCGCGCCCGCGCTCGGGCTCGGTCGCGCGATCTGGTTCGGCCGAAACCGGCTCGACTGGATCGTCGTGCTCGATCGCGAGTCCGACGTCCGCGAGCTCGCCCCCGACTTCGCGCGATTGAAATCGATCCCCGCGCGCGGCGTGATGGTCACCGCGGCCGCCGATCCCGACACCGGCTACGACTTCGTGTCGCGGTACTTCGCGCCGGCGTTCGGCATCGACGAGGATCCCGTCACCGGCTCCGCGCACTGCTGCCTCGGTCCGTACTGGGCCGAGCGCTGGGGCAAGGACGCGCTCGTCGCTCGTCAGGTCTCGCCGCGCGGTGGCACCGTGCGCGTGCAGATGCGTGGCCCTCGGATCGCGCTCGGCGGAAAGGCCGTGACGGTGCTGCACGGCCAGCTCGTGCGCTGACCAGCTCTCGGCTTGCGACCGCGCGCGCGAGCGCCGATCCTGGCGCTGCGTGGCGACCACCGACGCCGAAGAGCCCGCCGCCACGCACGAGCGGCGCGACGACGACGAGGGCGGCACGCTGGCCGTGCTCCCGCTGCGCGGCGGCGAGCACGTCGGCCGCTACGTGATCCTCTATAGGCTCGGCAAGGGCGGCATGGGTGTCGTCTTCGCCGCCTACGATCCCCAGCTCGATCGCAAGGTCGCGATCAAGCTGATGCGCCCGCGGAATCGCGGCCACGCCGGCACGGGCCAGGCCGCGATGCTGCGCGAGGCCCAGGCGCTCGCTCGCCTGTCGCATCCGAACGTCGTCGCGATCCACGACGTCGGCGTGCTCGGCACCCGTGTGTTCGTGGCGATGGACTTCCTCGAGGGTGACACGCTCCGAAGGTGGGCCGCCAGCGAGCGCCGTAGCGTCGCCGACATCGTGAGCGTGTACCTGCAGGCGGGTGAAGGCCTCGCCGCGGCCCACCGCGCTGGCATCGTGCATCGCGACTTCAAGCCCGACAACGTGATCGTCTCGCGCGACTCCGCCGGTGGCGCTGCGCTGCGCGTGCAGGTGCTCGACTTCGGGCTCGCACGCATGCGCGACGCTGAATCGCACGACACCGACGACGAGGACGACGAGCCGGTGCGCCCCGCCGGCACGCCGATGTACATGGCGCCCGAGCAGCACCAGGGCCGCGCGCTCGGACCGGCGTGCGACCAGTTCGCGTTCTGCGTGTCGCTCTACGAGACGCTGTGGCGCCGCCTCCCCTTCGCGTCCGACACGGGCAGCGTCGCCCGAGCGATCCTCGAGGGGCGACTCGTCGATCCACCGCGCGGCGGGGGCGTGCCGACGCGATTGCGCCGCGCGATCCTCCGCGGGTTGGCGCGCATGCCGAGCGATCGCCATGCCTCCATGCAGGCGCTGCTCGACGAGCTGCGCGCGACCCAGCGCCGCGGCCGTCGCCGTCGCATCGCCGCGGTCGCCGGCCTCGTGAGCGTCGCGAGCATCGGTGCGTGGTGGTTCGGTCGCAGCGCGCGGGTCGGCGAGTTGCCGTGCGACGATGCGAGCCTTCGCCTCGAGGGCGTGTGGGACGACGAGCGCAAGGCCTCGGTCGAGCACGCGATCCTGGCGTCGGGTCGCATGCACGCGCAGCGCACCTCGGCCAGCGTGGCAGCACGCATCGATCGTTGGACCGCCCAGTGGACCGCTTCCCACGCCGAGGCGTGTGCGGCGACGCGGGTGCGTCACGAGCAATCCGAGGAGCTGCTCGATCTCCGCATGGCGTGCCTCGGCGGTCGCCGCCAGGAGCTGCTCGCGCTGGTCGATCTGTTCGCCGACGCCGACGCCGATCTCGTCGATCGAGCGCTCGAGGCCGCGGAGTCGCTGCCCGCGGTCGCCCCGTGCGACGACGTCGTCGCGATGCGCACGCGCGATCCACTGCCCTCCGACGAGGCATCGCGCGGCGAGATCGAGGACGTCCAGGCCCGGCTCGCGCAGGCGCGCGCGCTGCAGCACGCCGGCAAGCTGTCGGACGCGCTCGCGATCGCCGAGCTCGCGACGCGGCGCGCCGACGATCTCGGCTGGCGCCCGTTGATGGCCGAGTGTGGCTATCGCACGGGCGAGATCCTCGACGACCTCGCGCGGCCCGAGGACGCCGAGGCCGCGCTGCGCAAGGCCGCGATCGCGGCCGAGGCCGCCCGCGACGATGCGCTGCTCGCCGACGCGCGCGTGCTGCTCGTGACGGTCGTCGGCGCTCGGCAGCATCGCACGCGCGAGGGCGAGCTGTGGGCCGAGCTCGCCGGGGCCGCGCTCGATCGCCTCGGCGAGGAGCCGGCCCGCGAGGCCCGACTCGAGAGCGGGATCGCGACGATGTTGTCGCCCACCGGGCGGCCCGAGGACGTGCTCGAGCACATGCGTCGAGCGCTCGCGCTCGCGTCGGCGGCCGAGAGCGAGAACGAGCTGTGGATCGCGTCGCTCAACATCAACATGGCGAGCACGCTCGTGGACCTCGGCCAGCTCGACGAGGCGCTCGAGCGCGCACAGACGAGCCTGCGCATCTTCGAGGCGGCCCACGGGCCCGATCATCCCCAGACCGCGAACGCACAGAGCGCCATCGGAGCCGTGCACGATCATCGCGGCGACTTGGACGAGGCGCTCGCGTGGTACGAGCGCTCGCACGCGACGCTCGTCCGCGTGCTGGGCGAGGACAACCCGCGCACGCTCGATGCGCTGTCGAACGTCGCGATCGTGGTGATCGAGCTCGGCGACACCACGCGCGCCGTGAAGCTGTTCGAGCGTGCGCTCGCCGGCTACGTCGCGGCGTACGGCGAGGAGCACGGCGACGTCGCGCAGGCCCACCAGAACCTGGGCAGTGCGCTGCGCATGGTCGGCGAGATCGAGCGCGCGCTCGAGCACCATCGCCGCGCGCTCGCGCTGCGCGAGCGACTGCTCGGCCCCGAGGATCCGCGCGTCGCTCGCTCGCTCGTGGGCGTCGCGAACATCCTCGAGGACGACCTCGCGCGCCCCGACGAGGCGCTCGGCCTGCGGCAGCGCGCGCTCGCGCTGGAAGAGAAGACGTACGGGCGCGAGCACCCCAACCTCACGCTGTCGCTCGCCAACCTCGCGCACAACCTGCTCATGGCGGGCGACGAGGACCAGGCGCTGCGCACGGCGGAGCGCGCCCAGTCGCTGTCGATCGACGCGTCGGTGCGGCCCGACGTGCGCGCGTTCGCGGGCCTCGTGCTCGCGCGCGTGCTCGTCGAGCGGGGCCGCGAGCCCGAGCGCGTCGAGGCGCTCGTCGCAGCGGGGCGCGCGTCGCTCGGCCCCGAGCCGCCGCCCTCCGAGGCCAAGCTGATCGCCGCGATCGAGCGAGCGCAGCGACGGGTGCGCGCGTCGTCGGACGATTGAGCGCCGCCGGCTTGACAGCCTCCACCGGCGGTCCGACGATCCGCGGCCGCCCATGACCACCACCGACTCCGATCTCCTCGCTCGTCTCGATCGCATCGCCACCGACGTCATCGCCGCCAACGCGCCGAGCGTCGACAGCCAGGCCCAGTTCCCGCAGGCGTCGATCGATGCGCTCGCGAAGGGCGGCTTCTTCGGCGTGCTCTCCTCGCCCGACGTCGGCGGTCTCGGGCTCGGCCTGCCGACCGCGGTGCGGGTCGTCGAGCGAGTCGCCCGTGCGTGCAGCTCGACCGCGATGGTGCTCACGATGCACTACTGCGGCACCGCGGTGGTCGAGGCCCACGGCCCCGTCGCGGTGCGCAAGGACATCGCGGCCGGCAAGCACCTCAGCACGCTCGCGTTCTCCGAGGTCGGCTCGCGCAGCATGTTCTGGGCGCCCGTGAGCACCGCGACGAAGGTGGGCGAGGGCACTCGGCTGAATGCGAAGAAGAGTTGGGTCACCTCGGCCCACCACGCGACCGCGTACGTGTGGTCGTCGAAGCCCGTGGCCGCCGAGGCGCCGAGCACGATCTGGCTCGTGCCGGCGAACGCCAAGGGCATCACGATCGGCGCCGGCTTCGACGGGCTCGGCCTGCGCGGCAACGACTCCGTGCCGATCACCGCCGAGGGCGTCGTCGTCGACGAGAGCGCGCGGCTCGGCGCCGACGGAGCCGGCTTCGACGTGATGATGGGCATCGTGCTCCCCCACTTCCAGCTGCTCAACGCGGCGTGCTCGCTCGGCATCATGGAGACCGCGGTCGAGCGCACCATCGCGCACGCGACGAGCACGAAGTTCGAGCACACCGGCGAGGCGCTCCGCGATCAGCCCGTCACGCGCGCTCATATCGCGCGCATGCGCATCCAGACGGACCTCGTGCGCGGGCTCCTCGTCGATGCCGTCGCTGCGATCGTCGACGGACGCGCGGATGCAGGCCTGCGCGTGCTCGAGAGCAAGGCGGCCGCCGGCGACACGGCGATCGCCGTCACCGACCTGGCGATGCGAGTGTGCGGCGGCGCGGCGTTCCGCAAGGAGGTCGGCGTCGAGCGCTTGTTCCGCGACGCTCGCGCGGCCACCGTCATGGCGCCCACCACCGACGCGCTGCACGACTTCATCGGCCGCGCCGTCTGCGGCCTCCCGCTCGCCTGAGGTGCACCATGCCGGGCAACACGCTGCTCCTCGGTGCCGTCGCCTACGATCCCAAGGTCGTCACGATCTGGGAGGGCTTCCGCACGTGGTTCGCCGAGCACGACCTCGACTTCGACGTCGTGCTGTTCACCAACTACGAGCGTCAGGTCGAGGCCCACGTACAGGGCCACTTCGACGTCGCGTGGAACTCGCCGCTCGCGTGGCTGCAGCTCGAGCGCATCGCGGCGAAGCTCGGTCGACCCGTCCACGCCATCGCGATGCGCGACACGGATCGCGATCTCACCTCGGTGGTGCTCGTGCGCGCCGACTCCGACGTCAAATCGCTCGCGGATCTGCGCGGCCGCACGATCGCCGTGGGCGCCCACGACTCGCCACAGGCGACGCTCATCCCGCTCGATCACGTGCGCGCGGCGGGCCTCGAGCCCGCGCGCGACGTCGAGGTGCGCTACTACGACGTGCTCGTCGGCAAGCACGGCGATCACATCGGGGGCGAGCGCGACGCGGTGCGGGCGCTCGCAGCGGGCCAGGTCGACGCCGCGTGCGTCATCGACGGCAACCAGCTGCTCTTCACGAAGGAGGGCATCGCGGGGCCGGGCGCCACGCGCGTGCTCGCCCAGACCACGAAATACGACCACTGCAACTTCAGCGTGCTCGGCGATCCCGAGCGCGATGCGATCGGCCGCTTCCGTGGCTTGTTGCTGGCGCAGTCGTACGACGATCCCCAGGTGCGCACGCTGATGGACCTCGAAGGTCTCAAGGCGTGGCTGCCCGGTCGTACCGAGGGCTACGCCCCACTCGCCCGCGCCGTCGATGCGTTCGGCACGATCGACGCGTTCGTCGATCGCGTCGCGAGGGGTGCGTGACGAACGAGGCCGACGCATCGATCGACCTCGGTGCGCTCGGCCTCGATGCGGGCGCGGATCTGCTGCTCGCGCGCGCGCTCGCCGGCGGCACGCCCGGAGCGCGCGTCGCCGTGCACGGGCAGGCGCCCGATCTCTCCGTGCAGCTGCCCGCGTGGTGCCGCGCGAAGGGCCACGTGGTCGTCGAGATCACCGCGCGCGACGGACGGGTCGAAGCGATCGTCGAGGTCGGACGTCACGTGGACGCGCGTCGCGTCGGCGCGACGCGGGCGGGACTGCCGGACGCGCGTGCGCCGGGAGCGGTCGTCGAGGATCCTGATCCCGCGTGGGGTCTCGCGGCGCGCGGCGCCCTGGTCGAGGCGGGCACGAGCCCCATGCCGTTCGTGCTGCGCCACAAGCACGAGGTGTGGGCCGACGAGGCCGCCACCCTGTACGCGCAGGCCACCGCGGCGCAGTGGGATCCCGCCACGGCCATCCCCTGGGACGCGCCGATCGAGCACGACGATGCGATCGAGGACGCGATCGTCCAGGTGATGACGTACCTCGTCGAGAACGAGACGGCCGCGCTCGTCGTGCCCGCGCGTTTTCTCGCGCAGATCCATCCCCACTTCCGCGAGGTGATGCAGCTGCTCGCCGTGCAAGTGGCCGACGAGGCCCGCCACATCGAGGTGTTCACACGTCGCGCGCAGCTGCGCCGGGACGTGCTCGGTACGTCGAGCGCGGGCGGACAGGCGTCGCTGCAGACACTCGTCGTCGAGCCCGACTTCGCCGAGGCCTCGTTCCTGCTGTCGGTGCTCGGCGAGGGCACGTTCCTGTCGCTGCTCTGGTTCCTCCACGAGCACGCGCCCGATCCCGTCACGCGCGAGGTCGCGAAGTTGGCCGCGCAGGACGAGGCTCGCCATGTCGCGTTCGGACTCGCGCACCTGCAGCGCCACGCCGCGCACGATCCGACCCTCGTGGACCGACTCGCGGTCGCGGTCCACCGCCGCCACGACGCGCTCGCGAGCACCGCGGGGCTGAACGCGGACGTGTTCGACGCGCTCGTGCTCGTGGCGGCCGGCAGCCTCGATCCCGCGGCGATCGAGCGCGGCCGCGCGGCCGTCCGCGCGCTCGTGCTCGAGATGGATCGCGGGCGTCGACGCCGGCTCCAGCGGCTCGGCTTCGCCGAGGACGACGCCGCACGGCTGTCCGAGCTGCACACGCGCAATTTCATGTGACCCCTCGGCGAGGCGGCCTTGCCGCCGTCCCATCGAAGGGCGATTCTGGAGCGGGTACTCCGGATGACGCCCTCCCCCTCGTCGCGCTCGTTCGGTGCGATCGCCTTCGACGCGCTGAGCCTCGGGGCGTTCGCGACGGTGTTCGTGATGTGGGCGACTGCCGTCGTGGGACCGGCGACGAGCCAGCCGTGGCTGTCGCTGTCCGCGATGCTGCTCGCGTCGCTGTGCGCCGATCTCGGCAGCGGCCTCGTGCACTGGGGCTGCGACACGTTCGGCAGCGAGGCGTGGCCGATCGTCGGCCGCACGTTGATCGGCCCGTTCCGCGAGCACCATCTCGCGCCCAAGGCGATCACGCAGCACGACTTCCTGGAGACCAACGGCTGCAGCGCGTTCGCGGTGCTGCCGTTCTTCGTGGCCGCGTGGATCTGCGCGGGCATGGAAGGTCCGATCGCGCTGTTCCTCGCGGTCCTGCTCGGGTGGATGTCGCTCCTCACGCTGGCGACCAATCAGATCCACAAGTGGGCTCACCACGACGCGCCACCATGGTGGGTGCGCTCGCTCCAGCGCTGCGGCCTGCTCTTGTCGCCCGACTTGCACGCGCATCACCATCGCGCGCCATTCGATCGCTACTACTGCATCACGCACGGCTGGCTGAACCCCTTGCTCACGCGGCTCCGGTTCTTCCGCGGGTTGGAGCACGTGGTCACCCGCCTCACCGGGGCCGTGCCGCGCGGCGAGGACCTGCGGAATCTGGCCCGCGGGCGCCGGTCTGCGGGCGGGTGGCACGAGGCGGCCGTCTCGTCCACGCATCACGTCGCAGAACCCTGATCGCCTGCTACGCTCCTCGGCGGCGTGGCAGACGATCGCGATCTCCTCGAGGCCTGGCGTGGCGGTGATGCCAAGGCCGGTCGAAAGCTGGTGGAGCGTCACTTTCCCGCCATCTACCGCTTCTTTGCGAACAAGCTCGGCGACGACGTGGACGATCTGGTGCAGCAGACGTTCCTCGCGTGCGTCGAAGGCCGCGAGCGCATCGGCGACGCGGGCTTCCGCGCGTACCTGTTCGGCGTCGCGCGCAATCGGCTGCAGCGGCACTTCCGTGACCGCTACGGCGAGCGTCACGACGCTGTCTCCGTGGCACAGCTCGTGGACAGTGTGACCACGGCGGCGCAGAACCTGGCCCAGCGTCGCGAGCAGCGGCTGCTCCTGCGTGCGCTGCGTCGGCTGCCGATCGACCTGCAAATCGCGCTCGAGCTCGCGTACTGGGAGGGCCTGACCGATCGCGAGGTGGCGGCGATCCTCGAGATGCCGGTCGGCACCCTCAAGAGTCGACTACGCAAGGGTCGGATGATGCTCGACGAGATCATGCAGGAGCTCGCCGGCAAGGGCCCGCTGCTCGAATCCACCACGCGGGGGTTCGACGGCTGGGTGGCTGCGGTGCGCGAGCGCCTGGTCGACGACAGCGAGGCGCGCGGGCGGGCTTAAACCGGATCGCCGCTCGCGGAACGGGGGCGGCGATGCACCACGCCCTCGCTCGACTCGTGCTCTTCGGCGCGCTCGCGGCCGCCGGCTGCGGTACCAAGAATCTCGGCAGCAAGCTGCAGCCCAAGGATCCCAGCGCCGCCGAGGCGCTCGGCGCCGCGAAGTGCACGGACGTCGGCGCCGTCGCGGAGCCGTTCGTCGTCGATCTGCGCGGCACCGAGCGCAGCCACCTCGAGGCCGCGATGACCGACGGTGTGGCGGTGATGCACTACGACTGCAGCGGATTGCGGCTCGTGAAGGGCTGCAAGGTGAAGAACACCGATCACGCGTCGTACTCGTACACCGGCGTGAGCATCAAGGAGGACGTCGTCCAGATCAAGAACGCGGACGAGCTGCGCGCGAACCTGCCGATCAGTGCGATCCAGATCGAAGGCGAGATCGCGAGCGGCGTGTCGCTCGACATCGCGATGATGATGGTGGGGCGGCGCAACACGGTGCTCGACACCGTCACGCGCGACCAGCTCGAGGGGCCCGGCTGCGCGGACGCGACCCACTTCGTGCGCTCGGCGATCGTCGGCGCGTTCGCGGTGCAGAAGGGCTCGGTCGGGCGCGCGCGCGTGGCCGCGGAGGTCTTCGGTGCGGGCGTGGCCGCGGGCAGCGAGGCCGATCGTCGGCTCGCGAACCGCGACGGCGAGCCGGACGACTGCCGCACGGCGGAGCCCGGACAGCACGAGCCGCCGCAGCAGTGTCGCGCCGCGATCACGCTCGAGCTCTATCCCGTGATCGCCGAGGCGCCGGTGGTCGCGGAGGCCGAAGCGCCCGCCGCGACGGAGCCGGTCGCGACCACGAAGCCGCCCGTCCCTCCGCCGCCGTCGTGTCCGCCCGGGCTCGTGCGCACGGGCGGGATGTGCTCGAAACCGTCGAGCAGCGCGCCGCGGCTGTGCGGCTCGGATCCGAAGGACTGTCGGACGCAGTGCGAGCGCGGCCACGGTGGGAGCTGCTTCGCGCTCGCGACGATGTTGGAGTCGGGCCGCGATGGCGCCCCGAAAGACCCGGTCGCGGCCACCGAATTCTACGAGCTCGCGTGTGCGGATCGCGATCACGCGCCCATGTTCGCGTGCTCGTCCGCCGCTTCGATGCTACGCAAGCGCAAGCTCGATCAGCGCGCCGACGAGCTGCTGCAGCGCTCGTGCGACCAAGGCAACGCGACGTCGTGCCAGACGCTCGCGTTCGACGTCACGCAAGGCGCTCGCCGGGATGGCAAGCGGTCGCAGGCGCTGCTCGATCGCGGATGCCGGCTCGGTTCCGCGTCGTCGTGCTCGTTGCTCGCCGGATCACTCATGAGCGGTTTCGCGGGTGCGCCGAAGGACCCCGTGCGGGGGCTCGCGATGCTGCACAAGGGCTGCATCGCGCGCCGCATCGGCGACTGCATGTCGGCCGCGTCCGCGCTGCGCAGCGGCGGTGCGCTGCCGGCCGATGCTCGCAAGTCGCTGTGGTACGAGGAGCGCGCCTGCGAGTTCGGCGGACTGGGCTCGTGCGGCAGCGCCGGTGCGAAGTGGTTGGTCGGCAAGCCCCCGATCGCGCGCGACGTCGTGAAAGCGCGCGAGCTGTTCGAGCGCGGCTGTCCGGCGTCCGATCCCGCGAAGTTCCAGTTCGCCGACGCGGGCTCGTGCGACGCGATGTTCGGCATGCTCACGAGAGGCGACGCGGCCGAGAAGGATCCCGCGGCCGCGGTGGGATACCTCGAGCGCGCGTGCAAGAGCGGCCGGCTGTGCGCGAAGCTGGCGATGGTGTACGCCACCGGTGCGGGTGGCGTCGCGAAGGATCCGTCGCGCGTCGAGCCGGCGCTGCGGCAGGGCTGCGCCGAGAGCCCCGGGTTCGAGGCCGACTCGTGCCTCGCGCTGTCGGCGAAGCTGGCGAAGACCGACAAGACCGCCGCGCTCGCACTCCTGAAGGATCGTTGCGGGCGCAACCCGTTCGCGGGCGGCAAGGCGGTGTGCAAGGCCTACGTGAAGCTCGGCGGCAAGCCGCAGGATCTCGTGGATCGCAGCGGCAAGCGCATCGTGTTCTGAGGTCGTCCGCGGCGGTCGCTCCGGAACCGGGTGGTGTCTCGGGGCGACCGTCGCGGCGGCTTCGGTCTTCGCGCGCGAGCCCCCGTGCTACCGTCGGCCGATGTGGACGACACAGCGGGCGCTCGCCGCCTTCGTGCTGGGTGGGCTCGCAGGCGCCGCACTCGATCAGATCCACGTGCACTTCCAGGTGCTGCGCTACCCGAAGCCGTGGCTGTTCGATCAGGCGTGGTGGGTGGCGCCGCTGTTCGGGCTCGCGACGATCGCGATCGTGTCGGGGGCCGACCGGTGGATCGCGCGGCGCTCCGACGCGGGGCGTGACGAGGGCGTGCTCGAGGCCGCGGGCATGTTCGTCGCCGCGTACTGGGCCAGCGGGCAGTGGCACCAGCATCCGTTCGGACTCGCGATCGCCTACGCGCTCGTGCTGCCGTTGCGATCGACGCGGGCGAGCACGCTCGCGTTCGCCGGTGCGCTCGCGCTCGGCGGCACGCTGTGGGAGATCGGGCTCACGCGCACCGGCGCGTTCACGTACAACTTCCCCGACGTGCTCGGCGTGCCCTTGTGGCTGCCGGGGTTGTACGCGCACGGAGCCGCGCTCGCGCTCGCGCTCGCGCGCGCGTTGCGAGAGCCCGCGCCGCGATAGGCCCGTTCCGGGCCTTGCGGGCCACGTGTCACTGTGTTAGTCATCTAGTACAGTGAGCAACCTCGACGTGAACCGCCAGCGCGGGCTGGCGGTGTATCTGCAGATCCAGACGCAGATCGAGCGGCGCGTGGCGGCCGGGT
The DNA here is from genome assembly GCA_964468635.1 of uncultured Nannocystaceae bacterium. Lineage (GTDB taxonomy): Bacteria > Myxococcota_A > Polyangia > Nannocystales > Nannocystaceae > Xiheibacterium. The sequence goes on from CAYXVR010000038.1 coordinate 45,334, forward strand.
CGCTGGCGCCGGGTGATCCGTTGCCGTCGGTGCGCACGCTCGCGAAGGAGCTGCGGATCAATCCCAACACCGTCGTGCGTGCGTATCGCGAGCTCGAGCATCTCGGGCTCGTCGAGACGCGCCATGGGGAGGGCACGTTCGTCGCTGCGGGTGCGCAGCGGCTCGTGCGGGCGAGCGCCTTGGTGGACGGGCACGCGGCGGAGTACGTGCGTGCATCGAAGGAGCTGGGGCTGACGCAGACCGAGGCGGTCGCTGCCATCAAGGCGGCGTGGCGCAAGGACGACGGCGCCAAGGTGGCGTGACGAGGAGGTCGCAGACATGGATGCGCAGATCGATCTTTCGGGCGTGGAGTTCGGCTACGACAGGGGCGCGGTGCTGCGCGAGTTCTCGCTGCAGCTCGACCGCGGCGAGATCGCGCTCTTGGCCGCCCCGAACGGGCGCGGCAAGACGACGGCGCTGTGGCTCGCGGCGGGGTTGTTGCGCCCTCGCGCAGGAGCGGTGCGTGTGATGGGGCGCGATCCGTTCCGCGATCGCGGCGTGCTCGGGCAGGTGGGATTCCTCGCGGAAGGCTCGCCGTTCCCGGAGTCGTGGCGCGTGGATCAGGTGCTGCTGTTCCAGCGCGACACCTTCCCGCGGTGGGATCAGGGCGAGTGCGATCGACTGGTGCGGTTGTTCCGGCTCGATCCGCGCGCACGCGTGCGCGAGCTCAGCCGAGGACAGCGCGGCAAGCTCGGGCTCGTCACGGTGCTCGCGACGATGCCGGACGTGCTGCTCTTGGACGAGCCGCTGCTCGGGCTCGACGTGGCGACACGCCGCATGCTGACGGCGGAGATCCTCGGCCGCGTGGCGGAGGCGGGTTGCTCGATCCTGCTGACGGGCCACGAGATCGCGGAGGCGGAGGCGATCGCCGATCGGTTCGTGCTGCTCGACGACGGAAGGATCACCTGCGACGAGCCGGTGACGGAGCTGCTCGGTCGCCATCGCCTGTTGTCGTGGGACGCCCCGGTGCCGCCGCCTCCGGAGGCGTTGCAGCCGGCGTTCCTGCCGTGGGCGCTCGGCAAGCGCGCGCTCGCGTGCGACTGGGACGAAGACGTCGCGCGCCTGTGGCTGTCGCAAGGCGGCCGCGCGGAGCCGGCCGATCTCGAGACGGTGTACCTGTCACTGACGGGAGAGCTCGAGCATGCGTGACCTGGCGATCATCCGCGCGACGCTGCGCGAGCTGGCACCGCTCTTGTTCGGCGCGCTCGCGATCGGACTGGTGATCGCGTTGACGTCGCTGAAGGACGTGCGGCCAGAAGCGATCGACCGCTGGAACACGTGGCCGCTGTGCGTGATGCCGGTCGCCGCGCTGTGGGGTGGTCTCGCGCTCACCGGTTCACGGTCGACGCTCGTGCACCTGCTCGCGCGCCCAGTCGCGCGCGAGCGCCTGCTCGCCTGGCGCCTCGCCGTGCTCCTCGTCGGGCTCGCCGTGGTTGCGCTTCCGCTCTGGTGGATCGGGAGCCATCAGTTCGCGAACGCGCCATCGGTCGCGACCATCGCCGTCGCCACCGTGCTCGCCGCGCTCTTTGGTGCGCAAGGAGCAACGTTCACGGAGCGCGAGCCCACCGCACTCGCATGTGCGCTCGTGCTCGCGGCCCCGCTCGTCCTCCCCGTGCAGCTCGCGCTCGAGTCGGAACGGATGACGTGGTCGCGCGTGCACGGATCGCTGGGCTGGTGGCTGATCGTTCCGCTCGCGGCCGCGGCGACCCTGCATGCGGTGCCCCTCGTCCGTTCGTGGAGGCTCGGCCTGCCCGTGCGAAGCGTCGCGGTTGCCACGAAGACGGTGTTCGCGTCGCTCGTCGCGACCCTCGTGATCGTGTTCGCAATCGTCCGCCCGATTCTGACTTGGTTGGGCGCGCCCGAGCGTGGGGAGCTCATCACGGTCGTGGCGGCGACGAGCGACGGTGTGATCGTCGCGACCGGAACGCGTGGAGGCGACGACGGCGATCGCGACGTCGTCGACGGCCTCGTGGTGATCCGCGACGACGGGACCCGACGCGTCCTGTGGAACCGCCGCGAGGAAGCGCCGGACGAGACCGTGTGGAAGATCGCCGTGCCGGAGCTGTCCTTCCGCGGTTGGCTCGACGACACGATCCAACTCGACATGATCGGGGGCCTCGAGCCCGACTCCCGCACGGCAACGAACGCCACGGAGGTCCCGGCGGACATCATCGCACAGGGGTGGGACCAGGCGCTCGTCGAGGTCACTCGGCACGAACACGGCGAGCACTGTTGCGACATCGTGTTCGGCGACGACAACGGTCATCGAGTCGCGATTCGCGGCAACGTCGTCACGACCCTCGCGCCCGGACAACGGTCGTTCCACCACCTGCAGACGGTGCGATCGTCGGAGGTCACGTTCCAGCGATGGAACGGCGTGGCGGTCGCGCGCGGGCGCATGTGGGGTGTCGCGCACGACGGCACGCTGTGGACCACCCGGATGCCGTGGGGAGGCGAGCCGTGAGATCGACGATCGCGTTGCTCCGAATCGCGCTGCCGAGCCGCGTCGCGTTGCTCGTCGCGATCCTGCTGATTTGCCTGGGAACGCTCGTGCTCGCGCCCGGCACCGACGCCACGAGCGTGGACAATCGGTCGATGACGATCGTGCTGCTCGACTTCGGGCTCTTGCCGGTGATCGCGGCGATGCTCGGCGGTGCGCTCGTCCGCGGCGAGCATGCGGCCTGGTCGTGGGGGCTCGCGCGGCCGGTGGGTCGCACGCACTGGTGCGCGCTGCACTTCGCGCTCGACGTCGCCACGCTCGTGCTCGCTGCATTGACGATCGACACGCTGCTCGGCGCTCCGCCGCAAGCGGTCACGTTCGACGTGTTCCGCACGAGCGGGCTCGTGGCGTTCCAGGACTTCGGGATCGGCGTGCTCGCGCTCCTGGCGTACCTCGGCGGGGCCTTCGGAGCGTCGCGCGGCCACTCGACGGTGCGGGGATTCCCGATCGCCTGTGGCTGGGCGCTCGGCGTGTTCCTGACGACCGCAGTCGTGCTCTGGCTCGACACCCTCGTCGCGCGCGCCTTCGTCGTCGACGCATGGCCGCTCCCGGCCGATGCGGGACTGTTGCGCGAGGCGACGAACGGCGGCGACGCGCGCAGCTTCATCACGCCGCTCGCGCTCATGCTGGCTTCCCTCGGCGGCTTCGCCCACGTGCTGGGCCGCGCGCTCGCGCGGGTGCCGGGGCGGTTGCCGCGACGCGAAGTGGTCGCCGTGTTCGCGCTGTGGATCGGCGGCGTGGCGATGCTGACGTGGACGATGCGCTCGCCCTTGTGGGCCATCGCGGACGCGCCCGTGCTCGCGCGACGCGGGGACGCGCAGCTGGTGGTGGTCGACTCACAGCCTCGCCCCCACCGAATCGTCCTCGTCGAAGCGGAGTGCGACCGGTGTTTCGCCCGTGCCACCACGATCTTCCCGATCGCCAGCACGGCCGAGTTCGCCAACGTGGTGCCCGGCCACTACCGCGTGTGTCGCATCGAAGAAGTACCGGACGCCAGCCGTCGGCGATCGCTGATGTTCGAGCGCTGCATCGACACCGAGCTCGTCGCGGGCGCGAACCACATCGAGCCCGACTTCGCGAGGTCGGAGCTCGCGCTGTCGCCCGCCGACCGGATGACGGGATACGAGTTCGACCGCACGTTCGAGCACCTGCTGCTCTTGCGCAACGTCGCCGAGCTGTTCGACCGCGCGCACGAAGTTCGACGCTCGACGACCCGCCGCGTGCCGTGGCCCCCGCGGCGCCCGTCCTGACGAGGACGTCGCGAATCGTGCCGAAACGATGCGACCTGAGCGTCAGGTCGCACCGATTCGTGTCCGAAGCGTGCCACTTCGGAAGCACCTGAAGCGAAGTTCACGACGGCCAGGCGACCTCAGCCTTCCGGCTCGAAGTTCTGGCAGGCGAGATCGATGCTCGCCGTCAACGCGGTCTCGACCGCGTCCGGCACCGACTCGGTGCACAGATCCGCCGCGTAGCCGTTCGCGCCGAGCAGGTCGGTGAAGCCGTAGAGGCGGTCGGCGTGGAAGATGCCGCAGTCGAGACCGTCGCAACCGCAGCTGCCCGGCTGCCCGCAGAAGTTCACGCCGGCGTTCACCGACGGATCACCCGCCACGACGATCGCCGCGACGCCCTCCATCTGCCCGCCCTTCACGTCGTCGACCAAGCGGCCGAGCAACACGTCGAGCCCCGTCGGCGCCGTGCCGCAGCCGATGCCGCAGTCGTTGCCGCCCTGTTGATCGTACGCGCCGTAGTCGTCGACGTCCGTCACCAGCACGAGCACCAACAACGCGTCGTCGCGCACGAAGCCGCTCGGGTCGCCGTCGAGCAGATCCACCGCGCTCGTGAGCACGTGCTCGCAGCCCAGCGGCGGCTCGCCCGAGATCGACCCCACCGCGCCGTTGAACGCGATCGCGATCTCGTCGACCGTCATCTCCGTCGAGTCGAACCACGGGTCGCCGCCGAAGCTCTCGAACCCGCCGTCCTTGTCGTCGCTCACGCCGATGCGGTACTCGATGCCGCCGCCGTTGATCCCCTCGAGCGTCTCGACGATCGACGTGAACGCGTCCGTCGCCGCCAACGCCTGGCGCTCCTCGATCATCGACCCCGAGCTGTCGAGCACGAACAGCATGTCCACCCGGCGACACCCGTCGCCGACCGGCCCCGTCTCGTCGCTGCCGACGTCGAGCTTCGGCCCGTCGTCGCCGGCGGTCGTCGCCACCGTCGCCGTGCCGTCCGCGTCGTCGTCGTCGAGCGAGTCCGCCGACGGATCGTCGTCCGCCGACGGATCGTCGTCCGCCGACGACTGCGTCGCGCTCATCGAGCCCGCCGTCATCGAGCCGCTGCCGTCCGAGTCGTCGCCCGACGACGGCCCGCACGTGCCCGCGAAGCACGTCAGCCCCGGATCGCAGCCACCACCGGTCGTGCACGCACAACCGTCGCTGCCCACCGGACAGTCCGCGTCACCGCCCGCACCGCCGCACGCCCACGCGAGCCCGATCCCCGCACCGACCAGCCAAGAAATCCATGCTCGCGCCATCCGAGCATCGTATCAGAGATCACTTCGCGCGATCGTGCAGGAACACGCGGTGGATCAACCACGCACCCACGAACCACGCCACCGCGAGGAACACCGAGGCGTCGCCGTTCCACAAGAGCACCGCGAGCACGGCCAGGCTCGACAGCACGTACAGCGCAGGTGTGAAGGGGTAGCCCCATGTCCTATACGGACGCGGGACGTCCCGCATCTTGCGGCGCAGCACGAACACCGCGACCACGGTCATCGTGCCCGTGATCAGCATCGCCGCCGACGCGTAGTCGATCAGCTGCTCGAATCCGTGCGTGTACATCAGCAGGATCGTCCACGCCGCCTGCAGCCACAGCGCGACGACGGGCGTGCCGTACTTCGTGTCCACCCGCCCCGCCGGCGCGATGCAGTGGCCGCTCTGCGCCATCGCGAACGAGATCCGCGAGCCGGTGAGGATCGTGCCGTTGAGCGACCCGAGCATGCAGCACAGGATCGACAACGTGATGAGGATCTTGCCCCACCGCCCGAAGATCACCTCGGCCGCCGCGGTGCCGGCCTCGCCGGTGTGCGCGAGATCGTCCAGCGTGAAGACGGCGAGGAACCCGACGCACAGCACGAGGTAGAGGATCGTGACCCCCAGCGTGCCGCCCACGAGCGCGCGCGGCAGGTTGCGACCCGGTCGGCGGATCTCGCCGCCCACGTAGATCGCCGCGTTCCACCCCGAGTACGCGAAGTAGACCTTGAGGTACGCGAGCGCGAAGCCGCCGAGCGCCGGCATGCGCATGTCGTGGCCGGCCGTCGCGAGCGCGCCGCCCTCGGTGCCCTGGTGCAGCAACACCGCGAACGTGCCGACCAGCAGGATCACGACGGGCACGGTGACCACGAACACCTGCAGCCGACCGGAGACGACCACGCCGACGTGGTTGACGGCCGTGAGACCGACGACGAGCGCGATGGCCCAGAACATCACGGGGTCGAGCCCGAGCGCGGCGGGCACGGCGTAGCCGTCGCCGAGCACGAGCGGCAGCTGGAACTGGGCCGTGCCCACCGCCATCGCCGCGAGCGATCCGGGGAAGACCGCGAGCAGCTGCAACCATCCCGCCGCGAACGCGAGGCCGGGTCCGTACGCGATCTTCAGGTACGGGTAGTCACCGCCGGCGCGCGGCATCATGGCGCCGAGCTCCGCGATCGCCAGCGCACCGAGCAGCGCGGACAGGCCGCCCAGCAACCAGATCACGAGGAACGCACCGGGACGATCGATCTGCGCCGCGACGACCGGCGGCGAGATGAAGATGCCGATGCCGAGCATCGACCCCGCCACGAGCGACATCGCCCCGATCGGCGAGAGTCGGCGCCGGGTCTCGTCGTCGGGCTCGCCTCTCGCCACCGTCATCGCACGATACCCGAAAGCCTGGTCGAGCCCCGCAAAACCGCGTCCTTTCGCGAACGGACGCGCGAGCGAGGCTCCCTTCGTCCCGCGATCGTCGATTCCCGGCCACGTTGACACCCCCGCCGGCCCGCCGCTACCGTGCGAGCCAGTCGATGGGCGCGCGCGCCGACAAATTCGTCATCCGCGGGCGATCCACGCTCGCGGCCCTCGTGGGGCTGGTGTGCGTCGCGTGCAAGACCGGTCCGGACCTGTCCGCCGATTACGCACAGACGGCCGTCGAGAACTACGAGCTCGCCGTCGGCGAGTTCCAGGACCGCGACTGGGACGAGGCCATCCAGTACGCCGACTTCGTGCGAATCCGCTTCCCGTTCAGCCGCTACGCCGTGGAGGCCGAGCTGCTCATCGCCCGCGCGGAGTTCGAGCAGGCCAACTACGCGACGGCCCAGGACGCGTTCAAGCAGTTCGCGAAGCTGCACCCCACGCACAAGCACGTGCGCAACGGATGGGCGAGCTTCATGGCCGCGGCCTCGGCGTTCATGAACGCGCCGCAGGGGTTCTTCCTCTTGCCGCCCGATCGCATGCGCGATCAATCCCCGTTGAGGGATGCCATCGACGATCTCGACGCGTACTTCGACCACTACTCCGGCACCGTCACCGAGAAGTACGCGGTGAAGCTGCGCGACGAGGTGCGCCGCCGCCTGCTCGAGCACGAGCTCTACGTCGCGGACTACTACCTCGACAAGGACAAGCCCGAGGCCGCGATCGGTCGGCTCGAGGCCGCCCACGAGATGTATCCGGGCATCGGGCTCGATGCCGAGGTGCTGTTCCTGCTCGGCATCACGTACCTGCGCATGGACGAGATCGAGCTGGCGCGCTCGACGTTCGCCGAGCTGCAGGCGCAGCACCCCAAGCACCACCACGGCAAGCAGGCGCGCATCTATCTCGCGTACATCGCGAAGCGCTACGGGCCCGCCGATCCGTCGCGCAAGCGCCCCGATCGATCGCCGCCGCGCCCCAAGTCGCCGCCGTTGCCGAAGAACCCGAAGAAGCCGGGCGTGCCCGGCAACGCGCCCGCCGAAGCCCCCGCCGTCGCGCCGCCGCCTCCGTCGAAGCCGCCGCCGCGCCGCCCACCGACGCCGCCCGAAGGTGCTCCGCCCGAAGGCGCTCCGCCCGAAGGTGCTCCGCCCGAAGGCGCTCCGCCCGAAGGCGCTCCGCCCGAAGCTCCGCCCGAAGGTGCTCCGCCCGAAGGCGCTCCGCCCGAGGGCACGCCGAGCACTCCACCGCCGGAAGGCGGCAAGCCGAAACCGCCCTGACCGAGAGTGGAGATCGCCATGGATCCGCAGACCAAGCACCATCTCGTCGTCGGCCGCGAGTACTACCTCGCCGGCGAGTACGACAAGGCGAAGGAGCATCTCGAGGTCGTGCTGCAGGCCCACGACGACTACGCCGACGTGCACAACATGATGGGCGTGATCCTCTACGAGGGCAGCCAGCCCAACGAGGCGTGCGCGGCATTCGAGCGCGCGCTCGCCCTCAACCCGCGCTACACCGAGGCCGCGCTCAACCTGTCGGTCTGCTACAACGAGCTCGGCCGCTACGACGACGCGAAGCGGGTGTACACGAGCGCCCACGGCACGCCCGACGGCGGCGGCCTCGACACGCTCGACAGCTACGCGCGCGGCAAGATCGCGAACATGCACCGCGACATCGGCGACGCCTACGTCGCGGTCGGGCTGCTCGAGCACGCGATCAAGGAGTTCCGCAAGGCGCTGCAGCTGTGCCCCACGTTCGTCGACATCCGCACGAAGCTGGCCACCACGCTGCGCGACGCCGGCAAGATCGACGACGCGATCGACGAGCTCATCGCGATCCGCGAGTCGGCGCCCGACTACCTGCAGGCGCGCATCCAGCTCGGCGTCACGCTGTGGCGTGCGCAGCGGATCCCCGAGGCGCGCGTCGAGTGGCAGTACGTGCTCGAGCGCGATCCGAAGAACCGCAGCTGTCGCGTGTACCTCGGCATGACGTCCGAGCATGAGTCCTGACGGCGGCCTCGCGCCCTGGCGAGAACGGCTGCTCGCGCCGACGCTCGTCACGGGCGATCTGCCGGGCATCGGCGGCGTACTGCGCGAGACTCCGGAGGACTTCCGCGTCGACGAGCTCGCCGCGTACGCACCCGACGGCCGCCCGGGGCATCTCTTCGTGCAGCTCGAGAAGCGCGGGCTGTCCACCGACGACGCGATCGCAGCGCTCGCCCGCGCGCTCGCGATCGATGCCCACGAGATCGGCTTCGCGGGCCGCAAGGACGCGCAGGCGGTGACGCGTCAGTGGCTCAGCGTGCCCGCGCGGGCCGAGGCCGCGCTCGCGCGCTTCGAGCACGACGCGATCGTGCTGGGCCCCGCGCATCCGCACTCGCACAAGCTGAAGATCGGCCACCTGCGCGGCAACCGGTTCGACATCGTCGTGCGCGAGCTCGACGTCGCCCCGGAGATCGCGATCGCACGCGTGCAGGCGAAGCTCGAGCGCATCCTCGCCGCCGACGACGGCGCCCATCGAGGCGTGCCGAACTGCTTCGGCCCCCAACGCTTCGGTCCCGGCGGCAGCAACCTCGAGCGCGGAGTGGCAGCGCTCGCGCGCGGTCGCGGTGGTGCGCGGGCGAACATGACGGTCGCCGCCGGCCAGGCGGCGCTCTTCAACCTGTGGATCGAGCTGCGCATCGATCGCGGCGTGCTCGCGTCCGTGCTCGAGGGCGACGTGCTCGCAAAAGTCGCGACCGGTGGGCTCTTCACGTCGAGCGATCCGTCGCTCGATCGCGAGCGGCTCGCTCGCGGCGAGCTCGCGATCACGGGCCCGATGTTCGGCAGCCGCACGATGGTGCCGCCGCCCGGCACCGCGGCCGCGGCCCTCGATGCCGACGTGCTCGCGATCGCGGGCGTACCCGCCGACGCGCTCGCGCGCCTCGGACGCGCGGCCCTCGGCACACGCCGCCGCGCGCGGGTGGTGCCGACCGACATCGAGGTCGCGATCGCGCCCTCTGCGGGTGACAACTTGTCCGCGCAGCATGGCCGCGCCGCGTGGGCGAGTGCCGTGCGCCTGACCTTCACGCTGCCCGCGGGCAGCTTCGCGACCCAGCTGTGTCGCGAGCTCCAGTCGGGTGGGTGAACGGGCAGCGCCCGGGGCGCCCTGCAGTGATCGGGCCCCCGACCCTGGCTGGCCCCCACCCTTTGGGCTACCTTGGCGTGCGCGCGCATGAATCTGACCGAGAAATTCCTCCAATTCGCGCTCGTCGGCGCCGAGTGGGTGCTCTGGCTGCTGGTCGTGCTCAGCGTGATCAGCGTGTACGTGATGCTGGAGCGCGCTCTGTTCTTCCGCAACGTCGCGGGTGCCGATCGCCTCGTGCGGCGACCGCTGCTCACCGCGCTCACCGACGGCGAGTTCGACAAGGCCCGCAAGCTCGTCGCGAGCGCGAAGGGCGTCGGCGCCCGGATCGTGGGCGAGATGCTCGAGCACACCGAGCGCGGCCCCGCGGCGGTCGAGGCCTCGCTGAACGCCACGCGCAGCGAAGAGCGTCTCCGGCTCGAGCGCAACCTCAGCTTCCTCGGCACGCTCGGCGCGAACGCCCCGTTCATCGGGCTGTTCGGCACGGTGCTCGGCATCATCCGCGCGTTCAAGGACCTCGCCGATTCCGGCCTCAAGCCCGGCGGCGAGAGCTCGACGGCGGTGATGGCCGGCATCTCCGAGGCGCTCGTCGCCACCGCGGTCGGCCTCATCGTCGCGATCCCGGCAGTCGTCGCCTACAACATCTACCAGCGCCGTGTGAAGCGCACGCTCGGTGAAGCGGAGTCGCTCGCCCAGAGCGCGCTCGGTCTCATCGTCGCTCGCCAGCGCGCCGAGGAGGGCTGACCGTGGGCGCAGCGCCAAGCGACGACGACGACGAGATCACCGGCATCAACGTCACGCCGCTCGTCGACATCACGCTCGTGCTGCTGATCATCTTCATGGTCACCACGAGCCTCATCTCGAACGCCGAGGGCCTCCAGATCGACAAGCCCAAGGCGGCCACGGGCGTGCCGCTGCCGGACTCGAGCATCATCCTGATGTGCGATGCCGAGGGCGCGATCCTCGTCGACGGCGACGCGATGCCGGACGATGCGGCCATCGTCGAGAAGATCACCGACAAGCTCGCGGTGAACCGCGAGCTGCAGGGCATCGTGCAGTGCGACGAGGCCGCGCAGGTCGGTCAGATGGTCCACCTCATCGATCTGCTGCGCGATTCCGGGGTGAAGAAGTACGCGATCGCGACGCGCAAGCCCGAGTCCGAAAAGAGCTGAGCCGACGATGCCGCAGGTGCGGGTGGACGAAGGCGTCGATCCAGGACGTGGACTCGTCGCCGCGATGATCCTGCACGTCGTCCTCTTCTTCGTGATGGGCGCAATCGATCCGCCCGAGCCGCCGCCCGACCTCGTCGAGTTCGAGATCGCGGAGCTGCCCGAGCCCGAGCCGCCCAAGCCCAAGGTCGAGCCCGAGAAGCCGCCCGAGCCCGAGCCCGAGAAGCCGCCCGAGCCCGAGCCGCAGAAGCCCGAGCCGCCCCAGCCCAAGGTGCGCCCGAAGGCACCGCCCTCGCGCCCGCCACCCGCGACGCCGCCGCCCACGTCGACCCCGAGCACGGCCGGCGACGCGCCGCCGTTCGAGCTGCCCGAGAGCCGCACGATCTCGCCCGATCTGCCGGCGTCGGGCAGCGGCAGCCCCACGGGACAGCCCGGCGGTCGCCCCGGTGCGTCGGGCAAGGGCTCGACCGGCGGCACGGGCGACGGCATCGCGAAGGGCCCGGTGTGGGCGCCGAAGGGCGACCTCTTCATCAAGAAGCAGCCGCTGCCGGTGCGCATCGCCGAGCTCGAGTGTCCCGCGGTGCAGGACCTGCGGATCTCGGGCACCGTCGTGCTGCTCGTCCAAGTGCGGCGCGACGGATCCGTGAAGCAAGCGCGCGTGACGAAGGGCATCGGCCACGGCTGCGACGAGATCGCGAAGAAGGCACTCAAGAGCGGCAAGTTCACGCCCGCGATCGACACCGACGGGAAGTCGGCCGACTACGAGCTCCGCTACGAGTACGTGTTCGAGCTCGAGGGGTAGACTCTCGCGCGCATGCCCGGGGGGCTCGTCGCGCTGGTCATGTTGCTCGCAGCGGGACCCGTCGCGCCCGACGAGCTCGTGCCGCCGCGGCCGACGAACGCGCTGTCGTTCGAGACACCCGACGGCGCGACGACCGGTGGGCGCGTCGTCGTGAAGATCACCGTGGGCAAGGACGGCGTGCCGCACTCGCCCACGGTGGAGACGTCGGTGTCGCCGGAGCTCGATGCAGAGGCGGTGCGCGCCGCGATGGCGCTGCGCTACGAGCCCGCGACGTACGAGGGCAAGCCGGTCGAGGTGAACCTGCGCGTGCCCGTCGACTTCGCCGCGCCGGCGATCGAGCCGACCGAGCCGGGGGTCGAGCCCACGCCGACGCCGACCGTGCGCGGCGAGTCCGGCGTGAGCGGCCGGATCCGCGAGGCCGGGTTCCGCACCCCCATCGTCGAGGCGCACGTGATCGTCGTGCCCGCGGACGCGAGCGCGAAGGTCGGGCCCGTGCGCCGTCGCAAGGACATGCTGAGCGACGCACCGGCGTGGCAACGCGACGCGCAGAGCCGCACCGATGGTGAGTTCGCGATCGACGCGCTGCCGGCGGGCAAGGTGCGCGTCGTCGTGGTCGCCCCGGGCTACGATCGCTTCGAAGCGATCGAATCGATCGGTCCGCGCGAGACGCTCGAGGTCGCCTACTACCTGCAGCGCTCGACCGACAACCCCTATCGCACGGTCGTCAAGTCGACGGCCGGCGATCGCGAGGAGGTCGCGCGCCGCACGATCACGCCGCAGGAGATCACGAACCTGCCGGGCACGCAGGGCGACGCGCTCAAGTCGATCCAGAACTTCCCCGGCATCGCGCGCGCGCCGTTCGGCATCGGCTTGCTCGTGATTCGCGGCGCGGATCCGACCGACTCCGCGGTGTACCTGGGCGAGCACGAGATCCCCCAGCTGTTCCACTTCGGCGGGATCACGAGCGTCTTCAACGCGGACATCGTCACGAACATCGACTTCATGCCCGGCAACTTCGACGCGCGTTTCGGCGACGCGATCGGCGGTGTCATCGACGTGAAGACGCGGCCCGGGCGACGCGACGGCGTGCACGGCTACATCGACGCCGACCTGTTCGACGCCGGCTTCCTGCTGGAAGCACCGGTGGGCAAGGGCTCGATCGTCGCGGCGGCACGGCGCAGCTACATCGACGCGATCCTGCCGGTCGTGATCCCCGACGACGCCGGCATCGGTGTCACGCTCGCACCGCGCTACTACGACTACCAGCTGTTGTTCGACTATCCGATCTCGCGGGGGCGGCTCACGGCTCGCGCGTTCGGTTCCGACGATCGCACGAAGCTCGTCACCGCCGACCCCAACGACGTCAGCCAGGACCAGCGCGATCAGTTCGAGACCACCCTGCTCTTCCATCGTGTCGATCTCGCGTACGAGAACCACGTCGACGGCTGGGACGTGCTCGTGACGCCCTCGTACCGCTACGACTTCCTCCACGCCGGCGCAGGTGGTCTGTTCCGCGCCACCGTGCGCTCCCACCAGTTCTCGGGCCGCGCCGAGATCGGTCGGCAGGTCACGAGACGACTGCGCTTCGACATCGGCACGCAGGTCACGGCCGGCGTGCTGGGGCTCGAGGCCGAGTCACCGCCGGTACCGCAGGCGAACACGGGCTCCGAGAACGCGCGCTTCACCATCGACAGCCGCGACCCGGTGGCGACGCCGTCGTTGTACGCGACGCTGCGCATCGATGCGCATCGGCGCCTCACGCTGATCCCCAGCGTGCGCTTCACGTACTGGGCGCGGCAGTTCCGGCGCGGCGCCGTGGATCCGCGCCTGCGGTTCGTGGTGCAGCTGGCCCGCCGCTCGAAGCTGCGCGGCGGCGTGGGGCTGTACAGCCAGGTGCCCGACCTGCCGGAGTGGAACAAGACGTTCGGCAACCCCGCGGTCGCTCCCGAGCGGGCGCTGCACACGAGCCTGTCGTTCGTGCAGGAGCTGCCGCGCTCGTGGAGCATCGAGCTCGCGGCGTTCTACAAGTACTCGTGGGATCTCGCGTCGCCGAGCACCGTGATCGTGCGCCGCGAGGACGGCACCATCGGGCTCGAGAATTTCGCGAGTCGCGGGCGCGGTCGCATCGTCGGTGGCGAGCTGTTCGTACGCAAGCAGCTGACCAAGAACCTGTTCGGATGGCTCGCCTACACGGTGTCGCGCAGCGAGCGGAAGCTGCCCGACGACGCGCGAACCGACCAGGACGAGTGGTTCCTGTTCGACTTCGATCAGACCCACGTGCTCACCGCGATCGCGGTGTATCGACTGCCGCGCAACTGGCAGGTGGGCGCCCGCTTCCGCGTCGTGTCGGGCAACCCGTACACGCCCCACGTCGGCGCCGCCTTCGACGCCAGCACCGGCGATTACGTGCCGATCGACGGGCCGCGCAACACGGCGCGCGTCGCTGCGTTCCACCAGCTCGATCTGCGGGTGGACAAACGCTTCGTGTGGCGCAAGGTGATGCTCGAGGCGTACGTCGACGTGCAGAACGTCTACAACCACCAGAACGTCGAATTCCTGCAGGACAGCTTCGACTTCACGCAGTCGCAACCGATCGCATCGCTGCCGATCCTGCCCTCGCTCGGGTTGCGGCTGCACTGGTGACCGTGCGATTGACGCATCACACCCCCGACGCTATCGTCAGCGCGCCGATGATCCGTGTCCGCGACATGCACAAGAGCTACCGGACCGGCAAGCTCGACAACGAGGTGCTGCGCGGCGTGAAGCTCGACATCTCCGCCGGTGAGCTCGTCGCGATCGTCGGCCCGTCGGGGTCGGGCAAGACGACGCTGTTGCACGCGATCGGTGGGCTCGACTCGGACTACACGGGCACCGTGGAGGTCGACGACAAGGACCTCCACAAGCTCGACGACAAGGGGCTGTCGGACTACCGCAATCGCTTCGTCGGCTTCGTGTTCCAGTCGTTCTATCTCCTGCCCCACCTCACGTGCCTCGAGAACGTGGTGCTGCCGGCGTTGTTCGGGCGCGGCGACGCGGTGCTCGCCGACGATGCGGCAAGGGCCCGCGGCCGCGAGGTGCTCGCGCAGGTGGGGCTCGAGGATCGCGCCGACAGCAAGCCGACCACGCTGTCGGGCGGGCAGCGTCAGCGCATCGCGATCGCGCGCGCGCTCTTCAACAAGCCGCGCCTGATGCTGTGCGACGAGCCCACCGGCAACCTCGACACCAAGACCGGGGCGCAGATCGTGGAGCTGTTCCGCGGGCTGAACCGCGACGCAGGCATCACGATCCTCATCGTCACGCACGACCCGCGGATCTCGCAGGCCACCGATCGCACGATCCGCGTCGAGGACGGCCAGCTGTTCGAGGAGGCCAAGGGCGGGTTCCGACGCGAGGCCGGCCAAGACGCCCCGCCCGACGAGCCCGAGGCCCCCGTCGACGAGGTCGAGCCCGAGGCGAAGAAGGAGGTCGCGCGGTGAGGTCGGTGCGGCTCGCGAAGGTGGTGCTCGCGAACCTGCGTCGCAGTCGCAATCATTTCCTGCTCGCGTCGATCGGCATCGTCGTCGGCATCGCGACGTTCGCGTTCTTCCTCGCGCTCGCGCAGGGCGTGCGCGCAGTCGTGCTGGGCAAGATCTTCCCGCTCGATCAGCTCGAGATCGTGCCGCGCAGCCTCGACGTGGACGTGGGGCCGCTCCGCATCGGGTCCAGCACGTTCGGCGGCGACGTCATCGACGACGCCAAGGTGGCCGAGCTCGAGCAGATCCCCGGCATCGAGACCGTCTATCCCAAGATGCGGCTCACGGTGCCGTCGATCGCATGGGGCGGCGAGGAACTGCTCGGCGCCGATCTGCGCACCGAGCTCGTCGCCGACGGCATCAACCCCGCACTCGTCCAGGAGGACATCGGCAAGGGCTTCGAGTTCCGCGACTTCGACGACCCCGCGACGGCCGAGCCGCCCAAGGAATGCTCGAGCGACGACGAGTGCGGCGAGAGGATGTACTGCGGCACTCCGGCGATGACGCCGCTGTCGCGCCGCAACGAGGACGACGACACGGGCAGGCCGCCCCCGGGCACGCCCAGCGTGTGCCGCCACTACGTCCCCATCCTGGCGTCGGAGCACGTCGTCGAGCTGTACAACGGTGCGCTGCGCCGCTCGCACGGCTTCCCCAAGCTCAATCCCGAAGCGGTGCTCGGTTTCGAGTTCGAGACGATCATCGGCTCGTCGATGGTGGCCAGCTCGAACAAGAAGCACATCGTGCGCGAGCGCGCGATGCTGGTGGGGTTCTCGCGCAAGGCGATCGCGCTCGGCCTCACGATGCCGATCGGCTACGTGCAGCGCTTCAACGTGGAGTTCGGCCAGCCCGAGGACGCGCAGCGCTACCACTCGGTCATCGTGATGGTGCCGGAGAAGGACGACGTCGCCGCGGTCGCGAAGGCCGTGCAGGACGCGGGGCTCGACGTCGCCGACACGGGCGCGGAGCAGGCGGCCCTGCTCATCGCGATCTTCACGCTCGTCTTCGCGCTCGTGAGCGTCGTGATCGTGGGCATCGCGGCGGTCAACATCATGCACGTCTTCTTCATGCTGGTGTACGAGCGCCAGCACGAGATCGGCATCATGCGCGCCGTGGGAGCCAGCCGCGGCGACATCGCCCGCATCATCCTCGGCGAGTCCGCGGTGCTCGGCATGTGCGCGGGCATCCTGGGCCTCGGCATCGCCTGGGGCGCGAGCGCGCTGGTCGACTGGGTGTCGGTGGAGTACGTGCCCGACTTCCCGTACAAGCCGACGACCTACTTCGTGTTCGAGTGGTGGATCCTCGTGGGCGCGATCGGCTTCGCGATCTCGTTCTGCGTCCTCGGCGCGTTCCTGCCCGCACGCAGGGCGGCACGCATGGAGCCCGCCGCCGTGCTCTCGGGCCACTGACCGCGCCTCGTCGTCGTCGTCGTCGTCGTGCCGCGCCTACTCCGGCGTCCCGCACAGGATCCACTGCTCGAGCTGCTCGCTCTCCTGCGCCGACACGGACAGCCCCGACGAAGGCGGCGGCATGGCCCCCGCCTCCACCCGCTCGAGCCCCCGCGACGCGGACGTCATCGCCGCCGCGTACGTGTCGAAGTTCACCGTCGCGAGCGCGCCGTTGCGGTCCGCTCCGGTGAGCGTCGAGCTGTGGCACATCGTGCACGTCGCGAAGATCTCGACGTCGTCGTAGCCCGGCGCGTCCGCGCACTCCTCGGACGTGTCGCCGTGCCCGTCGTCGCCGCCGTCGTCGTCCTCGCACGCGTCCGCCGCGAGCGCGAGCACGACGAGGAATCCGCGGGCCCCCATGGACCCGCGCAGGATATCCCTGGTCCTACGCGGACGGCTATCACTTGTTCGATTCGACGCAGCGCACGCAGGACTCCTGCGCTTCCTGGCACTCGTTCTTCGCCTCGCGACACAAGCCCTGGTACTGGTCGTCGTCCGGCCGCTCGTCGGCCAGGTCGCACAGCTTCTCCTTGACGTCGCAGATGTCGGACGCGAGCGAGCACAGCTCCTCGCAGACCGCGGCATCGGAGGTGGACGCCGTGACGATCGACGCCTTCTTCATCCGGAACTCTTCGAGCCGCTTGCGCAGTGCGCCCATGCTGCGATCCTCGGGCGCACCGACGGTGGGCGCATGGGTGTTGCCGCCCCGGTCGGGATCCACCGTCGGCGTGCCGCCGCCGCCGGTCTTCGCATCGCAGGACGCCAGGAACGGGAGCGCCAGCACGGCCACGAGCGCCATCATCGAGAGGTGACGGGGCTTCATCGCTCGAGCTCCTCGCGCAGTGCGGACATCACCTTGATCGCTCGCGAGTAACTGCTCGCCGCGAGCGCATCGTCGCCGGCCTCCACCGCGACGTCGCCGAGGACGACGAGCGCACGTGCGCTCGCGCGATCCAGCGGCAGGGAGCGGTCGGGATCCAGCATCGGAGCGAGGAGGTCGAGAGCCACCGGCACGCCGCTCGGCGACTCCGCGAGAGTCTCGCAGAGCCGCGCCGCCAGCTCCAGTCGCAGCGGCTCCGCCTCGGGCAGATCGGCCGGCACGGGCAACGCGAGCGCCTGGCGCAAGGCTGCGGCGCGGTCCTCGGCGCGCTCGGCCGCATCGGCGCGCGCATGCGCATCGGCGACCGCCTCGAGCCACGCGAGACCCTGGGGCGTCGGCGCGCGCGTGGCGACGGCGTGCGTGCGCAGCCGGTTGTCGATCCGACCACCCGAGCGCGTGCCCACGTCGCGATCGTCGGGCGTGCCGTCGTCGCATGCGCTCGCGCCAGCGACGAGGCACACGACCAGCAGGCATCGCGAGAGAGAGCGCGAGGTCATCGCACGCCCCCATCCGCGCCGTGCAGACGCGCCGCGTAGGCATCCGCCGTCGCGCGAGCGCGCTCGCGATCCTGGCCCCCGGGGAGATCGCCGAGCGATCGACGCGCGACCTGCCCGGCCGCGGCGAGTGCTGCACGCTCGTCGGGATCCATCGTGCGCGCGGTGTGATCCGGAGCGAACACCGGCACGAGCAAGAGCGCGATCGCAGCGGCGAGCCCGATCCACAGGCTGCCGAGCCCGGGACCGTGCGAGGGTGAGTGCGGTCGCAACGTCTCCAATCGGCGCCACACTCGGCGCCGCTCGAGCTCCGACAGCTCGGGACCGGCACCGTGGGCGAGGCCGAACAGCGCCGCGACCATCGCGACGTCGGTATCATCGGCGCCGACCGTCTCGGGCCGGGCGTGCGCGGGCTCGCCGAGCGCCGAGAGCTCGGCGGCGATGCGCGCGTCGTCATGGGATGAGGGATTCATTGCTCTCCGAACTCGATGCGCGGTGCTTCGCCGTAGCGCTCGACGTAGATCTTCCGGAACGCCTTGCACGCGCGGAACAAGAGGACGTCGAGGGTACCCACCGAGACATCCATCTCGGTCGCCGCGCGGTCGCGGGCCATCCCCTCGACCAGCCGCAGACGGAGCACCCGCTCGTATCTGGGATTGATGTGCTCGAGGCACGCGTCGATGCGCTCTCGCAACAACGCCGTGACCTCGCGCTCGGCCGCGATGGCCTCGCCGCTCCACTGACCCCCGTCGGCCACGAACTGTTCCAGGCCCTCGGGCCACGCGGCGAGCCGACCGGCACGCCGCAGGTGATCGAGCGCGAGGTTCTTCGCGATCCGGATGAGCCAGGGCAGCACGCCCTTGCCCTGCCAGCGAAATCTGCCGATGTTCTCCATCGCGCGGACGAAGGTGTCGGCGAGGAGATCTTCCGCGAGGACGCGATCGTGGACGAGCGGCAGGATCGCGTAGCGATGCACGCTCGCCGCGTACCGCTCGTAGAGCTCGCGCACGGCGACGGCATCTCCGCCCTGGGCGCGGTGGACCAGAGCGCGTTCGTCGGACTCGTCGGCATCGGCGTCGCTCGTCACCCCGTTCCGATCGGCTGCGTCACCTGCAATCGCCGGGTCGCGCGCTTGCACGCGGACCGGACGGGGGCTCGATCCCGGACCACGGGCTGGGCCGGAGCCCAAAACTCGCGGTGGAAGGGTCGGGGCGGTACGCACCCACGGGGGCACTGTCTCCTCGCGGTGGGCAACGCGCTCCTGCATGGGACCTTACATCGACGGCCTGGGCGAAACCACGGCCTGCGCGCCCACGTCTACCCAAGGCCGGCCGGCGCCTGCCGGCCCGCGGAGTGGCCGAGCGGTTGACCGAGAGCCCCTCCTGGCGTATCCGCGATCCCGGCGCTCGCTCGCCCCGAGGCATCCCAACGTGCTCGTGCTCACGACGTTTCTCGTCCTCGCTCCGCCTCCGATCGCGCGCGTGGCCGCACCGCCCGCGGGTCCCGTCGCGCCGGCATCGTCGGAGCCGATCGATCCGACCGGCAGCGGTACGGTGGGCCCGTCGTCGGCCACGGTCGAGCGCGGCAAGGCCACCGCGGATCTGCCCGACGACTACGTGCCCCCGTTCCCGAGCGAGGACCTCGAGCTGTCCGCGACGCTCAAGGGCGCGCTCGCGGAGAACGTCGACCTCGCGAGCAACGCGATCGACGTGAAGATCAGCGAGGCGAACATCCTCACCGCGCTCGGCGCGTACGACGTCTTCCTCACCGCCGGCATCTCCGCGAGGTACGCCGAGACGCCGCAGCGCGGTTCTCAGCTCGCCACGCAGTTGGGCAACCGCTCGCTCGGCGGCTTCGTCGGCTTCCAGCGCAAGCTCGAGATCGGCGGCACGATCTCGCTGCGCGTCGACGCGACCCGCTCGCAGACCCTGCAGCCCCTCAACATCTTCAACGCGGCCGCGGGCTCGACCACGCTGTCGACCTATCAGATCACGCCGTCGCTCACGCTCACGCAGCCGCTGCTCAAGGGCGCCGGCATCAAGGTGAACCGCGCGGAGATCAACAAGGCCAAGCTCGCGACGAGCCAGGCCGAGGCCACCCAGATCCTCACGGCGCAGAACATCCTGCGCGACCTCGTGTCCGCGTACTGGGACGTGCTCTTCGCCCACCGCGATCTGCTGAACAAGCGCAACAGCGTCCAGCTCGCGCAGAGCCAGCTCGATCGCACGCGGGCACTCGTCGCCGCCGGCCGGCAGTCGCCGGTGGAGGCGAAGGCGGTGGAGCAGGCCCTCGCCCAGCGCGAGAGCGAGCTGCTCACGTCCGAGAACACGCTGCTCGATCGCAGCCTCACGCTGCGCACGCTGATGGGCCAGGACTTCAGCCGACGCGACGTGCTCGGCGTGATGCCGGCGACCGATCCCATCGTCCGACCGCACACCGTGAACGTGAAGGACGAGGTCGATCGCGCGCTCGAGCAGAACCCGCAGATCCGCCAGCTCGAGCTCGCGATCGCATCCGGCCGCATCGACGAGATGGTCGCGGCCAACCAGCGGCTGCCGCAGCTCGACTTCTCCGGCACCTTCACGCCCCAGGGTCGCAGCATCGACCGCACCGCGAACCAGCAGACGGGCGACCCCGGCATCGAGGGCAACTGGCGCAACGCGTTCCGCAACATCTTCAGCGACGACATCCAACAGGACGGGTTGTTGGCGGACTGGGTGATCCAGGGCTCGTTGACGCTCACGTGGGACATCCAGAACCGGACGCCGAAGGGGCGCCACCAAGCGGCCAAGCTGCAGATCAAGAAGGCCGAGGTGAACCTCGAGCGCGCGCGTCAGCAGGTCGCCGCGGGAGTCATCCGCGCCGCGAACAGCCTGCGCACCGCGGGCAAGGTGATGGACGTCGCGCAGATCAGCGTCGAGCTCGCGCAAGAGAACCTCGCGGCCGAGCAGGCGCGCTTCGAGGTCGGCCGCTCGACGAACTACGACGTGCTGCTGCGCTTGGACGAGCTCGACAAGGCGTGGGCCTCCGCGCTGTCGGCCCAGGTCGGCTACCTGAAGGCGCTCGTGCAGCTGCAGGCGCTCAACGGCGAGATCCTGCCCGCCTACGGCTTCGACACGCCGGACTGAACGTCACGCGTCGGTCGAGCGCTCCGCCTCCTCCACGGAGCGGGCTGCGCCCGCCGGGAGCTCCGCCGGCAAGATCGCGCGCCCGATCACGAGCGCGAGCAAGACCGCGAGGGTCGAGCCGATCAGGATGCCGACCTTCGCGGACGCGAGCGCGGTCGGCTCACCGAGCGCGAGCCCGGCAATGAAGAGCGCGACGGTGAAACCCACGCCGGCGACGAGCCCCACGATCAGGATCCCACGCCATCCCACGCCGGTGGGCATGCGCGCGAGCCCGGAGCGCACGGCGATCCAGCTCGCGGCCAGGATGCCGAGCGGCTTCCCCACGACGA
The DNA here is from genome assembly GCA_964468635.1 of uncultured Nannocystaceae bacterium. Lineage (GTDB taxonomy): Bacteria > Myxococcota_A > Polyangia > Nannocystales > Nannocystaceae > Xiheibacterium. The sequence continues at coordinate 66,699 of CAYXVR010000038.1, forward strand.
GGCCGACGAGCACGCCGGCGGCGATGCGCGGGTCGACGGACGACCACTCGAACGCGACGCCGGCGTTCGCGAGCGCGAAGATCGGCATCACGACGAGCGCGACCCACGGATGGAGCGCGCTCTGCAGCCGCTCGCCCGGTGAGCGGTGCTCACCCGTGTCGGCGTGCCGCTCGGTGTCGGGCCACGGCGGGGTCAGCAGGCCCACGACGACGCCTGCCATCGTCGGATGCACGCCCGCGTGATGGAGCCCGAGCCACATCGCGACCGCGGGGATCGAGTACGCCCACACCCGCGACACGCGGTTCGCCTGCATCGCGAGCACGACGACGACGGCGATGCCGGCCACCGCCAGGCCGCGCACCGCGATGCCGTCGGAGTAGAACGCCGCGATCACGATCACGCCGCCGATGTCGTCGAGGATCGCGAGCGCGAGCAGGAGCACGCGCAGCGCCGGTGCGACTCGGCGGCCGAGCAGCGCGAGCGCAGCGACGGCGAACGCGATGTCCGTCGCCATGGGGATGCCCCATCCCACGCGCGCAGGACCGTCCGCGGTGAAGGCGAGATAGAGCAGCGCCGGCGCGACCATGCCGCCCACGGCCGCCGCCGCGGGCAGGGCCGCCCGGCGCGCGTCGGCGAGCTCGCCCACCGAGAGCTCGCGGCGGATCTCGAGCCCCACGGTGAAGAAGAAGACGGTCATCAAGCCGTCGTTCACCACCGCGTGCATCGGGATCGCGACCGCCCAGCCGCCGAGATCGAGCGCGAACCGCCACTCCAGCGCAGCATGCAACACGCCCGCCCACGGCGAGTTCGCGAGTACGAGCGCGCCGACGGTCGCCAGCGCGAGCAGCAGGCCACCCAGCGTTTCGACCCGGAAGTAGCGCGTGAATCGCCCCACGACCGGACGCGGGACCACGTCGTCGCCCGGCGAGGAATCCCTCGCCGTCGCTGCCGTCTGGTTCGACATCAGAATTCGATCGACTGCGCGAGCAGCCAGGCGGCCGCAGTGATCGACACGAGTCGGATCGCGTAGCCCACGACGTGAGAGCGCGTCGCCGGCTCGCCGTGGGCCGTGGTGCCGCCGTACCAGAGCGCGTCGGCCGCTCGCGCCGCGATCGCAACGATCACGAGGCACACGAGCACGACGTCGCGCGCACCGAACGTCCATGGCGTCGTGTCACCGACGAGAAAGACGCACAACAGGATGGCGGGCAGCGCCACCATCCACACGAGCCGCAGGAGGACGCTCTCCGTCGAGGGCGGAATGACCGTCGGAGCCGAATCGTCGTCGCGCAACGCGAGCCTCCCGCGGAACACTCCGCGGGGGCTGGCGGCCCGACCAACCCGGATCCTGCAGCGGTCGATCCGCTGCACCCTGGCCGCGAGGGTAGCCACGACGAAGCGACGCGGCAACCCGGCGCGATCACCGAGCGCACGCATGCGGCGTGAGTGCACGCCGACCGCGGCGAGAATGCACGCCATCCCCGCGCCGATGGGTGCACGATCACGCCCGCGCCATGGAACGCCTCCTCTGGATCTGTCTCGCCGGAGCCGTCGGCACCGGCCTTCGTCACGGCGTGAATCTCTGGCTCGGTGAGCGCGAGGGCTTTCCGATCGCGACGTTCATCGTCAACGTGATCGGTTGCTTCGTCATCGCCGTCGTCGTCGAAGCGAGCGTTCATCTCGTCGACGTCTCGCCGACCGTGCGCCTCGCGATCACCACCGGATTCCTCGGCGGGCTCACGACGTACTCGACGTTCAACGAGCAGACGTTGCGACTCGTCCGCGACGGCGCGCATGCGATCGCGATCGCGAACGTCACCGCGACGCTCGTCGCCGGTGTCGTCGCGGGGATCTGCGGCCTCGTCTTCGCGCGCAAGCTCCTCGCGCCGTGAACGACACAGGCCTCGACGTAAGCCCCGCCGCCACCCACCACGGACCACGACCGGCGTCGAAAGTTCTCGCAAACCGCCTCGGCGACGCCCTCCGCGGCCGCAGCGCCCCGGGCCCGTCCGCGCGCTTGTCACGGCGAGAACGCGCGTGCTAGGGTGCGATGTCGTCGAGAGCCCGCGATCGCGGGCACCGACGCGCCGAAAGGGAACACGCCATGTCCGCGTCCGAGATCGCCGACAACAAGTGGGAAGCGCAGGCCAGCAAGGCCCCGATCGGGAGTGCCGGCGGGCTCGCACAGATCCTGCTCTTCATCGGGTTCATCCTGTTGTTCGGCTACATCATCGGGATGTCCGTCGTGGCCATCGTCACGCCGAAGAAGGACAGCTCCCTCGGCGAGATGTACAAGAACATGAAGGCCGACGGCTCCGGGCCCGCGCCCGCAGGCGGCCAGTAGTCGACGTTCACGCGAAGCCGACGAACGCGAGCATCTGCCCGATGCCCGCGCCGTCGCGCCGGAACGAGAACCACCGATCCGGGTGGGCGTGCGTGCAGCCGCCCACCCGTTCGACGTTTCCGGCCTCGACGCCCGCCGTCACGAGCTGATCGCGGACCGCTGCGACGAGATCGACGTGGGGCCGCGCCGCGGAGCGGTCGACGTGCGCGTCGGCGAAGCGCTCGGCCACCTCGGGGCCCACCTCGAACGCCGCCCGCTCGATGCATGGGCCGATCGCCGCCACGAGATCGCCGGGCGCGACACCGAGCTCGGCGAGCGTCGCGACCGCCCGCGGCACGACGCCGGCCACGGTGCCTCGCCATCCGCTGTGGATCGCCGCCGCCGCGCGCCCGTATCGATCCGCGAGGATCACCGGCACGCAGTCGGCCGTGAGCACGCCGACGACGACGCCGTCCTCGCGCGTGCACGCGATCGCATCGGCCTCGGTCGCCTCGTCGACCTCGCGCGCGTGCGCGACCGCCACGCCGTGCACCTGCTTCGCGAGCACGAGCCGCGCGACGTCGAAACCGGCGGCCGCCGCGACGCGTCGGCGGTTCTCCGCCACGGCGGCGAGCTCGTCGCCCCACTTCGCGCCGAGGTCCAGCGACGCGTAGCGCCCGGTGCTCACGCCCCCGTTGCGATCGGTGAATCCGTGGACGAGACCGGGGATCGACGACAGTCGGGCGGCGCGATCGAGCACGCAGTAGTATCGCTCGTTTCTCGGAAGCCGCGATGACCCCATTGCGCGCCCAACCGGTGCTCGTGCTCGACTGCCAGGCCACCGGCGCGTCGCCCGAGCACGGCCACCTGCTGGAGATCGGCTGGCTGGTCATGCGCGCCGATCTGCCGGTCGAGGAATCCGCGGTGTCGTGCAGCCTCGTCGCGTTGCCCGACGACGCGACGATCCCCACGGTCGTCCGCGAGCTCACCGGCATCTCGCCCGCCGACGTCGTCGGCGCGCCCTCGGCCACGGAGGTCTGGGCGCACGTGCGCGCCGAGATCGATCGCGCGGGCGAAGGCGGGCTCGCTCCCGCGGTGATCCACTTCGCCCGCTTCGAGCGCTCGTTCCTGCGCCCACTCCACGAGCGCGAGCACCCCGGCACCGCGTTCCCGCTCCTGCCCGTGTGCACCCACGAGATCGCGCGACGACTCTTGCCCGGCACACCACGGCTCGGCCTACGCGCGCTCGCGGGTTACTTCGGCCACGCGACCGAGGAGCTGCGCCGCAGTCACGGCCACGTGTGGGCCACCGCGCTCGTGTGGCGTCACCTCGTGGACGAGCTCGCGAAGTGCGGCGTCGACACGCTCGCCGACCTCGAGCGCTGGCTCGAGCAGCCCGCACCGCGCCCCAAGAAACGCGTGTACCCGATGCCGCGCGAGACCAGGCTCGCCCTGCCCGACTCGCCGGGCGTCTACCGAATGCTGCGCACCGGAGGCGACGTGCTGTACGTCGGCAAGGCCACGTCGCTGCGGCGGCGCGTGAACCAGTACTTCCAGAAGCAGTCGAACATCCCCGATCGCATGCTCGAGATGCTCTCGCAGGCGCGCGAGCTCGACGTCACGCCCACCGCGAGCGCGCTCGAAGCCGCGCTGCTCGAGACCGACGAGATCAAGCGGCTCGCGCCGCCGTTCAACCAGGCGCTCGTGCACGGCACGCGCACGCCGTGGTTCGCGGCGGCAGAGCTCTCCGATCTCGCGCCCACCGCGAGCGTCGTGCACACGATCGGTCCGCTCGGATCGTCGTGGCACGTGCGACGCTGGCTCGCGCTCACCGCCGCGCTGACTCGCCCGCTCGTACCCGAGGCCGAGCGCCGCGCCGTGCTCGCGGCGCTCGGGCGACCGTCCGTGCTCGACGTCGACCCCGACGTCCTGCATGCCGGCTTCGCGCGCTTCGCCGCCACGCTGCCGCCCGGTCCGCTCGATCTCGCCGCAGCCGCGCGTTGGGGCGCCGCGCTGTGGCGCGAGCAGCTCGCGCTCGGCCGCGTGCCGCCGTCCGACGACGACGAGCCCGCGCCGGCCGAGGAACCGCCGTGGGACGCCGACGACGTGCACGAGCGACTCACGGAGGTCGTCCTCGTGCTCGCGCACGCGCTGCGACGAGCCCGCTGGCTGTGTGCCCTCGGCGAGGCGAGCGTAGCGTTCGTCGACGGCGGCGTCGGGCGCAGGCTCGTGCTCGAGCGCGCTGCGATCGTCGAGCGCGGCGATCACGATCCACGCGCCGAGCTCCCGGTGCCGCCGGGGTGGCGGCGCCGCGCCGACGAGCGCCGCACCGCATTCGACGTCGGCGCCTTCGATCGACTGCGCGTCCTCACGACCGAGCTGCGCCGAGTCGCGGACGCGGGTGCTCCGATCGCAGTGCGCTTCGGCCCACACCGCCGGCTGTCCGGCGACCGACTCCGCCGCGTGCTCGCGTGGGTCTGACTCGACTGGTCAGCAACCGAGGCTGTCGCACGCGCAGCTGGAGGCCGGCGCGAGGTCGATCGTGGGAGTCTCGTGCTGCACCACGTCGCACGCCATCGTGCTGTCGTTCGCCCCGCACGCGAACACGGCCTGATCGCACACGTGCTCGTCGCCGGTACACGCCAGCGCGCACGAGCCCTCGGCACACTGCACGTGGGCCTGTTTGCACGCGTGATCGCCCGTACACGTGACCTCGCACGCATGGTACGCGGGGCACAGGATCTGAGCGGCCTCGCACGATTCCTTGCCGGAGCACTCGACGCGGCACGGCCAGCCCACGGGGCAATCCACCGTGAGGCCATCGCAGGCCTCGGTGCCGTTGCACCGCAAGAGGCACGTGCCGTCGTCGCACCCGTTCGCGCAGAACGGCGAGCAGAGCCCGAACGGCGTGGGATCGTCGATGCACTCCGGCGGCGCGCCAGTGGTCTCGGCGTCGACACCCGTGTCGATCGCACCGCTGGTGGCATCCGCGGAGCTCTCGTCCTCGGTGCCCACCTCGTCGGTGCTCGCATCGCCGATGCCGGTCGACGACGTGCTCGAGCGCTCGTCCGCCGTGCTGCCCCCGCCGGTCGCGGAGGACGACGCGCCGTCCCAGTCGGGGTTGGTGCCCACGCAGCCGCCGACGAGCGCGAGCGCGAGCACGGGTCGGAGCGGACGAGCCTTCACGCCCGCACGGCCTAGTCAGCCCGCGCCGGGATGCAAGTGCGCACGCACGAGCGCGTCGAGCTCGGGCGGCAGCGCGCTCTCCCACCGCAATCGACGGCCGTCCGGATGTTCGAGTCCGAGCGTCGCCGCGTGCAGGGCGTGCCGTCCCAGCGCGGTGACCTCGCGACGCAGATCGGGGTCGGCGACGCCCTTGCCGTAGAGCGCGTCGCCGACGATCGGATGGCCCACGTGACGTGCGTGCATGCGGATCTGGTGGGTCCGACCGGTCTGCAGCACGCAGCGCACGAGCGTGAGGCCGGAAAGCCGCGTCTCCACGCGAAAGTGCGTCACCGCTCGTCGTCCGCGCGTCACGTTCGGCGAGAACCGCCGACGATCGGCGGGGTCGCGCCCGTGCAGCGTGTCGACGTCGAGCTCGTCCCACGCCGGCTCGCCCATCACGATCGCGAGATAGCTGCGCTCCACCGTGTGCCGGCGGAACTGGGCGGCCACGTGCTCCTGCGCCGCGCCCGTCTTCGTCACGACGAGCAGCCCGCTCGTGTCCTTGTCGATGCGATGCACGATGCCGGGGCGGTCCTCCGCGTTGCCCGGCAGGCTCGGCAGCGCGGCGGCGGCCGCCCCGAGCCGACCGAGCACGGCGTTCACGACGGTCCCGCGCGTGTGACCCGGACCCGCGTGCACCGGCATGCCGGCCGGCTTGTCGATCACGAGCAGCGCGTCGTCCTCGAACACGACGACGAGCGGCAGATCCTCGGGCTCGGCGGCGGCGAGCGGCTCCGGCTCCGGCAGCACCACGTCGACGTCGCCGATCCGATCGAGCGCGCGCCCCGGCTTCAGCGCGACGCCGTCGCGCGTGACGTCACCGGCGGCGAACGCCTTCGCGAGACCTGCCCGCGTGATCGCGACGCCCGCCGCCTGCAGGGCGCGCAGCACCGCGACGTCGATGCGCTCGTCGGGGACGGTGGGCGCGACCGCGACGCGACGGCGCTCGCCGGCCACGCGCTACCAGATGGGGCTCTTGAGCGCGGCCATCGGCTTGATCACGCGATCGACGATGGCGCGATCGTAGTAGTTGCGCTTGAACAGCTCGGGCGTCACCGCCGCCCGGAACAAGTCGCGTCCCTCGGTGATGAGCTCGGACAGATCGGGATCGTCGAAGAACGTGTCGTGCACGAGCGCGTCCTCGATCTTGGCCTTGTTGTACAGGTAGATGTCGGAGGCGATCGCGCGGGCCTTCTGCTGGGCGCGCTTGTCGTTGTCGATGACCTGCTGGCCTGCCATGCGGGCTCCATGATGGCACGACCGGCCCCCGATCGCGAGTCCCGCAAAAATGTGTGCTCGGGCGGACGTATGATGCGAGGGCGGTGCCCACCGCCAACCTCAGCGACACGCTCAGCTCGCTGCTCGCGGCGACGGTGGCGTTCGCGATCGGCACGAGCGTGGTCCTGCGCGACCGCAGGCGCGACCAGTTCGTGCTGTTCGGCGTGTTCTGCTTCAACCTCGGGCTCTTCCACCTCGGCCGGTTCTTCCTGCAGTTCTCGGGGCTGCCGATCTTCGGGTGGTTCGCGCAGACGATCAGCCTGCTGCTGCCGTGGACGGCCCAGCGCTCGCTGTCGTCGTTCGTGCCCGCGATGGAGGGTCGCCCCGTCGGACGGATCCAGCGCAGCGTCGGCATCGCGCTCGTCGTCGCGCAGACCGTCGCGCTCTTCTTCCCCAGCCTGCGCGAGTTGCCGGAGTGGGAGGTGGTGCCCATCCTGCTCGGCGTGTACGTGATCGGCGGCCTGTCGCTCGCGACCACGCGCGTGTGGCGAGCCGCCCGCGCGGTCGAGGGCACGAGCGCGGCGAAGCGCCTGCGATATCTCTTCTACGTCAGCCTCGCCGCGCTCGTGCTCGGCGTGCCGTGGGTGCCGTCCGTGGGGCCCATCGTCACCGCCGTGTACCTCTACTTCGTCGCGCAGACGCTCGTGCGCGAGCGCTTGCTCGACCTGCCCGAGGTCGCGCTGCGCATCGCGAGCCTGTCGCTCCTCGTCGTCGTGGTCACTGGTCTATACGCATTGCTCCTCCTGTGGATACCTCCTGGCGAGAAGGAGTTCCGCTCGCTCTTCCTGTTCAACGCCGCGGTCGCGTCGTTCGCGGTGCTCGTGCTGCTCGAGCCCGTGCGCACCGAGATCGAGTCGCGGCTGGAGGGCTGGCTCTTCCGCGATCGCACGATCCTGCGCCGCATCCTCGTGCAGCTGCGCCAGAAGCTGCTCAACGTGATCGACACCGACGAGATGGCCAAGCTCGTGATGGGCGAGCTGCAGGCGTCGGGTCGCGTCACGCAGGCCAGCCTCTATCTGCTCGATCGCCAGGGCTCGAGCCTGGTGCTCGTGCGCCACCTGGGCCCGGTCGCTCCGCTCGCCCGCCTCGACCTCGCCACGCGCCGTCCCCTGCTCGATCGGATGCTGCGCGGCGGCACGCAGCTGCGCGACGTGCTGCAGCGCGAGCGCGAGCGCGCGCGGGCGGAGGCCGAGGTGGAGCTCGACGAGATGCTCGAGACCCTGGCGACGCTCGCGGCCAGCCTCGCGCTGCCGATCGTCGGCTCGAGCGGGCGCGACGAGGACGGCGGCGAGGAGCCGCGCGGACAGGAGCTGCTCGGCGCGCTCTTCGTGGACGACGAGCGATTGCTGGAACCGTTCTCGCGCGAGGAGATCGCGCTGTTCGACGGCGTCGTCGCGCAGGCGGCCACGACGATCCAGAACTCCGCGGTCTACGAGGCCCGCAAGGAGCGCGACCGCCTCGCCGCGCTCGGCGAGATGGCGGCGGGCCTCGCCCACGAGATCCGCAACCCGCTCGGCGCGATCAAGGGCGCGGTGCAGGTGATGGAGTCGCTGGAGGATCGCGCGGGGCCGCAGGCCGCGGAGTTCCTCGACGTCATCGTCGAGGAGGTCGACCGCCTCAATCGCGTGGTGAGCCAGTTCCTCACCTACTCGCGCCCGTTCAAGGGCGAGCACGGTCCGGTCGACGTCGCCACGGTCATCGCCGGTACGGTGCGCCTGTTGCCGGAGGTCGTGCGCGAGCGCGTGGTGGTGAACGTGGCGGACGATTTGCCGCGGATCCGCGGCGACGCCGACGCGCTGCGCCAGGTGCTGCACAACCTCGTGCTCAATGCCCTCGACGCGACGGCCGGGATGACGGATCCTCCCCCTCGCATCGAGATCGCGGCGTTCGTGCGCAACCGCGGCCTCCTGCGCGGCGACGCGGTCGCCCTCGAGGTCCGCGACAACGGACCGGGCCTGTCGGCGAAGACCATGACCAACCTGTTCGTACCCTTCCACACCACGAAGAGCGGCGGCACCGGCCTCGGCCTGCCGATCAGCCAGCGCATCGTGGAGAACCATCAAGGCGTCATCGAGGTCGGCAACCGACCGGACGGTGGCGCGCGGTTCACCGTGCTCCTGCCCGCGCGTGAGGACATGGAGACCTCGTGAAACCGACGGGCGCACGCATCCTGCTCTGCGACGACGAGCCCAACCTGCGCAAGGTGCTCGGCGCGCTGCTCCAACAGGAGGGCTTCGAGGTCCACGCGGAGAACGACGGCGAGGCCGCGCTCGCGCGCGTGCGCGCGTCGCCGTCGGGCACGTTCGACGCCGTCATCACCGATCTGCGCATGCCGAAGCTCGACGGCATCGGGCTCTTGCGTGCGCTCGTGCGCGAAGACCCCGAGCTGCCGGTCGTGCTGCTGACGGCCCATGGCACCGTCGACTCCGCGGTCGAGGCGGTGAAGCTCGGCGCGTTCGACTACCTCGAGAAGCCGTTCGACCGCGATCAGATCCGCAGCGTGCTGCAGCGCGCCGTCGCGACGCGGGCGCGCCGCGGCGCGTCGCTCGGGCCGGGCAGCGCGCCCGCGAAGGACGACAAATCCACCGCGGTGGCGGCCGGCGACCCGAGCCTCGAGGTCGGCATGATCGGCACCGCTCCGTCGATCCACGTCGTGCGCGAGATCGTGCGCACCGCGGCCGCGAGCCCGTCCACGGTGCTCATCACCGGCGAGAGCGGTACCGGCAAGGAGCTCGTCGCGCGTGCGCTCCACGTGGGCTCGCCGCGCAAGAACGGTCCGTTCATCCGGGTGAACTGCGCGGCGATCCCCGCGGGGCTCACCGAGAGCGAGCTCTTCGGCCACGAGCGCGGTGCATTCACGGGCGCCGTGTCGAGCCGCGCCGGCCGCTTCGAGCTCGCCGACGGCGGCACGCTCTTCCTCGACGAGGTCAGCGAGATCCCGCTCGAGATCCAGGTGAAGCTCCTGCGCGCGATCCAGGAGTCGGAGTTCGAGCGCGTCGGCGGCGTCAAGACGATCCACGTGGACGTCCGCATCATCGCGGCGAGCAACCGCGACCTCGAGGCCGACATCAAGGCCAAGCGCTTCCGCGAGGACCTGTTCTATCGGCTCAACGTCGTGCCGATCCACCTACCGCCGCTGCGCGACCGGTTGGGCGATCTCCCCGCGCTCATCGAGCACTTCGTCGTGCGCTGCAACGAGCGGCTCGGCAAGGCGGTGCGCGGATTCGGCGACGAAGCGCTCGCCACCCTCGCCCGCTACGGGTGGCCGGGCAACATCCGAGAGCTGGAGAACCTGGTCGAGCGCATGGTCTTGTTCGCGGGCGGTCCGACGATCGAGATCGACGCGCTGCCGGATGCGTTCCTCGACACCCGCGGCACCGAGGCCGCCACCGACGAGCTGCGTGGGACCGAGGCGGGAGATGTCGCACCCGAGCCGAAGCCGATCCCAGCGCCCGCGGAGGCCACGGACGCCGAGCCGCTCGATGCCGCGGATCCGAAGCTGATCCGACTGCCCCTGGCCAGCCTGGGTTTCGACCTCAAGGAGGCCGTGCGTGCCGGGTCGCGCATGGTCGAAGAAGCACTCATCAGCGAAGCGCTGTCGCAGACGCAGGGCAACGTGACCCGCTCCGCGCGGCTGCTCGGGATCAGCCGCCGCAGCCTGCAGTCCAAGATGAAGGAGCTCGGCCTGCGCGGTGGTGAGGGCGAGCCTCCGACGCGGACCTAAGGGCCTGGAAAGATTGACCGTGGCGGGCCTGCGCTGGTAGCGTCCCTGCAGGCTCGGAGCCTCGCGATGCGCACGACCGGCTGCCTCCTCCTCCTCGCGGGTGCCTTCGTGGCGACGATGCCCGCGCGAGCGAGCGCGGCCGAGGTCACGCGCGTCGCCACGGCGTTCGAAGAGGACAACCGCTTCGACTTCCACCTCGGAATCGCCTACTCGTACAACTTCAAATCCGCCGCGATCCTTCGCGAGTGGAACAGCGGCGCGGCGACGGATCAGGAGAACCAGCTCGTCAAGGATCTCCGCTACCGCCAGCAGCGCCACACGATGACGGCGAGCCTCGAGGTCGGCCTGTGGCACGACCTGGCGCTCACGATCGCGCTGCCGGTCGTCATCTCCGACTCGCGCACGTACGAGTTCGACCAGACCGCGTCGGACTGCGTCTACGGCGACGACGTGGGCCCGTCGCAGCCCACCGCGACGTGCGTGAACAAGAACAACTCCACCACGATCCGCGACGAGATCATCCCGCGCAACGGCTTCGACGCCGACCAGAGCGGCGCCGCGTTCGACTCGTTCACGGCGCCGAACGCCGACCTCATCTTCCGCTCGCCGGTGCGACGCGGCGTCGACCAGCTGTGGGTCGGGTTGAAGTACGGCATCTTGAACCAAGAGAAGCGCGCGCACATGCCGAACTGGGTCATCGCGTTCGACGGGCGATTCGCCGTCGGCAAGGCGATGAAGTTCACGCGCGACATCGCGGAGGACGATCCGGCCAGCAACCACACGGTCGGGCGCAAGATCCACGAGATCGGGCTGTGGACGGCGCTGTCACGGCGCTATCGGTTCCTCGATCCGTACTTCACGGCGTTCTGGCGCCAGTCGATCCGCGCGTCGGGCAGCCAGTTCCAGGACTTCAGCAGCGAGGGTGCGCAGGACAAGAAGCTGCCCCAGTCCACGGCGGGGCTGAGCTTCGGCACCGAGGTCGTGCCGTTCGAGCGCAAGGCCAAGCACATCAAGGTGTCGATCCTGCTCGAGGGCAGCGCGGTGCTGCACTACGGCGGCCGCGGTTACAGCGAGGTGTGGGAGCTGCTGGCGGACAGCCCGGCGATGGTCGGCGCGAACGATCCGACCGAAGCCGATCAGTGCGATCGCAACGCGGCGCTCACCTTCGCGCGTCAGGATCCGGGCAACCCGGACTACGCCGAGGCGGGCGGCGTCTCGTGCCGGCGGTACAACGGCATCACAGACATCCAGGACTACGGCACGTTCGGGTTCAACGGCGGGCTCAACTTCCACCTCGGCAAGTACGTGCGGCTCATGGCCGGCGTCAACGTGTTCACGGACACGCGCCACTTCCTCACGTTCACCAACCGCGGCGATGCGGACGGCGGCGACGACGACGATCGCGTGGAGGCGAACACGCGCGAGGTGAACCCGCTGCGGCGCGACGTGGTGGACGCGGTGGGGCGTCGCTACGTCATCGACGACGTGCTCGACCTGTACGCGTACGCGCGCATCCTGCTGACGTTCTGAGATGGAGCTCGACTGCCAGCGCTGCGGCGCCTGCTGTCGCAACGGGGCCGAGAACGCGCGCGAGGGCGTGTCCGACTGGGTCGAGGTCGCCGACGACGAGGCGATCGCGCGGCGCAGCCGCGGGGCCGCGCTGCTCGTGCGCAATGCCGAGGGCGTGCTGCACATGAAGCTGGTGGACGGCGGGCGCTGTATCGCGCTGCGCGGCTCGCTCGGCAAGCACGTGAGCTGCTCGATCTACGACGTGCGGCCGCGGCCGTGCCGGCGCGTGCAGCCCGGCGATCCGAGCTGTCTGCGTGCGCGGGCCGACGCGGGGCTATGAGCGGCGACGCGGGCGCGGCTCGGGCCAGCCGAAGGTCGCGCTGAGCGACAGCATGTGATTGACTTGGTCCGGGCCGGGGCGCACGCGCCACTGCACGAGGTAGCCGGCCTCGAGCCGCACCAGCGTGGGCACCGCTTGCCAGGCGACGCCGACGAAGACGCGTTGTTGATCGATGCCGAACGGCTGGCCCCACTCGGTCTCGTTCCACCCGACGAACAGCTCGGTCCACTGCACGAAGAAGACGTTGCCCGCGCGCACGAAGGGAACCTGCGCGCGCACGAGCACGCGCAGCCGATGACCGACGTCGCCCGTGCCCGGGCGGAAGCGCTGCTCCTCGCGCACGCGGATCGTCGCCGACCATCCGCGCTCGAGCGACCGCGGCGTCCACAGCAGCTGCTCCCACGCGCGATGCTCGTCGACGAACTCGAGATCGCTCCACTGATCGGCACCCGCGGGATGGCGCCAGGTGGGCGCCCACGCGTAGCCGCCCGTGAAGAACAGCGTCGGCGAGGCGCGCACCGACAAGCCCGGGCTCACGCGGAACACGATCGGCCGGAAGCGCTCGTCCGCGCGAATCGAGGCGTCGCCCCACAGCCACAGGCGACCGCGCAGAGGTCCGTGCCCCTGCACGGCGATGCGCGTCTGATAGCCGTGGTCGTCGTCCTCCGCGCGAGCATTCGCGATCGCACCGCTCCACGCCGCGGCACCGCAGACGAGCCCGATGGAGATGCGCCGCAGCGATCGCATCGACTGCGGAGACTCAAGCACATCGGCAGCGCGCTGCGGCTCGCTCGGCCGTACGCGCGCGCAACCGGGGGTAGACCGCATCGAGCGCGGCGAGCCCCCCGGAGATCACCTCATCGGACGCGGCGGCGACCCAGCGCGGCGAGTGCGACGATGGCAAGGCCGAGGGCGTGGTGGCCTCGCATGCCGATCGAGCAGCCCTTCTCCTCGCAGGCGTCGTCGGCCTCGACGTCGGGTGACTCGTCCATGCCGGCGCTGTCGGTGTCGGCCTCGGTCTCGTGTCCGCATGCGCCGACGTACTGCACGTCGACGCCCGCGCACGCGGCCGCCTCCTCGCACTCGTAGGTCTGGCCGTCGACGCCGCAGACGTAGGGCTCGTCCCAGCAACGGCTGTACGTCGGCTGGATCCACGCGGCCTCCTCCGCGGTGAGCCCGTGCGCGGCGAGCCACGGCGCGAGGCCGGGGTGATCGATCTCGGCGACGAAGTCGTTGTTCTCGTACGTCGCGATCTCGCGGGCGACCTCCGCCGCGCCGCTCTCGATCATGAGGTGCCCCACTGCGCACGCGGTGCCCGAGTCGTCGATGAAGTACGGCACGCGCCGATCACCGAAGTCGCGATTGCGGGGGAACACGCCGCGCGTCCAGTACTCGTGCAGCGCATCGAGCAGCTCCTCGCGTGCTTGCGTCTGCGCGACGTCGAGGCCAGCGGGCGTCTCCGCGCGCAGCGTCGTCTCCACGTGGGACAGATGCCGCTGCAAGAGCGCGCGCTCGTCGAGCTCTCGCTCGGGCGGTGCGGAGAAGAGCCGCGGCTCGGCCGACGCGAGCAACAACAGGGGCAGCAGCGAAGCCATCGTCATGCACCGGTAGTGCCCCGCCGCTGCCCCGCGATCGCTACGCAGGATTGCGCAGACGTGCACGTGGGCGATCGCGTCAAGCGGCGTCGCGGCCCGAGGGCGTGTGCACTTCCACGGTGAGGTGGGCGAGCGACTGCGCCGCCAGAATCGCCTTGCGGTAGTCGGCGGTGGGGCGCGGCCGATCGGCCACGAGCGCGACGATGCAGGCGCGCCGCTTCGGCCCGATGTCCCACACGTGCAGGTCGACGACCCGCACGTCGCCCATCTCCGCGAGCGCCCCGCGGATGCGTTCCTCGCACCCGCGGCTGGGCGCGACATCCAACAGCTTGCCCGCCGCGGCGCGCCCGAGCTGCACGGACCACCGCACGATGAGCACGCCACCGACGATCCCCATGAGCGGATCGAGGAATCCCCACCCGAACGCCTTGCCGCAGACCAACGCGCCGATGGCAAAGACCGAGGTCAACGCATCGGCCAACACATGGAGGTACACGGCCCTCAAGTTGTGATCGGCATGCTCGTGTTTCTCGTCCGCGTGAGCGTGATCGTGAGCGTGATCGTGAGCGTGATCGTGAGCGTGATCGTGATCGTGATCGTGGCCGTGTTCGTGCCGCCCCCCGCGATGCAACAACCACACACTCGCGAGATTCACCCCCAAGCCGAGGACCGCCACGGGCAACGCCTCGTCGTAGTGCACCTCCACCGGCACGATCAACCGCCGCACCGCCTCGACCCCCATCCACAGCGCCGCGACCCCGAGCAAGACCGCGCTCGAGAACCCCGCGAGCGCGTACACCTTGCCCGTCCCGAACGTGAAGTGCTCGCGATCCGCCCGCGTCCGCGCGAACCAGTACGCCGCGAGCGACAGCGCGAGCGCTCCGGCGTGCGTCGCCATGTGCCAGCCGTCGGCGGTCAGCGCGAGCGACCCCGCCATCGAGCCGACGACGAGCTCGATCACCATCACGACGAACGTGATTCCGACGACGATCTGCGTGCGCCGCTCGTTGCCCTCGACGCCCGCGTGGCTCGCGTGGTCGTTGTCCCACGCGGCCGGGTCGAGCGGGTCCATCCCACGGCGCTCGGCGCCTGGACTCTGCGGATCGGCGGACGTCATGACGCCATCTCCAGAGTAGCGCGCGCGCCCGCGCGCATCACCCCTCGTCGTCGGGCGCGCCGAGCCGGCGATACACGTCGCGGGCCGGCAGTCCCGTGAGCGCCGCGACACGTCGCGCACGCTCCCGCGGCTTCAGCGAGGCATCGAGCACCGCGTCCAGCACCGCGCACGCCGCCTGACGGGCCGCATCCGGCGCGAGCGTGCTGGGCGGGGCCGCGGGCGCGATCACGATCGTCACTTCGCCCTGCTGATCACCCACCGTACGCGCGAGCGCGGCCACCGATCCGCGCAGGACCTGCTGGTGCATCTTCGTCAGCTCGCGCGCGATCGCCAGCTCGCGCTCCTCCGCGTCCGGCAACGCCGCCGCCAAGTCGCGCAGGAGCGCCCCGACGCGATTGCCCGCCTCGTACATCACGATCGTGGCGCGCTCCTGCGCGAACGACTCCAGCAGTCGCGCGCGATCGATGCCGCCACGGGCGGCGAAGCCCACGAACCGCACCTCGTCGGTCGTGAATCCGCTGTGCACGACCGCAGTCGCCATCGCGGTGGGCCCGGGCACGACGTCGACGACGAACCCCGCCGCGATCGCCTCGCGCACGAGTCGCTGCCCCGGGTCGCTCCACCCCGGCATGCCCGCCTCGCTGACGTAGACCACCGTCTTGCCCTCGCCCAGCGCCGCGAGCAGCTCCTCGACGCGCTGGTGCTCGTTGCCGACGAAGCACGAGCGCCGCGGCGGCAACGTCACCTCGTTGCCGAGCAATCGCACCGGAGATCGCGTGTCCTCGCACAGCAGCAGGTCGGCACCGAGGATCGCCGCGCGCCCTCGCGGCGACAGATCCTCGCGGTGCCCCAGCGGCGTCCCCACGATGACGAGCGTGCCACCCGGCATCGCGCTCTACTCCTGGCCCAGCGCGATCTGGACCGCCTCGCCCAGCTCGTCCTGCAGGTACCCGCGCAGGCGCGTGACGAGGCGCTTTTCTATCTGACGCGCCCGCTCGCGGCTGACGCCCCAGCGATCGCCGAGCTCCTGCAGCGTGATCGGCTCGTCCGCCATCAGGCGGTCGGCGAAGATCTCCTGCTCACGGCCTTCCAGATCGGCGCCGAAGCGGCGCAGTTTCTCCTGCAAGAGATCCTTGAACTCGGCCGCATCGACGCTGCCCTCGGGATCCGACGTGTCGTCCTCGACGAGGTCCAGCCTCGTGCGCGCGTCACCGTCGTCCGCCGACAGCGGCGCGTCGAGCGAGACGTCGGGCGCCGCCATGCGCCGCTCCATCTCCACGACCTCGCGCGGCGACACGTCGAGCTCCTTGGCGATGCGCTCGGGCGTGGGATCGACTCCGGCAGCGAGCAACGCCTCGCGTTGCTTGCGGAGGTTGAAGAACAACTTGCGCTGGTTCTGCGTCGTGCCGATCTTCACGAGCCGCCAGTTGTTGAGGATGTACTTGAGGATGTACGCGCGGATCCACCAGCCCGAGTACGTCGACAGCTTCACGCCGCGGTACGGGTCGAACTTCTGCACCGCACGGACGAGCCCGACGTTGCCCTCCTGCACGAGGTCGAGCAGGTTCTGGTACGCGCGTCGGTACTCGTGGGCGATCTTCACGACGAGCCGCAGGTTCGACGTGACGAGCCGGCGCGCCGCCTCCGGATCGCCCTCCTCCACCCAGCGCACCGCGAGCTCGTACTCCTCCTCGCGCGTGAGCAGCGGGTGGCGCCGGACCTCGGCCATGTACGCGGCGAGCGGGTCGCGCCGCGCGAGTGCGGTCGAGCCCGCGGGTGCCGGCGCGCGGAGATCACGGGCGATGCGATCGAGGTCCGCATCGGTCGCCGGCTCCACGTCGGCGAGCGCCGCTTCGGCCTCTTCGGCCTCGGCGTCGACCACCTCGGGCTCGACGACGTCGGCGTCGACCACCTCGGGCGTCTCGCGCGGCGCGACCACGGCGGGCACCGCGGGCGACGCCGGTGCGTTCACGGCCGCCTTCGCGCCGTCGTTCGAGCCGCGTTTGCGCGCCATGGGCCGCGGAAGTGTACGCCCGGGGTGCACGCCCGCGGTACACCGGCGCGAGCCGTCCGCGCGTTACCTGTTCCGTTCGCGCGGCACCCGCTGAAACCTTTCGCAGCCGCGCGCGGGTCACCTCTCGAGAGCCCGTCCGCCCGTCCCACGACCACCCCCGCCGCCTGGCCGCCCCTGGGGCCCCGGGCTACCATGGATGAAGATGAAGCCCGTGTCCGGTGTCCGCGCCTCGAACGTCACGAAACGACTGCGCGGGGCCCCGGTCCTCGTCGTCGGCTCGCTCCTGTGCGCGCTCGGGCTGACGGCCTGGGGCGACACCCATGCACAGAGCCAGCGGCACGACGTGCGCACGCACGCGCGGCTGTCGACCACGGCCGACGCCGACGATCTGCGGGTGCTCGACTGGACCCTGTGGAACATCTCGAAGTACTACGTCGAGCCCGATCGCATCGATCCCAAGGCGATGACGCGCGCCGGCCTCGAGGCGCTCGAGAACAACATCGCCGAGGTGCTGGTGCAGCCCGTCGGCAAGGGCGACAAGGTCAAGGTCCGGGTCGGCACCGCGGAGCAGGAGTTCGACATCGGTGAGGTCGAGGCGCTGTGGGCCGTCGGCCCCCACGTGCGCGAGGTGTTCCGGTTCGTGCGCAAGCACGTCGAGCTCTCCGAGCAGGAGCAGCAGGACGCCGAGTACGCGATCGTGGCGGGGGTCCTCGGCACGCTCGACCCGCACACGAACCTCTTGCGTCCCGCCGACTTCGCCGACATGAAGGCGAGCACGAAGGGCAGCTTCGGCGGCCTCGGCATCGAGGTCGGCATGCGTGACGGCGCGATCACGGTGATCCGCGTGATCGAGGGCAATCCGGCCAGCAAGGTCGACATGCAGCCCGGCGATCGCATCGTGCAGATCGACTCCGAGTCGACCGTCACGATGAACATCAACGACGCGGTGGGCCGCCTGCGCGGCGCACCGGGCACGACCGTCAGCGTGTACGTGCTGCGCGAGGGCTTCGAGAAGCCCAAGAAGCTCGAGATCACCCGCGCCACGATCCAGCTCGACAGCGTCATCGGCGAGGTGCTCGTCGAGGCCGATGCGAGCGGCAAGCAGCGCAAGGTCGGGCTCGTGCAGATCCCCCGCAACTTCGCGCAGACCACCGGCGCGGAGCTGCGCGCGAAGCTCGACGAGTTCCAGAAGGAGAACGTCGAGGGCATCGTGCTCGATCTGCGCCAGAACCCCGGTGGCCTCTTGCAGGCGGCCGTCGAGGTCGCCGATGCGTTCCTGTCCAACGGCACGATCGTCGCGACCGTCGGCGTGTCGTCGCCGCGCGAGGAGAGCTTCGCCGACGACCGCTACGACTTCGCCGACCTGCCGCTCGTCGTGCTCGTCGACGAGGGCTCGGCGAGCGCGTCGGAGATCGTGGCGGGCGCGCTGCGCAACCTCGGCCGCGCGGTGGTGATCGGGCGCCGCACGTTCGGCAAGGGTTCCGTGCAGGTGCTGCACGAGCGCAAGGTCGCGGACAAGGAGCTCGCGCTCAAGCTCACCATCGCCCAGTACCTCACGCCCGGCGACGTGTCGATCCAGTCGGTCGGCGTGAACCCGGACATCGAGACGATGCCGGTGTGGATCGGCAAGGAGCACATCGCGTACTACGGCAAGGACCGCTTCGATCTCCTGCGCGAGGAGTCGCTGTCGCAGCACCTCGTGTCCGATGCGGTGCGCAGCGAGAAGACGGCGTACGGTCCGCTCTACTTCCTCGATCGCGGCTCGGTGGGGACGGGCGAGGGCGACGACGCCGACGGCGACGGCGACAAGCCGGCCCTCGTGCCGAAGACGAAGAAGAAGACGCCCAAGGGCTCCGACGCGCGCACGCAGATCCTGCTGGATGATGCCGAGATCCGGATCGCGCGCGAGCTCGTGCTGCAGGCGACGTCGAGCGATCGCGAGGACATCCTCGCCGGGCTCGAGGGCTTCGTGAAGAAGGAGGCCGACGTCGAGCAGGCGAAGATCGCCACGAGCCTGCAGGCCCGCGGCATCGACTGGTCGAAGGGACCGGCGGGCCAGACGGGCGCAGCGAAGCTCGAGGTCGCGATCAAGAGCGACAAGGCCGGCAACGTCATCAAGGGCGGCGAGCGCGGCACGGTCACGGTGACCGTGAAGAACACGGGCGACGCGCCGGCGTGGCAGGTGCGGGCCATCACCGACAGCGACTACCGCTACTTCGACGAGCGCGAGCTGTTGTTCGGCAAGATCGCGCCCGGCGAGACGCGCACGTACAACGTGAAGCTGTCGGTGTCGGAGCACGAGCTGTCGCGCACCGATCGCATCGACCTCCACCTCTTCGAGCAGTTCGGGGCCAAGCTCGCGCAGGGCAGCCAGACGTCGATCGACGTCAGCGCGCAGTCGCTGCCGCGCCCGCAGTTCGCGTTCGGCTACCAGGTCATCGACGAGCCCGGGGGCGACAAGACGACGAAGGGCAACGGCGACGGCGTGCTGCAGGTGGGCGAGCGGGCCAAGCTGCGCGTCACGGTGAAGAACACCGGCGACGGGCCGGCGCTCGACACGTGGGTCACGCTGCGCAATCTGGCGGGCGAGTCGATCTTCCTGCACTCGGGCCGCGAGCGGCTGCAGAAGATGAACCCCGGCGACTCGCGCACGGTCGAGCTCGACGTCGAGATCATGAAGGAGTCCGAGGTCGGCGAGGACGTGCTGCAGGTGTCGGTGTCCGACAACAAGATCGCCGAGGTGCTCACGGAGAACCTGCCGTTCGACCTGGCCCTGAAGGGCGCGACGATCAAGGACGACACCGAGGGCGCGGTCGCGAAGACGGCGATCGATCTGGTCGCGAGCCCGGTCGGGGGCCAGCGCGTGGTCGCCAAGGCTGCCGCAGGCGCGAAGCTGCGCGCCACGGGCCGCGGCGACGGCTGGGTGCGCATCGCCACGGGCGACCACTCGTTCGCGTTCGCGAAGGCGAGCGATGTCGACTCGGCCTCGCGCGCACCGTCGAAGTCCGACGGCGTCGAGCCCGTGTTCGAGGTGTCACCGCCGAAGGTGGTGCTGTCGAACGCGATGACCAAGACCGACGGCGAGAGCGTGAAGGTCTCCGGCGTCGCGACCGACGAGCACGCGGTGCGCGACGTGTACATCACGGTGTACAACCCCTCGCGCGATCTCTTCGGCGACGTGGAGAAGGTCTTCTACGTCGCGTCGCCGAACCCGACGTCGGGCAAGCTCGAGTTCGACACCGAGGTGGCGCTCACCCCGGGCAACAACCTCGTCGAGATCCACGCGCGCCAGGACGAAGAAGTCGTCGCGATCAAGCGCATGTGGGTGCTGCGCACGAGCGGCCTGGCCGAAGCCCGCGCGAAGGAAGCGAAGTTCGCGAGCAACGGCCACAAGAAGACCGCCGAGTCGAAGTAGACGACAGGCCGCGGCGCGTCGTCAGTCGCCCTGCGGGGCGAGCGACGAGTCCTTCGCGACCAACTGGATCTCGACACGGCGCTGTCTCGGCCACATGCGCTCGTTGTCGGTCGCCTCCGTTTGCCCGTGCGACACGGTCTCCATCTTCAGGGACGAGACCCCCTGCCCGCGCAGGTAGTCGAAGACGGCGTAGGCGCGGGCCTGGCCGAGCTCCTCGTTGTAGGACTCGGACCCGCGCGGATCGGCGTGGCCGACGAGCACGACGGCGCGCTGCGCGAGCGGGCCTTCCGTCAGACACTTCGCAATGGCGTCGAGCCGCTCCTCGGCACCCGGGCGGAGCTGCGTCGAATCCACCGCGAAGTAGGCGCTCTCGCCAGCCACACCGCACGCCTCGGCGATTTCCTGCGACACGACGATCACGTCGTGCTCGGCACCGTCGGGCTCGGCGGTCGTCACGGTGATCGCGGCGCGCTCGCCGGGAGGAACGGAGCTCGACGGTGCGGCCGGTTCCTCGGCACCTCGCTTGCACCCCGCCATGATCGCGAGAACGAAGACGCAGACGACCGGGGTCTTCATCGAGGATCACCGGCCCGAGTGAAGCGATTGTGCACGACGCTGACGCGCGTGAACGTGTCGCCCATGATGTGGAACTCGAGCCGAGCGCACTTGCGGTGATCGCAGACCGCGAGCCGGTGCACCTCGCAATCGCCCCCGGCACACTCGGCATTCGCAGCAGCGGTCGCGGGATCGCACGTGCGTTCCTGCATGCGGCTGCGCAGCGTCTCCGCGTCATCGCGATTCACGGACACCGGCGGTGCAGCGCCGCACCCGTAGTCGACGATCGTGCACTGTACGTCCACGGTGCAGTCGAACATGGTGTCGTCGAGCGGCGGGCTCGCCGACGCCGAGGCGGGCTCGGTGCCGCCAGGCTCGCTGGTCACCGATTCCAGCTGTGGCTCGCCGGCGAGCCCGTACGGATCGATGATCATCACCGTTCGCACGATTTCGGCGTCGCCGACCTTCCCCGGGGCCTTCGGGGTCGAGCGGCGCGCACAGCCGGTCGCGGTGACCGCGGCCACTGCGACGAGCATCCACTTCGGACAGCGCTGCATGATCTTTCCTCTTGCTCCTGTCTGCGCGAGCAAGTGGCGACGGCAACCCGAAAGATCGTCGTCTTCGCGCGGCTGTGCACCCGTGTCATGGCCTGTGCCTGCGATGCACAGGTGGGCGCGCACGTCGTCGCTCGAGCGGTCAGCCCGCGGGGCCCAGCGGGATGCAGGTCGGCGAGGCGGCGGCGAAGATGTTGCCGGCGAACGGAGCGTCCTCCGCCTCGGGCAGTGGCGTGACGTCGGGGTCGCCGTCGCCGTCGTCGTCGTCCCAGTCGTAGCCGTGGATGAGGGTCTCGCCGCCGTCGCCGCGGCCGAACGTGTAGAGATCGCCGCCGTAGAACGCGAGCGCGAAGTAGGCCCCGCCCGTGCCGATGTCGATCTCGGGCACCGGTGTCGTCGCGAGGATCGTTCCCGACTCGGGATCGAACTCGAGGATCACCGTGGAGCCCGGTGTCTCCTGATCGCCCGACACACCGAACAGTCGCCCGTCGCCGGTGCCCGCCACCGGCACGGACGAGTAGTCGTTCTGCGCGAGCAGGTCGAACGACGGCTCGGCATCCGCGAGGTCGATGCGAAAGAGCGAGCCCGCATCCGGCCACATGCCGAAGCCGCCGCCGGTGCAGCGCGACGCGTACAGGGTCTCGTCGCCGGTCTCGCCCGCCACGAGCGAGAGGTCCGCGCAGTCGACGGACAGCACCGGGCCGTCCGCGAGCGGCCCCTCGTACAGCACCTCGCAGTTCGCATCGCCCGGGTCCATCCGCGTGAGCCGCATCTGCTGCACGCCGCCCGGCTGGGGCAGCGTCGGCTCGTAGCTCAAGAGCGTGATCCGTGAGTCGCGATCGATCGCGAAGCCGCTGATCTGATCCGCCTCCGGGCAGGTGACCGTCGTGAAGAGCTGGAACTCGACCTCGATGGGATCGAACGTCCAGATCTCGTCGAACGACGTGAGCACGTGGATCAGATCGGGCGCGTCCCCCTCGCAGTCGTCGAGCGTGGTGCCCGTCTCGTCCGACGCGACGTCGAGCTTCGGCCCCTCGTCCTGCGAGCCGGTGGACTCGTCGACCGCACCGGTCGTGGTGATCGCCGTCGTGCTCTCGTCCGCGCTCGACGACGACGACGACGACGACGAGCCGTCGTCCGTGCCCACCGGTCCGCTGCTCGAGCCCAGGCCGACGTCGTCGGCGACCGGTGCATCGACCTCGCACGCGAGCGCGTAGACGAGCACGAACGAGCAACGACGAAGGGTGAGCCGGGGGGCAAGGCGCATGCGAGACCTACTGCGGCTCGGCGGTAGGCGCTTCATCGACGCCGATCCGCGCGACGCGAGCCGCGAACGGGCCCTTGCCGTAGGCGCGCAGGAACGCGGCCGCGGCCTCGTCGGTCCGCGCGTCGCCGAGCTCGGAGAGCGCGAACACCCGCAGCGCCGCGCGCTCTTCCGCGAACACGCCGCGCCCGATCTCGCGATCCGCCTGCGCGGCGAGATCGAGCACCGTGCCGGGATCGCTTCCGAGCGCGCGTCGCATCCGGCGCACGATCGCGAGCTCGCGCTCGAGCGCGTCGGGCTCCTCCGCGGACGTGGGCGCCGTCGATTCCGTCTTCGCTTCCCCACGCTGACGCGCCGAGCGACGCGGCGCGTCGACGACCGCGGCTGCCGCGATCGCATCGCTGCGAGGCACGATCGCACTCTCGATCGGCATCGGCACGACGGCGACGCGCTCCGGCGCGGGCGCGGGCATGCGCGGCGCCGTGGCGAACGCCCGCTCCGCGGACGGCGACTCCGGCGCGCGCGGCCAAGCGCTCACGAGCCCGAGGGCGAGCACCGCCGAGCCGCCGATGATCCACCACACGCGTCGCGAGCCGCGGACCATGGCCGTCGCATCGGCGGGCGCGGCTCCGCGCGCGAGCAGCTCGACGTGTCGTGCCGCTCCGGCCTCGACGTCGTAGGCGGGCAGCGCGTCCGACCAGGCGCGCAGATCCGTGAGCGCGTCGTTCATCCCGGGGTCGTCCGTGCTCGCCGTCATGGTGCTCTCCCTGCGATCGCGACCGCGGGCTCCGTCCGCGGCGCGTCGGCGAGCCGCATCGCCTCGGTGAATCGCTTGCGTGCGTGGTGCAGTCGCGAGTGCACCGTGCCCACCGGCACCTCGAGCGTCGTCGCGATCTCGTCCGTCGAGTACCCTTCGATGTCCGCGAGCACGAGCGCCGCGCGGTGATGCGCCGACAGGCTCTCGAGCGCGGTCGCGACGCGAGCGAGTCGCTCGCGCGCCTCGATCGTGCGCAGCTGCCCCGCGTCGCTCGCGGGCTCGTGCAGATCGAGCGGCGCCGTCGCCTTGCGGCTCCGCCGACGATGGCCCGTCACCGCATACCACGCGAGCCGCAGGTACCAGCTGCGCTCCGATGCCGCGCCCTCGCGATACCCACCGCGTGCATGCGCGGCGAGGAAGACCTCCTGCACGAGGTCGTCGAGGTCCGCCGTGCCGATGCCCATGCGTCGCGCGAAGCGTGCGACCGCACCCGCATGGGCATGGAACGCCCGGGCGGCGATCAACGTGGGCTCCGGGGTCGCGGGCGCCACCACATCCACGTTACTGCGCGCCGGCGCGAGAACCTTCATCGCTGGCCGGGACGCGCCGGCAGGGCCCGTTTCGGCCCCAGATCGACCGCCACGCCCGCAATCGCGCGCACGATGACCGGCCACCCCGACGCGGTCAGATCGCCGGCGACGAACTGGACCGGGAAGATCGGCACCGCCAGGCCCGCGCCGATGAGCAGCGAGACGCGGCGCGCGATCGGGGCCGCGAACTCGACCGCGCCGCGCGGGGCCACGTGCGGCGCGGTGCTGCTGCGCGAGTTCTCGTAGTCCTCGCCGCGCGCCCACACCATCCCGAGCTCGGCGCCGGCGCACAGCCGCACCGCGGCGGCGCCCGCAGGCAACAGGCCGCACGCATCGGGTGAGATCGTGAACGACGACGCGCGAAACGTGCCGACACCGAGCGGCACGCGCGGCGACGTGAACACGGCGAGCCCGAGTCGCACGGACCACCGATGGCCCGACACGCGCGGCTGCAGCTCGCCGCCCGCGCCCGGGATCGGCAGCGCACCGAATACCGCGATCGGGGTGATCGCGAGGCTCCACAGCGGGATGCGGCGCGCGGGCGTCAGCCCTTCGGGGCCGGGCTCGTCGGCGGGTGGCTTCGTCGTCGTGGACGGCGGCGCGACGATCGTCGGCGGCGGCGTGGGCTCGGGCGGTGGTGCCTCTTCGACCACGAGCGACTCGAGCGCGAGCGCGAGCGCGAGCGCGACCACGCGCAGCCGCGCGTCGCAACCGGCCTCGTCGAACACGAAGCGACGACTCGCGCTGCCGGAGCTCGTCGTGATCACGAACGCGACCTCGCGCTCGCGACCCGACACCTCGATCGCGACGGGGGCGATGTCGTCCGTGGGGACCTCGGCCGCGACGCGGTCGAGCAGATCCTCCGCGCCCACGCACACCGGATCGCCCTGCACCGACAGCGCGACCTGGCCCCGCCGCGCCGTGCTGGTGGGCGCAGCGGCGACGGTGGCCGACGGCTCTGGTTGCACCGGTTCCGCGCGGGCGGTGGGCGCCAGCGCGAAGACGAGCCCGAGGGCGCAGCCCGCCGCGATCGTGCGCACGCGGCCGACACCGCGGTGGGGCGAGCGGACGGGCACGTGCCTATCTTACGCATCCAGCCCCGCAGCTTCGAATCGCGCGACGCCGACGGGTGGACCCATGGAGGCCGCCGCCGCGTGGTCGGCATTGGGCCGCTGCCTTCTCGTCGCAGCGCGCGCGCGTTATCCTCCGTTCAGCCGCCGATGCCCCCGTCCCGTCTCCTGCCGCTCGCGCTCTGCCTCGCCGTTCCTCTCGTCGCCGGATGCAAGAACAAGGGCGGAGGCGTGAAGCTCGAGGCGCCGTCCGCCTCGTGGCCGAGCCTGTCGGAGCCACCCTCGGCGAAGGGCAACCCTGCGCTGCGCGATGCCGCGGTCGTCATCGCGATCGAGGACTACAGCTTCGTCGACGACATCCCGGGCGCCCGCGCGAACGCGCAGGACTGGGTGCAGTTCCTCGCGAAGAGCCAGGGCGTGCCCGAGCAGCACATCTATCTCTCTTGGAACTTCGAAGCGACCAAAGAGAACATCCTCGCCGACATCGACAAGGCCACGCGCCAGGTGTCGCCCGGCGGTCGCCTCTGGTTCGTGTTCATCGGCCACGGCGCGCCCAATCGCGCGGGCAACGATGCGTGGCTCGTCGGTGCCGACGCGCAGCGCAGCCCCGAGAGCCTCGCGCAGCGCGGCCTGTCGCAGGCCGAGGTCGTCGCGAAGCTCGAGTCGGTGGAGGGCGTCACGCCGATCGTCGTGCTCGATGCGTGCTTCAACGGCCAGACGTCGAGCGGCACGCGGCTGATGGAAGCCGGCTTGCAGGACCTCGCCTTCATCGATCTGCGCGCGGGCAGCAAGGCGATCGTGCTGTCGGCGTCGAAGAAGGACGAGTACGCCGGTCCGCTCCCGGGCGCGAGCCGCCCCGCGTTCTCGTACCTGCTGCTCGGGGCGATGCGCGGCTGGGGCGACGCGAACAACGACGGCAGCGTGACGGTGAGCGAGGCGGTCGGTTACTCGCAGCGCGCGCTCGGCATGCTGGTGAAGGGCCGCACGCAGACGCCGGAGATCATCGGCGATCAGGGCGGCGCGCAGCTGCTCGCGATCTCGGCCGGCGAGAAGGGACCCGATCTCACCGAGATGCGGATCCGCGGCGCCGGTGCGAACGAGACGACCATCCAGGGCGACACGCTCGCGGTGCCGGATGCGGAGCTCTTGCACGGCGACGTCGACTTCAGTGCGAAGAGCGACATGGCCGCGGAGAAGCTCTACGGAGAGGTGCTCGCGAAGCAGAAGGATCCCGAGGAGCTGCCCGAGGTGAAGGCGTCCGGGTGGTGCGAGCTCGCGCGCATGAGCGGGCAGACGAATCCGTACCGCGTGCAGGCGCTGAAGATGTGCCGCGACTGGCAGATCTACGCGCGAGCGCTCCGCGAGAAGGAGAGCTCGATGGTGCGCGACTACGAGTACCTGCGCGAGTACCTGCTGCTCGGGCACAAGTCGCAGGACCAGAAGCTCGCCGCGGTGTCGGCGTTCTTGTCGGGCTACGGCGACATGTCCGAGGCCGACTATCCGCACCTGCGCCACGTGAAGCGAGCGCAGCGCAAGCTGAAGAGCGCCGACAAGGCGAAGATGCCGTCGTTGTCGAGCGTGCGCGTGGTGCCGGAGGGCAGCCCGTCGAACGTCGCGCCGGGCACCGACGCGCCCGCGAGCGCGCCGCCGGTGGAGTCGGTCGCCCCGGGCTCGCTGCCGCCGGCCGAGACGCCGCCGCCCGCGACGGATCCCGGCACGACGCCGACCGATCCCTCGGCGACGCCGACGACGACCCCGGAAGGCGGAGCCATCCAGTGAAGACGCGCATCGCGTGGATGGGACTCGTGCTCGCGCTCGGCGCGTGCTTCGACGGCGAGGAGCTCACCGAAGGCCTGCCGTGCCGCAAGAACGGCGACTGCGGCGGGGCGCAGCTGTGCATCGACTTCATCTGCGGCGAGCCGAGCGGCGAAGGCGGCGACGAGTTCGGCGGCAACCCGTGCGAGCTCGGCGGCAACGTCTGCGTCGACGAGAACACGCTCGGCATCTGCGACCTCGGCACGCAGGGCACGATGGAGATCTCGTGCGACGAGCGCTGCGAGTCGAGCGGCTACTCGAGCTCGATCGGCTGCCGCAACACGATGGGCGCGAAGCACGATTGCTACTGCGATCTGGCGACCCTGTCGTGCGACACCGCGACGTTCGAGCCGTCCTGCAGCGGCAGCGTGCTCACCGAGTGCGACGACGGCGAGCTCGACGTCACGGACTGCGAGAAGATGTGTCAGGAGAGCGGCCAGGCGGGGTTCTGCGAGCAGCTGTATGACAGCGTCACCGGCGAATATTCGTATCAATGCACGTGCTCCGCGGGCTCCTGCTCCGAAGGCGCGACGTTCTGCCAGGACGGCCAGACGCAAGCGCTCTGCGTGAGCGGCGTGTGGCAGCTGCAGCCGTGCACCGACGGCCTGTGTCACATGAGCCAGTGCCCGGGCGACTTCAGCTCGTGTCCGGAGGACTACCAGGCGCAGTCGCTCGGGTGTGGCTACGACGGCAGCGGCAACACCGGCTGCCGCTGCACGATCTGATTTGCGATCCGTGAACACGCGAGCGCGGTTCCGTTCACGCAACGCGTGCTATCGTGATCCGATGAGGCGCGTAGGTGTGCTCGCGATCGCGCTCGGGTCCGCTTGCTTCGAGGACCCCGCCCCGCTCGATCCAGGCACGTCCACCGGCCCCGGCGGCGACGGCAGCACGCAAGCCGACGACGACGGATCGACGGCCGCGGGTCCGGGCTCCGACGTCAGCGGCGACGCCGAGACCATGCCGGACGACGACACGACCGCGGCCCCCGACAGCTCGAGCGGCGGTCCGGTGTGCGGCGACATGAACGTCGAGGGCGACGAGACGTGCGACGACGGCAACGACGTCGCGGCCGACGGCTGCACGGAGTGCCGCACGTCGCTGACGCCCGCGTGGGTGCAGACGTACGGCAGCGACTTCCGTGGCGACGTGGCACTCGCCGTGTCGGCGCGCCCGAACATCGCCGTCGTCGCAGGCACCCTCGAGGGCGACGGTGGCGACGCCGATCTCTGGCTCGAGCTGCTCGACGACGAAGGGGAGAGCTTGGGCCGCATCCTCGTCGGTGGCGCGGCGGGCTCCGACGACGTCGCCGCCGACGCGCGCATCGGCCTCGCCGGCGAGGTGTGGGCGACGGGCACGCTCGACGACGGCGCACCCGCGCAGGCCCAGATCGACGTGCGGCACCTGTCGGGCGATCTCGACGTCGACTGGGCCGTGGATGCCGGCCTCGACGACGCACCCGATCGCGGCGTCGCGATCGAGCTCGTGTCCGACGGTGCGGTGGTGGGCGGCGCGCTCGGTTCCGTGACCGCGAGCGACGCGTGGCTCGGGCGCTACGACGACACGGGCGCCCTCGTCTGGGAGTACGAATGCGACTGCGGCCCCGTGGGGACGGTCGTCGACGTGGCTGCGCTACCGATGAAGGTGCGCGCGCTCGCCATCGACGGCACGCAGGGCGCGCTGTGGGCGTTCGACGATCTGCTCGCGATGGCGCCGACCTGGGAAGTCGCGTTCGACGGCAGCGTGAAGGTGGGCGGCGTCGCGGTGGCGCTCGGCGGCGACACCCTCGTGTGCGGCAGCCAGAACGGTGGCAACGACGAAGAGGTGTGGCTCGCGCGCTACGACCCGTCGGGCGACGAGGTGTGGACGTCCACCGAGGATCTCGGCGACGGAGATCAGACGTGTCACGGCCTCCATCTCGGCGGCGACACGGCGCTCGTCGTCGGCGAGATCCGAGAGGACATCAACTCGGCGCGCGGGCTGGTGGCGCGCTTCGACTTCGCGACCGGCGACGTGCTCGACTCGCAGGAGCTCGTCGTCGGCGACTCCGCCGACACGCGCGTGCTGGCCGTCGACGCCGTCGACGGCGTGCCGGTCGTCGGCGGCGCCTATGCGGTCGACGCACTCGACGACAATGCCTTCGTCGCGCGACTCGTTCCCTAGAACCGCACCGACACGAATCCGCCGCCCCCGCCCCGCACGTACGTGGGCCCGAAGTTGAGCCGGGCCGTGTTGCGGCGGCTCTTGTCGACCGCGAGCACGATGAACATCGGCACCGCGATCGCGGCCATCACACCGCCCGAGGCGAGCAGGATCGTGCCGTTGCGCTTCTTCTTGTCGTCGTCCTTGCCGACGAGCACCGCACCGGCCGCGATCGCGATGACGCCGTAGAGCCCGAGCAGCGTGCCGTAGATCGCGAGGTTCGTGCGCGTCTTCGCCGACAGCGGCTGCTTGCCGCCGGACGTCGGCGTGGGCGTGACCCCGGGGTCCGTCGGCCCATACGTCCGCTTGCGCATGCTGCGAGCGCCGAAGAGCAGCCCGAGACCCACCGCGAGCGCAGCGCCCGAGATCGCACCGCCGATGATCGCGGTGAGATCGCCGTTCTCGCCCTTCTTCAACAGCTCCGCCCGCTTCTCGTAGTCCGGCTCCGGCCGAAGCATGTCTTCGTTGACGAGCGTCTCGAAGTCGTCCTCGGCCTTCTTCGCGATCACCAACCCCGCCGTGACCGTCGAGATCGCACCGATGAGACCCACGAGCGTGAGCGTGCCGCCGGCGATGCCCATGCGCGCCGCACTCTTCGCCGCCTGGCCGGGATCGTTGTCGCGCTTGCGCTTGCGAGCCTGGTCCGTGAACGTGTAGTTGATGTCGTAGTCGTTCGGCAGCGTGCGCCGCAGCGTCTCGTACTCGTCGCCGGTGCCCATGTCCGCCTCTGCAGGCGTGGTCGGCTGCGGATCCGCGGGCGCAGGTGCGATCGGCTCCGCGCCCGAGGCCGGCGGCGGCGGTGGGGGCGAGACCGGGTCCTGCGCCTGCACGAGCGCGGGCGGGAGCACGAGCGTGAACGCGACGATGGAGGAGAGGACGCGAGCGCAACGCGACATGGACGGCGCGTCGAGTCTATCAGAGCGATTCGCCCGACTCATGGCGATCCGGCGGCGATCGGCTCGACCAACAAGTGGACCGCGGTGGTCGACCACCGTCGGCTCGGAATCGCTTCGAGCCGCTTGGGCAGCTCGGCGAAGTACGCCGCCGCTTCGGCATCGCCGAGCTCGCCCTGGGGCGGCTTGAACATGTCGAAGTCGCCCTCCTCCGAGAACGCGTACACCACGAACTTCTCACGGCTGGCCTTCTCGGGCGCCTGCAGGCGGGCCTGCAGCGTGAGATCGAGCCCGCTGCCGCTCGTGATGACGGGCCGCGGATGCTGCGAGCGCGGCACGAGGATCCCCGCGGAGCCGTCCTCGCGCACGAACCCGGCCACCAGCCACACCTGCTTGCTCGTCAGCACTCGCACCGAGAACTGCTCACCGTCGCGCAGCTTGCTCGGCATCACGAGATCGACCCGAATCTGGCCGGGGTCGGAGCCCTCGCGCACCGAGAACGCCCACGCCTGCGGCACCGACCACTCGTGGCCGCGCGCGACGTTGCGCCACTTGCCGCCGCCGGCCCCGACCGGGACGCCCTTGTACTTGACCTTGACCTCGGCCTTCGCCTCTTCCTGCGCCTTGATCTCGCGCTTGCCGGTGCCCACCTTCACGGCGTTCACCACCCGTCCCTCGCAGCCGCGCAAGTCGGCGTGCAGCACCTCGACGTTGTCGATCTCCGCCTCGACGCGCAGGCTCTTGCCGAACTGCGCCTGCAGCGATCCGATCGGCGTGTCGCCCGTGCCCACGTGCGCGACGCGACCGACGTCCTGTTGGTAGTTGCGATGCCACGCCTCGGGCACGCGTCGCACCGCGACCTCGCAGCCCGGCGGACGCTCGTCGGAGATCACGAGCCCGCCATCGGGCGACTCCGTGACGGTGCGTCCGAGCAACGCCTCGGGATCGCCGCGCGGCGTCAGCAACAAGTGCTCACCCGGGTCGAGCTCGGGCGGCTCGCTCGCGTGCTTGTTCTTGTTGCAACCGGCCCACGCGATCACGGCGAGCGTCAGCCAGACGAGTCGAGTCCTCACCCGTCGGAGGATATAACGGCCGAGCTGTCGCGCGGCAGCCTCGTGGCCCGACTCGGGCCCCGGGACTAGGGCCGCGGGAACGCTCGCTCACGGCACGTCGACGACGGTGCCCCGACTTTCCGCGCCCGCGCGTGCAACTGCGCTCGTCCTCGAACGTCCCGTGGCGCACACGCGGTCGTCCCCTGCGCCGGGCGACATCGCATCCGGGCCGAGGCGCCGCCTCCCGAGTGCGTGGCATGATCGGGTACCCGCGCCATGGGCCCTCCGCTCCGACCACTGCTCTACGCATGCCTGCTGCTCGCGCCGGCGTGCGAGGAGCCCACGCGCACACGGCTCGTGGACCCGGCGCTCACCGACCTGCGGATCGTCGCGGTCGCGCCCGACGTGTTGCTGCCCGGCACGACGCTCGTGGTGTCCGGCGAGTCGTTCGTGGACGACCCGTGGGGGACGTCGAGCTTGCGGCTGCGCGGCGAGACGAAGAGCGACGGTGGCGACGCGGACCTCGATCTCGAGCTACCGGCGGACTTCGTCGACGACCGCACGATGACCGCGACGATCGACGAGTCCGCGTTCGCGACGCTCGGCGGCGACGGGGCGGACGTCGACGGCGTCGCCGACATCCGGGTGACGAGCGCGGTGGACGGCAAGATCTACCGCACCACGCCGATCGACCTCGCGCTCACGCTGCGCAGCAGCCTGGCGCCGCGCATCGACTCGATGGCGCAGGACGGCGTGATCTTCCCCAACGAGCCGCTCTCGTTCGTGGGCAGCGGCTTGTTGCTCGCCGGCGAGGGCGAGACGCTCGCGGTCGTCGAGGGCTGCTTCCGCGTGGGCGGCGAGGATCCGTGCGCGCCGGTGGGGCCCACCGAGGTGCCGGTGGTCACCGCGGATCCGTTCGATCGCACGCACGGAACGTTCGCGTTCTCGCCGGAGATCGCCGGCATCACGCCCGGCACGTTCGAGGGCACGGTGCGCCTGCGCAACGTCCACACGGGCGGCGACACGGTCGAGAGCCCCACCCTCGAGCTCGCGTACGACATGCAAGCGCCGATCGTGTACGGCGCGTCCACGGACACCGCGAGCCTCGGGCAGTACGTGACGATCACGGGCGGCGGCTTCGTGGGGGCCGGCGTGGGCGACACGCTGCTCGGCTTCGCGGGCACGTACGTGTCCGAGAGCACGGGCGACAGCGTGGACATCGACGAGGTGCTGTTGCCCGAATTCGTCGACGGGCACACGGTGCGCTACGTCGTGAACGAGGAGGACGCGCTCGGGCAGCTCATCGACGTGCGCTATGACAGCGGCACGTTCATGGGCACGCTGACGCCGCGCATCGCGTGGGAGGATCAGGAGATCGTCGGCGATCCCTCGCCCATCGTGTTCCGGCTCGCGCCGGTGCGGCAGATCGTCTACGTGCACTTCCTGCCCGCGTACGTGGAGAGCCTGCGCGCGTTCGGGCTGCGCGCGGTGGACCAGCGCATCCGCGATCGCGTGATGCAGGTGATCGCGCGCGACTTCGAGACGATCGGGCTCGAGCTGCGCACGGAGCCGCCCACCGACTGGGCCCACTACGCGCAGGTGGACATCGGCGGGCCCGATCCGAACGGCATCGGGCTGCTCGGCTACGACAACACGCAGGGCAAGGACACGGAGAACCTGCGGCTGTACGACCGCATCGGGGGCGTGAACGCGCTGACGCAGCAGGACGGGTATCCGGGCTACGGGGGCGTGTTCGTGGAGTCGCTGTTCGGGTACTCGGAGCACCCGAACGGGCTCGCCGAGCCGCTGTCGCCCGACGCGACGTTCGATGCGTTGTTCGATCCGTTCCGGCCCGACGTCGGCGGCGAGCCGATCATCGGCAGCGATCTGAACGACGTGGACGTGCCGATGCTCGGCGACGGCGACGGATGTCCCGCGGCATCCGGCGATCGCGAGCAGCAGATCGCGTGCGCGGTGTGGGCGTTGGGGAGCATGATCGGGACGACGGTGAGCCACGAGATCGGGCACTCGCTCGGGCTCGCGGATCCGTACGGGCCGAACTTCCACGACGAGGGCGAGGAGCCGGATCGGTTGATGGACGGCGATCGGCCGTTCGTCGAGCGCGCGGAGCTGGGGGCGGGGCCGTCGCGGTTCTGCGATACGGAGTACGCGTACCTGCGGGCGATCCTGCCGACGCCGATCGACGCGGACCCCGAGCCACGGCCGCCCTGCGATTGAACGCGAACGCGAACGCTCAACGCTCAACGCTCAACGCTCAACGCTCAACGCTC
>CAYXVR010000039.1:0-91221 GCA_964468635.1 uncultured Nannocystaceae bacterium
ATGGCGCTAAGTGTTTCTCGCTCGCCTCACCGCGCATCAAACATGGCTCGGCACACGTCTGCGGGCTGGGACTCAAGCAGAACGCGCCGTTCTGCTTGAAGGCAGAACCCAAGTGGGGAAGACGATCGATCTTGCAGCTCAACTGGGTCTTCGACGAGTATTTCGGCACGCCGCGAGTCTGGTCTGACGTCTTCGCACCGCTAGGAGTCTCGTGCCATCCGGTGAACGCCAGGAGCGGAACTACGCTGGAGAGCGTCGTGCAACTTGTATCCGAAGAGAACGTCGAGATCGACACGGAAGGGCTCGACTCGCAACAATGCATCAAGTGTCGACGCGTGAAGTACCGTCCCTTCCCCCGCGGTTTGTTTCCGGCTCTCACGCGAGCTCCGCGGACGCACTTCGCGAAGACCGCGGAGTCGTTCGGAAGCGGAGCGTCAGCTTATAGGGAGGTGATAGTTTCTTCGGACGTCGCGCGCGAATTCGCGCGCGCTGGCATCCGAGGTGTGTCCTTCCGCCCCGTCGCCCCTTGAACCGGCGTAGACGTGGCCGCCGTGCTCACGGCTTGCCGACCAGGCCCACGCCGATCGACATGCGGTCTCGGTGCTCGCGGAGGCGCAGGCCGAAGGCCTCGTCTTCGACGCAGGCCGTGAGCGCTTTGAGCTTCGCCGCGGGGACCTTGGGCAGCGGCTTCGCGGTCACCTTCGTCGTGTGGCCGCCTTCGAGCACCAGCTCGAGCTCGATCGTCTTGCTGGCCGGCACCGTCAGCTCGAGCTCCGGCACGCAGCGCCACAGCTGCTCGGCGAACAGCTGCAGGCGCTTCTGGTCCTCGCCCGCGAGCGGGAAGGGCTGATCGATCCGCACCGCCGTGCGCGAGCTCGCCAGCTCCGCGCGCAGCTGCAAGGACGCATCCGCGGCCGCGGTCGCCTTCGCCGTCGGGCGCTCCTCGTCCGCCACCCAACCCACTGCGGACCATCTCGGCGTGGCGCCGCCCACCGTGGCGGCGAGCAGGTCCATCAGCGTCGCGAGCGACGCATCGTCGCCGATCGTCACGCGCAGCGTTCGCTCGCGCGGGTACGCCCGCGCCACGCGCTCCACCATCGTCGCGAGCTCGGGCCCGCCGCGGACGGCCGTCTGCAGCACGCGGCCGTCGTGCGTGAACACGACTCCGCTGCTGCCCACGTGCGCGTGCACGCGCGCGTTCGCGATCGCAAGCGCACCCGCACCGTCGCCGCGCCCGTGCACGATCTCGAGCGGCAACGCCGTCACCACCGTGCCCACGTCCTTCTTCGCATGCGGCTCGCGCAAGCCGATCTCCACGCGAGCCGCGTGCGCCCGCCGCAGCGATCGCAGCACCCGACGCAGCCCCGCGGCGTCGATCTCCGGATCGGCCGCGAGCAGCACCACACCACGACCGTCCGCCGCCAGGCTCGCCCGCAAGGCATCCGCCAACGGCTCCACGTCGTCCGCCAGCGCGATCGATCGATGCTGCGGACGCCCGGCATCGACGTCCGCCTGACCACCGGCCACGCGCAGCACCGGCGCGAAGCTCTCGGCCACCCCGGTGCCCTTCGGCCGCAGCGCGAGCGTCCACGCACCATCGCGCGCCGCCGGAAGCGTCGCGAGCACGGTGCGCCGCAACTCCGCATCGTCGGCCGCGCGCTCCGACACGACGCGCTCCCACGTCGGCAGACCCGCGAGTGCCTTGCCGTGCCGATCGAGCGCACTCACCAGCGCGTTCGCACCGATCCACGGCGGCCGCTCGTGCACCGGCGCATCGCCGAGCTCCGCCGCGACGCTCTCGCGCTCCGCGTACAGCACCTGCACGGCGATGTCCGCCCGCGCGCTCGGAGCCGCGGCCACCGCCCCGGCCAACGTGCCGCGCACGTGATCGTACAGCCGCCACTGCGCGTTGTCCCGCACCCGCGCATGCCCTTGCTCGGCCAGCGTGCGATACGCCAACGTGCGCACCGACAGATCGTCCGCGCTCCCGGGCGTCTCGAGATCGGTCGTGACCAACGCGATCGCATCGCGCACGAACGCCCGCGTGTCGTCATCGAGGTCCTTGCGCTCCTCGATCGCGAGCGCCTCCTGCAGCAACCGCGTCAACGCCTCGCGCGTCGCCTCGGGCCCGCGATCGGTCACGTGCCCACCGAGCGCGTCCCACATCGCCTCGCGGGCCTCACCGCTCCCGCCGAACCGCGCCGCGTCCACCAGATCCAGCAATCGATCGAGCCGCACCGCCCGCGCGTCGCCATCGCCCTTGCCGAGCGCCGCGAGCCGATCGACCTCGTCCGGCGCGATCGTGCTCGCCGGCGCGTCGATGAACGCGGCACTGCCCGACCGCCGTCCTGCCCCTTGCCCATGGGCGCAGGCGCCCGACGCGACGAGGACCAGGAGCGCGAGCGAAGGGGCGGGCAGACGCATCGAGTGGGGGACAGCCCGACCGCGCGCGAGTTCCCGCGACCGGGCCGGGCCCCAGGATACAGGCCCAGGACCCCGCTGGAGCGAGCACGGTGATCGATCCGGCCCGCCCGACGTCTGGCAGGACGTGCGCTTCGAGGAGACCCCGACCCGCGTCCTCGTCGAACAGGCTCCCGGGGCGGTCGTGCGCGCCGTCGGCCTCGTCTTTCCCGTGCTCGCCGTGCTGCTCGCCGGCATCGGGATCCTCGGCGTCGTCCGTCCGCCGGCCGGCGGCACGGATCTCTTCACCGTGTTCGGCCTCGCGCTCGCATCGACCGCGATGACGCTCGCGTTCGCACCGCGCTTGCGAACCACGTGCGTCGAGGTGACCGCCGCGCCCCGCCGCCTGCGGCTCACCACATGCGGTCTGCTCGGGCGCGTCCGCACGCGCGAGCTCGACGTCGGCGAGATCGCGAAGGTCTCCGCGTGGTGCTCGGACGACGAGGGCTGGGCCCGCCTCTCGCTCGGGTTGCACACCGGGGACGAGATCCAGCTGTTCCGTCTGGCGCGGTCGGGCCGCGCCCGTCGCGGCGCCGCTCGCAGCCTCGAGCTCCTCTCGCGCATGCTCGGCGTCGGCGTCGAGCTCTCCGAGCCGTACCGTCGCCACTGGATGCGCTGACGGGCCCAGGCTTGCGTGGGCCCGCGACCGGGGGCCAAGATGCCGCCCCCCCGAGGCGCGCGTCACGGCACTCATCTCGGCCAAAGGGCTCACCAAGAGCTTTCGCGTCGCGGTGCGACGACCCGGTCTGGTCGGCGCGCTCGTGGGCGTCGTGCGTCGCGAGCACGAGGTCGTCGACGCGCTGAAGGGGATCGATCTCGCGATCGAGCGCGGCGAGATCGTCGGCTACGTCGGCCCCAACGGCGCCGGCAAGTCGACGACAGTGAAGCTGCTCGCCGGCATCCTCGTGCCGGACGCGGGCACGTGTGAAGTGATGGGCCGCGTGCCGTGGCGCGATCGCGTGGAGCACGTGCGCCGCATCGGCGTCGTGTTCGGCCAGCGCACGCAGCTGTGGTGGGACCTGCCGGTGGTCGAGTCGTTCGAGCTCTTGCGCTCGATCTACCGCGTGCCGCCCGCGGACTTCCGCGCGCGGTTGGACTCGCTCGTCGAGCGGCTCGCGCTCGCACCGATCCTCGACACCCCCGTGCGCCAGCTGAGCCTGGGCCAGCGCATGCGCTGCGAGCTCGTCGCGGCGCTCTTGCACGGCCCCCAGCTCGTGATCCTCGACGAGCCCACGATCGGCCTCGACGCCGTCGCGAAGCTCGCGGTGCGGGACTTCGTGAAGACGCTCGCGCGCGAGCACGGCACCACCGTGCTGCTCACGACCCACGACATGGACGACATCGAGGCGCTGGCGAGCCGCGTGATCGTGATCGATCGCGGCACCATCTTCGTCGACGGCCCGCTCGACGCGCTGCGCGAGCGCATGGGCGACGAGCGCCGCCTCGTCGTGGACTTCGCCGACGAGGCGGCTGCGGTGATCGATCTCCCCGGCACCGTCGTCGCGCGCACCGGCGCCCGCGTCGAGCTGCGCTGGGACCCGCGCGCGGTCGACTCGCGCGAGCTCGTCGCCCGCGTCGCCGCGT
Organism: uncultured Nannocystaceae bacterium; assembly: GCA_964468635.1. Taxonomy (GTDB): domain Bacteria; phylum Myxococcota_A; class Polyangia; order Nannocystales; family Nannocystaceae; genus Xiheibacterium. Next base: position 4,045 of record CAYXVR010000039.1, read on the forward strand.
TGCCCGGCGTGCACGACCTGCTGCTCGAGCGCCCGCCGATCGAGGAGATCGTCGCGAAGCTCTACCGCGATCGGCAGGGCCCATGAGCGCCTACGTGGCCGTGTTCGCGGCGCGCTTCCGCGTGCTCTTGCAGTACCGCGCCGCCGCGCTCGCGGGTCTCGGAACGCAGGTGTTCTGGGGCCTCGTGCGCGTCGCGATCTTCACCGGCTTCCTGAACGCGAGCGCGTCCGCGTCGCCCATGGCCCACGACGACGTCATCACGTACCTGTGGCTCACCCAGGCGCTGCTGCTCCTCTTGCCGTGGAAGCCCGACCCGGAGATCGAGCAGCTCGTGCGCACGGGCCAGCTCGCCGCAGAGCTCGTGCGCCCGGTCGACCTCTACCTGTTCTGGTACGCGCGCGCGGTGGCCCAGAAGACCGCGCCCGCGGTGCTGCGCTGTCTGCCGATGATCCCGCTGGCCGTGCTGGCCTTCGGGATGCAGATGCCGAAGACCGGCGGAGCCGCGCTCGCGTTCGCCGTCTCGGTCGTGGCCGCCGTGCTCTTGTCGGCCGCGATCACCACGCTCATCTCGATCTCGCTCTTGTTCACGACCTCCGCGAAGGGCGTGCAGATGTTCTCCGGCGCGGTCGTGAACTTCGCCTCCGGCGCCCTCGTCCCGATCGCGCTCTTGCCCGACGCGTGGCGCCCCGTGCTCGACGTGCTGCCGTTCCGCGGCCTCATGGACACCCCGTTCCGCCTGTGGCTCGGCGAGACCGACGGCTGGGTGGGAATGATCGCGCACCAGCTCGGCTGGGCGCTCGCGCTCGCGCTCCTCGGTCGCCTGCTCGTCGGCGTCGCGGTGCGGCGCATGGAGGTCCACGGCGGATGATCGGCGAGCGCATCGCGATCGTCCGCGAGATCCTCGCCGCATCGGTGCGGGGGCAGCTGCAGTACCGCGTGTCCGCCGTGCTGACGATGCTCGGTCACATGCTCACGACCGGCATCGAGTTCGTCGCGATCTGGGCGCTGTTCGACCGGTTCGGCCACATCGACGGCTGGACGCTCGCCGAGATCTCCGTGCTCTACGGCATGGCCAGCGTCTCGTTCGCATTCGCGGAGGCGTTCGGCCGCGGCTACGCCAGCTTCGGCGCCATGGTGCGCATGGGCGACTTCGATCGCGTGCTCCTGCGTCCGCTCGGCACCGCGTTGCAGGTCGGCGCGTCGGAGGTGCAGCTCCTGCGAATCGGTCGATGTCTGCAGGGTGCGATCGTGCTCGGCTGGGGCGTCGCGACCCTCGACGTCGCCTGGAACGCGGGCCACGTCGCGCTGCTGGTCCTCGCGCTCGTGTCCGCCTTCTGCATCTTCCTCGGCATCTTCGTCTTGCAGGCGACGCTCGCGTTCTGGACCGTCGAGAGCCTCGAGATCTTCGCGACGATCACCTACGGCGGCGTCGAGACCACCCAGTTCCCGCTGCCGATCTACGACCGCTGGCTGCGCTGGCTCTTCATCGCGATCGTCCCGCTCGGCTGCGCGACCTACTTCCCCGCGCTCGCGCTGCTGGGCCGCACCGATCCACTCGGCGCCCCCGCGTGGGTGCCGTGGTGCGCCCCGGCGATCGGACCGCTCTTCCTGGTCGTCGCGCTGCGGATCTGGGAGTTCGGCGTGCGTCACTACCGCTCGACCGGCAGCTGATCCGCCGCTCCGCACCTGCGATCGCGACTGCCACCGCGACTTTGTCATAGCATGGCCGCGGTGTCCTCCTCGGTCCCTCGCCGCCGCAGACCCGTGCGTGTGCTGGGCGCCATGGGAGCCGTGCTGGGCCTCGCGATCGCACGCCCGGCCGACGCAGCCGACGTGCGCACGATCTCGCGGACGTTCGGCGAGGGCTACATGGTGCGCGTGCCGGGGCCCGAGGGCGCGTTGCTCTCGCGCCGCAGGTTGGTCCAGTACGTGGGGCTCGGCGTGTATCGACTGCTCCCGCCCAAGCGCGCCGACGAGCTGTCGCGCGCGCCCGAGGACGGCCAGCTGCAGATCGTCACGAGCCTGCGGATCCGCCACGACTTCGGCACGTTCACGCGGCGCGCCACCGGGCCGAGCGCGGGCGTGCTGCAGAGCCTCGACGGGCGCCAGATCGATCTCATGTACGGCTACCTCGAGGGCCAGAACATGGCCGGCGTCGTCGACTTCCGCGCAGGTCGCCAGTTCGAGATGAGCGGCCTCGACTTCTACGCGTTCGACGGCGGCTGGATCCGGGCGCGCTCGCCCGCCCACCTCGCGGTCGAGGCGTTCGGCGGCTTCGCGGTCGACGGCTCCGCGCTGTTCGGCTTTCCCACGTTCGAGCTCGACGGCACCCACGATCAGCCGAGCGACAGCGCACCGACGCCGATGGTCGGCACCGCGTTCTCGCTCGTCGACGTGAAGTGGATGGACGCGCGCTTCGCCTGGCGCCGCACGTTCACGCCCGCGAGCATGGCGAAGGACCTGGTCGCGCCCGACGGCACGATGGGGCTGTCGACGGGCATGGATCAGGAGTTCGTGAGCGGCACGATCGCGCTGCGACTCGCGAAGGGCAAGCTCTCGCCCACGGCCGCGATGCGCTACGACCTCGGCACGTCGAGGCTCTCCGACACGAGCGCGATGCTGAGCTGGGCGGTGAGCGACATGCACACCGTGCGCGCGCAGTACATCCGCTCGATCCCGATCTTCGATCTCGACTCGATCTTCAACGTGTTCATGGCCGAGCCGATCGAGGACGTGCGCGCCGTGTACGAGGTGCGACCGGGCCCGTACTGGACGCTCTACGGGCGCTTCCAGGGCCGCATCTTCCGCGCGAACACGACGGCGAGCGGCCTCGAGGCGGACGCAAAGACGCGCTTCGGCGGCGGCGGGGCAGGGGGCGCCACCTACCAGCGGCGGCGCTTCGCGGCGCGGGCGGACCTCTACGGGCTCGGAGGCTTCGGCGGCATGCGCATCGGCGGCGACGTCGACACGCGCACGCACGTCGTGTACGACCGACTCGCGATCGATGCCCGCGCGTATGCGCTGTACTACGAGGACGAGGTCACGCCCGACCGCAACGGGTGGAGCGTCGCGCTGCAGGCGGGCGGCAACCTGCGCATCGCCCACGGCATCTACCTGAACCTCATGGGCGAGCAGATGTTCACGCCGTTCTATCGCACCGCCTTCCGGGCGCTCGGCGTGCTGTCGGTCGACTGGACCTTCCGCGGAGGTCGCAGATGAGGGGCGGGCTGTTCGCGCTGCTCTTCGTGCTGGTCGCGCTCGTGGGCCTGCGGCTCGACGCCGCGCCGTACGGCAACACGCGTCCGTCGGGCACGAGTCGCGGTGCGACGCTGCGCAAGGGCAAGCCGCCGCGCGAGCGCGGCGAGACGCCGGGCACCACCGGCAGCGCGCACGGCCCCAAGATGGGAGGCACCGCGGTCTATCCCGCGCAGGACATCCCGCTCAAGTTCACGCACGGGCAGCACCTCGAGCTCGGCCTGCTCTGCGACGACTGCCATCCGAAGGGCGACGCGAGCACGCGCTCCGCCGACCTGCTCGTGCCGACCGGAGCCGCGTGCGATCGCTGTCACGGGCAGCAGCATCCGCTTGCGGAGGGCGAGAAGGCCCGCTGCACGCTGTGCCACACGAAGGTCGCCGACGGCACGCGCGTGACCGCGGCGCTGCGCATGCCGAGGCCGCTGCTCCACTTCAACCACAAGCTGCACGTCGACAAGGGCAGCGACTGCGAGAGCTGCCACGGCGACATGACGAAGGTGCGGCTCGCGAGCCGACTGCAGCTGCCGAAGGAGGCCAAGTGCCTCGAGTGCCACGACGGATTCCAGGCCACCGACCGGTGCGGCGCGTGTCATCCGAGCGGCAGCGACGGCCGCGTGCTCACGCGCGCGCAGGACGATCGCGCGCTGCCGGCGTTGGTGCCGAAGGGCAGCTCCAGCTGGGGCATGGCGCACGACCTCGCGTTCGTCGAGGACCACGCACCGCAGGCGAAGGCGAACGCGAAGCTGTGCGCGAGCTGTCACGACGATCAGTTCTGCCTCGACTGCCACGACGGTGCGGTGCGACCGATGCGGATCCACGCCGGCGACTACCTCACGGTGCACGCCCTCGACGCGCGCGGCGGCACGTCGGACTGCCAGAGCTGTCACCGGCTGCAGACGTTCTGCATCGCGTGCCACGATCGGCTCGGGTTCGACGGCAAGAGCACGGGCTCGTTCGCGGTGGGCGGACCGCTGCGATTCCATCCCGAGGGGTGGGCGGGCCCGCCCGGTGACGCGCAGGGCCACGCGCACGCGGCCCAGCGCAACATCGCGGCCTGCGTGAGCTGCCACGACGAGGACAGCTGCCTCGCCTGCCACGCGACGACGAGCGCGGCGACCCCGGGCTTGAACGTGAGCCCGCACGGCAGCGGCTTCGCGCAGTCGGCCCGCTGCGACGCGCTGGCGGGCCACAACCGCCGCGTCTGCCTGCGCTGCCACGCGCCGGGAGATCCCAACCTCGAATGTTTGTGAGCCGCGGGCGCACAGCCTCGCCGAGCGCGGCGGGCACGGCGGTCCGTTCGCGCCCCGTGGCACGATTGCACCGACTGACGTCGATCCGGGCGGCCTCACTCACGGCGAACGGCGCCGGATCGCTGCGCGCGCCCCGAACTGCGTGGCGTTGCATCGGTGGATGCCCGTGGTCGCGCGCTGTGGCACGGCCGTTGCGAAGCAGGCGCGCATGCTTCCCCGTCACATCCCCATGGTCCTGTCTCCTCTTGCTGCGCTCGCGGTCTTCGGCGTCTCCGGCGAAGCGCGCGCCGATCGTCTCGACGCGTGCGGTGGCCTGTGGCTCGACGCCGACGCCGCCGCGAGCTGCGAGGTCGTCGAGAAGCAGAGCTGCGAAACCAAGTGCGAGCCGGCCGCCACCGAGCGCGTCTGTGCCGCGCGTCTGTACAACCAGTGCTCGGAGAGCTGCTCGCTCACCGCCGAGGTGGAGTGTCAGAGCACGTGCGAAGAGACGTGTGGCGAACAGTGCACCACGACGGAGAGCACGAGCTGCTCGAGCCTGTGCATGAGCGACTGCGAGTCGAGCGTGACGGACTCGTGCGGCGGCGACAGCGGCCAGTGCGGTGCCTCGGGCACGGAGTGCTGCGCGTCGCACTGCGAGGCCGAGTGCAGCTCGCAGACCGAGACGGAGTGCACGCCGGTGTGCACCACGGCGTGCAGCGGCTCGTGCACGGGCCGAGCGAACGTGGACTGTCAAGTCGAGTGCCAGGCGGTCGAGTTCGAGGTCTGCACGGACACCGTCGTGCAGGAGTGCCACGAGGAGTGCGAGACGACCGGCGCGGCGATCTTCTGCGACGGCAGCTTCCTCGCGACCGGCGGTGACCTCGAGGCGTGCGCCGAGGACCTGCGCGCCTCGTTCGACGTCGAGCTCGACGTCGACATCGACGTGGACGTCGACATCGACGGTGATGACGACGACGGCGACGAGGACGACGAGACCGACCTCGACGACGTCGACGTCAGCTGCTCGGTCGGCGACCCCGCCGACGGCGTCCCGTGGGCCCTGGGCCTGCTCGTGGTGTTCGGCGCCGCGCGCCTGCGCTCGCGCCGTCGCGCCGCGTAGTCGAATGCGAGACTGGCCGGGGGAGACTCCGGCCGAGTCTCGGGGAACCGGCACACCAGGAGGCGCGCAGCGCCGGAAGGGTGGGGGTTCCCTTCGCGACTTCGTCGCGAAGGGGGAGGGAAGCGGAGCTTCCCTCCTTCCAGCTAATTCAGCGGGCTGTACACCGTGAACAGCTCCACCTCGGTCATCGCGACGAGGCGGTACTGCTTGTCGCCCTCGATGAACACGGGCGCCGCGGGGAGCAGCTCGACGCGGTCGAGCTCGGTGCCGTCGTGGACCTCGAGGATGCCGCGCCCGCCCGTGAGCATCACGTGCATGTCGCGGCGGTTCTGCGTGGAGACGACGACGTTCTCGCCCTCCTTCACGCGCAGCACCGTGCACACGAACTGATCGCCGCGCGCCCACACGAACGAGGCGCCGAACGTCTTGGCCGCGAACGGGGGGCCGAAGTCCGACTCCTCGTCGGGCAGGTCGGACGATTCGTCGTCGACCGCGGGCTCCTTCGGCTCGGCAGTGGACTCGGTCTCGGGCTCGGCGGGCTCGGCCATGGACAGCGCGCCGCGAGACTACCCCGACTTGGCACCGCCGGGCGAGCCCGACCCGGGGGTCGTCGCGCCCTTCGGCTTCGCCGGTGTCGGTGACGTCGGCGTGGCCGGCGTGGGTTTGCTCGGGGTCTTCGGCGTGGGCGTCGACGGAGTCTTCGTCTCCGGGCTCGCCGGCGTGACGGGCTTGCCCCCGTCGACCGTCGCGTCCTTCGGCTTCGCCTTCGCCGCGTCGGTCTTCGCCTTCTCTTCCTTCAGGGCCGCGTCGGTCTTCGACTTCGCGTCGGGCCGCGTCGCGTCCTTGCCCTTGGGCGCGTCGGTCTTCGTCGCGTCCTTGCCGTCCTTGCCCTTGGCGTCGGCCTTCGCCTTGTCGTCCTTCGCGGGCTCGGCGGGCGTCGTGCCCTTCGCCTTGCCCGGCTCCTCGACGTACTCGGCCTCGTTCTTCTTCTCGGTCTCGCCGCGCTTGGTCGCGCGCTCCGACTCCGCGAGCCTCGCCCTGCGGGCCGCGTCGTGATCCCACTGGTCGACCCTGCCGTCACCGTTCACGTCGTAGCCGATGCGATCGATGCGACCGGCGAGGTACCACGTGTACATGTCGGGCTTGCCGTCGCCGTCGCGATCGTTCTCGATCCGGAGCAGGCGCCCCTTGTCGTAGCGGCGCCACGCGTCGACGTACCCGTCGCGATCGAGATCCTGCTCGTCGAGCACGACCTCGCCCTTCTCGTAGTGACGGCCGATGTCGATGCGCCCGTCGAAGTCGAGATCGAATTGCTCACGCACGATCTCGCCCTTGGGGTCGTAGTGGAAGTACGCGTCCAACCTCCCGTCGAAGTTGAGATCCGCCTGCTTGCAGCCGAGCGACTGGGGCCCGTCGTAGATCGACACGAGATCGTTCCGACCATCGTGGTTGAGGTCGAGCTGCTCGGTGCGGCCCTTCGCGGAACAGCGCCCGGCGTCCACCACGAGCGCCTTCATGTTCGGGTTCTTCGGCGTGTCCGCCGCAGCCTCGTCCTCGCGGGATTCGTCGGGCGTGGACGACTTTCCGTTCGCCCCCGCGGCGCACGCGGTGAGCCACGAGCACGCCAGCACGGTCGCGACCGCGCGCCACCGGCCGCCCCGGCCCACCTCGACACCCAGCATTGCAGGCTACTCTAGAGTGCCCACGACGCTTCGGCAAGCCAGCGCGCGCCGTGGTAAGCCTCCGCCACCCCGGCGGGTCCGGCACGCATGGGCGGCCGTCCCGCCAAGGCTCCTCGTTTTCGACGATGAACGACCAGGCCAAGCCGGCGATCGCCACCGCCCCTCCGCTGGACCGGATCCGCAGCTTCTGCATCATCGCCCACATCGACCACGGCAAGAGCACGCTCGCCGATCGATTGATGGAGGCCACCGGGCTGGTCAGCGCGCGCGAGGCCAAGGCGCAGTACCTCGACCGCATGGACATCGAGCGCGAGCGCGGCATCACCATCAAGGCGCAGAGCGTGCGCATGGCCTATCGCGGGCCGGACGGGGTGGACTACGAGCTCAACCTCATCGACACGCCCGGGCACGTCGACTTCGGCTACGAGGTGTCGCGCTCGCTCAAGGCGTGCGAGGGCGCGCTGCTCGTCGTCGATGCTGCCCAGGGTGTCGAGGCGCAGACGCTCGCGAACGTCTACATGGCGCTCGACGCGAACCTCGAGATCGTGCCGGTGATCAACAAGATCGATCTGCCATCGGCCGAGCCGGAGCGGGTCAAGCACGAGGTGGAGGAGCTCGTCGGCATCGACACCACCGATGCGCTGCTCGTGTCCGCCAAGACCGGCATCGGCATCGACGAGCTCCTGCTGGCCATCGTCGACCGGATCCCGCCGCCCAAGGGCGATCGCGATGCGCCGGTGAAGGCGATCATCATCGACAGCTGGTGGGACTCGTACAAGGGCGTCATCTCGATGGTGCGGGTGTTCAGCGGGCGCCTGCGGCCCGGCCAGAAGGTGCGCCTGATGGCCACCGGCAAGCCCTACGACGTCATCAACGTCGGCGTGTTCGCGCCCGAGGTGGTCGAGCTCGGCGAGCTCGCGGCCGGCGAGGTCGGCTTCGTCGTGCTGAACGTGAAGGAGGTCGTCGACAGCAAGATCGGCGACACGATCGCGGACGCCGACGACGCGAGCGCCGAGCCCCTGCCGGGCTTCAAGGAGATCCAGCCGATGGTGTTCGCCGGCGTGTTCCCCACGGACAACGCCGACTATCCCGACTTGCGCGACGCGCTGGCCAAGCTGTCGCTCAACGACGCGAGCGTCACCTACGAGCCCGAGACGTCGTCGGCGCTCGGGTTCGGCTTCCGGCTCGGCTTCCTCGGCCTCTTGCACATGGAGATCGTGCAGGAGCGGCTCGAGCGCGAGTACGACCTCGACCTCATCACCACCGCGCCGTCGGTGAAGTACCGCGTGCACAAGAAGGACGGCGAGGTCGTCGTCATCGACAACCCGGCCAAGTTCCCCGACCTCGGCGACTACGATCGCATCGAGGAGCCGGTCATCCTCGCGCGCATCCAGCTGCCCGACGAGTACGTCGGCCCCATCATCAAGCTCTGCGAGGAGCGCCGCGGCGTGCAGCGCGACCTTCGCTACATGACCCCGTCCCGCGTGCAGCTCACCTACGAGCTGCCGCTCGGCGAGGTCGTGTTCGGCTTCTACGACATCCTCAAGAGTCGCTCGCGCGGATATGCCAGTATCGACTACGAGATGGCCGCGCACCGCGAGAGCGACATGGTGCGACTCGACCTGCTCGTCAACGGCGAGACGGTGGACGCACTGTCGCTCATCACGCACCGCGACACCGCGTACAACCGTGGTCGCGACCTGTGCATCAAGATGAAGGAGCTGGTGCCGCGCCAGCAGTTCGAGGTCGCGATCCAGGCCGCCATCGGCTCGCGCATCATCGCGCGTACCACCGTGAAGGCGATGCGCAAGGACGTCACCGCGAAGTGCTACGGCGGCGACATCACGCGCAAGCGCAAGCTGCTCGAGAAACAAAAGAAGGGGAAACGGCGTCTGAAGGCCATCGGGAGCGTGGAGATCCCCCAGGCCGCGTTCCATGCCGTGCTGAGCCTCGAAGATGGCTGACCTCGGACAGGCAAACGCGACGCCCAAGGGGGTCGAGTCGCCGACGACGCCGCCGCCCGCGGCGAAGGAGCGCAAGCCCCGGTCGCCGCGCCACGTCCGCTCCGCCGCGCGACTGTTGCAGAAGGAGGCCCGCCGGATCCTGCGCAAGCACGGCAGCCGCATCGCGCTCGAGCCGGCCGAGGCGATCCGGGCCAGCGTCGCGGCGCTCGACACCCATCGCGTCGCCGAGAACCTCGACGAGCTCGAGGCCGAGGCGGAGCGGCTCGACGAGCTGCTGCACCAGCACGCCAGCTTCGCGCGCAAGAGCGCGGTGCGAGAGACGCTCGAGAACATCCTCATCGCGGTGATGGTCGCGCTGGGGCTGCGCTCGTGCTTCTACGAGCCGTTCAAGATCCCGTCGTCGAGCATGATGCCGACGTTGCGCGCGGGCGATCACATCTTCGTCAACAAGTTCGTCTACGGCATCCAGATCCCGTTCACCACCACGGTGGTGGGCGAGTCGCTCGGCGACATCGAGCGCGGCGACGTCGTCGTGTTCCGCTACCCGATCAACGAGTCCGAAGACTTCATCAAGCGCGTCATCGGGCTGCCGGGCGACGAGGTGCGCGTCATCGGCCGCAGCGTGTCGATCAAGCGGGCAGGGCGGGACGAGTTCGAGGAGCTCGTGCGCAAGCCGCTCGCGGAGAAGTGTCTCGACGAGACGGGCACGAAGACGGCGGGCAACTGCACCGTCTACGAGGAGACGTTCGAGGGCAAGACCTACGCGGTGCAGTACTTCCTCGGCGGCGAGGACCGCGAGGATCTGATGCCCGAGAAGATCCGCACGCTGAAGGTGCCGGAGGGGCACCTGCTCGTGATGGGCGACAACCGCAATCGCTCGCACGACAGCCTCGCGTGGTCGGTGACCGTGGAGGCCATCGGCGCCGACAAGCTGCTCACGCTCAAGGACCTGCGCGACCTCACGGTGGACAACCTGTTCTCGGTGGAGCACTCGGCCGACGCCGACATCGCCGGCGACGGGCACCACGACGAGGTCACCTATCTCGCGAGCCATCGCTCCGAGTCGCACGACCTGCGGCTCGAGGTGTGGCGCAAGCCGACGCTCGGGGCGATCGCCGTGTACACCGCGGCGAGCGACGTGCTCGCGGGCGCACGGCCCACCACGATGGCGGAGTTGCTCGCCGGTCTGCCGGACGGGCCCGAGCGCGATCGGGCGCTCGAGGTCGGCGGCGGCATCGATCGGCTCGTCGTCGCGGAAGACCCGGAGGAGCGGTCGATCGTCGCGCTGCTCGAAGCGTCGCACACCGTCTTCAAGCTCGTGTGCGGCGGCGGCGTGTGTCGCGACGACGCGAAGCTGGGGCTCGAGCTCGCCGAGGCGGTGGGCAAGTTCCACGCGGATCACGATCGCGACGCGCGCGCGCTCATCGAGCCGCCGAAGACGGTGCGCTACACGCCGCAGTGGAGCGGGCGCGGCGACGCGCGCGAGCACCTGTTCGAGCGCCGCATCGCCAAGCCCGGCACGAAGGGGCCGGCGGCCGAGATCCGCCTGCGGGCGTTCCGCAAGCCGGAGGAGGGCATCGACCTCGTGCGCGACGCGGCGTTGTTCGCGTTCGACAGCGACATCGGCCGGGCCACGCGAGTGCCCGAGCTGGGCGAGCAAGCGTTCCGCGTCGACACGGAGGATGCGTTCGTGTTCGTCGTCGCGGACACGGTGCGCGACATCGCGATCGTGCTCGAGTGCGGGCGGCAAGCGTGCGGCGACGCGCAGGCGGCCGGGGTCATCGCGGCGCGCGTGGCCGAGGGCATGCCGGCCGCGTTCGGCGATCGTCGCAAGCTCCGCGTGCTGCTGACCACCGGCGATCTGCCGGGGTCGGAGGAGCTGCCGGTGGCGCTGCCGGAGGCGTACGAGTACGACCGCGTCGATCTGCAGGGCACGGTGCGCGGGCGCGAGCACAGCGTCGAGATCGAGGCGTGGCTCGAGCCGAGCGAAGGCGTGGCCGCGAAGGTCGCGGCGGTCGGGGCGGAGCACCGGCTGCAGGCCGACGCGTCGGTGCTCGAGGGCGGCATGGGCGGGGAGGACGACGAGGCGTACCACCTCGTGTTCGGCGTGCCCGAGTCGGAGACGGCCGTGCGCGTGTCGTGCCACAAGGGCCTGTGCCCCAACCGCGACGCGGCGCTGCAGCTGGCCCGGCGTGCAGCGACGAAGGCCGTCGATCCCACCGCGTTCATCGACCCCGACGCGGAACGCTTCCGGCCGTTCGTCCCGCGCGGCAACGTGAAGGGCCGCGCCGAACGGATCTGGCTGCCGCTCGCGCGCTTCTGGCTCCCGATCCGCTGACACACCGCCTTCCGTGCGATAGGACGGGGGCAGGGGATGGCGGGGGACAAGCACAAGCGGCCGCGCGAGTCGATCGCCGGGTACAGGCTCGTGCGGAAGATCGGCGCGGGCGGCATGGCCGAGGTGTGGCTCGGCGCGCGCCAGACCCAGGGCGGCACGACGAAGCTCGCCGCGGTGAAGCTGCCCGCGCGCGAGCTCATCGGCGACGATCGATATCGGCGGTTGTTCCGGCGCGAGGCCGAGCTCGGTGCGCAGCTCGAGCACGGCAACATCGTGAAGACGCTCGACGAGGGCGAGGACGACGGGCTGTCGTATCTGGTGATGGAGTACATCGACGGCATCTCGCTGTCGAAGCTGCAGCCGGCGCTGCCGTACTGCGCGGACGAGCTCGGTCGCATCCAGATCTGTGCGCACGTCGTGCTGCAGGTGCTGAAGGCGCTGTCGTTCGCGCACCGCGTGCGCTCGGATGCCGGCAACCCGCTCGGCATCGTGCATCGCGACGTGTCGCCGCAGAACGTGCTCGTCAGCCAGGCCGGTGAGGTGAAGCTGGGCGACTGGGGCGTGTCGTATCTGGCGCAATCGATCATGAGCGCGAGCACGCGCAGCTTCATCCACGGCAAGCCCCGCTACATGGCGCCCGAGCAGCTCGCGGGCGAGAACCGGGATCCGCGGATCGACCTGTACTCGCTCGGTGCCGTCTTCCAGGAGCTGCTCGACGGGCGACCGTTCCGCGCCGACGTGCCGGAGCAGCAGCTGCTCGTCGATGCGATCAGCGGGCGGCGGCCACCGATGTCGCGGGCGATCCCGGTGGAGCTCGAGCGCGTCCTCGCTCGCATGCTCGAGCGCGAGCCGGTGCGGCGCTACTCGGATGCGCGCGCGGTGATCGACGACCTGCGCGCGTGGACGGGGCTGCGCGACATGAGCGAGGAGATCGGCGAGGTCGTCCGCAGCGTCACGGGCCAAGCGGGCCCGCGCACGCGGCCGAGCGTGAGCGTGGCGAGCATGCCGGTGGCGGCGATCGTGCCGACCGACGAGCAGACCGCGATCCACCCGCCGGCGCGCTCGGGGCCGAGCGTGCCGCCGGTCGAGCCGACCGTCCGCTTCGACACGACCGACGGCGGCCAGGCGGCCTTCGGCCTCGTGCTCGACGAGACGGTGGGCATCGACGCGATGCAACCGGCGGCTGCACCGGCCGCGGAGATCGACGGCACCGTGATGCTGCCGGCGGTCGCCGAGGATCCAGGGATCAGCCGCACCGCGTTCATGCCGGCGCCGTCCGAAGACGCGCTCGCGGCCGTCCAGCCGGCGGGCGGCCGTCGCCCGTCGTGGCCACCGGTCGAAGAACCACCGCCGGCCGCCTGGGGCACGCCGGCGACGGCGTGGCCCGATCCGTCGCGCGACTCGTGGACCCACGCGATGGCGAAGCCGGCCGCGCTGGCACGCCCACGCACGTCGACGGGTGCCATCGCGCTCGCCATCGTGCTCGTCGTCGCACTGTTCGGCCTCGGCGCGGCGGCCCTCGCTTGGTGGCAGGGGCTGCTTTGAGCGGTCGGCGTCGGCTGCGGTGCGTTCGGGCTCCGTCAGCGCCTGACGACGGTCGAACGCACCGAATCGTTTGCGTCCAGGGTCCATCCGCGCGCTGACGAAGGTCGAGCGCCACTGATCGGTGCGTTCGGGGTCCGTCAGCGCCTGACGAAGGTCGAACGCACCGCCGCACGCTGGCCGGCCCGCCCGGCGGGACCGACCTTTGACTTGACATAATCCATCTTCTCGGCGTATTCGCGACCGGGCCCCAGAGGCCACCGCCCAGCCGGCCACCGCGTGGGAACGGTCAGGCGGTCGCTTCGAGGATGCTCATCGGCGACGGCGTCGGGATCACGCGGGTGAGCTTCAGCCCCGCCCGCTCGAAGAGCGCGGCGTACTCGGGCTCCGTGCGCTCGCGGCCGCCGTCGGCGATCACCAGCATCTCGAGGTCGAGGATCTTGCCGAACGACGGCACGCCCGGCGGTGGCAGCACGGCCTCGACGAGGATCACGCGGCCGCCCGGCGCGAGCCCGGCCTTGCAGTGGCCGAGGATCGTCACGCACGCGTCGTCGTCCCAGTCGTGGATGATGTGCTTGAGCGTGTACACGTCGCCGCCCGTCGGCACCGACGCGAAGAAATCGCCGCCGACGATCTCGCAGCGCGACGCGAGCCCGGCCGCCGCGACGCCTTCCTTCGCGCCCGCCACCACCTTGGGCAAGTCGAACAGGATCCCGCGCGCCTTCGGGTTCGCCTGCAGCAGCGTCGCGAGGAAGAAGCCGTGCCCGCCGCCGACGTCGACGATCGTCGCAGCGCTGGACAGGTCGTAGGTCGACGCGACGGCGAACGCCGACATCGTCGAGATGCTCGTCATCGCCTCGTTGAACACTTCCGCCTCGCGCGGATGCGTCTCGGTCCACTGGAACGCCGGGACGCCGTGCACGCGCGCGAACGCGGACGCGCCCGTCTTCACGCTGGTCAGCAGGTCGGCCCACGCCGCCGAGTGCCAGCCCTCGCCGAAGAACTTCGCCATGCTCGCGAGCGACGTCGGCACGTCCGTGCGCAGGCACTCGCCCACCGGCGTCAGCGAGAACGTCCGATCGGCGTGCTCGACGAGGACGCCTGCCGTCGACAGCGCGCGCATCAGCCGGTACAGCGCATCGGCATGCGCACCACACTCCGGCGCGACCGCGGCGGCGCTGCGGGCCCCGTCCTTCAACAGGTCCGCGAGCCGCAGGTGCGCCGCGACCGAGACGGCCTGCGTGAGGCACTTGCCGAAGACGAGGTTCATGAGCTGGGCGGGCGGCGGGAGTTCATGCGGCGTCGACATCGCCCGCCAGGATAACTCCGGCGCTGCATGCTACGTTGACCTCCCACGATGGCCCGCCGCGTGCTCACGATCGCGCTCGCGCTCACCGTGGTGACGGCCGTGCTCGTCGGCTGGCACGGCTACCTGCTGGCCCGGCTCGTGCTCGCGCCGGCCTGGCCCGCGCCGTGGCCCGCGATCGGGACCGTCGTGGTCGTCTCCGGCGCGGTGTCGCTCCTGCTCGTGCCGGTCGCGGAGCGCGTGCTGAGGCCGCCGCTGTCGCGCTGGATCGGCTGGCCGGGCTCGCTGTGGCTCGGTTTCGCGTTCGTCGCCCTCACCCTCGTCGCGCTCTCCGACCTCGTCGTGCTCTTCACGCCCGCCGACACCTTCGTCCTGCGCTGGCGCGCCGGCCTGGTCATCGCCGGCGCCGTCGCGCTCGTGCTCGTCGGCATGCGGTCCGCGTTCGATCCGGTGATCCGGCGCGTGTCCGTCGCGATCGATCGGTGGCCGGCGGCGCTCGACGGCTTCCGCATCGTCCAGATCTCCGACGTGCACATCGGCCCGATCCTCGGCCGCTCCTTCGCCGCCGATCTGGTGCGACACGTCAACGCGCTCGAGCCCGATCTCGTCGCCGTCACCGGCGACCTCGTCGACGGCAGCGTCGAACAGCTGCGCGACGAGGTGGAGCCGTTCGCGGCGCTGCAGGCCCGCCACGGCGTCGCGTTCGTCACCGGCAACCACGACTACTACTCCAAGGCGGACCCCTGGTGCGCGCGGGTGCAAGAGCTCGGCATGGAGGTGCTGCGCAACCGGTGGCGCTTGGTGGAAAAGGACGGGGCTCGGTTCGCGCTCGCCGGCGTCGACGATCACCGCGGCGACGTGCTGACGGGCACCGGCTCCGACCTCGGCCGTGCGCTGGCCGGGATCCCCGACGACGCCGCGGTCGTGCTGCTCGCCCACGACCCCACCACCTTCGTGGCTGCGTCGAGGACGAACGTCGATCTGCAGCTGTCGGGCCACACCCACGGCGGACAGATCTGGCCGTTCGGCGCGCTCGTGCGCGCGGCCGTGCCGTTCCTCGCCGGCCTCTATCGCCGCGGCACGGCCCAGCTCTACGTCAGCCGCGGCACCGGCTTCTGGGGCCCGCCGATGCGGATCGGTGCGCGCGGCGAGATCACCGAGATCACGATCGTGCGCACGCCTTAGCGGCCCGTCGTCGCCGTCCCGCGCCCGCCTCGCAGCCGCCGTCGCGAGTTTCGCAGCGGCCTGGTAGCCTGGACTCGATCATGGCGGACGACGATCGCGACGGCGAGCGACCGGACGACGACGAAGCCGCGGTGGATCCGGATCGCGCCGCGATCCTCGCCCGACGGCAGCGATTCATCGCGATCGCACTGTCGGGCCTCGCAGGTGCAGCCGCGTGCGACAAGCCCAAGCCGCAGCCGTGCCTGTCGCCACCGGCGACGTCCGCCGACGGCGGCGACGATCCGTCGAAGGCGGATCCGAAGCCGTGCCTGAAGATCGAGCCGGTGAATCCGCAGCCGTGTCTCGAGGTGATGCCGCCCGAGGACACGAAGGGCGATCCGCAGCCGTGCCTGAAGGTGGCCGCGCCGCCCGACGCACCGCCGCCGCAGGTGTGCCTGAAGGTCGCGCCGACCAAGCCGCAGCCGTGCCTCGACGTGTCGGCGCCCGAGGAGCCCGAGCCCAAGCCGCAGCCGTGCTTGCGCGTCCGGCCGCCGGATCCGAAGCCGACGCCGAAGCCCCAGCCGTGCCTGAAGATCGCGCCCAAGGACGGCTGATCGGATGAGCGACGAGCCGGACGAGGATCCCGATCGCGCGGCGATCCTCGCCCGGAGGCAGCGCTTCATCGCGATCGCGCTGTCGGGGCTCGCCGGCGCGGCCGCGTGCGACAAGCCGACGACGCCGAGCACGACACCGGCGAGCGACGATGGCAAGGCGGCCGACGACGGCACGCCCGTCACCGACGACGGCGCTCCGGTCGACGACGGTCCGCCACCGCAGGTCTGCCTCATGGTCGTGGCGCCCCAGCCGTGCCTGTCGCCGCCGCAACCGTGCCTCGACGTCGCCGTGCCCCAGCCGTGCCTCTCCCCGCCCGCGCCGTGCCTCGAGGTCGCAGCGCCCGAGCCCCCGACGACGCGCCCTGCCCCGTGTCTCGACGTCGGTCCGCCGCAGCCGCCGGTCGTCCAGCAGCCCGAGCGCGCACCGCCGCGACCATGCCTGAAGATGAAGCGTCCGCCGCCGCAGGTGTGTCTGATGATCCCCCAGCGCGGCAGCGACGACGACGATCCGGAGCCCGCCTGACATGGTCAGCGGCGTCGATGCCTTCACCGATCTCGTGCTGCACGTGCTCGCGCACGTGTCGGTCCCGGGACCGGAGGATCTGTTCGATCCGCGCTACGTCGCGTGGGCAGCCGCTGCGATGCCACCCGAGCTGCACGCGCAGCTGCGCGCCGACGCCGACGTGCTCGCGCACCGCTGGACGTCCACCGACGGGCTCGTGCTGCAGGCGTGGCCCGATCTGCACGACGACTGGTCGGCGTTCCTCGCGACGCGCACCCGCGCGCTCGCCGAGGTCGGACCGCACGAGGTCGCGCGGCCCGACGTGCTCACGCGCTTGCAGGCGTGCTCGCCCCCGATCGTCGAGCTCGTGCACGCCCAGCTCGCCTTGCTGGCCCCTTGGTTCGCACGCGCGCACGCCGACGTGATCGCACCGGCGATCGCGAGCATCCGCGCGGACGTCGACGAGGTGCTGGGCGACGCCGCCGTGCTCGTGCCCTCGCTCGCGCGCGAGCGCATCGAGCTCGCGTGGTCACTCGGCCCTCGTGGTCGAGGGCTCGCCGCGCGGATCGTCGTGGGCGCGCCGGCGCCGTGGAACGACGTCACCGCGGAGACGACCGCCGTGCTCGCGCTGCACGAGCATGCGGTGCGACGCGCCGCGAGCTCCGAGTGGGCGAGCGCCGAGTGGGCAGCGCTGCGCGAGCTGGCCAACGCGATGCGCGCGGCCCCTGCCCCGCTGCGCTCCGCCCACGCCGGCTGGCTCGCGTCGCTCGAGCTCGCAGGCCTGGTGGACGTGTTGCGTGCGCGCGGAGAGATCGACGGCGGCCTCGCGGCCCGCATCGTCGCCGAGCCGCCCGCGCGCGCCGATCTCCTGCGCAACTAACGAACGACCGGCAATCGGGCGGGCTCGCGCGGTGCGACCACGGGCGCCGGTGCGACGGCGTCCGGGAGCGGCGGCAGGTCGGCTGCGCGCCGCGTCGGCACGTACAGCACCTCCTCGAAGCGCTCGGCCGCGAAGCGATCGCCCGCGTGCACCGCTCGCGCGAGCCGCAGGCCGTCGTCGCCGTGCACCGGCGCCACGACGACGGTGCCCTGCGCGAACGCGTCGAGCCACGCGCTCGGCCACGCGTCCAGGGCGAACCCGACGACGACCTTCGTGCATGCGCGCGCGGCTGCGGGCCAGCTCGCGGGGTCGAGCGCGTCGGCGGCGACGCACAGGACGCCGCGCGCCACGAGCTCGCGCGGCGTGCGGTCGACGAGCGCGGGATCGATCTCGATCCCGACGACCTGCCCCGCGTCGCCGACGAGCTCGCGCAGGATCGCGGCGCCGTAGCCCGTGCCGGCCCCGAGGTCGAGCACGCGATCGCCCGGCTGCACGTCGAGCAACCGGTGCGCGCGCGCGTACGCATGCATCGCGCTCACGGTCGCGAGGCCGGTGTCGTCGAGCGCGATCGCCACGTCGCGCACGCTCTGCTCGACGGCGTCGAGCGGCACGAAGCGCTCGCGCGGCACCTTCGCGATCGCGGCGATCACCGGATCGTCGACCGACACGCCGGCCGCCTTCGCGACGCCCGCGAGCGCCCGCGAGCGAACGACGGTCGCGACCTCGGCGAGCGCGTCGTGACCCTGGCGCTGGCGCTCGCCGCGGGCGCGGTGGCCGAGCCAACGCTGCCACGCGTAGTAGCGCCCGAAGTACGGCATGCGCCCGCGCGGCCCCGCGAACGCGACCTGCTCCCGGATCGCGCGCAGGAAGTACTCGCGGGCCCGGCCGCCGTACACGAACTTGTCCTCGATGCCGGCCAGGATCGGCCCGAGCAGGCGGTGCTGCAGATCCTCGCGCGCGATCCAGTCGAGCTCCGCCGATGGATCGACCCACTCCGACAGGAACTCGGGATCGCCGTCGTCCCACCAGTGCGGGTGGTGGAACTTCGTGCCGTAGGTGCGCTCGTAGTGGCCCCGATCGGCGTCGATCGGCGAGCCCGGGTACAGCCGGAACGGATCGACCGACAGGAACCCGGTCGTGCCGTGGGGGCCGAGGAACAGCTTCTCGAGGTACTTCGCGCTCGTCGCCAGCGTCGTCGGGGTCTCGCCCGGATGCCCGCAGATCACGTTCGCGCCCCACGGCACGTCGAGCTCGCGCGCCTTCGCGGCGACGCGATCCATGCGATCGAGGTAGTCCTCGAGCCTTCCGCTCTTGCGGATCGTGGCCAGCAACGCCGGGTCGCCGGACTCGAGCCCGAAGCCGAGCCCGCAGTTCGCCTGTCCGAAGAGCGCCAGGTCCTCGTCGTCCACCAGATCGACGCGGATGAGCAGCCAGTACTTGTCGACCGGGATGTCCCTGCGCGCGAGCTCGGCCAGGAACGCACGACGCCACGACTTCTTCATGCCGAAGAGCGCGTCGCCGAAGTAGAGCGTCCACCCGCGCAGGTCGAGGAAGCGATGCAGCCCTTCGATCTCGGCGATCGCACGCTCGACCGACAGACCGCGCCACGACACCTCGCGCTTCGCTCGCTCCATGCAGAACGCGCAGTCGAACGGGCACCCGCGCGACAGGTACACCTGGGCCTGCGACGCGATCTTGCGCGCGAAGCCCTGGTAGCGCGACAAGAGCGACCAGTCCGACGGCGGCAGATCGTCGAGCCGATCGATCGCGTCGGGGCCGAGCACGACGTTGCGCAACGGCGCCCCACCCTGCACGGACTCGATGATCTGCACGAGCGGCGCCTCGCCCTCGCCGACGACGCACACGTCGAACGGCGAGCCGTCGCGCACGTATTCGAGTGGACGCGCGCTCGCGTGGTAGCCCCCGGCGACGATCACCGCGTCCGGCCAGCGCTGGCGCGCGATCTCGGCGAGCGCCTGGCACTTGAGGTGATCGAACGACGAGTAGACCGAGAAGCCGATGACGTCGTAGCCCTCGCCGTCGGGGCCGTCGACCAGCTGGGGGAACGACACGCCGATCGAGCGCTCGACCACCAGGTCGCGTAGGTGCACGACGGCGTTCGTGCGCGCCTGCGCGACGGTGCCCATGAGCACGAGCTGGGGCATCCCGAAGTTGCCCGCCGCCGCGCCGTCGCTGCCGGGCCACACGAGCAGCACGCGGACGGGACGGCTCACGTCGACACCGGCAGGTGCCGTCGATCGCGGGCCCGCTCGCTGCGCAGCCGGGCCGCGAACGCATCGTCGACGTGCTGTGCGACGAACGGGTCGAGCCCGCGCGCGTCGCCGAGCACCGACGCGGCCGCGGCTCCGCACCCGCCCAGGCAGCTCGTGCGGTGGGGACACGGGGCGCAGAACTCGGGCGTGGTGTCGCGGTAGCGCACGACGGGCGGCGCCTGCACGAGCGCGGCGAACGACTCCGCCTTGCCGTCGCCGATGACCTCGGTGTGCAACGTGCACGAGCGCAGCTCGCCCCTCGGGCCGAGCGAGAACTCCTGCATCTCGGTGCCGATCGGGCACGAGCCGAACCGGATCGACGGGAAGTCGTCCTGCTCGACGACGCACGGCGGCACGGGCATCGTCACCTGCAGGTCCATGCCGTGCTCGACGGCGCGCCGCTCGGCCTGCTCGAGCGCGACGACGAGCTCGCTGCGCGATGGCAAGAGCTCGGCCACGTTGCGCGCGGCGTAGCCCGCGGGCGAGAAGCGCGACAGCGCGATGATCGTGACGCCGAGTCCGCGGAACACGTCGAGGATGTCGCCGACCAGCGCCGCGTTCCTGCGCGTGACCACGATGCAGCCGACGACGAGCACGCCGACCTTCTGCAGCGCGGCGATGCCCTTCAGGGTCGCGTCGAAGTGATCGCCGCCGACGTGCGCGTTGTGCAGCTCGGCGGTGGGTCCGTCGAGCGTGACCTGCACGCAACGCACCGGGAAACCGACCAGCTTCTGCGCCATGCGATCGTCGACGACGCCGCCGTTGCTGATCATCTGGATGCCGACGCCGTGGCGCTTGCACACCTCGAGCACACGCACGAGATCGGGCCGCGTGAACGGCTCGCCGCCGGTGAGCGTGACGTGGTCGAACTCGACCTCGGTGAGCGCCTTGTCGAGCAGCGCGACGAGGTCGTCGCTGGCGAGCGCGCCCACCTCGCGCCCGTTGTCCTCGCGCCACGCGTTGTAGCAGTACGAGCACTTCTGGTTGCAGTGGCTCGTCAGCTCCACCGCGAGCGCGTAGCGCTTGGGTCGCTCCACGGACGAGAGTATCGCCCGAAGCCCCGACGGAAACAACGCGCTCACGGGCACGCGATGTCGACCTCGAACACGGTCGATCCGCCGGCTCCGGTGCCGGAGCCCGTGAGGCCCCAGTACGTGCGCAAGGAGCCGGTCGTGCCGCAGAAGGTGCACAGATCGATGCCGTCCTCGAAGTCGCAGTTCGCGGGGCCGAACTGGTGCACGAGATCGGCGCTCGTTCCGGCGGCGACCGTGATGGGTGCCGCGTCGGGGCACGCTTCGCCGTCGTCGCAGATGCCACTGCACGAGTGGTGGAGATCGCCGAGCGTCAGCTCGGTGCCGTGCAGCCCGTTCAAGGTGAAATCGATCGAGCCGACGCCGTCACCGTTGTCGACGACGAACGTTGCATTCGTCGTCATGGTCTTCGCGACGCAGTCGAGCACGCTCGTCGACTCCGAGAGGGAGAGCAGCTGTTCCGCGCGCGCGTAGCTGCACTCCCAGTAGCCGGGGCCCTCCGGGATCCCGCCTTCGTCGCAGCCGCACACGCACGCGCAGTCGAAGTCGCCGTGCACGCAGTCGGCACCGAGCTCGCACTCCGCTTCGCCGAAGTCGCCCTCCGGGCACGTGCTCGGCACGGTGCCGGACTCCCCGCTGCCGGTGCCGCCCTCCGTCGCGCTGCCCTCCGCCGTGGTCTCGTCCGCTCCGGTCGCGCTGCCCTCCGTCGTGTTGCCCTCGCCCGCCGACGCGTCGGCGGACCCGGTGTCCTGCATGCCCGCGTCGTCGTCCGGATCGCTCGCGCATGCACCCGCGACCGTCGAGCTCGCGACCGCCACCAGGATCTGCCATCGCGCATTCATTCCAGCCCTACCCATCCGTGCATCGTAGTGCACGACGCCGGCCCGGGCAAGCGCGCGAGAGAGCGAGCGCGTATGCTCGCGGCCCCGTGGACTGGACGTGGCTCGGGCATGCGATGTGGCTGGTCGAGGCCGGCGGGCTGCGGCTGCTGTGCGATCCACTGCTCGCGTCGACGCATCACGCGGGTGTGTTCGAGGTGGTGCCGCGGCGCACCGTGCATGCCGAGGTGTTGCGGGCCGACTTCGTGCTGGTGTCGCATCGGCATCCGGATCACTTCGACGTGCCGTCGTTGCATCGGCTCGCGCGGCTCGATCGCGACAGCGTCGTCGTCACGCCCGATCCGCTCGTGGACTGGGCCGCGCGCGAGCTGGGGTTCCGGACGGTGCGGGTGGTGCCGCCCGGGCAGCTCGTCGATCTCGGCGACGTACGCCTCGTGACGACGCCGTCGATCGCACCCGACGAGTGGGGCGCGATGGTGGCGTCCGACGACGGCGTGGTGTGGAACCAGGTGGACACGGTGCTGGCCGACGTCGACGCGATGCGGGCGACGGTCGCGGCCGGACTCGCGGCGCTGGGGCACGGCGCGATCGATCTGTGTCTCGCGCGCTGGCAGCCGATGCTGGAGATCGCGGCGCCGCTCGGACACCGAACCGCGTTTCCGTACCGCGACTACGCGGGGATCCTCGAGCACGCGGCGGCCGTGGGCGCGCGCGCGATGGTGGCCGCGTCGTGCAGCGGCGCGCACACCGAGGCGTTCGCGTGGATGGATCGCTACGTGTTCCCGATCGACGAGGGTCGGTTCGCGCGCGACTTGTCGCGGCGGGCACCGGGCACGACGGTGTTGCCGGCGCGCATCGGGGCCACGTATCGCGTGGCCGGAGGCAACGCATCGATCGCCGGCGAGCGCACCGACGTCGTACGCATCGACGACGCCGACGATCCGCGCGCGTGGAGCCCGTTCGCGATCCCGGCCCTGGTGGACCCGCAGGTGGGCGACGTGGACGAAGCGACGATGCGCGCGCGCGTGGCCGCGTGGATCGAGCGCGACCTCGGGCCGGCCTTGGCGAGCGCGTGGCCGCACATGCACGTGCGCGAGCCGCTGCGCTTCGCGGTGGACGTGGTGTTCGCGGGCGCGCGCGACGGATTCACGCTCGTCGTCGACGGCACCGGTGCCCGCGTCGACGCCGGCATCGATCGCGACTGGGACGCCTGCAACGTCGTCGCGGGCTCGATGCTGTGGGAGGTGATCGAGGGGCGTCGCCACTGGGGCGACGTGCTCCTCGCGGGCGCACTGCGCACGGCGACGCGCGCGTACGCGATCGACGACGGCGGCCTGCGTCCGGCGCGACTCGGCGAGACGTTCCTGTACTACGCGCTCTCCTACGACGCGTCGGTCGTCCGCGCGACCCGCTGGGACGTCGCACGCGCGCTCGCGAGCGAAGGCCGCGCGATCGCGATGGAGCCGCCCGCGCTCACGTGACGCGCGCCAGCATCGGCTCGACGATGCCGAGGATCGACTGCGGCGTCGTACCGGGCAGGTTCGCGGCGAGCCAGTCGGCGGCGCGCGTGACCTTCTCGAAGATCCGCGTGGGCGTGGACGGGCGCGTCTGCATGAGCAGGCCGCCGAGGAACTCGCGTGCGGCGACGCCGTTCGCTCCGGGCGCGAGCACGACGTGGGCGACGCCGGAGCGCACCGGCGCGATGGCCTGGGCCAAGCGGGTGGTCGCGCTGCGCGTGAAGTCGACGAACGACGGCGGCGGTCCGAGCAGCACGTCGACCATGCCGCACCGGCCCGACGTGCGACGCCCGACCTTCGCGGCGATCTCCGCGAGCGCATCGAGCTGCGTGGTCGTGGGCGCGTCGCGCCACACGACGGCGATCACGTCGCCCGCGGCGACCACCTGCACGACCGCATCCTCGAAATGCTCGTCCATGCCCCTACCAGGATCGCATACGGTCGCCCGAGATGCCCGCGAGCCCCGTGATGGGCCGCCCGGACGGCCGTTGTCGCCGTCTGTGCGCGTCCGCGCCCCCGGGTCCCTCGTTCTGGCTTTCCTCCATGGGCTCAGCCCGGCGACGTGACCGTGGGGGCCGCGCGGCCGACGACCGCCTCCCATGCGGAGCGCCGATCGTCGATCCCCTCCCACGCGATGCGGTCGTCCTCGACGCGAAGCGTCGCCACGCAGGGGCGCATCGCGACCTCGCGCGACTGCGCCGTGCCCCCGCTACGAGCTCGCCGACGAAGCACGCAGGGCCGCGTCGCCGCAACCGGTGGTCGAACGCGCGACCCGTGAGCGCGCTTCCCCCGGGCAATGCGGCGCGCTAGGATGCGGGCCTTCGACCCGCTCGCATAGCTCAGTCGGATAGAGCGACGGTTTCCTAAACCGTAGGTCGCAGGTTCGATCCCTGCTGCGGGCGCCGTGCTCGAGGTCGCGGAGCTGCTCGATGCGTCGCGCCGCACGCGGGCGTACGCACTACTTCGGTGCAGGCGTCGCCGGCTTCGCGGCCGGCGACGGCGGGGTCGTCGGCGTCGCGGCGGTGCTGGACGGCTGCGACGGGGGTGCGCTCGTCGTCGGCTTCGGGCTCGTCGCCGCATTCGTGCGGGCGCGGCGACGCGTCGTCGACACCGTGATGCTCGTCTTCACCGTCGGGTTCGAGCGCACGCACTGCGCCTTGCAGCTCGCACGCGCGCCGTCGGCACCCGTGCACGCCGACTGGCAGCTCGCGAGCGCGGCGTAGCTCTCGTTGCCGGCCAACGCAGCGCTCGTCGTCGGGCTCGCGGTCGTCGTCGCCGTCGCGTCGCTCGACGCCGCTGGATCCGTCGCCGTCGTCGCGGTGCTCGGCTCCGCCTTCGCTTTCGCCTTCGCTTTCGCCTTTGCGTCGGCGGGCGGGGTCGGAGACGGCTCGGTCCCCGTCGGGGCGACGAGGGCCAGCGCGAGGACGACGAGCGCGTGCGACGGTGTCATGCCCAAGGTGTGGCAACCGTCGGCGCCGTCGCAACCCGTTCGCCGCCGTGGGCCCGACCGGAGGTCGGCTGGCCGCTTCGCACGAGATGATTGGCCGGTTCCCGACAAGCGCGTGCGCCGTCGGTCAGCGGAGCATGCGGCAATGGCACGCATCCCCCCGCTCGAGGTGTCGCTCGCGATCCTGTCCACGGTGTCGCTCGTCGCGTGCGGATCGTCGCCGCGTGACGACGGATTCCTGTCGGGCGGAGGCAGCGGTGCGGAGGCCGAGTCGAGCAGTGGCGACGACGAGGGCTCGGGCGGCAGCGACGACGCGACCGGCACGAAGCTCGACGTCGGCAGCGGCGACGGTGGGGCCGACGTGCAGTGCGACGTCGACGAGAGCGAGCTCGATGCGCCGCCGCCGTGCGGGTACCAGGCGCCGCCCGATGCGTTCAGTCCCGAAGTGGAGTGGACGTTCACGCCGAGCGAGCCGGTGCGGGACCTCTTCGCGCCGCTCGTCGGCAACCTGACCGACGACAACGGCGACGGCGCGATCGATCTCTGCGACACGCCCGACATCGTCGTGACCGCGGCGCTCGAGATCGGCGTGCCCGGGATCACGTACGTGCTCGACGGCGCGACCGGTGAGGAGCACTTCCGGCTGCCCGTCGCCGGCGCAACCGCGCTCGGCGACATCGACGGCGACGGCACGATGGAGATCGTCGTCTTCCACGACCTCCCCGAACTGGAGAACGGCGACCTGACCGGGATCTTCGACTACTGGCTGACCGTGTTCGAGCACGACGGCAGCGAAGCGTGGACGATCGAACGCGACGAGATCTACCCGGACGCGCCGGCCCTCGCCGACCTCGACGCGGACGGCGACGTCGAGCTCGCCGCCATGCAGGTCTACGATCACCAGGGCAACTACCTGTGGACCCACGGCAAGTCGACGAGCACGCAGATCGCCGACCTCGACGGCGACGGCATGCAGGAGATCGTCACGGGCTACGGCGCGGCGTTGCGCGCGGACGGGAGCCTGCACTTCTACGCCGACGTCCCCGCGGTCACCTACTGGCACGGCGTGGTGGGCCCGTTCTCGAATCACGTCGCCATCGCGGACCTCGACGACGATCCGGATCCGGAGATCCTGCTCGTGGGCGACGGCATCACGATCCTCGAGCACGACGGCGCCGTGAAGATGCTGCAGGTGCGCACGTTCGGCGACTACGACGATCTGTGGGCGATGCCCGTGGTGCACGACTTCGACGGCGACGGGCGCTCGGAGTTCGCGACGAGCGGCGGCACGTGGGTCGGCACCTTCGAAGGCGACGGCACGCCGATCTGGACGCGCACCGAGGAAGGCAACTCCGAGTTCGGCGACTCCGCGCTCACGGCCTTCGACTTCCTCGGCGACGGATCGGCGGAGCTCGTGCTCGCCAACCGCGATTCCGGCTTCTCGGTGCTCGGCGCCACGGGCGAGACGTACATGCACTTGCCCGACGCGCGCGGCAGCGGCGTCCCCGTGATCGCGGACGTCGACAACGACGGCTCCGCGGAGATCCTCGCGCTCGGCGGGGACGAGTACATGGGCGTGCCGTACTCTTTGCAGGTCATCGGCGACGCGGAGGATCGCTGGGTCGGCACGCGCCGGATCTGGAACCAGTCGTCGTACCACGTCACGAACGTGCGCGAGGACGGCACGATCCCCACGCACGAGCCGCCGTCGTGGGGCGCACTCAACACCTACCGCACGAACCCGCAGATCGAGGGCAACTCGGTGTGCACGCCGCCGACCGGGTGAGGGCTACGGCTTCGCCACCGGATAGAACGCGATCATGCCCTGCCAGCTGTGCCCGCCGCGCGAGCTCGTCGCGCACGACTCGAGCCACGACTGCAGCCGCTTCTTGATCCGCGCGATGTCCTTCGCCGATCCGTCGACCGACAGCCCCACGAGCACGATGCCGCCGAGATCGTCCGATCCACGCGCGGCCGCTTCGGCGGCGACGAGGCCCTGCTCGGTCTGGCGGAGCAGACGCGTGACCGATCGCCGGAAGCTCGCGCCGGCCGCCCCGCGCTTCGCGAACACGCCGGGGTCCGCTTCGAAGTGGCCGGCCTTCGCCTGGTAGTACACCTCCGTCGTGCCGCGGTTCTTCCGCTCCCCGCGACGCTCGAGAAAGCCGGCGCGGAACAAGGCGTCGACGTGACGATACAGCCGCGTCGGGCTCTCGCCGAGCACGCGGGCCACTTGCATCGTCGTGCGCGGCTCGGCCACGAACGCGTCGAGCAATCGCAGCCGCAAGGGGTTCGCGAGCACGCGGACCTGCGCCAGAGACGTCAATCGCATCACCGCGAGCTGGGGCGCCGAACGAGCGCGTGCCATCTAGGCTCCCACCGCGAGGCGGCGGCCCGGCAGATCGAAGGTCAGCTCGCCCAGCGCGCGCAGCACCGGGATGCCGATCACGCCGACGGTGTACGCGTCGGCCATCGAGTCGGGGCCGCCGACCACGAAGCCCGTGGCCACGTCGGTCACCGTGACGCCCGCGATCGTGACATCGGCGATCGTGCCGACGTGCATCTCGAACACGCCGACGGGCTGGGGCAACGGCGTCGTCTCGCGGCCGTCCAGCAGCGCACGCCGGCGCACGCCGCCCTGGTGGAACAGCAGGCCCGGCACCGCGCCGGTGTCGACTCGGAACAGATCCGTGTGCCCCTCGTAGTCCGCGGTGATCAGCGCGTGCAGGTTCATCACACGCACCGGCAGCCACCGTTCGCGCGGCGGCGCCGAGGGAGCGACCGTCGTCGCGCCCGTGGCGAGATCCATCGAGACCACGGCGCGGGCGAACACGTGGGCGCCGATGATCCCGTCCACGGTGTCGCCGATCGTCGCGGGCAGATCGGCGAGCGCCTCCGAGACCGTCGCGGTGTTGCACAGCAGGCGCAGCGATCCCAGGTCGACCGACGCGAGGTGCAACGACGTCGCGAGCTCCACGCCCTGCACACTCGTGAGCACCGTGGTGCCGGCCGCCGTCGCGCCCGTGCGCCGCGCGAACTCGGGCAGCAGCACCATCTCCGTCGCGCCGCTGTCGAGGATGAACCAGCCCTCCACGTCGTTCACCGCGATGCGCACGAGCACGTGGCCGCTCGCCTCCACCACTCGGGCCTCGACCGCGGTGGGCGTGGTCGAGCGCCACTGCGCGCGTGCGGGGGTCTCGCTCGCGACCATCGCGTCGCGCAACGCGGGCCAATCGCTGAGCTCGCGGACGCGGTCCACGGAGAACTCCCAGTCCGGCTGCCCGCCCACGTCGAGCGCGAACGCGTCGTCGCGATCGAGGCCGAGGCGCAGTGGGCCAGCGGCGGTGGTCATCACGAGGTCGGCGCGTCCGTCGGGCCGTTCGATGCCCGCGATCGCCCGCGCGACCCGGACGTGCCGCTCGAGATCCTCGAGCTCGAGCGGGTAGCGGATGCCGCTGCCCCAGCCCATGCCCTCGGCACCGGTGTCGTCGCTCCACTCGGTCTGCACGCGCCCGTCGGCCGTGCGCACCGACCACGCGGTCGCGCCCTCGCGGCTGGCCGCGACGAGGAACACCGCGTCCTGGCCCTGGTACCGGCCGGTACCTTCCACCACCGAGCCACCGCGTGTTTCATTATTCACGTTTTCGTGAATAATACGCCGACGGCGCCGCCGTCAAGCAGGGTGCGGAAGAACGCGAAGCGTTCTTCCGGACACCCTGCTCCGTGCCCCTGTCCGCCCGCGATCAGTTCGCGGCGGCGCGCACGTACTCGAGGTAGCCCGCGAGGAACGGCGCGGTGAACTCGGCCTCGGTGCCGAGGCCCGGATACTGACCGAGGTCGCTCGCCATGTACGTGAACGTTCCGCCGCTGTCGTAGCGACGCGTCACCAGCAGGTCGTTGTCCGCGCCGGAATCGCACGTCTCGCCGAGCGACTCGGTGCCCGCCGGCTGACCGGCAGCATCGAGGAAGTGCATCGAGTGGTACGACGTCGCCTGATCCGCGAACTCGTAGGTCGCGGGCAGCTGCGCCGTGATCGGATGGTCCGCGATCGTCGTCCAGTCCGGACTGCACGCGTCGCTCTGATGCCAGCTCGGATCGCCCGTGGTCGCCGCGAAGAGGTTCACCCACGCGTGGAACGCGTTGTCGCTGCTGCCACCGACCACGAGGATGTGCCCCCCGGCATCGACGTGCGCCTGGTAGTCCTCGCTCGGCGCACCGGCGCCGTCGAGCCCGACGACGAGCACGCCGGCGCTCTGCGACGCCGGCCACTCCACCGGGTCGAGGTCGTAGACCTCGCCGAGCGAGTCGAGTGCGGAGGCGAGCTGCGTCGGCGCAGTGCCGGCGAGCGTGACCGCGCCCAGCTGACACGCGTTATCGCAGCCGTCGAGATCCGTGTCGTTGCCGTCGTCGCACGCCTCGCCGGCATCGACGACACCGTTGCCGCACTCGGCAGGGCCCGTCCACGGCGAGCGGATGTAGCTCAGATAGCCCTCGAGGAACGGCGCGGTGAACTCGGCCTCGGTGCCCATGCCGGGGTACTGCCCGAGGTCGAAGCCCATGTACGTGAGCGTGCCGCCGCTGTCGTAGCGCCGCGTGACGAGCACGTTGTTGTCGGTCGCGAGATCGCAGACCCGCCCGAGCGCCTCCACACCCTCCGCCTGGCCGGCGTCGAGGAAGTGCAGCATGTGATACGACGTCAGCTGATCCGCGAACTCGTGCGATGCGGGCATGAGCGCCGTGATCGGGTGATCGACGCTCGTGGTCCAGTCGTCGCTGCACCCGTCGCTGAGGTGCCAGTCGGACGTCGGTCCCGCGGCGAAGAACTGGTTCACGTAGTCGCGATACTCCGGGAGCCCGCTGCCACCGATGATCAACATGTGACCACCCGCATCGAGGTGGGCTTGGTAGTCCTCGACCGGCACACTCGCGCCGTCGAGGCTCACGATGAGCACGCCGGCGCTGCCCGAGCCCGGCCACTCGACCATCGGCAGCGAGTACACCTCGCCGAGCGAGTCCAGGGCCGACTGGATCAGTCCATACGCGGTGCCGGCGAGCACGAGGTCGCCGAGCTGACACGTGTTGTCGCACGCGTCGAGGTCGACGTCGTTCGCGTCGTCGCAACCCTCGCCTTCGCCCACGATGCCGTCGCCGCACACCGCCATCATGCCGCCGTCGGACGACGACGACGACTCGCCGTCGGTCGTCGTGCCCGGCTCGCCCGAGCTGCTCGAGCTGTCGTCGCCGGCGGACGACGAGCTGCCGTCGTCGCTCGACGATCCGTCGTCGCTCGAGGAGCTGTCCGGATCGGTGGGACCACCGTCGGAGGACGAGCTGTCGGCCGGTGCCGTGGTGGAGCCCGTGTCGTCGACCGTGCCGCTCGACGATCCGTCGTCGTCGGCGGTCATCGAGTCGTCGTCGTCGTCGTCGTCGTCGTCGGCCGAGCCGGAGCTCGAGCTGTCGTCGACGTCGTCGGACGACGTGTCGTCGCCGCAGGCCGCGAGCGC
The DNA here is from genome assembly GCA_964468635.1 of uncultured Nannocystaceae bacterium. Lineage (GTDB taxonomy): Bacteria > Myxococcota_A > Polyangia > Nannocystales > Nannocystaceae > Xiheibacterium. Next base: position 34,249 of record CAYXVR010000039.1, read on the forward strand.
GAGCAAGCCCGCGGAGAGGGGGATGCGAAGGGAAATCGAGACGAGCTCTTTCATGCTCGTCGACGCTAGAGGTTCGCCACCAGCGTGCGTCCCGCCGCGCACCGCGTCCCGCGTGAGCGATGCTGGATCCACTCGCGGTCCGCCTCGCCGATCTCGCAACGCATCTCGCCGACGTCACCCCGCGGAACGAATTGCGCGCGGGAACGCCCGGTAGCGCCGCCGTGTCCGCCGCGATCGGGTAACACTGCCTCGATGACCGAGACGACCGGGATCGTCCTGTTCGGCACCGAGACCTCCGGGCACACGCAGCGCGTCGCGGCGTTCCTGTCGATTCTCGGGCTGTCGTGGCGGCTCGAGAGAACCCCCGTCGAGGTGCGCAAGACGGCGGCGTTCCTCGCCAGGAATCCGTTCGGACAGGTGCCCGTGCTCGAGGACGGCGAGCTGCGGCTCACCGACTCCAACGCGATCCTCGTCTATCTCGCGCGCCGCTACGACGCGAGCGATCGCTGGTTGCCGCGCGATCCGATCGGCGAAGCGCGCGTGCAGAAGTGGTTGTCCGTCGCCGCCGGCGAGCTCGCCCACGGTCCGGCGCGCGCACGCGCGGCGAAGAAGTTCCCCCACACGAGCTACGACTGGGAGGCTGCCGCTGCGATCGCGCAGCGGCTCTTCCCCCTCGTCGAGGCGCACCTCGCCGATCGCGAGTGGCTCGCGGCCGATCACGCGACGATCGCGGACCTCGCGATGTACGGCTACACGAAGCGCGCGCCCGAGGGCGACGTCCCGCTCGCCCCGTATCCGGCGATCCTCGCCTGGCTCGCGCGCGTCGAGGCGATCGAGGGCTTCGTGCCCCTGCCCCCGCTGTGATCCGTGATCGCGTAGAGCGTCCACGCGCCGCGTCGACCTGCTAGGGTCGATGCAGATCGATCGGCGCGCGTCGATCGTTCCGGCCTCCTACATGCGCCCTGCCCTCCTCGTCGCCCTCGCGCTGTTCGCCTGCACCGGCACTGACACGAGCGCGACCACCGGCTCCGCCACCGGCGATCCCACGCGGCCGCCGAGGATCGTCGAGGTCGACGCGGGCAACTTCCACACGTGCGTGCGCACCGATGCCGGCACCGTCGAGTGCTGGGGGCAGTGCGGCTGGCAGTGCGGCGTGCGTCCGAGCGGCGCGACCGAGCGCCTGCCGGTCGGCGGTGTCGTGGATGCCGAGGAGCTCGCGGCCGGCGACTCGCATGCGTGCGTGCGCACCACGAACGGCGAGGTCGCATGCTGGGGCAGCAACTACCTCGGCCTGCTCGGCCGCGAGTCGCCCGATCAGTCGCCGCTGCCGCTCGTCGTGCCCGACGTGCACGACGCCGTGGAGATCGCGATCGACGAGAGCCTCGCGTGCGCGCGCAGACGAGACGGCACCGTCGTCTGCTGGGGCGCCGCGTCGCGGGACTACGACACGACCGCCGAGGCGGCGAAGCTGCGGTTGCCTGCGGCGGTCCCTGGCATCGTCGGCGCGCAGTCGCTGCAGCTGACCGGATCGAGCGCGTGCGCGCGCACGGACGCGGGCATGGCGTGCGCGTCGTGGGCGAGCGGATCGCCGGACTTCAAGTCGCGGCCCCGTCCGACGCCCGTCGACCTCGCGCGAGCCGATGTGGTCGACACGACCTTCGGCACGTGCACGTGCACGCTCGGCTCCGACGCCGTCGTGCACTGCGAGGGCACCGGGATCTTGAGCGCCCGGCTCGCGGACGGCAGCTCGCCGCCGGTGCAGCTGCACGACTGCCCCGAGGACGGGCTCACCGGCGTACGCGCAATCGAGGACGACTGCGCGCTCATGCAGGACGGCACCGTGCGCTGCTGGACGCCCGCGCTCGTGAACGCGAACGTGGATCCGCGCAAGCCCGTCGCGATCGAGGGCATCGCGGACGCGCAGTCGCTCGCCGTCGGCTCGGGTCACGCATGCGCGCTGCGAAGCGACGGCGCCCTGCTCTGCTGGGGCGGCAACGCCCAGGGTCAGGTCGACGGCGTGCCGAGCGAGCGCGGCGTGTGGCCGCCGCGCGTCGTCGTGGCGGCGCCGTGACTACGCCTGCACGACCTTCGTGCCGGCGATCAGATCGTGGATGCAGCGCTGCTCGCTGCCGAAGATGAACAGGATGTTCACGAGGTTGAGCAGTGGACCGATCGTCGGGATGCTCGAGACGAGCTGCGTCGGCAGGTAGCGCAGCCCGACGAGCCGACCGAGCGGCACGCGCTCGCCGGTCGAGTAGTCGACCATGCGGATGCCGAGCGCCTTCTTGCCCAGCGTCTGTCCGTTCACCAGGAACGCGACCTGGACGACGAACCACACCGCGAAGCCGATCCCGGCCCACATCATCTGCTGCCCGATCTCGAGCTGGCCGCCCCGCATGACGGTCTCGAACATCCCGGTCGCCCACTGGATCGGGAGGATGATGACGAGCATCACGATCCCGTCGAGCAGCGCGGCGGCGAAGCGAGACCCGCGCGACGCGAGGAAGTGCTGGCCCTCCGTGTCGAGCTCGGGCTGCTGATCCTCCACCGGTGACTGATACGGGTTCACGTCCATCGCGGGGACGGTAGCACGCGCGCCCGTCACGGAATCGATCGCGCTCGCGCGCCCCGCAAACGCGGATCCGGTGGCGCGGCCCGGCGTTCGCGAGCGCGGTGCAACCGACGGCCCCACGATCCGTCACCGCGAGCGCGAGCGTTCACGCGCAGTCGATCGACGCGACCGCACTGCCGGACAGCTTGAGCGCGGCGCACCAGCTGCCGCACACCTCGATCGCCGCATCGCCCACCACGAAGCCCGCGCCGTCGCACGTCTCCAGTCGAGGCACGGGCTGTCCGTCGATCGCCAGCGCGACGTCGGCAGGCGCGTCGATGCCGTCGGGTCGCGGCAGCATGCACTCGCGCGCGGTGAAGAGCGCGTCTTGGATCGTCGGCCCCAGCGTCACGCCGTTGTCCGCTCGATAGTCGCCCGTGGCTCCGCGCGGTCGTCCACCCGCCATCGCGAGCGCGCTCGCCTGCTCCGCCGCAGCGACACCGTTCGCTCGATCGTCGTCGAACGCCTGGTTCGCGGCGTCGCTCGGCGCGACCCCGACGATCACCGTCGGGATGCCGTCCGCGAGCGCAGCCGCGACGCTCGCCTCGAGATTGCCGTCGAACGCGTCGGCGTCGCCCTCGAAGCAGCCGGGCGCGCCCGCGACGATCATCACGATCGCACGCGGAGCCGTGCCCGCGGCACCGAGCGCGTCGACGCCCGCTGCGAACGCGCCCGCGAGCGGCAGCCCGCCCTGCCCCGCGGAGGGCAGCGCCGCGATCACGTCGGACGCCGACGACGGCCCGATCGCGACGGCGAGCCCGTCGTCGGTGCCGCACGCGGCCCCACCGGGCGCGAGCGCGAGCCCCAGCTCCGCCGCCGCGTCGATCTCCGCGAGCTCGCCCGCGAGCGCCGCGACGACGCTCGGCCAGCGCTCGACGTCGGGTGTGCCCGGCTCGCCGTCGTCGTCCCACGGGTCGGTCATCGCGATGGACGCATCGACGACGAGCACGATCCGCGGAGCGATCGGCGCGAGCTCGAACTCGGCCGCCATGCATCCGGTCGGATCGGTGTCGCCCGCCGCTCGACACTCGCCCTGCACGCACGCCTGCCCGAGGTCGCACTGCGAGTCGAGGTCGCACGGCAGCCCCTCCGTGCTCTTCTGCCCGAAGCATCCGGTCAGCATCGCGAGCGCGAGGACGCGAGCGGCGTGCAAGTCAGAACCTGCCCGCGAGGGTGAGCCCGTACGCACCGCCGCCCGCCATGGCCGAGGCCTTCAGCTTGCGCTCGTTCCGCTTGCCGATCACGAGCAGCGCGATGCCGGCCGCGAGGAAGGCGACGCCGATCGACGTGCCGGTCGCGATGAGCACGTTGGCCTGTCGACCCCGGTCCCGGTGCTGCTCGCGCTGCGCAGGGTCGTCCTCGAAGTCCTTGTCCGCCTTGATGCCGATGCCGAGGCCCGCGAACGCGACGCCGACCCCGACGACCCCGAGCGAGGTCACGACGGCCCCGGAGATCACGAGTGCGCGCGCCTGTCGGCGGGCCGCGTCGTTCGCCGGCGCGCGATCACGCGCTTCCTGCTGGCGCTTCGCGTCGGCCTCCGCGTCGCCCAACATCGCGTCGATGTCCGCGATCTTCGTCTCCGCCTGCAGGATCTCCTGCTTGCTCGTGTCGTCGCCCTCCGACAGCTCGCGGTACACCTCGACGTAGCGCTCGAGCAGCTGCTTGGCCTGGCGCAAGCGGCGGGCGTCGTGGTCGATGCGGTACGCCTCCACCTGCGCGCGGGCGATGTTGTAGACGAGGTCGTTGCGGATCGCCCGGTTCTCGCGGGTGGGATCGAGGATGCCGTACGCCTCGGTCCACAGCACGACGGCCTCGTCGTACTCCGCGGTCTCGTAGCGCGCGACGCCGCGGCGGAACAGCTGCTCGGCCCGTTGGAGCGGCGTTTCCTCGGTCGACACCGGCTCCGCGGGCGGCGGTGGTGTCTCCTTCGCGCGGGGGGCCGCACCGACATGCGGCACGCTCGCGAGCGCGATCGCGGCAGCGACGAGGCCCGGAACGCGGCGCTTCGCGACGGCCATTCGAGGGCGGACGGTAGCACGGGCGACCGGCGGTGCGCGATGGCGCTCGCGCGTCGTCGTTCGTCTCGCGCTCGCGCTCGCGCCGACGAAAGGAACGCGCGACGAGTCGGGCCCTGCTATGCTGCACCGCTGGATGGCGAACGGATGGCGCCGCGCGGCGTGGTGGGTCGCGCTCGGGATGCTCGGCGGCTGCTTCGGTCAGCTCGGCACGATCGGGCTGCCGTGCGCGTCGAGCAACGAGTGTGATGCCGGACAGGTCTGCGAGGCGGGCACGTGCGCGGTGCCTGGGGCGACCGACGACGGGGCCGACACCGGTGGGCTGCCGGACGCGCTGTGCGGCAACGGCGTGGCCGAGGAGGACGAGGCCTGCGACTCGAGCGATCTCGCCGGACAGACGTGCGCCGCGGTCGGCTACGCGGGTGGCGTGCTCCTGTGCGCGGCCGACTGCACGCTCGACGAATCGCGCTGCTCGCAGTGCGGCAACGGCAGACTCGACGGCACGGAGCTGTGCGACGGCACCGATCTCGGCAGCGCCACCACGTGCGCCGACGTGGGTCTCGGCACCGCCGACGAGCCGCTCGGCTGCACGGCGACGTGCGAGCACGACTATGTCGAGTGCAGCGCGTGCGGCAACGGAGCCGTGATGCCGCCCGAGGAGTGCGACGGCGGCAACCTCAACGGCGCCACGTGTCTCGAGCTCGGCTACGACGGCGGCACGCTCGGCTGCATGCCCGGCTGCGTGCACGACGAGTCGACGTGCGTGCTGTGCGGTGACGGCGTGCGCGGCGGGCTCGAGCAGTGCGACGGCCCGGACCTCGGCGGGGCGTCGTGCGAGTCGATCGGATACGACGCCGGCGCGCTGAAGTGCGGCGACACCTGCATGCTCGACACGTCGAGCTGTCAGATGTGCGGCGACGGCGTGAGGTCGGGCACCGAGCCGTGCGACGGCAAGGACCTCGGCGAGGCCACCTGCGGCGGGAGCGGTGAGAGCGGCGCGCCGTCCTGCACCGCGGCGTGCGAGCTCGACTACGGGGGCTGCTACACGTGCGGCGACGGCTCGGCGACCGGCCCCGAACCGTGCGACGGCAGCGACCTCGGCGGCGAGACGTGCGTCGGTCTCGGCTTCGACGGCGGCTCGCTCGCGTGTAGCGAGGACTGCCTCTCGTTCGACACCAAGTACTGCGAGGGCGAGGGCTGCGGCGACGGCGTGCGCAACGGGAGCGAGGAGTGCGACGGGGGCGACCTCGGCGGCCAGTCGTGTCCCAACGGCGGCGACATCTCGTGCACGCCCACCTGCACGCTCGACATGACCGGCTGCCACGTGTGCGGCGACGGAGTGATCGAGGGGTTCGAGGCCTGCGACGGCGGCAACCTCGGGTGGAACGACTGCATGGCGCTCGGCTACGAGGGTGGATTCCTCGCGTGCGATGCGTGCCAGTTCGACGTCTCGGGATGCACCGTCTGCGGCAACGGGGTGCGCGAGGTCGGCGAAGAGTGCGACGGGATGGACCTCGGCGGCGACACCTGTCAGCTGCACGGCTACGCCGGCGGCCAGGTGCACTGCAGCGGATCGTGCACGCTCGAGTACGACGACTGCATCGAAGCGGCGATGTGCGGCAACGGCGATCAGGAGGCCGGCGAGGACTGCGACGGGATGGACCTCGGCGGCCAGACCTGCGCGCTGCAGGGCTATGCCGGCGGCAACCTGTCGTGCACCGACAGCTGCGACTTCGAGTTCTCGGGCTGCATCCAAGCGGACACGTGCGGCAACGGCATCGTGGACGCGAGCGAGAACTGCGACGGCATGAACCTCGACGGTCAGACGTGCATGTCGCAGGGCTATCCGGGCGGCACGCTCGGCTGCACCGACGGCTGCAAGTTCGACCTCGACGCGTGCTGGGTGTGCGGCAACAACGTGCAGGATCCGAACGAGGAGTGCGACGGCTTCGTCGTCGGCGATGTGTGCGGCATCGGCTGCACCGGCGGCTCGTACTGCGAGAACTGCACGTGGGTCGACATCCCGTGCAGCTGCTGCGACGGCGACCCATGGGGGCCGATCGTGTGCTGAGCGTTCACCGTCGCACGCGATAGCGCCGGCGGGGCCATGCCCCCCGCTGACCGATGGCTGGGCGCCGCGAATCGTGGGATACCCGCGCGATGACCGGCGACGCGGCGCGGCGCCTCACCACACTCGACGCCCTGCGCGGGCTCAGCGTGTTCGCGATGATCGAGCAACACGTCGGCATCTGGCTGTGGCGCGGGCCCGATCCCGGGCTCACCCGACTCGACTACCCCGGGCTCGTCGCGTTCAATGCCGGGTCGGCGATCGGCGCCCCGATGTTCTACGTGTTGTCCGGCGTCGGCACGGCGCTCCTGTGCGCGCGGACGCGCGGCACGGCGCGCGAGCTGGACGGCGCGCTCGTGCGACGCGGCCTCGCGCTCTACGGCTTCGGCATGCTCGTCAACCTGCTCACGCCGAGCTGGTTCTCGTGGGGATCGTTCTTCGCGCTGCACATGATGGGCGTCGGAATCATGCTCGCGCCCCTCTGGCGTCGCATGTCGAGCGGCGCGCTGCTCGGCGTCGTCGCCATCGTGCTGGCCGCGACGCCGCTCGTGCAGGCGTGGGTCGACACGCCCGCCGAGCTCACGAACCCGGAGATGCGCGACGTCTCGCAGCCCGGCGGCGCGCTGCGACTCGCGTTCATCGGCAGCCAGTACTCGCTCCTGCCGTGGTTGTCGACGTTCGTCGTGGGCTTCTGGGCCGGTCGCGCGCTCGAGCGCGATCGTCTGCGCTCGATCGTCGTCGTCGGCGTCGGGCTCTTCGCCGTCGGCGCCGTGGGCCACCTGCTCGTGCGGCTCACCGGCGCGAGCGAGCCCGACCTGCTCTGGCGCGCCTTCCGGCTCGCGCTCGGGTGGTTCCCGCCGTCGGTCGCGATCGTCGTGCTCCTCACCGGTCCAACGCTGTGGATCCTCGTGGCGGCCGTTCGCTGGCAGCGGCGGCGCCCGCTCGCGCCGGATCACGCGCTCGTCGTGCTCGGGCGGATCTCGCTGACGGTGTTCGTCGTGCATGCACCGCTGTTCCGCGAGCTCAGCCGTCCGCTCGGGCTGTGGAGCGCGCTCTCCCCCGGCCCCACGTTCGCGGTGATCGCAGCCTTCACGATCGCGTGTCTCGTGCTCGGCAAGTGGTGGGCGCGACACGACTACCGCTACGGCGCGGAGTGGCTGATGAGGAGGATCGCGGATCGGCCGCCGATGCCGTGACGTTGCTGCAGGTCGCGATGTCGGCATTCGTGCGCGACGAGGGTGTGCGATCGTGCGCGGTCGACTTGCCCGCGACTGCGGAGGAAGTCAGCGCAACTACGATCGCGACACGTCGTCGAGACTGCCGTGCGCCGCACGCACGCAGTAGGATCGAGGCCGATTCCGGAGCTCGTCATGGCCGAACCGCCGAAGGACACCCGCGCTGCGTCGCTCGCTGCGCTCGACGATGGATGGGGCGATCTGTTGGACGCCGCACCGCCACCGATGCCGGCCGCGAGCGCGCCAGAGCCGATGCTGGCGAACGACGACGCGGTCGTGAGCACCGACGACGATCCCTCGGCCGAGGATGCGATCCCTCTGCCGACGCCGGTGCCGTTGCGCACCCGCGTGCCGACGAAGCCGGTGATGCGGGGCATCCGGGAGGAGTCGCAGCCGATCGACGTCCTCACCATCGTCCGCGACGTCGAGCCGAGCGACGGCATCCCGCGACCGGTGGTCGACGACGCGGTCGCGGAGCCCGTGTCCCCGCCGCACATCGAGCCGATGGCGGCGGCCGAGTCCATGATGCGCCTGCGGGCGCCGGTGCTCGCACCGATCGTGCTGGTCGACGATGCGTCGCCGCCGATCGTCGACGACGACGAGACGCTCCCGCCGATCGTCGCGGACGAAGTCGTGACGCTGCCACCGATCGTCGACGACGAGCCCGCGATCGCAGTGGTCGCGGCCGATCCGCCCGCACGCACGCCGGTCCGCGTCGAGCCGCTCGCGCGCCCCATGCCGATGCCGGCGCCGCCGGAGCCCAGCGGCCGCCGCACGCTGTGGTTCGGCGCCAGCGGAGTCGCGGCGTTGCTCGTGATCGGGGTCGTCGTGACGCGTCCCGACGCCGAGCCCTCGCCGACGCCACCGGCCGCGCAGGTCGCAGGCGCGTCGGTGCACGCGGCCGCACCGCGCGATGCGGCGCCTGCTCCCGCCCCCGCGCGCGCCGTCGCCGATGCGCCACCGCCGAGTGTCGCGGTGCCGGCCCCCGTCGCGGCGCCACCGGTCGCGCCGCCGGCGGAGATCGCAGCGCCCTCACCGGTCGCCGTCCCACCCCCGTCCGTCGCGCCCACGCCGGTCGACGACGCGGCGCCGACGGACACCCCGGTCGGCGACGCGCGGGCGGCCCTCGATCGCGGCGAGTTCGCGCGCGCGCACGAGCTCGCGCGCGCGGCGTTCAAGATCGATCGCGACAACGAAGCCATGCGCATCATGGCGGTCGCCGCGTGTCAGCTCGACGACGGCGCCCTCGCGCGCGAGGCCTATCGCAGCCTCGCCGGCCCGCGCACGCGCAGCGACGTGTTCACGCTCTGTCGCGAGCGCGGCGTCGACGTGCGCGCGAAGACCAAGGGCTACACGCCCGACGAGCTGCTCGCGAAGGCGAGCCGCATGGCGGAGCTCGGCGATCCCGAGACGGCCTACGACATCGCGCGCGCGAGCAACCGCGAGCATCGCAGCGCCGCGGCGCTCGAGCTCATGGGCATCTGCGCGTGCAAGATGAAGTCGGCCGACAAGGCCGGCTACGTCGCGGGCCTCGTGAGCGCCGAGGCCAAGAAGCGCATCGTCGACGAGTGCACGGCTGCCGGAGTCGAGCTGCCGGCCGAGGGTTGATCGCGGCGCCCCCGTGGTAGAAGGCGCGAGTGCGCCCGCTCGTCGCCTGCGCCCTCGCGCTCGTAGTCGCGTGCACGGTCGCGGACGTCCGCGACGCGAGCTCCGTGAAGCGCATCGCGGATCTGCGCGACGCCCCGCCGTCGACGCTCGCCACGCTCGACATCGAGCGCTTCTCGGGGCGCTGGTACGTCGTGCGCAGCAACTTCCCGTTCTGGACGAAGCACGACCGCTCCGATCCCAGCTTCGTGTACACGCCCATCCGCGATCCGCAGGCCGAGCCCGGGCTCGTCAAGCTCGCCGATCGCGTCGAGTTCCGCCAGCGCGGCCGCGCCCGGGCGTACATCGGCGTCGACCTGCAGGACCCCACCCGCGTCGGTCACTTCCAGTGGCGCGGTGACGGGGCGCTCTACGGCGTCGTGAACCACTGGTACGTCGTGCACGTCGAGCCCGACTTCCGGTGGGCGATCGTGTACTTCTCCAAGAGCAACTTCGGGTCGAGCGCCGGCCTCGAGGTCATCGCCCGCGGCACGACGCTGGCGCCCGCGGACGAGCGCCGCGCGTACCGGATCATCGCCGCCGATCCGTTCTTGCGCGCTCGCGGCGGGGGCATGTTCGCGCCCCGCCATTCGACGACCCGGTGACGCATCGGCCGAGCGAGGCTATGCTGCAACCGCGATGGAGGCCGAGGTCGCGCCGCCCGGTCCGAGCGGACCGTGCCCCTCCGAGGACGTGCTCGCCGAGTTCGTCGCGGGCGCGGCGTCCGAGCGCGACCGCGACGCGCTCGAGCGCCACATCGACGTGTGCGGGCGCTGTGCGGCCACGCTGGCGATGTTCGGCGGCGCCTACGTGGCGGACGAGAGCGATGCGCCGTCGCAGCTCGACACGACGCGACCATCGTTGCCGGGCCCCGGTCCCGTGCCGGGCACCCGCTTCGCGAACCGCTACCAGATCCGCGAGTGCGTCGGCTTCGGGGCGGGCGGCACGGTGTACGCCGCATACGATCCCGAGCTCGAGCGCGTCGTCGCGCTGAAGCTGTTGCGCGCCGGCATCACCGGCGGCTCCACGCGCTCCGATCACCGATGGACGCGCGAGGCCAAGGTGATGGCGCGCGTCGTCCACCCCAACGTCGTCACCGTCCACGACGTGGGCGCGACCGACGACTGGGTGTTCATCGCGACCGAGTTCATCGAGGGCAGCAACCTCGAGCGCTGGCTCGTGGCGCGCGACCACGAGTGGAGCGAGGTGCTCGCGCTGTTCGTCGACGCGGGGCGCGGCCTCGCGGCGATCCACGACGCCGGCCTCGTGCACCGCGACTTCAAGCCGCACAACGTCATGGTCGGCCACGATCCGAACGGCGCGCCCGCGAACCGCCGCGTGTGCGTCACCGACTTCGGGCTCGCGCGCACGCGACCGGATCTCGACGAGACCGGCGAGGAGCTCGAGCTCGACCCCGAGCTCGTGCTGTCCGACGGCATGCTCGCCGCCACCATGGCCACGCGCACGCGCACCGGCACGATCGTCGGCACGCCCGGCTACATGTCGCCCGAGCAGTGGCACGGCAAGCAGGCCGACGCGCGCTCCGATCAGTTCTCGTTCTGCGTCGCACTCTACGAGGCGCTGTTCGGGCGCCGCCCGTTCGCGGGCCGCACCGCCGCCGATCTGTCGACCTCGGTGTGCGAGGGGCGAGCACGCGTGCCCGCGGCCGGCAAGGTGCCGCGCTGGCTCGTGCGCGCCGTGATGCGGGGCCTCGCGCGTGCGCCCGAAGATCGCTTCGCCGACATGCATGCGCTGCTCGCCGCGATCACGGAGGCGCCGCGCCGCGTGCGACACCGTCGCGTCACCGCGGCGCTCGCCATCGGCTTCGCGGGCGTCGCCGTGCTCGCCTACGGCGTCGCGAGCATGCCGGCGGACGAGTGTCGCAAGGACGACCGGCGGCTCGCGGGCCTGTGGGACGACGCAGCGCGCACCGAGGTGCGAGCGGCCCTGGTGGACGCGCCCGGCGGCGTCGCGGCCGAGGCCGAGGCGGCCGTCGACGACTGGATCGCGCGCTGGCGCACCACCCACGATCAGGCGTGCGACGACGAGCGCGCGGCAGCGCTCGTGAGCGAGCGTCAGCACGAGCTGCGCATGGTTTGCCTCGATCGCCGCGTGTCCGAGCTCGCGGCCGCGCTCGAGGTGCTGCGCGATCGCAGCGCGGCCGACCACGCGCTCGCGGTGATCGGCACCGCGTCCGACCCCGCACGCTGCTCCGATCTCGACACGCTCGAGACCCTCGAGCCCGCGTGGAGCGGACCTCTCGCGCGCCATCTCTTCCAGGAGCTCGCGCCGGAGATCGATCGCATCGAGGCGCTGCGCGCCGCCGGTCGACTCGACGAGGCGCTCGCCGCCGCCGAGGCTGCGGTGACGCGCGCGGATCTCGACGGTGATCATGCGGTGCGCGCCGAGGCCCACCTCGCGCTCGGTCAGGTGTTGTCGGCCCGCAAGGAGCCGAACGCCGCCGAGACCACGCTGCGCACCGCGGTGTGGGCGGCCGAGGCGAGCGGCCACGTCGATGCGGCCGCGACGGGTTGGGTCGAGCTCGTGAACGTGCTCGGTGCGCAGCAGGAGCGACTGCCCGAGGCGCGCGAGGCCGGCGAGCGGGCCGGTGCGGTGGTGTACCGCCTGCACGATCCGGAGCGGGAGCTGCAGCTGGCCTCGAACCTCGCGGTCGTCGAGAGCATGGACGGCCGCTACGAAGAGGCACTCGCGCTGCAGGAGAAGCTGCTCGCGCGCGCGTTCGAGGTGTACGGCGAGGACCACTACCAGGTCTCGCGCATGCACATGAACATGGCGGCCGTGCTGTCGCACCTCGGTCGCGTCGACGAGGCGCTCGAGCACGCGCGGCTCGGCATCGCGAAGCACGAGCGCCTCTACCCCGGCTCGCATCCGGTCACGGCCGAGATGTACAACACCGCGGGCGCGCTCGAGCTGCAGCTCGGCCACCTGCCCGAGGGTCGCATCGCGCTCGAGCGCGCGCTCGCGATCGCCGAGGAGACCCTGCCGTCGCAGGACCTCACCATCGCGACCATCACGAGCAACCTCGGCCAGCTCGAGCTGATGGAGAAGCGCTTCGACGACGCGCGCGCCCGCTACACCCGAGTGCTCGAGATCCATCGCGCCGTCCACGGGCGCAGCCACCCCGACGTCGCGCTCGCGCTGCACAACCTCGCGGGGGTGATCGACGAGTCGGGCGATCCCAGCGGATCGCTCGAGCTCTATCGCGAGGCGCTCGCGATCCGGCTGGCGACGAGCGGGCCCGATCACCCGGGCACCGCGAACACGCGCCACAACTACGGCCGCGTGCTCGCGCGCCTCGGCCGCCTCGACGAGGGGATCGCCGAGATGGAGCAGGCGCTCGTCGTCCGCGAGCGCGCGAAGATCGATCCCTTCAAGCGGGCGTCGAGCCACTGGGGCATCGGTCGCGCGCTGTGGGAACGGGGCGACCGCGCCGCGGGTCTCGCCCACGTGCACGAGGCGCGCGACCTGCTCGAGGCCATCGCGCCGCGTCACGCGGAGCATCTGGCCAAGATGAAGACGTGGCTCGCCGAGCACGAGCCCGACCCTCGCCCGGAATGATCCGGCGGGGGGCCGCGGTATGCTCCCCCCGAGATGGCGAAGTCCAGCGCGCTCGCGACCCTCGTGGCTGCGGCCGGCCCTCCCACGAGTCGCGCGCCTCGGCGGCTGCGCGAGGCGCCGATCACCGTGGGGCGCGAGCGCCTGCTCGAGCTCGAGGCGCTCCTGCACCTGCGCGATGGATTCCGCGCGCTGTCGGGCGCGCTCGTCGTGCGGCCGTCGGTGACGGTCGCGGCGGTGCGCGGCATCGACGAGTGGAACGAGATCACGCTCTGGCGCGCACCGTATCGCGGCGCGGCGAAGCTCTACTTCTTCGCCGAGGACGTGGGCGGCCGCCAGTTCGCGCTGCACAAGGACGAGGTGCACTCGTTCGATCCGGAGACCGGCACGTTCGAGACGTGGGCGAGCGGGCTCGAGGGCTGGGCCGCGCGGATCCTCGACGACCCCGACGACCTCGGCGAGGCGCGGCTGCTCGCGTGGCAGGCCGAGCACGAGCCGCTCGGGCCCACGCAGCGGCTGCAGCCGAGCGTGCCGCTCCTGCTCGCCGACGGCGCCGCGATCGAGTGGCGCGCCATCGACGACGTCGAGCTCATGAAGCGATGGGCCCGGCTGTTCCGCGAGACGATGGCCGCCGGCGGCGAGCCGCCCGCGTCGCTCGACTGGTGGTGAGCGGATCCGTCTCCGAGGAGGAAGCTCCGCTTCCTCCTCCCGCGCCGGCAAATCCGTCGCGGGTCCCTCCTCCTTCCGGTCGCTTCGCGACGAGAGCCCGACCGCATCCGCTGTCAGGCTCTCACGGGCACGCGCTCGTGTGACCGAGCGAGAGCTCGCATGCCGCGGCCGCGAACTCGGCCGCGAAGACGTCGCGGGCCACGCCCGTGTCGACGAGCGGCTGGAGCTCGGCCGGCAGCCCGCCGATCTCGACGAGCAGCTGATCGCGCGTGATGCCGAGCTCGGCGGCCGCGCGCGCGAGGTCGACGGGCTCTCGATACGCCGCGTAGACCTCCGCGATGGGCTCGTCGATCCCGAGCGGCACGCCGGCGCGGGCGAGCGCGCTCTCGTAGATCGCCGCGTCGGCCTGCTGGATCGCGAGCAGCTCGTCGGTGCCCGGATGCAGGCGCTCGACCTTCTCCTTCGTGGCGTCGTCGAACTCCAGGCCCTCGACCACGTATTCGCGCAGCTCGTCGACCACCGGCACCACGCCGGCATCGTGGCAGCGCAGACACGAGCGCCCGTTGACGACGTCGCCGCTCGGCTCGAGGTCGTCGATCGCGATCGTCTCGGGCAACGCATCGATGCGATCGCCGGCCGCATCGCTGACGAGGAAGCCGAGCATCCCGTTGGCGAGCGTGAACATGTGCAGCCGCACGTCGGCCGTGAAGTCGAGTGGATGGGCGGCGAGGTTGGCGGCGCCCGTCGCCGTCGTGAAGTCGTACGTCAGCCAGTACGCGCGGCCGCTGGCGCCGGGCACCTCGTGACGCTGCACGACGCGGTGGTTCGTCGCCATCGCGGAGTCGAAGAGGCCCGCGCGCACGGCCCGGTCCTCCACGACGTCGCCGAGCACGTCGACCTCGAGCTCGGCCTCGAGCAGGAAGCGCGTGGCGGGCAGGTCGAGCAGCTCGTGGTAGAGCGGCGGCGCGGTCGCCATCGCGGCGAACCAGTCGCCCCGCACCACGGGCACCGCACACTCGGTGAACGCCTGCAGGTCGGCCGCGTCGTCGCGCGTGTACTCGATCGAGTACGGGCTCGCCGCGACGATGGCGGCCCACGTCCCCGCATTCCACCCGTAGTCGCGGATGTCGATGCGGAAGAGCGTGCCGTCCTCGTCGACGAGCACGGGCGGCATCACGCTCGTGCCCCGCGACAGCGAGTTGATCGCCTTGGTGAGCGCGCGCCGATGGGGATCGAGCGCGTGTCCGCACGTGCCCGCGTCGTAGAGGTGCGCGAGCGTGAAGTAGCGGACGAAGCGACGGTCCTCGAGCCCGACCGTCTCGGGGTCGGCGATGTCGACCCGCAGCCGCTCGAGCGTGCCGTCCGTGCCGATCGCGTGATCGGGCGTGCAGTCGGGCGCGTGCAGACACACGTCGATCCAGTCGCGCACCACCGCGATGTCCTCGGCCGAAAGCGGCCCGCCGTCCGAGGCCGGCGGCATCGAGCCCGACTCCATCGCGACCACGAGGCGCGAGTGCTCCGCATCGCCGGGCACGAGCTTCCCCTCGGTGATCATGCGGTCGAGATCGTAGAGGTCGTCGAACGGCGCGGCCGCGTTCTCACCGGTGTGGCAACCGGCGCAGCGCGAGTCGAGCAGCTCCAGCGCGGCCTGCCGCTGCGCGTCGCAGTCCTCGCCCGGCGGCGCGCCGTCGCCGTCGCCGTCGTCGTCCGGTCCGTCGTCGTCGCCCTCGCCGACGTCGGCCCAGCCGTGGCCGAGCCCGCGCGTGGACGGGCCCTCGGTGCACGCACCGAGGACGAGCGCCCACGCGCCGAGCCCGAGCGCCCTGGTGGCGCCGCCGCTCACTGGTCGGGACACGCGGCGGTGCGTCCGAGCTGCAGGTCGCACACGGCCTGCGCGTAGTTGAGCTCGAATGCGTTGCGCTTGATCGTGCCGTACGCGAGTGGCTGCAGATCGGGCGCGAGCCCGCCGAGCCGGATGAGCAGCTCGTCCGGCGCGATGCCGAATTCGGCCGCCGCGACCGTCAGATCGACCGACAGCTCGTACCACTCGAACACGGCGCCGATCGGCTCGGGCCCGCTGTCCGCCCCGGTCTGCGCGAGCGCGGCGGCGTAGTTGTCGGCGTCGGCCTGCAAGAGGGCCTGCAGCTCGGCGGCCTCCGGGTGGAGGTTCTCCACCGCCTCCTTCGTGTCGTCGTCGAACTCGAGGCTCGACGCCACGTGTTCGCGGATCTGATCGTCGGCGAGGTTCATGCCCGACGAGTGGCAGCCGAAGCACGAGCGGCCCTCGATCACGTTGCCGGTCGGCTGCGACGGATCCTTCACGATCGTGTCGGGCGCCTCGTCGAGCTGCGTGCCGAAGCTGTCGACGATCATGTACGCGTGCAGTCCGTTGGGCAGCGAGAAGATCAACTCGCTGCCGGCCTCCTGGAAGTTCACGGGCTCCGCGAAGATGTTCTCCTCGTCGGCGTTGCTGCCGAAGTCGTAGCTGATCCACAGCGCCCGATTCGCGGCGCCGGGGATCTCGTGGCGCTCGATCACACGGTTGTTCTCCGACACGCCGGAGTCGAGGAAGCCGGCCCGCGCGACGTTGTTGGTGTTGTTGACGATCTCGTCGTTGATGTTCGCGTTCAGGTTCACGCCCAGCTCGATCTGCAGATCGACGAGCGAGAGGCCCGAGATCCCGAGCATGATCTGGTAGACCGGCGGGGCCGTCCCCTCGGCCGCCAGCCAGTCGCCGCGCAGGATCGGCACCGCCTCGCCGGTGAAGTTCTGCACGTCGATGGCCTCCTCGCGCGTGAAGGCGATCGCATACGGGCTCTGGCGCACGAGATCGTCCCACAGCGCCTCGTCCCACTCGTAGTCGCGCAGGTCGATGCGGTAGATGGTCTCGTCGGCGTCGATCGCCTTCGGCACCACGATGCTCGTGCCGTTCGACAGGCTGTTCACCGTCTTCGCGATGCCGCGCCGGTAGACGTCGAGCTCCGCGTCGCACAGCCCGGCGTCGTAGAGGTGCGTGAGCGTGAGGTAGCGGATGAAGGGCCGGCTCTCCTGCGACACCTCGCCGGGATCCGCGATGTCGGCCGCGACGAGCGCGAGCATGCCGTCGATGCCGATGCGGTGATCGGGCTCGCACGCCGCAGCGCCGCCCTGCTCCACGCACTCGTCGATCCACTGCTTGAGCGTCCAGATCTCCTCGTCGGTCGGGAACGCGGCCGCGGCCGCGGGCGGCATCTGCTCGCTCTCCACGCGGGCGAACAGCGGAGACGCTGCGGAATCGCCGGGCATGATCTTGCCCTCTCCCACGAGCCGCTCCGGATCCGTGACGTAGTCGAATCCGCCGGGCGGATTGGGACCGGGCTTGTGACACCCTGCACAGTAGGTCTGCAGCATGTCGAGCGCGTCGACCTCGATCTGCGCGCAGTCGGCCGCACCGCCGCCGCCACCGTCGGAGCTCGATCCCTCGCCGCTCTCCCAGCCGTCGTCCGCCGTCGGATCGGCATAGTCGTCGTTCGCGGTGTCCCCGTCGGTGTCTCGCGTCGGCGCCTCGACGTACGTGCAGCCGACCAGGCCGGCGCACCCGAGAGTACCCAGCGCGATCTTGAAGTGGTTCTTCGATGTCGTCATGATCCGTCCCCTTTGGATGTTCGTGCGCGCACGGCCCCCCGCCGCGCACGCGTCCGTGGCTCCCCTCGACTCCCCACACTCTCGAATGTCGGCGCGCGCTCAGTCCGGGCTCGCGCGCGCACACAACCGGCCGTCGTCCACGCGCGCGTTGGTGCCGAACGTGTCGAGCTCCAACCAATTGCGAACCGGCACGCTGGGGATCGATCCATCGTCCCCCACGTTCGTCACGCTCGCCGCGACTTGATTCCACACCGGCCGGGCCGCGGCCCATTGCCCGTCCACGTGGCCGATCACCGTGAGCGCCGGCCCGCTCGCCGACACCACCACGATCTCCGCCGAGTCGTCGTCGTCGACGTCGGCCACCACCGGCATCGCCATCGGACCCAGCGCGACGCCCTCGAGCGGCAGGGCCACCATGCCGTCGGTGCCGTGCACGACGAGCAGGCCGGCTTCGCCCGCCACGATCACCTCGGAGGCTCCGTCGCCATCGAGATCGAACGCCGTCGGCTGGCCCTGCACCACGCCGTACTCGCTGCCGAGCGCCCACCAGATGTCCGAGAGCACGCGCTCGCCGGTCCACAGCACGGCGATCTGCCAGCCCCACGCACCGACGAGCTCGGGCAATCCGTCGCCGTCGAGGTCGTCGACGACGCCGCCCGCGACGCCGTCGAAGCCGAGCTCGTCGGCGCCGAACGGATCGCCGCCGATGCCGATCTCCACCTGCTCGCCGGTCGCCGGATCAACGACGACGAGCCCGAACGACGACTGCACCCACAGCTCGAGATCGCCGTCGCGATCGCCGTCGATCGGGAACACGCGGTTGGGCCCGTCGTCGGACAGATCGAGCAACGGCTCGCCGTCCGCCGTCCACACGCCGCGCGGCGTGACGATCTCCGGCACGGTGTCGCCGTCGAGGTCGACGGCGTACGGCGCCTCGACGTCGGCCTGGCCGTACGTGCCGAGCGTCGTGCCGTCGTCGTCGAGGATCGTGCCGGCGAACAACACCTCCGCACGCCCGTCGCCGTCGAGGTCGTGCAACGCGATCGCCCCGGCCTCGCCCTCGAGCTCGTCGCTGCGCCAGTCCACCTCGCCGTCCGGTTGCACGGCGGCGATGCGGACGACGCCCATCTCGAGCGTCGCGAACACGATCTCCGGCACGCAGTCGCCGTCGATGTCGCCGAACGCGGGCGCGACCTCGCAGGCCGCCACGAGATCGCCGACGCGCGTGGCCTCGCCGGCCTGCACGAGCTCGACCGTGCAGCCGCCCTCGTCGTCCGCCTCGACCGGCAGCGCGACCACCACGATCGCCGTGCTGTCACCGGGACCCGCCCGCCCGTCGCCGTCGTCGTCGACGAAGCGGCCCACGAGCGGCGCGACCCGGCTCGCATGGTCCTCTCCCCACTGCCACTCGACGGTCGCGTCCCACCGATCCATCGCGCCGTCGTTCGCCGGGCACGACGCGAACTCGAGCGGATACGCCGGACATCCGGCCGCCGACGAGTCGCCCGACGGATCGCGTCCGGTCTCGTGCCAGCCGCCGCCACTCGCCTCGCCCTGCCCGCCGCCCGCGTCGTCGCCCGCCGACGCGCTGCCGAGCGCGTCCGAGTCGTGCCACTGCCCGATCGTCGCCGGCGGCAACGCGCACGCGCTCGCGGCGACGAACGTGCCGCCGACGAGGCCCGCGTGCAGCGTCGTGCTCACGGCTGTCCGCCTCCGGCGGGCTGACAGTCCTTCACCCGATACGGCGAGCTCGGATAGCGACGCTCGAACTCCGTCGCCAAGGACATCGCGCGCGCCGTGTGGCCGAGCCGACAGCTCGCGTCGATCTCCAGCGCCACGCGCAGGTCCACGAGCATGCCGCGGGGGAATCGCTCGCGGTGCTCGGCGAGCGATTCCTTCGCCTCGTCGACGTCGCCCGCGCGCAGCTGGGCACGCGCGCTGCGGAGGATGCGGGTCTCGATCGCGAGGCTGCCCGACGGACCGCCCGTGCGTCGCATGACGCGGGTGGATCGCACGGGCGCGGGCTCGTCGAGGATCTCGACTTCGGCGTCCACCGGGCCCTCGTCGAACAGCTCGATCGATCCTTCGTCGTCGACGACCGGCTCGCGCGCGGTCTCCACGACGACGGGCGTGGGCTCGGTGCGCGCGGCGACGACGGTGGGCGGCATCGCAGCGGCCTCGTCCTCGAGCATGCGCGCCGCCGCGATACCGCCGACGAGCGGCGCACCGACGGAGGTGACGACCGCGAGCACGATCATCAGCTTGCTCGCGGAGATCGTCCCGCCCACGTGCACCGGTCCGATCGACACGGGTGGCGGACCGATCGCGATGCGGCGCTCGATCGCATCCCACACGCGGGCCTGGGCCGAGGGCGACGGCCACGAGTCCACTTGGCGGGCTCGCAGGATCCACTGCTCGAGATCATTGCGGGACGACGTCATGGCAAGTTCGGTCCTCGGCCCGCGGCCAGCTCTCGATCGAGACGGCGCCGCGCGAGTCGCAAGCGTGAGTAGACGGTGTTGAGCTTGATGCCGAGGATGTCGGCGATCTCCGGGCCGGACAGCTGCTCGAGCTCGGCCAGCACGAACACCGCGCGCTGATCGAGATCGAGGGTGTCGAGCAGCAGATGCAACCGGTCGGCGAGCTGACGTGCGAGCACCTCCTCGTCGGCCGAGACCGGCGCGGAGGGATCCCATGCGAGCACCTTCGACCGTTCATTGCGATGCCGTCGGCGGCGATGTTCCGCAGCGACGCGGAACGTGATCGCGTAGATCCACGTCTTGAGCGACGCGCGGCCCTCGAATGCGTGCAGACGCTCCGAGATCACGAGGAAGACGTCCTGCACGACGTCTTCCACCTGCTCGGGCGCCGTCCCCATGCGTCGCACGCAGCGCCACACGTACGGGGAGTACGTCGCGTAGATGTCCGCGAACCGGGCGCGCTGGATCATCGCCCCGTCGGTCGCATGTGCTCGTGCGTCCCCCATCACTGCATGCTTGGTGACGGCACCCGAGCACTTCCGTCACGCCCCTCGCTTTCGTGGGAACCGCAGCTCGACGCCGACACCGAAGCGACCATGCGCGGGGCCGACGCGCATCATCGTGCCGAGCCCCTCCACCGCGAACGCGGGGCGCAACACGGGCACCACGAGCTCGGCTCGGCCGACGATCGCAACGGACGGATGCGGCACGTACGCGAGCGCGAGGCCCACTGGGATCGCGAGCCACGGCGCACGCACCGGGTAGCTCCCGACCACGCCGTGTCCTTGTACGTGCATCGCCCCCGCCTCGATGCCGCCGCACGGCAGCACGTCGAGCTTCGGTGGGCCGAAGCGCGGACAAGCTCGCGCGCCGCCGTACGTCGTCTGCATCATCGCGGACGCGGATCGCTCCTCGGTGAACCTCAGCTTGCGCGGCAGCGCGTGCGCGACGAGCAGATCGATCCGGAAGCGCGGGTGCAACAGGCTCGTCGACAACGACAGCTCCGCGGTCACGGCCGGCAGCGCGCCGTAGCCCGCCGCACCCGCGACGGCCACTGCGCCCCGCCATTGCGGACGCGCACGCGCGGGCGCAGGCGTCGGCTTCGTGGACACCGACGGCCGCGGATCCGGTGGCGTCACGATCTCGGGCCGGGTGGAGGCGGCGAGCGCCACGTGCAATGCGGTGGCGCGCGCGAGCGTGTCGCACGTGCGGGCCCCGAGCTCGCGATGGAGTTCGCCACTCGCCGACTGGACGTGGAGATCGAGCCGGTAGTCGCCCCGCGATCGGGTGATTGTGGCGTCCACGGCCACGCCGGCCAGGTTTGCGTCCGGATCCGCCATGGCCGCGATGTCCGCGATCACGTCCTCGCGAGGCGGACAGCCGTCGGGCACCGACCACGAGAACGCGAACGCGGCTCCGCGATCGACCGATGGCACGGCCACGATCGGCGACTCCAGCAACGCGAGCGCGAGCCAGACTCTCCCCACGACGTCGACGAGGTCCCCTTCCCCGTCTTTGTTCGTACCCGCAGCGCGGAGAATTTCCAGGTCGATTCGCGTGGATGTTCACGCGGCGACCGAGCGGTGAGGCGAGTTACCGCGGGGACCCCGGCGCGACACCGATGCGCGCGACGATTCCCGGGGCACCGGGAACCATCGCGACGCATCGGCAACTCCGCCGTCAGCCACACACGTCGAAGCAGTCGAAGTTCGGGATCTCGAGCTCGAGGCACTTCGCCTCGATCTCGTCGCAGAGCGCCTGCAGCTCGAACGCGACGGCGACCTGGATGCACTCCTCGAAGTCCTCGAGGCAGAACGGGTCGAAGTTGCCGGGATCGTCGAGGCACAGCTCGAGGATCGGCTGACATTCGGCGCCGAGCGGCGCGTCGTCGTCGTCCTCGCCCTCGTCATCGTCGGGATCCTCGGGCTCGTCGCCCGGATCCATGTCGAACGGATCGTCGTCCTCGGGATCGTCGCCGCTCTCGCCGAACGGATCGTCCTCGTCCTCGACGTCCTGGTCCTCGTTCTCGTCCTCGTCGCCGTCGGGCAGCCCGACTGCGAGACACACCTGCAGATCGTCGGCGCACGCGGAGATGCCGTCGTCGTCGAGCGCCTCCGTCAGGCACACGCCGAACGACTCGAGGCAGGCGTCGGCGTCCTGTTGGCGCTCCTCGTACTGCGATTGCAGCTCTTGGCCCTGGCGCGACCAGAGCTCCTCGCCTTGGGCACAGCCGAGCAAGAGCGATCCCAGGGCGGTGATCGTGTACACACGCGTCATCGTCGTCTTCTCCCCTTCGCTCGCAGCTCCCGCGACTCCCCATCGGTCACGCGCGCGAGTGATGAGCCTTAGTGGCGCGCACACTCGCGTTCCGTCTGCGTCGACGTGCGTGGTGACGGATGTCGTTCACGCCGCGGCTCCGCGCAGGAGCGCTGCGAGTCGGAAGCGCTCGGCCTGCTCGCGCAGGATCGTGTAACCCCGGTGTGCGCGCACGCGGACCGTTCCCCGCTCCACGCCGAGTCGACGAGCGATGCGGGCCATCGACCAGCCCTCGAGCTTGTGCAGGCGGATCACGTCGCCCTGTGCACACGGCAATCGCTTGATCGCCGCCCGCACGCGCAGCCGTCGCTCCTCGGCGAGCGTGACCGCGAGCATCGCGGCCTCGGGGTCGTCGGCCTCGTCGCGCGCGTGCGCGAGCGCTTCTTCGGCCTCGCTGCCCCACCGCATGCGCTCGCGCGTGGCGGCGCGCAGGAAGTTGTGCACGGTGTTGCGCGTGATGGCGCGGAACCAAGCGAGCAGGGCCGAGTCCGCGTCGGCGCCGCGCGTCCGATAGCGCGAGCGCCCGCTGTGCGCGCGCAGGAACACGAGCTGCACGAGGTCATCGACGGCGCGCGGGTCGTGCACGCGCGCGCGGATGTCCCGTCGCACGCGCGGCACGACCCTCGTGTAGAGCGCTCGATAGGCCCTTTCGTCACCGGCCGCGTAGCGCTGCATGAGCGCCGCGAGCTCGCGTCCGTCGCGTTCACGATCGACGCGTTCGCGATCGACGCGTTCGCGATTGATGCTGGTTCGTCGCCACCGTTGCACGCCCGCTTGGTGACGCGACGGGGCGCGCCCCGTCACCGACGCGGCAGCGCCATCGACCGATCACGATCGATCGTTCGCGTGTGAGCGCGACTACGTCGGCGTCCCGCGCCGCCCCGGTCGCGCCGCTTTCTTGGTCGGCGGAGATCGCTGCGCCAAGCTCCGCCTTCGACGTGCCGAAGACGACCGATTCCCCCAAGGCGCGGACCCCGAGGGCGCGCAGTCTGACGGCGGTGCATGCCGCGTGGTGCGTCGGTCCGCGGCGCGTCGCGATCGCGTGTGCCGAGGATTCCCGACCGGCGGCTTGCTGCGTCGTCGATGCCCTCATCGCGCGCGGCTACGATGCCGAGCTGCAGACGGGCGCCGATGCCAAGAGCGCGCTGCGTCGCGACGTCGACGATCCCGGACGCCTGCGCGTGCTGTGGCTGCCCGATCACGGCGCCAAGAAGACGAAGGACGCGCTGCGCCGCGCGCTGGATCCCCAGGGGGCGGGCGACGTCCTCGTGCTCGCCTCGCCCACGCCGCGCGGCGTCATCGAGGCGATCGAAGCCTTCGCCGCCGGCAAGGAGCGCCCGCGTGCGCGCTCCGGTCCGCGTCGCACGTACCTCGATCATCCCACGCGGTGCGAATCGACGGTCGACGTGCGCGGCTTCATGGGCGCGACGATGGCGGCCGCTGCGGCGACCGCCGCCGTGCTGCTCGCCATCCGCTTCGGCAGCGACATGATGCAGCCGCCCGCGCCGCGCATCACCACGGCGCAGCTCGACGAGCAGGCCACCCCCGCTCGCCCCGCACCGCGTCACGTGATCGACCGCGGCGTGCTCGGGTCGGCCGTGGCGCCGATCGGCGACGAGCCCGTGATCGACGACGAGCCCGCGCCGGTGCAGCCGCGCGAGCGCACCCGCACGCGTACGCGCGCCGCCGAGCTGCCGAAGCCCAGCGTGGACGTCGACGAAGCCCCGCTCGAAGACGTCGTCACCGTCGCGGCGCCCGAGCCCGTCGTGCTCGCACCGACGACGTCGCCGGCCCTCGCACGCCCGCGCACCGCGACCATCGATCCGTTCGAGTGAGCGCTCTATACTCGTCCTCGTCGTGGACGAGTTCGCCCTGTTGCGCGCGTGGCAGAGCGGTGATGCCGACTCCGGCAGCCAGCTGCTGCGTCGCTACGCCGAGCCGCTCTATCACTTCTTCCTGACGAAGGCGGATCCGACGAGCGCGGAGGAGCTCACCCAGGCGACGTTCGAGGCATGCACGCGCCATCGCGCCGAGATCCAAGAGGCCGGGTCCATCCGCGCCTACCTCTTCGGCATCGCCCGCAAGAAGGTGCTCCAGCACCGCGACGAGTGGCGCCGCCGCGGCGCGCGGCACGACGCGCTCGAGCACAGCGTGGTCGCGAGCCACACCTCTCCCTCCGTGGCTGTCGCCCGCTCGCAGCAACAAACGCTCGTGCTGAGCGCGCTGCAGCGTTTGCCGCTGGACTTCCAGATCTCCATCGAGCTGCACTACTGGGAGGACATGAGCGTCTCCGAGATCGCCCGTGTGCTCGACGTGGCTCCCGGCACCGTGAAGAGCCGGCTGTACCGCGCGCGCGAGCTGTTGCGCGACGCGATCGTCGAGCTGGCGAGCCACGCCGACCTCGCGAGCTCGACGGTGCAAGGGCTCGAGCAGTGGATCGCGTCGCTCCGTGGGGGGCGCTGATGCGCACCGAGCGATACGGCGCGAGCCCGACGGATCCCGGTGACGACGACCCGGCGACGGAGGTGTTCGAGCGGGCGGAGCCCGCGGCCGACGAGGGTGCGATCGACCTCGTCATGCAGCATCGCCCGACCGATCGCGTCGGCGCACGCCGGGTGCTCGCGAACCTCGAGGCGCGTCTGCTCGGCCACGCTCCGGCGCCGCCGCTCGGCTCGCGCTACCTGATCCTCGGCCAGCTCGGCGTCGGTGGCATCGGCATCGTCTACGCCGCCTACGACCCCGAGCTCGATCGACGGGTCGCGCTCAAGTTCCTGCACACGGAGGACGTCGGCGGCGAGCGGGCGCGCGAGCGGCTGGTCCGCGAGGCCCAGGCGATGGCGCGGCTCAGCCACCCGCACGTCGTCACGGTCTACGACGTCGGGACGATCGAGGGGCGCGTGTTCATCGCGATGGAGCTGGTCGACGGCGTGCCGCTGTCGACGTGGTGGTCCGCGAAGCGACGCACGTGGCGAGAGATCCGCGATGTGATGGTGCAGGCCGCCCGCGGGCTCGTCGCCGCGCACGATGCCGGGCTCGTGCACCGCGACTTCAAGCCCCAGAACGTGCTCGTCGGCGCCGACGGACGCGCGCGCGTGCTCGACTTCGGGCTCGCGCGCCGGGCCTCCGCGCGCCCCGAGCAAGGCGGGCCCACCCCCAGCGAGTCGGCGCCGAGCGGCGAGTGGGCCGACGATCGACTCACGGCCACCGGCGCGATCATGGGCACGCCCGCGTACATGGCTCCCGAGCAGCTCACCGAGTCCGAAGTGGGGCCCGCGGCGGATCAGTTCTCGTTCTGCGTCGCGCTCTTCGAGGGGCTGTACCGCGTGCGACCGTTCCCGGGGCAGGACATCTTCGCGGTGCGCAAGGCGATCCTCGACGGCCGCGTCGTCTCCGTGCCGGCGGGCGACGTGCCCGCGTGGCTGCAGCGCGCCGTGCTGCGGGGGCTCGCCCCGAAGCCGGGCGATCGGTTTGCATCGATGCGCGAGCTCATCGATGCGATCACGCGCGACCTCCGGGTGCGGCGGCGCTACGGGCTCGTCGTCGCGCTCTCGGCGTGCCTCGTCGCCGGTGCCAGCGTCGGCGCGGCGCTGTGGCTGCGACCGGCGCCGAGCCCGGAGGAGCTCGCGCACATCGAGTCGCTCGTCGCGACGGCGGGGCTCGCCGGCGAGCGCGGCGACTTCGTGTATCCGCCCGTGGAGGATCCGTCCGGCCCCACCGTGTATCGCGTCGTGCGCGAGCTCGAGAAGCTCGAGGGGCCCGCGGCCGCGCTCGCGCGCGAAGAGGCCGCGGATCTGCGCACGCGCTATGCGGAGGTGCTCGTCGAGCTCGGGGATGCGTACTGGCAGACCGAGGCCGGGGCGCCGTTCGCCGGCGACTACTATGCCGAGGCGCTCGTGTTCGACGAAGAGCATCCGCGGGCGCGCGAGCGCACGAGTCTCACGCGGGGGGAGCGGGAGGAGCTCGTCGCGAAGGCGGAGCGGGATGGGTTCACCGAAGGGGAGCTCGTCGCGGCGCAGGCGTTGGCCGTGTTGGCGGAGAAGGACGAGGGGGAGCGGGCGAGGAAGTATGCGGCGGTGAAGCGGAGTGCGAAGGCGCCCGCGCCGACCACCGTCGCGCGGCTCGATCGGATCGTCGGGGGGCCTTCGACTACGACTACGACTACGACTACGACTACGACTACGACTACGCCCACGACCACGACCACGCCTACGGCGACGGCTCGGGAGCAGGAGCAGGTGGAGGGGCGCGAGGGGGATCCGGGGCAGTGGGTCGCGCGTGGGCGGGCGCTCGCGCGGGTCGGGGACGACAAGGGCGCCGAGCAGGCGTTTCATCGCGCGTTGCGGATCGATCGGCGGTATCCCGGGGCGCTCGCTGGGCTCGCGCAGCTGCACTTCGATCGGGGGGCGCACACCGAGGCGCTCCGGTGGGCCGAGAAGGCGGTCGCTGCCGCGCCGCGCGACGGCAAGCTCCGCATCCTGCTCGGCGATGCGCACCTCAAGGTGCTCGCCTACGACGATGCGCGGCGGCAGTATCTGAAGGCCGCGGAGCTCGGCAGTGCGGCGGCCAAGGGGCGGCTCGCACTCCTGAAGGACAAGTTGGGGCAGTGACACGCTCGCGTTGGGTCGTCGGCGGTCTGCTCGCGCTCGCGTCGGTGCCGGCGCGCGCCGCAGCGCCCGACGACGACGCGCCGTCGGTCGCCGTCGCGCCGCTCGTCGTCGACGGCGAGATCGATCCCGCGTGGACGTCGTCGCTCGCCGACGCGCTCGCGCGCGGGCTCGAGCGTGGCGGGCTCACCATGCACGCGCTGCCGCAGGTGCCCGGCGAGTGCGACGGCGCGTGTTGGGCCGCGAAGGCGAAGGCCGCCGGGCGCGACCTCGTCGTGCGCGCGATCATCGTCGAGCACGAGCGACTCTACGAGATCGAGCTCGAGGCCCGCGACGCCGAGGACGGCAGCGTCGTGCTCGCGAGCAAGCAGCCATGCCAGCCGTGTGGCCGCGCCGAGGTCGAGGACCAGCTCGCGCGCCAGGCCGCCGCGCTGTCCGACAGCCTCGTGCGACTCGATCGCACGCCGGCCGTGCTCGTCGTCGAGTCGCGGCCGGTGGGCGCCGAGGTGCTGGTCGACGGCGTCGTCGTCGGCAAGGCACCCATCGAGCTGCCGCTCGCCACCGGCACGCATCGCGTGCAGACGCGCATCGCCGGCCACGAGCCGCGCGAGCGCGAGTTCACGGCGGTCCGCGGCGTGCGCGAGCGGTGGAGCGTCACCCTACCCGCGATCGTCGTGGACGCGCCGCCCGCCCGCACGACGCGACGCGAGCCGCTCGTGCCGACGGGCGCCGCACTCGTCGGTGTCTCGGTGGCCGCGCTCGCCGTCGGCATCACGTTCATCGCGCTGCACCACCAGCCGTATCGCGGGAAGTGCTCCGGCGACGACTACGACGAAGCCGACGATCTGTGTCGCTATCGGTGGAACTCGCTCGTGCCGGGCGCGACGCTCACCGCGATCGGTGGTGCGCTCGCGGTCGCCGGAACCACGATGCTGGTCGTCGGTTCCCGGCGTCGAGCTCGGACCGCCGCGCGCGCGCGGCTCCGGCTGGATTTCGCGCCGGATCTCGCCCGCACGCGCGCGGGCTTCGTGCTCGTGGGCCGATTCTGAGCGCGCGGCTCGGGTATGATCGACGACGCGTGCCGCACCGAGACGCCATGCGCTGGGCGCTCGTGCTCACGGGCGCGAGCGGCTGCTTGATCGAGCCGACACCCGGCTTCGGCACGGACGGAGCGTCGGACAGTGCGAGCGGCTCGGGAGCGAGCGAGAGCTCCGCGAGCCCGACGACGGGCGGCACGACCGAGGGCGTCGACGACACCGACACGAGCACCGGCGACGGGCCCGAGCCCCTGCCCTTGCCGCCGCGCGGCTATCAGCGGCGGCCGTGCGGCTTCGACTTCGATCACGACGGCGAGGTCGCGGAGCCGGGCGAGTGCGAGATCTGCGACGGCATCACCGACGATCCCGACGGCGACGGCTTCGCACAACCGATCTACTACGTCGACTGCGGCGCAGACGGAGTCGATCCACCGCCCGGCACCGCCGATGCGTGCCGCGATCCAGGCGCGCCGTGCAAGACGATCGATCGCGCGCTCGCGATGATCCCCACCTCGCCCGATCTCTTCGACGATCAGGGCGTCGTGTGTTTCACCGGCGTGTGCACCGGGTCCGTCGGCATGCCGAGCGGCGAGCCGATGATCGCGACACGCCCACCGCAGGGCCTCGAGGTGCGCGCGTTCGACTACCCGGCGCGACCGACGATGTTGATCGGCTGGGACACGGACGCCGACGGCGAGTACCCGCCCTTCGACGAGGACGACGAGGCGATCCTGCGCCCCGTGTCCGACGGGTTCGCGATCGACTTCGACTACGGCAGCTACAACACGCCGACCCACGACGTCGAGCTCGCCCACTTCGCGGTGCAGGCCGACGACGCGGGCACGAGCGGCTTCGTCCGCGGCGCGCTGTCGGTCACGCTTCCGCACGAGCGCATCCACCTGCACGACCTCGAGGTCGACGGCCTGCGGGCGGGCTCGGGGCCGCAGCAGACCGGCCTCGTGCAGCTCACGCTGCAGGACTACGGCGACCCCGCCGAGTCGTCGCAGTACGTGCACCTCGCGCTCGAGAACCTGCGCATCACCGGTTATGGCGGCCATCTGGTGGACGAGCACGTCGACCTCGAGGCGGATCCGTCGGGTCCCATCCGCATCGCGCATCTCACGACGGAGTCGAGCTCGTGCGATCGCAGCGTGTGCGACACCGCGGCGACCTCGTCGGTGCTGCGCATCGGCGGTTGGGTGGAGGGCATCGAGGTCCTCGCGAGCATCTTGGACGCGAAGACCGACGCTTGGTATCCGTACGAAGGCGGCGATCCGCTGCGCGACCCCGGGCCCACCGCGATCCACGTCGGCGAGTGCAGCACCGACGTCGCGATCCTGCACAACGCGTTCCTGGGCTGGGCGACCGCCGTGCGCGTCTCGGGCAACGGCGCGTCGAACAACTACACGGTCGAGGACGACTCGCCGTGCGCGACCCGTGACACGAGCGGCATCCGCATCGAGGGCAACTTCGTGCACGACACGTCCGACCGGCTCGCCGGGGCGTCGGTCGCGTTCGTGCTGCAGACCGCGCCCGCCGACGAGGACGTCGGCGACGACCGGACGCTCGGCGACGTGCGCGTCGTGAACAACGCCGTCGTCGCCGACTACGGCGTGCTCGGGTGCGCGTGGGTGCAGGTCTGGGGGGCCGACGCGGGACCGATCGTCCTCGCACACGACACGTGCATCGCGGAGATCACCGACCTCGTGCCGGCCCCCGATGCCGCGCTCGTCCGCCTCGTCGCCCCCCGCACGGGTGCGCTCGCGCCCCTCGGCGGTCTGCAGGTGCAGGGCCTGCTCTTCGCGGGCACGCGCGCCGGCGACGTCGCGCTGTCGACCGAGTACGCGCCCGTCGGATGGATCTCCGACGCGCACGTGCTCGATCCGGCCGCGACGCTGCGGTGGGACGGCGGCGCGTCGATCGATCTCGCGGCGTGGCGCGCGGCCTCCGGGCAGGATTCGAACAGCGTCGCGTGCATGCCCGCCTTCTTCGCGCCGTCGGACTTCCACCTCGCGCAGGACGACGCGTGCGCGGGCGATGCCGCCCCGCCGATGCCGGGCATCACCCACGACATCGACGGCGACCCGCGCCCGATCGAAGGTCCGTGGGACGTCGGCGCCGATCAGCGCGCGCCGTAGCGTCGTCGCGTCACTCGAGCTCGGGCGCGCCGTCGGCGATCCACGCCTCGATCACCGCGAGGTCCTCGGCCGCGAGCCCGGGCGTGCCGACCGGAGGCATGCGCGCGCCGACGCGCTCGTCGCAGCTGCCCCGCAGCTTGCACATCAAGTAGCTCGCGTCCGGATCCCCGGGCACCACGAGTGCGCGCTCGGGTCGCTGCGTCGAGGCGCGATCCACCAGGCTCGTCCGCCACGCGCCCTCCGAGAGATCGAGCTCCGCGGCGGGCAGGTCCTCGCCGATGTGGCAGGCCGCGCCGCCGCAGCTGCGCGCGATCACGTCGGCGGCCGTGTTGCCGGTGCCGCAGATCCCGAGGCCGATCGGATCGAAGTCGCAGCCGTCGTACTCGATGGGGTCGTCGTCCTGGATCGCGAGCGCATCGACGCCGGGCTCGAGCCCTGCAACGAAGCAGCCGAGCGCACGCGTGGCCTCGTCGCTCCACTCGCGACACTGCCGCGGCATCACGTCGCCGTACTGCGCGTCGAACAAGCGCAGGACGAGGTAGCTCTTGCTCGGGTCGCCCGGCACGATCATCGCGGCGCCCGGCACGAAGCCGGCGGTGCCGTTGCCGTTCGTGTCGGCCACGCGCACGAGCAGCTCGTCCCACGGGAACGCGCGATCGTCGAGGAACTGGCGCACCGAGTCGCCGGCGGCGCCGAGATCGAGCGTGACGGCATCGTCCTCGGCCGCGCCCACGAACGCGCCGCCGGCCCCGATCGCGATGATGTCGTCGTCGCGATGGATCTCGACGTCGGCCTCGTCGACTGCGGGCAGCATCGGCATCGCGCCCATGAGCTCGATCCGCACGCTCGTGATCTCGCCCCAGTCCGCGGTCGCCGGCTCCGGGATCACGCGGGCGATCTCGACGTCGATGCCGAGGCCCGGGAACACGAGTCGGTCGCCGGGCAGCTCGCAGAAGTCGTGGACCTCCTCGTGCGTCTCGGCCGATGCGTTGCACGGCTGATCGATCATCGACACGAGGTTCGCCACCGTGTGCAGATCCGGATACGCGTCGGAGTTGTGGCAGACACCCACGTTCGGCGAGCACGTGGGCGCCATCGCCTGCGTGAACAGCTCGCCGACCGTCGCGTACACGACCGGCCGCGGCCCCTCGTCGCCGCCCGGCTCGCCGGTGTCGTCGCCGTCGCTCGAACCGTCGCCGTCGTCGTCGTCGGCGTCCGTGCTGCCGCCCTCGCCGGCCGCGTCGTCGTCGGCCGCCTCGTCGTCGCCGTCGCCGGCGCCGTTCGCCCCCGCGTAGCAAGCGGTCGCGAGCACGAAGGTCATCGACGCGCGTCGCATCAGTCGAACAGCTCCATCATCGGGGCCGCCTCCGGGTAGAGCTCGCTGCCGGGCGGCCACAGCTCGGCGACGCCGTCCTGCGGCACGCCGAGCCCCTCGCACAAGGTGGCGAGGAGCGCATGGGTCGACGCGCCCGTGCCGTCCTCGGGCACGTTCTCGTCGTCGGTCGGCGCGAGCACCTTGGGCGACACGCCGGCCCCGAACACGACGTGCGACTGCCAGCGCCACGCCGGATCGTCGCCGCCGTGATCCGAGCCGCCCGCGTCGTTGAACCCACCCGCGGGTGACGTGCGGCTGCACTCGCTCGTCGTCACGACGAGCGTGGTGTCGAGCAGCGGCGCGCCGTCGTCGTCGAGCGTGTTCGCGAGCGCGAAGTGGATGCCGGCGACGAGCCGCGCGAACAGGGTGTACACCGCAGGCCCGCCGACGTCCTCCGCGTCGTGGAAGTCGAAGCCGCCGACGTCGACCGTGACCGCGGGCGATCCCATCTGCAAGAGCCGGATCCCCATCGCCGCGCGCACCCCCATCGGCTCGCCCGTGCCGCCGGTCGATAGATCGTTGCCCATCGCTTCGAGCAACATGCGGTTCGTGACGCCGCCGAGATCGGTGTCGAGCTGGCCCACCTGCCCGATCTTCAGCGCCGGATCGGCGAGCACAGGCCCGTAGCGGCGCAGCGCGTCCTTCGTCGCCCAGTACGCGTCGACCTTGTTCTTGCCGAGCGATCGTCGGCCCGCGCGCAGGCGCTCGTCGATCGCATCCTCGATCGGACGCCCGACCGTCGGCGATCCGCCCGTGGGTGGCGCGGGCGGCAGCCCGTACCACTCGAGCCGCACCGGACCGTACGCGACCCAGTCGCCCACCGCGTTGCCGAGCGCACCCCCGCCACCGATCATCGCGACGGGACCCGGCGCATCGCCGCCGAGATGGCGATTGATCGCCGTCATGAGCCCGGGCGCCGACGGCTTGCCGAAGTAGCCGGTGCCCATGCGCGGCGTCTCGTCGGGGTGATCGCCCTGCCGATGCAGGCCGGGCGAGTGATCGCAGCCGCCGATGATCGCGAAGTCCTGCGCCGCGGTCCCGATGCTCGGCACCGTGGTGCCGCCCGCCCAGCTCGGCGCGTCGTAGCGCAGATCGGACGGAACGCTCGTGAGCAGGTTGCCGAGCACGAGCGAGCCGGACGTGCCCGCGACGCCCCACGGATTCGCGTCGCCCTGCGGCTTCGCGTTGAAGGCCGCCGTCGAGCGCAGCCCGCCGCTCGCGTTGACCACGAGCAGCCGGCTGAACTTCGGCTCGGCCGCACCCGCGCGCCGACCCGCGAGCGCGAGCGCGCCCCCGCACGCCAGCGCACCCCCGAGGAAATGTCGACGCCGCAGCATGATCGTCCAGGTCTCAGTAGTAGAGGAACGCTCCCGAGCGCAGCAGCGCGCCGCAGAGCTCGTCGGCGAACACCTGGGCATCGCACGCGTCGTCCGAGTCGCAGGCATCGCGCGCCGCATCGATCGCCGCGGACTCTTCCGCCAAGGGCGCCCGCGACAAGAAGCGCGCGTACGCGTGCTCGACGAGCGCATCCACGTTCGCCGCGCCGAGGTCGGCGGGATCGAACCCTTCGGGCACCGGCGCATCGCCTTCTTCGCACAGCCGGTCCGCGAGATCGATGTGGGTGAAGAGCGACTCGAGCCCGGGCTGGGCGGGCTCGGGCAGCGCGCCGAGACAGCCGCCGAGCGTCTGCGCCGTCTCGAAGTAGAAGTCGTAACCGAAGCCGTGGAAGCCGGGATCCTGGGCCGTGCGCAGGCGATCGGGCCAGTACCAGTTGCGCCCCACCGGCTCGTTCGTGTGGATGTCGCACATGCCGAGCTCGCGCGCGAACACGACCTCGAGCGAGTCGAGGAACTGCGTCGCGTCCATCGCCTTCGTGGGGCCGATCGCCCACGGCGGCACGTCCTCGATCTCCACCGCGAGATCCGTCGCACGCGTGTAGAGGATCGACGAGGCGATCGTCGCGTAGAGATCGCGGACGTCGTGCGACTCCGTGCTCGCGAACCAGGCTGCGAGCGCGCTGCGGACCTCGGCGACGTCGGTCTCGTTCTGCGCGGCCGTCGACTTCCACCACCCGAGCAGGCGGCGCAGCCCCTGATCCGACGCCTCGCCCCAGAACTCGGGCTGGGCCACGAGCACGGCGCCCACGCGCTCGAGCTCGGCCTGCAGATCGGCCGGCACCGCGCCCTGGATCGTCTCGTAACCGACCTCCGTCGCGATCGGCAGCTCGATCGACACCTCCTCGCCCCACAGCGACGCCGTGCACGCGAGATCGCCGAGCACCGGATCCGTGCACACGTCGGGATCGATCGTCGCGACGCGCACGTAGTAGCCGTAGCCCTCGTCGTAGCGCGGCACCCAGTCGCGCCGCCAGATCCGGGCGAGCCGCGCCAGCGCCTCGCGCTCGCCGCCCTGGGGTGCGCGCCCCAGGAACACCCGCGACAGCGCGCTGCCGGTGTCCTCGTACGGCTCGGGCTCCGCGAGCCTGCGATTGATCGTGAAGCCCGGCGCCGCGCTCACGCGGATCGCGAACGTGTCGTAGCCGATGGCTCCGGTCGCGAGCTCGTCCACCAGGCCATCGAGCTCGATCACGTGATCGGCGAGCACCTGCTCGGGGATCGGCCCGAGGTGCTGGATCCACAGCTTGCGCTCGCGCGCGGCGAACTCCGGTGTCGTCATGAACGAGCGCGCCATCGCCTCGGGCGTGTTGCCGTCGCAGTGGGTCGCAACGTCCTCGGCCGACGGCACGTGGCCCGTGAAGTCGAGCGCCATGCGCCGGCACAGCACCTCCGGCGGATCGGCGGGGATCTCCGTGAACCCGCCGTCGATCATGCGTGGCCAGATCGCGACGTCGATCGGATTGTCCGACGGCGGTGGCGGGGGATCCTCGCCCGCGCTCGTGCCCGTGTCGGCCTCGTCGCCCGCGGTGGCGTCGTCGTCGGCCGTGCCGCCCTCGTCGTCGGCCGTGCCGCCATCGTCGTCGTCCGCCGTGCCACCGTCGTCGTCCGCCTCGTCGCCGCCGTGCGCAGTCGCGTCGTCGCGGCACGCCGTTGCAACGAGTGCGATCGCCATCACGCCGAGAACGCGATCGAGTGCCCGCTCGTCCTTGCCTGCCACGCCCGCCCCGCGGCGATGTCCACCGAGTGCCGCGGGTGGTTCCCGCATTCTGCGCGACGGGTCAGCCGCGGGCCTGCAGCCAGGCGAGCAATGCCTCGCGATCGACGTCGCCGGGGCGACGTGGGGCTCCCGGCGGGATCGACTCGGCGGCCTTCAGGGCGGACGCGCGCGCGCCCTCGCGATCGCCCTCGGCCCACATCGCACGCGCGAGCGCGAACCGCAGCTCGGGGCTCACGGGGCGCCCGTGGGCCTCGTACAGCGCGATCGCCCGGCGACCGGCCGTGATCGCCTCGGGCATGCGACCGAGCTCCACACACGACTCCGCGATGCCCGACAGCGGATGCGCGAGGTCGATGTGATCGGCCCCGAGCGTGCGCTCCCACAGCGCGAGCGACTCCGCGTGATTCGTGCGCGCGAGCTCGTGCTCGCCCCGGCGCCCGTGCACGCGACCGAGGTTGTGCAGCGCGATCGCGACCTGCACGTCCTGCGCACCGAACAGATTGCGCTTCTGTTCCACCACCCGCTCACCGAGCGCGAGCGCGCGGTCGAGCTCGCCGGCGTCGGTCAACAAGAGCACGAGGTTGCCGCGCATGCGCACTGCATGGGGATGATCGGGCCCGTAGGCCGCGTCGGTGAGCGCGAGCGCCTCCTCGAACCGCTCGCGCGCCTCGTCGATGCGGCCCAGCGCGTAGAGGCTGCCGGCGATGCCCTCGAGCTTCTTCGATCGCCCGCCGCTCTCGCGTCCACCCCAGCCCTCTTCGATCCACGCGGCGCGCTCGAACTCCGAGATCGCGAGCTCGTGCCGCCCCGCCATCGCGTGCACCATCGCGATGCTCGACACGATCGACGACGCCTCGAGCCCCTCCTCACCCACCTCGGCGACGACGGCCGCGAGCGCGCGCTCGTAGTGGGCGAGCGACGACTCGAGATCGCCCTCGCGCATCGCGACGTCGCCGAGCGCGAGCTCGAGGCGGCTCGCGAGCGGACCGCCCGCGGGCCCGAGGCGCTCGAGCCCGGCCTCCGCCTGGCGGATCCATCGATCGGCGCACTTCGGGTCGTAGCGCATCGCGCACAGGTGCACGAGCTTCGTCGCCGCCGTGGTCGCGCTGACGTCGTCGCCGGCCGCGACCGCGGTCCACAGCGCGTCGGAGAGGTGCGCCTCGGCATCCTCCCACTCGCCGAGGTCGAGGCGCGCGCCACCGAGCAGCAGGAGCGCGAGCGCGACGCCGCGCTGATCACCGGCTGCATGCGCCGTGGCGAGCACCTCCTGGCCGAGCTCGGCGGCCTCGCGCAGCCGGCCCGCCGACATGAGTGCACGCCCGCGCGCGAGCGCATCGCGGGTGTCGACCTGCGCCGCCTCCGATCCGACGCCGGAGCAGTCGGGCCGCGGCAGCGACTCGACGACGACGAGCGCGCGCGCGACCGTGACGTCGTCGGGGGCCGCGAGCACGTCGAGCGCACCGTCGACGGCCTCGATGCCCCGCTCCGCGCACGCCAGCGCCGACTCGACGTCGGCCTCGCCGCCCTGCTCGCGCGCGGCCGTCGTGCACGCCGCCATCGCGCGGTCGCGCCAGCGCATCACCGCGGCATCGACGCGGGTGTCGACGCGTTCCCAGGTCGCGCTCGCGCTCGCGCGACCGGTGCCGACGAACGCCGCCTCGATCGCGGCGCGGCGCTCCTTCGACCACACCTCGGCCACGCGCGCATCGAGGTCGCGACAGCGCTCGTCGGCGTGCTGGACGGGCCCGGCCATCACCGCTCCGATCACGCCGAGCCCGAGCACGCCCGCGAGCGCGACCCGGCCCCTGCGCGAGCGTCGACACGCGCGCTGCAGCGCGTCGATCATCGTGTCGATGTCGGGCCAGCGCTCGTCGGGATGCGGCGCGAGCCCGCGCTGGATCACCCGCCACACGCGGGCCGGCACGTGGGCCGTGCCGACCGGTCGCGTCGGTGCGCCGGCGAGCTTCTGCTTCACGATCGTGTCGATGCCGCCCTGGAACGGACGCGTGCCGAACAACCCCTCGTGCAGCGACACGCACAGCGCGTACTGGTCCACGCGCGCGTCGACATCGCGACGCGTGTGCTGCTCGGGCGCCATGTACGGCACCGTGCCGACCACCGCGCCCGCATCCGTGAGCGTATACGCGAGCGGATCCCGACCGGAGCTGCGGTGGCCGAGCGTGCGTCCACCCGAGTCGAGCGCGCTGTCGGTGCCCGGTGCCCACGCGAGCCCGAAGTCCAGCACCATCACGCGCCCGGGCCCATGGCCGTCGCTCGCGATCATCGCGTTGCCCGGCTTGAAGTCGCGATGCACGATGCCCGCGGCGTGCGCGGCCGCGAGCCCGCGTCCCGCCTGCACGAACGCATCGATGACCTCGGTCCACGTCGGCGCCGTCGCGAGCCACTGCAGGAGCGACGGGCCGCGCACGAGCTCCATCGCGACCCACAGCGTGCCGTGCTCGAAGCCGACGTCGTAGACCGGCACGACGTGCGGATGACTGAGTCGCGCGAGCGCCTGGGCCTCGCGCATGACCCTCGCCTGCAGCACGCGATCGTCGGCACGCCGATGCAGCACCTTGAGCGCGACCTCGCGATCGAGTCGCGGATCGAGGGCGGCGTAGACGGTGCCCATGCCGCCTTGTCCGAGGAATCGGCGCACGACGTAGGGACCGAGCGTGTCACCGGGAGCGAGCGGTCCGATCGCCGGCTCGCGCATGCCTCCGGCCGTCGTGGGCTCGCCCCACTGGGTCGCCGTCACCGGCTCTGCGCGCTCTCCTGTCGCCACCGTCGTCGATCCTACGCCACGCGCGGACGCTCGCGCGGCCTCGACGATTCGCGGATCGAGTGCAATCGGATCGGTCGCCGACGTGATCGCGCGATCACGTCGTGCGACTTGCCCAAGAACTGTGCGAACTGCTCAGCGGGTGCCGCCGCTCGGCGCGGCGGTAGCGGCCGCCGCCGTCGCCGGCTTCGCGCTCGCGTTCGCTTCCGCCGCGGGCACGAGCAGTCCCTCGAGGTGACGCTTGGGCTCGACGAATCGCTTCAACGCCTTCTGTACCGCGGCCGCGTCGATGCGATCGATGCGCTTCGCGAGCTCGAGGATCGCCTTGGGGTCGGTGGCGTAGCGGTAGTGCCGGCCGAGCTGCTCGCTCCAGAACCCGTTCTCGCGCATGCGCGTCTCGAGCTTGCGGCGGGTCTGCTCCTTCAGCTTGGTGACCTCGGCCTCGCCGATGCCGTCCTTCTTGATCGCCGCGACGACGTCGAACACGGCCTTCTGCAGGCGCTCGGCGTTCTCGGGCGCGCAGCCGAAGCCGATCGACACCGTGTAGCGCTGCTTCGGGCGCCGCTGCAGGCTGCCGTTCGCGAAGACGCCGTACACGCCGCTCATCTCTTCTCGCAGCACCTCGCGCAGGCGGATGTCGAGGATCGACTCGGCCATCTCGAGGTCGTGCTCGGCTTCCGGCGTCCACTTCGCGTCGCCGTGGAACGTGAGCGTCACGAAGCTCTTCGGGTCCTGGCCCTTGGCCATGCGGAACTTCTTCACGCCGCCGGGCGGCCGGACGCCGATGTCCTTCCACGACTCCTTGCGCCTCGTGGCCGGCAGGCTCGCGAGGTACGTCGCGACCATCGGCTCGAGCTTCGCCGGGTCGATGTTGCCGACGAACACGAACGTGAAGTCGCTCGCGTCGGCGAAACGCTCGCGATAGAACTCGAGCGCCTGATCCTGATCGATCTTCGCGAGCCGCTCGAGCGACGCGGGCTTGCGACGCTTGTGTCCCTGCGCCGAGAACGCGCCGAACGCCTCGAAGAACGAGAACTGCGGGTTGAGATCGCGGTTCTTGATGCTCTCGGTCTCGCTCGCCTTCCATGCCGCGAACGCGGCCTCGTCCTTGCGCGGCGCCGTGAAGTAGAGGTGCGCGAGCTGCAGCATCGTCTCGAGATCGCGCGGCGACGCGTTGCCGCGCAGGCCTTCCTCGAGCTCGTCGATGTACGGCCGCATCGACGCGACCTTGCCCGCCAGCACCTTGCGCAGCGCCGTGGGGTCGTGCTCGCCGACACCCGAGTTCACGACGATGTCGGCAGCGCGGTTGGCCGACTCCCAGCGCTTGTCGTTCGCGAGCGAGTGGCCGCCATTGCTGAACGCGGAGAACAGCACCTCGTCGTTCTTGAAGTCGGTCGGCTTGAGCACGACCTTCGCGCCGTTCGACAGCGTCCACACCGTCACGCCGATCTCGGGGATCTCGGCCTTCTCCGCGATCGCGCCCGGTTTCGGCATCTGGGCCAGCAGATCGCCGGCCGCCTTGTCCTCGTACGGCGTGACCTCGAGCTTCTCGATGCCCGCGACCACGGCTTTCAGCGCGTCGACCTCGGGCAGCTTGTCGCGCGACGGACCGCTCGCGACGACGACGCGATCCTGGCGCTTGGTCCAGTCGCCCGCCAACGCGTTCACTTCCGCGAGCGTGATGTCGGGCAGGAACTTCTTGCCGAGCTCGAGGCTCTTGTCGGGGCCCGGCATCGCGCGGTCGTCGTGCTGGTGGCGCACCAGCTGACGCGCGTACTGACGGCCGTCCACGGTCGCGGCCTCGACCGCGGCGCGCTCGAGCCTGCGCAGCGTTTCGGCCTTTGCGCGCTCGAGCTCGCCGGCGACGAAGCCGTGCCGACGCACGCGCTCGACCTCCACGAGCAGCACCGCGAGCGCCTCGGAGATCTGGCCGCCCTTCACGCCCGCGTCGAGCGAGAACACGTCGACGGCGCGCCCGAACGGCGAGGTGTTCGAGAACGCGAACGTGATCGGAGCGTCGGGCTTGCGGCGGATCTCGTCGAAGCGTGCGCGCAGCATCGCGTGGAACAGATCCTCGATGCTGTGCCGGCGCCAGTCCGCCTCGGTCTCGAGCTTCGACAGCGGCCCCTTGATCGACATCGACACGCTCGTCTGCGACATCTCGGGGTCGCCGAAGACGGCCACGCGCGTCTCGTCCGTGAGCGGCACCGGCACGCTCGCGCGATCGCGGGGCTTCGCCGGCGCCTTCAGGTCGCCGAAGCGCCCCTCGATCTCCTTCTGCATCGCATCCGGGTCGACGTTGCCGACGACGATCACCGCCATGAGATCGGGCCGGTACCAGTCGGTGTAGAAGCGCTTCAGCGTGTCGCGCGGGGCCTTCTCCAGGATCTCCTTCTTGCCGATCGGCTGGCGATCGGCGTACTTCGATCCGGCGAGCAGGATCGGCAGCTGTTGATCGCGCACGCGCTGGAACGCGCCACGACGCAGCCGCCACTCCTCGATCACGACGCCGCGCTCCTTGTCGACCTCGCCGCCGTCGAAGCCCACCGCGCCGGCCCAGTCCTCGAGCACGTCGAGCCCGGTGGCGACGAGCTTGCTGTCGTCGCTGGGCACCTGCAGCATGTACACGGTCTCGTCGAACGACGTGTACGCGTTCACGTCGGCGCCGAAGTCCATGCCGGACTGCTCGAAGAAGTCGATCATCTTGTTCTTCTCGAACCGCGCCGTTCCGTTGAACGCCATGTGCTCGACGAAGTGGGCGAGCCCCTGCTGATCGTCGTCCTCGAGCACCGAGCCCGCGTCGACGGCGAGCCAGAGCGCGACGCGGTCCTTGGGCTTGTCGTGCTTGCGGATGTAGTACGTCAGCCCGTTCGCGAGCTTGCCGGTGCGCACCGCCGGATCGAGCGGCAGCTTCGGCGACGCATCGGCGACGGGCCCGTCCACCGGCGCGCCGCCGGCCGGCGGCGTCTGGGGCGCCGGGCTCTGGCGGGCCGGCTGGCACGCGGTGGCGAGAACGAGGGTCGTGAGCAGCCACAGGGTGCGTTGCATGGGCGGTGTCATCCTCGCGAACGGTCGGGAATTTGTTCCCCGCGAACGGGGCCGTCAAACGCGTGTCCGCACAAAGGCGATCGGATCAGCGGCCGAAGAAGCCGTCACCGAGCACGGGTCGCCCGCCAAGGGCAATCCAGAACGAACCGATCGCGAGGCCACCGACCACGAGCCCGGCGAGCGAGCCGATGCCTGCGTACCAGGCGTCCGTCTCGAGCGTCCACGGAAACGACGTCAGCGCGGAGAGGGTCGTGGCCCACGCGACCGCGCCGAGGAGTCCTGCGCGGAACACGACGATCGCGACGCCGATGCCGAACACGATCCCGGTGACCGCGCTCCCGGCCGTCGGCTCCGCGAGCAGCAACACGCTCGCGGGGGCAGCCACGGTCACGGCGACGGTCGCCCACTGGCGGCGTAGGACGAGTCGCGCGACGACGACCGCGATGAACACGAGGCAGCCCATCCACAGGCCCGCGCGCGGCAGACCGACGACGGCCGCGATCGCGTAGCGGGCCCCGAGCAGCACGTCGAGCTCGGGCACGTGGAGCCGGGCGCCCGGCGACAGCATCGCCGAGAGCGCGGCGGTGGCGAGCATCGTGCATGCGCACGCGGTCCCGACGAGGACGTCGCGACCGACCAACGGATCACGCCAGCGGCCCCGCATGCATCGACTCCACGACACGAGCGCGTGCGGCCAGAAGCGACGCGCATACGGCTCGAGCGCGATGTACACGAGCCACAGCGTCGCGCCGTGGAGCAGCGCGAACGGCAACCGCTCGAACGGCGAGCCCAGCACGCCGTTGCCGGTCAGGTGGCCGCCGAACGTCTCCGCGGCGAAATCGGTCGCGATGACGAAGAGCGCGGCGCGAGCTGCCGTGCGACGATCGCCCTCGCCGCGCCGCACGCTGCGAATCGCGAGCACGACTCCGCCGAGCACGAGCAGCGCAGCGCCGGCCGCGAGCGCGAGCACGACGACGACCTCGAAGCCTTCGACGACGCGCGAGCCCGTGCGGGTGCCGACCATCATCGAGCCCTCGACGACCTCCTCGTCGGTGCCCGCGGCCTCGCGATAGAGCTCGCTCCACGGGCCCAGCACGACGAGCCACCCGGGCACGCCACGGACGCTCGCGGCCTCGACCCGGGCCGGCGTGCCGTCGGGCCACGCGGCCGTCCACGCGCGCCGCTCGTCGGCGAAATCGGGAGGGACGAGCGTGGGCTCGGTGCGCTCGATCGTCGCGGGGTCGAGCCCGGTGTGCGCGAGCAGCCGATCCCACGTCGCATCCGCGTCGCCAAGGGCGAGCTCGCGATCGTTCGCGGCCGGCTTGCGTCGGACGTGGATCAGTCGTCCGCGCGCATCGACGCCCACGAGCAGCGCGCCGGGCGTGAGGAACGGCGGGTCCTCGCCCGACACGAGCGGCTCGTGGGCAACGAGTGGTCCGGGGTCGGCTCGCCACACGAGGCTCAACGGATGGCGCGGCGGATCGTCGTAGACCGCCTCGCCCGCTTCGTCGCGATCGACCAGCGCATTCGCCAGCGCATGATCGACCTCGAGCCACTGCGCCGACTCGCCGGTGGGGATCTCGGCGATCGTCGCCGCGATCTCGCGCGCGCCATGGGCGAGCACGTCGGGCGAGTCCGGCGTGGGCAGCCGCCCGAGCAGATCGACGGAGCCGAACAGGCCGCCGAGCACGAGCAACGGCACGAGCACGAGTGCGAGCCACGCGAGCGCGGCACGGGGATGCAGGGTGCCCGCGTCGCCGGAGGCGGCGACCATCTCGGGCGACGGCAGCTCGCCCGCCGCCAGCGCGGCGCCGATCGGATCGCCGCCGGGCAACGCGGCCGCGACCGCGAGCACGCTCGCCGGGCGATCGTCCGGCTCGGGCTCGAGGCAGCGCATGATGACGCGCTCGATCGCGGGATCGAGCCCGTCGATCAACGTCGATGGCGCGGCCGGTCGCGTGTCGCGTGCGCGTGCGACCGCGTGCGCGCGCTTGCCCGTGAAGAGCTCGTAGAGCACGAGCCCGAGCGCGTAGATGTCGCTCGTCTTGCCGACCGCGGACCCGACCAGCTGCTCGGGGGCCATGTACGCGGGCGTGCCCTCGCGCGCGTGCGCGCCGGCGACATCGTGGGCGAGCGCCGCGAGCCCGAAGTCCGTGATCTTGAGGCGACCGTCGCCGTCGATCATCACGTTCGCGGGCTTGAGATCGCGGTGCAGGATGCCCTGCTCGTGCGCGGCATGCAGACCGCTGCACAGCTGGTGTGCGAGCTCGACGGCCTTCTCCGGCGGTACGCGACCGATGCGGCGCAACAGCGCGCCGAGGTCCTCGCCGTCGACGTACTCCATCGTGAGGAACGCGCGCCCACGGCTCTCGCCGAGGTCGTGCACGCGGCACACGTTGGGATGCGACACGCGGCGCGCGAGCTTCACCTCGTCGCGCAGCCGCGCGAGGTGGCCCGGATCGTCGCGCAACCCGTCGGGCAGGAACTTGAGCGCGACGAGCTGATCGAGCTCGAGATCGCGGGCGAGCACGACCTCGCCCATCCCGCCCTTGCCGAGCGGACGGACGATGCGGTAGCGACCCGCGATCACGCGGCCGCTCTCGAGCTCGTCTCCGCCGGGCTCGCCCGGGCGGACGCTCGCGCGCGGCGCGACCGCGAGCGCGGTGCCGCACGAGGTGCACACGCCCGCATCACCGAGCGCGG
This sequence comes from uncultured Nannocystaceae bacterium, assembly GCA_964468635.1. Classification (GTDB taxonomy): domain Bacteria; phylum Myxococcota_A; class Polyangia; order Nannocystales; family Nannocystaceae; genus Xiheibacterium. The sequence goes on from CAYXVR010000039.1 coordinate 77,288, forward strand.
CGCCGCAGGTCGGGCAGGTTCCCTGCGGCGTCGTGCTCACCGCTCGACGCTACGAGACGCTCGCGCTCGCCGGCAAGGGCCGGTCACGCGCGGCGTCGACGGGCACGCAGGCCCAGCACACCGAGCAGGCCGAGCCCGAGCAGGCCCGAACGATCGCGGCCGCTCGCGTCGCAGCTGCAGCCCGAGTCGTCGTCGTCGTCGGCTCCGCCGTCGCCCTCGCTGGACTCCTCGGCGTCGGTGGCCGATGCATCTTCGGCGCTCGCCGATGCGTCCTCGGCACTCGCCGACGCATCCTCCGCGCTCGCCGACGCATCCTCCGCGCTCGCGCCGCTGCTCTCGCTCTCGGCCGCGGTCGTACCCGCCGTCTCGTCGCTGCCCGCCGTGTCGTCGGCGGGCCCGGTGGTGCCCTCGGTGTCACCCGTGGGATCCGTGCCGGCGGTCGTCGACGTCGCGTCCGTGTCGGTCGCGCTCGTGTCGCTCGCCGTCGTCGACGTGCCCGGATCCGTGTCGGGCCCCCCCTTGCAGTCGAGCAGCAGACCCTCGCAGATCTCCTGCAGCTCGTCCTCGGACAGCCCCTCGTAGCGATCGCCACCGCTCGTGCCGAAGCCCTCGCCCTCCGCGCAATCGCAGGAGGCGCTGTCGACTCCGTCGTCGTTCGACACCGTGCACTCGCCGAGATCGGAGCTGCACATCACCTCGGCCGCCTGCGCGGGCGCAGCCACGCCCCAGATCGCCGCCGCCACCACACTCGCCAGACCCAAACCACGCATCGTCATCGTCATCCTCGAAATCCAAGCCATGTCCGGGCGCAACTGCCCGGATCGTCGGCTCACCTCGCAAGCTCCGTGCCGACCCGATTCGGGTGCGAGCATCGTCGGCTCTTCGGCACCGCACGCGCGTGATCGCGACAGCACTGTCGCGATCACGGCGCGCGAGTCGGACACCGGCGCCGCGGAGGCGTCAGCGCCGACGCCGACGCAGGCCCGCGAGCCCGAGCACGCCGAGCCCGAGGAGGCCCGCGCGATCGCGGCCGCTCGGATCGACGCTGCAGCCGCCCTTGTCGTCGTCGTCGTCGTCCGCCTGACCGCCCCCGCTCGACTCGCCATCGCCGGGATCGGTGGCGGAGGCATCCTCGGCACTCGCCGACGCATCCTCGGCGCTCGCGGACGCCTCGTCTTCGCTGCCGGCCTCGTCGCTCTCGCCACCGGTGTCGTCACTGCCACCGGTATCGGACGCCGTGTCCGTCGCGCTGCTCGTGTCCGACGCCGACGCGGAGGGATCGCTGTCCGACGCGGTGCTCGTGTCCGACGCCGACGGGTCCGTGTCGGTCGCGGTGCTCGTGTCCGACGCCGACGCGGAGGGATCGCTGTCCGACGTGGTGCTCGTGTCCGTCGCGGACGGATCCGAGTCCGTCGCGGACGGGTCGATCGTCGTCGCCGACGTGCCCTCGGTGTCGCTGCCCCCCGCGCCGCAGAACCGCAGCTCGGCCAGGCAGATCTCGAGCAGCTCGTCCTCGGTGAGCCCGTCCCAGTCGTTGCCCCCGGTGCCACCCGTGCCGCTCGTATCCCCGCAGCCGCACGACGCGAAGTCGCCGTCGTCGTTCGATACGGTGCACTCGCCGTACTCGTTGCTGCAGTCGACCGAGGCCGCCTGCGCGCGCGCCGACGCGCCTCCGATTCCCACGAGCACCACCATCGCCAACGTCCATCTACGCATCACCATCGTCTCCCAGCATCGCGGGGCCCATTGCACCCGCGCTCGACCTCGGAGCAAGGCCCGTGCCGACGACGGCGATCGAGCCGGCGACGTCGGTTGTGCGCGCGTGCGCGCGCGCGACCGCGACATCGCTGTCAGCGACGTGGGATCACTCGTGACACTGGCCGCAGACGAGGAAGCTCGTGACGTCGTCCCAGGTCACCCAGCTCATCGGCACGGCGCGCGCGACCATGATGCCGGACTGCTCGGCGCGGCGCGGTGCGCCGATCGTCATCGAGCGGCTGCTCTCCTCCAGCGCGAGCCCCCCGAAGGCGCCCTGCAGGCCGCACTCGACGAACGAGGGCGGCGTGAAGTTCGTCCATCGTCCGCCGCGCGGCGCGTCGATCCCGAACTCGCGGGCGCCCGGCGAGAGCAGGCCCGCGTCCGCGAGTCGGCGCAGCTCGGCGATCTGGCGAGCGATCGTCGCCTCGACGTCGGCCGCCGTCGCACCGCCGATCGGCACGGCGGCCGCCAGCTCGTCCCACGCGGCCTCGAACTCGACCGCCGGCGCCGCGAGCCCGCCCACGACGAGATCGATGAACTCGCTCGCGCGCAGCTCCGGCCGGTCGTTCAGCGCGCGGACGAGCCCGAGCAGCGCACGCAGGTACTCCTCGAGCGGCCGATCGCGGCGCGGATGGGCGGTGACGCGCTGCACGGCGAGCAGGTAGAGGTCGCGATGGGTCGGCTCGGACGCCATGGGAGGCGGTCGGGCAGTCTATCCGAACCCCGTCACCGCCGTGTCACGACCGCAACGGAGTCGTCGCGCGGCGGCTTCGCTAGCGACACGCGCGATCGCGCGGCGGGCAGCCGTAGCGCACGTGCAGGTGGTCGTGATGCCCGGGCTCGTGACGCACGAATCCGGTCCGCGAGCGCCGCCCGTTCGGGTACTGGAACATGTCGCGGAGCACTCGCTTCTCGACGCCGTGCTTGCGCCCGTACTCGACGAGCCGCTTCTGCAGATCGTAGTCGAGGAAGATCGCGACCGGTCCACCGCCGCGTCCGCGCTGGCGATAGAACGCATGGACCAAGGTCCACGTCGCGGCGAGGTGCAGCGGCGCCTCGTCGGCGCCGACGAAGCGCTTGGGGTAGCTCTTCGGCGCGCGCACGAAGTAGAGGCCGATGTCGATGTCGCGGCCCGACTGGTGCGACCGGTGGCCCGACAATCGACCGCCGTCGGCGTCGGAGATGTCGCCGATCGCGAGCTTGTGCACGCGCGGGTGCTTGCGCCGGACCTCGGCGATCGCAGCGCGCGTGAGCTCGACGACGTGGGTCGCTCCGAACGATCGATTCGGATGGCGTCGATAGTACGCGCCGTCCTTGGGCAGCTGCACGCCGCCCTCGAGCCGGCCGTGGTTCGGCTTGCCTATGCTCTGGCCACCGAGGCCGCGACGTGAGCCGTAGGCGACCGGGGCGTCGTCGTCCTCGGCGAGGGGGGTCTCCTCCTCCGGCGGCGGCGGCAGATCCTCGATGGCGGCGCGCTTGGCCGCGGCGGCCTTCGTCGCGGCCGTGGATTCGGGCGACCCGTCGACGTCGTCGGCGAGCGACGGCAAGCGATCGGAACCGCGGGCCACCGCGTCGGGGCGCGGACGGCGGGCCGGCAGGTCGCCGACGTCGAGATCGCGGCCGACGAGGATCGTGGTCGAGCGCAGCTTGTTGCGCCGCATGATCTCCGCGACGGGGATCCGGTAGCGCTTCGCGAGGCCCTCGAGCGTCTCGCCGGGCGCGACGTGGTGTCGACGCGTGCGCGCGGGCTCGGCCTTCGTGGGCTCGGGCTTCGTCGTCGTCGGCGCGTCGGCCACCGTCTTCGCGCCGCTGCACCTCGGCACGGTGAGCCGTGAACCGACGCGCAGTACCTCGCCGAGGTCGCGGTTCGCGGCGCGCAGGGTCGCGACGTCACAGCCGTGCGCACGGGCGATCGTCCACAGCGTGTCGCCGGCCTCCACGCGATGGGTGTCGCCCGGCGCCGCGCGGGCGGCAGGGACGAGCAACAACCATGACGAGAGCCAGAGCGCGTGCACGACGGTTCGGAGTCGTCGCGCAGGATGATCACCAGCGACCGTCTGCGCAAGTTTTCGCGGACCGACGGCGCGACGTCGTGCACCCATGCGGGCGATGGACGCGGATCGACGGGCTTCGATTCCACTCGAACGAGTGTCGGTCAAGTCCGCGGTTTCCCAGCGGGGTTCGGGTATGCTCCCGTGCGAGCGATGGTCGCGACTCGCCTGCCGACGGTCGATACCGTGATGCGTGCGATCGTTCGCGGCGATCCGACCGAGCACGTCGTGCCCGCGGTCGCGGCGGCGACGTGGTCGCTCGCGCTCACGGCGGTCGCGAGCTCGGGGCTGCCGACCCAGCGGAGCCTCGTGTTCGTGATGGGTCCGCTCGTGCTGCTCTCGACACTGCACGCGCGCACCGGTGGGTATCTGCACGCGTCCGGTCATCTCTCCACGTTCGCGCTGCCGGTCGATCCGCGCGCGCGGTTCGTCGCGGCGCGCGCTCGACACCTGCGCGCACTCGCAGTGTCGATCGCGTGGGGCGCCCTTGCGATCGCGGCGGCCGTGCCCGCGCTCGGGCGGCGCGACCTCGTGCATGCGGGGCTCGTGGTGGATTGGCTCGCGCTCGGGGTGCTCGCGGCGTGCATCGAGCCGTTCGCGGCGGCGACCGCCGCATTCCTCGGGCGTCGACTGCCCGCGGAGCACCCGGGCACGCAGCTGCAGAAGTCGCTCGGCGGTGGATGGACGCTGCCCGAGGCCGTCGTGCACCTGTACGCGCCGGCGCTCGGGCTGGGGCTCGCGGTCGCGCTCGCGCTGCCGGTGCAGCTCGCGACGGATCTGTCGATCGACGGCGTCGCGACCGGACGCGGGTTGCTGATCGCGTGTGCAGGCGCAGTGGGGCTCGCGCTCGGGCTCTTCGCGATCGCGCCGGTGGTCTATCGCGGCGGCGTGTTCGAGTCGATCCCGTGGCTGGCCGAGGCGACGCGCACGCTCGCGGGGCCGCCCGTGCCCGAGCCCGCGCCGCGGTGGATCGTGCGGCTGCGCGATCCGATGCTGCGGCTCGTGCTCTTGCAGCACCAGCGCCTCACCCCGCTGCCGCGGCTGCGGCTGTTGGCGCTCGTCGGCGTCGCGATCGCGTTCGCGGTGCGGGGCAAGCCGCTGGCAGTCGCGCACGTGGGCGTGCTGCTGGGGCTCGTGGCGCTGTGGCTGGTGCCCGCGCTGGCGCTCGTGCGGCAGCGCGAGCGAAGGGCACGCGCGCTGGGGGCGTTGCCGGTGTCGTCGCGGCGGGCGATCGGATCGGTGTTGCTCGCCGCGCCGGTGGTGCTCGCGCTGGCGATCGCGATCGTGGGCAGTGGCGGGCTGGAGGTGGGCTCTTGAGTGCGCCCTTGTCCGCGACGGGGATCGTGAAGCGCTACGGCACGCGCGTGGTGCTGGGCGGAGTGGATGTCGCGATCGGGTCGGGCGAGGTGGTGCTGTTGCGCGGGCCCAACGGCACGGGGAAGTCGACGCTGGTGGGGTGCATCTGCGGCACGGTGATCCCCGACGAGGGGACGATCGCGATCGACGGGCACGATCTGCGCGCGGAGCCCCTGCCCGCCCGTGCGCGGCTGCGTTATCTGGCACAGGAGCCCGAGCTGCCCGCGGGGCTGACCGGCCGCGAGTGGCTGCAGTTCCACGCCGACGTGTTCGCGGATCGATTGCCGCTCGAGCGCGTGATCGATGCACCGCTGCGCGAAGTGATCGACCAGCTCGCGACGACGTACAGCGTGGGTCTGCGGCGCCGGCTCGCGTTCGCGGGGCTCATGCTCGGCGAGGCGAGCCTGTTCGTGCTGGACGAGCCGTTCGCCGGCGTCGACGCGGACGGGCGCGATCGCATGCACGCCGCCCTGCGCGAGAGGTTGTCCGCGGGCGCCGGCCTGCTCGTGGCGGCGCACGATCACGAGCTGGGCGAGCTGATGGAGCTGTCGCCCCGCGTGCTGGCGCTCTCGTCGTAGGGGCGCGCGTGTTGGCTGGCTGGGGCTGCCGCCCCTCCGCGATCGACACGCCTCGCCGCGATCGCCCCTTCTGCGCATCGCCGAGTTCGACCTCCGACAGCCGCCTGTTCACGCTCGAATCCCCCGCATCGCCGGGCTCGACCTCCGACAGCCGCCTGTTCGACCTCGAATCCTGCCCCTCTGCGATGTCGACCCCCGACAGACGCCTGTTCACCCTCGAATCCCGCGCCCAGCGACGTCGACCTCACAGCGTCTGTTCGACCTCGACGTCGCAGCTACGGAAACGGCTCCGACGGGCGACGAGACGCTTCAATCAGCGCCGCCGTTCGACTCGAGCCCGAGAGGGATCGAGTCGAGCGGTGGCGTAGGGACGGAGTCCCTGCGAAAAGAGCCACCCTAGAAAGCCAGGACGGTCTCCACTCGCAGATCGGGCAGGCGCGTGCGGCCTTGCAACCCGGTCAGCTCGACGAGGAACAGCGCCGCGACGACGTTGCCGCCCACACGGGTGGCGAGATCGCGGGCCGCCGCTGCGGTGCCGCCCGTGGCGAGGAGGTCGTCGACCAGGACGACGCGCTCGCCCTGGCCGATCGCGTCGGCGTGGATCTGCAGCCGGTCCTCGCCGTACTCGAGCGCATAGGTGGCCTCGACCGTCGCGAGCGGGAGCTTGCCGGGCTTGCGGACGAGCACGAAGCCCGCGCCGATGCGGTGCGCGAGCGCCATGCCGAACAGGAAGCCGCGCGACTCGATGCCCACCACCTTGTCGACGCTGCCGACCAGGTCGGCGATCCGATCGACGTGCAGCTCGAGCGCGGCCGCGAGCGTCGACGCGTCGGAGAGCACCGGCGAGATGTCGCGGAAGAGAATGCCGGGCTTCGGGAAGTCCGGGACGTCGCGGATCTTCGCGCGCACGAGGTCGCGCAGTCGTTCGGCATCGATCGAGGGCAGTGGCGAGCTCATCGGGACTCCTTCGCGGGCACGCCCCCACCGAGGTCCGCCACGAGCGCGCGCGCGGGACCGAGGTCGGGGGCGGTCAAGTCGAGCACGAGCGGGGTCACCGACACCAGCCCCGCCGCGACCGCGCCGGTGTCGTGCTCGAGATCGGTCGAGCCCGGCTCGGGCGGCCCGCCGATCCAGTAGTACGGGCGCCCCATCGGGTCGGTCCGCGGCTGCACGCCGTCGCGATAGCGCCGCTCGCCGAGCCGCGTGACGACGAGCCCGCGTCCGGCCCCCAGCTCGCGCACGCGCGCGGGATCGACCTCGGCCTCGTGCCCCTGCACCGCCGGCACGTTCACGTTCAAGAGCACGCGCTCGCGTCCGGCGAGGATCCGCTGCACGAGCGCCCGCACCACCGGCACCGCCCACTGCGGCCCCGCGGGCGCGCGCTCGGCCGACACCGCGAGCCCCGAGCACGCGCGCAGGTATCCCTCCGCCGCGCCGCCGACGGTGCCGGAGTACAGCACGTCGCTGCCGAGGTTGAAGCCCGCGTTGATCCCGGAGCACACGATCGCGGGCGGCCGCTCGCACAGGTGCAACAGCGCGAAGTAGACGCAGTCGACCGGCGTGCCGGACACGTACCACCATCCCGGTCGCACCGAGTTCGCACGCAGATGCGTGTGGAACGAGATCGAGTGGGCCGCGCCGCTGCGCTCGGTCTCCGGCGCGCACACGATCACGTCGCCGAGATCCTCGATGGCCTCGACCAACACCGCGAGCCCCGGCGCGAGCACGCCGTCGTCGTTCGTGACGAGCAAGAGCGGGCGTGGCGAGGTGGTCATTGGAGGTGCCAGACGACCGCGGCCCCGGGGGTTGCCCGGAGCCGCGATCCGCTTCCGTCGGGGCGGCGGGATTCGAACCCACGACCCCTAGACCCCCAGTCTAGTGCGCTACCAGGCTGCGCTACGCCCCGCCAACGGAGCCGGCCTTATACCCGGGGCACCCCCGCCCGGCAAGCCGGCACGCGCGCAGGCGATTCAGGGCTCGTCCGCGGATTTTTCCATCACGGCCCGGACCCCGCCTGCGCGGGCGACGAACTGCGACGGGTCGGCGGCGGTGCGCTCGAGCGGCTCGGTGCCCTCGTTGCGCACGAGCGCGCGCAGATCCTCGAGGACCAGGCGTGCGCGGGCGAGCGACTGCCGCACGAGGTACGGGCCGCTCGGCTTCGCGAGCTCGAGGCTCTCGGCCGCCTGTTCCTTCAGCTGCGCGCGCGCGCCCGCGATGGTGAAGCGCTGCTCGTACAAGAGGTGCTTGATGCGGAGCAGCGTCGCGACGTCGCGGCGCCGATACACGCGCTGCTGCGTGCGCGACTTCTGGGGCCGGATCGTCTTGAACTCGCTCTCCCAGTAGCGCAGCACGTACGCCGGCACGCCGACGATCTCCGCGACCTCGCCGATCTTGAAGTAGAGCTTGTCGGAGCCGAGGTCGAGCTCGTCCGGCTCGCCCTTGCCGCCCCGACCTTCCGCGGACGCGCCGGATGCCGGTGCACGGCCGCGGCCACGCGACCGGCTTGTGCGCTTGTCGCCCTGCATCGCGCGTCGATCAGCCGTTGGGGTTGAGCGCTTGCTTGAGCACGGGGCTCGGCTTGAACGTCAACACCTTGCGGGCGTCGATGAGGATCTCGGTGCCGGTCTGCGGGTTGCGACCGGGACGCGGCTTCTTCTCGCGCACGACGAAGTTGCCGAAGCCGGAGATCTTGATCTTCTCGCCGGTCTCGAGCGTCGTCTTCATGACATCGAAGATCTTCTCGACGAGATCGGCCGCTTCTTTCTTGGAGAAGCCGCCGACGCGCTCGCACACGCGATCGATGATGTCGGCCTTCGTCATGGGCAAGGATGGTTGCCGATCGGGAGAGGTTGCGCAAGGCGCAACCTCTGCCGATCGGCAGCCATCTTGCCCATGCCGTGCCCGTGCCCGTGCCCGTGCCCGTGCCCGAGATCACCGGAGCGCAACGGCAGCATCCACGCCCCGCAGCGTCACGACCGCCCGCTCGACGATCGCGAGATGCAACCCCTGCACCTCGGCATCCGTCACGGACCGCTGCGCCGCGCGATAGTGCATCCGCAACAACAGCGCCCGTCGACCGTCGGCCACGCCGTCGCCGCGGTAGTCCTCGATGAGCTCGACGGGCGCCGTTGCGCGATCGCCCGTCGCCAGCCGCGGCGGATCGTCGCCACTCGAGGACAGCTCCCGATGCGCGGCCACGATCGCTGCGACGACCGTGGCCGCCGGCACGTCGACGGCGAGATCGAACGAGACGTCGCGCGCGGTGGAGGGGAAGCGCGGCAACGGTACGTACGTCGGCACACGCGGCACCGGCACGCGCTCGAGCCACAGCTCGCCGTACACGGGCTCCGCCGCGGCGGGGAGATCCCACCGATCCACCACGGACGGATGCACCCGGCCGAAGCGACCGACGACCGCGTTCTCGATCTCGACCTCCGCCTGCGCACCGGGATGCAGCCACGCGACGGGCGTGCGCGCGGGCACGATGCGGGCCGCATGCCCCACGCGCGCGAGCGCCTCGACGAGCGTGGCCCCGAGCTCGCGCGGCTCGGCACGAGCGATCGCGTCGCGATCGGGTCGCGCGCCCGGCGAGCGCAGCACGGCCAGCCGCGTCGGCTCCGCGGGCAATCGTCGATCTGCTGCGGCCGTGGGCCCGTCGACGACGTCGCGGGGCACGAACGCATACACGCGTCCGCGCTCGAACAACGCGACCTCGCGCGCGTGCCGAGCGAGGTTGATCCCTAGCGCATCGAGCAACCCGGGCAGCATGTGCGTGCGCAGGTAGCTCGCCTCCACGCGCATGGGATTCGCGAGCGCGACGGCGTGGGCGAGCGGCACGTCACCGACCGCCTCGATCACCTCGGGTCGCGTGAACACGAACGAGATCGTCTCGTGCAGCCCGTGTTCCCGCATCGCGTCCACCAAGGCGGCCTCACCGTGCCGACGCGCTGCGAGCTCGCGATCGGGCGCGCCCCCCTCGAGACTGCGCGGCGACGGCGTCATCGGCAGGCGATCGAGCCCGTGGTGACGCACCAGCTCGTCGACGAGGTCGACCTCGATCTCGAGGTCGGGCCGATGCGTGGGCGGGCGACAGATCCACGGCCCGTCGGCGGGCGCCTGCTCGATCGTGATGCCGAGCCCGTCGAAGATCCGCCGCGTCTCCGGCTCCGGCACGTCGATGCCGAGCAGCAAGCGGCTGCGCGCGCGCCGGAACGGGATCGCGGGCGGCACCGGCCGCTGGCCCTCGACCACGCGCTTGCCGACGACACGCGCGCCCGCGAGCTCCGTCAGGAGCGCGACCGCGCGCGCGCACGCGGACTCGAGCCCGACGCCGTGATCGACCCCGCGCTCGAAGCGATGGCTGCTGTCGGTGGACAGGCCGTGGGCCTTCGCGGTGCGGCGCACGAACGTGGGGTGGAACCACGCGGCCTCGAGCAGCAGATCGGTCGTGCTCGCCTCGACGCCCGAGTGCTCGCCCCCCATGACGCCCGCGAGCGCCTGCGGCACGCGTGCGTCGGCGATGACGAGGTCCTCGGTCGACAGCTCGAGATCGCGGCCGTCGAGCATGCGCATGGTCTCCCCCGCGCGGGCGCGGCGGACGACGACGCGGCCCTCGGCCAACCGCGCGCGATCGAAGGCGTGCAACGGCTGTCCCCACTCGAGCATCACGAGGTTCGTGACGTCGACGACATTCGACAGCGGTCGCAGCCCGAGCCGGTGCAGCCGCACGCGCAGCCACAGCGGCGAGTCGCCCACTGCCGCTCCGGTGAGCGCGAGCCCGAAGTAGCGGCCACAGCGGTCGGGGGCGGACAGCTCGACGAGGTTCGGCGCGTCGGCGGCGTCGGGCACGGTCCACCGTGGCGATACGAAACGACCGCCGAGCTTCACGGCGAGATCACGCGCGACGCCGACGTGGCCGAGCGCGTCGGGCCGGTTCGGCGTGACGCCGAGCTCGATGATCGTGTCCGCGACGCCCGCGACGCGATCGACGAGCCGGTCGCCCGCGCGCACGTCGTCGCCGAGCACGAGGATCCCCGACGCATCGGGCCCGATGCCGAGCTCGTCCTCCGAGCAGATCATGCCGGCGCTCGCGACCCCGCGGACCGCTCGCGCGCCGATCTCCAGGCCGCTCGGCAGTCGCGTGCCGGGGGGGACGAACACGACCTTGCCGCCGGGCGCGGGCACGTTGGCCGCGCCACACACGATCGTGCGGATGCCTTCGCCGTCCTGCAGATCGACCACTCTCAACTTGTCCGCGTCGGGATGCGGCTTCACGGCGGCGACCTGCCCCACACGCACCGCGTCGAGCCCTTCGCCGACGCGCGTGACGCCTTCGACCTCGAGCCCGAGATCGGTGAGCTTCGCCGCGAGCTCGCGATCGCCCAGCGCTGCGAGATCGACGTCGCTGTCCGCGAGCAGCTCGGTGAGCCATGCGCGCGAGATCAACACGGGAACTGCTCCCCGAAGCGCACGTCACCTTCGAACATGAGCCGCAGATCGTCGATGCCGTGGTTGAGCATCGCCATGCGATCGATGCCGAACCCGAACGCCCACCCCGTCCACAGCTCGGGGTCGAGCCCGCACGCGGCGAACACCTCGGGGTGCACCATGCCGGAGCCGCCCAGCTCGATCCATCCGCCGCCCTTGCACACGCTGCAGCCCTTGCCGGAACAGAACGGGCACTGCATGTCGAACTCCGCGCCCGGCTCGACGAACGGGAAGAACGACGGCCGCAGCCGCACCTCGAGATCGCGGCCGAAGAACGCGCCGACGAAGCGATAGAGCGTGAGCCGCAGGTCCGCCATGCTCACCTCGCGATCCACACACAGGCCCTCGATCTGGTGGAACACCGGCGTGTGCGTGGCATCGTCGTCGCGGCGGAACACCGTACCGATCGCGACGATGCGGATCGGAGGCGTGCGCGTCAGCATCGTGCGCACCTGCACCGGCGACGTGTGCGTGCGCAGCACGAGATCGCTCGGCTCGCCGCGCGGCCCCTTCACGAAGAAGGTATCGGCCATGTCGCGCGCGGGGTGATCGGGTCCGATGTTGAGGTCGTCGAAGTTGTAGGCCTCGACCTCGACATGCGGACCGTCGAGCACGTCGAAGCCGAGCCCGGAGAACACACGCTCGAGCTCGCGACGCGTGCGCGTGACGGGGTGGAGGGTGCCGAGCGTCGGACGCGGCGGCGTGAACGTCAGATCCTCGATGCGCCCGAGCTCGGCCGCCCTGCGCTCGTCGGCGAGCGCACGGCCGCGATCCGCGAGCGCGGCCTCGACCGCCTGCTTGAGCGAGTTGATGCGCTCGCCGAACGCCTTGCGATCGGCCGGGGCAATCGTCCCCAGCGAGCGCGACAGTCCGGTGACCTCGCCCTTCTTGCCGAGGTAACGGACCTGCAGCTCGTACAGCGCCTTGTCGTCGCGCGCATGCGCGAGATCCTCGCCCAGGCGGGCGAGGATCCCCTCGAGATCGATGGACTCGGCCACGGGCCGACGATAGCAGCTAGGCCGCCTTGGCGGCTTGCTTCGCGGTCTCGACGATCTTGCCGAACGCGGCGGGATCGACGACCGCGAGCTCGGCCAGCGCCTTGCGATCGATCTCGATGCCGGCGCGGCCGAGCGCGTCGACGAGCCGGCTGTAGCTCAGCCCGTTCATGCGCGCGGCGGCGTTGATGCGGACGATCCACAGCCGCCGCATGTTCCGCTTCTTGTTCTTGCGACCGACGTACGCGTGCTTCCACGCGCGGTGCACGGCCTCGACGGCGCGCCGCCACATGCGACGGCGACCGGCCACGAAGCCGCTCGCGAACGCGAGCACGCGGTTGCGACGGCGGCGGGCTTTGAATCCTCGTTTGGCGCGGGGCATGGCGTCACCGGCTCCCGTTGGGCAGGAGCCCTTCGATGCGGACCTGATCCTCGGGCGACACGACCTGCGTGCCCCGCAGCTTGCGGATCCGATCGGCGTTCTTCTTGGTCAGGATATGGTTCTTGTGGCTCGCCTTGCGCTTGGCCTTGCCGGTCGCGGTGAACCGGAAGCGCTTCTTCGAGCCGCTGTGGGTCTTCATCTTGGCCATGTCGGTCCCGGGGCACGGGGGAATACCCAAACCCGGGTCCGGCCGCAAGCGCCGGGCACCGGGTTCGTTGCGGGCGCACGAGGCGCCCAGGGAGGCGCTAATTCGCCTCTTCGGCTTCCCGCTCGGCGGCGGCCGCACGATCGGCGTCGTCTTCCATGTCGTCGTCGTCGTCCTCGTCCGCGTCGTCGTCACCCGGCTCGCCGTCCGTCGGTTTCAGCTCGCGGGGCGGCGGGGCGGGTCGCGGCGGGCGGGCCTCGAGCGGCTCGGACTTCGGCCGCACGGGCACCGGCACGCGGTTCGGCTTTGGCGCGAGCACCATGTTGAGGCGGTTGCCCTCGAGCTGCGCCATCTGGGCGACCGTCGCGAGATCGACGACGCCCTTGCACACGCGATCGAGGATCGCGCGACCCGTCTCCGGGTGGGTGATCTCGCGGCCGCGGAACTGCACGACGAGGCGGACCTTGTCGCCCTCACCGAGGAACCGCCGGATGTGGCGCAGCTTGAAGTCGAAGTCGTGCTCGTGGGTCTTGGGGCGGAACTTCACCTCCTTGACCTCGAACGTCTTCTGGTTCTTCTTCGCTTCGCGCTCGCGCTTGGCGGTCTCGTACTTGAACTTGCCGTAGTCCATGATCTTGCAGACCGGTGGATTGGCCTTCGGATTGACCTCCACCAGCTGCAGGTTCGCGGTCGCGGCGAGCTCCATCGCATCCTGCGTCGTCATGATGCCGCGCTGCTCGCCGGCCTCGTCGATGACGCGGACCTCGCGGGCGCGGATGCGTCGTCCGACGCGATGCTGCTCGGATGGACGCGGGGGTGGTCTGGACGTACGGCGAGAGATGGTCGTGCTCCTTGTCGTTCGAGTGCCGACGGCGCCGACATCGTCGCGAACGACGACGCCCAGGGGTCGCGGGCGGGCACAGCTTGCGTGCACCTTTCCGCGCCCGTCAAGCCGTGAAGCATCGCTTCAACGTCACACCCCACCCCCACGTGACACGAAGGAGGGGACGCGAACCAACCGAGTCGTCGGTCGTAGGGTTCGCGCTCGCAGGACGCGAGCGCGAGCGCGCCAGCGCCGAAGGGGTGGGAGGCTCCGGCGGGCTTCGCCCGACGGAGGGAGGG
>CAYXVR010000040.1:0-89010 GCA_964468635.1 uncultured Nannocystaceae bacterium
CGCGCGTTGGTCTGGTCGAGCCGCGCGTTGGTCTGGTCGAGCCGCGCGTTGGTCTCGTACGCCGCGTCGCGGATCTGTTTCAGGAGCTCGAGGGTGAGGTCCGACACGGTCATCGCACCACTCCCGGGATCGTAGCAGGCTGGGCCACGAATGCACTGTCGGCCGCCGCGCGCGGGCGTTGCACGAGGGTCGTCGAATTCCTTCAGCCGCCGTCGTTCGCGTCTTCGGCCTCGGGCGGCGTGTCGTCGTCGAGCTGGTCGAGGAAGCCGTCGGGCAACGAGACGGTCTGCGTGCCGCCGGTCTTGCCGCGCGGCACTCGCATCGCCGACGGCGGGAAGGGCTCGGTCGGGTCGAGATCGCGCAGGATCGCGGTGAGCTCGTCGATCGAGCTCGCCGTCATGATGCGTCCGCGTGCGGCTGCGCTGCCGCGGAAGCCCTTCGTGTACCAGGTGGCGTGCTTGCGGAACATGCGAAGGCCCGGCCCGTCGCCCGCCCACTCGCACAAGCGTTGCAGGTGCTCGAGCATGATGTCGACGACGACGCCGAGCCGCGGCGGATCCTCGGGCTCGCGTCCGTCGAACACGTCGGCGAGGTCGCGGAAGAGCCACGGCCGGCCCAGACATCCGCGCCCGACCACGACGCCGTCGCAGCCGGTGGTCCGCATCATCCGCAGCGCGTCCTCGGCCTCCCAGATGTCGCCGTTGCCGAGCACCGGGATCGATCGCACCGCCGCTTTCAGGGCCGCGATCGCCTCCCAGCGCGCGAGCCCGTCGTACAGCTGCGCGGCCGTGCGCGCGTGCAGGGCCACCGCCGCACAGCCTTCGCTCTCGCCGATGCGACCCGCGTCGAGGAACGTGGTGAGCGAGTCGTCGAGCCCGATGCGGAACTTCAGCGTCACCGGCACCGCGCCAGCGGCCTCGACCGCCGCGTGGACGATCTTCTGCAACAGGCGCGGCCTCGCGGGAATCGCCGCGCCACCGCCCTTGCGCGTCACCTTGCGCACGGGGCAACCGAAGTTCATGTCGATGTGATCGACGCGACCTTCACCGACGAGCCGACGCACCGCTTCGCCGACGTAGAACGGATCGACGCCGTACAGCTGCAGGCTGCGCGGGCGTTCGCCCTCGCCGAAGCCGGCGAGCCGCAGCGTCTTGGCGTTGCCGTCGCACAGCGGCCGCGCCGTGATCATCTCGCTGACGTACAGGCCCGCGCCGAAGCGCCGACAGATCGCCCTGAACGGGTGGTTGGTGACGCCCGCCATCGGGGCGAGCACGACCGGCGGCCACACGCGCAGCGGACCGATCGCGATCTCCCGGAACT
Organism: uncultured Nannocystaceae bacterium; assembly: GCA_964468635.1. Classification (GTDB taxonomy): domain Bacteria; phylum Myxococcota_A; class Polyangia; order Nannocystales; family Nannocystaceae; genus Xiheibacterium. The sequence continues at coordinate 1,321 of CAYXVR010000040.1, forward strand.
CGCCGGGGGTCGCCGGGGCCACGTGGGCGTTCTGCGGGCTGCGGTAGATCGGGTCCAATCGCCGGTATTTTGCCTGTCCGGGCCGCTTGGGATAGCCAGAAACACGTTGTTCGGCCGCGATCACCCCGGCCGGCCCGCGACCGCGGCCACGCCCGGCGGGGCCCGCCCCTCCCGCGCCACGCGGGCCGCCAAGGCGAAGAACCGCAAGGTCGACCCCCGGCGCAGCGGCAAGGCCGGCCGTGCACGCGCCGCGGATCCGGCCGAGCGCCGCGTCCGCAACCGCACGATCGTCGCGCTCGGGATCCTCGCGCTCGTCAACGCGTACGTGTTCGTGTGGCGGGACGGCGGCTCGCTCGCCGATCTGCCCGGCCTCGGCGCGGCGGCGATCGCCGACGAGGGCTCGGGACCGCTGCCGCCCTTGGCCGATCCTCCGGCGCAGGCATGCGGCGGCGATCCGGTGCGCATCTTCGAAGGGCTCGAAGACCTCGTCTCGCTGTCGACGACGCTGACGAGCGGCACGACGCTGCGGCTCGCGCTCATGCACCTGGGCACGCCCGGTGACGAGATCGATGCCGTCGAGGCCGCGGTGCGCACCCACGTCGATCTGTCGCTGCTCGGCGGCAGCGGAGCTCCGTTGCGGATCGCCGTCGATCGATTCGGAGGCGTGCACGCCCTCGAGATCGAGCTGGCCGAGGGCCACATCCTGCAGGCCTGTCGCGACGGCCGAGCGCTCTCGGTGCGCAACATCCAACACCCGCTGCGCACCGACGTCGAGGTCGTGAACATCCAGCTCGGACGCGACGCCGAGCTCGGCAGCGCGGTGCTCGAAGCGGGCGAGAAGCCGGAGCTCGCCGATCTCGTCGCGCGCACGCTCGCACACGACGTCGACTTCATGACCGAGGCGCGCCCCGGCGATCGCGTGCAGGTGATGGTGGAGAAGCGCTGGCTCGGCCGTCGCTTCCACCGCTACGGCTCCGTGCTCGCCGTGCGCTTCGTCGGCGCAGCCGCTCGGTCGGCGTACTTCCGCTACAAGCCCGAAGGCGGCACGCCGGCGTTCTTCGATGCCGACGGTCAGCCGATGCAGCGCGCCCGGCTGCGCTCGCCGATCGGCTTCCATCGCGTCGATCCCGAGGCGCGTGGCCTGTTGCCGCCGTCGATCGAGGTCGTGCAGGGGCGCATCGGCGCGGTGTATCGCGTGCCCGAGGGCGCGCCGATCGTCGCGCTCGCCGACGGCGTGGTGGAGTCGGTGGATCGCACGAGCAGCGACGGGCTCGTCCTCGAGCTCGTCCTCGCGGACGGCACGCGCGCCCGCTATGCCCACCTGTTGCGCACGATCGGCGAGCTCGCGCCGGGCGCCGCCGTCGTGCAGGGTCAGACGGTCGCGCTCGCGGGACACACGGGACGCACGCCGCACGATCGCCTGCGGCTCGAGCTGCTCGCCGACGGCGAGCACGGGCTCGCCCACGTCGATCCCCTCGTGGCGCTGGGCCGCGACGCCGCGCGACCGGCCCCGGTGGGCGCGCCGATCCCGGACGCACAGCAGCCACGATTCGCGGACGACATCGGCCCGTGGATCCGCGCGCTGAAGCTGGCCCGGTAGTCGAAAGAAACGCCCCCCTCGTCGGGTATGCTCGAATCGAGATGGCGCCCGACGAAGCCGCCGGTCTCGTGCGGGTCGCACTGGCGGACCGCCCGGGCGACGCCACCATCGCGGACGCGGCCGCGCGCACGGGCCTCGCGTTGCGCGACGCCGAGCTCGGGCTGCACCGGCTGCTCCAGGTGCACCGCGGGCACCTGTCGGTCACCGACAAGGGCGAGCTGTTGTTCCGGTTCCCCACCGGCTTCGCGATCGACTACGAGCGGCGCGGACGGATGCGCGCGATGGTGCGATGGATGGGGCGCGGCATCGCGGGGCTGTCGCGCTGGATCGTGCGCGTGGGGCTCGCGGTGTTCCTGCTCGGCTACGCGATCGTGTTCGCGGTGGGTCTGCTCGTCGGTGCGATCGCGCTGTCGATCGCCGCCGAGGACGGCGCCCCGCTCGAGGGCGCCGGCTACCTGTTGTGGGGCATGTTCGAGCTCGTCAGCGACGCGATGTTCTGGGGCGTGCATCCCCGCGCGTCACTCGTGGGCGACGAGGACGAGCGCCACCCGCGGGCGTTCTACGACAAGGTGAACCGGCTGTTCTTCGGACCGCCGCACGAGCCCGTCGATCCCCATGCGGTGCGCAAGCTGCTCGCCGCCGAGATCCGAGCGCGACGCGGACGCATCGGGCTCGGCGACGTCGTGCGCGTCACCGGCTTGCCGCGGCCCGAGGCCGAGACCGCGGTGTCGCGCTTGCTCGTCGACTACGACGGCGAGGTCGACGTCACCGAGGGCGGCGCGATCGTGTATCGCTTCCCCGATCTGCGCCCCACTGCCGGCCCGGCCGCGTTGCCGCCCGCCCCTGCGGTACCCGTGCCGGCGATCTGGCGCGGCAGCGTCGAGCGCGAGCCGTTCACGGGCAACAGCACCGGCAGCAACATCGGCATCCTCTCGCTCACCGCCTTCGTCGCGCTGATGGGGGGCGTGGGCACGTGGCTGGGGCTGCCGTTCTGGGCGGCCGAGCTTCCGCTCTTCGCGACGCTCGCGTTCCTGCTCGTGCCGATCGTGCGCTTCCCGTTCCACGTCGCCCATCGCGGCGTGATCGCGGAGGAGAACGGGCGGCGTGCGCTCTTGCAGGCCGTGCACGAGTCGGCCTGCGAGGCGCGCGGCGTCGACGAGGACGAGATCGCGACGGCGTGGCGCACCGCCGCGCAGTCGTCGATCGATCCCAAGGAGCTGCGCCGCAGGCTGTTCGAGATGGGTGGCGACGTGACCGTCGACGATCTCGCGCGCGCCACGTGGCGATTCCCCGAGCTCGAGGTCGAGCTGCGCGCGTTGTCGGACGAGCGCGCGCGCGCGCGCGAAGACGAGCGCGACGTGGGCACCATCGAGTTCACGTCCGTGCCGGCCGAGGACTCCTCGCCCGCGTTGGCGCTGCCCGCCGCCGAGCCTCCGAAACCGGCTCGCACGGCCCCGTAGCGGGCCCCGTGACGATCCGAGGGGCGCGGGTACTGCCCGGACGCCGCCCTTCGGCGCCCGCGGGCGATGCGTCTGTCACTCGATCGGATCCCCCTCGATCTCGGCCTCGCCGGCGATGCGGTGCTCGTGCGTGCTCACGACGTGCGCGCTGCCGACCTCGACGAAGCGTGGATCGAGCACTGCACCGATCTCGGATCCGCGCGTCGGTTGTTGTGGTCGGCGTCGGGCCGTGCACTGCGGGACAGCGTGGGTTGGGCGAGCGGGCGCTGGCTCGACGAGGACGATGCGCTCGACGCACTCGCCGAGATGATCGCGAGCGGTTCGTGGGTGATCCTGCGGATTCGCAGGATCGTGGGCGACACCGCGTCGCGCGCGGACGTCCGTGGCCGCTCCGAGCCCGCGCCGCTGTTGTCCGAGCTGCTGCCGGCCCGGCCCGCGCCGACGTGGATCGAGATCCGCTGCGTGGGTCGGCGCGCGGAGAGCTATGGTGGCGCGCGCGTGAAGGTGCGCATGCCCGACGGAGAGGTCCGCGCGCTGGCGCTCGACGACGCGTCGTGCGTGCGCATCGACGGCATCGAGACGAGCGGGACCTGTTGGCTCGAGCTCGCGAAGGACGCCAAGCGCCGCGGCAAGTCGCAGCGCAATGCCCCGCTCGTGCGCGATGCCGCGGCCACGATCGTCGCCGGGGGAGCGGCGATCGGCGTGTCGACGTCGCGCGCCCACGTCGTCGTCGTGAAGGAGAAGCGTTATGCGCACAGCTGGTGATCGGATCTTCGTCGTGCTCGCCCTCGCATGCGGCTGCACGCCTTCGCCCACGGACGAGCCCGCACCGACGCCGACCAGCGCGCCGCCGACGACACCGACCGCGCGCCTGCGAGTCACGGCGCGCGACGTCGCCGGCCAGCCGCTCGCCGCGACGGTGTACGCCGGCGACACGAAGCTCGGCGACGCCGGCGAGGCGCTCGACGCACCCGTCGGACGCCATCGCCTGCGCGTCGCCGCCGAGGGCAAGGGCGCCTTCCTCGAGGACGTCGAGCTCGTCGCGGGCACCGAGCTCGTGCGCGACATCGTGCTCGCACCGGGCCCCGACATGGTGCGCATGCCGGGCGGTCGCTTCACGATGGGACCGCCGGCCGCAGAGATCGAGCAGTGGCCCGGCATCGAGCGCTGGGACGTCGAGCTCGCGCCGTTCGATCTCGATCGCACGGAGGTGACGGTCGCGGACTACGTCGCGTGTCGAAAGGCGGCGAAGCAACCGATCTGCAACACCGAGGCGGAGTGCAAGGACGCAGTGGGATGTCCGCACCAGTTCCTGCGCGGTCCCGCGGATCCGCGCGACTGGATCGTGCCGAAGAACGCCGATCTCCCGCTCTGCAACCTCCGCACGGGTCGCGCGGATCTGATGGTGACGAGCGGGCGCGAGGATCACCCTGCGAACTGCGTGACGCGACCCGAGGCGGAGGACTACTGCCGATGGGCAGGCAAGCGCCTCCCCACCGACGCGGAGTGGGAGGTCGCGGCGCGCGGCATGGAGCCCGCGACGGGCGCCAGCGAGCGCGCCGGCACGAGCCCGGCGTGCGCGCGGGCCGACGCGACGACGAAGAGCGGCATCTGCGATCTCATGGCGAACGTCAGCGAGTACGTCGACGACGCGGTGATCCCGGGGCGCCCACCTCGGCCGTCGCGTCACATCGGGGGCTGCCGCGGTTCGGCGTGGCACGGCATCACCGATGCGAGCTTCCGGCCGGCGAGCTGCGGCGACTTCGAGGGCATGCCGTGGTTCGGATTCCGGTGCGCGCGCGACGTGAAGGCGGATGCGAAGTGACCATCCATCGACTGCCCGTCGTCGTGAGCGCCACGGATCTCACGCCGATCCCGAATCAGCTGCCGCCGAAGCTGACGTGCGAGGACTTCGACGCGAGCGGTGCGCCTCGGAACGTCATGCCGTGCAAGGCGAGGTTCGAGAGCTCCGGCGGCGGTCGCTACAACTGCAAGAAGGGCTGCCGGCAGGGGTCGTTCCTCTATCCGCGCTCGTTCAAGGGCCCGGACAAGATCCATCACCACCAGGGCATCGACATCGCATCGGGGCACCACGGCGCGACGATCGTGTCCGTGTGCGACGGGCGGGTCGAGGAAGCCGTCGCGAAGGAGTTCGTGTCGGGCGTCGGCGGCTACGGCCGCACGATCGTCATCCGTAGCGAGACGGAGAAGCGCTGGTACCTGTACGCGCACTGCTTCGAGGTCTTCGTCGAGAAGGGCGATCGCGTGCTCGCAGGCCAGGCGATCGGCACCGTCGGCATCTCCGACACGTGGAAGAACAAGGACACCGGCAAGACGTACATCTTCGACGGCAGCGACGAGAGCCGCGCGCACTTGCACTTCGAGGTGTCGGCGTCGCCGTACTTCAAGGCGCAGTACACCGCCGAGAGTCGCCCCGAGGACTTCGCGCCAGGCAACACGCCGCGCGAGAAGTGCCGGCTCGATCCCCTCGTGGAGCTCGAGCGCCTGGGCCCGTGGGGCATGCGGCAGCTCCACATGCCCACGGGCGTCGACGTCTACGAAGAGAGCGTGGCGAGCATGCACACGCACGTGGAGACGACGCAGCTCGGCGGCTACTTCCCGCTCGGGGCCAACAACCTCTGGCACGGTGGCGTGCACATCGGGGCGACGCCGCGCTCGACCTTGGTCGCGCCTCTCGATGCGACGATCGTCGCGGCGCGGCTCGATCCGGCGCCGGATCCCGATCGCATGGCGTTCGGCAGCACGAACTTCATCGTGCTGCGCCACGAGATCCCGCAGGGCGTGTACGACCGCTTCCAGGGCAAGCCCTCGCCGGCGCCGGGCAGCGGTGGCGACGGCGACGACAAGAAGGCGAAGCCACCGTCGGTCGGCAAGAAGTGCACGAATCCGCCGGAGCTCGTCGTGAAGGTGAAGCGCCGGCTCGCAGTCCTGATCAATCCGCAGAGACTCCTGCCCTACTACCTGCCCGGCGATCCGGCGCGCGTCGAGGATGGCACCTGCGATGCAGAGCTCGTCGAGGCGATCCGCGACTTCCAATGGGACATCCCGGGTCGCACGTGGAAGATCGACGGGAAGATGACCGTCGGCGCGACGACGTGGAAGGCGATGTTCCCCGAAGAGGACGACGACGACGACGACGATCCGCCCGAGCCCGGGGAGCCGCCGCCGCCGAAGTCCGACACGCCGCGCACGCTGTGGACCGTGCTCATGCACCTGTCGGCGGAAGCGCTGGACGCCGAGCTCGCGAAGCGGGTGCCGTGGATCGCGGACGTCGAGCTCGCGCCGGATCCGAACGACGATGCCGAGGTGGAGGCCGCGAAGGCGCGCGGCCAGCACGAGGCCGACGTCGAGGAGGCCGCGTACGCCTACGTCGGGCCGGTGCCGGGTGGCTCGGCGGCGGACATCGAGTGGGTGCAGAAGCGATTGATGCGGCTCGTCGATGGCTACGAGGGCCCGGCGAACGGCATCTACGACGACGCCACCGCGAGCGCGCTGATGGAGCTGCAACGAACGCGCACGAAGTACTACAAGACCCACGAGCCGACCGGCACGGTGAACGCCGTCGACCCCACGGAGAAGAAGAACAAGAGCGAGACGCTCGCGGCGCTGCGCAAGACGAGGCGCGAGCTCGGCCTCGACCCCACGCCATCCGTCGATCCGGTCCTCGCCCACCGCCTGTCGACGTACGGGCTCGAAGGCACGGCGCGCGTCGTGACCGGGCTCGACGTGAAGGTGAAGAGCGGCGATCCGCTCTGGTTGTCGGGCCACGGCCGCGGGCTCGACGAGTCGGACCAGCTCGCGCCCCGACCGGCGGTGCACTGGGAGATGTTCACGACCGATCCGCTCGTCGTGGGCTGGCCGCAGCTCGACGACGACAGCAACGATCTCACCGTCGACGTGCCGATGCTGGTCGAGGACATCGAGATCGACGACGGCGGGGGCGGCTTCGCGAAGGACGGGCTCTTGACCCCCGCAGAGCTCGTCGAGTTCTACGCGAGCGGCCGCGGTCGCTCGATGCGGATACTGCAGTGCCGCTTCCTCAGCGAGTGGGCGCTCGACATCGGGTCTGCGGTCGCGCGCATCGACGAGCTCGGGCTCGACACCGAGGGCCTCGCCGAGGAGCTCGCGCCGTACATGTGGTGGAGCGAGGCGGGCGACGCAGTACCGGCCTCGCCGATCGTGTGGCACTACAACCCGATCGAACTGGTCGCGCTCTACCAGGCCTTCCTCGACGGCATGACGCCGAAGCCGGTCGAGCCGAAGCCGGTCGAGCCGCCGCCCGTCGAGCCGGCGATGGAGGTGGGCGCGCTGGACGTCGTGGTGGTCGATCGCGACGGCTTCTCGTACGCCGGAGTCGGGGTCACGCTGCTCGACGACACCGGGGTCGGCGTGCAAGCACTCACCGATGCGGCCGGGTCCGTCGCGTTCGAGGATCTCGCGCCCGGCATGTACCTCGTGTCGGTCGACGGCGCCGCGCAGGACCACGGCGTGGCCGTCGACGCGAACGAGCGCGCGAATGTCCGGGTGGAGCTCGTCGAGCCACCGCGCGCACCGGCGACCGAGCCGACCGGCTCGCTGCACGTCACCGTCGTCTACGAGGACGGTGCGCCCGTCGTCGGCACCGTGAAGGTGTCCGCGAACGGATACGACGTCGTCGCGTCCGCGTGGCTGACGGGGTTCGAAGGCGGCAACGCGGCGTTCGACGACCTCGCCTCGGACAGCTACATCGTGTACCTCGACGGCTTCGAGGATCACGCGGTCGAGGTCGACGTGCCGCCCGACACGACGGTGCCCGTGATGGTCATGCTGCCCGCGCCGGGCTAGCAGGGTCGTCGGCCAGACGACCTTCGGCGAGCTGGCTCGCATCGCGAGGATGAGCGTGCAGGACGTGGTCGCACTCGCGATGGGCGACATCGCGAGCTCTTCGCGCAGATGATCAGGCGGTGATCACCTGTGATCCGCAGCCTTTTCACTCGCGCTGCGGGAGCTACCCTGAGCAGCGTCATGGGCATCGCGCGCATTCGCGTCTGTTGGCGGCCGGCCGAGCTGGTGGCGCACATCGAAGCGATGCGCGTGTGCGATCCTCTTCCGCTGCGCACGGTCCTCGTTCCCCATGGGCGCTTCGCCGCCGACGTGCGCCGGCGCCTCGCTGCTTCGAATCGGCCGGAGCTGCTCGCCGGGACCCGCTTCCTGACACCGGCGGTGCTCGCAGAAGCGATCCTGCACCGCGCGGGTGTGCGCGTCGTCGTCGACGAAGACGGTCTGCGTGAGCATCGGATCGCACAGCTCGTCACCGACGGAATCGACCCTCCGGGATTCGATCGCGCGCTGCTGCAAGAGACCGTCGGTTGGCCTGCAGCGTTCGCCCGTGCGATCGGTGACCTCGAGCGCGCGGGGCTCCGACCGGACGAGTTGCCGCTCGACGAGCCCGCGCTCGCCGGAACGCGAGCGATTTGGGAGCACGCCGACGCGGCGGCGGGTGCGTCGTGGACGCACCAGCGCGCGCTGCTCGAGGCCGCGGCGGCGGTCGAGGAGACTCCCGCGCTGCTCGACGACACCGGCTCGGTTCTCGCGATCGTCACGATGGACACCGCGCCCGTGGTCAGCCGGCTGCTGCACGCGATCCCGAACATCGACATCGTCCTCCTCGGCGCGCGCCCGCTTCGCGCCCGTGCGATCGAGCGCATCGTCGGCGTGTTCGGCGAGCCGGCCCGCGAAGCGCTGCTCAGCGACCAGGTCGAGCTCGGCCACCCGAGCGACCTCGGAATCGCGGCCGCATACCTGTTCGAATCCGAGGGCAGTCGCGTGCCGGACCCACGTGTCCCCGCCGGGCCGGAGCCCGACGGCACGCTGTCGCTCGAAGAATACGACGGCGTGTCCGCCGAGGTCGACGCGGCCGTGGACTGGGTCGCGCGACAGATCCTCGCAGGCGTCGCGCTCGACCGGATCGCCATCCTCGCGCCCGCTGCGGATCCATGGAGCAGCCTGCTCGCGTCCGGATTGCAGGGCCTCGCAACGGACGATCTGGACCTGCCCGTCGATGTCGACGCAGGCACTCCGCTCGCACACACATCGGCCGGCGCCAGGGTATGCGCGCTCTTGCATGCCCTCGAGCACCATCTCGGAGCCGACGCGCTCGTGGACGTGCTCTCGAGCGTGAACGCCCGTGACGAGGGCAATGCTCGCCCCTCTCGCGCGCACGTCTTCGACCTCGTGCACTCGCTCGGGACCCGTGGGGGCAGCGCGGCGGATCCGAAGGGAGCCTTGGAATGGCGGGCGAAGATCGACGACGCGATGCGCCGGTTGTCGAGATCCGTGGTGCGCGAGGGATTCGCCGACCAAGAGGAGTACGTCGAGCGCCGCCGCGTCCGCTCGTTCGCTACCCTCCGAGCGCTCGCGCCGGCGATCCTCGCGTTGTGCGAGCTGGCCGAGACGATCTCGTGCTCGGCGTCGCTCGTCGAGCTCCGCCCGCTGCTCGTCGGCTTCATTCGCGACCACCTCGTCCAGCCCACGCTGGCGGTGCGTGTCGCTGCCATGCTGGACGCGCGTCTCGATCTACTCGCCGCCGATCCCACGTGCGGAAGAACGCGCGGCGCTGCGGTGCTCGGCCTCGTGCGCACGATCGTCGGCGAGCTCCGCTTGCCGTCCATGCCGGAGAATGGCGGCGTCTACGTGGGCACGGTCCACGGTGCAGCCGGGCTCACGTTCGATGCCGTGCGGATCATCGGACTCTCGGAGGGATCGATCCCTCCCAGCGTTCGCGGCGATTCGGTGCTTCCCGACGCCGTGCGCGCGCGGGTGAGTCCTCTGCTCGAGCAGGGCGTCGACCTGGCCGCTGCGCCCTTGCACGACTTCGACCTCGTCGTCCGTGGCGTTGGTGCGGAGCTATCGCTCTCGGCGTCGCGGCTCGCAATCGATCGCACCGTTCGTGAACCATCGTCGCTCTTCGTCGAGGTGGGCGCCGCGCTGGGACGGACGGGCACACCGGGTGCCGTGCCCTCGCTGGTCGAGCTGAGGCGAACGGAGATCCGGCCCTCGCTCGACATGCGCGAACGGATCCGCCGTGCGAGCCCGTGTCGAGCGATCGACTGGCACGACCGGCTGGCGGCCGGCATCCGCGAAGTGCCGTCGCTGTTCCGTCGTCACCCGGCGGTGGACCTGCTCGCCCTGGTCTCGCAGAGCCCGGCGGCCGACGCCTGGCATCCGCTCGACGGCATGCTGACCGAGCGCGAGGCGCTGCCCGTCGCAGGGATCGACGACATGCGTCCGACGTCCGCCTGGCGATTGAACACGCTCTTGTCCTGCCCCCATCGTTTCCTCTTCGAGCACGTGCTCGACTGGTCCGAGTCGGCCACGACGCCACCGGGCCACGAGCTCGATCCGGCGACGTTCGGAGGCTTGGTGCATGCGGTCGCGGAGCGGTTCTTTCGTGAGCACGGCACGGCCTTCGCGCGTCGCGACGAGGATCTCGAGCACTGGCGCGCGCTCGCTCGGCAGATCACCTCCAGCGAGGTCGGGACAACGCTCGAGACCTACGGGCTCGACTCGCGATCGGCTTCGAATGCGGTGCGGCGCAAGCTGGCCGTCCACGTCGATCGACTGCTCGCGCACTCGTGGGCTGGCGAGCCCAGGCGCTTCGTCGCCACCGAGTGGGCATTCGGCGTCGAGACGCCGGTACGCTTGCAACTCGAGGGCGGAGAGCTGTTCGTCCGCGGGCGAATCGATCTGGTCGAAGCGGACGCGAACGCGACCTTCGTCGCCGACATCAAGACGGGCAAGTGTCGTCCTCGGCGAGGCACCGACTTCGAGCCGACGCACCGCATCGACCTGCAGATCGGCATCTACCAGCACGTCGTCGCGCAGCACCTGCACGAGCTCGAGGTGCCTCGGCGGGTCGGGGCGGGATACGTGCACACCGACGATCGCAAGGGACACGAGCGTTCCTTCCGCGGTGACGAGAGCGAACCGCTGCGCACCGCCGCGCTCGACTGGCTCGAGACCGCGCGAGGTCTGCTCGCATCGCGCAGCTTCCCGCGCTCGCCGGATCACGGGGACTGCCGGTTCTGCCCATTCGGCTCGGTGTGCACCGATGGCGCTCGGCGGCGCAGCGCCCAGCTGTTGCAGCGCTCGACCGATCCCGCGCTCGTGCGATTCAGAACGATGAAGGAACAATCATGACCGTGCTTCGTGATCGCCCCGCGGATACCGAGGCGCGAGCTCTCGCGATCGCCGAGCGCCGTCGCAACGTGCTGATCGACGCCGGGGCCGGTACGGGCAAGACCACGCTGTTGGTCGAGCGCCTCGTGGAGCTCGTCGCGCCGCACGACGATGGCCCTGCCCTCACGCTCGAGCGGATCGCCGCGATCACGTTCACACGCCGGGCCGCGGGCGAGCTCCGATTGCGGGTCCGCGCGCGATTGATCGAAGGCCTCTCCGCGCGCGACCTGTCGTCCGTGCGCCGTGCTCGACTCCGCGGCGCGTTGTCGTTCGTCGACACGGCGTACATCGGCACGATCCACAGCTTTGCGGATCGACTCCTGCGGATGCGCCCATCGTCGGCGCGCTTGGACCCGAGCTACGAGGTCGTCGACGACCGCGAATCGCTGGTGGCCGACACGGCCCGGCTGCTCCTGCACGGCGCCTCGCGGGGCACGCTGGTCCAACGGCTCGGCACCACGATGACCGCGGACGCTATCGAAGAGGCTGCCGCCACCATCGTCGACGCGCTCGACGTGGGGCTACGGGCCGTGCGCCGGGAGACCGAGTACTGGATCGATCACGGCCTCGACTCCCTCGTCCGCGGGTTCGTCGAGCACCGCGACGTGGACGCCCCGCTCGGCGCGGGGTGGCAGCTCGACGCGGACGCGCTCGCTCGTGCCCTCGACGAGCTCGTCGCGCTGGGCGGGTCGGAACGCGGGTCGAGCCAGGCCGCAGTGTGGCTGCGTCGCCTGGCCGAGAACGTCGGACGCATCGACGCGCGTGATCTCGGCGCTCTGTACTCCGATGTGGCGGCGGAGATCCACCAGCGCCGCCGTGCGACGTACCGCTTCAACCTGCGGGACGGCTGCGGCGGCGACCGCTCGACGTGGGAAAGGTGGAAGCGTCTCGATCGCGAGGGACCGGGCGGCCCTGCCCTGGGTGATCTCGTCGTCGAGCCGCTGCATCGGTGGATGGCGTCGCGATTGTTGAGCGTGCGGCCGGTCGTCCTCGCGCTCTACGAGGACGTCAAGCGGGAGCAGGGCGTGCTCGACGAGATCGATCTCCTGTTGCTCTTGCGGAATCTGTTGCGCGACGACCTCGACAGCCGGCGGTTCTACCAGTCGCGCTTCGATCATGTATTCGTCGACGAGTTCCAGGACACCGATCCGCTCCAGGCCGAGATCCTGCTCTACCTGACGGAGGCGGACGCGGTTGCACGCACGCTCGAGGATGTGTCGCCCTCGCCGGGAAGAATCACGATCGTCGGCGATCCACAGCAATCGATCTATCGCTTTCGGCGCGCCGATGTCGCGGCCTACTCGAGCATCTGCGACCGACTCGCAGCGGACGCACTGCGCCTGCAGCTCACCGTCAACTTCCGCAGCGCGCCCGCGCTGGTCCAGTGGGGCAACGGCCGTTTCCGCGGTGTATTCGGAGTCCCTGCCGACGATCGCCGCTTCGATCCGCAGGGCGGCCGCGTCTTCCACCGCGACCTCCTGCCGGGGCGAGCTGAAGGCGGCGGGCCGCCCGTGCACATCGTCTCGCTCGAGAGCGTCGACGAACTGAGCGCCGAGGCGTGGCGGGCCGTCGAGGCGCGGGCACTGCCACGTTACCTGCGTTGGCTGGTCGAGCGCAGCGGCACGAACCTCGTCGATCCCGAGAGCCGTGCGGAACGGAGGATCGGCTGGGGCGACATCTGCGTGCTCGCGATGTCCACCATGCACCTCGGGCTGCTCTTCGCCGAGCTCGACGCGCTCGCGATCCCCTACGCGGCGAGCGGCAGCACGCTCTTCCTGGACGACCCGATGCAGCAGCGCTTCATCCTCGCGCTCCGTGGGGTGTCGGATCCCACCGATGGTCCCGCGGCCGCGGCGCTGCGATTGCCACCGATGTTCGCAGTCGATCCGGGGCAGATCGCGATGGCGCGAGCGGGGTTGGACGACGGCGGTGTCGTCGTGGCGATGGAGGACGCGATCCGCGAGCTGCGGCGTCGCCGTTTCGCCCGCAGTCCAGGTGAGACGGCGCGCGCCCTGCTCGACACCACTTGCCTGGGGGCAGCGGTCGCCGTCGGGCCCAACGGCGCGCAGCGACTGCAGCGACTCCGCGAGCTCTGCCATCTGGCCGACATGCTCGCCTTCACGGAGTCGCTGGACTACGACGGGGTGACGGCTCGCATGCGCGGATGGATCGATCATCCTGCGTCGATCGACGCGCCGCCGCCGGTTCGTCCGCGCGCGGTGCGGGTGATGACGATCCACCAGGCGAAGGGTCTCGAGTTCCCCGTCGTCGCGCTGTGGGACGCGCGGGCGCGGGCGGAGATCCCCGCCTACCCCTCCGCGTGGCAGGTCGGGCGCGACGGGAGGCAATGGACGATCAGGCTCGACGGGCTGGAGGCGAGCGAGCCGGCGGGCGTCGATCTCGGTGCTGCGGAGCGCCGGTTCTTCGACGAAGAGCGCAGGCGGCTGTCGTACGTCGCCGTGACGCGGGCACGCGACCTGCTCGTGGTGCCGCGCGCGGGCACGCCGGACGCGCGGCTCTTGTGGCAGCCGCTCACCGACGATGCGACGGGCGACGCGGTGCACGTCGCCGAGCCCTACGTGGCGGGAGTGGGGGCCGCGTGGGCGCGCGACGACGGCTCGACGAGCACGGTCGACGAGCTCGTCGACGATCGATCGCTCGAGACCGAGCAGCGATCGGCTTGGCGTGCGGCGCTCGAACAGTCGAAGCGCGCATGCGTGCGATCCGTCGCGGTCACGACGGCAGCACATGCGCTCCCGCGCTCCGCGACGCAACGGCCGATCGCGCGTGACGGCTCCGACCGCGAGGGACGACATGGTCCGCAGTTCGGCACCGCTGTACACCGGGCGCTCGGTCTCGTGCTCGATGGCAGGGGGGCGTGCGACGTCGTGCGTGCCTGCGCGGATGGAGCGGTGCGGGCGGGTGTGCCCTCGGAGCTCCATGCCGAGGTGGAGCTCGACGTACGACGCGCGTTGTCGACGCTCCAGCCGCTGGTCGCCGGCCCGGAAGCGACGCTGCGGCTCGAGTATCCGATCGCGGGTCTCGGGAGCGATGGTGCGCTGCTGATCGGCGGGATCGATCTCCTGGTGATCGACCACGAGACTCTGTGGGTGATCGACTTCAAGACGGATCGAGCACCGGCGAACGCTGTAACGTTCGATTACCCCGGCTACGCGGCGCAGGTGCGTCTCTACGGCGAGCTGCTCGCGCAGGCGGGGATCGGCGGATCCTGCCGAACGCGGTGCGCGTTGTTGTTCACGAGCGACGGGAGTCTGCACGAGATCGACGATCACGCGCGCGCACTCGGAGGTCCGTCGTGGAGCTGACGTCTGTCGATCCATCGGCCAGCGACTCGGCGCTTGATCGATCCGAGCACGCGATCGATCCTCGCGATGCGGTGGGAAAGACCGAGCGACGATCCCCGGGGCTGGGGCGCGAAGCGCTGATGATCGAGGTGCTGCGCGTGCTCGAGGCGGCGGGCGATCGCGGCGCGACGAAGACGGAGATCGTGGCTGCGATCCGCAACACCGTCGCGGTGTCGGTGCAGCGTGCGCTCGACGATCTGCGAAAGGTCCACGGCGCGAAGATCGAGCCGATGGGCAAGCAGAAGCGGTGGAAGCTGCTCGAGCCGTTCAGCATGCCCCTCGTGGCGCCCGATCGCGAGGATCTGGTCGCGGTGTTGGTCGCGCAGGCGATCCTCGAGCCGATCGCGGACGCGGAGCTGCGTCATCGGCTCGGGCGTCTGGTCGAGGATCTCGACGAGCGCGTGCGCACGCGGGAGCCGGATCACCAGCATGGGACGCTGCCGGCGAGGAGCTCCGTGTCGGCGACGCTGACGTTGGGGACGCCGGTGGATCCGCGGGTGCTGCGAGTGTTGCTGGCGACGTGCAAGCGCAGGGTGCTGCGGATCGAGTACGACGCGCCGTGGAAGCCGTTCGGCGAGGGGCGACGCAGCTACGAGATCGAGCCGCTCGCGGTGCGCGTGCACGACGGGGCGGCGTATCTGCGGGCTTGGCGACGCGACGTGGGGCAGCCGCGGACGTTCCGGGTGGCGCATATAGAGGATGTGAAGGTGCTCGACGGCGCGGAGCCGCGGCACCCGATCCCGCGCGGGCCGGAGGTGTGGGGGGATCAGGAGCCGGCGTTCGGGATCGATCACGATCGCGGGGGGACGGCGGTCGTGCGACTGCGGGGGCCGGTCGCGCGGTGGGTGGCGCGAACGGTGTGGCATCCGGATCAGAAGGACGCGTGGCTGGTCGAGGGGGAAGTGCTCGAGCGGAGGTTGGCGTACCGAAGCTGCAGGGAGCTCGCACGACGGCTGGCGTCGGTGCTCGACGGCGTGGAGGCGATCGAGCCGGAGGAGCTGAGGGCGGAGGTGGAGGCCTTGGTGTCGAAGCGGGCACACGGCGCGATCGAGCCCGAGCGCGAGCGGGAGAACCCAGGAGCAGAGCTTCCAGGGGTGATGTATCGGGTGTCTCCGCAGCCGGAGCCGGAAACTCGGGCGGCCGAGGGGAGTGAGGAGGCATGATTCGAGGAACCCTCGTGGCGCACTCGCGCGAGTCGGCGGACAGCCGACCCAGGCCGCCGTCATTGATCGCTCGCGAGCCAACGGTTCGATGCGAGCCATGCCGCGAACGCGAGCGCTTGCAGCACGTCCTCTCGCACGAGGTCAGGATACTCGCGAAGGATCTCGTCGGTCGTCGCGCCATCGGCGAGGTGCGCGAGCACGACGGACACGGGAACTCGGAGTCCTCGGATGCATGGCCGCCCTCCGAACATGCTGCCGTCGAAGGTGATGCGCTCGAAGGACACGGCGGTCATCATGTTAGCGCAACCCGGACGCGCAGCGGCAATGCACCGGCGGCCCGTGGCGAGGCTGCAAAGCACGGCGTTGCTTCGGCGGCACACGTAGGGAGTGACAGTGCCACGACGGGCTTTCAGGATACTCCTCGTCGGAGAAGCGCCTTCGGCAACGCTCGGCACCGAAAGACTGGCGAGCGCATGGTGGGGGGCGAACGCGATGGCGAGTGACGTGCGCGAGGCATCCTTCCGCGACTTGTTCAAGCGCGCCACCGGGGGTTTCACGCCCTACGGCTGGCAGATCCAGGTCGCTCTGGACGGCTTGCCGGACGTCCTGCGCGTTCCGACCGGGCTTGGCAAGACGGAGGTCGCGCTGGCCTGGGCGTGGCGTCTGCTCGTCGACGAACAAGCCGAACCATCGCACCTCGTGGTCTGCCTCCCGATGCGCAGCCTCGTGACCCAGACGGTGCAGCGGTTGAAAGCTTACTTCGACGCGGTCAACGCGACGCAGCCCGAGATCGCCGTTGGCGTGTATCAGCTCATGGGTGGTGCGATCGAGGACGGGTGGGTGCGTCAGCCGGAGAAACCTTGGGTGCTCGTGGGCACGCAGGACCAGCTCCTCTCGCGCGCGCTGAACCGTGGCTACGCGATGAGTCGGTTCGAGTGGCCGGTGCACTTCGGCCTCCTCAACAACGACTGCCGGTGGATCGTCGACGAGGTACAGCTCATGGGACCGGGGTTGTGGACCACCTCGCAGCTCGACTGGATGCGCAGAAAGCGATTCCTCTCGCTGAAGCCCTGCCCCACGACGTGGATGAGCGCCACCGTCGCCACTGTTGGCAAATCCTTCCTGAGCACCACCGATCGAACGCTCGCGGGAATTGGCGAAGCTTCGACGGAACAGGCCGCATTCGAGAAGAAGCTGGCAGCCACACTCGAGGACGACCCGAGCCTCGAGTGGTGGCGAGACGCACGGCGCCCCGTCGAGCTGTGGCAGCCGACCCGCTCGAACGCCAAGACCACTCGTGCAACGAAGCGAGGATCCGCAGCGACGTCGGGGGCGGCTATGTCCGAGGCCATTGCCGGGGCCGTTGTCGAGGAGCACGCAGCGCGCACGCTCTCGCTCGTCATATGCAACACCGTCAACGGGGCGCGTGAAGTGTTCCGTGCCCTGGCGGTGGAGCACAAGGTTCTGCTCACCTCACGGTTCCGGCGCGAGGATCGTACTCGTCACGAGCAGCGACTTCTCGATTTCGAGGCGGAGCGCAAGGCAAACGAGTTGCCAAACGATGATCCGGGGCTCATCTGCGTAAGCACGCAGGTCGTCGAGGCTGGTGTGGACATCTCGGCGCACTGCCTCTGGACCGAGGTCGCGCCGTGGCCCTCCATGCTGCAACGCTTCGGTCGTCTGAATCGGAAGGGAGAAGACCAGGGGGCACGCGCGTGGGTTTGGGAGACGCCCAGGGAGGGCGGTAACAAGACGGTCGAACGCATCGGGCCCTACGAGTCCGCCGACATCGAACGGGCAAAGAAGATCGTGAACGCATTCGCTCCTCTCTCCCAACGGATGCCATTCGCCGCTGCGATCGCCGATCTGCGCGCGCACTGCTCGAAGGAGATCGACGAAGCACTTCAGCCGAAGCCGAGCCCACTGCCGCGCGCGCTCGATGTTCATGGACTCTTCTCGACGGAGCGCGACGTCCACGGTGGCTTCACCGACGTCAGCGCGTTCGTGCGAGGGACCGATCCGGATCTCGACGTGACGGTGTTCTGGCGCCACTGGTCCGGAGACAAACCCCCTCGCCTCGAAGAGCTCGACGGCCCGTTGATCGAGCCCGCGAAGGAGGGCTGTCCCGTCTCCTTCTTCGCGGTCCAGAAGCTGTTGGAGAGCAGCAAGGACAAAGCGTGGCTCTGGGACGACGAGACGGATCGCTGGGAGCGCGTGAATCACTGGGACATCCGCCCCGGCATGCTCCTGATGCTCAGACGCGATGTCGGTGGCTACGACGCAACGGAGGGCTGGACCGGGGACAAATCGAATACTCTTGCCGTCGTGCCGCGCGCCGGACGAGGCGCAACCCTGCGAGACGATGACTGGACCGAGGTCGGCTACTGGTCGAAGCTCGAGGATCACCTCGAGGATGCGAGACGAGAGGCGGAGAAGCTATGCGATGCGCTCTCGCTGACGGGCCAGGCGCGAGACGCCGTCGTCGAGGCCTCGGGCCTACACGATCTCGGCAAGGCGCATCCTCAGTGGCAGGCAGCCCTGCCCGATCGTACCGGCCTCCCTGACGCGTTGCTCGCCAAGACCCCCCGCGTGTTGGCGGCCGACGTAGCCGGCGATGTGTCGGCCGCGCGGCAGATGGTGGCTCAACTTCGGCCCACTGCGCATTCTCTGGCCGATGAACCGCGCCGACGCGGTCGCGAGGACGTCGTCCGCATTCGTTGGGCGATCGACGACAGGCTCGGCGAAGCCGATCTGGCTTTGCTGCGCGCCGTCTCCAACGTGCGCTGGGCTGGGCACGTCCCGTTCCGTCCCGGACTCCGGCACGAGGTTGCGTCCGCGCTCGCGATGTGGCGCAGGTACCGCGATGGTCGCGCCAACCACCCGGCCCTTGCCGTCTATCTAGCTGCGACGCACCACGGAAAAGCACGCACCGTCCTGCGCTCGACGAATCCTGAGGGGGACGACGTCTTCGGCGTGCGCAGCGAGCCGAGCTTCCTCGTGGTCGGCGAAGACCAATGGCCGCTGGACTTCTCGGTCGCGAAGGACGGCGCGGACGGCCGCTGGGAAGGCGACGAGTTCGTGCTCACCGGACATGGCTGGACGGGCCTCGTCGCCGATCTCCTCGGACCATGGCGCCCCGAGGAGAAGAGCGAGGTTGGCGTCGTGCCGGACGCGGAGCCGCGCCATCTCGGCCCGTTCGCCCTCGCGTACCTGGAAGCACTCGTTCGCATCGCCGATTGGCGCGCGAGCGCGAGCCCGAGCGCGAGCATCAAACCCAGCGAGGTGCGCGATGGCGGCTGAGGTGCGCCTTCCAGTGCTCTCGCTGCCGGGACTTTCGCCTGACAGCCTCGGCAACTACCTCGCCTCCCTCGGTCTCCTGCGTGTTCTGAGTCGGAAGTGGCCGAGCGCGCGCATCGCTTGGCGGCAGGAAGTGCTGCAAGTGGTCGGTGGCCCCGCTACCCTCGATGCGTTCCTCGACGAGCTGGTGCGCGTTGCGACCGAGCGCGCGTGGGCCTCATACGAGCGACGCTGGCTCGACGAGCAGAAGAAAGGCACCAAGCTCGCCGAGACGAAGGTCACGTCCGGACAGGCAGGCGCGCCGATTGCCGCCTGGCGCGCGGCCCAGCCTGAGGACGCAGTTGTAATGCTCGACTGCCACATCGTGGCGACCACGCGGCAGTCGTTCAATCCACTCACCGGAAACGGCGGCAGTGCAGGCAATCGTGACTTCTCAGATGGATGGAGACGCGCGACAAACCTGCTGGCCGCTCCAGGCAAGCAGGACATTCGACTGCACCTCCAGAACCTGTTGCTCGGGGACACAGTCGCATGGCTTGCGACGGACGTTCCACTCGAAGGAAAAACGACGAAAAAGGGATCTCTCAACGCCGCGAGTTGGTTCAGCGCATCCAACAAGCTATACAACAATGGCCAGAAGCCCGCGCGCGAAGCCGGATTGTCTCCCTGGCTGATGGCGCTAGCTTGCGAAGGGCTTCCTTTCTTCGCTGGCGGCGCTTCTCGTCGCCTCGGTGCTCGTTCTAGCAGCCTCGGCGCGTTTCCTTTTGTAACGCGGCCCGTCGCGCCTGAGGCTGCCGGTGAGAGCGATCGCATCATCGGCGAGATTTGGACGCCCATCTGGGCCCGGCCCCTGACGCTCGCGGAGGCGATGACCTTATTTTCGCGTGGGCGAGCAGAACTGCGCGGGCGCGGTGCGGTCACGCCCGCTGCGTTCGCGACGACCATTCGAGAACGAGGCGTGGACTCCGGGGTCAGCGAGTTTCGTCGCTTCACTCTGATTCGGACAACGAGCGCCAATTCGTTTGAGCCTCGCCTGGAGGCACGTTTCTCGCCCGGCGACAGCTCCGATTCGGCGGACTTGGCAACCTCGCGCGTGCTCGAGCGCGTCACCGCGCTGATCGAACAGCGGGGCTTCCCCCGCGACGGCAAGCGCTTCGAGGGCCTTCGTGGGCCGATCGAGTCGGCCATCCTCAAGGTGGCTGCGGAGCCAAGCGCCGCCGAACCGGCCTTCGCGATGCTCGATGCAATCAGTGGCGCGCTCGATCGCATCGACCGCAATCGCCGCTTCCGCGAGGGCAACGTCCGCTGGGAACCTCTGCCGCTCGAATGGCTGCCGTCGTTGTTCACCCACGGACCACCTGGGACCGAGGCGCGACTCGCCCTCTCGCTCGTGTCGGCCTTCCCGATCGCGCACCCCTTCGCGACGTACCGCTTCGGCGTCGAGTGGAAGTACCGCGCCTTCACCCACGCAGAGCGCCCGCCCGCGCGCTGGGTCTGGGGACCGGGTGACCTTGCCCGTGTCCTTGGCGCGGTCCTGTCGCGTAGGCTTCTCGACCAGGAGGCGGACGCAGATAGCAGCCGGCCCGGCCGCGCGCCTCTACCCGCGACAGTGTCGCACGTGCACGCGTGGTTCGCCGGCGACGTCGACGAGACGCTCCTCTCGGCCTGGCTGTCGAGGCTCGCGCTCTTCGACTGGAAGAGGGTTCCGCAAAGCGTACGCGCGCATCTCCGCGGCGACGCTCGAGATCCGCGCGTGGACGGCGAGTTGGCCCTGCTGGGATTGGTGCAGCCACTCGTCGACCAACGGTCGTTGGTTATCCGCGGCGTGTCGCCGATCGACGTCCTCTCCGACCAGACGGGTGCACGAACGACGGAAGCGGCGCGGTCGCTGGTCACGCTGATCCGCGCCGGCAACATGGACGCCGCCCTTCAGCTCGCGAACGGCCGCTATGCGATGGCAGGCGCACGGATCGCGTCGATGGCCGCCCCATGGCGCACGCATGACCCGGACCGCCTCGTCGCGGCCCTTCTGTTCACCCTCTCGAGCAGCGATCGCTCGGCCCTCTTCGAACGCTGGCTGCGCCCTCGACGCCGGCAACAAGGAAGCGAAGCACATGCCTGAACCCGAGAAAGACGAGAAGTCGGCACCGAAGAAGCTCACCCCGTCCGACGTATTGAGAGGGGAGTCACCGCTCGTACTGACGGCGACGTTCGAGCCGATCGTTGGGGACCGGTTCCAACCGGCGGGGTTCCCTGAGCTCGGCCATGTGATCTACAAGGCGCCGCGTGGGGACGGGAGCACGAGAAACGTCTGCATCGTGGACAGTGCCGCGAGCATGGCAAACCACCTCGAGTCGGTCTGTCTGCGCGGTGCCCACGACCTGGATCTCGTCCCCGATCTGGATGGCATGCCCTACATTCGCTGCGTCACGAACACGACAGAGGGAAAGCAACCTACGAAAGACCGTGAGGTCGTCGTTACGAGCCTCACCGAAGGCCACCGCATCGCGTCGTCGTACTTCACCGAGGGCACTGTCGTCCACGGAGATGCCCCGGCCACGAAGAAGAACAAGGATGGAAAGGACGAGGCGATCAGGTTCGAGAGTGAGCTCATCGACAAGTTCGGCATCGTCCTGCCCGGAAGCAAGAAGGCACACCCTCCCTCCGACAACTGGTGGAACGTCTTCAAGACGATCTTCGAAGTCGACCCGAACTCGCTCGTCCACGGCGTGCTCTTCCCGCAGTGGCAGATCAAGATCCCGCGCGCCCTGACGGCGCACCTCGAGGCCTTCGGCGCCGCTCGGGTCGATCGTTCCGGCGTGAAGTTCGACAGGCTGGGGAAAACGACTTCCGGCCAGCCGATCTTCGCGGTCGATGAGGCCATCGCCGAGTCTATCCGCGCAACGTTTGTCCTGGACGTGAGCCTGATCCGATCGTTCGGGCGTAAGAAGAAGGACGCCGACGAGGAAACGCAGCTCGGCCTTTCCGAGCCCCGACAGGAGTTCCTTGTCGCACTCTCGCTGTGGAAGATCCAGAAGCTCCTCGAGTCACCGTTCCGCTTCCGTTCTGGTTGTCACCTCCGCAGCATCGCGCTGAAGAGCGGCAACGAGAGCGTGGAGCTCGATGTCGAGATCAAGGCGTCGATCTCCGCCGCCGGGTTCGACAAGCTACCGATCACCGACGTGTTCTGGCCCCGTGAGGAGCTGTACCGCGAAGGCCAGGTCGAGGTGACACGGAGGAGCGGTGAAGACGAGGGCGAGGAAGAGGGCGAGGAATGAAGCTGGTCCTTCGTCAGGACTTCCTCCTGGGACGTTTCCACGCGACGCCGTGGCGCGTGAACCCGTTCGACGACCCGCACGGCGAGTGGCCACCGAGCCCGTGGCGCTTGGTCCGCGCCGTTACTGCCCGCTGGTACCAGTGGTCGCGCGAGACAGCGAACGAGCCGGACTTCGCGACCCTCGAGCAACTGCAAGCCGCATTGTGCAAAAGCGCCTACGCGTTCCATCTCCCGCCCGACGCACGGAGGGGAAGTCCACTCAGGCAGTACCAACCGACCGAATTCGGCTGGCGGCCTGCGCAGAAGAAGAAGGCAGGAACTCGAAGCTATGGCACAAGCCTGGTCCAAGATAATTGCTGGTGCGTTCCGCCCGAGTCACCGGTGTGGTGGTTCATCGAGGGCGACGACTGGACCGATGGACTCCGGACGCTGCTCGGCGGGTGTCTCGAGCGCATGATCTACTTCGGGCGCGCCGAGTCGCTCACGCGCATTCGCATCGCCGGCTCTCTCGACGACATCCCAGCGCCCAACTGTACCCTTTTCGACATGCGCGGAGCCGGCGCGGCGCCTGTACTCTCGCCACTGCCGAACGCTACGCGCCAGGACATCGAGCGCACAACCGACAATCCCGAGGCCGTGAAGCGAGCCGTGCCCCCTGGCGCGCAATGGCGCTACGCGATCAGGCCTCAGCGCCCCGCATCCCGCGAGCGCAGGCGTTTGGTTGCGTGTCGGCCCGACTGCCATCTGATGCAGTTCGCGATCGGCTGGAACGTAGCGCCGGATCGGAGCGCCATCGCGCGGCTTACCTCGCGGTTCCGGGGCGTCGTGCTCCGAGAGCTTCTTCGGCTCAAGACCGGTGAACCATCGACGACTTGGACGCGTGCCGGCCGAAGCGTGCGTGATTTGATCTCCGACATGGCCGGCAAAGATGCGGGTGGCACCCCGCTCGCGGGCCATCGTCACACGGAGTTCTTCGCGTGGTGTGACGACGATCATCCGACGCGCCTTCTCGTCTGGAGAAGTTCGCGTGCCTTCGACACCGATGAGCAGGACGCAATTCTGCTCGCTGCGGCGCGCAACGTGTCGTGGGCTCCAGCGGGGTCGGACGCTGACGAATGGAAGGTGAGCCTCGTTCCACTCGCTGGAGATGCCCCTCCACCGCCGGGATTCGATGGGACGTCATCGCGCCTGTGGGAGACAGTGACGCCATACGTGCCGCCTCGTCATCATCTACGAGGAGGCAAGGAGCGAGAAGGCGAGTCGGTAGTCCATCAGATCCGTCGCGAGCTTCAGCAGCGTGGGATCTGCCAGGAAGTCGAGGTCGAGTTCGACGGCTCTCCTCAATGGGTCTCGGTTCACGTCCCACGACGACAGACGCACCAGCGTGCATTCATCGGTGAACGACGGGGTCACAGAGTTCGTTTGCGGTTCAGCGCCGGCGTCGCAGGCCCCATCCGCTTGGGGCACTCGAGCGGCTTTGGCATGGGGCTCTTCCGCCCCGTCGAGGACGCGCACGAGCCGTGACCGCGCGTGCGGGCGTTCAGTCGCTCAGCTCGCGTGACACGCGCAAGACGCTCGAGCTCGCGAGATCCATGGCAGCGCTGAAGCCCGTCGATGAGTCGTTTCGCACCGCGCCGCTCTCTCGCTCTCGCGTTCCCGGCACCGTCCAATTCACACCGCCACACCGCGGTCGGGCCGCGCCTACTCTGCGATTCGTTCGCTCGTGACCCCATGCCCCTCCCCCCCCGAGCCGCCGAGATCGATACGCTCTACCAGCGCGACTGCGCGCGGCTCGATCGCGACGCGCCGTGGTCCGCGACGTTCGATCTCGATCTCGGCGATCGTGTCGTCACCTACCGCATCTCGCCCAAGCGGATCCCCGACGAGCGCGAGCGTGATGCCGCCATCATCGGGTTCGCGCATCCGCTCGCCGCGGCGTACTACGAGCATCGACCCGGCGACGAGTTCGAGCTCGAGCATCCGCGCTTCGCCAGCCTCTCGGGCACCGTCGTCGAGCGCACCGTGCCCACCGCATCCGGACGTCGGCTCGTCGCCATCGACATCGCTCGCGTCGGCGAGCAAGGACGCTGCGTTCGCTCCCCATCGGACGACGGCTTCGAGCTCGAAGACCGCACCGCGCCCATCGCGACCCGCTCCGTCGAAGGCCTGCCCGACATCCGCGCCCTGCTGACGCCCGAGAGTATCGGCTCGTCGCGAGCGACCGTCGACGCCCCCTCGTCATCCAGGGCCGCGCCGGATCGGGCAAGACCACCGTCGCGCTCTACCGGCTCGCCTACCTCACGTCGCCCGAGGCCGCGACCGACGGCCCTCCCGTCGATCCCGCACGCGTGCTCATCGTGATGTTCAATCGGGCGCTGCAGAAGTTCGTCGAGCGTTCGCTCGCCGACGTCGAGCTCGGCAGCGCGACCATCGACACCTTCCACGGATGGGCGCTGTCTCGCCTCCAACGCGCCTACCGCGGCGAGCTCCGCCTCGACGCCCGACCGACTGCCGATCGCGCCCAGCAGGAGCGTGTGACCGCGATCAAGAAGCAGCTCGGCCTGCTCGCGGCCATCGACGAGTTCGTCGCGCAGCAGGAGACGCGGATGGTGACGTGGCTCGAAGGCGCGCTCGCACCCTATCGCGCGCAGGACTGGATCGAAGCCTATCGCGCCGCGTCCGGTCCGGTCGTGCGGCGGCTCGTCGAGCTGCGCAGCCGCGCCCGCACCGAGCGCGACGCCAGCACCGGCCGGACCGCACAGCGTGCGACCGAGATCCACAAGGTCTTCCACGCCGCCGTCGCTCGCATGACGCAGTACAAGGACGAGCTGCTGCGCCTGTTCACCGATCGAGCGCTCCTGCGCAAGCACCTGCCGCGTGTCTCCGAGGAAGATCTCCAGACGCTCGCCGACTACCAGACGACGCTGCAGCGCAAGGACGCGTCGGAGCGCCGCGCCGGTCCGTGGATCCACTTCGACGATCTCGCCCCGCTCATGACCCTCGTCGTCCGCAAGCACGGCGGCCTGCCCGATCCTCAGCGTGACGACACCGTCGACGTCTACGACCACCTGATGATCGACGAGGCGCAGGACTTCGGCGCCGTCGAGCTCCGGGTGCTCCTGTCGGTCGTCCGGTCGCGGACCGGCGTGACCGTGGTCGGCGACACCAACCAGAAGATCGTCCCCTCCGCCGACTTCATCGGCTGGGATGCACTCGCCGCCGAGCTGGGGATCGAAGGAGCTGCGGTCGCCCACCTCGAAGTCGCACACCGCAGCACGCGCGAGATCATGGCGGTCGCCGACACGCTCACCGGTGACACCACGTCGGTCGGCCGCTCGGGTCCGAAGCCTCGGCTCTTCCGCGGGGACACGCCCGAGCTCGTCACGGCGCGACTCGTCGCCGAGGTCGCGCGGCTGGCCGCCGAGCACGAACGCGGCCACGTCGCCGTGGTCACCCACGCGCGCGCGACCGCGAAACAGCTCGCAGCCACGCTGTCGGGCGCGCTCCCCTCTTTCGCCGTCCGCCACGGCCACAACCAGAGCTTCGCGTTCGAGCCCGGCGTCACCGTGACGAACGCGGCGCAGGTCAAAGGTCTCGAGTTCGACGCCGTCGTCGTGGTCGAGCCCGACGAAGCGAGCTATCCGTCCTCGAGCGTGGACGGCCGGCGTCGGCTCTACACCGTGCTCACGCGCGCCAAGTCGGAGCTCCTGCTGCTCGCGAGCCGGGAGCCCAGCGCGCTCTTGCACAGCGCCGTCGACGGCGGCCTGTTGGACATCGTGGATTCCGGCGCCGTGCCGGCGTTCCACGACGACGCGGACGAGCCGTTCTGAGCGCGTGCTATGCTCGCGTCCGCATGAGCACCGCGTGGTCGCCGACGTGGACGCCCGAGCCGGCGCGAGGGCCCGCGATGACGCTCGACGAGTGGTCGCAACAGCCCGAGGACGAGGGCGGCGAGCTCGTCGACGGGCACCTCACGGACGAAGAAATGCCGGATCCCGCGCACGAGCTGGCCGTGTCCTGGTTGATCCTCCTCTTCGGCACCTGGCTGCGCGGACGCGGAGGCTTCGTGTTCGGATCCGAGGTCAAGCTCCGTACACGCCCGGACCGCGGGCGGAAAGGCGACGTGCTCGTCTACCTGCCTGGCGGCGCCCGGCCACCGCGTCGCGGCTTGCTCACGGCCCCGCCCGACATCGTCGTGGAGGTCGTCACGCCGACCCCGAGGGACGAGCGTCGCGATCGCGTCGAGAAGATGTCCGAGTACGCCGATATCGGAATCGCCGCCTACTGGATCGTCGATCCGGCGCTCGGCAGCTTCGAGATCTTCGTGCTGTCCGACGAGCGAAAGTACATCAAGGCCGTCGGTGTGACGTCGGGCAAGATCGAGCTCGTGCCCAACTGCCCCGGCCTGCAGGTCGACGTCGACGAGCTCTGGCGTGAGCTCGAACGGCTCGACGCCTCGCCCTGATCGTTCACAGCACGACGAAGCCGACGAGCGAGGGGGTCCGCGGCTTGCCCAGCACACGAGATCCCGGCACCGCGCGGTCGTTCGCCGCCGCCTGGCCGAGGTCGACCAGCATCACCTGATCGCAGCCCTGGTCGATGATCTCGAGCAGCCGCCGCTCCAGCTCCACACGCTCCTGCACCGTCAGCAGGCAGCTGAACACGCTGTACTGCAGCGGGTCGCCGTAGTCGCGCACGATCCCGTGCACGTTGCGCAGCCGCTTCGCGTCGCAGATGTCGTAGCAGACCAGCACGTGGCGTCGCATGGCTCACCGCGTCCACAGGGGCGTATAGGTGTCGAGCTCGCCGATCAGCACCTTGCCGAGGATGCGCGCCTCGAGCTCGAGCAGGCGTCGATAGCTCATGCGATAGCCGAACCGCGGATGCGTCGTCTGTTCGTCGGCTCGGCGTTCGTAGGCGCGGACCATCGCGCGCCTTCCGGCGTCGCTCAGCTCGACGCCGGCGCCCGACACATGGAACTCGTCGCGCGTGATCCCGCCGGTCCCGACGAGTCGGAGCACCGCGGTGTCCACCCACGCCGCACGGAATGGCTCGAGAAGATCCAGCGCGAGCGCCGGGCGGCCGGGAATCATCGTGTGGAAGAGCCCGAGCATCGGGTCGAGCCCGATTCGCGCGAGGGCGGACACGGCATCGCGCAGCAGCAGCGCGTAGCCGAAGCTGAGCATCGCGTTGACGCGGTCCCGTGGTGGACGACGCGATCGTCCGCAGAAGTCGCCCTTCCAAGCGCTCGGGAGCAACGCGGGGAACACCTCGAAGTACTGCGCGGCCGCATCGCCTTCACACCCGCGAAGGACGTCGATGTCTCCGGCGCGCTCCGCCGCCCGGGCTGCGTTCTGCATCCGTCGCAGCGCCAGCCCCACGGCCCCGATCGCATCTTGCTCGAGCGCATCGAGCTCCGGCTCGGGGCCTCCGGCCCAGTCGGGCAGTGACCCACCCGCGCTCTCGTCCGCGATCACGGCGAGACCTCGGCGATGCCGCCGCAGGACCGTTCGCTGGTTGCGGATCTTCGCGAGCACGAGCGCACGGGCGATCCGCAGGCACTGCGAGGGATCGTCCGCGGCCCGATACTGCGCGCGCCGCAGACCGACGTTGCGTGTCGACAACGGTGTGGTGATCCCGAGCAGTCGTCCGGCACCCGTGTGGTGCGACACGCCCACGCCCTCGCGGAGCATGTGCTGCAGGCACGGCGTGGTGACGTGGACCGGTCCGAACAGCGCGAGGTGGGAGACGTCCTTGAGCAGGAGTCGATCCTCGTCGCCGCGCCGGCTCTGGACGACGATCGCGTCGCCGTCCTTGCGCACGCTGCTACCGGGCGTGAGCACGTGGACCACGGCGCGGTCGTCCCGGCTCGCGACGATGCGACGCATCTCCGCCGGGCGCTCCTGACCGGCCTGCTCGGCCTTGAGCGCGTGGTGCTCGTCCGGCAGACAGACCTCGTGCAGCGAGCAACCGGCGCACTTCGGGCTGTCGACGAGCGGATCGGGTGCGACGGGCGATGCGGCGACTTCGCGCGCGCGTGCGACGACCGCATGGGCGAACAGCTCGAGCTCGTCCGACCAGGGGACGACGACGCGATCGTGGGAGGCTCGATAGAGAATCCGCGCCTGTTCGCACGGCATGCCCATCTCACGGAGCAGCGCCATGTAGAGCGCCACCTGGGCGACGTCGGCGGGCCATGCTCGGTAGGGCAGCCGATGACCATGCCAGGTGTGATCGTCGGACCGCGGCGCACCGCCGTGCTTGGCCTCGACGACGACGATGGAGCCGTCGGCGATCTCGACGAGATCGATCTCGCCGCGGATACCGAGAGCTTCGGAGGTCAGCGCGAGGCGTCGTGGAAGCATGAGGAAGAGTTCGTCCCCCTCGCGGGCTTCGGGCTTGGCTCCGGAGTCGAGCACGCGCAGTCGTGTGCCCCTTTTCTTGGCCCGGTCGTGCTGGCCTTGGCCTTCGACGGTATCGGCCGAGTGGATGAAGATCCCCTGGACGTGCTCGAGGTGGAAGAGGCGCGGGCAGTAGACGAGCTCGTTGCATCTGCGGACGGGAAGTAGGTCGGCGTCCTCGTGGGCTTCGGCGTGAACGATGCGTTGGCTCATGGCTGCGTGTTTCCTCGCTGCCGAGACGATCGCCGAGTCTCGCGATCTCGCGGAGATCACGGACGTGGTTGCGATGCCCTGAGGCGCGTGATCGCGCTCGGCCTCACCCGCCCGACGCTCGCCTCGCAACGCAGCGGCTTTGCGCCTCGCGCTCGTGACGCGCGCTCGCAGGCCACGGGTCACTCCGGTGGATGATCTCGCGGAGACGACGCGTCGCAGCGACGCGGGTGGGCGACGGAGTCCTCCACGCGCGCGCACCGACCGTGCTAGGATGAACGCACGCAAGCGACGGCGTGACGATCTCCGGACCTCGCGTGCATCGTTCCATCCGCAAGCCCGGAGGCCACCACGGACGACGTTCTGACAACCCGACTGCGCGAACATGTTCAGCCTTGGCTGCCGCCTTCCGCCGTCACCGTGCGCCCCCCGTCGAAGACCGCCGCGATCCCGACGACCTACGACGAGGGGCCTTCCGCGTTCTCGCGAACGCGGCCCCATTGAAGCATCGTCGGCCACGCCGATCCGGCCGGATCGGACGTCCTTCCGCGTTCTCGCGAACGCGGCCCCATTGAAGCTGATCCTGGCGTTGGATTCGAGCGATCAGAGCCGGCCCTTCCGCGTTCTCGCGAACGCGGCCCCATTGAAGCCACACAGTGCCGCGCGTTGCGTTCTCGAACGCGCCCGCCTTCCGCGTTCTCGCGAACGCGGCCCCATTGAAGCCGCCGTCCCTGCCATTCCCAGCAGCCCCGAGGGCTCCTTCCGCGTTCTCGCGAACGCGGCCCCATTGAAGCCGTCACCGGAACAGCGAAGCCCGCAGCGTTTAGCGCCCTTCCGCGTTCTCGCGAACGCGGCCCCATTGAAGCACCAGCCGATTCGTATTGATCAACTAGCTGGTGCAGCCTTCCGCGTTCTCGCGAACGCGGCCCCATTGAAGCCGATCACACGCAAACAGGGCGGGCGCTGGGATAGTCCTTCCGCGTTCTCGCGAACGCGGCCCCATTGAAGCACCGCGGGCGCGATGGGGCTGCTCGCGTCACCGGCCCTTCCGCGTTCTCGCGAACGCGGCCCCATTGAAGCTAGGCAAGTCCGCCATCCGTGGCGGCGAGGCGGGCCTTCCGCGTTCTCGCGAACGCGGCCCCATTGAAGCCTTTTCATGGACACGACGAACACGGGCGACGCACTCCCTTCCGCGTTCTCGCGAACGCGGCCCCATTGAAGCTACAGCGTAGCCGAGCACTCCGTGCACGTCGCGAACCCTTCCGCGTTCTCGCGAACGCGGCCCCATTGAAGCACGTTCGTGGATGCCGAGCTCGCGGACATGGGGTGCCTTCCGCGTTCTCGCGAACGCGGCCCCATTGAAGCGGAGGTCCTCCTCGGCGGCGGACGTCATCGGCCACCTCCTTCCGCGTTCTCGCGAACGCGGCCCCATTGAAGCGTGATGCGCACGGCGAGGTCGAGCAGCGCGGCGACGCCTTCCGCGTTCTCGCGAACGCGGCCCCATTGAAGCATTACCGGCTATGCGCTCGGCACTCTGTTGGATCAGCCTTCCGCGTTCTCGCGAACGCGGCCCCATTGAAGCCTCGGCGTTGGCTTCGAGCTCCTCGGCCGTCTCGCCCTTCCGCGTTCTCGCGAACGCGGCCCCATTGAAGCGCGTCCGCCATCGGCAAGACCGACGAGCTCGTGGACCCTTCCGCGTTCTCGCGAACGCGGCCCCATTGAAGCGCGTCGTTCCAGGGCGGCCGCGTCGCCGGCGGCACCCTTCCGCGTTCTCGCGAACGCGGCCCCATTGAAGCATGGACGCCGACGGCGTGTGGCTCCTGCGGCGCAAGCCCTTCCGCGTTCTCGCGAACGCGGCCCCATTGAAGCGCGACCAGGGTCAGAAGCTCGCGGGTGATTGCGTCGGCCTTCCGCGTTCTCGCGAACGCGGCCCCATTGAAGCTCGACACGCGCAGGAGCTCGGCGGCCTCCTCCTCGGCCTTCCGCGTTCTCGCGAACGCGGCCCCATTGAAGCGGGGTCCCGTTCGGGCACCTCCGATCCGTGCGACCTCCTTCCGCGTTCTCGCGAACGCGGCCCCATTGAAGCACGCGCCTCGATGTGATGGTGCAGGACATGTCGAACCTTCCGCGTTCTCGCGAACGCGGCCCCATTGAAGCCAGGTGACGCACACGCAGGACTACAACCGGCGACGCCCTTCCGCGTTCTCGCGAACGCGGCCCCATTGAAGCATCGTCGCCCCCACGCCGCTCGGGTCACGTCCATCGCCTTCCGCGTTCTCGCGAACGCGGCCCCATTGAAGCGTGGTGCCGAGGTCGCTCGGCGCACCGGTCGCGAGCCCTTCCGCGTTCTCGCGAACGCGGCCCCATTGAAGCCTCTGCTCGTCGGCGGGAAGAACGGCTCCAACGGTCCTTCCGCGTTCTCGCGAACGCGGCCCCATTGAAGCACGCCCAGCACCAGCGCCGTGCCGTCGCTGCGGAACCTTCCGCGTTCTCGCGAACGCGGCCCCATTGAAGCGGATCTCGCCTCCACTGCCGCGCACGAGCAGCGACCTTCCGCGTTCTCGCGAACGCGGCCCCATTGAAGCCTCTCTCGCTGGGCGCAGGAGCGCCGTGATCCGTCCTTCCGCGTTCTCGCGAACGCGGCCCCATTGAAGCCGACGATCATCGCCGATCCCTTGTCCGTCACCCGCCCTTCCGCGTTCTCGCGAACGCGGCCCCATTGAAGCGACGCCTCGATCGGAGGCTGGACGGCGATCGGATCGCTCCTTCCGCGTTCTCGCGAACGCGGCCCCATTGAAGCGCGATCGAGACGAGCAAGCTCGTCATCGACCCGACGCCTTCCGCGTTCTCGCGAACGCGGCCCCATTGAAGCGCGGTTACCGGCACGCAAGGCCGCTGAGCATCAACTCCTTCCGCGTTCTCGCGAACGCGGCCCCATTGAAGCGTCCCCGCCGCGCTCGCGCAGGTGCCCGAGAACAGCCTTCCGCGTTCTCGCGAACGCGGCCCCATTGAAGCCATTGCTTGACCCAAGCCGCAACGTCCGGCGTCACGCCTTCCGCGTTCTCGCGAACGCGGCCCCATTGAAGCCTCGCGACCGCGAACACCTACGGGATGGTGGCCGTGCAGGCCTTCCGCGTTCTCGCGAACGCGGCCCCATTGAAGCCGGATCACGCTGGCGGAGCCCTTCGGGCGGCCAGGTCCTTCCGCGTTCTCGCGAACGCGGCCCCATTGAAGCCCGGACACTGGGACGGGCACCGTCACGACGGCGAGCCTTCCGCGTTCTCGCGAACGCGGCCCCATTGAAGCTCCGGGGTGAACTCGTGGCCGCGCTTGCAGTGCGTCCTTCCGCGTTCTCGCGAACGCGGCCCCATTGAAGCTTGTCCTCGCGGTCGTGCGCGACCAGGACCACGTCCCCTTCCGCGTTCTCGCGAACGCGGCCCCATTGAAGCGTGCTCGCCGCGCGGCGTGGCGCAAGACCGCCGCCCCTTCCGCGTTCTCGCGAACGCGGCCCCATTGAAGCTGATGGGCGTGTCCGAAGACGCTCCCCCGGAGTACCCTTCCGCGTTCTCGCGAACGCGGCCCCATTGAAGCGGGAAGCCGGGAGCCTTCGGCCCCGGCGCTTCTCTTGCGTCGCTCCGCGCCGCGCGTTGACGTGGTGGGTCTCGCGCGCAGCCTCGATCGAAGCTAACCCAGCCGCTCGTGCGGTGCGAACGCTCGCCCCGCCGCGTACGCGCGCGCCGGCATCCGCTTCTTGCCGGCCGGTTGCACGTCTGCGATCGCGATCGCACCGTCACCGGTCGCGACGTGCAGGCCTTCCGCATCCACGCCGAGCACCTCGCCCGGCTGGGCGAGCGTCGCGCGCGGGTGCGCGGACGGCCGCGCGCGGAACAGCTTGAGCTCGTCCGCGCCGCGCGACGTGAAGGCGCCGGGCCACGGATCCATGCCACGCACGTGATCGACGAGCGCGGTCGTCGAGCGCTGCCAGTCCACCCTGCCCTCCGCCTTCGTGAGCGGGGGCGCGTGCACGATGCCCTCCTCCGGCTGCGGTTGCGGCGGCGGCACGTCGGGGAACTCGTCGAGGAACTGCGCGAGCGCCTGCGCGCCGAGCCCCGCGAGCCGGTCGAACAGCTCGCCCTGCGTGACGTACGGATCGATCGGCATGCGCGCCATCCGGTGGATCGGCCCGGTGTCGAGCCCCTCGTCCATCTGCATGATCGTGATGCCGGTCTCGGCATCGCCCGCCAGGATCGCGCGCTGGATCGGCGCCGCACCGCGCCACCGCGGCAAGAGCGACGCGTGCACGTTGATGCACCCCAATCGAGGCACGGCGAGCACGTCGCGGGGCAGGATGCGCCCGAACGCCGCGACGATCGCCACGTCGAGCTCGAGCGCCCGCAAGGCGGCCGCGAGCGTGCCGTCCTTCATCTTCGTCGGCTGGATCACCGGCACACCGAGATCGAGCGCGGCGGTCTTCACCGCAGGCATCGCGAGCTCGCGCCCGCGCCCGGCCGGGCGATCGGGCTGACAGACGACGGCCAGCAGATCGCACGACTGCGCGACGATCCGCAGGCTGGGCACCGCGAACTCCGGCGAGCCCATGAACGCGGCGCGCAGCCTCACGGATCCTCCAGCTGCGCGAGATAGGCGCTGCGAAGCGCGTCGTCCTGCAACACGTCGCGCGCCTCCCCCAAGGCGGCCCGCAGCTCCTCCAGCTCGCTCGCCATCGTCTCGCGCGTGCTCGCCTCGAGCCACTCGTCGGCGAACGTGCGCATGAGCTCCGTGTACGCGTGACGCACGTCCGCGCGCCCGGAGTCGCGTGGCAGCCCGAGCAGCGCGAAGTAGTCGGCCTCGCGCGCCAACGCGAGGCGGTCCTCGAGGCGGCGCTTGTCGACGCTCGCCGGGTCGTCGGCGACGCGCGGCATCGGCAGCGCCTCGCGGTGGAGATCGAGCAGCTCGAGCACGTTGAGCGCGTGCACGAGCGGGAGCAGCTCGTCCTCCTTCGCATCGGGATCCGCCAGCAAGTCGGCGAGCGCGTGCTGACCGTCGAAGCGCGCGAGCCACTCGGCCTCGGGCGACCCCAGCTGCAGACCATCGGCGAGCTCGCGGCGCGCGGTGTCGTTGCCGGCGGCGCCGTCCCGCAGTCGCGGATGCGCCCGTGGACCGCCGACGAGCCCCCACAGCTGGGCGGGCTCGAGCCGCTGGCGGATGCCCTCGACGATCAATGCTGCGGTCGGGATCTGCAGGAGCACCGGCTCGTCGCAGCGCAGGTCCGGCTCGAGCGCCCACGTACCCTCGTGCCACGCGAACGTCGAGTCGACGATCCGCGCGAGGTGATCCTGCAGCGCGCTGACGAGCTCCGATTGCTTGAGGAAGCCGGCCTCGACGAGCACCTGCCCCGCGCGACGCGGCGCCGACTCGATCGCCCGGCGCGCCTCGTCGTACTGCGCGCGCGTGACGAGCCCGCGGCGGACGAGCCCGTCGATCAGTCGATCGTGCCCCGCATTGCTGCGCGCGTACACGATCGCGCCCGCGTCGAACCACATCGACTTCTCCGTGCGACCGGCGGCCAGCGACAGGCGCCCGGTGAAGCGACCGCGGTGCAGCTTGGCCAAGAGGCGCGGGACCTCGATGGTCGACAGATCGCCGTCGCGCTCGAGCGGCAACGGCACGCGTCGACGCGGACGATCCGCGACCTCCGACGTCACCGCGACGACCGGTGCGGTGCGCTCGCGGCCGGGCGAGGTGCCCTGCTCGGGGATCGGCTCGGCCACCTGCATCGGCCGCGGCGGCAGCGGGCTGCTGTCCTCGAGCAGCACCGTGCTCTCGCGTGGACCGATCGCCGCGCGGCCGCGTCGCTCGCTGCCGGTGCCGGTGCCGGTGGGCGCCGGCGAGTGCAGCACGCGCAGCTCCGCGACCTCGAGCCGATCCTGCGACTCGGCCGGATCGAGCGACTCGTGATCCGCATCGAGCTCGGGCACGCCCTGGAAGCCGAGCGACGCGAGGTCGAGATCGTCGGCCTCGTCGTCGCCCTTCTTGCGCCGGTCCGCGAGGAAATCGAGCGTGCGCGTGAGCTGCCCGATGACCGGATCGCTCGTGCGCACGGACGCGTCGCTCGAGGTCCGCGAGCGCGGCTCGGGCTCGTCGATGACCGACGTGCTGGTCGGCCAGCTGACCTCGCCCACGCTCGCCTCCGCGCGATCGCGGATGGGATCGGAGTTCGGTGGACCGGCGAGCGCCTCGAGGGCTGACGCGAGCTGATCGTCGGCGACCGGCTCCTCGAGGAAGTGATCCGCGCCGAGGTCGAGCACGTCGGCGAGATCGAGCACGGTGCCGCCGAGCGATCCGTACAGCGTGACGGGTACGGCCGCGCCGCGCTGGACCCGACGCAGGCTCGTCATGAAGTCGGGCGGGTCGACGTCGGCGATGCACACCACGACGACCCGCGGCAGCACGCCGTCGGCGATGCGATCGCACGCGCCGCCCGGCGGTACGAGCTCGACTTCGTAGCCGAGCGCCGCTGCTTGTTTCGCGAGAACCGTGCGCGTCGCAGGCTCTCCGACGATGAGGACTTCCGCCTCCATCGAGGATGGCGCAGAGGATACCAAACGATCACAGCATCGACTGCGGATCGACGTCGACGGTGGCCATGGTGTGGCGCGCACCGCTGTCCTGGGCGCCCAGCTTGGGGCGAAGTGCGCGGAGGAGCCAGCGCAGGGCCGCGCGCTGGCGTGTGCGCAAGAGCATCTGCCAACGCGTGCGTCGGTCGATGCGCTCGATCGGCGACGGCACCGGGCCGAGCAGCTCCGCGATGGGCTCGCCGTCGTGCTTGCTCCGCACCTCCGCGGTCGCGTCGCCCAGGAATCGCCCGAGCGCGCGCGCGCGGGTCTCGACCTCCCGAGCGTCGAGCCCGTTCACGCGCACGAGCGCGAGGTGCCCACACGGCGGGTTGCCGAGCCGCTCGCGCTGTTCGAGCTCGTGGCGCGCGAACGCGTCGTGATCGTGCGCCTGCGCGAACCGGATCGCCGGATGATCGACGGCCCACGCCT
The DNA here is from genome assembly GCA_964468635.1 of uncultured Nannocystaceae bacterium. Taxonomy (GTDB): domain Bacteria; phylum Myxococcota_A; class Polyangia; order Nannocystales; family Nannocystaceae; genus Xiheibacterium. The sequence continues at coordinate 37,378 of CAYXVR010000040.1, forward strand.
GCACCATCACCCGCCCCGCTCGATCGCCTCGCCCCGCGCGGCCCGACACCTGCGTGAGCAGCTGGAACGTGCGCTCGGCGGCGCGCGGATCGGGCAACGCGAGCCCCTGATCGCCCTGCAGGATCCCGACGAGCGTGACGCCCGGGAAGTCGTGCCCCTTCGACAGCATCTGCGTGCCGACCAGCACGTCGGCCTCGCCCGCACGGAAGCGCGCGAGCGTGTTCACCAAGGCGCGCCCTCGCGTCGCATCGCGATCGAGCCGCAACACGCGGATGCCGGCGAGGTCGCGCTGCAACGCGAGCTCGACGCGCTCGGTGCCGACGCCGGCGTGCACGAGCTCGGTGGCGCCGCAGTTCGAGCAGCGATCGGGCGTGGCCTCGAGGTGCCCGCACAGGTGACACATCAATCGGTGCCGCCCGAGGTGATACGTCATCGACGGCGCGCTGCAGTCCGGGCAGTGCTGGAACGTGCCACAGCCGCCACACACGAGCGACGTCGTGAAGCCGCGGCGGTTCAAGAACAGGATCACCTGCTCGCCTTGCTCCGCCGTCTCGGCGATCGCCTGCCGCAGCTTGCCCGTGAGCAGCGTCGCCGGATCGGCGCGATGCACCGAGAGCGGGATGATCTCGACGGTGGGCAAGGGGCGCGGCGTCGGGCGCTCGCGCAGCTTGAGCCACGTGTATCGGCCCGAGCGCGCGTTCGACCAGCTCTCGAGCGACGGCGTGGCGGAGCCGAGCACGACCGTGGCGCCGAGCGAGCGCGCGCGCACGAGCGCAACGTCGCGGGCGTGGTAGCGCACGCCGTCCTCCTGCTTGAAGGAGCCGTCGTGCTCCTCGTCCACCACGATCGCACCGATGCGGGGCACGGGTGCGAACACGGCCGAGCGCGCACCGATCACGATGGGCCGCAGGCCGCGGCGGATCTGCTGCCACGCGTCGAGGCGCTGGCGCGGCGTCAGCCCGCTGTGCAGCACCGCCACCTCGTCGCCGAAGCGGGCCCGGAATCGATCGGCGAGCTGGGGCGTGAGTGCGATCTCCGGCACGAGCACGATCGCTCCCTGCCCACGCGCGCGCACGTCCGCGATGAGCTGCAGGTACACCTCGGTCTTGCCGCTGCCGGTGATGCCCTGCAGGAGCGCGCAGCGATACGTGTCCGTCTCGATCGCGGCGCGCAGGTCCGCGAGCGCCGCGGCCTGATCGCGCGTGGGCGCCTGCGGTGACGAGGGCTCGGGCGTGCCGATCGCGAACGGGTCGAGCGATCTCGGACGGTCCTCGAGCTCCACCAGCTTGGCGCCCACGAGCGGCGGCAACAGCTCGCGCGCGCGCGGCACGGGTCCGCGCAGCTCGCCGAGCGGGACCCACCCATCACCGTCGTCGCGCCGACGCTCGAGCTCGTCCAGCAGCACACGCCGCTGCTTGCTGCGCCCGATGATGCGCTGCAGCTCGTCCTCGTTCGCGCCCTCGCGCAGCAGATCGGTGCGGCGCGCCCACGTCTCGCTGCGCTCGTCGCCTTCGGGGTCGTTCCACGTCGCAGTCGCGAGCCCCGCGGCTTCCAATCGCGCGAGCACCGTGAGTGGCGACGCGACGCGCTTGCCACTTCGAGGTGGCGTATTCCCCTTCTCCGCACGCACGAGCTTCGTGACGGGCAACCCGCTGGGCCCGGCGTCGCGCAGCGTCGCGAGCAGCTGCGCGTCGGCCTTGCCGAGCTGCGCGACCTCGGGTCCGAGCAGCGGGCCGGCGACCTCGAGCGCCGCACGCCCGGCGTCGGTGATCGCGGCGATGCGCGCGTCGGCGTGGGTCGACAGCCCCGGCAGCGCGAGGCGATACACCTCGCCGATCGGCGAGACGTAGTAGTCGGCCATCCACTCGCACAGATCGACGACGTCCCTCGGCAACGCGGGCCCGTCGTCGTCGAGCACGTGCAACAGCTCGCGCAGCGCCTTCGCGTCGGGCGCCCGCGGCTCGACCTCGACGGGACGCACGACCCCGACGAGCACGCGCGGACCGAACGGCACGAGCACGCGCGTGCCGGCCACGGGCACGGCGGACCACGACGCGGGCACGTCGTAGTCGAATGCGCGGTCGAGCGCGACCGCGACCGCGACGGACACCGCGCGGCTCACCGCCGGGGACCTCGGCCCTCGCGGAGCTCGTCGCGCGCCTGCATCGATGTGGTGGCGAGCGCGGCGAGCTCGGCACGGCGCGACCACCAGCTCTCCACGAGGCCGATCGCCGCAGCGGCGAGCCCCAGCGTGAGCATCACTCGCAGCGCGCCGCGATGCCAGAGCTCGCGCAGTGCCGCTTCGCTCGCGTCGGCCGCTCGCGCACCGCCGACCACGAGCTCCGCGACGTCGCCACCGACCACGACGAGCAGCACGGCCGCGAGCGCCATGCCGGTGAGCGCAGCCACCGGCGGACGCGGAGCCCCGAGTCGATCCTCGAGCGATGGATCCATCGGTCCGAGTCGACCCTGCACCAGTCCCGCGATGGCGAGCGCCGCGACGACGAGCGCGATCACGGAGCCTGCGCCGACGAGCAGCACGCCGCCCGCCGCGAGCACGATCTCCCCCGCCTCGTCGCCGCCATGTGCGAGCGCGTCGCGCATGCGGGCGAGGACATCGCCGGTGTCGGGTCGCCACGCCGCGAGCAACGCGGCGACACCCAGGAGCGCGATCCCGGTCGGCAACCACATCGAGCTCGGCCGCCGGCCGGCCGCCCACGCCCGGCGGATCCGCGCCGGTGACGGCGGTAGCGTCGCGTCGTCGCCCATGACTCGCTTCATCTACCAGTCACGGGTGCCAGACGCCAAGCGAGTGCGCGAGATCATGGCGCGCCGTCGGGCGCCCTCCCCGGTGCATCGTTGTGCGTTTCGGCTCCGTCCATCCGCTATGCTCCCCCCGATGCTCGTCCGCGTCGTCCGTCGGTGTGCGCCGGCGTGGTCGTTCACCGCTTCCGTCGTCGCCACCCTCGTGCTCGCGGGATGTCCCGAGGGTCGTGCGCCGGAGAGCGGCGGCACGATCGCGCCGACGGTGACCACGAACACGACGACACCGAAGGAGCGGGGCCCGGTCGTGGAGATCGTCGCAGGCGACGGCCACGGATGCGCGCGTCACCAGCACGGGCTCGTGCGGTGCTGGGGTGCGAACGCGTTCGGTCAGCTCGGCGATGGTGGTCGCGAGGACCGAGCGGAAGCGGTCGACGTCGTCGGCGTCACGAACGCGGCACAGGTCGTCGCGGGCGCGGGCTTCTCGTGCGCGCGATTGACCAGCGGCGGTGTGCAGTGCTGGGGACGCAACGATCTGGGTCAGATCGGCGACGGCAAAGGTGGCCCCGGGCGCGCGCCCGTGCTGCGTCCCACCGCGGTGCGCGGGCTGTCCGACGTCGTGCTGCTCGTCGCCGGCGCACGGCACGTGTGCGGGCTGCGACGCGCGGGCTCGGTGACGTGTTGGGGCGACAACCGCGATGCGCAGCAGGGCAACGACCAGCGCACGATGTGGGTCGCGCCGGTCGCCGTCGCGCGCGTGCAATCGGTCGTGGCCCTCGCCGCGGGCGACGGACACACCTGTGCGCTGCGCAATCGCGGCGACGCGATCTGTTGGGGTCGCAACGATCGCGGGCAGCTCGGCGGCGTGGGCCCGGGTGGCGCGACGCCGCACGTCGTGCCCGGCACCGCCGGTGCGACGCGCATCGTCGCGGGCGCGCACCACAGCTGCGTGCGTCGGCAGGACGGCAGCGTGTGGTGTTGGGGCGACGCGAGCCAGGGACAGCTCGACGGCACGGCGCGCGCGGGTGCATCGGCGCCCGTGCGTGCGCCCGCCGACGATGCCGACGACATCGCCGCGGGCGATGGCCACACGTGTGCGCGTGCCGGCAACGGCAACGTGACGTGCTGGGGTCGCAACGCCGACGGCCAGCTCGGCGACGGCACGAACGAGGCGAAGAACGGTGCGCACGGCGTCATGGGCCTGCAAGGCGTCGTCGAGATCACCGCGGGCGCGCAGCACACGTGCGCTCGTGTGAAGCGCGACAACCAGGTGTCGTGCTGGGGCAGCAACCGCGGCAGCGCGCTCGGCAACGGCACGCCCGGTCCGAAGGCGTCGAGCGGTCCGCTCGAGGTGGCGGGCTTGACGAAGCCGCGTCGGGTCGTCGCCGGCCTCGACTTCGCGTGCGCGCTCGTCGACGGCGGCGTGTGGTGCTGGGGCAGCAACGAGCTCGGGCAGCTCGGCGACGGCAAGACCGGCAACGCGGGCGCGCCCGTGCGCGTCGTCGACGTGGAAGATGCGGTCGACGTCGCGGCCGGCTGGAGTCACGCGTGCGCGCTCGACGAGCGCGGTGGCGTGCACTGCTGGGGCGCGGGCACTCTCGGGCAGCTCGGCGACGGCAAGCGCACGAATCGGCGCCGACCCGCCGCGGTGACGGGGATCTCCGACGCCGTCGAGATCGCTGCGGGTCGCGGACACACGTGCGTGCGTCACAAAACCGGCAAGGTGTCGTGCTGGGGCGACAACGAGTTCTCGCAGACGGGCAAGAGCGGCGGTGCGATCACGAGCAAGCCGGTCGGTGTCACGGGGATCGTGGACGCCGTGCAGCTGTCGGCCGGTGGCGCGTCGTCGTGCGCGGTGCGGGCGAGCGGCCGCGTCGCGTGTTGGGGACAGAACCTCTACGGACAGCTCGGCAACGGCGCACCCGCGAACATGCTCGACGAGCCGCAGGCGGTACCGGTCGCGGTGGTGAAGGTCGACGACGCGGCGGAGGTCGTGTGCGGTGAAGGCCACGCGTGCGCGCGGCGCAAGACCGGCGCGGTGGCGTGCTGGGGGCGCAACGATCGCGGTCAGCTCGGTGCGGGCGTCGACAGCAACTGGATCACGCGCGTGCCGGTACGCGACGTGAACGATGCGATCGCGCTGAGCTCCGGTCCTTCACACGTCTGCGCCGCGCGCAGCTCCGGTGCGGTCGCGTGCTGGGGCGCGAACGATGGCGGCCAGCTGGGCGACGGTTCCACGTCGCTCCAGCGCGTTCCCGTCGGCGTGCGCGAGCTGCAGGGCGCGCGCGACGTGGCGGCCGGAGGCGCACACACGTGCGCACAGCGGGTCGACGGCGTCGCGGTGTGCTGGGGCGCGGACGACGATGGTCAGCTCGGCGACGGCACGGTCGCATTCGAGGCGCGGCCGCGCCCGGTCGTCGGTCTGTAGATCGCACTGGCAATATCGCGTCGCGATTCGCATGATCGCGCTCGGGGGTTGGACATGCGGACTCGAATCCGAGCGATCGCGATTTCGATCACCGTGGCGGCATGCGGTGGCCGAGGTGGAGACGCGGGCGGCGACGGCGACTCCGGCGGCACGACGACCGGTGGCATCGACGTGACCGCTAGCGAGAGCGGACCCAAGCTCGATCTGGGCGGCACGGGCATGGGCGAGGGCCCGATGGAGGCCGACACGGGCTGCGACAGCGAGCTGTTCGGCAGCGAGGTGGTGCCGCCCAACGTGCTCATCGTGCTCGATCGCTCCAACAGCATGGAGACCGACATCGGCGGCGGCACGAAGTGGGAGATCGCGATCGATGCGATCGGCACGGTGACGGCCGAGCACGGCGACGACGTGCGCTTCGGCTTGATGTTGTTCCCCGGGCTCGACGAGCCGTGCGACGACGGGGCCGAGTGCACCGCGGGCGCCGTGTTCGTGGATCCGGCACCCATGACGACGCCGATGATCGACGGCGTGCTCGGCAATGCGAGCACGTGCATGTTCGGCACGCCGATCGCCGAGAACCTCGACGCGCTCGTGGACTACGCCGGCCTCGAGGACACCGAGCGAGCGAACTACGTCCTGCTCGTGACCGACGGCATGGCGACGTGTGCGGATCCGGTGCCGTCCGTGACGGCGCTGCGCAATCAGGACCCCGAAGTGAGGACGTTCGTGGTGGGCTTCGGCGGCGACGTCGATCCCGCGCAGCTCACCGCGATGGCGGTGGAGGGCGGCACGGCGCTGCCCGGGGATCCTGCGTACTACCAGGCCGACGATGCGGAGGCGCTGGGCGACGCGTTCGCCGACATCGCGGGCACGGTGTTGTCGTGCGTGTTCGAGCTCGACGAGGTGCCGAGCGATCCGGACGACCTGTACGCGTTCTTCGACGACTTGCTCGTCGATCGCGATCCGACGCACATGGACGGATGGGACTACGATCCGGCGACGAACACGGTGACGTTCTACGGGCCGGCCTGCGATGCGATCCAGGCGGACGAAGTCGAGACGGTCAACATCGTGTTCGGGTGTCCCATGCTGCCGCCGCAGGGCTGAAGCCGGAGGGCTGAAAGCCCGAGCGGCCCCGTGCCCGTGCCCGTGCCCGTGCCCGTGCCCGTGCCCGGCGGGCCGGACCCGACCAGTGCCGTGGTCGCCCGACCACGAAGAAGGTGCCACGAAGCGAGAGCGACGGCGCCGACGAGCCGGGCACGGACCTTGCTGACCACCTCGGTCGATGTCCCGCCCGTCGATGCTCGCCCTCGCACTCACCCCGATCCTCGCCTGCGGTGACACGAACGACCCCGCGCAGACGAACGACGACACGACGTCGAACGCCGACGACGACGGCCCGTCGAGCGCGACCCTCTCGGCGACGAACGCCGACGACGGCACGGACGATCCGAGTGTCGACGACGACGCGCCGTCGGACGACGACGCCGACTCGTCCGACGGCAGCGACACGGGCGTGCCGACCGGCGGCTGCTTCGCACCGGGCGAGGTGCCGCCGTCGGTGGAGCCGGCCGGCTTCGCGATCCCGACGCTCGACGACGAGCGCGCGACGTACGAGCGCTGGGGCGTCACGTGGTCGCCCGAGGCCGAGCCCAACGTGCCGGCCGAGCCGTCGTTCGTCGTGATGGATCCCGACATCCACGGCGACACCGAGGCCGACGACCTGTGGACGTACACGATGATGCACGTGCGCACGGGACAGCCCGGCTATCTCGATCGCGCGGACGCGTGGCGGCGCTACTTCGTCGAGGACTACGCGGCGTGCGTGGGCAGCGAGGGCGCGAGCTTCTGCTACGACCGCGATGCGTTCGGTGCGGATCACCTGTGGGGCTGGGGGCTGCTCGCGTGGCACGGCACGCAGCGCGATCCCGATGCGCTCGCGGCCGCGGAGGGCATCGGCGCGGTGATGGAGGATCTGTGGGCGCCGGACAGCCCGTTCGGCTGTCTGCCGAGCGGCGGCTGCGTGTACTACGGGCTGCGGCAGATCGGTCGGCACCTGCTGCTCGCCACCCGACTCGCGGAGGTGACCGGCGATGCTCGGTGGGCCACGCTGCGCGACACGATGATCGACAAGCTGCTCACCGCGCCCGAGTGGGACGCGGAGCGCGGCATGTACTTCCAGGGCGACTACGGCACGGACGAGGCGCTCGGCGCCGGCGCATGGGCCGGAGGCGCGCGGGTGCAGTCGCCGTTCATGATCGGCGTGCTGGGCGAGGGAATGGATCACGCGTATCGCACGACCGGCAACGAGGAGCTGCGCGCGCGCATGATCGCGATGGCCGACTTCGTCGACGAGCACGGCCTCGATCCGCAGTACGACTATGCGGGCTCGATGCTCGGCATCGTGGACGGCGAGACGTGGCACAACTACGGCGCGACGGAGCCGGTGGAGTTCTGGGACCCCGTCTACACGACGTCACTGGTGAACGTGCTGGTCCGCGGCTGGCGCTACACGTGCGACCCGCACTACTACGAGCGCGCGCGCCACTTCTTCGAGCGCGGCAACCGAGGCATCTACGGCGAGCCCGTCGAAACGGCCGCGCCCGACGGCCAGATCCACCACTTCGTGGACACCGTCTTCGACACGTCGCAGGGATTGTTCTACCTGAACTACAACAAGGGCGAGCTGCAGTACACGTACCTGCTCTTCGATCCCGAAGCGCCGTAGACTCGATCAGCGCTTCATCTCTGCGAGTCCCTCCTCGATCGACACCGCGCCGACGTAGCCGAGCTCGCGGCGGGCCTTTGCGTCGTTCACGGTCACTTCCTCGCCGACGAGGTGGAAAGCCGCGTGGGTGATCGGGGGCCGTCGCTTCACGCGCAGCAGCTTCCACGTCGTGTCGGTCGCGATCGCGAACGCGTGCGCGAGCCAGCGCGGGATCTCGCGCGTCGGCGGTGACACGTCCTGCGTGCGCAGCATGTCCTCCACCATCGTGCGGAACTCCACCGGGGCGCCGTCCGTCAGGAAGTACACCTCCCCGCCCCTGCCTCGCTCCACCGCCGCGAGCAGTCCCTCGCAGACGTTGCGCACGTGGCACGTCGACGTCCGGTAGCGCCCGCCGCCGATCCACGCGAGCGCGCCGCTCTGGGCCGCCTCCACCAGCCGCGGCAGCAACGTCGTGTCGCCCGCGCCCCAGATGAAGCGCGGGCGCGTGACGATCGTCGCGAAGCCCGGCTCGTTCGCGGCGAGCACTCGCCGCTCCGCCTCCGCCTTCGTGCGCGAATAGATCCCCAGCGGCCGTGAAGGAATCGGACGCGTCTCGTCCGCATCGACGATCGGACCACCGCCCACCAACACCGCTTCCGTGCCCACGTGCACGAACCGCGGCACGCCGGCCGCGCGCGCAGCCGCGAGCAGCCGCGACGTGCCCTCGACGTTCACCTCCCACGCGACCGCCTCGTCGCCCCAGTCGTCTGCGAACGCAGCGGCGTGGAACACCGCATCGCATCCGCCGAGCGCCGAGCTCGGCAACGCATCGCCCGCGAGGTCGCCGGCGATCGCCTCCGCCCCGAGCGCCGCGACGCTCTCGCGGGCCCCGGCCGAGCGCGCCAGCGCGCGCACACTCCAGCCGCGCGCCACGAGATACGGCACGAGATTGCGCCCGAGAAAGCCCGAACCCCCCGTCACGAAGCCGATCGGCACGACGCGATGGTAGCCGGAGAACCGATCGCCGCCGTGCGGTACCGTCGTGATCGCCTCCCGACCCAGCGATGACCGACTCCTCGCGCGAGCTCGAGTCGCCGCTCGGCGACGCTCCGGCGCTGCTCGACAGCCTCGCGGAGCGACGTCGACGCGACGACATCCGCGCGCGGCTCTTCCACACGGAGACGGTGCCGACCTGCATCGGCCGCTACGAGGTGATCCGTCGGCTCGGCGCCGGAGCGATCGGGGTGGTCTATCTCTGCAGCGACACGAGGCTCCGCCGCGAGATCGCCGTGAAGGTGCTCCGCGATGCCGCGGCCGACGCGGCCCGCCTGCGCCGCGAGGCCCAGACGATGGCGCAGCTGTCCGATCCCCACGTCGCCGCCGTGTACGAGGTCGGCACCCACGAGGGCCGCGTCTACGTCGCGATGGAGCTCGTCGACGGCGTCACGCTGCGCGAGTGGCAGGCCGGCCGCTCCGCGAACGACGTGATCGCCGCGTACGTGCAGGCCGGCAGAGGCCTCGCGGCCGCCCATCGCGTCGGCATCGTGCACCGCGACTTCAAGCCCGACAACGCGATGCGCGGCCACGACGGACGCGTGCGCGTGCTCGACTTCGGGCTCGCGCGCGCGACGAACGACGACGAGCACGCCGCGACGCTCACCGGAATCGAGTCGATCTCGTTCGATGCGACCGGCACCGGCACCACGCTCGGCACGCCGGCCTACATGCCGCCGGAGCAGCTGCGGAGCGCGGACGTCGACGCCCGCGCGGATCAGTTCGCGTTCTGCGTCGCGCTGTGGGAGGCGCTGCACGGCGCCCGTCCCTTCAGCGGCACGTCGACGCCCGAGCTCGCCAGCGCGATCCGATCCGGCGAGCTCCCACCGATGGTCGCGCACGTGCCCGCGTCGGTGCGAGCCGTGCTCGCGCGTGGGCTCGCGGCCGATCCGGCCCACCGATTCGCCGACATGCCGGAGCTCTTGCACGCGCTCGAGAGCGCGACGCCTCCACGCAAGCGGGGCATCGTGCTCGCGCTGGGGACGATCGCCGTGACGGCGGCGATCCTCGTGCACGCACGCTCGATGGACGAGTGCACGCGCGCCGAAGCGGGCCTCGAGGCGATCTGGACGACGAGGACGTCCCACGCCACGGCCCGCCAGCTCTCGCTCGCCGCAGCGCCGAGCGACGGGTGGCAGTCGCGGCTGCAGGACGTCGACGAGCGCGCACGGGCCTGGCGATCCGAAGCTCGCGCGCTGTGCACGGCCGGGGACGCGAGCGAGATCCGCCGCGCGTGCCTCGAGGACGTGCGCGAGGCGATCGCTGCGGACGTCGCCGTGCTGCGTGCGGGCGTCGTCGAGCCGTCCACCGTCCGCACGCTCACGCTGGCGAGCTGCGCGTCGCTGCGCGAGCGCGGGGCGGTCCCGGTCACCGCCGCCGCCGAGCACCTCGCGGAGGTGCGAGACATCCGCGCATCGATCTCGTCGGTCGTCGACGCGGGTGCGGCGGGCGAGTACGCGACCGCCCGCGCCGAGATCGCTCCCACCGTCGCACGCGCGCGCGCGATCGACGAGCCGGTGCTGCTCGCGGAGACGCTGCTGCTCTCGGCCGCGGTCGCGCAACAGGAGGGCGACTACGCCGTCGCGGAGCGCGATGAGACCGAGGCCTACGACGTGGCGCTCGCGGTCGGTCACGATCGACTCGCACTGCGAGCCGCGGCCGCGCTCGTCGAGACCACCGGCTACACGCTGCGCCGGCGCGACGACGGCGAGCGGTGGGCCCGCACCGGCGAGGCGTTGATTCCCCGCGTCGCGCCCGACGACCCGATGATCGCCCGCTTCCTCGTGAATCGCGGCCTCATGCGGATCGAGCACGACGAGCTCGACCTCGCCCGCTCGGACCTCGAGCGTGCGCGCGACATCCACGTCGCCGCCGACGGTCCCGAAGCCGTCGAGCTCCGCCCCATCCTCGGCAACCTCGCCCACATCGCGATGCTGCGCGGCGACCTGGCGACGGCCCACGAGCTGATGAACCGCGAGATCGCGCTCGTCGAGCACCACCTCGGGCTCGAGCATCCCGAGCTGATCTCCGAGCTGTCGAATCGCGCCGTGATCGCGACGGCGCGTGGCCTGTTCGACGACGCGATCGCCGACCTCGAGCGCGGGCTCGCGATCGCCGAGATCTCACCCCGCGCGCACGTGATCCCATACGTGCACAACAACCTCGCGGACGTCCGCTACGAACAGGGTCGCTTCGCCGAGGCGCAGGCCGAGGCCGAGCGCGGCGTCGCCGAGCTCGCGGGAGTGGTGGGCGACGATCACCCCAAGCTCGTGAACGCGCGCGTGCGACTCGCGACCATCCTCGCCCGCAGCGGCGATCCGGCCCGCGCTCGCGCGATCCTCCAGGCCGCGATCGTGCGCGCCGAGGGGCGACTCGGTCCCGATCATCGCGACGTCGTCGAGGCGCGCGTCGAGCTCGCGGGACTCGAGCTGCGCGCGGGGGCCACCGCAGCCGCCGAGCGCGAGCTCGCCGGCGCGATGCCGCTGCCGACCGGGCTCGGGGCCCGGTGCACCGTGGTGCTCGCCCGCGCACGCGAAGCGGAGGTCGTCCGCGCACGCGATCGCGGCGGCGAGATCGAAGCGCCGCTGCGGGCCGCGATCGCGCGCGCCGAGGGCTGCCCCGGCACGACGGTCGCGGAGGCCGAGCTCGCGCTCGCCCACGTCCTCTCCGCGACCGGCGGCGACGAGGCCGAGATCGTCGCGCTCGCACGGGCCGCACGCGATCGCCTGGCGGCGCGCGGCAACGGCTGGCAGCCCCAGGCTCGGGCGATCGATCGATGGCTGGAGGAGCGCGATGACTGAGACGGATGCACAGCTGTTCGCGGCCTGGTGCGCGGGCGATCGGAGCTCCGGAGCAACGCTGTTCGATCGCCACTACGAGTCGATCGCGCGCTTCTTCCACAACAAGGTCGACGACGCGTCGGCGGCCGATCTGATCCAGAACACCTTCCTCGGATGCGTGGAGGCGCGCGAGCGCTTCCGCGGCGACTCCGGATTCCGGACGTTCCTGTTCGCGGTCGCGCGGAATCTCCTGCACAAGCACTACCGCGATCACCAGGGCCCGCGCGGGCGCATCGACTTCGGCGAGGTCACGGCCTGCGATCTCGCCCCCACGGCGAGCGAGGTGCTGCGCGCCGACGAGGAGAAGCTGCTGCTGCTCCAGGCGCTGCGGCGCGTGCCGATCGAGTGCCAGGAAGCGATGGAGCTGCTCTACTGGGAGAAGCTCACCGTCGCCGAGATCGCGGAGATCGCCGGCATCCCCGCGGGAACGGTGAAGACGCGCCTGCATCGCGGGCGCCGACTGTTGGAGGAGCAGATGGCGCTCCTCGCCGCGACCCCGGCCCTGCTCGAGAGCACGCTCGCCAACCTCGAGGGGTGGGCCGAGGACGTGCGCACGCAGATCGTCAGAAGCCCACGCCGACCTTGAACGTGAAGCGGTCGTACGACGCACTGCGTTCCTGCCACTTGAACGTGGGGCGGATCCACCCGACGACCGCGTGCAGGTACATCCACTTCGCGACCGCGAACTGTGCGCCAGCATCGACCCCGAGCGTGTAGAGGAACGCGAGGTCGTTGCGCTGGAACAGCTCGACACGCGCACCACCGACGCCGGCTTGGAACTCGACGAGCGGCGTCACGAAGTGCGGGTACTGCACGCCGAGCCCGATCCGTTCGAGCAACATCAGGTCGGCTCGGTCACCGGACTTCGCCGCTTCGCCGCCCTCCACGCCGAACTCCGTGATGAGGTTCAGGCGCACGTACCGGCGCAGCGGAGACACCTCGAGCGAGGCGACGTGCCAGTCCTGCGCGCGCTTCAGCACGTCGTGGATGCGGAAGTAGCGATAGCCGAGCACGAACGCCGCGGATCGCTTCGGCGGGTGCGGACGCCGGCGATACGAGAGGCGCTCGGGTGGTACTTCCTCGCTCGCGGTGCGCAGCACCGGGCCCTCGTGCGGCACGCGCTTCGGCGTCACCTCGGGCTTCGCCGCCTTCTCGAGAGCAGCGGCGCGCCGACGATCCTCCGCGGCCCATCGCTCGACCTCGTCGGCGTCCACGACTCGCAGCGCGCCTTCGCCCTCGGGCGCGCGCGCGGGGCCGATCGTCGGCGACGTCGGTGCGGGTTCACTCGGCGACGTCGCCGGCTGCACGGGTGCTTCGGGTGTCGGCCCGGGCTTCGTCGGCGCGGGTGCGCTCGGCACGGGCGGTGCCTCGGGCTTCGTCGCGGGCGCCGGCGCCTCCTTCGGCGTCGGCTCCTGCGGTGCGGCGGGAGCGGGCGCCGGCAGTCCACGGCCGGGCAACCGCGGCAGCTTCGGCGGACCGACCAGCGCGAGCACGAGCGCGAGCGCGACCACGTCTCAGCCCTCTCCGGTCGTGGCGAGCGATCCGTCGCCACCGATCACGATCGTCGATGCCATGCGGTCGATGTCGTCTTCGTCGAGATCGAACAGCGAGGCGAACAGCGCGCGCACGGTGCCGTTCTCTTCGGGCAGGTAGAACGAGCGCACGAACAAGCCGGGCGGCACGATCACCGCGTACTCCATCGCGACGGCACCGCTGTCGGTGTCGAACGGACGCAGCTCGTGCACGAGGTCCGCGCGCTGCTCCGTGAGCAGGTAGTCGAGCTCGACGAGCGCGACGTCGCTCGGATCGGAGAGATCGACGTCGTCCCATCCGTCCGGCAACGCGTCCGTCGGATCGGGCAGCTCGCCGTCGGTGTCGGGCTGCTCGAATCCGCTGGTGACGCCGACGTCGGGCTGCGCGTCCACTGGCAAGAGATCCAACACGGACGACGGCGCATCGACGGCGCCGAACACGAGCACGTGCGTCGGCGGCGAGCCGTCGAGCTCGACGCCGAACACCTCCGCGCGGATCCGCAGCCTCAACTCGTCCGCGGACTCGGACTCGAGCTCCCACGGCGGCGCGACGTAGTCGATGCCGAAGCGCGGGCCGGCCCACGTCATGCGGCCCTCGATCACGGACGTCGGGCCGCAGCCGATCGCACCCACGAGGGCGACGAGTGCGAGAAACGGACGGAGGCGCACGACGCTGCGATCGACCGCAGCGGCCACCGGCTTGAGATGCGTGCCCGAGTGGACCGAGGCCGGGCTGCGCGTTTCCGAAAGGGGACGTCCAGCGCGGGCGATCAGGTGCGTTCGCGCGGCTCGGCGTCGAGCCCGATCCGGGCGATCTCGTGCAGGAACTCCGCGCTCGCGCGGTCGAGCGAGACGATCGAGATCGTGTCCTCGAGCGTGTTCGCCACGAACACCCGTTTTCGCGCCGCGTCGATCGCCATCTCGTTCGCGCCGGCGCCGAGCTGCAAGGTGTCCAGCAGCCGGAACGTGTCGAGTCCCACCACGGCGAGCTCGCCTTCGGAGTAGCAGGTGACGAGCGCGAGCGGCTCGACGCCCTCCTGTCGATCGATCGCCAGCACGTTGGGATTGATGCAGAGGGGCGCGACGCCCAGCACCTCGTCCTTGGACTCGCCGTGCTCGTCCAGACTCGTATCGACGCGCACGAGCCCGGAGGGCGTCGTCTGCACGAGCACGAGTCGATCGCCGTCGTCGGGCCGCTCGAACGCGAGGTCGCCCAGATAGGGGCGGGACTCGACGACCTCGGGATTGAGCCCGGCGACGCTCTCTTCACCGCTCGGCACGATGAGGTCGAGTCCCGGCGCCACCGCGAACTGCCGCACCGACGGAAAGTAGCGATTGCTCGAATACACGACCGGTCGCGTGCACTCGCGCGATGCGGACGGCGGGGCGCTCGGATCACAGGGACGCACCGCGATGCCGAACCCGCCGGCGAACTTCAGGTCGTCCATGGCGCCTTCGCGATAGAAATCGTCGACGACGTCGGCGAGCTCGGGCCCGAAGTCGCCGTCGAGCGCGACGAGCGACAGCGAGGCCTCGAGCAGGTGCGGCACGTAGGCGAACCGATTGCCGAGCGGATCGACGACGACGCGCGCAGGGTCGCCGGGCAGCACGACGTCCTCGCGTTGCGGAGCCCCGAGGATCGTGTGCGCCTCGTCGCACGCGCCCTCGTCCTGACCGCACTCGAGCCGGAGCTCGTCTCCGTCGTCGAGCACGTCCAGCCACACGATCGCCGCCGGTGCGCGCTGCGTCACCAGCAGTCGCGACAGTCCGCCGCCGCCGCTCGGTCGATCGAGCCCGATGTTGCCGATGCCACTGCCGAGCTCGACTGCCGCGCCCGCGACGAGGAGCAGCGCAGGATCGCACTCGACGACGCCGTCGTCGGCGCGCCGACACGGGCGATCGCCGTGGAGCTCCGCTCCCTCGGCGGCGGGTGCCGCGAGCCCAGCGTCGAGCGCGACGAGGTCGAGCGTGAGGATCGCTCCGCCCTTCGAGGTCTGATCCCAATTGCCGTTGGTCACGAACAGCACGTCGCCACCCGTGCCGATCTGCAGGCCCGTGGGTTGACGCAGCTCGTCGAGTGCGGGCTCGGGACGGCGATCACCACACGCCGCGAGCGCGAGCGCCACGATGCCGCGCGATCCCCAGCTCCTCACCGCCGCAGCATCGCACGACGCGGTGCCGCGCTCACGCGCCGCGTTCAGGGTGGCAGCGCGGACGGCACCCAGGCGGCGGGATGGATCGCCCAGGACGCCCCGAGCGCGACGAGCACCGCGGCGAGTCGGCCGATCGGCGCGAGCGACTGCGCGAGCGCCGGGGCATCGCCCGGCCCCCGCGCGGCGACGGCGAGCGCGAGCTCGACCGCGGCAGCGCCCAACAGGATCGGGGTCGCGAGCGTGAACGCGAGCAGCAGCGTCGCGTGGGCCGCCGCGATCACTCGGCTCGCGTCGAGGCCGGTCCACGCGAGCGGACGCCCCGGCGGCCATGCATCCGCGACGTCGGCGAGCGCGACGAGCCCGGGGCGATGGAGATCGAGCGCGAGCGCGCTGGCGAGGACGAACGCGAGCACGAGCGCGACCCACGGACCCGCGGGTACGCGCAGCACGGCGACGCCCGTGGTGGCCGCGCCGACGAGCGCGAGCCCGGCGAGCCCGACGACGAGGCCGAGCACCGCGCCGATCGTGAGCTCGGCGAGCACGAGCCCGAACGTCGGTGGCGGTGCGTCGATCGAGCTCGCGAGTGGCAGGGCGCACGCGAGTGCGAGCGTCGCCGCTACGCCCGGCCACGCGATCCCCACCGCGGCGCGCCAGTGCGGCTGCACGATCAGGATCGCGAACATTCGCGCGCCGAGCAGCACGAGCGCATCCGCATCGATCACGGGGCGTCGCGCTCCGCTCGGCCGAGTGCGGGCAGCTCGGCCCAGCGCTCGCTCGCGAACTGACGCACCGCTTGGGCCATGCCGACCGCGAGCAGCGCGAGCGCGAGCGCGACGGCGACCATGCGCACCGCGAGGCCGAGCGCCTGATCCTGCAGGCCCGTGAGGCGCGCGGCGATGCCGGCCGCGAGCACGCCCGCCACCGCAGCGCCGACGAGCGGCCACGCCAGTGCGAGCACGAGCGCGAAGCCCGACTGCACGACGTCCCCGAGCTCGCTCACGCGTACCCCTGCACGAGCCCGCCGACGATCACGTCCCATCCGCCCACGGCGAGAAAGAGCAGGATCTTGAGCGGCACGCCGACGATCGGCAGCGGCAGCTGGGCGAGGCCGAGCAAGGCGAGCGCCTGCGCCACCACCAGATCGACGACGACGAACGGGACGAGCACGACCACCGCCATCGCCAACGCCTCGCCGAGCTCCGTGACGAGGAAGGCCGGCACGACGACGACGGGATCGCTCGCGTCGCGCCCCTGCAGCTCGGCGAAGAAATCGAGCTCGGCGGGATCGGCATGGCGGTGGAGAAATGCACGCCACGGCTCGAGCGCGTCCAGCACGGCAGTGGGTGAGCCGGACAGTGCCGCGAATCCTCCACGCGCTTCGATCTCGGCGAGCACGTCGACGGCCACAGGACCCATCACGACGGCGGTGACGACGATCGCGAGCGCGAGCACGACCGCCAGCGGGAGGATCGCCTCGGCACCGAGGCCGACGCGCAATGCTCCGAGGAGCACGCTCGACTTCGTGAAAGCGGTCGCTGCCGCGAGCACGAGCGGCAACGCGGCGAGCACCGCGATCGCCGTCCAGCTCGGCAGCGCGCCGTCAGGCACCCTGGTCCCAGCCCCCGCGCGGGCGCGCGGCGACGCCGATGCCGACGTGCTGGCCGTTCGTTCCGTGGTGCCCGTTCATCGGACGGCTCGCGTCGGTCGAGCGATCGCCCCGCGGACGCTCGCCGAGATCGCAGATGAGCTGCGGCGCGGCGCCGGGACCGGTGCCGACGAGCAGGCGGCGATCCTCGACGGTCACGATGTGGAGCGCGTGATGAGCACCGAGCCGGATCGGCTGCACGATCCCCGGCTCGTGGGCGCGCGCGCGGCGGCCGAGCCAGGTGAGCCCACCGACGAGCACGCCGAGCACGAGGCCGAGCTGCACGAGCACGAGAGGTCCGGAGACGGCGAGAAGCGTCATCGCGTCAATTGTCCGGACCCGCTCCTTCGCCTCGCAAGTAATCGGCGAAAGTCGCCGTCAATCATCGTGACATCGCGACCGTCGGTGGAACGATCCGTGACAGCGCGAGATCGTGACGAAAGCTCGCCTCGCGCCGTGCTCTGTGCTGCTGCAACCTCCTGCAGGGCGGGATGGATCGGAGCTCGTGATGTCGGTGGGGCCGAGGACTTGGGTCGCGATCGCGGGATGCTGGGTGGCCGCGTCGTGCGTGCGCCTCGACGCGTCGCACTGCGCGAACCTGCAGGGGGACGCGACGTGTGCGGAGCGCGATCCGGCAAGGGCTCATTGCAGCGCGTGCACGCCGACGAACGACGGTTGCGTGGCGGAGCCGGTCGAGGCCGAGTGCGTGCCGTCGCTCGAATCGAGCTCGACATCGGAGGGCGACGGCAGCGCGACGATCGCCGACGACGGCGGCGACGCTTCTTCGGTCGCGAGCGATCCGTCGGCCGACGACGGTGCCTCGTCGACCCCGACGACCTCCGACGTCACGGCGACGAGCGCGAGCACGAACGTCGGCGACGACGGTGTCGCCGACGGCGACGCGGGCTCGACGTCGGACGATCCCGGCACGACGACGACCGCGAGCGACGACGACGCGAGCGACGACGACGACACGGCGCCGGCGACGATGACCGACACGCGCGGCGAATCGAGCGACGGCGGTCCCTTCTGCGGCAACGGCGTCCGCGAGGGCGACGAGCAGTGCGACGGCGACGATCTCGACGGCGCCACGTGTCTCGAGCACGTGGACTTCGCCGACGGCGTGCTCGCGTGCGACGCCTTCTGCATGTTCAACACGACCGGATGCATGCAGTGCGCGGTGCTGGCGGGCGTTTGCGCGACCGACGACGCGTGCTGCGAGGGCCACTGCAATCTGAATCTCTGCGTGCTCTGAACCGGCGGATTGCCGCGCACGCAAGCGCAGCCACGAAAAGATCTGCGCAACGAGACGCCCCACTCGGCAATACTCTTCGCTGGGATGTTCTCGTCGCGCTCCCCCTCGGCGTGGCTCGTCGCGCTCGCGCTCGCGCCCGCGTGCTACACGGGCTTTCCCGGTCAGACCGCGGACGACGGCGGCAGCGACGACGACGGCCCCGACGACGTCACCGGCGTGCTCGACACCGATCCGGGCGACGGCGACGGCCCCGACGACGACGGTCCCGACGACGACGGTCCCGACGACGACGGCGACACGGGCGACACCGACGGGATCCCCGGCGACGACGGCATGTGCGGCGACGGGGTCGTGCAGGGCGACGAGGCCTGCGATCACGGCAACGCCAACGGCCCCGGCGACGCGTGCAAGGCCGACTGCACCGTGAACACCTGCGGAGACGGTGTCGTCGGCCCCGCCGAGGGCTGCGACGACGGCAACGCGGACGACACCGACGGATGCACGAGCGCGTGCGCGCTCGCGAGCTGTGGCGACGGCGTCGTCGACACGGGCGAGGCGTGCGACGACGGCAACGACGATCCGACCGACGCGTGCTCGAACGCCTGCACCGCGCCGGTGTGCGGCGACGGCATCCAGCAGGCGGACGAGGCGTGCGACGACGGTGCGGCCAACAACGATCACGCGGGCTGCACGGGCGCGTGCGAGCTCGCGACGTGCGGCGACGGCCTCGTGCACGACGGCGACGGCGGCACCGAGGAGTGCGACAACGGCAGGGGCAACGCCGACGACGGCGCGTGCCTGCCCGACTGCACGCTCAACGTATGCGGCGACGGCCACGTCGGCCCGGGCGAGGCGTGCGACGACGGCAACGCCAGCGCGGGCGACGGCTGCAGCTCGTCGTGCGCGTTCGAGACGTGCGGCAACGGCGTCGTCGACGGCAGCGAGGCGTGCGACGACGGCCAGAACGGCGACGACGACGATGGATGCACCGACTCGTGCCTGTTGCCCGCGTGCGGCGACGGCCTGTTGCAACCGAGCCTCGGCGAGACCTGCGACGAGGGCGGCAGCAACAGCGACACGGGTGCCTGCACCACGTCGTGCGAGACGGCGACGTGCGGCGACGGCCACGTGTGGGCCGGCATGGAACAGTGCGATCTCGGCGCGGGCAACGGCCCGAACGCCGCGTGCACGCCGGTGTGCACGAACGCGACGTGCGGCGACGGCTACGTCGGGCCCGGCGAGGAGTGCGACGACGACAACGGCAGCAACACCGACGCATGTACGAACGCGTGCAACACGGCGGCGTGCGGCGACGGCTTCGTGCAGGCCGGCGAGGACTGCGACGACGGCAACGCAAACGACGGCGACGCGTGCTCGAACGCGTGCGAGGTGTCGAGCGGCAACGACCTGCCCGACAACGCGTACTGCAACCAGGTCGACGACTGGAGCGCGGAGTGGGTCGCGTTCGAGCTCGAGGTGCTCGAGCTCGTCAACGAGACGCGCTCGCAGGTGATCGACTGCGGCAGCGGGGACGTGCTCGGCCCCGTCGGTCCGATCGAGTACGACGCCACGCTCACGTGCGCCGCCCGCAACCACAGCAAGGACATGGGCGACAACGACTTCTTCAGCCACACGAACCTGTCCGGCGACGGTCCGTCGCAGCGGCTCGCCGACGCAGGCTACGACTGGTCGACGTGGGGCGAGAACATCGCGGCCGGCTACTCGACGCCCCAGCAGGTCGTCGACGGCTGGATCGACAGCCACGGCCACTGCACGAACATGATGAACGGCTCGTTCACGCAGCTCGGCGTCGGCTACTACTACGCCCCCGGCAGCGACTACGGCCACTACTGGACGCAGAACTTCGGCACGCCCGGATAGCTCGGTACGCCGCGGATCGGATAGAGTCGGCGTCCGCGGCTCCGGATGGCCCAGATCGACTACCTGCGTACGCGTGCCCGCGCGCTCGCGTCGCTCTTCGGCGAGGTGTTGCCCGCTCGATTCGGTCGCAACCGCGTCGAGGGCAAGCTCGGCGAGGGCGCGATGGGCATCGTGTACCTCGCGACGGATCCGTCGCTCGATCGCCGCTGCGCGATCAAAGTGCTGCACGCCGCCGACGAGGACGCGGACCGCGCTGTGTTGCGTGAGGCGCGAGCGCTGGCCTCGTTGTCCCATCCCAACATCGTCCAGATCTACGAGGTCACGCGCTACGAGCAGCGCACCTGCATCGTGATGGAGTACGTCGAGGGCCCCACGCTGCGGGCCTGGCTCGCCGAGCGACCGCGATCGATCGACGAGATCGTCGACGTCTTCGCGCAGGCCGGGGCCGGGCTCGCGGCCGCGCACGCGCACGGCCTCGTGCACCGTGACTTCAAGCCCGACAACGTCCTCATGGGATCCGTGGGCGCGGTACGCCCGCGCGTCGTGGATTTCGGCCTCGCACGCGTGCACGCGGAGTCTCAGACCCCGCCGGAGCGTGACGGCGTGGCCGCCATGGGGCTCGCGACGCTCACGGCAGCGCGCGTCGGCACGCCCGCGTACATGGCCCC
The DNA here is from genome assembly GCA_964468635.1 of uncultured Nannocystaceae bacterium. Taxonomy (GTDB): domain Bacteria; phylum Myxococcota_A; class Polyangia; order Nannocystales; family Nannocystaceae; genus Xiheibacterium. Next base: position 58,303 of record CAYXVR010000040.1, read on the forward strand.
CGAGCAGCACGAAGGCGCCGAGACGGACGCGCGCTGCGATCAGTACGCGTTCTGCGTCTCGCTGTACGAGGCGCTGCAGGGCCAGCGCCCGTTCGCGGGCAAGACCGCGGTCGCGCTCTTCGAAGCGAAGTGCAACGAGCGACCGCCATGGCCCAAGGCTGCGCCGACATGGTTGCGCACGACGGTCGAGCGCGGGCTCGCACCACGCCCCGGCGATCGCTTCCCGGACATCGATCGCCTGCGTCGGGGCGCACGCTCGCGCGTGGGGCTGGTACTCGCCGCGTCCGCGTGCATCGTGGCCATCGGTGGCGCCCTGGCGCTGCCCGCCCCGCAGGCGACCTGCGAGGCCGGTCGCGAGTCGATCGCGGCCGTGTGGAACCCCGAGCGCGCGCGGCAGCTCGAGCAGAGCTTCGCTGCAACCGCGCTCCCCTACGCGTCCGAAGCCGCCGAGCGCGTCACGAGCACGCTCGACGCGCGCGCGAGCTCGTGGGCCGAGCTCTACGACGAGGCCTGTGCAGGCGGTCCCGATCCGGTCTCGGAGCTCGACGCGCGGATCTCGTGCTTGCGACGGCAGCGTGCGGCGCTCGAGGAGCTCTCCGACACGCTCGTGAACGCGGACGCGAAGGTCGTCGAGCATGCCATGCACGCGATCGACCGGGCGCCCGTCGCGGAAGCATGTCGCATGGTCGGGCCCGGGGCTGCGGGTCTCGACCACGAACGCCGGGAAGAGCTCGACGCGCTGCACCGACGACTCGCGGCGGCGACGACGGCGCGGCTCGTCGGCCGCTACGACGAGGCATGGCCGCTGGCGACGGCCGTGCTCGTCGACGCCCGGGCATTCGGCGACGACGCGCTCTTGGCCGAGGCCCTCTACCAGGTCGCGAGCATCGCGGACGACCGCAGCGAGTACGCGGAGTCGGAGTCGCTGTTGCGGGAGTCGGCAGCGGTCGCGATGCGTGCACATCGCGACGATCTGGTCGCGACCGCAGACGTCGAGCTCGTCCTGGTCGCGGGCGAGCGTCAGACTCGCGGCGAGTCGCTCGACGACCTGTATCACCGCGCAGAGGCGTCGCTCCAGCGCGCCGGTGATCCACCGTTCCAGCGGCTGCGCCTCCACGAGTTCGTCGGCGCCGCCCTCTTCGCCCAGGGTCGCGGCCAGGAGGCGATGCCTCACTACGAGCAGGCGCTCGCGCTCGCGTCCGAGCTCGAGGGCGCCGAGTCGCTCAGCATCGGATCGATCGCCTCGAACATCGGCCACGCGCTCATGAACTCCGGCGACCCGAAGGCTGCACTGGAGTACCTCGACCGCGCCGATCGCATCTTCGTGACGCACGCGCCCCAGCACCCGAACCACGCCGGCGTGGTGACGAATCGGGCGCTGGCGCTGCTGGCCCTCAGCCGATTCGAGGAGTCGGTCGTCGAGCAGCGGCGCGCCCTCGACATGAAGATCGCGATGTTCGGCCCCACCCATCCACGGCTGTGCACCACGCTCAATGGCCTCGCCCAGACATACGACCGCCTCGCGCAGCGAGACGTCGCCCTCGTGTATGCGGGCTGGGGATTCGCGATCGTGGAGGCGCATCCCGAGATCGCCGACACGCGGGACGGCGCGGCGATGCGGATCGGCTGGGCTGCCGTGATGCAGAACCTGGGGTCCGCGGACGCGGCCGAGCGCGCGCTCATGCGCGCCGCGGAGAGCATGCGTCAGCTGCGACACCCGCAGCTCGCGGTGGCGCTCGGCAATCTGGCCCTCCTCGCGGTGAACCGAGGACAACCTGCGCGGGCCGTGCAACTCGGCGACGAAGCGCTCGCGGTGGTCGAGGCGACGTCGTCTCCGCACGCGCCCGGGCTCGTGCAGCTGCTTCGCGTTCGCGGCGCAGCGCACACGGCGAACCGGGACTACGCCGCCGCGGAAGCCGATCTGCAGCGCGCGCTCGACATCACCGAGCACAACCAGGATGCGAACGCCACGCAACGCGTGTTGCGAGCGTTCGCCGAGCTGGAGATCGCGCGCGGCCGACCGGACGCGGCGGCCGAGCATCGCGCGCGCATCGTGGCGCTCGGCGGCACCCCACCGTGACGGTCACGGCGACGACGCGCCGAGCTCGGAGGCCGGCAACGCGGCGATCTCCGCGAGCCAGCGATCGAGCGCATCGGGATCGAACGCGGGACGAGTTCGGTCCCGCAGGATTCTCTTCACCGAATCGCGCAGGTCCTCGGTGGCTCGACGCAGGCGGCTGCGCACCGTGCCCTCGGCGAGGCCGAGCGTCTCTGCGAGCTCGGGGCCGCTCATGCCCTCGAAGTGGCGCAGCTCGACGATGATCTGCAGCTCCGTCGGTAGGCGGCGCAGCGCATCGAGCACGGCGGCGTGCTCTTCCCGGCGCGCGAGGATCGACGAAGCGGAGGAGCCGAGGTCGGCCACCGAAGACGTGAGGAAGTCGATGTCCTGCCTGCGTGCGCGGACGCGCAACGTCGAGCACAGCGTGTTGCGGGCCGTCGCGAACAGGTACGCGCGGAAGGGGCCGCGCAGCTCCAGGTCCTCCCGCACGCGGGAGATCGACAGGAACGTCTCCTGCACCAGGTCGTCGATGGGGCCGTCGAGCTTCGTACGGAAGAAGCGGTAGAGCCCGTCGAAGTAGCGCCGGAACAGCTCTTGCCCGGCCGAGCCGTCGCCCCCGCGCCATGCGACGAGCAAGGCCTCGTCATCCATGCACGGCCGTTCTACCACGCTACACTGGGCCCCGATGCACCCCTTCCTCTGGCTCGTCGGGGCGGCGGTCCTCGCCGCGATCCTGTGGAAGGTCGCGATGCGTGGCCGCGACGAGGCCAAGTTCATGATCGAGGTCAGCGGGCCCGGCATCGACGGCGTGAAGTTGAAGGGCGCAGTGCCCGGACGCAGCGCGTCCGAGATCCTCGACTTCGTCGCGCGCCTCGAGCTCGCGCCCGGCGTCAAGATCTGGGGTGTGCCGGATCGCGGTCGCATCCGCCTCGAGTTCGCGGGCGACGTGCCGGACAATCTCGCGCAGCGTATGCGCAACTTCTTCTACAACTGACGTCATCGCATCGCGCGCGCCGACCATCGAGCGATCGACGTACGCGCTTCGAGCAAGCGGTCGAACGCCGTTCGTTTGTCGTTGACGGGGAACGCCGGCGCCGCGATCTTGGATTTCGGGTGGGGGCCCTCCGAATGAGATCGGCGCGTAGAGGTCATTGGTGGGTGCCGCTCGTGCTCGCGCTCGGTTGCTACCGCGGCGCGGACGGAGCGGGCCACGGCGACGACGACGGCGACGGCTCGGCCGACGACGACGCGGGCTCGGCCGACGACGACGACGGCGACGCGGGCGAGGACGACGGCGGGGGCGACCCCGCGATCCCGCCGCAGCCGCTGCATCGGCTGAACCGGCTCGAGTACAACAACACCGTCCGCGACCTGCTCGGCACCGACCTGCATCCCGCCGATGCATTCGGCGTCGACCCCGAGGCGAACGGGTTCGACAACATGGCGGATCAGCTGCTCGTCTCCGCCGGCCTGCTCGACGGGTACGCCGGGGCGGCACGCGACACGATCGCGGACGCGATCGACGAGCGTCCGCGCTACCAGGTGCGGCTCGGCTCCACCGAGCTCGGCGTCGTCGGTGGCTACGCGATCGGAGAGCTGTGGGCGTTGTCCGGCGCGGCGGTCGACGTGCAGGTCGAGGTGCCCGAGGGCGGCGACAGCGAGATCGTGCTCTTCGCGGGCGTCAGCGTGGTCGGCAGCGCCGGCATCCCCACCGTGACGCTCGAGGTGAACGGCGTCGCGGTGTCGTCGTTCCAGGTGCAGGGCAGCGGAGCCATCCCGTTCGAGCACGTGTTCCCGATGCCGCTCGTCGCGGGCACGCACCACGTCCGCGTCGTCCCCACCAACTACGTGAACTCGCCCGAGATCAACGTCAGCAACAACGTGTTCGTGAAATCGCTGACGGTGCGCAGCATCGCCCGTACCACGGGGCCAGGCCACGACCTCGTGTACGTGTGCTCGCCGACCGGGCTCGATGCGCAGGGTTGCTACGAGCAGATCATCGAGCGCTTCGCGTTCCGGGCCTGGCGTCGGCCCGTGACCGAGGAGGAGAAGACCGAGCTGCTCGAGCTGTTCGCGGCCGTGCAGTCGATGGGCGAGACCCAGGACGCCGCGCTGCGGATCGTGATGCGAGCGGTGATGATCTCGCCGAAGTTCCTGTACCGCTCGCGCAGCACGGACGACACGAACGACGGAGAGTGGCTCGATCCGTACGTGCTCGCGAGCCGCTTGTCGTACTTCTTGTGGAGCTCGATGCCGGACGATCGCCTGTTCGACATGGCGAAGAGCGGCGAGCTCGCGACCGACGAGGGCCTGTCGGAGGCCGTCGCGTTCATGCTGGAGGATCCCAAGGCGGACGCGATGATGGACGGCTTCGCGGAGCAGTGGCTGTCGACGCGCTACCTCGCGCTGTCGATGCCGAACCCCGAGGTGTACCCGGGCTTCGACGACGCGTTGCGCGCCGCGATGACCGAGGAGTCGAAGCTCTTGTTCGGCGACTTCCTGCACAACGGGGAGCCCGCCGCCTCGATCGTGCAGCCGCCGTTCGCGTACGTGAACGATCGACTCGCGACCCACTACGGGATTCCCGCGCCGGGCAGCACGAAGATGGTGCGCATCGAGGCCGGCGACGGCAGCCGCCGCGGCCTGCTCATGCTCGGCGCGTGGCTCACCGCGCAGAGCGACGCGTCGCACTCGTCACCCATCCGCCGCGGGCGCTGGGTCTCGGATCGACTGCTGTGCGCGCCCGTGCCGGCGCCGCCGGCCGGCCTCGACGTGGATCCGATCGAGTTCGAGGAGGGCTCGAGCGTGCGCGAGCAGCTGGAGCAGCACCGCAACGACGAGAACTGCTCGTCGTGCCACGACCTGCTCGACGTGCTCGGCATCGGCTTCGAGGAGTTCGACGGCGTGGCCCGGCTGCGCACCGAGCCGAACATCGACAACCTCGGCGAGCTGCCCGACGACCGCACGTTCAACGGCGCAGCCGAGCTCGCCGCCATGTACGCCGAGAGCGACGTGTTCGTCGGCTGCATGACGCAGAAGCTCTTCACGTACGCGGTGGGCCGCGCGCCCCTGCCCTTCGACCTGCCGTACCTGCAGGAGATCGGCACCTCCGTCACCAGCGAGGGCGACGACCTGCCCACGCTCGTCGACGCCATCGTCCACACCCCCGCGTTCCGCTCGCCGGCCGCGTTCGCCGAGGGAGAGTGATCATGCGCAACTGCATCACGCGTCGCCGTTGGCTCGTCGGTGCCGGCTCGGCCACGTTGGCCCTGCCGATGCTCGAGTACTTCCTGCCGCGCAAGGCCTCGGCCGCGGTCACGGAGCCGCGCTTGCTCGTCTACTACTTCCCGAACGGTCGCCGCCCCGAGTGGTGGCGCCCGAGCGGGCCCAACGGTGCGCTCGTGTTCCCGTCGCAGTCGGCTCCCTTGCAGCCGTTCGCGAACCAGATGATCTCGCTCGTGGACCTCTCCAACAACGCGGCGATCGGCAGCCCCGGCGCCGCGCATGCGATGGGCACGGGCACGATCATGACGTGCTCGCGGATCCCCGACATCGCGGGGGGCGTGCTGTACAACGACATCTCGCTCGATCAAGCGCTCGTGAAGACGCTGCAGCCCACGCAGCGCTTCTCGTCGCTGCACTGGAGCGCGGGCGAGCCGGGCCCGTGCGACGTGGGCGGCGCCTCGTGCTCGTACACGCAGAGCATCTCGTGGAAGGGCCCGGCCGAGCCGATCGGGTTCACGATCGATCCGACCGTGGCCTTCGAGCGTGTCTTCGGCACCGCGGTCGACGGGCTCGAAGGAGCGGCCGCCGACATGCGGCGCAAGTCGCTGAAGTCGGTCATCGACTTCGTCGACGAGGATGCGCGTGTGCTGCAGGGCAAGCTCGGCCATGCCGACAGCATGCGGCTCGAGGGCTACTTCGACGCGCTGCGCGAGCTCGAGAAGACGCTGACCACACCCGCGACGACGTGCATGGCCGAGCTCGTGCCGCCGGTCGGCGGCCTCGACTACGAGGCACGCGTGGACGCGTTCCACCAGCTGATCGCGCTCGCGCTGCAGTGCGATCAGACCCGCTTCTTGTCGTTCATGATCGAGTTCGGCCTGTCGGGGCGCTCGCACGACTTCCTCACCGCGCCCGGTGGCCACCACGCGCTGTCGCACTTCGGCGACGAGGCCACGAAGGCACTCCTGCAGAAGGTCGAGGAGTGGCACTCGAAGAAGCTGGGGGAGATGCTGACGCTGCTCGCGGAGACGCCCGGCACGATGGACGGCACGCTGCTCGACGAGACCGTGGTGCTCGCGATCGGCAGCATGGGCGAGGGCAACGGCCACGACCACGGCCACAACAGCCCACATCTGTTCGGCGGCAAGGGCATCATCCAGTCGAACGGCGTGCAGCTGCCGACGGCCGGTCAACCGCTCGCGAACCTCCACGTCAGCCTGCTGCAGGCCTTCGGCGTGCACGACTCGTTCGGTGCGACGGGAGCGATCTTCGGCGACGACGGCAACGCCGCCATCCCGGGCATCTCGGTGGCGTAGAACGCTCGCAGCCGAGCGTTTTCGCGAGGCGCCGCGTCGAAGGTGGACCACCATCGAACGGCTGCACGCGCCGTTCGGCGGTATCCTGTGCCGAAGTGCCCACGGGCCCGAAGGTACTGCGCGTCGGCACGCTCACCGCGATAGGGACCCTCGATCCGCGACGTGCCCATGATTTCAGCGGGCATGTCGTCATCTCGCAGGTGTTCGAGTCGCCATACGCGTTGGTCGAGGGGCGCGCCGAACCGCGGCTCGCCGTCGACGCGCCCGTTCGACGCGATCCGCAGTCGTTCCAGGTCGAGCTCCGCCGCGATGTCTGCTTCTCCGACGGCTCGCGCGTCACCCCGGACGACGTGGCGTCGTCCATCCGTCCTGCGTTGTCCGCGTTGGGTATCGACGTCACCGTCGTGACGAACGGGGTGCTGCTGCAGTCGCGTGCATGGCGTCAGCGTCCGGAGGAAGTGCTCGCCGGCGTCGGCACCAAGGTCGTGAAGCGCGCCGGGAACGCGGTTTTGGGCACTGGTCCGTTCATGGTGGCCGAGGCGTCGGGGAAGGGCATTCGGCTCGTCCGCAATCCGCACGCGCTGCGGCGCGCGAAGGTCGACGAGATCCGGATCCGTTGGTACGAGTTCGACGATGGCCGATCCGATGCACTCGTCGCGGCCATCGACGCTGGCGAGGTCGACTTCACGATGTCGCTTGCGCGCGATGACGTCGGGGGGTTGCAGCGCGTGCGCAAGCTGTTCCAGCCCGGCATGAGCACGGCCTTTCTCGCGTTCAACACGACCCAGCCCCACCTGGCGTCGTCGGCCGCACGCCGGGGCCTCGCGCTCGCGATCGATCGCTATCGGCTCGCCGAGCTGTGCTACGCGAACCCAGCCGCGTTCGTGGCCCGCTGCTTGTTGCCGCCGACGCTGGGCCGCGGCAACGACGGACTCCGCCACGACCCGGCGGCAGCCCGAGTCGCGCTCCCGGCTCGGCAGCGTCCGGATCGGTTGCGGATGATCTGCGTGTGGGGACCGCGCCCGTACCTGCCGCGTCCCGATGCGGTCGCCGCCGGCATCGCCGCGCAGCTGCACGCCATCGACATCGACGTCGAGACGCACATGGCGAAGGACAGCGAGCACTACGGCACGATGCTGGCGCGCGGCGACTACGATCTCGTGCTCGGCGGTTGGGTCGCGGACACTCCCGATCCGCTCGACTTCCTGGAAGCGATCCTCGGCTCGGGTGCATTCGTCGGCGGCAGCAATGCACCGCTGGCCTCGAGCAACTACTCGCGGTGGCGTGACGCGGAGGTCGATCGCTTGCTCGCCGACGCCCGCAGCGGCGGCGGTGCAGAGCGCATCGACGACATCCTGGCCCGCGTCGCATCCGAGGTGCCGCTCATCCCGCTCATGCACGGCCCGCGCGTCATCGTCCACGCGTGGCGCATGAAGGGCTACGACCCCGACGCGAGCGTGCTGCCCGACTTCGCGGTGATCGACCTCGACGAGTAGAGCGGCTTGACAGATGTACATTTGGATGTACATCATCGCGCGATGACGAAGAGCTACGCCGTCGCCGAGGCTCGCGCGCGTCTCTCCGACATCCTCGACGAAGTCGAAGCCGGAGGCGCCGTTCAGCTGACCCGACGGGGACGAGCGGTCGCGGTGGTCTTGTCGGCCGCACAGTACGAGGCGCTCCGTAGTGAGCGCGCCTCGTTCGCAGATGCGTATCGTGTTTTCGCTGCGTCTCGCGCGATGGACGGCGTCGATCTCGACAGGGCCTACTTTGCCTCCTTGCGCGATCGTGGCACTGGCCGACGGACCCGGCTGTGACGCTCCGATTCCTCCTCGACACCACCATCGTGTCGGTGCCGGTCGCAAAGAACCCGAGCAGGCGGGTGATCAAACGGCTCACGGAGCACGGCCTGCGCTGCGCGATCGCAGCTCCGGTCTGGCACGAGCTGGTCTACGGTTGCGATCGACTGCCGGCAGGGAACCGACGCGCCGCACTCGAGTCGTACTTGCACGATGTCGTGCGCACTTCGTTCCCGATCCTGCCGTACGACGAAGCTGCCGCTGCGTGGCACGGCAGGCAACGCGCCCGGCTCGAGGAGATCGGCGAACCGCGCCCCTTCGTCGACGGTCAGATCGCCGCGATCGCCCACAGCCACGACCTCACACTCGTCACGACCAACACGAAGGACTTCGGAGCGTTCGAAGACCTCGACCTCGTCGACTGGACCCGGTGAGCCAAAGCCGGCCGCGCTCGGGATCAAACGGCACGGCCGAGCGTCGCGGAGACAGGACTGGTCGGCATTCGCGAATCGCTCTTGATTCGGCAACCTCCGAACCACTTCGGTCGATCGATACGAATTCCGATCGACCACGTTTGACATCTCTTCACGATGCGCTATCTCGCGACGATGCGAGGCAAGCAACCATGAAACGTGTCGTGCAACTCGAGCTGCACATGCCGACGTGGGGTGGACGTCGAGCGGGCGCCGGTCGCAAGTCGACTGCGTTGCGCAAGAGCGTGCCGCACGTCGTGCGACCGTCGGTGCATGCGGACTACCCGCTGCACATCACGATGCGCATCCGCGATGACGTTCCGGCTCTGCGGCGCCGCGATTGTTGGCACGCGATCGTCCGCGTGATGCGGGCGTTTCGCGGCCGATTCGGGTTGAGGATCGTGCACTACTCGGTGCTCGCGAATCACCTCCACATCATCGCGGAGAGCGAGGGCCGGGCCGAGCTCCTCGAGGCGATGCAGTCGCTCACCACGCGGCTCGCCAAGGCGATCAACACCGTGTTCGGCCGGAAGGGTCGCGTGCTCGCCGGCCGCTACCACGTGCGCGAGCTGAAGACCCCGCGCGAGGTCTGGTTCGCGCTGCGCTACGTCCTGCTCAACGCGCGCCACCACTGCGTCGAGAACGGCATCGTGTTGCCGCCTGGATGGATCGACGATCGCAGCACGGCGGTAATGTTCGACGGCTGGCGCCAGCCACCACAGCTGCGTGAACGACACGCGGACTTCGGAACGGAGGCGGCGCGCGGATGGCTCTTGCGCGAAGGCTGGCGCCGGCACGGACTGCTCGATCTCGACGATGTTCCAGGCCCCTCGCGCGCCCGAGACGGCGACGCGATCGTGTGGAGCGTGCTCGGCCTCGCCGCGTGAGAGGTGTCTCTGTACTCGTCCGCGATGCAGGCTTCGACGTCGACTACGAGAGTTCGAAGGCCACCACTCGACGCCTCTCGGGTGGACCACGTCTTGATTCGGCAGCCTTGGAATCGAGTGGGCGCTTCGATCGAGGTCGGCCGCGGCCGACGTTCCCGGGCGCACACGCCCGCGACAGCGACGTGTTCGACGCCGGCGTCGCGGCGATCCGAGCGTGGCCGTCGGATCGCGGGTGAGATCGTTCAGCGCTGCGGCGGTTCAACAACCACCGAACTGCTTGCACAACCGAGGGTAGCGCTGCGAGAGCGCGTCCTCGTTCGCGAGCGGAGTGCCGAGGAGCGGGCTTCCGGAGCGGTCCAGGCTCGGTGGCAACGCGTCCGCCGGTGGGGTTTCCGTTCCCGTCCGGTGTCGATGGGCCCGCGACGGTGAAGATCCGAACGACGGACAGCGCCAGGTTGCCAACGATGCGAGCGTTGGGGCAGCACCATCCGGATCGACGAGCGTCGCCTCGAACACCGCGCGTCCGCGCGCGACGAGGGCGAGCCGCAACTCGAGGAACGCACCATCCGCCGGCTCGCCATGAACGACGCGCAGGGCCCCGAGCAGTTCGTGGGTGAACGCGCGGTTGAGCGCCTGTTCGAGATGCGACCAGAACGCGACGATCTCGGCGGCAGAGAGCGAGCTCAATCGATCTTCGAGGCGTCGGGATTGCTCCGCGCAGCACTTCGCGCTCGTCGCATCGCGGCCGCACCCGTCCTCTCGACTGCGATCGACCAACGTCCAGAACGCGTCCCAACCGCGCTCGCGCTCGGCCCGGGCGCTCGCGCTGCAGACGTCCGGGGGTGCATCCGCGCGGACGCGATGCAGAGGGTATTCGCGGTTGCGATCGGCCTCGAGCACGATCGCGTCCCCCCCGGAGCGAAAGGCTCGTTCCGGACGAGGCGTGAAATGCACCTCCGTCGTCTGGCCCGTCGCCTTGGACCACGTGCAGCCGGGCTCCGTCTCGTAGACGACGACGTCGCCGTCGCTGCGCGCGGCGACGATCGTCGACTGCATCGTGATGTAGAGCGAGTCCCACGTGAAGCGCGTCGGCTCCCAGCACACGATCGAATCCGGATCGACCTCCGAGCTCCAGCAGCCTTCGACGAATCCCAGGCCGGGTGAAGGCACCGGCTCGGTCGGCGACGCCTCCGAAGGCTCCACGCCACCGATCGGTGCTACGGAGGTCTTCGCGCAACTCCACGACGCAAGCCCGATGAGGAGGACGAGTACACCGCGACGCATGGTCTCAATCGACGGATACGGCTTCGCCGCGAAGACCACCTGGAAACGGGGACCGACGCGGCGAGCCGAACGAACGGGGCTTCTCCTCAGCTCACGAGCTCGACGATCACCATCGGGGCGCCGTCGCCGGGGCGCGGGGCGATCTTCACGAGGCGCGTGTAGCCGCCGGGGCGGCCGCTCATCTTCGGCGCCACCTCGGTGAAGAGCTTGCGCAGCGCCTCGGGCGTGCGGACCAGGCGGCCCGCCATGCGGAACGCGTGCACGACCTTCGCCTGCTCGTCCTTGCTGCGGTTCTCGACCGGCTTCGCAACGAGCGTGTGCACAGAAATGCCGCGCGTGATCGTCTTCTCGATGAAGCGGCGCAGCTCCTTGCCCTTGGGCTCGGTCGTGGTGATGCGCTCGTGCTCGATGAGCGACGTGACCATGTTGCGGAACATGGCGTCACGATGGGGGGCGTTGCGGCCGAACTTGCGGCCCGAGACGCGATGGCGCATGGCTCAGGTTTCCTCGCGGGCAGGCGGCGGACCCTGCCAGTTGGGGATCTTCATGCCGAGGGACAGGCCCATCTGCGCGAGGATCTCCTTGATCTCCTTCAGCGACTTGCGGCCGAAGTTCTTGGTCTTGAGCATCTCGGCCTCGGTCTTCTGCACGAGGTCGCCGATGTAGTGGATGTTGGCGTTCTGCAGGCAGTTCGCCGAGCGCACGGAGAGCTCGAGCTCGTCCACGGAGCGCCACAGGTACTCGTTGAGCTTGTCCTCTTCGGAGGGCTCCGCGGGCGTGGCTTCCTCGATCTCCTCGCGGTTGATGAAGATCGACAGCTGCTCCTTGAGGATCTTCGCCGCGAACGCGACCGCATCGTCGGGCCGCACCGAGCCGTCGGTCCACACCTCGAGGACGAGACGATCGTAGTCGGTGCGCTGGCCGACGCGCGCGTTGGTGACGCGGTAGTTCACCTTCTGGATCGGCGAGAACAGGCTGTCGATCGGGATGACGCCGATGGGCATCCCCTCGCGCTTGTTCTGATCCGCGGTGGCGTAGCCGCGACCCATCTCGCACTGCAGCTCCATGCGCAGATGCCCGCCCTTCGACAAGGTCGCGAGGTGCTGGCCCGGGTCGAGGATCGACACGCCCGTGGGGCACTGGATGTCGGAGGCCTTGACCTCCCCTTCACCCTGCTTGTCGATCGTCAGCGTGCGCGGCGTGGCGTCGTCCATGCGCAGGCGCAGCGCCTTGATGTTGAGGATGATGTCGGTGACGTCCTCGACCACGCCCTCGATCGTCGTGAACTCGTGCAGAGCTCCGTCGATGCGAACCGTGGTGATGGCCGCGCCCTGCAGCGACGACAACAGCACGCGACGCAGCGAGTTGCCGAGCGTGATGCCGTAGCCCCGCTCGAGCGGCTCGCACGTGAACTTGCCGTAGCTGTCCGTGAGCGACTCGGTCTCGACCTCGAGCTTCTTGGGTCGGATGAGGTCGCGCCAGTTGCGGGCGATGGTGTTGGTGTCCTGCATGTTGGTCCGCCCCTTACTTCGAGTAGAGCTCGACGATGAGCTGCTCGTCGATGTCGGCCGCGATGTCGGCGCGGGCCGGAAGCGCGGTGACTTTCCCGCGGAAGTTGTCCTTGTCGAGCTCGATCCAGCTCGGACGCGGCGAGCGATCGACCTTCGCCATCGCCTCGACGATCTTCGCGACCTTCTTGCTCGACTCGCGCACCTCGACGACGTCGTTCGCCTTCACGAGGTAGCTCGGGATGTCGACGCGCTTGCCGTTGACGAGGAAGTGGCCGTGGCGGGCGAGCTGACGCGCTTCCGCGTGGCTCGCTCCGAAGCCCATGCGCAGCGCGACGTTGTCGAGCCGGCGCTCGAGCAGCGACAGCAGGTTCTCGCCGGTGACGCCCTTCATGCGGGCGGCGCGGTAGTAGTAGCCGCGGAACTGGCGCTCGAGGATGCCGTACATCCTCTTCACCTTCTGCTTCTCGCGGAGCTGCTGGCCGTAGTCGGAGGGCCGGCGCTTGCGGCCCTGGCCGTGCTGGCCGGCGGGGTACGGGCGGCGCTCGTACGCGCACTTCTGCGAGAAGCAGCGATCGCCCTTGAGGAAGAGCTGCACGTCTTCGCGACGGCAGAGACGACAGACGGGTCCGATGTAGCGTGCCATGGGGAGCTCTTCAGACGCGGCGGCGCTTGGGCGGGCGGCAGCCGTTGTGGGGGATCGGGGTGACGTCCTTGATCGACGTGACGCGCAGCCCGGCGGACTGGATGCCGCGCAGCGCCGACTCGCGACCGGCACCGGGACCGCTGATGCGGATCGACACCGTGTGCACGCCGTGGTCCTGGGCCTTGCGGGCCGCGTCGTCGGCCGCGAGCTGAGCGGCGAACGGCGTCGACTTGCGCGAGCCCTTGAAGCCACGCACGCCGGCCGAGGCCCACGCGATCACGTTGCCGTTCACGTCGGTGACGGAGACGACCGTGTTGTTGAACGTGGACTGGATGTGGACGATGCCCGTCGAGATGTTCTTCTTGACGCGCTTCTTGGTCTGCTTCTGCGCCTGCGCCATGTCCTAGACTCGCTTCTTCTGCGCGATGGTGGCGCGCTTGGGGCCCTTGCGGGTGCGCGCGTTGGTGTGCGTCCGCTGGCCGCGAACCGGGAGGCCACGGCGATGACGCAGGCCGCGATAGCAGCCGAGATCCATGAGCCGCTTGATGCTCATCTGCACGTCGCGGCGAAGATCGCCCTCGACCTTGTAGGTGCTCTCGATCGTGTGACGGATCGCGGAGACCTGCTCGTCGGTGAGCTCGTCGGTGCGGACCGACGGACCGACACCCGACTGCTCGAGGATGCGACCCGCGGTGACGCGGCCGATCCCGTAGATGTACGTGAGGGCGACTTCGATCCGCTTGTTGCGGGGAAGGTCGACGCCGGCGATGCGTGCCATGGTCTAGCCCTGCCTCTGCTTGTGCTTGGGGTTCTCGCAGATGACCCGCACGACACCCTTGCGGCGGATCACCTTGCACTTCTCACAGATCTTCTTGACGCTGGCTCTGACTTTCATGGCTTCTCTCGCGAGGGATCCGTCGGCGCAGGAGCGAGGGCGAGGATGGTGCCGCGCGCGGGATCGAGGCGTGCGCGGCGGACGGTGACGCTCATGCCGATGCGGAACGTGATTCCGAGGCGTGATGCGTCTGGCGATGCTCCGGCGGTGATGAGGGCTCCGTCCTGTGTCTGCAATCGATAGAGTCGGTGCGGCAGCTCGGCGGTGATCGTCGCGATGACTGGCGGGTCGCGCTCGTCGTGCTCGGTCATGGGACCGAAATCCGCGTTCCGTCGGACCGGGGGGGTCCTTGGGAGCGCCGGAGTGTAGGAGCGGCGTTCCGGGAAGTCCAGCGCCCGAGCCCGCCGTTCGGCGATCCCGTGCCGATGCGTTTTCCCCGTGAGACGACGCGGCGTTGGACGCCGCGATCCACCCGGCGCGGTCTCCGCGGGGCCGTGTTGCTTCCTTATCTATGGGCGTCGACGCCCGCGGGCGAGCTGGCGCTCGATCAGCTCGGCCTGGGCGCGATGGGCCCGCAGCCGCAGGTACGGCGGGGTTCCGGCGCGCTCGAGCACGACGGCCGCACGGGCGAGCGGAGCGGCAGCCGCGGCCGGGTCGCCGCTCGCGAGGGTGGCGCGGGCGAGCTCGAGCCGGGCGGTCGCGAGCTCGGGACTGTCGGACGGCATCGTCGCCTCACGGATCTCGACCGCGCGGCGCAGCGCGGCGCGGCTCTCGGCGTAGCGGCCCGCCTCGAACTGCGCCTCGCCGAGGTGCAGGTACGTCCACGCGACCTCGGGGTGATCGAGGCCGAGCGTGCGCTCGTGGATCCCGAGTGCACGCTCGCACGCGGCGACCGCCTCGTCGTGACGACCGAGCTTCGCGAGCGGGCCCGCCGTGTTGTTGAGGATACGGGCGACGTCCACGGTGTCGTCGCCGTGCGTGCGGCGCTCGACGTCGAGCGCTTGCGTGTACAGCTCGAGCGCGCGCGCGTACTCGCCGAGGCCGGTGAGATCACCCGCGAGGTTCTCGAGCGAGTCGGCGACGCGCGGGTGCTCCGCACCGTAGGCCGCCCGGTTCAGCGCGAGCCCGCGCTCGTGCAGCGCGAGCGCTTCTTCGAGTCGATCCTGGGCCCGCAGCACGTTGCCGAGGTTGTCGATCGTCGTGCCGAGCTGGGGATGCTGACGACCGAGCACCCGCTCTCGCCGCGCCAGCACGAGCTCGTGCGTGGCGATCGCCTCGTCGTAGCGGCCGAGGTACGAGAGATCGACGGCGATGTTCTCGAGGCTCGTGATCGTCTCGACGTGCTCCTCCCCGAGCGTGCTCTCCCACAGCGCGTACGCCTCTCGATGGCGAGCGAGCGCTTCGTCGTACTCGCCGCGCGCCGACGCGAGCGCACCGCGGCTGCTGAGGAGCGCGATGTGCCGCGGATCGCCGACCGGCACGTTCGCGCTCGTGAACGCGGCCTCGGCGAGGTCGCTCCAGTACGCGGCGTCGTCGAAGCGCCGAGCCCCGATCGCGGTGATGAAGACGAGCTTGCCGGCCGCCTCGCCGACGATGTCCGCGCGCCCCGCTCGGGTGGCGAGCACGATTGCGCGCCGGTAGGCCGCTTCCGAGGCCACGAACTCCGCGACCTCGCCGTGCAGCCGACCGAGCAGCGTCAGCGCCTCGGCTCGCAGCGCGGGCTCCTCCTCGGGTGCGTCCACGATCGCGGAGACGAGCGCGATGCCGTCCGCACGCCGGCCCGCGCGACGCGAGGCCTCGGCGCGGAACAGCCGCGCGCGTCCGGCCCTCAGCGTGTCGACCGAGCGCGCGCTCGCCAGCTCGTCGAGGCGCGGTTGCAGGAGGATCGGATCGGCACACGCGGCGAGTGGCGGTACGGCGGCGGCCGCCGGAGCGACGCCGTGCACGTCGAGCGCCTCGGCGTGCGACCAGATCCCGACGAGTGCTTCCAGCCAAGCACGGCGCTCGTCGAGACACGCGCGTGACGCCGCGAGCACCTCGGCCGAGCTCGCATGATCCACCTCGGTCGCGCGACAGACCTCCACGCGCATCGCCGTCCACTCGTCGACCCATGCGTCGAAACGGGGAACGGCGGTGCTCCAGGTCGTCGCGGCATCGGCGACGCCGGTGTGCACGAGCCCGGCCTTCGCGTCGACGCGCGCGCCCTGCCACCATGCGCCGAGGTCGGCCGACTCTGCCTCGCACGCCGCGATCGAGCGGGCGCGATCGGCCGCGAACGCGCTCGCACCGAGCGCGAGCGTCACACCGACGCCGAACGCGATCCACTTCGCACGCCGCTTCGGTCCGGCGAGCGCGTCGAGCAGCTCGTCCATCGATTCCCAGCGCTCGTTCGCGTCGGTCGCCATCGCGCGATCGAGCACGGCGCGCAGCCACTTCGGCACGAATCGCTCGCGCGTGCTCGCGTGTGCTCGCGTGGTCGCGCGCTGCGGTGGGATCGCGCCCGACGGCCGGGACACGTTTCGCTCGGTCGTCGGCGACTCGACCGGCGGGCGCTGGCCGTGCAGCGCTTCGTACAGGCTGAGCGCGAACGCGTACTGGTCCGCGCGCGCGTCGGCGCGCAGGCCCCAGCGCTGCTCCGGTGCCATGTACGCGACGGTGCCCATCACGGCGCCGGGCTGCGTCATCGATCCGCTCGCGCTCGGCACCCAGCCCGGTGCGCTCGTGCTCGCGGGCTCCACCTCGAAGTGCGCGACGCCGAAGTCGACGACGCGTGGGCGGGCCTCGCCGTCGTCGCCGGTGCTGATGAGGACGTTGTCGGGCTTGAAGTCGCGATGGACGAGCCCCGCGCGGTGAGCTGCGGCGAGGCCCCGGCCGGCGCCCACGAACACGCGCACGATCTCGCGCCAGCCGCGGATCTCGGCGGCGCACCAGCGGCGCAGCGTGACGCCTTCGACGAGCTCCATCGCGATGAAGATCTCGTCGTCGTGGTGGCCGACCTCGTACACCTGCACGACGTTCGGGTGGGAGAGCCGCGCGAGCGCTTGGGCCTCGCGCAGGAATCTCGCGCGTGCGTCGGCGCCGGCGAGATCGCGACGCAGCACCTTGATCGCGACGGGGCGATCGAGCTCGTCGTCGTGGGCGGCGTGGACGAGGCCCATGCCGCCCTGGCCGAGGCGGCCGGTGATCCGGTAGCGACCCACACGCGGAGTCGTGTCGTTCGTGCCGAGCATGCGGCCGCGGACGCGCGCGAGGGCGGCGAGCTCGTCGAGCTCGGGTGGGGTGCCGAACACCCGCTCGTGTGCGTCGATCGGGATCACCCCGTTGCTTGGTTGTGGTTCGGGGGTCCCGAGTTCCCCGGAACGGCTGATCGCGTCTCAAGCCTTGCGGAGCAGCGCTGCGACGTCGGCGAGATCCTGCGGTCGCCCGGACGCCCGCTTGATGGCGACGAGGTCGTCGCGAGCGATGATCGACGCCTGCACGCCCGCCCACTCCGTCGAAATCCGACGCGAGTATGCGCCGCTGAACTCACCGCCCGGCACGGCCTTCATGATGTCGATGCGGAGTGGCGGTGCACCCATCCAGAGCACGTCGTCGCCCGTCGCGTCGTCGAAGCGCGCGAGGAGATCGGCCGGGGCACCGAACGACACGAGCGCCGTCTTGGCACGTGCGAGATTCTCCGGCGCGTCGCCGATCCAGAGGTCCAAGTCCTTCGTGAACCGGGGCTCGGCGTGAACGCCGACGGCGTACCCACCGACGACGAGATACTCAACGCCGGCCGTGGCGAATTCCGCCAACAGATCTCTGAAATCGGAGGGGATCGACATGGCCCGCGAGCCTCCACGCATCTTCGGCCAACGCGACGACCGCGTCGAGGCGTTCCGACGTCGTCGCATGCCGCCAGAACCTGGCCCCGAGCACGGCGACTTCGGCCGCGGTCGCGAGACCGCCCTGCCAGGTGCTTCGGCGGCGATCGGCGGCATCGGACACGGGATGAGTATAGCACCGCGATCGCGATGGCCAGCGCGATCACGCCGGCGCTCGGCGAGATGCTGCGGCGCTCGACCAGCGGGCGACGAGGGCGATCGCGATCGCGAGGCCGCGGTCGTCGAGGCGGTCCAGCATCTCGATGAACTGCGGGGCGTCTGGATGCGTGCGCAGCCGCTCGCGGACCTGCGTCGGATCGTCGGCGTCGAGCAGCGAGGTCACGAGTGCGCGCTGCCACGCGGCGAGGGCGGGCTCGTCCATCACACTGCACCCCCGACGATCTCGCGCAGCCGGCCGAAGTCCGCGCGCAGGCGCTCGGCCGCGTCCGCGTCCGGAATCGTGTCGCCCAGCCGCTCGAGGAAGACGCACTCGAGCGCGCGGCACTTCGGCAGCGTGCGTGCGAGGAGCTCGAGCACCTCGGGCGGCACGTCGCCGTCGTGCGTGTCGCGGCGCAGCACGGCGTCGGTGCCGGGCATCGTCCACCACGAGCCGCCCGACACGTGCATGCAACGCACGCGATCGAGGGGGTACGAGTCGACGAGCGCGTCGACGTCGAGACCGTAGTTCACCGATTGGCACCACACGTTGTGCAGGTCGAGCACGAGGTAGCCGTCCACGCGCGCGAGCACTTCCGTCAGCAACGGACCCTGCTCGAGCGCGTCGCGCTCGTGCAGCGCGAGCGCGAGGTTCTCGAGGCCCACCGGTACGCGCGCGACCGCGGCGATGCGCTCGAGCGCCCGCACGAGCACCGCGATCGCACCCGGGCCCGCGGGCAGCGGCAGCGGTGCACCGCCGTCGCGATCACCGGCGACCATGAAGCCGAAGTGCTCGGAGACGCCGCGATACGATCGGCGCGCGACGTCGATCGCGAAGCGCTCGAGCCACTGCGATTGGCGCGGCTCGGGCTCCGCGCTGCCGGGCGACGCGGCGACGCCGTGGCCCCACAGCCGACCGTGCTCCGCGTAGTGATCGGAGAGCTCGCTCGCCCACGCGGGCTCGCCACCCTCGGCCCACGCGTGATCGAAGCTCCACTCGATCGCGTCGACGATGCCGGCGTCGAACAGAGGGAGCACCGCACTGCGGTACGCGGGCTCGAGCATCAACGACAGGCCGACGTGCGGGCGCACGCTCAACCCATACCGCACGGCCCGCACACCCAGCGCTTGGGCTCGGGCTCGGGCGCGCGGACGGGGCGGCGCACCTTCGGCTTGCGCTTCGGCGCGGGCTCGGCCGCGGTGACCGGGACGGGCTCGCGCGAGATCTCGACGACGGGCGCCTCGGTCGCGAGCGGTTCCGACACGGGCACAGGCGCGGGCACGGCGGCGAGCGTGCGCGCGGGTGCGACCGTCGTCGCGACGTCGCTGCGCACCGCCATCACGACGAGCGGCATCGTGGAAAACGTGCCCGTGCTCGGCGCGGCGGCGACGGTGACGGCGTCGCAACCCGCTCCCGCGAGCGCGGTGGTGGCGAGGCCGACGCGAAGGGTGCCGAGCAACGAGGCGGGCAGGCGCATGGAGCTCGGGACGCACGAGGGGCCGCGATCGTTCTACGACCGGGCGAATTGCCCAAAATCGCCGCCGACTTGAAGAGTCGGCCGCACCGCGGCGTCGACAAGGGCCGTGCTTCGCCGCGCCTGCGCGATCGCGACCCTCGTCTGTGCGATCGCGATCCCCGACGGCGCGGCCGCCCACTGGAGCGCCAGCGCGGGTCGATCGCTCTTCGTGGAGCGCTACCTGATCTGCGACGAGGACGTCGACGCGCGGTGCATGGGCCCCGACGTCGCGCACGACGAGCTCGTCGACGCGTTGCGACTCGGCGCGATCGAACCGGATCGCAACAACGATCGCATCGTCGATCCTGCCCACGATGCGGCGATCTTCGCGGCGTACTTCGACATGCGCGACGCGATCCCGCATCTGCGCCGCATGCTCGTGCTGCCGATGCCGGAGGGCGCCGTCGACACGCACGCCGAGCTCGAGGTGAACGGACTGCGCGCCGAAGCGGCGTTCGCCCTCGCGGCGCTCGGCGACGAGGCGAGCGCGCCCGCGATCGCGAAGCTCGTGCGCACCTTCGAGACCGAGGGGCACGGCTTCCTGTGGCGCGACACGCTGGAGGCGCTGACGCGGCTGTCGCCCACCCACGCGTCCACGTACGCGCGCGACTTCCTGTCGCGTCACGCGCTCGCCGACATGCGCACGAGCCTGCCGGGCGGCAGCTCACACCTCGATGCGCTCGCGCCGATCGTCGCCGCGCACGATCGCAGCGCGCTGCCGGTGCTGCGCAAGCTCACCGACGTCGAGTCCGCGACCGATCGCGGCGCGCCGAAGGTGTCGCTCGGCGATTCGCACAACTGGTGCGAGCTGATGGCGGCCCGGCTCGCGCTCGGCGACCAGCCGCTGCGCGACGAGGTGCGCACCGCGTTCGCCGGCAGCTACTCGGGCACGATGGTCGCGACGTGCGACGCCGATTTCCTGCGCACGTACGGCACCGATCCCGAGGACGCGGCGATCCTGCTGCGTCATCTCGGCCGCGACGACCTGGGCTTCGACGCGGGCATGGCGAACGTCGCGTACGGCCGGCTGATCGCGCTCGTCGCCACGCTCGCCGAGCGCGAGCGCAACGAAGGCCCGAGCAGGGCGATCACGAAGGCGCGCAAGCTCCTGCTCGACGGCCTGCGCGAGCGCTCGTCGTACCCGCACGTCGCCGACCCGACGCACTCGAACTTCGCACCGCACTTCGTCGCGATGCACACGGCCGCGCTCGCGGGACTGGGCGACACGGCCGCGCGCGCGAAGCTGCATGCGCTGATCGTGGACGACACGGACCGCTCGGGCGTCGCCGACCTCGCCGCACTGCAGGCGTTGCGCCTCGACCTGCCGACCGCGGTGGACGACGCGTCACAGCGCGTCGCGCTCGACGTCGCATTCACGAACGAGTCGCGCTCGGGCATCTTCGCGGATCTGCGCGAGCGGTTGCTCGACGCGCTGCGCACCGATGCCCCCGACGATCCGCGCTGGACGGTCGCGCTGGTCGACGCGGAGAGCGATGTCCGCGAGCACGCGATCCACTTCCTGTCGCGTCGCTCCCCCCACGGCACGTGCGACGCGGTCCTCGACGCGGCGACCCACGCGACGCCACGCGCCATCGACGACGCACTGCTCGTCCTCACCACGCTCCCCGGCCGCTGCCGCGCCCCACTGCGCCGCGCAGCGCTCGACGCGACGCGCAACGATCACATCCGCGGCATGGCCTTCGAAGCCCTGGCAATCCTCGCCGAGCCCGCCAATCGCCCGCGCTCCCCGAACCGCGACCTCGAGATCCACCTCGAACGCGCCGACACGATCCGCGAGACGCTGCAAGACTGCCGAACAACCGGTAGCGTTCGACGATACGCCTCGATCAGCGCCCGCAGAGATCGTCGGGACCGCGGGTCCCGACGATCTTGCGCGCGCCCCTGCGAAAAGTAGCCTCGTGTCCGAGCCAGCTCCGCCGCTCGACCGCGAGCCCCGAGCCACCTACAGCACCGCGAGCACGCGCGCGAAGATGTCGTCCGGATCGCCGACGCCGTCGACCGACACGACGATCCCCTTGCGCTGGTATCGCGCGATCACGGGTCGCGTCTCGGCCTCGAACTTCGCGAGGCGTTCGCGGACCTTGTCGGGCTGATCGTCCGAACGGAAGTACAGCTTCTCGCCGGTGACGTCGCAGATGCCCTCGACCTTCGGCGGGTTGTACTTCACGTGGTAGACGTGACCCGACGGCGACATGCGCCGTCCGGTGATGCGCTCCTCGATGAGCTCGAACGGCACCTGCAGATCGATGACCTTGTCGATCGTCACCGCCGCGTCGAGCGCCTCGGCCTGCGGGATCGTGCGCGGGAAGCCGTCGAGGATGAAGCCCTTCTGCGCCTCGGGGGCGTCGAGCGCTTCCTTCAACAGATCGATCACCAGCGCATCGGGCACGAGCCCACCCGCGTCCATGAACCCCTTCGCTTGCCGGCCGAGCTCGCTGCCCGCCGCCACCGCGGCGCGCAGCAGATCGCCGGTACTGATGTGCGCGTAGCCGAGCTGTTCCTTCAGCTTCTTCGCCTGGGTGCCCTTGCCGGAGCCCGGCGCACCGATGAGGATGAGTCCCTTGCGATCGGTCATCGCGCGTGAGCGTACGCTCGCCGGCCCGGCGATCGCCACGCACCCATGCGCGATCGCCCGTGATGCTGCGCACGGCTCGCCGCACGCGCGCGTTTGGCCCGACGGATCGGCTTGCTAGCTCGTCGGCATGACGCGCTCCGCCGCGGCCCTGCCCCTCGACGCCCTCGTCTCTCGCCGCCCCACGGGCTGGCGCGCCGTCGTCGAACTGCCGAAGCAGACGCTCGTGCGCTTCTTCGCCGCACGCGCCGACATGCTGAGCGGCGCGCTCGCGTACTTCACCGTGTTGTCGCTCGCGCCCCTATTGATGCTCGCGGTCGCGATCGTCGGCTTCGTCTACGACGAAGACGCGGCACGCGAGCGCATCGTCTCCGACCTCTCCACCAGCATGGGCGAGCACGGGGCCGCCGTGCTCGATCAACTCCTGCGTGCGGCCGCGATCGGTGGCCAGGGCTGGAGGCTCGCGATCGGCCTCGCCGTCGCGCTGTGGGGCGCCGCCAAGATCTTCGGGCGGCTGCAGGACGCGCTCAACGACATCTGGAGCGTGCGCACGCGCAAGCTGCCCACGTTCCGCGAGCGGGTGATCGTCTTCCTGCGCAAGCGCGCCGCTGCGTTCGTGCTCGCCGTGCTCGTCGGCGTCCTGTTGTTCGCATCGATGACCGCCAAGTCCGTGATCGCCGGCGTCCACGGCGTGACCGGGGCGCTGCCCTTCGGGAGCGTCGTGTGGCCGATGGTCGAGGCGGCGACCTCGCTCGTGCTCGTCACCACGTTCATCGCCCTGCTCTTCAAGTGGTTGCCCGACGTCGAGCTGCGCATGTCCGACGTGTGGCTCGGCGCCGCGATCACGTCGCTGCTGTGCGCGGCCGCATCGTTCGCGATCAGTGCATATCTGGGCTACCTCGCCACGAGCTCGTTGTCCGGGGCTGCGGGCGGCGTGCTCGTGTTGCTGCTGTGGATCTACTTCACGTCGCAGTTCTTCCTGCTCGGCGCCGAGTTCACCCGCGCCCACACGGAATGGCGACGCGGCCTCGTTCGCCCGGAACCGCACGCGGAACGCGTGCCGCAGTGCGCCGACTCGACGCGGATCACCGAAGCGGACGCGCGCTGACGTCACGTCCGCCGGTGCTTGACGCGCGCGCGCCGTGGCGTAGGCCGTGATCGCAGTCATCCGGAGGAACGAACATGGCGCACACACTCGCAGCTTCTTTCAATTCGCAGCCCGACGCGAGCCGGGCCGTCGACGCACTCATCGCGGCCGGCTTCGCTCCCGAGCGCATCAGCATGCTCGTCGCCGAGGACGCTCGCGGTCAGCACTTCCGCGTGCAGCAGGGCACGAAGGCGGCCGAAGGAGCCGTGGGCGGCGGCGTGCTCGGGGGCACGCTGGGCGCGCTGGTGGCCGCGCTCGCTGCGATCGGCATCATCGCGACGCCGGGCGTCGGCCTCGTCGCCGCGGGCCCGTTGCTCGCCGCGCTCGCAGGTGCCGGCACGGGCGGCGTCGCCGGCGGTCTCGTGGGCGGGCTCGTCGGTCTCGGGATCCCCGAGCACGCGGCGAAGGTGATGGAAGAGCAGGTCTCGCGCGGCGGCATCCTGATCGCCGTCGACGTCGCGTCCGCCGAGGAGCGCAAGCTCGCCGAGCAGGTCTTGGAGCAGACCGGCGCGACGTCCACCTCGCGGGTGTGACGGAAAAGCACGGTCGCTGCTTGCGCCCGGCGAGCCTTGAGTCAAACCGCGGTCACCGACAGGAGACATCGACATGAAGGGATTCAGCCTCACGCTCATCACCGCGCTCGTGCTCGCGAGCGCCTGCAACAAGACCACCGCCACCGCGGAGCCCGGCAGTGCGGACGCGGAAGCTTCGGGCGACAACGCGGCCGCGGGCGCGGCGACCGAGGAGGACGGCGCGGCGGCGCAGGCGTCGGACGAGGACAGCGCTGCCGCAGCGCAGGTCTCGGGCGAGGACGCGAAGGCCGAGGCCGAAGCGACCGAGCCGGAGTGAACCGGTCTCACGATTTCCACGACCACGGGGAGCCGGCGACGTGATCTCTCGCCTCCAGGTGTTCTTGCTCGTCGTCCTCACCGCCGCGGCGTGTCGCCGCGACGGCTCGTCGACGACGCCCGACGACGATCACGCCGCCGGCCGCTCCCCGACTTCCGACGCCGAGTCACCACCGGCGCACGAGCATCCCACGGTCGACATCGACCTCTCGCCTACCGGCATCGCAGCGACGATCCGCGGGCCGGAGGGGGCCAAGGCGTCCGCGCGCGAGGATTTCGTGGTGGTCGACGCGGAGCCGGACTTCCACATGGAAGTGCACAAGGGACCGCTCGATCCGCTCGCGGAGAAGGCCGAGGTCGTGAAGCGCTGGGGCCCGTCGTTCCGCCGCTTCGTACAGGACGACGGCAAGACCGTCATCTACGAGACCGAGGTCGCGGGCGACAACCGCTTCCACTTCTTCTCGGCGGGCGAGGTCGACGGCATGCTGTACCACTGCCGTTCCGACAAGCGCGGCGCCGAGTCGATCGAGGCCGTGCAGCTCATGATCGTCGGCTGTCACGCGCTCGACGTCACCGACCGCGCCACGCCGAGCTGACGCCGACCTCGGACTCCACGAATGCCGAACGCCCCGCGGTCACCGACCGCGGGGCGTCGTCGATTGCGCGGTCGGCGGGTCAGCGGCGCAGGAACCCCGCGATCAGCGAGATGACCGCCACCACGATGAAGACGAAGAACAGGATCTTCGCGATCCCGGCCGCGCCGCTCGCGATTCCGCCGAACCCGAAGACGGCCGCGATGATCGCGACCACGAAGAACACGATGGCCAGCCTGAGCATGCTCGACTGCGTTGCATTCGGGATGCCACGCGTGCCGCGTCGCGTTCGCGGGCGGACGCGCGACGCGTCGAGTGTCATTTCCGCACAGCGTGTCCCGGGCGCACGGCACGTTTGCCGCTCCGCGCGGCCCGCCGCCCCGAGCGATGACGATTCCCTCCGGCGTTGGACTTGCAACGTCTCGTTCACCAGCGAAGCTCCAACCGGTGTCGCGTGACGACGCCGACCCTCAGCAAAGGACCTCGAGATGAAGAACCCGTTCAACATGAATCGCGACGACATCCTGGCCTCGCTCGGCCTCCAGACCCGCCGCAGCGCCGCCGGCTACGTGCTGCCGGCGATCGGCATGTTCGGCGTCGGCATCCTCACCGGTGCCGGACTCGGTCTCCTCTTCGCGCCTCGCACGGGTCGCGAGATGCGACGCGAGCTCGGTACGCGGATGAACGATCTCGGCACCAAGGTCAGCGACGCGACCAAGCAGGTCACGACCAAGATCAAGCAGAAGGTCGCCCGCGCGAAGGACGAGGTCACGAGCTCGCTCGACGAGGCTCGCGACTCGCTCTACGACGACAACGACTACTCGAGCGGCCTGGGCGGCAACGGCATGGACAGCGGCCGGCGCACGGGCCTCACCAACACCACCACCTGAAGGAGCCAGCGCGATGGCAAACCAAGACGGGGAGACGCTCACGGTGGATTCCGAGGGATGGATGGATCCCGGCACCCGTGAGATGTGGACGCGGCGGCTGGCCACCGCGAGGGATCGCGTGCAGACGTTCGTGACGAACAACCCGCTGGCGGCCGTGGGAGCGGCGGCGGCAACCGGCTTTCTGATCGCGCGGATCTTCCGACGCTGATCGGCGGGAGAGGTGACGGAGATGGCACAACAAGACGACGACGAGATGAAAGGCGGCGACTCCGCGGAGGCCGGCTCGCTGGATCTGCAGTCCACACTGGACACTGCGCTCGAGATGGTCGAGAGCCAGGCGCGAGCGCACCCGTTCCGCACCGTCGGGGTCGCCATGGGCGTGGGTTACGTCCTCGGCGGTGGTTTGCCGAAGTTCCTGGTGCGGCTCGGCATGCTCGCCGCGGGGCGCATGCTCACCGACGCGATCACGGCGGAAGGCCTGCGCACCCTGGTCGGCAACGTGGAGGGTGACGACGACGCCACCCCCACCGCGCGGCAGCGCCCACACAACGGGCATCACCGCAAGCGCGCTCCCACGCGCGAGCGACAGGCACGGTCGTGAGCGACACGACGCCCGACATGCGAACGACGGACGCGGGTGACGAGCCCGCGCCCGGCGCTCCCGAGCCGAGGCCGGCCGAGCCCCCGCCCGGGGTCCCGAGCCCGGCTCCGGAACCGGAAGTGCAGCCGGTGCCCGAACCGACGCCGGCTCCCAGTCCCACGCGGCAGCCCATGCCCGATCGCGAGCTGCCCCACGTGATCGATCCCGTAGCGAACGGCTGACGCGACGCGTCGGTGCCGGAGGACTCCATGGCGAATGCACTCGAACGACCCACACCAGCTCCGGCGGCGCCGCGCGGCGACCTCGCGGAGATCCACGAGGAGTCGACGACGTCGTTGATCCGCAGCGCGCTCGCGGACGTCGGGGACATCGTGCGCGCGGAGGTGAATCTCGCGCTCGTCGAAGTTCGCGACGACGCGAAGAAGCTCGGTCGCACGGTGCCGATGGGCGCTGCGGGGGCCGTGTTGGCGCTCATCGGCGGCGTGTTCCTGCTGCACACGACCGCACTCGCACTCGACATCGTGCTGCCCGGCTGGGCGGCATATCTGATCGTCGCCGCGATCGCACTGGCCGTCGCTGGCGCATTGCTCGGCGTCGCAGCGCAGCGATTGCGCAACTGGAAGAGCTTCGTGCCCGAGCGCACGATCGAGACGCTCGAGGAGAACAAGCGATGGATTCAACGAAAGCTGAGCTAGAGAGCACGATCCGACTCAAGCGAGCACGCCTCGATCGCAAGCTCGCCCGGTTGGAGCGGCGCATCGATCACGCGAAACACACGGGCAAGCTCGCCGGCATCATCACCGGATCGGTGATCCTCGTGGCCGCCGTGGCGGGCACGATCGCGGCGATCGTCCGCGGCGTCGTCGCTCGCCGCCGCAAGCGCCAGAGCGTCCAATTCGCGATGAACCAGCTGTTCCGCAACTGACGTTCGAGGCAGCTGCGGTGCAGCTGACCGCGGTCCGGGACGCCACGCGGCGGCAGTCTGACAAACCGTTTTCCCCCCGCAAGGGGCCCCCGCCGCATTTTGTGGCGGCGTTCGTGCGGTCCTCGGCAAGGGCCTCGCGCGTGCATTCGACGGTCATCAGCGCAAGCGCCGATCGACGTCGCGCACGTCGTTGCCCGCGTGCGCCCTCGGTTGACACGTGCTCGCGCCCACACGACGCTCACGAGACCGCGTGACGAACCCGCTGGGCCAGCGCAGCACCGACGTCGCAATCCTGGTCGTCGACGACGATTCGCGGAACCTCCTCGCGTTGGAGGCGATGTTGTCCGAGCTCGACCTCGAGATCGTGGCCGCTTCGTCTGCCCGCGAGGCGCTGCGCGAGGTCCTGCGCCGCGACTTCGCGCTGATCCTGCTGGATGTCCAGATGCCCGAGATCGACGGCATCGAGGCCGCCACGCTGATCCGCAGCCGCGAGCACAACAAGCACACCCCGATCATCTTCCTCACCGCGTACAGCCAGACCGACGAGCACGTCGCCCGCGGTTACTCGGTGGGCGCCGTGGATTTCCTGTTCAAGCCACCGGTGCCGGAAGTGCTGCGCTCGAAGGTGTCGGTGTTCGTCGAGCTCCATCGCAAGACCAAGGCGCTCGAGAATCATGCGGAGCTGCTGCGCCTCGCCGAGCGGCGGGAGCACGAGCGTCGGCTCGCCGAGTTCCGCGCGAGCCTCGAGGCCGCGACCCTTCGCGCCGAGATGGAAGCGGAGCGGCGCGCCAACGAACGGCTGCAGCTCCTCGCCGACGTCGCGACGGAGCTGTTGAGCAACGGCGATCCGCGCCCCCTGCTCGGCGAGCTGAGCCGCCGTTTCGTGCGGCACCTCGGCTTCGAGGTGTGCATGGCGTACCTGCGCCCCGAAGGCGACGACCGGCTGGTGCTCGTCGGCTCCGCGGGGCTCGAGGGACATCCGGGCGTGCGAAGCGAGCTCACGACCGACAGTGGCCGATGGATGGACGAGGTGCTCGGTCGCCGCCGTCGCGTGGTGTCCGGCTCGCCCGACGAGCCCGAGCCGCCGGAATGGTTGCGCGAGGTCGGTCTGCAGTCCTACGCCGTGTTCCCGCTGACCGTGCAGGATCGCGTGTTCGGGCTGATCGCGTGCGGCCGCACCGGTCGCGATCCGCTCGGCCTCGACGACATCGCGACGATGCAGGTCGTCTGCGATCAGACCGCGATGGCGCTCGAGCGCGATCGGCTGCTCGGTCGGCTGCGCGAGCACGCCGAAGAGCTCGCCGATGCCCATCGCCGCAAGGACGAGTTCCTCGCCATGCTCGCCCACGAGCTCCGCAATCCGCTCGCCCCGATGGCCTATGCGCTCGAGCTCGTGCGCGAGCACATCCGGTCGAGCTCCGCGCTCGCGGGCTTCCACGAGGTGATGGAGCGCCAACTCACCCACCTCTCGCGGATGGTGGACGACCTGCTCGACGTGTCGCGCATCACGAGCGGCAAGATCGAGCTCAAGCGCAGTCCGGTCAGCGCGAACGCGATCATCGAACAGGCGATCCAGACGAGCGTCCCGCTGCTCGAGAAGCACGGCCACCGCTACGACGTCGACGCGCTGCCCGTGGACGTCGAGCTCTTCGCCGATGCGACTCGTCTCACCCAAGTCGTCGCCAACCTGCTGAACAACGCCGCGCGCTACACGGATCCGGGCGGTGAGATCCGCGTGTCGGCCGAGCGCGACGGGGACGAGCTCGTCGTCCGGGTGCGCGACAACGGGCGTGGGATCCCGCGCGACATGCTGCCGCACGTGTTCGATCTCTTCGTGCAGGCGGATCGCTCCCGCGATCGCGCGCAGGGCGGGCTCGGCCTCGGGCTCACGCTGGTGCGCAGGCTCGTCGAGCTGCACGGGGGCACGGTCGCCGCGGCCAGCGGCGGCCCCGGACAGGGCAGCGAGCTCACGGTGCGGTTGCCGATCGTGACCGTGCCCGACCACGCCGTCGACGTGACGTCGACGAGTCGGCCTGCGCCGCACGCCGAGCCGCTGCGGATCCTCGTCGTCGAGGACAACGAGGACAGCCGCGACATGCTGCAGATGCTGCTCGAGGGCCAGGGTCACAGCGTCGACGTCGCCGGCGACGGCATCGCGGGCCTCGAGTGCCTGCTCGGCTCGGCCCACGACGTCGCGCTCGTCGACGTCGGGCTGCCGGGCATCGACGGTTACGATCTCGCGCGACGCGTTCGCGAACGCCGCCCCGATGCGGCGGTGCGGCTCGTCGCGCTCACCGGATACGGACAGGCCGAGGATCGTGCGCGTGCGCTCGCGGCGGGCTTCGACGAGCACCTCGTCAAGCCCGTGACGGCGGTCGATCTCCAGCGCGTTCTCGTGAGGGGAGCCATGAGCGATGCAAATGCAAGTGCAGCTCGATCATAAACAGTTGCTGGACGTCCTGCTCGCCGTGAAGAGCGGCGATTTCACGAGCCGGATGCCGCGCGACGAGACCGGCGTGATCGGCAAGATCTGCGACGCGCTCAACGACGTCATCGAGCTCAATCAGGAGCTCCTGTCGGAGCTGCAGCGGATCAACAAGGTCGTTGCGAAGGACGGCAAGATCACCCAGCGCGCGACACTCCGCGGGGCGCGGGGCTCGTGGGCGGAGGCGATCGACTGCCTCAACGAGCTGATCGGCGACATCGTCTATCCGACCACCGAGGTCGCGCGCGTCATCGGCTCCGTCGCGCGCGGCGATCTCTCGCAGACGATGACCACCGAGGTCGAAGGCCGCCCGCTCAAGGGCGAATTCCTGCGCACCGCGAAGGTCGTCAACACGATGGTGTCGCAGCTCGACACGTTCGCGGCCGAGGTCACCCGCGTCGCCCGCGAGGTGGGCATCGAGGGCAAGCTGGGCGGCCAGGCGAAGGTGAAGGGCGTCGCCGGCACGTGGAAGGACCTCACCGACAACGTGAACCTGATGGCGTCGAACCTGACGGCCCAGGTGCGCAACATCGCCGACGTCACCACGGCCGTGGCCAACGGCGACCTGTCCAAGAAGATCACGGTGACGGTCGAGGGCGAGATCCTCGAGCTGAAGAACACGATCAACACGATGGTCGATCAGCTGGGCTCGTTCGCCTCGGAGGTCACTCGCGTCGCGCGCGAGGTGGGCACCGAAGGCAAGCTCGGCGGCCAGGCGCAGGTGCAGGGCGTGTCGGGCACGTGGAAGGACCTCACCGACAACGTGAACCTGATGGCGTCGAACCTGACCGGTCAGGTGCGCAACATCGCGGGTGTCACCACGGCGGTGGCGCGCGGCGACCTGTCCAAGAAGATCACGGTCGACGTCAAGGGCGAGATGCTCGAGCTGAAGGACACCATCAACACGATGGTCGATCAGCTGTCCGCGTTCGCGTCCGAGGTGACTCGCGTCGCCCGCGAGGTGGGCATCGAGGGCAAGCTCGGCGGTCAGGCCATCGTGCGCGGCGTGTCGGGCACGTGGAAGGACCTCACCGACAACGTGAACTTCATGGCCTCGA
>CAYXVR010000041.1:0-87122 GCA_964468635.1 uncultured Nannocystaceae bacterium
GAACACGCAGTCGTCGCCCGCGAGCTTGCGCGCGCGCACGTAGACGTCCGTCTGGATCGCCTCGAGGAGATGGCCGAGGTGGATCGCCCCGTTGGCGTACGGCAGCGCGGCCGTGACGAGGACCTGCTTGGGCATGGGCACGCAGTGTGTCGCACGCCCGCCGCGCCGGCGGAAGAGCTCACTTCGTCGGGTTCGTCGGGCGCTTCCCGCCCGGCGCGTCGCCGTCGTGCAGGTAGGGCCGCGTGTTGCGCCCCTCGGGCGGAGCCGTGGGCGGTGCGGTCTTCGTCGAGTACGGCACGGTCTCGGGCGGCGGCACCATCTGCTCGAGCTGACGCGCGAGCGTCTCCGCGGTCGCGCAGCGCCGCTCCATCGCGCCCGCGACCTCGGCGACCGAGTGCGAGAGGCCGGTGACCAGCTCGGGCATCAGGTCCACCGCGCAGTAGCGAAGGCGCCGCGGCGCCTGCAAGAGCGGCACGAACTCGCCGGGGGCCTCGGTCGCCATCGCGAGCTTGCCCTCCATCACCTTCACGGTCTTCACCGCGAGCTGGTAGCTCTTCTGCACGCGGCAGTAGCCGAGATACGACAGCTCGATGACGCGCTTGCCCTCGCGGTCGTAGCTCACGTGCTCGGAGAGCGGACGCGGGTGGAAGAAGTCGATGCCGATCATCAGGCGCCCGAGCAACTCGTCGATCCGCGCGATCAATCGGTTGAGTTGCTCGGAGCCGTCGTTGAGTCGCTTGGCGGCATTGCCGAGAGCTTGCAGCTCGTCGTTGATCGTCATCGCGTCCCTTCCGGGGCCCGTCAGGGCCGTCACGCTTGGACGAGATTAGCTCGGGTCGTGCGCGGACGGCTACTCCCAGCGGATGCCCTGCGCGAGCGGCAGCGCGTCGGAGCCGTTGATGGTGCACGTCTGCCGGCGCATGTACGCCTTCCAGCTGTCCGAGCCGGCCTCGCGCCCACCGCCGGTCGACTTCTCCCCACCGAACGCGCCGCCGATCTCCGCACCGGACGTGCCGAGGTTCACGTTCGCGATCCCACAATCGCTGCCGGCCGGCGACCAGAAGCGCTCGGTCGCGCGCACGCTGTCGGTGAACAGCGCGGACGAGAGCCCCTGCTCCACGCCGTTCTGCAGCGCGATCGCTTCGTCGATCTTCCCCTCGCCGAACGTGCGCATGTAGAGGATGGGCGCGAACACCTCCTCTTCCATCAGCGGGAACGGGCGATCGGTGGGCACGCGCACGAGCGTGGGCTCGACGTAGAACCCGGCCCCGGGGCGCACGCGCCCGCCCACGAGCACCTCGCCGCCGTCCGCACGCGCGCGCTCGATCGCGCGCGCGAAGCGATCGCGAGCATCGCCGTCGATGAGCGGACCGACGAGGTTCTTCTCGTCGCGTGGATCGCCGATGCGACCGATGAGCTGCTCGTACGCCGACACGAGCTTCTTCTCGAGCGCCGCGGCGATCGGCGCCTCGACGAACAGCCGCCGCGTCGTGGTGCAGCGCTGCCCCGCAGTCCCTGCCGCACCGAACGCGATGGCACGCGCGGCGAGCTCGAGGCTCGCGCTCTTCTCCACGATGATCGCGTTGTTGCCCCCGAGCTCGAGCAGCGAGCGGCCGAGACGCGCCGCGACGACCGGACCCACCTTGCGGCCCATGGCGCACGAGCCCGTCGCGCTGACGAGCGGGATCCGACCGTCGGCGACGAGCGGCACGGCGACCTCGGCGTCGGGCCCGAACACGAGCTGCAGCGCGTCGCCGTGGCCCTCGGCGGCGAGGATGGGCTGGAGCAATCCGTGCGTCGCGATGGCGGACAGCGGCGACTTGTTGCTCGGCTTCCAGATCACCGGGTCGCCGCACACGAGCGCAATGGCGGCATTCCATGCCCACACGGCGACGGGGAAGTTGAAGGCCGAGATGCACAGCACGGGGCCGAGCGGCAGCCACTGCTCGAACATGCGGTGGTGCGCACGCTCGGACAACAGCGTACGTCCACCGATCGTGCGCGACAGGCCGGTCGCATAGTCGCAGATGTCGATCATCTCCTGCACCTCGCCGCGCGACTCGGCGATGCCCTTGCCCATCTCGGCGGTGACGATGCGGGCGAGCGTCTCCTTGTGGGTGCGCAGGCGATCACCCATCTTGCGCACCATCTCGCCCCGCACCGGGCCCGGACCTCGCGGAACGTCGTGAACGCCGCGGTGGCGCGAAGGGCCGCCCGCTCGGCGCCCTCACGATCCGACGCGCCCAGCTTCGCGATCGCGGTGCCGCGCGAAGGATCGACGACGGTGAGCTCGCGGGGCCCGGATGCGGACGGTGCGGGCAGTTCGAGCGCGGAGAAGAGTGCCTGGACTTCGGGGTCGAGCATGGCGAGCGCGAGTCTACGCCGAGTTCACGAACGCGCGAGCACACCCGCGCACCTCGTGGGCACGCAGGCGCGAGGTACCCCCGAATCGACGCCCACCCGGAGCAAGCATGGCGTTGCTCACTTGTCGCCGCGGCACGCGTCGCTCAGACTCGGATGCCGGTGGATGGTGCGAAGAGACCGCCCGTGAACGCGACCATTGCGGTCGCCGTGGTGCCTCCACCCCCGCGGGCCGTGCGAAAGCGCCGTGCGTCGGATCAACCGACGATCCAGGCCGAGGCGCTGCCCTCGCAGCAGCACACGATGGCGATGCCCGCGGTGCCCTCCGACGGCGATGCGATCGCGAAGGGGCTCACCGTCGTGCCCACGGCGAAGACGGTATTCGCCGACGAGTCGTCGTGCGAGCTGCCCTTCGACGCGGAGATCGTGATCGCGCCGCGGCCCGCCCCCGCGCGCCGTCGCATCACGCTCGGCGACGGCGTGCTCGAGCGCGTGCCGCAGCGCCGCGCGTGGGTGATGCCCACGGTCGTCGCGCTCACCACCGTCGTGGCAGCGCTCGTGGTCGTCGTCGCGACCTGAGTCACTTGTAGCCGAACTTCAGCAGGAACTGCGCGCTGCGCTGGAACGCGACGTCGTCCGGGACGTGCCACGCGAGCGTGTCGGCCATGCGGGTGATCACGTCGAACGCGAACGCCACGTGCAGCGCATCGACGATCGCCTCGTCCGAGACGCCGGCGTCGCGCACCGCCTGCACGTCGGCCTTGGTCAGGTCCTCGTGCTCGCGCGTGACCTTCGCCAAGAGGCGCATCGTCGCGCGTTGGCCCTCGTCCATCGCGGCGTGTTCCGGATCCGCCAGTGCCGCCATCGCGACGTCCTTCCCGAGCTCGACCGACGCGACCGCGCCGTGGGCCTTCGTTCAGAACTCGCACTCGTTCTTCTTGGACACCCAGGCCGCGAAGAGCTCGCGCTGGCCCACGCTCCACGGCGAGGGCCCTCGCATCGCGCTCTGGAACACCTCATTGAGCGGCTTGCCGAAGAACTCCTTGCGATAGAAGAGCGTGCGGATGACGTCCGGTGCGCGCCGCCGCGACACGAGCCCGATCATCGCGAGCTTGATGCGATCCGCGAATCGCTGACCGGTCAGGATGACATCGAGCCTCATCGTGTCCCCCTGGCTTCGTCCAGCGCCCGCATCCCCGCCGTCAGCCGCTCGCGCGCCGCCCCCACCGCCGCGCACGCGATGAGCTCGAACAGCTGATCCTGCGACCACCCTGCTGCCCGCGCCCCCGCGACGTCCTCGTCGGTGACCTTCCACGCGTTGCGATGGATCGTCTTCACGAGCGTCGCGAGCGGCTCGGGCAGCTCCCCACGCGTGAACGCAGCGCGCCGCAGCTCCGCATCGAGCTGCCCGGGCCCGTCGAGCATGGTGGCGACGAGCACCTCGACGTGCTTCGCATGTCGACTGTCCATCCAGACAATCGTACCACCGTGAATCGATCGCCCGATCACGGGTTCGGGCCGACAGGACGTCGGCCCGACGCGCGAGAGCGCCGTGAAGGTGGGGGGCCCCAGACGGCTCCGCCGGCTGGGGGGCGGAGCGGCGACGCTCCGCCCTAAAAGTCGATATTGTCCTCGAACTTCGGATCGACCGTGTTCTTCCAGCGGGGCAGATCACCGTCGTAGAGCGCCGAGTACGTCGCGTGGATCTCCATCACGCGCTTCGTGTACTTGTAGCTCTCCGAGAAGGGGATTTCCTCGATGAACGCGTCGAGCTCGAGGGGCGCTTCCACGCTCTTCGCCGCGAGCCAACGCGCGACATTGCTCGGGCCCCCGTTGTAGCTCGCGTACGCCATCGGGGCCTGCCCGTGGAACTTCGCGAGCAGCTCCGCGACGTAGTACGCCGACAGGTGCGCGTTCGTGTCGATGTCGAACAGCCGATCGGTGTCGAAGAAGTGCCCGTCGGTCTCGCCCAGCCGCTCCGCGAGCTGGTGCGCCGTCCACGGCATGATCTGCAGCGCACCGCGGGCCCCCACCGGCGACACCACGTGCGGGCGGAAGCGCGACTCGGTGTACATGAGCGCCCACAGGTGCTTCGGATCGATCTTGCGCAGCCGGGCCTCGCGCTCGATCGCGGGCCGGAATGCGCGCAGCGTCCACCGCGACTTGAGCGACGCCTCGCGCGGCGTGCTCAGCTTCACGTACGCATGGGGCTCCTGCAGCGCGAACGCGACCTTGCGCAGCCCGATGCGCATGTCCTCCACCGCATCGCGATCGCGCAGCATCTTGCGACCGGCCTTCGTCGGAGCGACGCGCGGGAACTTCCAGTTCGCCTTCCACCCGAGCCCGACGAGCACGTCCTCGTTGCGCGGCCCCTTCGCCTTCTTGCCGCGCGTGAGGAACGCCTGCACCGCGACCCGCAGCTCGCGACGCGCCTCCTCGTTGTAGCCGGCCTGGTAGAGCTGGCGCGCACGCGTGATGGGCGGCCACGCGCTGCCGTACTTCGCGACGAGCGCATCGAGCACGGCCTGCGCCTCTTCGCGCTTCGGCGGATCGATCTCTTCCTTCACCGGCGCGATCTTCGGCACCGGCGGCACCGCGACCTCGGCGTCGAGCAAGCGCTGGCGCGCCTGCAGGCCGTAGTACCCGAGCGGGTCGGAGCTCGCCATCGCGCGCAGGAGCGCCTCGCCGCGGCTCTTCTCGGCCTCGTCGGCGCTCTTCAGCATCAGCTTGCCGCGGAAGTAGCGGGCCTTCTTCGCCTCGGAGCGGTACTTCGACTCGACGGCGGCGAACCACGCGATCGCAGCCTCGTCCTCGCCGAGCCGCATCGCGATCCAGGCCTTGAGCCACGTGCGCTCCTGGCCGTGGCCCTTGCCCCACCGCTTGTCCTTCTCGTACTCGGCGATGAGCTCGCGCGCCCGCGTGTACTTGCCACCGCGCACCGCGAGCTCGATGGCCTGCCAGATCGCGTGGGCCTTGTTGCTCTTCTTCTTGGCCTTGGCGTCCTTCAGCCAGATGTCGATCGCCTCGTCGTAGAAGCCGCCGCGCTCGAGGCACTTGAGCAGCGACTCGCGCACGTCGAGGTTGCCGGTCCTCGCGAACACGGGCCGCAGATCGGCGGCACACGTCGCGAAGTCGCGCTGCTTGGCGGCCGTCGCGGAGCGCGAGCGCTCCGCCTGATCCTTGATGTGCGACGGCGTCGACGGATCCGCGATGAGCCCTTCGAGAATATCGCGCGACACGTCGACTCGCTTGTTGCGCCGCGCCGCGCTCGCGCGCGCCAGCTGCTCCGACGGGCTGAACTTCGGCGGGCTCTTGTCGTGCTCCGCGTGCATCGTCTCCAAGAGCGTCCACGCCTCGTCGCCCTCGGGCTCGCCGGTGCGCTCGATCGCGATCGAGCGCAGCTCGGCCATCGCATCCTTCGAGCGACCACTGCGCTCGAGCGCACGCGCGTGCTCGAGCCACATGAGGCCGCGCTCGGGATGGTGTGGATACGCCTGCAGCACGTCCTCGAGCTCGGTCACCGCGCGGCGGGCTCCACCGGCGTCGCTCATCGCCGCGTGCATCTGCGCCTGCAACACCTCGAGCTCCGCGAAGTTGCGTAGCGGCTCGAAGCGCTCGAGCTTGCGGAGGTGCGCGACGCCCTCGCGGAGCTCGCGATCGGCGTCCTTCGGATTCGCGTTGCCGGACTTCGCGAGCTCGAGGCGCGCGCGCGCGAGCTCGACGCCCATCACGTCCGGCGGGAAGTACTTCGCGAGCGACTTGTGCGCGACGCGGGGCGCGAGCGCGGCGATGGCCTCGTCGTGCTCGCCGAGCACGAGGTGGGCACGACCGCGGATCGCTCCGATGGTGAACCACGTCTCGGTGCCGACCGCAGGCGCGGGCTCGATCGAGCTCGTGAGCTCGACGGCTCGCGCGGCATCGCGCGCGGCGAGGGCCGTCGCGGCGCCACCGAGCCCCACGAGCGCGGGCGCGCCCTTGCCGGGCGAGCCGGCGACGAGCGCCGCAGCGCCGTCCGCCTCCGCGAGCGCCGCCTCCGACTCCGCTGCACCCTCGCGCACCGCGAGGACCGTGAGCGTGCCGCTCGGCAGCGCTGCATCCGAGTCGCGCGACCGCGATCCGACCGAGAAGACGATCGCTACCAGACCTGCCGTGGCGATGATCGAACGAGCCCGCATCGCACCGAACACCCGCACCATGTCACGCTAGCATGATGGCACCAAATTGCCCGTGATCCCGCCGCCAGCGCGCGCGGGCGGGCTCGTTCGACGGGCGTCCCCGACCATTCCCGTGGCGCCCTGCCGGACATCGATGTCACGGTGGACCGGCTCGGGCCGCGCGAGGGTGGTGTGACGGACCGTGGCGCGTCGGACCGAGCGTGCGACGCGACCCCTCGCCCGCACCCCGTGCGAGGCCGTGCACGGGAACGCGGAGGCCGGGCTCCAGCGCGGATCCGGTCCCCGCCTTTCGGCGGCCGCGGGGCTCGGGCTAGCGTTCCGCCGTGACGGACTCCGCCTCGAACGCAACGCTCCCGCCTGCCCGACCGCGCCGCGCCACCGTGCTGGGCGCCGGCACCATGGGTGCCCAGATCGCGGCGCATCTCGCGAATGCGGGCGTTCGCGTGCGGCTGCTCGACATCGTGCCGAAGGGCGTCGCGGCCGACGCGGGACCGGCGGCTCGCAACGCGATCGCCCACGCGGCGCGCGAGCAGCTGCGCAAGGCGAAGCCGGCCCCGTTCATGGACCCGACCTTCGCGGCGCGCATCGAGATCGGCAACCTCGAGGACGACCTCGAGCGCGCGGTCGCGGACGCGGACCTCGTCGTCGAGGCGGTGATCGAGCGGATGGACGTCAAGCAGCCGCTGTTCGCCCGCATCGCGGCGGCGGCACCGCCTTCGGCCGTGCTCGCGACGAACACGAGCGGGCTGCCGATCACGGCGATCGCCCAGTCGCTGCCGCCGGCCGCTCGCGCGCGCGTGGTGGGCATGCACTTCTTCAACCCGCCGCGGTACATGCACCTGCTCGAGGTCGTGCCGGGCAAGGACACGTCGCCGGCCGTCGTCGAGTGGATCTCGCGGTTCTCCGAGGACGCGCTCGGCAAGGGCGTGGTGCTGTGTCGCGACACCCCGAACTTCATCGCGAACCGCATCGGTGTGGCCGCGACGGTGCTCGCATTCCGCACGACGTTCGAGGGCGGCTACACGGTGGAGGAGGTCGACCTCTTGAACGGGCCGCTCGTCGGTCGGCCGCGCACGGGCAGCTTCCGGCTCGGCGACCTCGTCGGCATCGACGTGTCGGCGCTCGTCACCTCGAACCTGCAGGCGGCGACGAGCAGCGATCCGTCGGCGCCGAACTACGACGAGCTGCACGACGCGATGGTCGTGCCGCCCGTGCTGCAGGCGATGCTCGCGAAGGGCTGGAAGGGCGACAAGACCGGCTCGGGCTTCTACAAGAAGACCAAGGCGAGCAACGGAGGGACGGAGATCCTGTCGCTCGACTTCGGCACCATCGAGTATCGCCCGCGCATCGAGCCCGTGTTCCCCGAGCTCGCCGAGGTCGCGAAGATCCCCGATCTGCGCGCACGCGTGCACGCGGCGCTGCGCGTGCAGGGGCGCGCGGGTGACTTCCTGCGCAAGGTGTACCTGCCGCTCTTCAACTACGCTGCCAACCGTCTCGGATCGGTCAGCGACGATCCGAAGCCGATCGACGACGCGATGGCGTGGGGCTACGGGTGGAAGCTCGGCCCGTTCGCGCTGTGGGATGCGGTCGGGGTCGCGTGGAGCCTCGAGCAGCTGAAGGCGATGGGCATCCCACCCGCGCCCGCTGCCGTCGCGCTCGTCGCGAAGTTCGGTGCGGACGCGACGTGGTACGGCGCCGCCGGGAAACCTGGCAAGCAGCCCACGGAGTTCGTGCCGGGTGTGGGCGACTACCGGCCGATCGCGCCGCAGCCGGGCGTGCTCGTGCTCGCGGCGAAGAAGGCCGCGGGCGCGGAGATCCACGCGACGAAGACCGCCGGCCTCGTCGATCTCGGCGACGGCATCGCGTGTCTGGAATTCCGCTCGAAGATGAACACCTTCGACGAGGGCGTCCTCGCCCTGGTGCGCGACGCGGTGCCGATCCTGGAGAAGCGCGGTGGATTCCGCGCGCTCGTGATCGGCAGCCAGGACGAGAACTTCAGCGCGGGTGCCGACGCCCGCCAGATCCTCGCGATGGCGAGCGCGGGCAAGTGGGACGATCTCGCCGCCGCGGTGAAGGCGTTCCAGGACACGTTGATGGGGCTGCGCCACGGCACGATGCCGGTCGTCGCAGCACCGTACGGCATGGCGCTCGGCGGCGGTTGCGAGTGCTCGATGTCGTGCGCGTCGATCGTCGCGCACGCGGAGCTGTACATGGGCCTCGTCGAGGCGGGCATCGGCGTCGTGCCGGCCGGCGGCGGCCTCAAGGAGATCGTGCGGCGCGCGTCCGCGTGGGCGAGCCAGGTGGACGACGGCGATCCGTACTCGTGGGTGCGGCGCGGCTTCGAGGCGGCGGCGCAGGGCAAGGTGTCGACCTCGGCCCACGAGGCGCGACGCATGGGATTCCTCGCGAGCTCGGATCGCATCGTGTTCCATCGCATGCAGGTGATCGAGCAGGCGAAGCGCCAGGCGATCGCGCTGGCGGAGACCGGTTGGATCGCGCCCGATCGCGACGAGCCGATCATGGTCGTCGGACCCGGCCGCGGCGCCAGCTTCCTGATGGGCGCGCAGCTCTTCGAGTGGAGCGGCTTCGCGTCGCCGCACGACAAGCTCGTGGGGCAGAAGATCGCCCACGTGCTGGCGGCCGGCATGCGACCGGCCGGGTCCTTCGTGGTCGCGCAGGACCTGCTCGATCTGGAGCGCGAGGCGTTCGTGAGCCTGTGCGGCGAGGCGAAGACGCGCGAGCGCATCGAGCACACGCTGAAGACCGGCAAGCCGCTGCGGAATTAGTCCACCGCCTCCCACCAGGCCCAGTCGATCGCGCCGCCGCCCGCCACGGCTTCGCCGGTGCGGCTGTAGACGGTGACGTCGCCGGCCGCGAGCCACTCGCCGTCGGCGGAGTAGACGAGTCGATTCGTCCAGTCGTCGTCGAGCATCGTCGTCGCGCCCTTCGGACCGAGGTCGGTGATCATGACGTCGCCCGCGGTCGCCTGGTAGCCCGCGAGGCGGGAGTACGCGATGGTGCCTCCGTCCGGCGCGAGCGCGATCGCTTCGATCGAGCTCGAGTTCACCTCCGGCCCGGTCTCCGTCGTCTCGGTGACGAGGAACGGATCGACGGCGGTTCCGCCGGAGATGTCGAGCCGCCACAGCGACAGCGTGTCCTGCCAGTACTCGGCGCCGTCCCGGTGGCCCACCGCGAACGCGTGCGTTCCGTCGGGTGAGAGCGCGACGAACAGGCTGGTGCCGGTGTACGGGCTCGGCAAGGGCAGCGGCAGCGCAGACACGTCCGTGCGCTCGAGATCGACGAGCTTCATCACGCCGGCCTCCGCGAAGACGAGCTGGCGCTGATTCTCGGATGCGCCGGGGTAGACGTCGGTGCCCTCCGTGGAGAGCCGCCGTGGCTCGCCGATCTCGTCGCCCTCCGCGGCGACATGGAACAGCTCTCGCGCGGCTCCCTCGATGACGTACGCGACGCCGTGGGGACCGACGTGAACCTCGTAGTCCGCATCTGCGGCCAGCTGCACTGCCGGTTGCAGCACGCCGTCGACGTGGCGGCGACGCCACAACGACAAGGGTGGTGAGTCGCCGCCGGTCGTGAACACCACGGCGTCGGGCCCGAAGCCCTCGACGTAGCAGTTCGGGTCCGGCCCGTCGTACGCGCGGATCCACTCCATCGGCGCGGACGGATCGACGTCGGCGACGAAGCAGCTGTCGGGCTCGCCGACCGCGGCGAAGTCCGCGGCGATGCGGGTCCCCTCCGCGTCGACCACGGACAGATCGGCAGGCGCCGACGGGGCCTCGATCTCCACCGGTGACGCGAGCGAGTCCGCCGTCGCCTCCACGCGGTAGGTCGCGCTCGACGTCGCGACGACCAGCGTGCGAGCCCGGGGTACCCACGCGAGCTCGGTGACGTCGCCGTCGACGTCGATCTCGACCGCGCTGCCCGCTGCACCGACGTCGGCGCGCGCGACGTAGAGCCGCGCAGGCTCGTCCTCCGCCATCCGAGCCCGGAACGCGACGAGCTCGGTGCCCGTCAGCACCTCGTACTCCTCCACCAGGATCGATGCGCCGAGCTCGGGATGCAGCGAGCGCCGCTCGAGGTCGCCGCCGGCCCCGAGCTCGTAGAACTCGAGCATTTGCCGCCCTCGATCGTCTCGCGACGCGTCAGCAGGCGCGGCGGGAACTGCACTGCAGGCTCGTCTCCGGTGCTCGTCGATTCGTCCGCACCGTCGGACGACTCGTCGATCGACGCGGTCGTCGAGTCCGTCGCCGACCCGCTCGTCTCGCCGTCCGCCTCCGAATCGGTGCCGACCGGCGCTTCCCCGACCGACGGCCCACAGCTCCAGAGCGACGCCGCACTCGCACACGCGAATACCCGAATCCAACGAAATCCAGCCATATGCCACGCAATGGTCATGCTACCCCTTGTCCGTGAGGCCCTCGACGATGACGCGATCGTCGTGGGTGCGCGCAGGCTCCACGTCCGCGGTGCTACCGTGGGGGACCAGGACACGTGGCTTCGCCGACCGAGATCGAGCAGCTCCTGCATGCGGGCGTGGCGGCGTACCCTGGCATCTCGATCACCACGGACGCGCTGGCGCAGCATGTGCTGAAGCTGTGGCCCGACGGCGCTCCGCAGGCGCTGCATCCCGATCTCGTGCTCGCGTGCGCGTGCGCGCTCGCCGACGAGGCCGCATTGCGCCACTTCGAGCGCCGCTTCGTGCCGATCGCGACCGCGGCCGTCGTGAAGATCGACGGCCGTCCGGACTTCGTGCAGGAGACCGTGCAGCAGCTGCGCGGTCGATTGCTCGTGGCAGCGTCGGGCGCGGCGCCGCGCATCGCCGAGTATGCCGGTCGCGGTGCGCTCGGCGGGTGGGTTCGGATCGCGGCGGTCCGCAGCGCGCTCAATGCCCTGCGCGGCGGGGGACCGAATCGCGGGCGCGACCTGGAATCCGTCGGCCGCCTCGAGGACGTCGCGCCGTCGAGCGAGCTGCGCGAGCTCGTCGCACGTTATCGTGACACCTGCAACACGGCGCTGCGCGACGCGATCGCCGGGCTCACCGCGGAGCAGCGCAACCTGTTGCGCCTGCACCACGTCGACGGACTCACGGTGGACGAGCTGGCGCCACTCTACGGGGTGCATCGCGCCACGGTGGCGCGCCGCATCGCGCGTGTCCGCGAAGACGTGCTCGAGGCGACGAAGCAGCTCCTCGAGGCGCGCGTGGGTGCGAGCCGGCGCGAGATCGACAGCCTGCTCGGCGTGCTCGTCGACGAGTTCGAGCTGACGATCGATCGACTCGTCGGACCGAGCCCAGCGGACGGATAGTCGCGATGGACGACGCGTGCCTCGACGAGAACGCGTGGGACGACCTGCTCGAAGGCAGGCTCGCCGCTACCGAGCGCGCGCGCATCGAAGCGCACGTCGATCGGTGCGCGACGTGCCGCCAGGTCCTCGCGACGTTGCTGCCCGGGCTCACGCGC
Organism: uncultured Nannocystaceae bacterium; assembly: GCA_964468635.1. Lineage (GTDB taxonomy): Bacteria > Myxococcota_A > Polyangia > Nannocystales > Nannocystaceae > Xiheibacterium. The sequence continues at coordinate 12,014 of CAYXVR010000041.1, forward strand.
GATCGCAGCAGCGATGCGCCGCCACCGAGCGAGGCCGATCACGGACGTCTGCCGTCCGTCGTGCCGACGCGGGTGGGCCGCTACCTGATCGTCGAGGAGATCGCGCGCGGGGGCATGGGGCGTGTGCTGCGGGGCTACGACCCGGAGCTGCGCCGCGAGGTGGCGATCAAGCTGCTCACCACCGCCGATGCACACGCCGGCGCACGCATCGCCCACGAGGCGCGTGCGCTCGCCCGACTCGCCCATCCCAACGTGCTGCCGATCTACGACACCGCGGAGGATCGCGGCGTCCCCTTCCTCGCGATGGAGCTCGTCGACGGGCCCACGCTGCGGCGATGGTGCGAGCAGCACCGGCCCGGCTGGCGCGAGATCGTGCGCACGTTCGCCGACGCGGGCTCGGGGCTCGCCGCGGCCCACTCCGCGGGCATCGTGCACGGCGACTTCAAGCCCGACAACGTGCTCCTCACCGCGCCGGACGGCGATCGTCGCGTGCTCGTCGCCGACTTCGGGCTCGCGCGCACGCACGACGGCGGGCCCTCGCACGCGGGCCTTCCGCCCACCGACGACGGCGACGCGACGCCGACGACGGACCCGTCGAGTGCGCGCGGGTTCGCGGTGGTCGGCACGCCGGCCTACCTCGCACCGGAGCAGCACGAAGGACGGTCCGCGGATGCGACGAGCGATCAGTACGCGTTCTGCGTGTCGCTCTTCGAGGCGCTCGCCGGCGGCCGGCCGTTCAGCGCTGGGAGCCTCGCTGCGCTCGCAGCAGCCAAGCAGAGCTCACCCGCACCGCCGAACGTGCCGCGTTGGTTGGCGCGCGCGGTGCGACGCGGGCTCTCTCCCGATCCCGCTGCGCGTTGGCCCTCGATGGACGCGCTCGTGACCGAGCTGCGCCGCGATCGCGCCCGGGTCGTCGCGCCCGCGATCGCGGTGGCGACGATCACGGCCGTGGCGATCGTCGTGGTCGTCGGCACGGCGCAGCCCGAGGCCGCGCCGTGCGGTGGCGGTGCGGAGCAGCTCGCCCAGGTGTGGAGCGAGGCGCACGCCGCCGCGATCGAGTCCGCGTTGTTGTCGACCGCGGTGGTCCACGCGCCACGCACGAACACCGAGGTGCAGGCGCGACTGTCGGCCTACGCGGAGCGGTGGAGCGAGGCCCACGCGGACGCGTGCGCGGCCACCCAGCGGGGCGAGCAGACGCTCGCGCTGATGGACGCACGAATGCGCTGTCTGGCCGGGCGGCGGCAGGCGTTCGCGGCCGTGGTCGGCACGCTCGCCGATGCGGACGCCGACGTGCTCCACCATGCCGTCGCGTCGGTCGAGGCGCTGCCGGAGATCGAGCGCTGCGCAGATGCCGACCACGTGCTCGCCCAGGTCGCTCCGCCGGGCGATGCCGACACCGCGGCGGCGGTCGAGGCCCAGCGCGAGCAGCTGGCCCAGGTCGCCGCGTTGCGCTCCGCGGGCCGCTTCGCGGCGGCGCTCGAGCTCGTCGATGCGGTCGCGATCGCGGCGGCCGCGATCGACTACCCGCCCTTGCGCGCGGAGACCGGGCTCGCACGCGGATGGCTGCTCGTGCAGGTCGGCGAAGATGCGCGCGGGGCCGCCGTGCTGCGCGACGCGTACTTCGAGGCGAAGACGAGCGGCAGCGACGAGCTCGCGGCCGGCAGCGCGTCGTATCTCGCCTTCGTGCTCGGCAGCCGCATGGGTCGGCTGGCCGACGCGCGGCCGTGGGTCGGGCACGCTCGAGCGGAGGTCGATCGGCTCGGCGACGAACGCGTGCGTGCCTCGTGGTCGGGCAACCTCGCCGCGATCCGCTACGCCGAGGGCGACTACGAGGAGGCGATGCGGCTCTCGCAGGACGCGGTCGCGATCCTCGAGCACGCGCGCGGACCCGATCACCTCGACGTCGCGATCGCGCTCAACGGTCTCGGCACCGCGATGTACGAGCGTGGGCTGCTCGACGAGGCGGCGACGAGCTTCACGCGCGCCCTCGCGATCCTCGAGGCCACGTTGGGTCCGGATCACCCCGACGCCGGCGGCATGCTGTCGAACCTCGGCAGCGTCGCGCTCGCACGCGGCGACGCGCGGGCGGCGATCGAGCTGCATGGCCGCGCGCTGGCGATCGCCGAGGCGGCGCTGCCTCCCGATCATCCCGACATCGCGAACGGCCTCACCAACCTCGGCAATGCGCAGGACGCCGCGGGCGCGACCGCGGATGCCGTGCGCTCGCACGCGCGCGCGCTCGCGATCGTCGAGCGCCTGCGCGGAGCCGACAGTCCGGAGGTCGCGATCGTGCTCTCCAACCTGGGCAACGTCGAGCTCGCGTCGGGCCAGGTGGACGCCGCCGAGCGCCGCTACCGGCGCGCGGTGGAGATCCTCGAGCAGAGCGCGAGCCATCCCGATCTCGCGATGGTGCTGTCGAACCTCGCGCAGTGTCGCTACGAGCGCGGGGCGCTCGACGAGGCGGACGCGCTCTACCGGCGAGCGTTGACCGCCCGCGAGGCGCTGCTCGGCCCCGATCACCCGGATCTCGCCTATCCGTTGCTCGGGCTCGGCGAGGTCGCGATCGCACGGCATCGTCGCGCCGATGCGATCGCGGTGCTCGAGCGCGCGATCGCGGTGCGCAAGACGAGCGCGGCCGATCCCACGCTCGTCGCGGACATCGAGCGTACGCTCGCACGCGCGTCGCAGCTCGACGGCCGCTGAGCGGCATCACTTCCCGGCCAGTCGTTTCGCGGCCGGGCACGCATCGTCGTCACCCGCCTTGCACGCGCGGGCATAGAGCTCGCGCGCGCGCGCGGGATCCGGACGCACGCCGACGCCGTCGGCGATCATCTGGGCCAGCGCGCCGCACGTGTAGTCCGCGGTGTCGCACGCGCGCGTGCGCAGATCGAGCGCGCCCGCGACGTCCTTCTCCATGCCGTCCTTGCCGACGACGAGCAGCGCCGCGAGCTGCTCGCACGACTCGGTGAGCCCACCGTCGCACGCTCGGGTCCACCACCGCCGCGCCGCGGCGCGATCGCGCTTGGCGACCTTGGGACGGTACAGGTACACGATCGCCACCGAATCGCACGAGCTCGGGTCTCCGAGCGCACACCCACGCTCGAACGCGGCGATCGCTTCGGGGCCGTCGATCGCCAGCGGCCCACCGGCTTGCAGGTGCGAGAGCTCTTCGCCGAGCACGGAGCACGACAGCGGATCACCGAGCGCGTAGCAGCCGGACTCCAGCATCTTGCGGCCAGACTCGAGCTCGCGGGCCGTGGGCTTGCGCTCCTCGTTGTCGGGGTAGAGGTAGAGCATCGAGCCCACGCTGCACGCGCGACCGAAGCCGCGATCGCACGTCGACGCGTAGAGCGACGTGCTGGCGTGCCACTCCGTCGTCGCTCGCGCGAGGTTGTAGCAGCTCGCGAGATCGCCCTTGTCGCACTGCACTCTGCAGTCCGCGGGGTCGTCGCCGTCGCACTGCCGCGGCGCATCGGTCTGCGGGCGCGTGCACTTGCCCCGCGACGACACGAAGCCGGCGGGACACGGGTCCGGCAATCGCGTGTCCTTGGTCTGTGCCGGTGCGCTCGCGGCCGCGGCGGCGATCGGCACGAGCTCCACGCGGATCGGCGACTGGCACTGCTCGGGCGGATCGCTCGCGGTCGGCGACGCGGTCGCGCACGATTCCAGCTCGCCGTCCTGGCTGAGCGACTGCTTGCGACTCCCCGTGCTCGCCGAGCCGCCGCCGACGCCGAACAGCTCCGCGGCCGCCTGGGCGTGGCCCGCGGCGCCGCTCGCCATGGCGAACGCGCCGAGCGTCGACGCGCGCACGACGTGGGTCGCGGCAGCGCAGTCGCCTTCGAGCATCTGGGGCGTGATCGTGTTGGCAGTGGACGACCGCTTGCCGACCAGCACCATCGCGAGATGGATCGCGCTGCCACGGCCCACCGAGCCCTGCAACGACGCGACGTTCACCCGGAAGTTCACCGCGAGCTCGGCGGCGTTCTCGATCTCGACGACGTCCTCCTTGCGGCTGACGCCCGCGAAGATGTAGTCGCCCTGCGCCTTGCAGCCCTTGACGATGCGGAACTCGTCGCACGTGTAACGGACCGGCACGAGTCCCTCCTTCATCGCGAGCTCGAGATCGAGCCGCGCGCCGGAGCTCCAGTCGACCACGAGCGGCTCGCCGTAGGCGGGCGGTGCGTCGCACGAGATCGCGTCGGCGCCGACCGCATCCGTCGCCTTGGGGTCCTTCGGACGCACCGCGCCTCCGCCTTTCATGCCGCCGCAACCGACGAGCGCGAGCCCGAGCGCGGACAGGAGGAGGCGGGAGGACGGGCGCCGGCGGGGGATCGGAGTCTGCATCGCAAGAGCGACACGCCGTCCGCGATTCGTCGCGCGGGGGCTCGTCGATTTCTCTGCGTGCGCGGTTTCGGGGGGGGTCAGCGAGCGCGCGTGAGCGTCTCGTCCCCACCCTTCAGCCGCGCGGCCTTGCGCGCGAGCTGCAGGAACTCCTTGCGATCACCATACTCGTCCTTCCCGGTCGCCCCCTCGGCGAGCGCGAGGGCGCTCGCCCACGTGGCGTCGCCGCTGAACTTCGAGTCCCGCAGCAGCAGCCCGAACTCGACCACCGCCGCCGCGAACCGGAAGTCCGCGCTCGGCTGCGCCGTGAACTCCCGCCGCCCGACCGGCGCGGCGAGCAGCTTGCTCGCGCCCCCTTCCGGCCGCTTGTAGCGGATCTTCACGTTCATCAGCTCGCCGCTGCCCGCCGCCTTCGCGAGCTCGCGCTTGCCCTGGTAGCGCAGCGCGATGCCCTCGCCCTTCGCTCCACCCGCGGGCACCACCTCGTAGAGCGCCGTCACCTCGTGACCCGCACCGATCTCGCCCGCGTCCTTGCTGTCGTCCTCGAAGTCGCGGTGCGCGAGCCGGCGGTTCTCGTAGCCGATCAGCCGATACGACTCGACCTCGGCGGGGTTGAACTCGACCTGGATCTTCACGTCCTTCGCGATCGTCACGAGCGTCGAGTCCACCTCGCGACGCAGCACCTTGTCCGCCTCGCGCGGGCCGTCGATGTACGAGTAGTTGCCGTTGCCCCTGTCGGCGAGCTGCTCCATCGTCGCGTCGCCCAGGTTGCCGCGCCCGAAGCCGAGCACGCTGAGGAACACGCCGCTCTCGCGCTGTTTCTCGATGAGCTCCACGAGCTCGCCCAGATCCGTCACGCCGACGTTGAAGTCGCCGTCACTCGCCAGGATCACCCGGTTGATGCCGCCCTTCACGAAGCTCTTGCGCGCGACGTCGTAGGCGAGCTGGATGCCCTCGCCGCCGTTGGTCGACCCGCCGGCGCCGAGCCGCCGCAGGGCCCTCTCCACGCGTCGCCGGTCGTTGGTCGGCTCGAGCACGAGGCCCGACGCGCCCGCGTACACCACGATCGACACGCGATCCTCGGGTCGCAGCTGTTCGGCCAGCATCGACAGCGCATCCTTCACGAGCGGCAGCTTGTCGGGCTCCTCCATCGAGCCCGACACGTCGAGCAGGAACACGAGGTTGCGGGCCGGCACCCGCTCGGCCTTCAACGACTTGCCCTGCAGCCCCACGTGCACGAGCACGTGCTCGTCGTTCCACGGGCACGCCGCCAGCTCCGCGTCGACGGAGAACGGGTGCTCGCCCTCGGGCTCGTCGTACTGGTAGTCGAAGTAATTCACGAGCTCCTCGAGCCGCACGGCAGACGACGGAGGCACCTCGCCGTCGGTGACGAAGCGCCGCACGTTGCTGTACGAGGCCGTGTCCACGTCGATCGAGAACGTCGACAACGGATCGTCCGCGACCGCGACGAACTCGTTCTCGACGATCGGCAGGTACTCCTCCGTGTTCATCGCCGGTTCGGTCTCGTCGACCGCCTCGCCGGGCTCGCCCCCGACGATCTCGACCGCCGCCGCGTCGTACATCGCGATGCCGCCCGGTGCATGGGTGGCGTACCTCTTGCTGGGTGCGCCCTTCATGCAGGCGACGCCGACCGCCGAGAGCGCGAGGGTGGCGACGACGAGTCGCGCGAACCGAGGACGACGCGTGGACATGGGATCCTCCAGCAAGGCGGCGAACAGCCTCGTGCGTCCGAACGTCCACGCGCCGCCTTGCCCTTACAGCGGCGCAACGCGATGATTCGGGCCCATGCCGGAGCTCCGCAACGCCGTCATCGTGTCCGCCCGTCGCAGCGCCGTCGGTCGTGCGCTCAAAGGCAGCCTCGCGACGACCCGCCCCGACGACCTCGCGGCCCAGGTGCTCCGCGGCACGCTCGCCGACGTGCCGGGCCTGCCGCCCGACGCGATCGACGACGTCGTGCTCGGCTGCGCGATGCCGGAGGCCGAACAAGGGCTCAACGTCGCGCGCATCGTCGCACTCCACGCCGGACTGCCCGACGCGGTGTCGGCCATGACGGTGAACCGCTTCTGCGCGTCCGGCCTGCAGGCGATCGCGATCTGTGCCGATCGCATCGCGTCCGGCTCGATCGACGTCGCCGTCGGCGGCGGCATCGAGTCGATGAGCATGGTGCCGATGGGCGGCAACAAGGCCGTGCTGAACCCCGACATCGTGCGCACGCGGCCCGAGATCTACATCTCCATGGGTCTCACCGCCGAGAACGTCGCGCGCAAGTTCGAGGTGTCACGCGCCGATCAGGACGCGTTCGCGCTCGGCAGCCACCAGCGCGCCGTCGCGGCCCAGCAGGCCGGCAAGTTCACCGCGGAGATCGTGCCCGTCACCACCGCGGAAGGGCGCACGTTCGCGGTCGACGAAGGCCCGCGCGCCGACACGAGCCTCGCGGCCCTCGGCGCGCTCAAGCCCGCCTTCCACGCGAAGGGCTCCGTCACGCCGGGCAACAGCTCGCCCATCAACGACGGCGCCGCCGCGTGCGTGCTGATGTCCGAGGCGAAGGCGAGCGAGCTCGGCCTGCGTCCGCGCGCGCGCTTCGTCGGCTTCGCCACCGCCGGCGTCGCGCCCGAGATCATGGGCATCGGTCCGGTCGCCGCCGTGCCGAAGCTGCTCGCGAGGACCGGCGTGCGGCTCGCGGACATCGACGTCATCGAGCTCAACGAGGCGTTCGCGAGCCAGTCGCTCGCCGTGATCCGTCAACTCGGCCTGGACGCCGATCGCGTGAACCCCAACGGGGGTGCCATCGCGCTCGGCCATCCGCTCGGCTGCACGGGTGCGAAGCTCGTCGCCACCGCGCTCGCGGAGCTCGAGCGCCGCGCCGGTCGCTATGCCCTCGTCACGATGTGCATCGGCGGAGGCATGGGCGCCGCCGGCCTGATCGAGCGGCTCGGCTGACCCACGGTCCACGGCCCCGCGATCGCGTCGGCGGTCGAAGCGCTGCCCGCCCCCGCGCCGGTGATCCCTCGGCCGTTGGGGGCTCCAACCCCGCGCGTGGGCTTCATCAGGCCCCAGATCCGCAATTCAGCCTGGTCTTTTTCGAGCCACGGCATCATAGAGTACGGAAGTTACTTCCGTAAAAGCGGACCTCGGGGGCCGTCGAACCCCGAGACCCCGGAGTGGCCGAAGGCCCCTGTCGACCGTACAGGAGGCCCCGCCGTGGCGTGACCGATGTGGACCTCGACCACCAGCCTGCAGCCGCGCGCGTCGTCCAAACCGGACGACGCCGGCGTGCCGCGGCCGATCGAGGACGATCGATCGATGCCCGTCGGCGCGTCGCGACCCCGCGACGTCCCACCGCCGCCACCGCAGGGCAGCCTGCATGCGAGCGATCGCGTGCGCGCCAAGCCCTCGGAGCACGACCTCTCGATCGGTGATCGCGTCGGTCGCTACGTGATCGACGGTCGGCTCGGTGAAGGCGGCATGGGGGTCGTGTGGCGCGCGCTCGATCCGGAGGTCGGCCGCCGCGTCGCGCTCAAGTTCGTGCGCGCGAGCACCGGTGGCATCGACGCTCGGCTGTGGTCACGGCTGCGCCGCGAAGCGCAGGCGCTCGCGCGCGTGCGTCATCCCAACGTCGTGGGCCTGTACGACGTCGGCAACACGAAGCACGGGTCCTATCTCGCGATGGAGCACCTCGACGGTGTGCACCTGCGCCGCTGGCTCGAGCGCGGGCGCTGGAGCTGGCAGGAGAAGGTCGACGTGCTGTGCCAGGCCGCCGAGGGCCTGCTCGCGGTCCATCGCGCCGGGCTCGTGCACCGCGACGTCAAGCCCACCAACCTGCTCGTGTGTCGCGACGGTCGCGTCGTGCTGCTCGACTTCGGGCTCGCGCTCGGTGTCGCCGAGGTCGATACGGGCAAGCCCGACGCGACGAGCGGCGAGGACGTCACACTGCGCACGCGCATGACTCGACGCAACATGGTCGTCGGTACCACGAGCTACATGTCGCCCGAGCAGTTGCTCGGCAAGGAGCTCGACGCGCGCAGCGATCAGTTCTCGTTCTGCGTCACGCTGTTCGAGGCGTTGTTCGGTCAGCGTCCGTATCCCGGCAAGTCGCCCTACGAGCTCGCGATCGCGTTCGAGAGCGGCCAGCGTCCCAAGATCGCCGACCGCAAGGACGTGCCGCGTCACGTCTGCGGCGCTGTGCTTCGCGGCCTGCGGATCGATCCGCGCGATCGTTTCGCGAACCTCGTGGAGCTCGTCGACGCGTTGCAGCCGCGCCGCATGGTGGGCGGTCGCTGGCTCCTCGCGGCCGCGGGCCTCGGCCTCGGGCTCGGAGTTCTCGGCGCCGCCGGTGCCGTGGCGCTGGCGGACGACGCGGCCGGCCCGATCCCCGCCGCCCTCGAGGCCGCCGTGCGATCGCCGTCGCGCTGACGCGCCCCGAAAACCGCCAGAACTGCCGCCCTCGACGGCCCGTGTGCGCTGACGCGGTCGATCCGCATTCACGGAACGCCGCGCCCGGGGCCATGGCACGATCGAGGCCGAACGGCCTGGAGCCCTCGCGTGGACCTACCCGAGCTCGCACCCTCCGAACAGGCGCTGTTGCACCGCTTCCGCGCCCGCGAGACCCCGAGCGACGACGTCGTTCGGCGCGTGGAGGCGCGCCTCGCCGCGCGACTCGACGCTGGGGACGATCCCCGCCCGCTCGCGCCCGTCCTTCCGTTTTCGCACATCGGCAAGGCCGCCGTGATCGCGCTCGCCCTCGCCGCCGCCGTGTTGCTCGTGCTCGGTGGCAGTGCGCGCCTCGTGCAGGCGGTGCGCCGCGGCGAGACCGTCGAGCAAGCGAGCGACGTGCACGCGAAGACGAGCCCTGGCGGCGAGGCCCGAACGGTCGCGCCTGCGCCGACGCCGGTCGCACCGGCGCCCGACACCACCGCGCCGGTGATCGTCCCGCCGCCGCCGACGAGCCCCGCGATCGATCTCGCCGCCGTGCCCGGCGCGCTCGATCGGCGCGACGCCGCACCGCGCGGCAAGCCGCGCACCGAGCCCGTCGCCACCGTGCCGGCTCCCGCCGATGCGGCCGCCGAGATCGCGTTCCTCTTCGCGGCGAAGCGCGAGGCGGAGCCCGAGCGACGGCTGGCGAAGCTGCGCGAGCACGCGACGAAGTTCCCCAAGGGTGCGCTCGGCGAGGAGTTCGCGGTGCTGGAGATCCAGACGCTCTGCGAGCTCGGTCGCGCGGAGCGTGCCGCCGAGAAGAGCGCCGGCTTCCTCCGCGCGCATCCGGACTCGGCCTTCGCTGCGATCGCGCGGCGTGGCTGTGCGCGGGAGGACGGCCGTCGATGACGCTGGGGCGCGCGCGAGCCGTGGTCGCACGACGATGCGACCGGGTCGCGCTCGCCCTCGCTTCGCTCTCGGCGGCTTGCGGGCCCGACACGGCCACGTGTGAGGACGACACCGAGGCGATCGCGTGCCTCGGCGACGGCGCATGCCTCGGGGGTGCGCACGTCGTCGGCACGAACGTCGCGGCGCTCCACCTCGTGTCCGCCGATCTCGACGGCGACGAAGCGATCGACGTGCTCGCCGTCGGCACGCGCGAGGACGGCACCGTCGCCGCCGAGCTGCATCGCGGCCAGGGCGACGGCACGTTCGCGGCGCCCGTCGACTCGGCCGCCGTCGGATGCAGCGCGTACCCCCTCGACGGCGATCTCGACGGCGATCGTATCGCCGATCTGGTCTATCCGGACTGCGACGGCTCGCTGCTCGTGTTCTGGGGCAGCGCGGACGGCCCTGCCGCCGAGGCGACACCGCTGCCCCTGCCCTTCCTCATGACGGGCAGCTCCGTCGCCGACATGGATGCGGACGGGATCTCCGATCTCGTCGTCGTCGGGCGCGCGGCCGCGAGCGACGTGGGCACGCTCGGTTGGGTGCAGGGCTCGGCCACTCGCGAGCTCGCGCTCGTCACGTCGAGCGAGCTCGCCGCGTTGACGTTCCTGCCCACCGCGGTGCGCAGCGGCGACGCCAACGGCGACGGCACGCCCGACGCATTCGCGTACGCGCGCGGCGTCGCGGATCTCGGTATCGCGCCGGGCGAGTCCGGTGGCTTCGCCGCGGCCCAGTCTGCGCCCGTCGGCGCGCGCGTCGGTCAGCTCGCGCTCGGTGCGTTCGCGAGCGCGAGCGCGGCCGTCGACGTGCTCGTCGCCTCGCCCGACGACATGCGACTCGTCGTCGGAGAGCTCGGCGCTGCCGGGCCCGCGGTCGTCGCGACGTCGGTGTTCCCGTACCGTCCCGCGCTCGCGGCCGCGGTGGAGTGGGACGGCGAGCCCGGCGACGAGGCGATCGTCGCCGACGGCTTCGATCCCGAGGTGCGATGGTTCCGGTTCGCCGCCGACGGCAGCGCGCACGAGGGCGAACGCGTGAGCACGCCGCACGCGGCGCAGCTCGTGCTCGTGCCGGACCTCGACGGCGACGACACGCCCGATCTCCTCGTCGCTCACTTCGCCCAGGCGGCGTTCTCGGTTCGACTCTCGAGCGAGGGTGCGCCATGACGACGCCGAAGCCGTGGGAGGCGATGCCGCCGTGACCCGCCGAGCGTCCCGCGACGAGCCGCTCGCGAACACCCGGCTGAGCGGCATCTATCGCGAGCAGATCGCGTTCGTGTGGCGCATCCTCCGGCGGCTCGGGGTCCCCCCCGACGCCCTCGAGGACGCGGCCCAGGACGTGTTCATGGTCGTGCATCGTCGCTGGGACGCCTACGACCCCGAGGTCCCGATCCGCAGCTGGCTGTTCGGCATCACGCGGCGCGTCGCCGCCGACACGCGCAAGCGACTGCAGCGCATGCACGCCCGCACGGAGGCGCGCGCCGACGCCGACCGGCTCGGCGATGCAGTGGACGCCGCCGCGCGCGTCGAGGCCAGCGACTTCGTCGCGCGCTTCCTCGACCAGCTCGACGAGGACAAGCGACTCGTGTTCGTGCTCGCCGACATCGAAGGCCTCACGGCCCCGGAGATCGGGGCGGCGCTCGGCGTGAACCTGAACACGATCTACGCGCGACTGCGGGCGGCACGGCTGCGATTCCAGGCGGCGCGCGGCGAGTGGATCGGCGCGGTCGCGGGCGTCGGGTAGGCTGTTCGCGTGCGCGCCCAGGTGGTCATCGCGCTCGGGCTCGCGAGCGGCTGCCGCGACGATGCGTCGGCAGCGTCGACTGCCGTCGACCCGTGCGTGACCGCGGCCGCGAGCGTCGACGAGCGCCACGGCAGCGTCGCGTTGTCGCTGTGTCGCGAGGTCGCGGCCAAGGGTGTCGGTGGCGCGATCGCGATCGCCGAGGACGGCGCGATCGCGTTCACGTGGAGCGCCGGCCGGCGGTGTAGCACCGCCGACGCACCCGTGGACGATCACACCGCGTTCCGCATCGGCTCGATCACGAAGGCGTTCGTCGCCGCGACTGCGGTGGCGGTCGCGCACGACGGCGCGATCGATCTCGACGCACCGCTCCCCGACGGCGTCGCGCCCGACCTCCCGACGGGCATCACGCTGCGTCGGCTCCTCGATCACACCGCGGGACTCGCCGATGCCCTGCCCACCGAGACTATGCGCGGCCGCTCGCACGACGAGGTGCTCGCGATGCTCGTGCGGCCGAGCGGCGACGCACCCGGCACGCGATGGCGGTACGCGAACCCCGGCTACGCGCTGGCCGCCCGCGCGCTCGAGCGCGCGACGAATCGCCCGTGGCCGGAGCTCGTGCGCACCCACGTCGTCGATCCGCTCGCGCTCGCCGACACCTCGCCCACGACTCCGGACGTCGCGCCTGCGAACGGTGCGTGCGGCCATCTGCGCGCGGGCGAGGGCTGGCGCGCCTACGACGTCGTTCGGGACTGGAACGAGCTCGCGTTCGACGTGGACACGGTCGCGCCCTCGGGTGCCGCGATCGCGAGCGCGTCGGATCTCGTGCGCTTCGCCCTCGCGCTCGGGGATCACCCCCCACCCGGCACGCCCGCGCCGTTCGCCGCGATGCTGGCGGATCTCCGCACGCGTGCCGTGGACACCGGCGCCGGCGATCGCTATGCGCACGGCCTGCACGTGCACGCGCTGCCGGACGGCACGACGCTCGTCCGCCATTGGGGCAACACGGGCGACTTCGCGGCCGATCTCGCGTGGGTGCCCGAGCGCGGCTTCGCGGTCGCGGTGGTCGGCAACTCGGGCGAGCACTTGCGCGGCACCCTCGCGGCCGCGCTCGCGCGTGCGGGCATCGACCCGCGCGTGCTCGCGAAGGAACGATCAGGCCCGGAGGGCCGGGAAAACGAATCGGTGAGCGCGCCTGGTTCGGGGCCGATGCGATCCGCGGGAGACGATCCCCCGCGGTGATGGCATCATGCAGGCGCCGACGGTGGACGCCCCGCCCCAGCAGAGCTTCTGCCCCGAATGCGGCGCTCCGGTGCCGTTGCGCGGCACTGCGGTCACCGCGGTGTGCGAGTACTGCGGCAGCACGATCGTGCGCACCGACGTCGACCTGCGCCTCGTCGGACGCGTGTCGGCGATCGTCGACAACGGCTCGCCGATCCTCCTCGGCGCGCGCGGGCGTCATCGCGGCGTCCCCTTCGAGATCGCCGGGCGTCTGCAGGTCCGCTACCAGCGTGGCGCGTGGAACGAGTGGTTCGTGACGTTCTCCGACGGCACGATCGGCTGGCTCGCCGATGCGCTCGGCCAGTTCGCGATCATGCGCCCGCGCGAGCCGCAGATCGTCGGCGGCCGCGTGCCCCCCCACGCGCACTGCCAGGTCGGCGCGTCGCTCATGATCGACGGCATCCAGCTCGTGGTGACCGAGCGCCGCGCCGCGCAGTACCGCGGCTCGGAGGGCGTGCTCCCGTTCGTGGCCGAGCCGGGCCTCACGTTCTACAGCGTCGACCTGCGCGGCCCCGGCGGCGAGTTCGTCTCGCTCGACTACGGCACGCGCAACGATCACAACTATCCCGTGCCGTACTTCGGCGGCTCGGTGGATCTCGCCGACCTCGGCCTGCATCCGCTGCGGCGCTTCCAGGGCTGGCAGCCGCCCAGCCCATCGGCGCGGGCGAGGGGCTAGCGATGGTCGCGAGCGCAGCCCCACCGCCGCCGTCGAAGTGGTACCGCGAGGAGGCCCAGGTCGCCGCCGTGCAGTGCCCGTCGTGCGGCGGGCCGATCACGCGCTCGGGCTTCGGTGCGATCGAGAAGGTCGTGTGCCCCTACTGCGGCAGCGAGCTGTCGCCGCAGGAGAACGGCGCGCTCTCGCTGTTGCAGGAGGCCCGTCGACAGCAGCGCGCGTCGATGCTCCCGCTGCACGCACGCGCCACGCTCGACGGCGTGCTCTGGGAGATCATCGGCATCGTCTGGCGCGAGGTGGAGGCCGAGGGGCGCAAGTACCCGTGGCAGGAGTTCCTCCTCTACAACCCCTATCGCGGCTATCGCTACCTCCTGTACTTCTTGTACGACGGGCACTTCGCGCTCGGCACTCCGCTCGATGGCGCACCGAAGCTCGATGCCGCGTACGGCCGCAAGCGCGCGTCGTGGAAGAAGGGCCGCTTCAAGCACTTCCAGAGCTCGCTCGCCCGCACCACGTACGTCGAGGGCGAGTTCCCGTGGGAGGTGCGCGTCGGCGACGTCTCGGTCGCGCACGACTACGTCGATCCGCCGCAGGGACTGTCGGTCGAGGAGAACGCGAGCCCCGACGGCACCGATCTCACCTACACCGGCATGCGCCACATCGAGGGCGCGGAGGTGTGGAAGGCATTCGGCTGCAAGGGCAACTGCCCGCGGGCGCACGGCGTCGGACCGTTTCGCCCGAACCGCTGGCGCAAGGGACGGACGGTCACGTGGCTGTCGTTCTTCGTGCTCGCCGGCCTGTGGATCCTGCTCACGCTCGTCTACGCGGGCGCGCGCGACGACCAGGTCGTGTTCGAGAAGGCGGGCCTGCCGTTCGGCGAGCCGTTCGTCGAGGAGATCACGATCGGCAAGTCCGGCGACGTCGGCACGGTGCAGATCGACTTCTGGGCGACGCCGCTGTCCAACTCGTGGGCCTACGCCGACATCGTGCTCGTGCCGCACGACAGCGACGACGCCACCGGCGTCGGCATCGAGGTCGACGAGTGGCACGGGGTGGACGGCGGCGAATCGTGGCAGGAGGGCAGCTCGCGCGACGACGCGGTGATCGGCGGGCTCCCGACCGGGACGTACACGCTGCAGATCACGCCCCAGGCCGGCGAAGGCGTCGGCACCACGCCGCCGCGCGGGCTCACCTGGGGCATCCGGATCACGCGCGACGTCGTGATGCTGCGCTACGTCATGATCCCGTTCTTCGTGATCCTCGGCTTCCCGCTCCTCTTCGGTCTGTTCTCGCTCTACGTCGAATCCCAGCGCTGGAAGAACAGCGACTACGCTCCCTCGTCCTGATCGAAAGGCATCCCATGCTCCCGCGTCACATCGTCTACTGGGTGCTGTCCGCCGCCTCGCTGCTCCTGCTCACGTTCGAGGCGCCGACCGGTGCCTTGCTCGCGACCACCCCGGATCGCGGACGCGTGGAGAAGGGCCCGCAGGCCGTGCGGGGACGGCCGATCTTCATCTGGACGGGTGGCGGCTACCAAGGAGGCAAGTGATGCTCTCGTCGATCGTGCTCCCGTTCGCCGCGCTGTCGGAGAACAGCATCGTCTCGGCGCTGCTGTTCTCCGCGATGGGCCTGCTCCTCTTCGGACTCGCCTTCTTCGTGATCGTGAAGGTCTCGCCCTTCTCGATCCGCAAGGAGATCGAGGAGGATCAGAACACGTCGCTCGGCATCATCATCGGCGCGGTGATCATCGGCATCTCGCTCATCATCTCCGCCGCGATCCAGGGCTGACGCCATGCGAGCCCTCGTCGTCTTGCTGGTGCTCGTGGCGTGCGACTCGTCGGCGCGCGAGGAACGGATCGCGGCGCCGCCCGAGACCAGGTCGGCCCCCGAGCCCGAGCTGCCGAAGAAGCCCGAGGGTCCGCCGGTCGATCCGTCGCTGCTCGACCGCATGCTCGCCGCCGAGCCCACGTACCTGTGGTCCGAGAGCGAGCGCCAGTTCGCGTGCGCCGGCGCGACGCGCAAGGGCCAGGACACGACCTACGGCTTCACGCGACTCGACGCCACCGGCAAGCGCGTGGAGGAGCCGGTGCAGCTCGTCACCGGAGCGCGCGAGTTCGCGACGAAGCGCAAGCCGATCGACGCCACGCTCGCGAAGGGCTTCGCGCCGCTCACCCGCGTGCCGTGGCCGAAGCACGGGCGCACGCTCGCGCTCCCGGGCGGCGACGTCGAGCTCGAGTGGACCGATGCCGGCGCGATCGCGGCGGGTCCCAAGAAGAAGCCGGTGTCGACGACGACGCTGCCGCGCAAGGACATGGTGCCGACCGCGGCCCACGTCGGCCCGAAGGACGTCGCGCTCGTCGAGGTCACCTTCGACCCCAAGGACACCACCACGCTCGACGTGCAGTACACCGACTGCGTCGTGGTGCCGCTCGTCGCCGCGCCCTGACCCCGAGCGCCGCGCATGACCGAGCCCACCCCCGAGGTCGACGTCGCGGACCATCCGCTGCCCGGCGATCGGTTGTTGCTGCTGTCGGTGTTCGCCGTCGCGACGTGCGGGCTCGTGTACGAGCTCGTCAGCGCGACGATGGCCTCGTACCTGCTCGGCGATTCGGTGACGCAGTGGAGCCTCGTCATCGGCGTGTACCTGTCGGCGATGGGGCTCGGCTCGTACCTGTCCAAGGGCATCGAGCGCGACCTGCACGGGCGATTCGTCGCGATCCAGCTGGGAGTCGCGCTCGTCGGCGGGTTCTCGGCGACGCTGCTGTTCCTCGGCTTCGCCCACCTCGCGAGCGTGCGGCCGCTGCTCTTCGGGATCCTCGTCACCGTCGGCACGTTCGTCGGGCTCGAGATCCCGCTGCTCCTGCGGATCCTCCAGCGCGGCCAGGCGCTCAAGGACGTCGTGGCGCGCGTGCTCGCGTTCGACTACGTCGGCTCGCTCGCCGCCAGCCTGCTCTTCCCGCTGTTGCTCCTGCCGCTCCTCGGGCTCGTGCGCACGAGCCTGCTGTTCGGGCTCGTCAACGCCGCCGTCGCGCTGTGGTGCCTGCATGTCTTCGCCGATCAGGTCGGGCGCCTGCGCCTGCGGCAGGCGTTCGCGTGGACCACGACCGCCGCGCTCGCCGTCGCGTTCGTCGCCGCACCGCGCATCGAGCGATTCGGCGAGGACGCGATGTTCGAGGCGCCCATCGTGTTCTCGCATCGCACGCCGTACCAGCGCCTCACGCTGACGCGCTGGCACGACGACGTGCGGCTGTATATCGACGGCAACCTGCAGTTCTCCAGCCTCGACGAGCACCGCTACCACGAAGCGCTGGTGCACCCCGCGTTCGCGGCGATATCACGGAGCAAGACCGGCGCACGCGTGCTCGTGCTCGGCGGCGGCGACGGGCTCGCGCTGCGCGAGGTGCTAAAGCACGACGTCGCGTCGGTGGACCTCGTCGACCTCGATCCCGGCATGACGGAGCTGTTCGCGTCGCACCCGGTGCTCGTCGAGCTCAACGCGCACGCATTCGCGGATCCGCGCGTGTCCGTGCACAACGCGGACGCGATGGAGTGGCTCGGCGAGCGCGACGACGCCACCGGTTACGACGTGGCGATCGTCGACCTGCCCGACCCCAACGACTTCTCGCTCGGCAAGCTGTACACGCGCGCGTTCTATCGGCTGTTGGCTGCGCGCATGCACCCGGACGGTGCGATCGTCGTGCAGTCGACGTCGCCCTATCTCGCGCCGCGGGCGTACTGGTGCATCGTCCGCACGCTCGACGCGGCCGGACTCGCGACCCATCCGTACCACGCGTACGTGCCGTCGTTCGGGGACTGGGGCTTCGTGCTCGCCACGCCCACGCCCGGATCGCCGCCCTCGGCGCTGGTGCCCGGGATCGAGCGGCGCTTCCTCAACGACGCGCTCCTGCCCGCGCTGTTCGTGTTCCCGAGCGATCAATCTCCCCCCGAGGTCGAGGTGAACCAGCTGAACGATCAGCTGCTCGTGCACTACTACGAGGGCGACCTCGAGCAACCCGGGCGTCGCGGATGATCACGACGCGGCGCCGGCTCGTGCGCGGCGCGATCGCGGGCGCCGCGGTGCTCGGCTGCCCGTCGCGGAACACGACGCCACCGGTGGAGGTGACGTTCGTCGGGCCCGATCCCGCGCGCGGGCACCTGTTGCGCGAGGCCGCGTTGCGGGGCGCGACGCCCCGCGAGCGGATCACGACGAAGGTCGCGATCGTCGGTGCGGGCGCGGCGGGCATCGCCGCCGCATGGCGACTCGCACGCGCGGGCATGCACGAGTGGATCGTGCTCGAGCTGGAGGACGACGCCGGCGGCACGGCACGCAGCGGCGAGCTGCCGCGCTCGGCGTATCCCATGGGCGCGCACTACCTGCCGGTGCCGCGGCCGGGCTTCACCGCGCTCGAGACGATGCTCGCGGATCTCGACCTCGTCATCGGCCGCGACACCGACGGCCGGGCGGAGTACGACCCGCGCTGGATCTGCCGCGCGCCGGTCGAGCGTCACCGTCATCGCGCGCTGTGGCACGAGGGGCTCTATCCCGCGTCGGGCCAGGACGACGGCGAAGCGGCGGAGTGGGCCCGCTTCCGCGACGTGCTGCGCGGGCTGGATCGCCGCGTCGGCGCGGACGGTCGCCGCCTGTTCGACCTGCCGCTCGATCGAAGCAGCACGGAGCTGCGCCACCTCGACGCGATCTCGATGTCCACGTGGCTCGACCAGCAGGGCTTCTTCAGTTGGCGACTGCGCTGGCTCGTGGACTACGGCTGCCGCGACGACTACGGGTGCACGATCGACCACACGTCGGCCTTCGCCGCGCTCCACCACTTCCTCGCGCGCGGCTTGGAAGACGAGCACGACCGCGTGCTGCTCACCTCGCCGCACGGCAACGCGGCGTTCGTCGGCGGGCTCGCCGAGCGCATCGAGATCGGCGAGCGTCTGCGGCTCGGCCACGCGGTGCACGCGATCGATCCCGACACGGGCGAGCTCGCCGTGCACGATCTCGCGAGCGCGACGGATGTCGCGATCACGGCGGACGTGGTGCTGTGGGCCGCGCCGCGCTTCGTGCTCGGTCACGTGCTGCCGCGCGGTGTCGATCCGCTGGGCGCCGAGGATCTCGGGTACGCGCCGTGGCTCGTCGCGAGCGTCGAGGTCGATCGGGCGCCGAAGGGCACGGGTGCGCCGCTGTCGTGGGACAACGTCGCGATCGAGGGCGACCACCTCGGCTACGTCGTCGCGAACCACCTCGAGCCGCTCGACCGCCGGCGCATGCCGGGCGCGGTGCTGACGTTCTACGAGCCGCGCCCTGCCGCCGACGCCGCCGGCCTGCGTGCGCGTCGGACGGAGCTGCTCGCGCTCGACGAGGTCACAGCCGGCGGGCACGTGATCGAAGCGTTGTCGACGATGCATCCCGGCATCGCCGCGAACGTGCGGACTATCCACGTGACGCGCTGGGGACACGGGATGATCCGACCCGTGCCGGGTCTGCTCTTCGGTGACGTGCTGGCACGCGCGCGCGCGCCGATCGGGCGCGTCCTCCCGTGCGCGGCGGACGTCGGCGGGCTGCCGCTCTTCGAGCAGGCGTTCGCGCTGGGGGTCGACGCCGCCGAGCGAGCACTCGCTCGGATCGGGCGCGCGACGCCGACGATGCTGTGAAGAACACATGCAACCGGTCGCCGGTGGAGTTCGCGTGCGATGCCGACGACGACGCGAGCGACGGCGGCGGCAGTCGAGTGAGGATCAGCCGGCGGCGATCGTCCGGGTTCGCAGCGAGTCGATCGCGGCCAGCACCTCGTCGACCCCGGCGGGCTTGACGAGGTGGCCGTCGAAGCCCGCCGCGCGCGTGCGCTCGCGATCCTCGGCGCGGCCGTAGCCGGTCACCGCGACCAACCGCACGGCCTGGCCGATCTGTGCGCGAACGCGGCGGGCGATCTCGTAGCCGTCGATGCCGGGCAGTCCGATGTCGACGATCGCGACATCGGGTCGGATCGCCAGGATCGCGGCGAGGCCTCCGACGCCGTCGGCCGCGGACTGGACGGTGTGACCCGCCGCGACGAGGAACTCCGCGAGCATCTCCCGCATGTCGTCGTTGTCGTCGACGAGCACGATCGACAGCGCGACGGACTCCCGGACGACCGGCGGAGCCGCGAGCACGCGCACCGGGCCGCGTCGCAGCGGGAGACGCACGACGAACTCGGCCCCGTGCCCCAGTCCCTGGCTGTCCACACGGACGGTGCCCCCGTGCAGCTCCACGATCGTGCGCACCACGGTGAGCCCGAGCCCGAGCCCGCCTTCGCTGCGATCGAGCGCCGACGGGGCCTGGGCGAACAGCTCGAACACCTCTGTCGCCATCGTCGAGTCGATGCCGATGCCGTCGTCGCGCACGCGCAGCACGGCGTCGCCGCCCTCGCGCGCCACTGCGACGTCCACGTGGCCGCCGGGCGGCGTGTACTTGATCGCGTTGGTCAAGAGGTTCACGACCACCTGCTCGAGCCGCACCGGATCGCCGTCGATCTCCACCGCGACCACGTCGCGCGAGATGTCGAGCGACTGCCGCTTCGCGGCGGCGAGCACCTCGACCTGCTGCACGCACCGCTCCGCGATCGTCGCGAGGTCCACCGGCTCGGGGCGCAGCGCGATCTTGCCGGTCGTCACGCGAGCGACGTCCAGCAGATCGTCCACGAGCCGCGTCAGGTGGCGGGCCTGCCGGGCGATGACGCCCCGCGAGCGCGACGCGGCGTCGCCGAGCGTCTCGCGCTCCATGAGCTCCGCCGCGAACACGATGGCGGCCAGCGGGTTGCGCAGCTCGTGGCCCAGCATCGCGAGGAACTCGTCGCGCCGACGGATGGCGGTGCGGGCGGAGTACTGGCGCGCGCGGGTACGCAGTGCGGCCCTGACCGCCGCGACGAGCGAGTGCACCCGCACCGGGCGATCGAGGTAGGTGACGTTGCCGAGCGTGGCGGATCGATCGCGCCTCGCCCGCGTGGACGTCTTGTCGCAGAAGACGACGATCGGCAGATCGGACCAGGCGGGCTGACGGGCGAGCGCCGCCCCGAGTCGCGCAGCCACGTCCTTCGCGAGTACCTCCTCGGTGAGCAACACGCAGCCCGCTCCGACCTCGAGGGCGTCGCACAGCGCACTCGCGTCCTCGATCGCCAGCGCGCTGAAGCCCGCCTTGCCGAGCACCCGGACCGCGAGCCCCGCGTCGCGCCCGGCGGGGGCCCAGACGAGCACGCGCTCGTCGTGGTCCTCACTCGCCATCCGGCCTCAGCTTGCCTGCCCCGCCGATGAACTTCGGCACACCCGTCATCACGCCGTGGAAGTCGTGCAACGGCTCGCCCACCGCGATGCCGCTCGCGCTCATCGTGAGCTGTCGGATCGTGGACTCGTGCGCGCCGGTGCGCCGCTTGAGCACCGACAGGGCCTTGCGCACCCTGCCCTCGTGCTCGAAGTGACGCGTGAGCACGACGGTATCGGCCAAGTACGTCACGTCGACGGGCGCGACCATCGAGCCGATCATGCCGTGCTGTGCCACGACCATGAACGTGCAGACGCCCCGCTGCGACAGGTACGACAGGAGCTCGTGCAGCTGGATGACGAGGTAGCGCTCGCCGGGCATTGCGGCGAGGTAGCCGTTCAGGCTGTCGATGACCACGACGCGCGCGCCGCTGCGCTCGACGTGCTCGCGCACCGCCGTCGCGAACTCCCCCGGCGACAGCTCGGCCGGGTCGACCTGCCGTACGCTCGCCCGGCCCTCGCGCACGTACTCGTCGAGCGGGATGCCGAGCGAGCGCGCGCGCGTGAAGACGACGCCGGTGCTCTCGTCGAACGCGAAGATCACGGGATGCTCGCCGCGCCGGGCGGCCGCGTCCACGATCGTGCTGGTGAGCGCCGACTTGCCGCTGCCCGCCGGCCCGAGGAACAGCGTGCTCGTGCCGCGATCGAATCCACCGCCCGCGAGGAGGTCGAGCCCCGCGTTGCCGCTCGACATCGTCTCGCGCTCGAACGGTGCGTGGTGCTCGGCCGCCACCAGCCGCGGGAACACGACGAGACCTCCGCGCTCGATCGTGAAGTCGTGGAACCCCCTGCGATACCGGGAGCCGCGCAGCTTCACGATGCGCAGCCGCCGTCGATCGCTGCCGTACTCCGGCATCACTTCTTCGAGCGCGACGACGCCGTGCGCGAGCGTCTGCAGCTGCAGGTCGGCGCGCTCCGGCTTGCCGTCGTCGAGCAGGAGCACCGTGCACCCACGCCCCGCAAAGTACTCCTTCATCCGCAGGATCATCCGGCGGTAACGCAACGCCGAGTGGGCGAGCAGCCGCAGCTCGGACAGCGAGTCGAACACCACCCGCTGCGGGCGCAGCCGGTCGACGACGGCGAGCAACGCCCGCGTCGTCTCGCCGAAGTCGATCTCGGATGGATCGAACAGCGTGCTGTCGGCGTCGACCTCGGCCGTTTGCTCGGCGGCAGACAGCTCCTGCACGTGGAGCTTCGCGATGTCCCAGCCGTGCGACTCGGCGATCGCGTCGAGCTCGACCTTCGACTCGGACAGCGCCACGTACAGCACCGTCTCGCCCGCCGCGATGCCCGCGAGCAGGAACTGCATCGCGAGCGTGGTCTTGCCGACGCCCGGCGAGCCCTCGACGAGATACAGCCGGTCTCGCGGCCAGCCGCCCACGAGGATGTCGTCCAGCCCCGGAATCCCCGTGCTCACCCGTTCGTTGCCGTCGGTCATCGCGCGTCGTTCGCCGTTCTATCACGCGGTCGGCGACCGCCAACCCCGCCGCGCGACCCGGTAGGATCGGCGCCCGGTGGCCCCGCGGACCCCGAGCATCGTGTCCCCGGCCTTCGATGCGGCCTGGTTCGTCGCGCCCGGGGTGGCGGCGGCGCTCGTCGGCCTCGGTCTCGGGTTGGCCGGCGGCGCGCCTCGCCCGGTGTCGCCCGCCGCGTGGGTCGTGCTCGTCGTGCTCGTCGACGTCGCGCACGTGTGGGCCACGCTGTGGCGCACGTACCTCGATCCCGTCGCGCGCCGCATCCATCGTCGACGCCTCGTCGCGGTCCCGTTGCTGGTCGCCTGGGTCGGCTTCCTCGTGCACCTCGAGTCGCCGCGCGCGTTCTGGACGGTGCTCGCCTACGTCGCGATCTTCCACTTCGTCATGCAGCACGTCGGGTTCGCGCTCTTGTACGTGCGCAAGGCCGGCGAGTCGGCCCGCGATCGCGCGCTCGTGAAGGCGGCCGTGTGGGCCGGCACGCTCGCGCCCGTCGTGTGGTGGCACGCCCACTTGCCGCGGGAGTTCACTTGGTTCGTCGAGGGTGACCTGCTGGGGGGAACACCGGAGTGGATCGGCGCGCTCGCGCTCGTGCTCGAGGTGCCGGTGCTCGTGCTGTTCGTCGCCCGTCGCCTCGCGCTGCGGCGTGCGGGGCATCGCAATCCGTTGCTCGTCGCGCTCGTGCTGCTGCCGGCGCTGAACTGGCACCTCGGCATCGTGCTCTTCGACGACGATCGGATCTTCACCATCACGAACGTGCTCTTGCACGGCGTGCCGTACCTCGCGCTCGTGTGGATCGCCGGCGGTCGCGAGCGCGTCGCCGCTCGCGTTCCTGCGCGCCCGGCCGCGTTGGTGCTCGCGGCCTACTACGGCGGGCTCGTCGTGCTCGCGCTCGCCGAGGAGACGCTGTGGGATCGATTCGTGTGGCACGACCGCCCCGAGCTCTTCGGCATCGGCAGCGACGTCGCGCTCGCCCATCCGGTGGCGACCGCCGTCGTGGTCGCGCTGCTCACGGTGCCGCAGGCCACCCATTACGTGATCGACCGCTTCATCTGGAAGGTCGGGCCCGACAACCCCGAGCTCGCCGGGCAGCTGGGGCTGCGATGAATCCGATCGCGGACCTGCTCGGGCGCGAGCCGTTCGTCGTGCTCGACGGTGGGCTCGCGAGCGAGCTCGCCGCTCGCGGACACGATCTCGACGACCCGTTGTGGTCGGCGAGGGTGCTCTTCGACGATCCTGCGGCGATCGCCGCGGTCCACCGCGACTACTTCGCCGCCGGAGCCGACGTCGCCATCACGGCGAGCTACCAGGCCGGGCTGCCCGGCCTGCGCGCGCGCGGCCTGTCCGACGACGAGGCCCGCGCCGTGCTGCGCCGCGCCGTCGAGCTCGCGCGCGCCGAGGCGGACGCGGTCCGCGATCGCACCGCTCTGGTGGTCGCGTCGATGGGCAGCTACGGCGCGACGGTGCCGGGCGGTGCGGAGTACACCGGCGCGTTCGGGGCGATCGACGACGAAGCGCTCGTGGCGTTCCACGCCGAGCGACTCGCGATCCTCCGCGACGGTGCGGACATGATCGCGTTCGAGACGATTCCGTCCTTGCGCGAGGCCCAGGCGATCGCGCGCGTGCTCGCGGAGGCGTCGCCGGCTCCGTGCACATGGGTCGCGTTCACCTGCCGGGACGCGCGGCACACCGGCAGCGGCGATCGGCTCGTCGACTGCGTCGCCGCGCTCGGACGGGCGCCGGGGCTCGCCGCGATCGGCATCAACTGCACCGCGCCGGATCTCGTGGAGGACGCGCTCGGCGAGCTCGCGCGCGCGACCGCGCTGCCGCGCGTCGTGTATCCGAACGCCGGCGAGGCGTGGGAGGGCGGACACTGGTGCGGCACGCGGGTCGGGCCCGAGGCGTTCGCTGCGCTCGCGCGGCGATGGTGGGCCGCCGGGGCCAGGTTGCTCGGCGGATGCTGCCGCACGACACCGGCGCACGTGGCCGCGATCGCGGCTCTGCGCGACCGACTCCGGGCCGACGACGGATCGCGCGCGCGACCGTGAAGCCGCCTGCCGTACACTGCCCGAGCCCTCGACGATGCCATTGACGGCCTACCTCGCGTTCGTGGGCGCGCTCCCGGCGATCCTCGCGATGGCGTGGTTCGACCACCAGGACGCGAAGCGCCCCGAGCCACGCCGCACGCTGCGACTCGTCGCGCTCGCGGGCGCGTTGTCGGCAATCCCGGTGATCGCGATCGGCGAGCTCTTGAAGATGCTCGGCCCGGAGGATCTCGTCGCGGTGTCGCAGGGCAGCTCCGACAGCTACGGCGCGGCGCTGTACATGGCGTTCGTCGTCGCGGCGATCCCCGAAGAAGCGGTGAAGCTCGCGACCGTGATGCTGATCGTGTGGAAGCGGCCCGAGTTCGACGAGCGCATGGACGGCATCACGTACGGCGCGCGCGCGGGCCTCGGCTTCGCGGCGCTCGAGAACGTGGCGTACCTGCTGCTCATGCCGTCGTCGTTCTCCGAGTACCTCACCCTGTTCGTCGGCCGCGCGATCCTGGCGGTGCCCGGGCATGCGACGTGGGGTGCGATCGCGGGGTACTTCGCGGCGGTGAAGCGCTTCGACGGACGCGGTCCGGGCCTGCTCGGGGGCTTCCTCGTCGCCGTGCTGCTGCACGGCAGCTACGACGCGTGGCTCTTCAGCGCCCCGATCGCGATCCACGACGGCTACACGTTCCTCGCGCTCGGCATCGCGGGCTTTCCCATCGTGGCGTACTCGGTGCCCGCGATGATCGTGATCCTCGGCGCCGCGTTCGTGTACGCGTGCATGGAGCGCGCGATCGCGGACGACGACCGGGCCGAGGCGCAACGCATCCTCGACGCCGCGTGGCAGATGCAGCAGCAGACGGCTCCGGTGCCGCCGTGGATGCCGCCCAACGCGACGCAGCCGGGCATCCCACCGCCGTGGCCGGTGCCCGACGAGCCGCCGCGATCGACGGCGACGCTGCCGTACCCGCCCGCTGCCCCGAGCAGCGAGCCCGACCCGCCGGCGCGCTCGCGAACGATCCCCTATGGCTCGCCGGACTCGACGCGATAGAGCGCCGAGCCCATCGCGATCACGCTGCCGAACGGGATGATCTCGCCCGAGCGCACGCGGATGTACGTGCCGTTGCTGCTGTCGAGATCCTCGAGCCACACTGCCGACTCGTAGCCGACGAGCCGGCAGTGATGCGCGGACACGTACGGGTCGTGGGGGAACGTCGCGTCGGCGGCCTCGCGGCCGAGCACGAGCTCGTCGCCGATCGGCAACGCGGGGCCGACGGGCTCGTCGTCGACCACGAGCTGCACGCGCCCGCGATCACCCTGGCGTTGCAGCCCCGCGCATGCGCTCGACTCGGCGGCGTCGTAGCGCAGGAACTCGGTGCCGAGCCGGAAGCGATCGCCGTCGAGCAGCCATCGTCCGCCCACCACGCGGAGCCACACGCCGCCGCGGCTGCCGGGATCCCACACGCGCACGCCTCCGGGCGCGCTCGTGAAGCGCACGTGGAACGCATCGAGCCACGCATCGTCGCACCACGGGCCGACGCACTCGCAGCCGACGTCCACCCAGCCCGCGCGCACCACGAGGTGCACCGCCGTCGGCGTGCCCTGCCCGGGGTAGCCGTCGGCCGCGAGCTTCAGCAGCACCGCAGCCTCCGGATCGCCCGCGACCTCGGTGCGGTGGTGCTCGAACGCCTCCGCGGGATCTTCGTTCGCCGGACCGTCGTCGCCGTGATCGGCGTGGGTGCCGAGGACGATCGTCTCCTCCGCGCTCGCGAGCGACCAGCCCGCCTGCGTCGCGTCGAACACCGCGGTGTCCTCGTCGCGCGCGAGCCCGTCCCACACGAGCTCGGCGACGCTCGCAGGCTCGTGCACGAGCGGCGCGAGCTCGATCTGCACCGACGCTCCGTAGGCGAGCGTGCAGTCGGCCCGCGAGCCGCACTGCGTGCAGTACTGGTAGAAGCTCGGGTTCACGTGACCGCACGCTTCGCAGGCGTGGGCGATCGTCGTGAGCGCCGGGCTCGGTCGGTCTGGCCGGTCGAAGCTGATTGCCTGGTCGAACATCGCCCCTTCGTCTGCCGCGCGCGGCGGCGGTCCGTTCACGCCACGGGTACGCGGCTCGCCGGCCGAGGGGATCGCACCCGCGCCCCGATCCCCTGTGCACGCCGTCGGAACGCCGTGCATCGGGGCGCCCTCCCCGAGGGGCGAGGCCGCACACGGCAGCAGAGGTGTCACGCGCCTCGCGGAAAGAACGAACGCCGAGCGACGCCGGCTCGGTGGTCCCGCTCGCAGCGGCGGCAACGCGCGAGCGAGAGACCACCACAGAACGTTGCACGGCAACGGGGTGGCGCGTCGCCCCCACGGCTACGCAAGTCGCATGACGAACTGCACAGCCGTCATGCCGTCGATCGCTCGCTCGAGATCCGACGGCGGCGACGCGAGACGATCGGCGCTCTACGTTGGAAATGCACCGGCATCACGCGTCATACTGCGAGAGCGAACGATGGCTCCTCTCGCACGACAGGTGATGTTGTCCGACCTCGAGCGACTCCGCGCACAGCGGGATCGCTACGCGCTCGCGTTGCAATCGAGTGAGGACGAGCGCGCCATCGATCGGCACGCGCGCACGATCGCGAGACTCGACGAGGAGATCCTCGCGACCGAGCAGGCCCTCGGTGCGCTCGCGGTGGAGGCACCGCCGCCGATGGATCCGTGGGGCGTGCCGATCGTCGAGCACACCCGCGAGATCGCACCCGAGGTGTTCGACGACGGCGTGTTCGCGCAGCAGGCCGCGGCGGCGCGTGTGAAGCTCGTCGGCGTGTCCGTGGCGGTCGTCGCCGCGGTGCTCGTCGCGGTGGTGTGGCTCGGCTCGCGGCCCGCGCCGGCGAAGGCCGTGGCGCCCGCACCCGCACCCGCGACGTCGATCGTCGTGTCGAGCCCCGTGCCGCCGGATCCGGACGACGCGCCCGCTCGCGCCCCGTGACTGCCGTCGTCGACGCGATCGTGATCGGTGCAGGCGTCGTGGGCCTGGCGGTCGCGCGCGCGCTCGCGGAGCGCGGCGTCGAGACGATCGTGTTGGAGGCCGAGCGCGAGCCGGCTCAGCACGCCTCGTCGCGCAACAGCGAGGTGATCCACGCCGGGATCTACTACCCCGCGGACAGCCTCAAGGCGCAGACGTGCGTGGCGGGTCGGCGTGCACTGCTCGAGTACTGCGCGCAGCGAGGCGTCGCGCATCGGCTGTGCGGCAAGCTGATCGTCGCCACCTCGGACGCGGAGGTGCCTGCGCTCGCCGACATCCACGCGCGCGCGCGTGCGTGCGGGGTCGAGCTCGCCGAGCTCGCGGGCGCCGACGCGAGCGCGCGCGTGCCGGGGCTCGCGTGCACCGCAGCGCTGTTCTCCGCGGGCACCGGCATCGTCGACAGCCACGGGCTCGTGCGCGCGCTCGCTTCCGATGCGCAGGATCGCGGGGCCGTGATCGCTCGCGCGACCAGCTTCGTGCGCGCCGAGCCGACCGCGACGGGCCTGCGCGTATGGGCCGGCGACGACGTCGTCGACTGCCGCATGCTCGTGAACGCGGGTGGCCTGTTCGCGCCTGCGGTCGCGCGCGCGATCGCATCGGTACCCGCGCACACGATCCCCCGCGCTCGCCTCGCGAAGGGCTCGTACTTCGCGGTGCAAGCCGCGTTGCCGATGCCCCACCTCGTGTATCCCGTGCCGGAGCCCGGCGGGCTCGGCATCCACACGACGATCGATCTCGCCGGCGGCGTGCGACTGGGACCCGACGTCGAGTGGATCGACGCGCTCGACTACACCGTCGATCCCGCCAAGGCCGATGCGTTCTGGCGGGCCGCCACGCGCTACCTGCCGGGACTGCCCCGTGCGGCACTCGTGCCCGCGTACGCGGGCGTCCGGGCGAAGATCGTGGGGCCCGGCGAGCCGGCCGGCGACTTCGTCGTGAGCGGCCCCGAGACCCACGGCATCGCGGGGCTCGTGCAGCTCTTCGGCATCGAGAGCCCGGGCCTCACCGCCTGCCTCGCGCTCGCCGACCTGGCGCTCGCACGACTGGCTCCGAGCTGAAGCTAATGGAGGTCTTTCGGCGGCCACCAGCCGCGCCCCGGCGCGGGGCTGCGGTACGTGCCGCACAGCCGGTCCCAGAACGTCGTGTACTGGCCGAAGTTGTAGTTGTCGTACCAGTGATGGATCGAGTGATGGTGCGCGTAGTTGATCGCGCCCCACCGCAGGAACGACACGCGGTCGTGGATGCTCACCGACCAGATCATCACGAGCGTGACCGACAGCAGGTACACGCCGACATGGATGGGAAACAGGAACGCACACAGGTGATGCGGCAGCGCCTGCATGAAGGAGTCGACCGGATGGAACGACACCGCGACCCACGGCGTCGGCCGCTTCCACGAGTGATGATGGCGATGCAGCCAGTGCCACATCTTGCCCATGTGGAGGATGCGGTGCGCCCAGTAGACGAGCGTCTCGGTGACGATGAGCATCGCGAGGATGGACAGCACGAGGTGCGTCCAGCCGTAGTCGTCGATGTCGTAGTAGATCTTGCTGTTCCCCGTCGCGATCGCGATGTGGAACGGCATCGTGAGCAGCGCGTTGCCGGCGATCGACGCGAAGCCCCACCGCATCGCGCGACGGTTGTCCTTCCAGTCGGGCGTGTAGTCGGGCGTGTACTTCGCCTTCCGCCACACGAAGAAGTAGAGGTAGTTCAACGCCGCGACCAGCATGAACAGGCCGTAGCCGGACACGGTCAGGACCAAGAAGGTCATGACCGGGTCGTCACCCACACCGAGCAGTCTGGTCAGCATGTTTGGGGTGCGCGGACCATCGCACAGGTTTCGGCGCCGCAACAGCCCGTACGACGGCCGCCGATGCCGCGGATCACCCGCGTGCCATGTGCGATCGATCTCGCTCGGGAGTGTTGCTCGCGAGCAACTACTCCGCGGCGTCGGTGGGCACTGCGGGCGGGCGCGCCATCGTGCGCACGCAGACGACGCGGCCGCCCTTCCACCGGACGGGCGCGCTCCCCATCTTCGACGTCTGCGTGTTCCACACGACGCGACTCTTGCCGAACGTGTCACCCTCGGTCTGCGACCAGAACTTGCCGTCGGCGACGAGCGAGCCGGCCGTGATCGATCCCAGCTCGCCCACGCGAGGAAGACGCCAGTCCGACACGCCGCCGATCTCGAGCTTCGCGCAGTAGGCCGCGGCTTGGCCCCACGTCATGCGAGCGGGTGACTTCGTCCACTTCTTGCGCACCTTCTTGCGCGGCTCGGGCGAGATCAACAAGATGTCGAGCGCACGGAACTTCTGCGCGATGAGGCCCGCGTAGATCGCCTGCATCTCCGCCTCGTCGATCTCGGCGACGTTCTCGCTCCCGTCGACCTCGATCTTCGGGTCTTCGCCCGGCACCGCGACCTCGGGCGGCTTCGCATCGGTCGGAGCGACGGCGACGGCCGGCGGCACCGACGGCGGCGCGGCGACGGGCGACGGCGACGCGACGGCAGGCGCGGTCACGGGCTCGATCGCCACCGGCGTGACGACGGCCGGCACCGGCGCGGCCGCGACCGGGAGCGCCGCTGCGCTCGCGATCTCTGCCGTCGGCGCATCCACGACCTCGGCCTGCGCACCGTACGAGCGCCGCAACCACGTCCACGCGACGAGGATCGGCGAGTGCTCCGGTGTCGCGACCAAGGCACTCGTCGGCGTCTCCTCGGGCTCGTCGTCGGAGGCGACCGCCACGATGCCGAGGATCACGGCGAGCGAGCCCAGCACCGCGCAGCCACCGACGAGCAGTCGGCGTCGAGCGTGGCGGAAATCCGCGAAGTCCCCCTCCTCGCCGCCCTCGAGCACCGGCACCGATCCCGAGTGCAGTGGATCCTTGGCGACGGCGCGACCGATCGCTGCGACGCCGGCAGGCGGCGTCGTGCGTGGCAGCGGCGGTGGGATCGCTCCGGACGCGGCCGTCGGCGCGGGCGCGGATGCGGGCGCAGGCAGGCTCACCGCCGTGGGTCGTCGCACCGCCGGCGGCGGCACGATGCCCATCGCCTCGACCTTCTTCACGACGTCGAGCGGGCCTCGCCAGTCGAGCGGCATGCTCGCGATGCGCTGCCGCGGCACGCCGGCGCCGGCGAGCCGCGCCTTCGTGCGATCGACGAGCGCCGGCCCGAGCTCCGCGCTCTCGAACAGGATGTAGAGCGCGTCGCGTTGGCGCTGCACCGTCGTGAGCACCGCGTCGTCGCGCTGCTCGAGACCGGAGACCACCTCGACCTGGAAGCCGCGCCCCACCAACAGCTCGAGCGCTGGCGGGAGCAGGTGCCGGGTGTCCTTCGCGCAGCACAGCACGAGGGTCGGGACCATGTCGCGTCCTGCCGTAGCTTCCACTTGCACGCCTCCGAGTAGGCCAGAGTACAGGGCGGGCGTTGGGTGTAAAGCCGCCCCGCGGGAGCGGGGTTCGGGGGGCGAATGGCCGCGAACCCGCGTGGGGGGCGGCGATCCTGCGCCGATCGCGGGCTCGCGCCGGATCGCGCAGCCAGTCCGACAGCGGCGCCTCCTATACTCCTCGGGCCCTCGCCGGGCGCCGCGTGGACGAACGGCTGCACGACCTCCGCACGACCCTGCTCGCCGCGAGTCGGCGGTGCATCCGAGCCCCGGTCGGACGCTTCCGCCACCCGTGGCTGGCTCCGATGCCGCCGCGCGACGACGGCGGCGCGGCCGATCGGTGGGGCGACGACGACCGCTTCGCGATCGGCGACTACGCGGGCGGGCTCTTCCACCACGACGTCTCCGAGAGCGCGATCGAGAACTGCCGCGACCCCGAGCTCGCCGAGGCCTCGTTCGGATCGCTCTTGTGCTTCCTCGATTGCGCCGAGCCGAGCGGCTGCATCCATCGCATCGAGCTGCCGCATCGCGTGCGCGACCCGGAGCCGGCCAAGCCGGTGATGGCCCAGCTCGCCCTGCGTGCGATCGACGGCGTGGAGGACGGACTGGTGCGGGCCGATCGACACCGCGTGCTGCCGCGACTGCTCGCGTTCGTCGATCACCTCGAGCGCCGCACCACCGGATTGCACGGCCTCTTGCTCACGCCGTCCGCACGCGCGAGCGGCTTCGACTCCGACGTGCTCACCGCGGGGCTGCCCGACGCGAGCGTCGAAGGGCCGGACACGAACAGCTTCATGGTGCTCGAGTATCGCGCGCTCGCCGAGCTCGCGCGCAGGCTGGGCGACGATGCGACCGCGTCGACGCTCGTCGACAAGGCCGACACGCTCGCCCACCGCGTCGACGAGCTGCTGTGGTTCGCGCCCGAGTCCACGTACGTCGCGCTGCGTTGGCGGCAGGGCGCGAAGGATCCACGCGAGGAGATCGTCGGGCACCTCGACGCCGACGGGCGCCATCGTCCGCTCGCGAGCTGGATCTCGCTCTTGCCGCTCCTCGCGGGGATCCCCGGGCCCGCGCGCGCGCAGCCGCTGCTCGAGGCACTCGTCGATCCCGAGCGCTACTGGGGCCCGGCGGGCGTGCGCACGGTGCCGAAGGACGACCCCTACTTCCAGCAGGCGGCGCGCATCATGGTGCACGACCCGCGCCGCGGCGAGCGCGGACCGGTGTCCAACTGGTCCGGCCCGGTCTGGGTGCTCGCGAGCTTCTACATGTTCCGCGCGCTGCGGGCCCATGGACGCACCGACGACGCCCGTGAGCTCGCGAGGCGCACGATCACGACGCTCGCCGAGGACCTGCGCACGACCGGCATGTTGCACGAGTGCTACGACGACGCGGGGCGCGGGCTGTGGCCGCGACGCGGCACGTTCGTGTCGTGGAACGTGCTCGCGTGCACGATGGCGCGCGAGGCCGACGAGCCCGTGACTGCTACGGCGACCTGAGGAACACCGCCGAGAGCGGCGGCGCGGTCACGACGACGGAGAGCGGACGGCCGTGCGCGGGCACGATCGTCGTCGAGACCCCGCCCAGGTTGCCCTGCCCGCTGCCGCCGTACTCGCGGCCGTCGGTGTTGACGATCTCGCGCCACCATCCCTCGACGTCGACACCGAGCCGCACGTTCGCGCGCGGCACCGGGGTGAAGTTGAACAGACACACGACACGCGCACGGCACTCGGGTGAGCGGCGCTCGAACGCGACGAGGCTGTTCTCCATGTCGTTCGCCTCGATCCACGCCATCCCCTGCGGGTTGTTGTCGAGCTCGTGGAGCGCCGGCTCGCCGCGATAGACGCGGTTGAGGTGCCCGACGAGCTCGACGATGCCCGCGTGCGCAGGGTCGTCGAGCAGGTGCCAGTCGAGACTGGCGTCGTGGTTCCACTCGCTCCACTGCGCGAGCTCGCCGCCCATGAACAGCAGCTTCTTGCCCGACTGCGCGAACATGTACGCGAGCAAGAGCCGCAGGTTCGCGCGCTTCTGCCAGTCGTCGCCCGGCATCTTGCCCACGAGCGAGCCCTTGCCGTGCACGACCTCGTCGTGGCTGAGCGGGAGCACGAAGTTCTCGTGATAGGCGTACAGGCCGCGGAACGTGAGCCGCCCG
This sequence comes from uncultured Nannocystaceae bacterium, assembly GCA_964468635.1. GTDB lineage: Bacteria > Myxococcota_A > Polyangia > Nannocystales > Nannocystaceae > Xiheibacterium. The sequence goes on from CAYXVR010000041.1 coordinate 44,774, forward strand.
TGGTGATACTTGCGATGCACCGGATCGAGGCTCGCGTACGCGAGCGTGTCGTGCATCCAGCCCATGTCCCACTTGAACCCGAAGCCGAGGCCGCCGACGTAGGTGGGGCGGCTCACCATCGGCCACGCGGTGGACTCCTCCGCGTACGTCTGCACGTCGGGGAAGTCGCCGTAGACCATCGTGTTGAGCTCGCGCAAGAGGCCGATCGCCTCGAGGTTCTCGCGGCCGCCCAGCGCGTTCGGGATCCACTCGCCCTGCTTGCGCGAGTAGTCGAGGTAGAGCATCGACGCCACGCCGTCCACGCGCAGCCCGTCGACGTGGTAGCGATCGAGCCAGAAGCGCGCCGACGAGAGCAGGAAGCTCTTCACCTCGTTGCGGCCGTAGTTGAAGATCGCGCTGTGCCAGTCGGGGTGATAGCCTTGGCGCTGGTCGGCGTGCTCGTACAGGTGCGTGCCGTCGAAGTAGGCGAGCCCGTGCTCGTCCGTGGGGAAGTGCGCGGGCACCCAGTCGAGGATCACCCCGATGCCACGCTGGTGCAGGTAGTCCACGAGGAACATGAAGTCCTGCGGCGTGCCCCAGCGGCTCGACGGTGCGAAGTAGCCCGTCACCTGGTAGCCCCACGATCCGTAGAACGGATGCTCCATCACCGGCAGGAGCTCGACGTGGGTGAAGCCCGTGCGCGTGACGTAGTCCGCCAGCCGCACGGCGAGCTCGCGGTAGCCGAGCGAGCGATTGCCTTCCTCCGGCACGCGCATCCACGAGCCGACGTGCACCTCGTAGATGCTGATCGGCGAGTCGAGGCGCTGACGCTGGTGTCGGCTCGCCATCCATTCGCCGTCCGCCCACGCGTAGTCGTGGTCCCACACCACCGAGCCCGTGCGTGGCGGCGTCTCGTGCCAGAACCCGTAGGGGTCGGCCTTGTCGACGCGATGGCCGGTGCCGCGGCCGACGATCCGGTACTTGTAGACCTCGCCGCGACCGAGCCCGGCCACGTCGGCCGTCCACACGCCGGAGCTCCCGAGCGGCGCCATCGGGTGGCTGCGGTCGTCCCAGCCGTTCCAGTCGCCGATCACGGCGACTCGCTCCGCGTTCGGTGCCCACACCGCGAAGCGCACGCCCTCGCGATGGAGGTGCGCGCCGAATTTCTCGTAGAGGCGCACGTGCGTGCCCTCGTTGAAGAGGTGCAGATCGACGTCGCCGATCCCCGCGTCGCTGTGGCCTTGGTGGTCCATCACGTCTCCTCGGCGAGCAGCCGCACGATGCCGGACAGCGGGATCGCGAGCCACTCGGGTCGATTGTTGAGCTCGTAGTGAACCTCGTAGATGCTCTTCTCGAGCAGGTAGAAGTCGAGCATGCGAGCGAGTACGGCGGGGTCCTTGGGCACGAAGGCCGCACCGTCGGCCTCCGTGAGCCACGCGGACAACCACTCGGCGCCCACCCACTCGACCCACGCATGCGCCCACGGCACGAGCACGGGCACGTCCTGCTCGCGCACGCCCTCGCCGCGCAGCGCCGTCGCGGCCGCGTAGTCGAAGGAGCGCAGCATCGACGCGACGTCGCGCAACGGCGAGCGCTTGCGCCGGCGCTCGGACAACGTCCGGGCGGGCTCTCCTTCGAAGTCGATGAACACGAAGTCGCCCGCGGCGTACAGCACCTGACCGAGGTGGAAGTCACCGTGCACGCGCGTGCGTGTGGCCTCGATCTTCTCGGGCAGGATCGCCGCGAGACGGCGCTCGATGTCCTTTCTGCGTGGCAGCACTTCGCGGGCGAGCGCGGCCGTCTCGGGCGGTAGCGTGGGCACGCGTCGCTTGAGGTCGTCGAACGTGCGCGCGAGCTGAGTCCTCGCCGACTGGTAGATCGAACGTTGGTGCAGCAGCGAGAACGGCTCGGGGGCGAAGGCCGGGTCCTCGCGATCCGACGAGAGCGCGGCGTGGAGCTGGGCCGTGCGCGCGCCGAAGAGGCGAGCGAGCCCGAGATAGGTGCCGGTGGCCTCGCGGGCGAGCTCTGGTAGGGGGTCGCGCAACCGATGCCCGAGCGGGGTCGTCGAGGGAGCCGGTGGCGCATCCTTGTGCTGCCACACCACCTCGAAGTAGCGCGTGATCGCGTCGAGCGTGAACTCCCACGCGTCGCCCTGGTTCGGCACGAGCTCCTGCACCACGCCGATCGCCCGCGCGTCGCGCTCGTCATCCGTCTCGTAGGAGAACGCGCCGAGCAGGCGCGGCACGTTCTTGAACTGCGCGCGCTCGGACAAGAAGCGCCCGATCTCCTCCTCGGGGTGCTGGCCCGGCTCGATGGCGCGCAGGATCTTCATGATCAGCTTGTCGCCGAACAGCACGTTCGAGTTGCTCTGCTCCGCACTGCCGATCCGCGGTGGGAATGCCTGGTGCCGCTGGGCTCGGGCGGCGCGAGCGATGAGCGAACGGTCCACCACCTTCGGCAACGCGCCGGTGCCACGCACGCGGAGGGTGCCCTGCTCGCCGCGCACCGTGCCGCGCTCGAGCAAGAGCCCGAGCATCTCCGACGGGAACTGCTCGGTGGCGAGCGCATCCACCAGGGCCGCCTCTCCGTCGCTCGCACGTACGCGGGCGACGAGCGCGTGGGGCGAGCGCGCGACGAGGCCTTCGGCGCGCTCGTGGGGCACGAGCGCGACCGGCATCACGTAGGTCTCGGTCTGCGCGTCCGCGTAGGACACGTCCGCGAGCAGCACGTGGGCGTCGCCGAGCGGGATCGAGTCGCGAATCGTGACGCGGTCGATCGAGCGCGACTTGCCGCGATACCAGCGACGTTGGGGCAGCCACAGCGCGAGTGCCTGCTCGAGGCGGGCGCGCGCGCTGCCGAACAGCGCCTCGGCGGGACCGCGCAGCGTGATCGCGTCGAGCGCCGGCTGCGTCGCTGCCGGGCGTTGCAGCGAGAACCAGTAGAACGCATGGGGACCGAGGGTCAGCAGGTACGGCAGCTCCCCGATCGGGGGGAAACGGACGCAGCCCTGCAGCTCCACCGGCACCGCGCCCTGGTGGGCTGCGAGGTCGAGCTCGACGTACTGGGCGGTGCGCGACAGGTTCGCGACCACGAGGATGCGCTCGTCGCCGAGCACGCGGAACAGCGCGAGCACCTTGCCGTTGTCCGGCGTGAGCAGCTCGATCTCGCCGCGGCTGAATGCGAGGTGCTTCTTGCGCAGCGCGATCATCCGCTTGGTCCACCACAGGAGCGACTCGCCGTTGCCCTGTTGGGCCTCCACGTTCACCGTCTCGTAGTGGTACTCGGGGTCGATGATGACGGGCAGGAACAGCCGCTGCGGGTTGCCCTTCGAGAAGCCGGCGTTGCGGTCCGGGCTCCACTGCATCGGCGTGCGCACGCCGTCGCGGTCGCCGAGGTACACGTTGTCGCCCATGCCGATCTCGTCGCCGTAGTACAGCACGGGCGTGCCGGGCATCGAGAAGAGCAGCGCAGTCATGAGCTCGATGCGCGCGCGCGTCTTGAGCAGCGGCGCGAGCCTTCGGCGGATCCCGAGGTTCACCCGCATCTGCGGGTCGTGGGCGTAGACCTTGTACATGAAGTCGCGATCCTCGTCGGTCACCATCTCGAGCGTGAGCTCGTCGTGGTTGCGCAGGAACACGGCCCATTGGCAGTTCGGCGGGATCGCGGGGGTCTGCTGCAGGATGTCGACGATGGGAAAGCTGTTCTCCACCTGCAGCGCCATGAACATGCGCGGCATGAGCGGGAAGTGGAAGTTCATGTGGCACTCGTCGCCCTGCCCGAAGTAGGCCGCTGCATCCTCGGGCCACTGGTTGGCCTCGGCGAGCAACATGCGGTTCGGATAGCGCGTATCGATGTGCGCCCGGAGCTCGCGCAGGAAGCGGTGGGTCTCGGGCAGGTTCTCGCAGTTCGTGCCGTCGCGCTCGAACAGGTACGGCACGGCGTCGAGGCGCATGCCGTCGACGCCGAGTGCCATCCAGTAGTCGAGCACGTCGAAGACCGCCTTGGAGACCTCCGGGTTCGCGAAGTTGAGGTCGGGTTGGTGCGAGTAGAACCGATGCCAGTAGTACGCGTTGGCGACCGGATCCCACGTCCAGTTCGAGGTCTCGTAGTCCTGGAAGATGATGCGCGCGTCCTTGTAGCGCTCGGGTGAGTCGCTCCACACGTAGAAGTCGCGGAAGCGACTGCCTGGCGGGGACCGCCGCGCACGCTGGAACCACGGGTGTTGATCGGAGGTGTGGTTGATGACGAGCTCGGTGATCACGCGGATGCCACGACGATGGGCCTCGCGCATGAGCCGTTTGAACTCCGCGATGGTGCCGAGCTTCGGGTGCACGCCGCGGTAGTCCGCGATGTCGTAGCCGCCGTCACGCTGGGGCGACGGATAGAACGGCAGCAGCCAGATCGCGGTGACGCCGAGGTCCTGCACGTAGTCGAGCGAGTCGATGAGGCCCGCGAAGTCGCCGACGCCGTCGCCGTCCGAGTCGAAGAACGCGCGGACGGGGATCTCGTAGATGATCGCGTCCTTGAACCAGAGCGGGTCCTCGGTCGGCAGTGCGGAGTCGTCGTCGGTGCGCGCCATCGGCCTCACAGGTAGTAGTCGAAATCCCGCTCGCTGCGGACCCGCCGGCGAATCGCGAAGATCTGCGCCGGCATCTGGTGGGGATCGAGCTCGACGAAGTTGCGCGGCCCGTGCCACAGGTACCGTCCGCCACCGAGCAGATCGTGGACCTGGAACGGGCGATCGGTCGCGAGCTCGAGCGCGTCGCCGTCGATCTGCACCCAGCCCGACTGGCGATGGTGCGGGTCGAGGTTGACGACGACGAGCACCGCGTCCTCACCGGCGGTCTTGCTGTAGCAGATCAACATGTCGTTGTCCGTCGCGTGGAATCGCAGGCTGTCGTTGCCGTGCAGCGCGGGATGCTCGCGGCGGATCTCGTTGAGCGCAGCGATCACGCGGCGCAGACTGTCCGGACGCGCGATGTCCCAGCGCTTGAGCTGGTACTTCTCGTTGTCGATGTACTCGCCCGAGCCCGGGCGTGCGACGCTCTCCATGAGCTCGAAGGCCGGACCGTAGATGCCGTAGTGGCTCGAGAGCGTGCCGGCGAGCACCAGCCGCGCGACGAACGCGGGCCGACCGCCGAACTGCAGCTCGTCCGGCAGGATGTCCGGCGTGTTCGGCCACAGGCTGGGACGGAAGTACTCGCCCACCTCGGTCTGGGTGAGCTCGGTCATGTACCGCTCGAGCTCGTGCTTCGTCGTCCGCCACGTGAAGTACGTGTAGCCCTGGCTGAAGCCCGCCCGCGCGAGCGCGTACTTCAGCGTGGGGCGCGTGAATGCCTCGGCCAGGAAGGTGACCTCGGGGTGGTGGGCCTTCACGCACTCGATGCACCACCGCCAGAAGGCGATCGGCTTCGTGTGGGGGTTGTCCACGCGGAAGATCGTGATGCCGCGATCGATCCAGAACAGGAAGACGTCGCGCAAGGCGGACCACAGCGCACGCCAGTCCTCGCACTCGAAGTCGAACGGGTAGACGTCCTCGTACTTCTTCGGGGGATTCTCGGCGTACTGGATCGATCCGTCCGGCCGATGGCGGAACCAGCCGGGATGCTCGCGCACCCACGGGTGATCGGGTGACGCCTGGAACGCGATGTCGAGCGCGATCGCGAGGCCGTGCTCGCGGGCGCGAAGGACGAGTCGATCGAAGTCGGCGAGCGTGCCGAGCCGCGGGTGCACGGCCGTGTGGCCGCCTTCGGGACCACCGATCGCCCACGGGCTGCCGGGATCCGCGGGCGTCGACTCCGTCGAGTTGTTGGGGCCCTTGCGATGGGCGCGGCCGATCGGATGGATCGGCGGCAGGTACAGCACGTCGAAGCCCATGTCGCGCACGTACGGCAGCCACGACTCGGTGGAGGCGAACGTTCCGTGCTCGCCGTTCGCGCCCGTGGAGCGGGGGAACAGCTCGTACCACGCGGCGAACCGCGCGTGGGCCGGGTCGACGACGAGCGCACACGGAGCGCTGCGGGAGGCGAGGTCGCGATCGGGATGGCGGCGCACGAGCTCCACCGCCGCGTCGTCGGCGAGCAGCGCACGTGCGCGCTCGATCGCGGTTCGCGTGCCGTCCTCGAGTCGAGCGGCGATCCGGGTGATCGCCGGCGCATCGCCGCCGCCGCGCGACGCAGCCGCGCGTACGAGCGCCGCCCCGATCGCGACGTCCATGTCGGTGACGTCCGCAACCTCGAGCTTGCGGCGCACGCCGGAGAGCCATGACGCGAACGCGTCGATCCACCCCTCGACCACGATCTCCCACGGCCCGATGCGATCGACCTCGAGCTCGGCCTCGAATCGATCGGCGCCGGTCGGCTCCAGCGGGATCTCGCGCCAGGCCGTGGCCCCCGGTGCGCGAGCGCGCGCGAGGCCGGCCACCGTGTCGTGCCCATCGCTCACGAGATCCGCGACGATGCGCACACGATCGCCGACGACACGCTTCGCGGGCACCCGACCGCCGTCGACGGCAGGTCGCACCAGCGTGGCGACGACGCGCCCGCGGCCATCGTCGGGCATCGGTGGATCGAAGGCTTCGCGCGACACGGTCACCCCGGCCATTGTCACACGCCCGAGCGCGGATCGGGTGTCGATCCGCGCATCGAGTCCTTGGCGTCGTGCTTCGGCACGAGCCCCACGAGCTCGAACAGGCGCTGCCGATGAGTACGCCAGTGGGCGCGCCGGTGCTCGATCTCCTCGTCGTCGCTCTTGCCCGCGACGCTCGTGATCTCCTTCGCGCTGATCCCGACGAAGTGCGCGCCGCAGCGGCCCACGGCGAGGTGGTGCGGGGGGAATGGAGAGCAGATCGTCACGTCGGTGACCGGCACGACGCACGGGGGCTCGTCGCGCGACAGGGCCGCGACCTGCAGGCCCAGCTCGTCGAGCTCGGAGACGAGGTGCCCGTCGACGCGCGCGAGCTCGGCTGCGAGCGCGGCCTCGAGATCGAACCCCGGCGGCAGCCCACGGATGCACGTGTTGAGCGGCGCGGGCGAGTCGCCCGCGAACTTGCCGCTGCACACGCGCACGTCCTCCGTCAGGAGGCAGCGCGTGGGATGGTTGTCGCCGAGCCACGTCGCGATGGTCACGGGCAGCTCCCAGAGGATGCAGTCGTTGTCGAGCGACAGCTCGAAGCGATCGGGGAAGAGTCGGATCGGCGACAGCTTCCATCCGATCTCGCGCGCGTCGGCTTCGTCGGCGATTCGATCCGAGATCTCCGCCGGCAGGTGACGCTCGACGTGCTGCCAGCGCACGCCGTCGGGGACGCCGCCGGTCTTCGCCTGGGCCTCGGCCACCGTCGCATCGTGCACGCACACGACGTACGCGGCCTGCGGGCCGAACAAGCGGTGCGCGCCCCACACCGACAGCTGCAGCGCCTCGAATCCGTCGTCGCTGACGTCACCGATGGACCAGCGGACCCCGAGCCCGTTGTCGTGCAGGTTCACCGCGACGGTCTGCGACGCGCGGGCCGCCGCGCAAGACCGAAACGTGGAGGCGCGGGCCCACCGCCCGCGATCCTCTATTGGAACGCCGTGTGCGTTCTAGAACGCCGTGCGCGCGAGCTCGAGGTCGGCGGATGGCCAGGCCGCGCGGAACGCCTTCTCGGCCTTCTTCGCCGCCGCGGTCTGCTTGCGCGCAACGAGCGAGCGCCACACCCCGAAGAGCGCCCATCCGTTGCCGGGGTTGCGCTCGAGGTCCGCGCGATACACGGCCTCCGCGTCCTTCGGCTTGCCGGCATCGAGCAGCGCGGCACCGAGGTAGTGACGCACGGGGTAGAACCAGTCGGCGGGCTCGTTGTACTCGAGCGTGTCCTCCACCGCGACCGCGCGCTCCCACTTCGTGATCGCGTCGGGGGCCTTCTCCACCTCGGCGATGCGCGCTTCGACCACGAGCGCCGCGAGCTCGAGTACGTTGCGTCCGCTGTTGAGCCCCGCGACCATGTCCTCGGGCACCGACGTCGCGATCTCCCGGATCGCTGCGGCCTCTTGCTTCGCGTCTCCGGGCTTCCCGGTCGCGGCGAGCGCCATGCCGCGCGCGTGATGCCACAGCGCGACGAGCACCTGGTACTTCGCCGCGGGCTTCGGCGCGGCGAGGATCTCCTCCCATTTGCCGAAGCGCACCATCACGAGCAGCGGCTCGGAGAGGAAGAAGTCCATGCCCGGCATGCCGCACACGACGTCCTTCGGGATCGATCCGGCCGACTCGCGCGCGGCCGCGAGGGCGCTCGCGCTCTTGCCCAGCATGGACTCCGCGTACGCGAGGAAGCCGTGGTTGTGTCCGACGTAGATCGGGTAGTAGCCGGGTGGCTTCACCTTCGCGAGGTAGCGCCGATCGATCTCGACGGCCTCGCGGTTCACGCGGGCGGCGTCCTCGTATCGGCCGACGCGCTGATAGATGTGCGCGGGCATGTGCACGACGTGTCCTGCGCCCGGGATCAGCTTGCCGAGCCGATCCGCCGACGGGACGGCGCGATCGGGGCGTTTCGACGCCTCGACCGCGTGGATGTAGAAGTGGTTCGCACCGGGGTGGTCCGGCGCGCGGGCCAGCACCGTCTCGAGGGTCTTCACGATCTCCTCGGTGCCGGGCGCGGCTGTGCCGTCCTTCGCCCACAGCTTCCACGCGTTCGTGTTCATCGCCGCCTCGGCGAAGAGCGTCTGCACGTCGTCGTCGGCCGGGAACGCCTTCGCCACCTCGCGCATCGCGTCCGCATACGCGACGTTGAAGGGCGCCATCGCGACCGGATCGAGGTACTCGGGGCCCTTGAAGCGCTTCGCGAGCGCGCCGACGAGCGCGGCCTCCACCGGTGTCGCCGCCTTCGCGTGCGCCTGCGCCTTGCCGATCGCGTCCCACGCCGCGACCGCGCGCTCGGGCAGCATCGGCACGTTGTAGTTGGGGCCCAGCATGTACGCGACGCCCCAGAAGCACATCGCACACTTCGGATCGAGCTCGGCCGCCTTCGCGAAGGAGCGCGCCGCCTCGTCGTGGTTGAACCCGTAGCCGAGTGCGAGGCCCTGGTCGAAGAACGCCTGCGCCTCCTCCGACGTCGTCGTGATCTTCCGGCGATGCGCACCGAGGTCGTCGAACCTCACCGCGCCTTCGGCGATCGACGCGAGCGTCCACGACGGCGGGTGGGCGGGTGCATCCGTCTTCGGCGGATCCTCGCTCGGCTCGACCGGCAGATCGGTCCGGCTGGCCGGTGCAGCGCATGCGAAGAGAGCGGCCGCGAGGAGAATCGTCGGACGAGGCATCGGCGGGATGGTGCGACGACCACCGCCGCGCAGGCAAGGTGTTAGACTGCCGCCATGCGCTGTCTTCGAATCGCGATCGCGGGTGTCCTGTTCGGCTGTGGCGGCGACGATTCGGGCGACGACACGAACGCCACGTTCACGGCCTCGACGATGACGACGCCCGGCACCAGCGACGGCGACGACTCCACGGGCGCGAGCGCGAGCGCGACCGACTCGGGCACCACCGTGCTCACGAACGCGACCGGGGACAGTGGCTCGAGCGGCGGACCCGTCACGCTCGACTCGGGCGGCGAGTCGTCGAGCGGCGGGGGGGTGGACTGCACGGCGCCGGCCGATTGCGCCACTTGCTGGGATTGCGCAGCGCAAGGGCCGTGCATGGCCCAGTACATGTCATGTCAGGCCATGTTCAACTGCGTCCCGTCGCTGTCGTGCATCGACTCGATGTGCACGGCCGACGGACTGACCCAGGATTGCGCGAGCACGTGCTGCATCTCGTGTATGGATCTCGGCACGTGCGGGATGGTCGACGGGGTCGTCTCGTGCATCGAAACGCAGTGTGCGGGGCTGTGCAGCGACGTCTCGTGCGGGTGAGGCCCCGGTCACACGTCCGGGCGGTTCCCCTGGTGTCCACAGACCGCGGGTGATCGCACCGCTCTGGTCCACGCGCGGTGATACGATCGGCGTGTTCCTTGCGGGAGGGGCGCCTGATGGACTCGAAGCTCGGTCGGTTCTCGTGGTTGTGCGCGTGCGGTGGCGCGCTCGTCGTGGCGTGCGCAGTGAAGCCGCCAGGCGACGACGGTGCGAGTGGCGACGGCACCGGTACGGAGTCGATCAGCATCAGCGTGTCCGCGAGCGCGTCGGACACCGACTCGGCCACGGGGCCCGCCGACGACGGCCTCGACGAGACCGGCGCGGTGTTCGACGTCGGGATGGGGATGAGCGCGAGCATCACGGACACGGGGCCGTACCAGCCCGGCTCGTGTCGCGAATCGGAGGTGTTCGGCGCGGCCGGTGGGTTCCCGCACTTCACGGATCCGGCCTACGCGAACTTCCTCGACCGCCAGGTCGCCATCATGACGAACTACTCGTACGTCGCCGAGGAGTTCGAGCTGCGCGTGATCGACATCTCCGGCTCACCGCCGCCGCCGAACCAGTGGTACATGGCGCCGATCTACACGAACCCGGGCTGGAACTCGACGGCGTTCGGCGGTGGCCTCTTCGGTCTCACGCTGGACTCCGACGGCAACATCTACGTGGCCGCGTCGTCCGTGTACGGCAGCAACTCCACGCCGGGTGCGATCTACAAGATCGATGCGGGCACTGCCGCCGTCTCCACGTTCGCGACGCTGCCGAACGCGGGGCCGGCGTTCGGCAACCTCAACTACGACTGCGCGAGCCAGACGCTCCGCGTCACCAACCACGAGGACTGCCGCATCTACCAGCTCGACAAGATGGGCTCCGTGGTGAGCACGTACCACCATGGCACCGCGACGGTGACGATGGGGCTGCCTGCCGATCCCGGCGAGCCCGACGGCGCGTTCTGTCCGCTGGGCGACCGCATGTGGGCCGTGCAGTCGCACTACGGCCGGCTCTACTACTCGGTGTGGTGGGAGGACGGCGGCCGCCAGAACGCGGAGCACGACAACGAGATCTGGTCCGTGGCCTACGAGGACGACGAGATCGGGATCCCCGATCCCACGACCAAGAAGCTCGAGGCGACGATTCCGGGGCTCGACGGCAACACGTTCTCGAATCCCGTCTCCGATCTCAGCTTCGCGCAGAGCGGTTGGATGCTCGCCGCCGAGCGCACGATGTACGCCGACAACTCGACGTCGGCCCATCAATCCACCACGTACGAGCTGCAGCAGATGGGTGGCGGCACGTGGCAGGTGATCGGCGAGACCTACGTCGTCGGCGAGCTCCCCAACAGCAGTGCGGGCGGCGTCGATCACGACTTCGCCGAGGGCGGCTACGTGTGGATGACGGGCGACGCGCTCGACTTCAACACGCCACAGGTCGTCTACGGCATCCAGGGCACGCCGTACGGCGGCGGTGACATCACGAACAGCACGCTCATCGATCACGACAACGAGGTCACGTCCCAGGACAAGACCGCACTGGGCGACGTCGAGATCCCGATCCCGGGCGACGCCGAGCCTCCGCCACCCCCACCGCAGGGGTGACCGCAGCGGGTCAGGAGGCGTCGGCACACGGCATCCGAAGACGGAACGTCGCGCCTGCGCCGGCTCCCCGGCTCTGAGGTTCTGCCCCGTCCGAGACCGCGTCGGCTCGTTTCGGGCCGCGCGCAGCTACGGAATCGACACCGGCACGTCGACGGCGTTGTTCGCGTAGTCGCGCTCCACGAGCAGCGGCATCGCCTGGTCCGCCCGCGCGCGATTGAGCTCGACGTGCAGCACGTAATCGCCGGGCGGCACGTCGGTCACGTCGATCCACTGACACGGCAGATCGGACTGGTAGATGTCGGTCCAGCCCCGGCTGATGCCCTGGTTGCCGCAGTTGAACGTGCCCATCTCTCCCGCCCACGCCCACGGGAAGAAGTCCAGCAAGCAGAACGCCTGCTTGTGGCCGGTCGCCACGATCCCATCGGCGTCCGAGAGCTCGTAGTTCGCGTACTCGTCGAAGTGGTAGTGCTCGTGGCAGTCGCTGTAATGAAAGACATCGGGCTCGTTCGCGGGCACGCCGAGCGCGAGATCCTCCGAGCCGATGTTGGGCGTCACCGTGTCGAAGCGCATGATCGTGCGCCAACCCGTGCCATTCACACAGCCCTCGATCAACAGGCAGCTGTCGTCGGCGACCATGATGTCGGTGAACGCTGGCTCGATTGCCGCGTCGTCGACGAAGAGGTCGGGCCCGGGACAGCCGAGGGAACCGTTGCCGGGCGACTCGGGATCGGGCGGAGGGTCGGCGTAGTCGAGCCCGGCCACCGCCTCGACGCAGCGATGCGCACCGGCATTGATCACGCCCTGAGCACAACACAGCAGGCCGTCGGGGCACGCGGCGTCCGCGAGCGTGGGATCGCACGCCCCGCCCTCGCCCGTGCCGCACACCGTGGCGAAGTCGTGCGCGTGCACGGACACCGTGTCGATCGCCGCCTCGAGGATGCCGTCGCCCTCGTCGGTCGCCGTGATGCGCAGGCGCGAGCCGTCCGCCATCGGCACGGCGCATGCGACGTACTCGCGGGGCGTCCACAGGTTCGCCGCGATCTCCGTGGTGGGATCGTCCACGAGCTCGAGCTCGTGGGCCGTGAACGTCTTCGCGCCCTCGTCGGGCACGAGCAGCTCGATCCGCAGGCCCGGACCCTCGCGTCCCTGCGACTTGTAGAGGAAGCGCGACAGCTGCACCGTCGCCGCGGCCGCGCCCGCGAGATCGAACGGAGGCGAGACGAGGACGGTGCTGCCGCCCGCGACGTCCGCAGCATCGACGATCGCGTCGGGGTTCTGCCCGGTGAAATAGCAGCTCGTGCCGCCGCCGCACAGGTTCGGCTGGGCCAGCAGCCCGCCGTCGACGGTGCCCACCGGATCGCCGCGCTCCCACGCGCCGCTCGTCGCGTCCCCCTCGACGTCCCAGCCGAGATCCTCGTCGAAGCGATCCTCGAACACCGTATGGGTGAAGCCGTCGTTCCCGGTCGTGAACGTCCAAGCCTCGCTCGACTCCGATTGGCGCGACGGATCCTCGACCTCGAACGCCTGCACACGCCACGCGAAGGTCTGCTCCGTCGCGAACGTGAGCGGCCCGAGACATGGCCCCTCGTGACCGGGCACATCGCCGAGCCGCCCGTCGGTGAGCTCGATGTCGTCGACGAACACGCGATAGCGGACCGCGTCGCCGTCGGGATCCTCCACCGGCGACCAACACAGCTCGGTCTCGACCGCGACGTCGACGGCCTCGTCGAGCGGGCTCACGAGCACCGGCGTCGGCGGGAGCTCGTCGGGCGCGGCAGTCGTGCCGTCGTCGGGATCGGCGGTGGTCGACGTGCCGGTCGCCGTCGGGCTCGACGCGTCCGTGGACGCGTCGCCACCGGTCGTGTCGCTCCCACCGTCCGCACTGGTGCCGTCGTCGCCACACGCGAGCGCGAGCACGAGCCCTGCGACGCACCACCGCCGTTTCACCGCCACGATCCTGGATGTTCTATACCGCACGGGAACTTCGGTCGGCGTGTGATCGTCGAACGAACGGCGCATGCCCCCCTGCTCGCGCCGCCACGCCCTCGCCGGGCTCGCCTCCGCCCTGATCACCGGCTGCGATGCCGGCGCCCGCGTGGACGAAGTCTTGCGCGGACACGTGATGACCGGCGCGCAGCCGCCCGCGCCCCGGCGCCGCGCGATGGGGTCCGAAGCCCTCGGCTCGCTCGACGACCTCGCGCCGGCCGATCGCCGCGCGTTCACCGACGAGCGCGGGTTCGCACCACTGCCGCCGGCGGGACCCCGCGAGTGGCGAACGATCCGGCGCGAGCGAGCGCAGACCGTCGACGACTTCCTCGCGTCCGCGCCCGTGCCCCGCGCCGCGCCCCGCGACGCGCTCGCGCTCCTGCCCCTGGGCCGCTTCCCGTTCGACGTGCTCGAAGGGCCCGACTTCGTCGGCCTCGTGCGCACGCCGGTGCTGTCGGACCTCGCGGATTTCGTCGCGGCGTTCTTCGACACGCGCACCACCGTGTTGCCGACGCGCGACTTCCCGGCCGACGTCGTGGCCCACCGCCCGGTCCGCGGGCATCGACAGTACGACGCTCCGGCGCTGCTGCGCCATGCGGCGGCGGACGTCCCGGACGATGCGCACGGGCTCGTCGCGATCGTCACGGTCGATCTCTTCGCGTGGGCCGAGCAGGAGTTCGCGTTCGGCTTCACGCTCGACCGCGAGCGACTCGCGGTGGTCGGCTTCTCGCGCTACGACCCCAGCTTCTTCGGCGGCGAGCGACCCGACGACCTCGAGCTCGTCGTCCTGCGCCGAGGCCTGAAGGTGCTCGTGCACGAGCTCGGCCACGTCTTCGGGCTCGCGCACTGCCTGCACTTCCGCTGCGCCATGAACGGCGTGGCGGATCTCTCCGAGCTCGATCGGATTCCGCTGCACCTCTGCCCCGTCTGCCTGCGCAAGCTGCAGCTCGTCACGGGTCTCGATCCGCGGACGACGTATGCCGAGCTCGTGCCGATCGCCGAACGACTCGCGCTCGTCGACGAGGCCGAGTGGCTGCGTCGACGCCTCGAGCGGCTCGCCTGAAGCTCTCAGGGCGCGGTCACGACGGTGGCCTCGACCTCCGCCACCACCGGGATCGGGCCCCACCGCGAGGGCACGAGCAACGTGCCGTCCGGCGTGCGCAGCAAGCGGTTGCCTTCGCGCGCCAGTCCGACGAGCCGACCGACGTCGTCGAACAGCTCGGTTCCGTCCGGCAGCGTCACCTCGATCGCATCCGGGGGCGTGCGACGAGGTTCGAGGATCGAAATCTCGCCGCAACCGAACCCCATCATGCGGCCATGGAACTGGACCACGTCGCGGCGGCGCACCCAGCCGGTGACGCGAATCGTGGTGTCGCACGGCTTCACGAACACGATCTCGACCCACTCCTTCGACTCGCGCACGATGTGCACGGCGTTCTCGCCCGCGGGCAGGCGCCAGATCGAGCGGCCACCGGGACGTTCGAGCACGCGAGTGCGCGACCGCGCGATACCCCCCGCGTTGGTGGTCGGCGGGAATGCATCGACGGGGAACACGGGCGCGAACACGGCGACCGGTAGCCATCCCCGAACCGAACGTCTCACGAGCTCGACCTCGTGCCATTCGTCCTTCGTGCGCAGCACCTCGATGCGCTCTCCCGGTGCGATCTCGAGGTGACCTACGCCGTCCGCCGGCGCCTTCCCCGGGGTCGAGGAGAGCGCGACCCGCTGGTGCGGTTGGGGCTCGAAGTCCGCATGTCGAACCCACGCCAGCACCACGACCTGGCCGTGCTCGACGACGATGCGCGCATGATCGTCGCGACTCTCGACGACGCGGTACGGCGTCACGCTGCCCGGCTCGGTGACGGCGTCCACGACCGGACCATCGAGGCGCAGCCGTGCCGGTCCGCCGCCGCGGTAAATGCCACGCCACTTCGCGAGCTTCGGCGCACGCAGGATCTCCTCGACGCGCGCCCGCTCCTCCACCGATTCGTACTGACGCCCGAGCTCGGGCTCGGGCGACGACTCGGCGAGCGGGGTCGAAGGTGATCGCGCGTGCAGGGTCGCGGCGACCGGTGATGCTCGTTCGCGAGCCACCGGCGCCTCGCGTGTCGTCGCGCATGCGACCACGACGAGCCACACGAGCGACGAGAACCGCACGTCGTGGATGGACAGCCCTCGCGCGGCGTGGTTCCCTGGATCGTGGGGAGATAGGACCATGAACCTGCGCTGCGCTTCGATTCCGCTGATGGTGTGCTTGCTGGCGTGTGGTGGTGACGACGGATCGCCTGCCGACGACGAATCGTCGAGCGGTGGGGACGACGACAGCAACACGAACACCAATCCCATGACGATGACGGATCCGTCGATGACCGATCCGACGATGACCGATCCGACGTTGACCGACACGTCGACGACCGACCCCACGGCGACGGAGTCGTCGGGCGAGACGGCGGACACGGGCCCCGTCGATTCGTCGGGCACGGAGACCGCCGGCAGCACGGAGGATTCGGGCACCGACAGCGGCAGCTCGGAGAGCGGAAGCACCGGCCCGATCGGCGAGGACACCTATCCCGCGTGCGATCTCGACAACGATCCGCAGTGCCCGGACGGGTTCGACGAGTGCGTCGACATCCCCGATCTCATGGTCAACTGGTGCACGATCAACTGCGACTCCGAGGACGACTGTCCCGCGCCGTCCTCCGGCAACGCGACGGTCCAGTGCGCGGGGCCCGGCGGCGATCAGTGCGCGCTGAGCTGCGCCGACGACGAGACGTGCCCCGACGGCATGGACTGCGTGGAGCTCATCCCGGGCATCGTGCGCTGCGTCTGGTCGTACTGAGCCCCGCCGTCCAGGCCGCTGAACCAAGCGCGGGGTGGGGGCACCTATGTAGGCCCCTATGCGCAGATCTGCGTCCGCATCCCGTTCGCGCCATTCGCGCTTCGCCCTGGCGTCGCTCGTCCTCGCCTTCGCCTGCGCATCCGCGGAGGAGCGCGACGAGGGCGACGACGAGGGTGGCGGCAAGGCGGACGACACCGACCCGAGCACCTTCGCGTGCAAGAACGTGGACGGCATCTCGCTCGACGCGCTCGCGCAGGTCGACGATCCGATCGCGACCTTCCTCGTGAAGCGCGGCGAGGGTTGCCCCGCCGACTACGGGGCGATGATCGAGAAGCTGCGCGCGGTCGATCCCGAGGGTTGCGAAGCGGGCCGCGACCTCGTCACGCGCATCGTGTCCGACGACGCGCGGCTCGAGGCCAACGCGGACAACTTCCGCACCGTCACGACGCGCGCGTGCGGCTCGCGGCCGAGTCACTCGCTCTTCTGGACGCTGCTCGGCGTGAACGCGGGCGAGAACGTCGCGCGACGGACGTTCGTCGAGATGGCGGCGCTCGACGCGAACACGGGTCGCTACAACTTCTGGGTGTTCAACGGCGGGAGCTTCTCGTTCAAGGGCGACTCCGTGCAGGCGGCGGCCGGTCAGATCGCGTGCGGGGGGTGCCATCGCGGCGGCGAAGTGCTCATGAAAGAGCTCGACGACCCGTGGATCCACTGGGAGAGCGACGGCAACCCGTTGCCGGGCGTGGATGCACTGTTCGCCGCGCACGCGCCGATGTTCGGGCAGCGCGGCAACGGCAAGGAGCTCGAGCAGCTCGTGCGTGCCGGCAACGACGTCGTCGTCGAGGCGCGCATCGGCCACCATCGCAACCCGGCCACCGGATCGGTGTCCGCGCTCCTGAAGCCGCTCTTCTGTGCGGAGGTCGTGAACCTCGACACGGCCGGTCGCACCGTCGACGGGCCCGTCACCGACATCCCGGCCGATGCGCTCGTCGACCCGCGATTCGGCGTCGAGCGCTCGATCCCCGTCGACCCGGCCGCGTACGAGGCGGCGATCGTCGCCGCGGGGCAGACCGTGCAGGGCGTCAGCGGACGCATCGATACGGAGTTCAAGCTCGTGTTCCCCGAGCGCGGCGGCATGGACGACGCGTACGTGCAGGCGTTGATCGCCAGCGGCATCGTCGACGAGGACTTCGTGCTCGACGTGCTGTCGATCGACTTCACGCGGCCGGTGTTCTCCGACGCACGGTGCAAGCTGTTGGGGTTCGCGCCGGCCTACGCTGCGCCCGGCATGGCCACGGGCGGCGACGACGGAGGTTCCGACGAGGGGAGCAGCGACGACGGCAGCAGCGACGACGGCGGCACCGACGACGGCGCGACCTCGGGTAGCGACACGGGCGACGAGGATCTCGGCACCTGCTGTGAGGCCACTACGTCCGCGACCAAGGGCTGTTCGAACGCGACCGTGCAGGCATGCGTGTGCGCGAAGGATGCGTTCTGCTGCGAGTCGCAGTGGGATCAGGTGTGCGTGGGCGAAGTCGCGTCGTTCGGGTGCGGCATGTGCCCCGCGCCGGTGATGCCCGAGCCGATGCCGCCGACGGCCGCCACGACGATCACCGAGGCGACGCCCGCGAACATCCGTGCGGCCTTCATCGCCGCGATCGAGCAATCGCAGCCCGCGTCCGGATCGCCCGCCGCCGAGCTGCTCGCGAAGCTGCAGAGCGAGGACGACGCGGCGAGCCATCGCGAGCGCGTGGACGCGTACCTCGCCGCATGCGAGACGCGGCCCGCACGCGACCTGCTCGACGACGTCGTGCGCCACACGCATCTCGTGCGCCAGATCCTGCGCACGGCCACGTCGCTCATCGAGCACCCCGAGCAGATGCCCACCATGACGGCGAGCGTGGCCACGTCGGCCCACCTCGATCCCGCGACGTGCACGCTCGTCGAGTGACGACGGGCCCCGCCTCTACATCCCCGCCCAGCTGTCGGCCTGCGCGCCCGCGGCCGGCGCCACGTCGACGACGAAGCCGGTGAGATGGGCCATGCCGGACACGCGATCGATCCGATCGGGTCCGTCGGCGGCGAGCAGGTTCACGTTCACGCCGCGCGTGCGCGACGCGACGCTCAGTCCAGGTGCGCCCTGATGGCCCCATCCGTGGGGGAGCGCGCACGTGCCCGGCATCAGCTCGTCGTGGAACCGCACCGGCACGCGTACGGTCGCGACGTCGGTACTCACGTCGGCGAGGTCGCCGTCGGCGAGCCCACGCGTGCGTGCGTCCTCCGGGTGCATGTACAGCCAGTTCGTGCCGCGCTCGCCTTGCACGAACTTGGCGTGGTTGTGCGTCCAGCTGTTGTGACTGGTGATCGCGCGACGCGTGATCAGCTTGAGGCGGTGGCGGTTCGCCACCTCGACGGCGAAGTCGTCGGACAATCCGCGCGCCGCGTCGACGAGCACGTCGGGGGCGAGCGCGACCTTGCCGTCCTTCGTGTACACACGCTTGCCGAGGAAGTCGCCGCCGCGGTGATCGGGCCGCAGCACGCCGTCGCGTTGCTCGGCGAGCCGCGCGAAGCTCCCCTGCCCGCCGAGCCGCAGCATCAGCGACAGCAGCTTCTCCTGGGGCACCGACGGCAATGCGTCGCCGTCACGACGCCGCATCGACCACTGGAGCGCCCGCTGGGCCACCCGCGAGCCGAAGATCGGATAGCCCGACGCCTTCGCGAGCTCGACGTAGATCGTCGCCTCGTCGCGCGCCTCGCCGGCCGGCGCCACGATGCGCCGCGTCGCCTGCACGTACGGCTTCGACTGCAAGCCGAGCAGGAACGGGAAGGAGAACGGCAGATCGGGGCGCTCGAGCGGCGACGTGCACGGCAGCACGAAGTGGGCCATCTGCGCGGTCTCGCTCGGCAGGATGTCGAGCACGACGAGCAGCTCGAGCTGGGCGAACGCCTCGCGCAGTCGGCCGCTGTTCGCCATCGTGAGCAGCGGATTGCCGCCGGTGACGAACAGCGCCCGCACCTGGCCCGGACCCGGCGTGAGGATCTCGTCGGCCAACAGGCCCCCGGGGAACGTGTCGTTCACCGACGGGAAGCCGCCGACGCGCGAGCGATCGGTGCGCGCGAGCAGGCCACGCTTCGTGGCGAAGCCGGGGAAGTCGAGCACGCCCTTGCCGACGAGCGTGCCCCCGCGGCGATCCAGGTTGCCCGAGATCGCGTTGATGCACTCCTGCAGCCAGAACCCGAGCGTGCCGCGCCGACCCATGTTCACGCCGGTGGAGCTGTAGAGCGCCGCACCGCTGCCGGCCGCGGACGATGCGTCGACGTAGTCGGCGACCATCTCGCGGAGCACGGCCGCGTCGATGCCCGTCACGGTCGCGCACCGCTCGGGCGTCCACGGCTCGACGAGCGTCACGATCCGATCGAGGCCGGTGGCGTACGTCGCGACGCGCTCGCGATCGCAGCCGCTGCGCGCGAGCAGCTCGTGCAGGAACGCGAGGTAGAAGAACACGTCCGTGTCCGGGCGGATGAAGACGTGGCGCCCCGCCGACTTCGCGGTCTCGGTGCGGCGCGGGTCCACGATCCACACCTTGCCGCCGCGCGCTTCGATCTCCTTGAGCCGCTGCACCGGGTGCGGCACGTGCAAGAAGCTCCACTTGCTCACCGCCGGGTTCGCACCGACGACCACGAGGCAACGCGTGCGGTCGACGTCGGGAAACGGCTGGGTGAACGGGAAGCCGTACACGTGCTGCGCGACGGCGAACTTGTTCGCGCAGTCCTGGGTCGCCGAGCTGTACGTGTTGCGCGAGCCCAGCCCCGTCATGAAGCCCTGGGCGAACACCGGATGCAGCGCACCGAACCCCGCGGCGGTGCCGACGTACATCGCGATCGCATCACCGCCGTGGCGCTCGCGGATCGAACGCACGCGCTTGCCGATCTCGTCCAACGCGTCGTCCCAGCTCGCGCGCACGTGCGTCCCCCCGTTGCGCACGAGCGGGTGCTGGAGGCGATCGGGTGACGCGTAGAGCTCGTGCTGGTTGAGGCCTTTGATGCAGCCGAAGCCGCGCGTGGCGACGTGGCTCTCGTTGGGGCGGATCTTGACGACTCGGTCGCCCTCGAGCGTCACCTCGAGCCCGCACAAGCTCTCGCAGATCCGGCAGAAGGTGGCTCGCGTCGTCGTCGTCGTCACGGGCTCGCGACCACTGTCGCACGACCGGTACGGTTCGGGGCGACCTCCGGATCGGCCGCGGCCCGCGCGGATGTCCGGGCGCGAGTGCCCCTCTCGAGACGCGGCACGCGGTCAGCGCAAGGGCGACGAGTCCGGCGAATCGTCCCACGCGATCATCATGTCGACGTCCGCGGCGGATCCACGCGAGAGAACGACTCGAGTCGAGTCGCTGCAACGTGGCGTTACAGCGCTGCGTCACGTGCATCGCATCGACACGCCGCGTGCTCGCGCGCTTGCACCGTCGGTCGGTGCGACGACGAAGTGTCTGCGTCTCGTCGCCGCAGTCGTGCTGTCGTCGCCTCGATCTGCCATGGTGTGCTCGTGGAAGCGATCGACCGAGCTCGTGCCGAAGGCGCCGCGATCGCGAGCCGCAGCGCTTGGCCCCATCCGTTCGCGCAGTGGCAAGACGATCCGCTGCGCTCGCCACCCGCGCTCGTCGCCCGCTTGCGTGCGACCCCGAGCGCAGGAGATCCACTGCGCGTCGCGACGATCTCCGCGGTGCATCGCGTGCTCGAGCAGGCCGGCGTTCCCCACGTGCTGCCGATCCGCACCGTGCATCGCGACGCGAACGGGAGGCTCGTGCTCGCGTATCGCAGCGTGGCGGCCACCGATCTCGGCACGCTGCTGAAGCGTGGGCCGTTGCCCGAAGCGCGCGCGTTCGCGATCCTCCGCCAGGTCTGCCGCTCGCTCGCGGCTGCGCAGGCGGTCGGGATCGATCACCGCGCACTCGGACCCGCGAGCGTGCTCGTCGAGGGCCACGGCGACGCGCTCGATCGCGTGTGGATCGCCGACTTCGGGATCGCCGCGCTGTTCGACGGCGACGAGAGCACGGGCGCCGTCGACCTGCACCCGACCACGCCCGAGCGGGTGTTCGGCGGCGGGTCCGAGACGAGCGAGGACGTGTACCTCGTCGGTTGCCTCGCATTCTGGCTCTTCACCGGCGCGCCGCCGTTCGTCGCGGACGACTTCGCCACGCTGCAGCGGTGCCACGCGATCGAGGAGCCCAAGCGGCTGTCCGAGCTCGCGATCGAAGGCGTGCCGGAAGGCCTCGACGAGGTCGTCGCACGCGCGCTGACGAAGGAGCCCGACGAGCGGTGGGCCGATGTCGCGGAGCTCGACGAGCAGATCGGTCGCATCCAGCGGCAGCGCGGCATCACGACGCCGTGGGACGACACGCTGCCGCCGCGCTCGGTGGTCGCACCGACGCACGCGGTGAACACCGAGACCCGCGGCGCGACGATGGTCCTGCGCACGACGGCCGTGTTGCCGATCCCGCAGGCGATCGAGCGACCAGTCGCTCCGATCGCCGCGTCCACTCCGCCCGAGCGGCGCCGTGTGCTGCCGCTGGTCCTCGTGTCCGTCGGCTTCTCGCTCGGGCTCGTCGTCCTGGGCCTCGCCGATGGACCGGCGCCGACCGACACGAACGATTTCGCGAGGCGGCGCGAGTCGTCGCCGGTCGCGGCTGCGGTCGTCGAGCCCGCGGCAGCGACACCGCCGCGCGCCTCGTCCACCGAAGCACGGACGACGATTCCCGCGTCGTCGCCGGTGGAGCGCGACGCGGCGCGCCCACTCCCGCCGGTGCCGGGCCCGGTGCCGCCACCCGTGGTCGCGACCCCGTCACCCGCTGCGAAGGTGGCGGCGCGCGCGAAGACGCGGCCGAGCACGCCCATGCCTCGGCCCGCGCGCGCCGACGACGGCGATCGCAAGGCGGCGTGCGAGCTCGTCCGTCGTTCCGCGAGCGAGGCCCGGCGCACGTACGATTGGACGAGCCTGCTGCGCCTCGTCGGCGAGCGCGGTTGCTGGCCGTCCGATGCCGAGCGGACGCGGTATCGCGTGAAGGCGCTGATGGAGCTGCGCCGCTTCGAGGACTGCGTCGACGCAGGACGCGGAGCGACCGACGTCGACGTGATCGGCTGGGTCGCGCTCTGTCGCAAGCGCACGGAGCTCCTGTGATCGGCTCGACGCTCGCGCTCCGCGGCCGGCTCTGACGCCCGAGCGCCGGCTCGCGCGCCGCAGGGAGGCGTGTCGGCGACGCACATCGTGGCGTGACCGCACATCGCGACGTATGCGTTCGCGAGCGATTCCAAAGCCTTCGGCCGCCGGTGCGTTGCACACGCGTTGCACGTAGCAGGCGCGGTTCGGCGACTCGCCGTCGCGCTTCGGCGACGCGAGCGCAACACCCCAGGAGGACCAGCCATGAAGACGATGAAGATCGCCCTCGCCCTCGCGTTGGCCGTGCCCAGCCTCGGTGCTGCGGCGTGCGCCACCACCCGCCCCGCGGGTGAGCAGTCCGAAGACACCATCATCACCGGCCGCGTCGGTCGCAGGCTCACCGCGGATCCCGACGTGAAGCGCTACCAGATCGACGTGGACACGCTCGACGGCGTCGTGACGCTCCGCGGCAAGGTGGACTCCGAGACGATGAAGGCGTCGGCCGAGAAGATCGCGCGCGACACCGACGGTGTGCGCACCGTGGTCAACGAGCTCGTGGTCGAGGCACAGGAGGGCGACGAGCGCCGCGAGGAGAACACCGCCGACCTCAACATCAAGACCGCGGTCGGCCGCGCGCTGACGGGCGACGACGACGTGCGCCGCGTGAACGTCGACGTCGACGTCACGGACGGCGTCGTCACACTGTCGGGCGTCGTGCACAACGAGGCCGAGGCGGCCGAGGCGGAGCGGCTCGCCCGCGAGGTGGAGGGCGTGAAGGAAGTGAAGAACGAGCTGAAGGTCGAACAGTCGTCGAGCGGCGATCCCGAGAAGATGGGCAAGGTCGACGACGACGGCGATCGCGAGAAGAACGACGACGCGAAGAGCGACGGCCGCGATCAGCCGGGTAAGAAGAAGTAGCAGGAGGGAGACGAACGCAACGCGTTCGTCTCGTCCTGCTCCGTGCCCCTGCCCGTGCCCGAAGGGCGTCCGGGCACGGGCACGATCGTGCCCGCAGCGCATGGGGGAGAGACCGTCGGTCGATGGCCAACCGGCCACCACCAGAACGGCGTTCAAACCGGCATTTTGCTCTTTAGTTCTGTCGATTCAGTAATTCATATTGCTGATTTTGCAGATCCTGATAGATCGAAGGGACTCGCATGTCCGCGGCCCGCTCGAGCACGTCCCTCCCCGCGAAGCCGACCGTGGTGCTGGCGTGCGCGAGCGAGGACGCCGTCGCGATGACGAAGGTGCTCCGTCGTCTCGTCGAGCGCGGCCTTCGGGTCGACGTCGTCGCGGGCGTCGAGCTCGACGTGCGTCCGTTCGAGGACGCGGTCGCACGCGCGACGAGCAACACGGTCTACGTGCTGTGTCGCAGCGAGGATCTCGACGCGTTCCAGGTCGATCGACTGCGCACCGCGGCTCGCAACGCGAGGATCGCCAACGATCGCGTCGTGCTCGTGCCGTTCGATCCGGAGCTGCCGATCGACTTCGCCGAGACCGTGCTCCGCCAACTCGCGGACGCGGGTCGCGTCGTGCGTCGGGTGACGCGCGAGCTGCCGCCCGTGCCCACGGTGGCGCCGCAGCGATCGACGGCGGCCGACGTGCCCGTGGCGGGCACGACGACGAACCTCGTCGCGCGCGCTCCGTTGCCGTCCGCGAAGCCGCCGATGGCGACGCCGATCTCCGCGCGCCCGCTCGTCGCGAGCCTCGCGCCGTCGCCGACCGCGGCGCCCACCGCCGAAGCTCCGAAGGCCGCGGCGCCGAGCGTCGTGCCGATGAGCGTCGTGATGCGCACGCCGATGCCGATCTCGCAGCGCAGCCACGCGCCGGCGACGGCCCCTGAAGCGGCGCCGAAGCCCGCTGTCATGACGCGGCCGGTGCTCGCGCCTCCGCTCGTCATCGAGCCCGGTGCACCGTCGCCGATCGCGATCGACGAGTCGTTCTTCAAGCTCGTCGAGCCGAAGCCCGTCGTCGCGTCCAAGCCCGTCGTCGCGCCCGAGCCCGTCGTCGCGCCCGAGCCCGTCGTCGCGCCCGAGCCCGTCGTCGCGCCCAAGCCTGTCGTGACCGCGAAGCTCGTCGTCGCCGCGCCCGAGCCCCTCGTCGCGCCCAAGCCCGTCGTCGCGCCCAAGATCGTCGCGGACGTGCCCGTCGTCGCGCCGATCGCCGATGCTCCGAAGCCGCGGCTCGAGCCCAAGCCCGCCGCCGTCGCAGCCCCGGTGACGCGACCGCGATCGATGACGGCCCCGCTGCGCCCGGGCACGACGCCCGCGCGCACCCCGACACTCGCATCGACGCCCGTTCCCCCGCCGACGCCCGCCCGCGTGCCGGCGCCGGACTTCGACGACGAGATCACGAACGTGCTGCCGCGCCGCGCCACGCTCGCGATGCCGGCCCCGATCCCACCGGCCCGCGTCGCCACGCCGGTGCCCGCGACGATCGCCCCGTCGACGGTCGAGACCCCCGCCGCGACGGTCGAGAGCCCCGCCGCGATCCTCGAGCCCGCACCGCGGACCGCCGCACCCGTCCCGCTCGCACGCCTCGCACTCGCGCGCGTGTCCGCCTCGACGCCGATCGCCTCACCGACGATCGACACCGCAGTCACGCTCGCCGATCTGCACGCGCCGCGCCCGATGCCCACCCCGTGGGCCGCGTTCCCGCCCGGGCCGCGCGAGCCGTCCACCGCCTCGCTGACGCTCGCCGAAGCGACCGGCGACGCGTTCCCGATCCGCCGCCGCTCCGCGAAGCGAGCCGGGCTCGCCCTCGCGATCGCAGCGAGTGCCGTCGCGGCGATCGTCGGGCTCGGCACCACCTCGAGCGCGAGCACGCTCGATCCGTTCACCGACGCGATGACGCCGCTCGCGATCACGCGCGGCGCTCCGACGTCGCCGTCGATCGACGCGACGCGCCCCGCTGCCGCCGCCGCACCCGGGCCCGTGCTCGCGGCGCTCGAGGCCCGCACGATCCGCGCGCTCGACGGCGTGTTCGTGTCGATCGCGAGCGCGCCGACGTTGCGCCGCAAGGCCGCGATCGTGCACTGCCGCAACCTCGTCGTCGCCGATCTCCGCGACTGGCGACTGCCGACGAGCGAGGAGATCGCTCAGCTCGGTGAGGCCGGGTTCGTGCCCGCCGAATCCACGTGGTGGCGGGGGGGCAAGAAAGTTCGGACGCCGCGCGTCGAGTGGAATGGGACGCGCGTCAAGGCGCAGCGTGCGAGCAAGAAGAGCGTCGCGCGGGCCCTTTGTGTGCACTCCGTCGCTGCTCGGTGAGCAGCATCGGGCACGGGCACGGGCACGGGCACGGGCACGGCGCCGGGACGAAGCGAGCACTGCGTGCTCGCTTCACTCCCGGCGGGTGGAGGATAGCGGGATCGAACCGCTGACCCTCGGCTTGCAAAGCCGATGCTCTCCCAGCTGAGCTAATCCCCCGAAGCTCGATCGTCTCGCGTCCGTGGGCGTGGGAGGACTTGAACCTCCGACCTCTGCCTTATCAGGGCAGCGCTCTAACCACCTGAGCTACACGCCCGCGGGCTCGGGGTTCTAGCCGCCCCCCGTCGGGCCGTCAAGGCCGCAGACCGCGGGCGACGCTCATGGCGCGTCGGGCGAGGCCTCGGCCTCCTGCCGCGCCCGCTTCTTGCGCTTGCGGCCGCTGCCGCCGAGCTCCCCCTCGGCCTTCGCGTGGCGCACGAGCGCGCGGATGAACGCGACGATCTCCGACGTCGCCGGCATGAGGTGGTGGTGGAACGGCGGCCGCTCGCCGGGCGCCCATCGCACGAACAACACCATCTCCGCGCCCTGGAGCTCGCCGGACAGCTCGTCCTCGCCGGTCACCTGCAGGAGCTGGCGCTCGTGCGTGCCCTTGGGCAGCTCGCCGAGCAACACCTCGCCGAGCTCCACGTCGACGTACTGGTGCTTGCGCCCCTGGTACCGACCCTTGCCCCACACCTGATCCACGCGCACGAGCGCCACGATGGCGGCGTAGCCGAGCCGCGCCGCGAAGAGCGTCTGATCGCGGACGTCGTGCGGTGCACGACCCTCGAGCTCGAGCGGCTGCGCGGTGTAGTCGTCGTCGAACGTCTCGGAGAAACGGGTCTCCCACGCCGGCGCGTCGTCGGGCGGATAGAGCTCGCCCGTGCGATGCCGGTTCTTGCAGCCCGCCGTCGACACGACGAGGAGGGCCAAGGACAGGGCGAGCCCGAAACAGCTGCCGACTCGGCCGCGCGAACGAACCACGTGGGTCGCAGCGTAGCGGCTCTGTCGAGCGAGTGCCAGCGATCACGGATCGCCCGCGTCGCGACCATGGCCATGGTTGCGCGGCTGGGGTAGACCTCGATCGTGCGTTGCTCCTTCGCGCTCCGAAGACGGCTGGTCGTCGTCGTGCTCGCGTCCGGGTGCACGCGCGGACCGCAGAGCCCGCAGCCGATCGCACCGGTGATCGCCGAGGACGATCGGTCCACCACGCCCGTCGTCGACGAGGTCGCGGAGCGCGACGTCCCTCCTGCCGCGGACGAGCCGCCGCGTGTTCCGACGCGGGCCTTCACGCGCGGCGAGCGAGCACCGGTCGGCCTCACCGACCCGGAGATCGCCGACTACAACGCGGCGCAGGGCGATCCCCAGGTCGGCCCGTTCGAGCTCGCGGCCGCGTTCGCCGGCGATCCCGCGCTCGCGCAGTCGCGCAAGGGTCCGCTCGTGGCGATCGTCCGCACGTCGCTCGGCGACATCGAGTGCGTGCTCTTCGAGGACGAGGTGCCACGCACCGTCGCGAACTTCGTCGGGCTCGCCCGCGGCACTCGACCGTCGCTCGATCCGAAGACCGGCGCGTGGACGAAGCGCAAGCTCTACGACGGGGTCGTGTTCCACCGCGTCGTCGCGGGCTTCGTCGCGCAGGGCGGCGATCCGAGCGGCACCGGCAGCGGCGACGCCGGCTACGTGATCGCCGACGAGCCCGGGCGCGGGCGCCAGCACGTCACCGTGGGCGCGCTCGCGATGGCGCACCGCGGCAAGAACACGGCGAGCAGCCAGTTCTACATCACGCTCGCCGCGGCCCCGCACCTCGACGGAGCCTTCACCGTGTTCGGCGAGTGCGACGCGACGGTGCCGCTCGCGATCGGCAAGGTGAAGGTGGATCCGAAGACGATGCGTCCGAAGAAGCCGGTCACCGTGAAGACCATCGACATCGTGCGCAAGCCGATGCCGGACCGCGCGCCCGACGTCGGCCCCCCGGCGCCCGCACGCCGGTGAGCGACCGCCGGCTGGCAGCCCGGCGCCGGCTGGGGTAGATCTTCGCGCCGTGAACCGCATCGCGTCGCAGCTCCGATCCGTCGCCGTTCTCTTCACCGCGTCCGTGCTCGTCGCCGCGTGCGACGGCAAGGACCCCGACACGAAGGGCAAGGCCGCCGCGGCGAAGACCGACGGCGAGAAGCCGAAGGTGAAGGAGGCCAAGGGCAAGGACGCGAAGGACGCGAAGGACGACGCGAAGGCCGACGCGAAGGCCGAGCCGCCGAAGGACGGCGAGAAGCCCACGCGCGAGTTCAAGAAAGGCCAGCTCCCGCCGGTCGGCATGACCGACGACGAGGTCTACGCGTACAA
Organism: uncultured Nannocystaceae bacterium; assembly: GCA_964468635.1. Classification (GTDB taxonomy): domain Bacteria; phylum Myxococcota_A; class Polyangia; order Nannocystales; family Nannocystaceae; genus Xiheibacterium. The sequence continues at coordinate 72,787 of CAYXVR010000041.1, forward strand.
CAAGGCGCAGGGCGATCCGATCGACGGCAAGTTCGAGCTGGCTGCCGCGCTCGAGGGCGACGACAAGCTCGCCGATCCGAAGAACGGCAAGCTCAGCGCGGTGATCCACACGACGATGGGCGACATCGAGTGCGAGCTCTACGAAGAGAAGGCGCCCCTCACCGTCGCGAGCTTCGTGGGCCTCGCCCGCGGCACACGCCCGAGCTACGACAAGAAGGGCGACGTCTGGGACAAGAAGAAGTTCTTCGAGGGCATCGTGTTCCACCGCGTGATCGACGGCTTCATGATCCAGACCGGCGATCCCACCGGCTCGGGCGGCGGCGGCCCCGGCTACGTCGTGGTCGACGAGATCGACAAGGAACTCAAGCACAAGGAGCCGGGCCTGTTGTCGATGGCGAACCGCGGGCCGAACACGGGCAGCAGCCAGTTCTTCGTCACCGTCGCGCCCACGCCCCACCTCAACGGCAAGCACGCCATCTTCGGCAAGTGCGACCCGAAGGTGGCCGTCGAGATCAGCAAGGTGAAGACGAACCCGCAGAACGACCGGCCCTACGAGCCGGTGTCGATCAAGTCCGTCGACATCTCGCGCAAGAAGTGAGTGGCTAACGCGTCACGCCGACGACGCGCCAGCTGCCGAACTTCTTCTCGAGCACGAGGATCACGTAGTCGTTGCCGACCTTCGTGAGCGCGTACAGCCGGTTGCCGCCCTCCTGCACGCCGGCCGGCACGCTGCCGAACACCTTGCGCAGGCCCGCCGCCGTGTAGAGCTTCGCCGCCTTCGGGCGACCAGCCGTCTTGGCCTCCTCGCTCATCGTCGACAGCACGTCCTTCAGCTCTTCGCGCGTGCGCGCGGCGACCGTGTCGCCCGCGTTGAAGGGCAGGCTCGAGCGCGCGAGCGTGCGCTCGATCTCTCCCTTCGACATGTAGTGCAGCCACTCGTTCGCGGTCTTCTTCGCGTCGGGATCGTCGATCGACGGCTCGCCGCCCGCCTCGGGCTTCGCGACCGGCGGCGGCGTGCCGCCCTCGCCCCCGCCCGCGCTCGGCGGCGGCGCTTCGCCACCACCGCCGTGATCGTGGCCGTCGCCCTCGCCATGCGCGTGATCGTGGCCTTCGTGCCCCGCGGGTCGCTCCGGACCCGCAGCGATCGCGGGCGCCGACGGCTTGCGCTGCAGTCGACGCCCGAGCGACTCGGACTCGCTGCGCCCACCCTTCACCTCGATGCCCGGATCCGGGCGATCGCCCTGCCCCGCGTTGTCGAGGATGAACGGCTGCGCACCGAACGTGCCGCACGCCCGCTCGTCGCGATGGAACGCCCAGTGGATGTAGATCTTGCCGTTGCCCGACAGGATCTCGCGCGGCGGATCCGGGAACGGCCCCGCTGCGTGCACGATCTCGCGGGCGGCCGCATCGAACGCGATCTTGCCGGAGTGCCGCACGGTCGTGACCTTGTCGATCGTGCCGTCGCGGTTGAGCACGATCTCCACGCGCGTCCACAGCTCGTAGTCGTTGAGCGGGTGCTGACGCCCACCCGTGTCGAGCTGCTCGAGGAAGCCCCACGCCCACGCGTCGTGGATGTCGCGGTGCATCTGCGCGATGAAGCGCGCGAACGGGTGCTTGCGCGAGCGCAGCGCGGTCTGATTGCCGACCTGCACCTCGGGCACCATGTTCTCGAGCGGCGACTGGTAGTGGTCGCGCACACCGGCCCATACGCCCTTGGTCTTCGACTCCTTGGCGTGCTCGGCCCGCTGCGGCGCGACCAGGTCCTTGCCGAACAGCGCCTCGAGGTCCTTCGTGCGCGGACGGAACGCGTACACGCGATCGCGCTTGTCGATGCGAGCCTGCCGCTCCTGCGGCGCGATGGAGGCCTGCTTCTTCTTCTCGCGCTGCAGCGTGCCGTCGGCCGCCTCGGCCGCGAGCGCCTTCTCGTCGTCCTGCGCCGTCACGTGATCGCGGTGCTCGGTCTCCCGCATCGCGAGCAGGCTCTTCGGCTTGGGATCCTCCTGCTCGGGCCGCAGCTCCTTCGGCGCCGCAGGCGAAGGCGGAGACGTGTTGTTGAGCTGGCTCGGCTTCTCCTGCGTCTTGGCGATCTTCTCCTGATCGTGCGTGCCCGGCTTCGTCTCCTTGGTGGGCTCCTTCTGCGCGGCCTTGGGCTTGATCGCGTCCTTCTCGAGGTTCGTGATCGCCGAGCGGGTCTGCTCCTCGACGTCGCGGTTGATGTTCGACAGGTAGTCGACGTCCTCCGGCGCGTCCTTCTCGTCGAGCTCGTCGGGCTGCTCGACCATCTTCATCTGGTCGAGCACGAAGTCGACCTTCTCCTTGGGCTCCTCGGGCTCGGGCTCCGGCTCCGGCTCCGGCTCTTTCTCGGGCTCGGGCTCGGGCAGCTCCTCGAACTCGATCTCCTTCTTCGGGATCTCGAGCTTCTTCTTCGGCTTGGGCTTGGGCGGCTCGGGCTCGGGCGGCTTCGGAGGCTCGGGCGGCTCGGCCTTCTCTTCGTCGGAGAGATCGAGGTACGTGATCTGTTCGGGCGGCGGCGGTGCAGGCCGGTCGCTGCCCATCGGGATCCACCAGTGGGCCACGTACGGCGCGAGGTTGAGCAACGCCGACGCGGCCAGGCAGACCACGAGGACGAGCGGATGCGCGTGGCGGCGCCGCACTGCCGGTCTAGCCTAGCGGATCGTGCCGTCGGTGCCTGCCTTCCCGACACCGCCGCGCGGAGTGGCGAAGAACGCGGCTCTGTGCCCGCAGCGCGCTCCCGATGCGCGTTCGGAGGCTGGCGCAAACCGCGGCCCCAGGCCCTCCGTCCCACATCGAACCAAGCAGCCTCGATCCACGAAGCAATCCAGGTCTCGTCAGCGCAGGCACACCAGGAGGCGCGCAGCGCCGGAGAGGAGTGGGGCCCCAGACGGCTTCGCCGGCTGGGGCGAGGAGAGCGGAGCTCTCCTCGAAAAAGCTAGTTCAGACGCCGGTACACCCCGACGACCTTGCCGAGAATATCGATGTTGCGGAAGTCCGATCGCCTCACAAAGATCGGATCCATCGCCGCGTTCGCCGGCTGCAGCCGGATGCGATCGCCTTCCGGGTAGTAGCGCTTGCAGGTGGCCTCGCCCTCGATCAACACGACGACGATCTCGCCGGCCTCGGCGGTGCTCTGCTTGCGCACGAAGATGTAGTCGCCGTCGAAGATGCCGTCCTCGATCATGCTCTCGCCGTGCACGACGAGCCCGAAGACGTCCTTCGCCTTCACGGCGCCCAGGAAGTAGCGGTCGACCACGACGCGGTCGACCACGTTCTCCTCCGCGAGGATCGGCGCGCCGGCGGCGACGCGCCCCACGATCGTCACCTCGATGTCCTCGCGCGGCTCCTTCAGATCGACGGGCCGCAGCGCGCGGCTCTTGAGCTCCTCGCGCACGAGATAGCCCTTGCGCTCGAGCGCCTTGAGGTGATCGTTCACCCCGTTCGTGGAGCGGATGCCCATGTGCTCGCCGATCTCGCGCAGCGTCGGTGGATAGCCGCGCACGGTGAGACAGTCGGTGATGTAGTCGAGTGCCTGCCGCTGGCGGTCGGTGAGGTCGGGTCGCACGGGGCGGGCTCCTTCGGATGGGGGCGATGAGGGCGCTGGTCGGTACATCTTCGCGCTCCTGTCGGCGTTCGGATTCGGGCCCCGGGCGCCCGTCGCGCTCGACACTGAACGTGTGTACTCCAGCAGCGCCCCCGGGTCAAGTTTTCAGCGTCGCAGAAACGATCGCCGGTGGATGCGCCCCAGCCTGACAGCTCGGGGCGCGTGGACCAAGAAACCGGCTGTGTCATCCTCGTGGGAGCGTCCGGTTCCGCGGACGCCCCGGATCGCCCGCATGCCAGCTCCTCAACTGCCGCTCATCCTCCGCGCGATCATCACCGGCTTCGGCTACAAGCTGGGCAGCGAGCTCGGCAAGTTCGTCGTCGACAAGGTGAAGGCCCGCCGCAAGGCGGAGCCCGAGTCCGAGGAGGAGACCCAGGACGATCTGCCGGAGGGCCTGCCCAAGGACCCCGCGAACCCGGGCGCCGACAAGGACACGAACCGTCCGGCGCGGCTCGAGGCGACCGACGCCTAGCGCCGATCGTCCTCGTCGTCCTCGTCGTCCGCCGCGGGCTCCGGCTCCTTCGTGCGGATCTGCGTCTCCTGCTTCGTCACGCGCGCCTGCGCCATGCCGTCGGCCGCCCGCGAGAAGCGGACCTGCATGTTCACGTCGACCACGAGCCCCGCGACGACCTGCTGCAGCATGTCGACCGCGTCGATCTTGTCGAGGAAGCTGCGGACCTCGGCGGACACGATGCGCATGAGCTCTTCCTTCGTCGCCTGGGTGACGCCGGTGACGAGGTCTTGCCCGCGTCGCAGCGCGCTCTCGGGGTCCAGAAGCCCGCTGATCTGCTCGCCCAGCCGGCCGAAGCGGGTGCGCCGCGCCTCGTCCTCGGGGCCCGCGCCGTTCTTGTCCCGCTCGCGGTCCCGCTCACGGTCGCGTCCCCGGCCCTCCCGATCGTCCGCCATGGTCGTTCGCCCTCGCCCAGCCGCGAGCATAGCAAAGCGATCGCCCCAGGCCCCCATGGGTGGCGTCGTCCACACATCGCCGCAACGCACCTCCACACACACGTCGTCGCGACCAGAATCCAAAGTGATTCAGATGACTTGAGTGGGCTCGGCCCCCCTGCGTCCAGGGGGGAAAAAAGCGGTTCCCTCGGCGCCGAGGAATGTGATACCCACCCCCCCGCGTCCGCGAAGGAGAACCCTGCCGGTGAAACTGCAGGGGATTGGCGGACGGTCCGAGCGCTCCTGTACTCTCTCCGGCATAGACCTACATCTGACTACGTTTCACGCTCTCTGCGTCTGCCGAAGACGGACCGAACCCGCCCCCCTCCAAGGTTTTCCACGGTCGCCCATGATCGCCTACTACCTCGGGAATCTCTCCGCCGCCCTCGTCGTCGTCGCCCTCCTCGTCGCCACGCTCCGCGTGACGCGCCGGGCGAGCTGAGCCGCCGGGGCCCCCCGGGCCGTCGCGGCGACGGGTACTGTCCGCTCGCCGCAGGACCGGGATGAGCCCACGCGATTCGCACTCGAGCGCCTTCCTTCCGGCCCGTCCGGACGCGACGCCGATCGACGGCCTGCAGCTGCAGGATCTCGACGAGATCCGCCTGCTGCTCACGGGCGACTCCGTCGTCGACTGGCATCGGCTCCACCTCGAGCTGCCCGAGGACGTGAAGCGGCTGCTCCGGGTCAACAGCATCGACATCGACAACCCGGAGGATCTCGCGCGGCTGCAGTCGCTGCGCGCGCAGGCGGTCCACTACCTGACGGAGCGGCTCGGCCTGAAGGTCGACGACGCGATCGCGACGCAGACCTCCGTGCTCGAGCTGCCGCTCGTCGCGTCGGGCAAGGGCCGACTCCAGCGGCAGGCGTGCGTGCTCTTGAAGGTGATGCACATCATCTATCACCTCGATGCCCGCGAGCTGCGGACGCTGTTGTCGATCCCCGACAACGCGCTCTACGAGCTCGTCGAGCGCTCGGTGATGACGCTGTTCGACGAGCTGCGCAAGAGCGGCGTGCCGGTCGTCGAGTTCTCGTGGTCGCGCAAGACGACGGACTCGCTCATCACGAAGCTGCTGGTCAAGCGCGAGACGAGTGCTGCGCGCGTGTTCGATCGCCTGCGCTTTCGCGTCGTCGTGGAGCGTCACGAGGATCTCGTGCCGACGCTGCACGTGATGCTCACGCGCTTCATCCCGTTCAACTACGTGGTGCCCGGGCAGACGGTGAACAGCCTCGTCGACCCTGCGCTGCTCGAGCGCCGGCAGGCCGGCGTCGCGGACGTCGGCACCATGCCCTCGTCGGTCCGCGACACGCCCAACGAGTTCTCCGGCAAGGGCTACCAGGTGCTCAACTTCGTCGTCGACCTGCCGGTGCGCGTCGATGCGCTGCTCGGCGACGAGGAGCGAGCCGCGCGCTCGGGCAACGTCGTGTTCGTGCTCGTCGAGTTCCAGGTGATGGACCGCGCGCAGGCCCTCGCGAACGAGCAGGGCGAGAACTCGCACTCCGCGTACAAGCTGCGGCAGCACCAGCGCGTGCGCGAGCGCCTCCTGCGAGGGCCTCGCAAGCACGTCGACGTCGGCGCCGAGCCCGAGGCCGAGCTCGACTCGGGTACGCGCACGCTCGTCGAGGGCGGCCGACTCGGCGCGAGCGAGCGATCGGGCGCCAGCGAGCCGCCCGACGGCAACGATCGCAAGCGCTAGCGGGGTGATCGCCGGCTACGACGTCGCGACCTCGATCGTCCACTTCACTTCCGCACGCTGCACCCGGCAGTGCTGGTCCTTGCACACGACCCACCGCAGCTCTCCAGCGACCGCGTAGCGCCCGACCTTGCCCGGCGCCGTCACGCGCGCGCGCAGCCGTGGCTGCGCCGCGTGCGGATCGACGACGTCGCGCGCGTCGAAGCGGTCCTCGGACAGCGCGACGTCGTCGGACGACAGGCGCAGCTCGATCGGCGCGCCGGGCTCCGGCGTCTCGCGGATCGTCACCGAGAGCTCGACCTCGGCGCCCGGCGCCACCGCGGCGGGCTCGAGCACGGACACGCGCCCATCCTCGGGCGGCGGCCCCATCGCGACGAGCGCGAGCACGAACGCGAGCATCTCGACCGTCGAGGCTATCAGCGGATTCTCAGCTCGTCACCGCGAAGCGACGCACGCGGTTGCGCCCGTGCTCCTTGCACCAATAGAGCGCCTGATCGGCCCGCTCCACCAGCTCGCGGCGGCCGCGACCGTCCTTCGGATACTCGGCGATCCCCATCGACACGGTGACCTTGAAGCTGCCGTGCTCGCTCGTCATCGCGATCGCGGCGATCTCTTCGCGCAGCCGGTTCGCGAACTGCTCCGCGCCCGCACCGTCGGTGTCGGGCAGCACGAGCACGAACTCCTCGCCGCCGTAGCGCGCGACGATGTCGACCTTGCGCGCGCCGCCGGCGAACACGGCCGCGACGCGCTTGAGCACTTGATCGCCGATCGGATGCCCGTACGTGTCGTTCACGGACTTGAAGTGATCGATGTCGGTGAGGATGACGCTGTACTTCTGGTCGGTGCGCTCCGCGAGCGCGTGCAGGATCGACAGCCGCTCCTGGAACGCGCGGTGGTTCGTGAGCCCCGTGAGCCCGTCGGTCGTCGCGCGCTGCTCCATCTGCTCGTACATGCGCGCGTTCTGCAGGCTCGTGCCGACCTGGTGGCCGATGACGCGCAGCATCTCGCGGATCTGCGACGGGAACAGGTGGGGCCGCGCGCCGGCCAGCGTGATCGCACCGACCACCTCGTCGCCGCGCACGAGCGGCAGCACGAGCACGCTCTTCGCGGCGCGCAGTCGCGTGCGGGCCGTCCAGATCACGGTGTCGCCGTCGAGCAGCTCGCCGCCCGCCGGCATGTAGTGGCGGTTCTTCACCGCCATCGCGACGAGCGACGTGGGGTCGTCGCACTCGAGCCCGGCCAGCCGCGCGGCGGCCTGCTGCCACGGCTCGGCGCCCTCGCCCGTCGCCGGCGCGTCGACGGCGAGCACGCGATGCGAATCCCCCTCGCGTCCCGACAGCACCGCGAGGTCGTAGGGCACGATCGCACGCACCGCGGCGAACGACTTCTCGTAGACGTCGCTCGTCGTGAGCGCCTGGTTCAGCAGATCGCTCGCGCGGTAGAACTGTTCCTGCTCGTACTTGCCGCGCTCGACCGCGTTGAACACCCGCTCGTGCTCCACCACGCGCAGGATGTGGGCGGCGGCGCGCTCGAGCACGCGCTCCTCGTCGTCGGTGAACGGCCGATCGCCGATGCGATCCGCACACAGGATTCCGCGCAGGCAGTGACCGTCGAGCAGCGGCACCGCGCACAGATCCGACACGGGCTCGGGCCCGCGGTAGTACGGCGGCAGGCGCCGCCCACCCAGCGAGAAGAGCCGCAAAGGCTTGGGATCCGCGACGACGCCGGTGAGGATGCCGGCGCTCGCGAGCTTCGGCTCCTCCACCAACAACTCGCCCGCGCTCGCGAGCTCCTTCACGACGAGCCCCGGGATCCCGCGCGCTCCCTTCGCGCCGGCCGCCTCGTCCTCGCACCAAAGCAGCGCGCACGAGTGCAGGCCGAGCGCGGTGCGCAACAGCTCGAGCGTGTGGAACACCTGCTCGTGGATGCCCTGCACCGCGGAGTGCACGAGCCGCACCTCTTCGTCGGCGCGCGAGCGTGCCCGGCTCTCGGGCGGCAGCTGCGAGGCGATGAGCCGGAAGTCCTTCGCCTCCTGCCGCATGCGCGCGAGCTCGTCGGAGATCCGGTGCTCGTGCTCCGACCGCAGCCGACGCGTGAGACTGCCGAGCACGAGTCGATTGCCCACGGCGAAGAACGCGACGAACACGAGGTGCTGGCCGCACAGCGCCCAGGCCCCGCGATCGCCGGTGCGGGCCGCGAGCAAGCACTCGAGCGCGACCACCGACGCGAGCACTGCGGTGGCGCCCAGCGCGGTGCGATGCACGACGAGCGTGAACGACACGAGCGCGTACACGAGCGGATGCAGGAACGACGACACGCCGCCGCTCATCGCGAGCAGGACGTAGAGCCCGGTCACGAGCGGCACGCCGAGCTCGAGCTCGTTCCACGCCGACACGGCGCGTACGCGGGTCGTCGTCGCGTCGCGCGCGACGGTCCACGCGAGCGCGGTCGCGAGCAGCGTCGCGATCGACAGGGCCGGCAGCTCGCCACGCGCGAGTGCGCCCGCGGACAGTCGCCCGGTGAGCAACAGCGGCCAGCACGCGAGCGCGACCCACAGCGGCCAGTGGCTCGCGACGCGGCGCCGGACGGCATACAAACGGCGCGCGATCGCGGTCATGGCGTGGGCTTGGGCACCGTGGGCTTCACGCGCTCGACCTCGAACACGATCTCGCCGGGCACGACGAGATTCAGATCCTCACGGGCGATGCGCGCGACCTCGCCCGGGTCGGTCTTGAGCGCGCGCACCTCGGCCGACAGCGCGCGGATCTCGGAGCGCAGCGCGTCGTTGCCGGCCTCGAGCTGCAGCTTCTCGCCAAGGACGCGATCGAGCTCGTCCGTGCCGGCCGCACGCTCGAGCTGGGAGGGGCCCCAGGCGACGAGCGCGGCCACGAGGCCGGCGAGCAAGAGACGGTTCATCCAGTGCATCGGGCGTCGACGCCAACGTATGCACGGGGGGCTCGGGGGCGGCAAGAAACCCGCGGACGACCGGGTGCGGAAACGGCGTCAGCGCGAGCCGCCGTGCAGGATGCCGAGCTTCTCGAGCCCGCACGTCTTCGCGATGTCCATGACCTTCACGACGTGCTGGTGTGCGGTGGACTCGTCCGCGCGGATGTTCACGCCCGTGGTGGGGTCGGTCTCGAACGCGGCGCACAGGCGCATCTGCAGCTCGCGATCGTCGACGCGTTTGCTGTCGATCTCGACCTGACCGTCGGCGCCGATGCTCACCATGACGGCCTTGGGCTGCTGCGAGACGTCGGTGTTCTTCGCCTTCGGCAGCTTGACCTTGAACGACGGGTTGTTCTGGAAGGTCGCGGTGAGCACGAAGAAGATGAGGAGCTGGAAGACGACGTCGATGAGCGGGGTGAGGTCGATCTGCGCCTGCCCCCGGACTCGCCGTCCTCGCGCTCCCCGAGCGAAGCTCACACCCGCGCCTCCGCGGCGTTCGGCGGCGGCTCGGTCGACGGCGGCGTGCCGGACTTCGCGTCGGCGCGCTGGCCCTCCACCAACAAGTCGACGAGTCCGAGCGCATCCTCTTCCATGTCGATGATGATGCGGTCGTTGCGGCCCTGCAGGAACTTGTAGATGACGAGCATGGGGATCGCGACGAACAGGCCGTAGGCGGTGGTGATGAGCGCCTGCCAGATGCCTTCGGCGAACGCGTCGGGTCCGACGTGACCGGACTGGTACGCCTCGACGAACTCCTTGAACACCTGGATCATGCCGACGACGGTGCCGAGCAGGCCGAGCAGCGGCGAGACCGAGGCGACGGTGCCGATGATCTCGACGTTGCGATCCATGCGTGCGACCTCGCGGTTGCCGACTTCCTCGACGGCTTCCTTGATCTGCTCGCGCGGGCGACCGAGCCCGGCGAGGCGCAGGCCGGCGGCCATGATGAGCGCGATGCTCGAGCGGTTCTCCTCGCACAGGAGCAGCGCTTCGCTGGTCTTGCGCTTCACGACCAAGCCGCGGATCCGATCGACGAACGCGCGGGGGAGCACCTTGGCGCGCTGCAGCGACCAGAGGCGCTCGAAGAACACCGCGACGCCGATGATCGACGCCGCGAGGATCGCCCACATGAGCGGTCCGCCGTCCTCGAAGAGTTCTCGGATGTCCATCGTGGGGAAGCGGGCGCCGGCGTGCGGGGCCGGTCGCGAGCCGTCGGATCATGGACGCTCGCCCCCGGCGGGGCAACTTCGCGGGACGGTCTGCGGCGGCGGCTCCGTCGACGCGAAGGCGCATGCAGCTGGCTGCCCGCGGAGGCGCGCGAGCGGGCTTGACCGGCGCCCCCCGAGCGGTGTAGTTGCACCCGGCCGCGCGCCTTCACGGGCCCGCGACGCACCGGGGGTTTAGCTCAGTTGGGAGAGCGACGCGCTGGCAGCGCGTAGGTCAGGGGTTCAAGTCCCCTAACCTCCACCGAGGCAAGGCATCGTAGACCGCTCTACGATGCCTTTCGAGATCGACGACCCCCTCTGGTGCCCAGACGGTGCCCACGATCGAGGGGTGTCGATCGCGGCGTCTCCGGTCCCGGGGGCACACCACATGTACCCGGTCGTGGTCGCCAGGTCGGCATGGCCGGCGAGCTGTTGGATCGTTACCGCGGGGACGCGCTGCATCGCGAGCCGGGTGCAGAACGAGTGCCTCGTCCAGTGGAACGTGCCGCGCTCGACGCCCGCGCCCTTGCGGATCGCTTCGAAGCGACGCGTGACCATCCTGCGCGTCAACGGCTCGCCGTAGCGATCGAGGAAGGACGTGCGGCTCGCGGAATTTTTCGCGGCACCGCAGCAAGCGCGGCAGCAAGTCGCCGCGTCAGCTTGCGCGTCCGACTCCCCCACCCCTTCGGCGGTGGCTCGTCATCTTCCTCGCCCTCCCCCTCGCCGCACTCGCGCGTGCGAGAGACGGTCACGCAGGGACGATCGCCGAACTGGAGATCGCTCCACTGCAACGCGCGACACTCCGACATACGGAGCCCCGCATCGATGCCGAGCAGCCAGAGGTCCGACGCCGGGGACCAATCCGATCGGCAGCGACGACGAGCGCCGCCACCTCCGGCTCGGTGAAGAACTTCGGTCGCTTGCCTGCGTGTCGCTCGGTCTTGACCCGACCAGTCTTGAAGTGCGGGACCGGTCGGTCGTGCTGGTCGTGCCAGAACTTCACGGTGGAGCTGAGGACGGCGAGCACGTTGTTCGTCGTCTTGCGGTTGCGCCCCGCCTCCGCCATCGCGGTACGGATCGCCGTGAAGTCGGCGGTGCGGATCGTGTCGAGTCGGCGCGCACCGACGCTCGGAACGATCCAAGTCGCGATGATCGCTTCTTTGGACTTGCGGGTCGGCGTGGAGCTGTCGGCGGAGTAGGCGGCGATCGCCGAGGCCCGGAGTGTTCCAAGCGCGAGAGGACGCCGGCCGGATGACCGCTCAAGAGGCGGAGGCGAGCACCCGCCAGCGCGCCGTGCAGTTGGGTTTGCTCGGCGGCCTGTGACGGCGAGAACGTGAGCGCGCGCGAGGCGGGGAACGGTACGGCGCGGCGATCGACCGCACTCCCCCGACCGACGAGGAGCGAGTCCGAGCAGACGAGCGACGTCGCGTCCTCCGCGAGTTGGCCGAACGCCATCCGAGCGGCGATCCGCTGGTCCGGAGCGCGGCATGGTGGGCGACCGAGCTCGAACGGCGCGCACGCGAGCTGTAGCGGCGCAACCGAGTGCGTGCGCTCCGATGATCATGTGGCCAGGTGACGTCGCGTCGCAGGTGGTGGATCCTCTCGTGCGATGCCTGCCTCGATCGACACGTCCGGCTGGGTGCGCGTGGAGGACGACACGTGCGGTGATGCAGAGACGCGCGAGAAGTTCCCGCTAGTCATCCCGCCACGCCTGCGCGACGCCGGCTGCGAGTTCTACTACGTGCCACGCGGGCCGAAGCGTCCGGAATACTCTCCGAAAGGGGGCCCCCTCTCCCAGATCAAATGGCCGGAGGGCGACCGTACGTCGGTCGGGAACTACGACGCGATGATCTACGAGCTCGCGAACCGCATGGCGACGCTTCTCCGTCGAGAGGCGATCGCGGCACGCCCTCTGTCGGAGATCTACGATCACATCCTGTTCTTCGGAGATTCGAGCGAGATGGAGAGCGGCAAGACGACCGTCGGCGGCACCTTCCGCAGTCCGGTCCTCTCGTTGTCGTTCCTACTCGCCGCTCGCCGTCTGATCGACGATGCACGGACGGCGATCAACGGGCAGCTCGGTGTGGTCGCCTTTCCCATCGCGTACATGCAGCGTCACGCGTTCGAGCTCGCGCTCAAGGGCTTGATCGAGAGTGCGTTCGACATCCTGCACAGCCGCGAGTGGCGGTCACGGCTCATGCAGCGGGGCAAGAAGGCGAAGCTACCGGAGCAGCGGAGCGTCACTCGGAGCCACGAATTCACCACGATACTGAAGCGGCTTCGCAAGGCGCTCAAGTCGATCAACTTCGCGACCACTATCGAGCCAGAGATCGTGGCGATGGCGGATCGGCTTACGGCGATCGAACAGCAAGAGCCATCGCGCCTGCGCTACGAGGGGTTCATGAAGGCGGTTGTGTTGGAGCTGGGTGCCGTGCAGGACGATCTCGAAGAGCTGTTTCACCGACACTTCTGGGCGCGGGGACTCGAGCATGCCAACGACCAAGGATCGATCTACGGCGCTCTCGCCTTGGAGTCTCAGTCCATCGGCCAGACGATCTACGCACTGGAGTCCCACCACGGCATGACGAAGCGCGTGGAGAAGTTCGACGGCGAGGACGACGAAGACGATCAAGACGGAGGATCGACGGATGAGCGATGACGCGGCGGAAACCCGGCAGCGATGCCGCTGGAAAGAAGTCAGAGCGGAGGAAGACTGCCGTCGTTGGGCGGAGACCGAGCACGTGTTGTGCCGTGAGCATGTCGACACGGCGATCGGGCTCGTTCGAGGACGTGTGCCTCCACGCGAGCGTGATGGCGCAGTGGACCGCTTCATCGGCGCCGTCATCGGTGCAGCGGGTGCGGCGGTCGTCGAGCATTTCGACGTCGTGATGCGCGTGATTCTGGATGCCGTGCCATTGAAGCATCTCGGGTTCCATCTGTCGCCCGGTGCGGACTATAAGGCGGCGAAGACCAGGGCCCACGCGAGTCTCGCGATCAAAGAGATCAAACGCCGCACGACACCGCCGACGGAAGAGGAGCGACAGAGATGGATAGAGAAGAGGAAGCGACGGCAAGTGGGATCAGGAGAATGACATCGCCAGCCTGCGCTGGCTTGTTGACGGCGTACTCATGGAGGACGGTACCACGAGCGTCGACTTCACAACAGCGCATGAGCTCACCGCGATCGTGCGTGATGAGCGTGGAGCAACGTGTACGAAACGAAAACAGGTGAACTGCCAATGAAGTGCCGCGAAAGGCGAGCTGCGCGTCCGCTTGCCCTGCTACATGTGATGCTACTCGGCTCGGCTCTCGTCGGCTGCGGCCCGGATTCGAACGCGGAGGAGGTCTGGATGCTGGGTGCGTTCTCCGGCTCGACTCCGGGTCCGACCACCAGCTCGACGGTAAAGCAGTACCACGTCGCTGACGAGCCCGAACCCACGGTGGATGTGCTCACTCTCGGAATCAACGGAGTGCGTTTTCAACGAGTTCGCTCATGGGAACGGAGGGCCGAATTCAGTATCGCGATGTTCCCCGGGCCAGAAGACCACGATGAGGATCCGCGGCTGTTGGAGTGGATCGTGAGCCGGGTCGGAGACTGTGGGCCTCACAAGGTGACGGCAATTCGCGAGGACGTCGAGCCCAGGTCTGAGGGGGAGTGGAATCCTGGGGAGATCTGCGTGCGAGAAGATCTCGACTGCGACCCCGAATGTCCAATTGAGGACCCGGATCCATTCGAACGATATTGGTGCGTGGAGCCACCGGCCTGCGAGCTCTGACGCGAGCTACACGATTTTAGGGCACGCGCAAGCTCCACCACTAGGCCTCCGAGCGCCGGACAGCAAGCCCATCAACCACCCCGACGCCCATCCTCAACCGTACATGCTCGCCGTCCCCCGTCTTGCGCGGGAGCGAGATGTCTGACGCTCGCAG
>CAYXVR010000042.1:0-85573 GCA_964468635.1 uncultured Nannocystaceae bacterium
ATCGTCCTCGGCCTCTACTACATGACGCGCGAGCGTGCCCACGCGAAGGGCACGATGAACGATCCCGACAAGGATCACTACATCGCCGGCGTGTACGGCTCGCCCAAGGAAGTGCGCATGGCGTACGACCACAGCGCGCTGCACCTGCAGGCCCGCATCAAGTGCCGCATCAACCCCGGCGAGCCGATGGTCGAGACCACCTGCGGCCGCGTGCTGCTGTACGAGGGCGGCATCCCGCCCGAGATCCCGTTCTCGCTGATGAACCGCGCGCTCGGCAAGAAGGAGCTCAACGAGCTCATCGACGTCTGCTACCGCATGAGCGGCCAGAAGGCGACGGTGCTGATGGCCGACTACCTGCGCAGCACCGGGTACACCGAGGCGACCAAGGCCGGCATCTCGATCTGCATGGATGACATGATCATCCCGGAGATCAAGGAGAAGATGCTCGGCGACGCGTTCGAAGAGGTGAAGCGCATCTCGTCGCAGTACGCCGACGGTCTCATCACCTCGGGTGAGAGATACAACAAGGTCATCGACATCTGGGCGAACGTCGCGGAGCAGATCGCGAACGCCATGATGGAGAAGATCTCGACGGAGCAGATCGTCGACCCCAAGACCAAGGAGTCGAAGAAGTCGCCGTCGTTCAACTCGATCTTCATCATGGCCGACTCGGGCGCTCGTGGCTCGCGTCAGCAGATGCGCCAGCTGTCGGGCATGCGCGGGTTGATGGCCAAGCCGTCGGGCGAGATCATCGACCAGCCCATCACCACCAACTTCCGCGAGGGCCTCACGGTTCTCCAGTACTTCATCTCCACGCACGGCGCTCGCAAGGGCCTCGCCGACACCGCGCTCAAGACCGCCAACAGCGGTTACCTGACGCGCAGGCTCGTCGACGTCGCCCAGGAGGCCGTCATCACGGAGGTGGACTGCGGGACGATCCAGGGCCTCGAGCTCGAGTCGCTGGTGGAAGCCGGCGAGATCATCGAGCGCTTGGGCGACCGCATCCTCGGCCGCACGGTGCTCGAGAACGTGTACCGCCCCGGCACCGACGAGCAGCTCGCGCAGGAAGGCGACGTGCTCGACGAGGGCGCGGTGAAGCTCATCGAGGAGGCCGGCATCCAGCGCGTGAAGATCCGCTCGGTGCTCACGTGCGAGGCCCTGCGCGGCATCTGCGGCAAGTGCTACGGCCGCGACCTCGCGCGCGGCAACCTCGTCGACGTCGGCGAAGCGGTGGGCATCATCGCGGCGCAGTCGATCGGCGAGCCCGGCACGCAGCTCACGATGCGCACGTTCCACATCGGTGGCGTCGGCAACGTCGCGACCGAGCAGACCACGCTCGAGGCTCGCTTCGGCGGCAAGGTGGCGTTCGAGGACTTCAAGGCCACCGAGCGCAAGGACTACGCGATCGTGATGAACCGCTACTCGCGGATCATCCTGCTCGACGAGAAGGACCGCCCGCGCGAGCAGTACGACCTCGTCTACGGCGCGAAGCTGCTCGTGAAGGCCGGTGAGACGGTGAAGCCGGGCCAGCTGCTCAGCGAGTGGGACCCGTTCTCCATTCCGATCCTCTCCGAGGTCGGCGGTACCGTCGAATACGGCGACATCATCGAAGGCGTCACCATGACGGTGCGCGTCGACGAGCTCACCGGTCACTCGAGCATGGTCGTGCAGGAGAGCCGCGATCCCGACGCGCGTCCGCGCATCGTCATCCGTGACGAGGCCGGCAACGTCGCGACGTACGAGGGCAAGCACGAGGCGCGCTACTTCCTCCCGGTGGGCGCGTCGTTCGGCCTGCACGAGGGGCAGAAGATCGAGGCCGGCGACGTCATCGCTCGCCTGCCGCGCGAGACCGTGAAGACGAAGGACATCACCGGAGGGCTGCCTCGGGTGGTCGAGCTCTTCGAGGCCAGAACGCCGAAGGACCACGCGATCATCGCGGAGACCGACGGCGTGGTCAGCTTCGGCAAGGACAAGGGCGGCAAGCGCCGCATCATCGTCACGCCGGAGCACGGCGATCCGAAGGAGTACCTCGTGCCCAAGGGTCGGCACGTGCAGATCCGCGAGGGAGACCGCGTCCGTGCCGGTGAGAAGCTGATGGACGGCCCCGCGAACCCGCACGACATCCTGGCGGTGCTCGGCGAGAAGGCGCTCGCGCGCTACCTGCTCGACGAGATCCAGGAGGTCTACCGACTGCAGGGCGTGAAGATCAACGACAAGCACATCGAGACGATCATTCGTCAGATGATGCGGCGCGTGCGGGTCACCGATCCGGGCGACACGAACTTCCTCGCGGAGGATCATGTCGAGCGGCAGGTGTTCCAGTACGAGAACAGCCGCGTGCAGTCGCTCGGCGGCCAGCCGGCGACGGGTCAGGCGTTGCTGCTCGGCATCACGAAGGCCTCGCTGTCGACCGAGTCGTTCATCTCGGCGTCGTCGTTCCAGGAGACGACGAAGGTGCTCACCGAGGCCGCGCTGCAGGGCAAGGTCGACTACCTCCGCGGGCTGAAGGAGAACGTGATCATGGGGCGTCTCATCCCGGCCGGCACCGGCCTGGGCGTGTACGACCGCCTGCACGTGGAATCCGACGACCTGACGGCGGAGGACCTGGCCGCCGAGCCGGTCGCGCGCCGCCAGACCGAGCGCGACCTGATGAACATCCCGGACTGATCGGTCCGCCCGCTACCTGAGGCGAGCGGCGCCGTCATTGCAGAGGCAATGCGGCGCCGCCTTCTCGTTTCCGCCCTCCTCTCGATCGCCTGCGCCGACGACGACGAGGCCGAGCCCGGGTCCGAGCTCGGGCCGTGCGTGCAGGCGCAGTACTGCGAGCAGCCGCTCGTGTGCACCGACGGGATCTGCGTGCATCCCGATCAGATCGCCGAGGACGACGGGGCCAGCGAGGCGTCGTTCACCGGCGGCGGCGACGGCGGCATGCGGTACGACCTCGGCGGCGGCACGATGCCGGGCGAGGACTCGAGCCCCGGCGACTCGGGGCCCGTCGACGACGGGGGCACCGGTGGCGCCGAGATCTACTGCACACCGAGCACCGACGGCGGGTGCTTCTGCGGGCACACGGCCGACTACGGTCCGCTCGGGCAGCCGTGCTCGACGTCGACGGTGGGATCGCCGTCGCAGTGTTGCGCGAACGAAGGCTGGCCCGGCTACGCCGGGTGCAGCTGCTGGGCGCAATCGTGTCGCCGGATCTCCAGCGACACCTGCCTGTGCGGCATCGGCACCGTCGAGCCGGAGGACGAGGCCGTCTCCTCGTGCACGCCCGACGGCGGGATCTGCTGCCACGACGGCAGCTCGTGCGCGTGCTGGAATTCGATCACGCAGTGCCTCGAGGGCGAGATGCCGGTCGAGTCGTGCTCGGTCGAATCGCTCGCGTGCGACACAGGCAGCTCGGAGGTCGCCGCCTGTAACTGACCGCGCGTCGCGTCCCGAAATCGTGCCGTACCGACCGCCGTTCGGCGGCCGCCGTCCCCGGCAAGAACTGCGCATTCAGCTTCGCGCGTGTCCGGTCGACCTCCTCGTCGTGAACGCTCCCCGATCCTCGGCGCCGCCCACCGTCGAGACCCCCATCCCCACGTTGACCACCGCGCTCGAGCGTGGACGCGAGGCGATTCTCGCCACGATGGTCGCGCTCAGTGCCCAGCACCCGAACGTCTCGGTCGACGAGGTGCGCCAGTTCGCAGCGGGCTTCCTCCACCTCGTCGAGGCCGCTGCGTCCGGTGACGTCGGGCCGCGCGACGAGTACCTCGGCGTCGTGATCCCCGGCGTGCGCGCCTCCGGATTCCCGCTCGACGCGACGCTCGACGCGATGGTGCGAGTATCGATGGCGCTCACCGCCGCGATGGACGACGAGTATCATCGCTGGCTCGCCGACTTCTGCGGCGACTACACGCGTCGCCTGATCCACGCATGGCAGGCCGTGGAGGCGTCGTGAGCGGCAGCACGATCTTCTGCGAGCTCGTCGAGCGCTGCGGTCTGAGCTCGATGTTCGCCGCCCACGCGATGGCACGCGCGCTCGCCCGCGTCCGCATCTCGGCGGACACGATGACCGTCTCGGATCTCGCCACCGTGCTGCCGGAGATCGAGCGGGCGATCCGTCCGTTCCTGCCGAGCCACGCGGTGCGCGACATCATGAGCTCGCTGTACGCGTGGGCCGACGAGCATCGACCCACGCGGGTCCGCATGTCCGCATGACGCTCGAACGAGATGAGTGAGTGACGACGATGACCGGAACCCGGACGTTCGAGACGCTGGTGGAGCGATGCGGGCTGAGCCCGATGTTCGCGGCGAACGCGATGGCGCGGGCGCTCGCACGCGCGGGCGTCTGGCCCGAGAAGATGACGATGTCCGATCTGCCGAGCGTGTTCCCCGAGGTCGAGCGCGCACTGAAGCCGTTCATGGTGCGCGAGGACGTCGAGCGCACGATGGAATCCCTTCGGGCGTGGTGGTGGAAGGAGTCCACGCGGCCGACGGTCGAGCTGCCCTCGGTCTGACGCCGCTTCCCTGCCTGCCGACTCGGTGGGCTGCTTCACCGCGTACGGCGTCCGCGATCCCGCGTGCACGTCGGCGGGAGCGTTGGGCGATCCGCCCAACGACTCGGCTCGTACGACGCTGGGGTGAAGCCGTGGAAACCGTGAGCATCGACATCCAGTCGCTGTATCGATCGCATCGTCAACGCGCCCACGCAATCGCTTGGGCCTATCTGAAGGACGACGACGAGGCACTCGACGCCGTCCACGAGGCGTTTCTCCGGGTGCAGCGCGCGTCGCACGGATTCAACGCGCGCTCCAGCCCGCAGACGTGGCTGTTCCGCATCGTGATCAACGTGTGTCTCGACATGCGTCGCCATCGACGACGGCATCCCGAGCAACAGGTCGACGACATCGACGTGCTCGTCGAAGCGCCGCACGGCTCCCCGGAGAAGGGCGCCGAGCTGCTCGAGCTGCGGGCCGCGATCTGCTCTGGGCTCGCGCGGCTCAGCGAAGCACATCGAGACGTGCTCGTGATGCGCGAGATGTCCGGACTCGACTACGAGCAGATCGCGAACGCGGAAGGCTGCCCGCGCGGCACGGTGATGAGCCGCCTCTTCCACGCACGAAGGCGGCTGCGTCACCTGCTGCGCGCGCACGCGAAGCGCCCGCTCGCGCGCGCGGCGTAGGAGCGCCTCACCGAAGGCGCTCGCGGATGCGTTCGTCGAGCGCCTGGAATATCCGCACGCCGTAGTCCTCGTTCGTGCGCGGCATGTAGCCGATGCCACGCCCGAGCGTGTGGCTCTGGGTCGTGTGGCCCGACACCGTCAGCCACCGCACGATGTACCCGGGATACAGCACGTGCGCGCGGTTCGTCGCGTTCGCGAGCGCGTGAGAGCCCGCGTCGAGGTAGTGCGTCACCCATCCACCGGGCAGCGGACGCCAGCCGTCGAGGAACGTCATCGCGAAGCTCGTGTCACCGCGCTGGATCGGCTCGTCGCGCGGGCCCGTGAGCACGGGCGCAGGCTCGCGCAGGTACTCCTGCCACGCGCGCTCGAGGTCCCGCGCGCCGCCGAGCGTGCTGACGTTGTAGTACGCGTGGTAGTACGAGTTGCGCTCCCACGCCGCGAGCGTCGCGCCGAAGTGCGCCGCGATCACCTCGCTCTCGAAGCGTCGGATGTTCGCCGTGACCGCACCACCGAACGTGCGCGACGAATCGGGCGCGCACGATTGCATCGCGCCCTCGAAGCACCGAAGTCCCATTGCGATGTCCCCTTTGCACGGAAGACTCCGCGGCCGGGGCCCGATTCACGCTGTTTTCGCGGTGGGCGACGCGAGCCACTCGACGAGCGCGTCGGCGATCTCGACGGCGTGGGTCTTCTGCAGGTTGTGACCGCCGTCGACGAAGCCGATGCGGGGGCCCGGAGTCGCGGCCGCGAGCAGCTCTTTCACCACCGCGGGCTCGACGAAGGGATCGTCTTCGGTCCACGCGCCGAACACCGAGCCGTGCACGCGCGCGAGCGCAGCTCGATGATCGGAGAAGCGGAAGCCGGCGATCATCGCGATGCAGCGCGCGACCTCGTGGTGGCGGATCGAACGGGGGAATCCGCCCGCGATCATCGCGCGCCGATACAGGCGCAGCACCGGGTCGCCGACGAAGCGCGTCTTCACGGCGCGATCGATCCAACGCAAGGGCGGTACGCGGCGCAGGAGCTTGTGCTTGCGCAGACCGACGGGCGCGAGCAGGGCGAGCCCGGTCGCGGCCGGATCGAGCGCGGCGACGTGGGTCGCGAGCGGCGCGCCGAACGAGTGGCCGAGCACGACGTAGGGGCCTGCGATCACGCGCCGCGCGACGTCGGCGACGATGCGCGCGAGCGCGGGCCAATCGGTCGGGGGATCGGCGACCCTCGAGTCCGCGAAGCCGGGCTGATCGATCCGCACGAGTCGCACGCGACCCGCGAGCGCCGCCGCGAGCCAGCGGTAGTCGCGATGCGAGCCGGGCAGGCCGTGGATCGCGAGGATGGCGGGGCCCGAGCCCTCGTCGACGACGGCGATCTCGCCGGCCGAGATCCGCACGCGCGACACGGGCGGATCGGACGGCGCGGCCGGCTTCATCGCGCGCATGCTAGCGGGCAGTGGCGACACCTGTCGCCAGCGGACGAGACCGGGTCACGCCGCCGTCACGCGGCCCGCGGATGTCCGCGGAATCGCGTTCGCTCCCCGCTGCACGGGCATTGCACACGGGGCCGCGTCCCGGAGGCCCGTTCGATGCGCCGATCCATCCTCGCTCTCGCCGCGATCTCCCTCACCGCCTGCGCCGCGGGCGACGACGACGACGCGGTCGTCCCCGAGCTCGGCGCCGGCAAGGGCGACGCCATCGATCACGTCGAGGATCGCGGCGCGCTCGCGTTCGGCGCGGCCGCCACCGGCAGCTTCACGGAGGACCTGCAGTTCGACGGCTACCGGCTCGCGGTGCGCGACGGCGCGCGCGTGCGCGTCGAGATCACGCAGCTCGGCACCGCGAAGAAGCTCGACACGACGCTGTTCGTGTACGGCCCGCGCGTGGGCGAGTCGTTCGGCACCACCGCGCTCGCGTTCGACGACGACTCGGGCTGGGGCCGCCAGTCGCGGCTCACCGGTCTCGAGCTCGACGGCGGCGAGTACCTCGTGGTCGTGGGCACGCACGACGCCCGTGGTCGCGGCGCGTACCGCCTCGTGTCCACCTGCGAGAACGGCGAGTGCGATCCGCTGCCGCCCGCGGACGAGTGCAACGACACCGTCGCGAACAACATCCTCTTCTGCATGAACGGGCAGGTCGCCGACTCCGAGGCCGACCCCGAGACGCCCGATCTCACGCACGCGGAGGCGCTCGCCATCTGCACCGACGGCGAGGCGCTCGGCCCGATCTTCGACAACCTGTGCGTGAGCCCGCCGGAGCCGATGGACTTCTGCGCGGCGGGCTTCGAGGCGTTCGCGACCCAGATGGGCCCGGCGTGCGCCGAGGCGCTCGCCCCGTTCGCCGTCGACTGCGTCTTCGGCGATCAGTTCCGCGACCTGCAGACGTCGAGCGACGTCGTCACCGGCGAGCGCGACGTGCTCACCGGGCCGGCCGGCCTCGACGACCTCACGCGTCAGCAGGTGATCCGCGCGGTGCAGAGCTCCGCGGCCGACGACGTCACCACGATCGAGGAGGCGTTCGACGCCGCCGACCAGGGCGAGATCAACCGCATCGAGATCTGGGACCGCACGAGCGCGCGCCCGTACGTCGCGTACGAGTTCGGCGCCGGCGACACCTCGGTCGGAGCCTACTTCGCGCACGGCACCACCGAGCGCGTGGCGGTGATCTCCGACGGCGAGATCGAGCGCTGCAGCGCGGCGGTCGGGCCCCAGGGCGGCGAGTGCACGTCGAGCTCCGAGTGCGACGTCGGCACGTGCATCGGATCCTCCGAGGCCTCGAACGTCGGCCGCTGCACGGTGACGTCCGGCTTCGGCGAGCAGACCGACTGCAGCCCGAGCGACCCGTGCGACATCGGCCAGGGCCTGATCTGCGCCGGCCTCACGCGCGGAGACGAGGGCCAGTGCTTCCCGGCGTGGATGCGCGGCAACTTCGGCGAGGCGTTCGCGGAAGACGTCGGCGGTCCGGCGATCCCCGACGGCGATGCGCAGGGCGTGTCGCGCACGCTCGTCGTGAACGGGCTCGCCACCGTCGACATGGACGTCGAGCTCGACATGTTCGTGCTCCACCCCGACGCGACGCAGCTCCGCGTCACGCTCACGAACCCGGCGGGCAACGAGGTCGTCGTGTTCGACGGCGAGGCGTCCGAGATCTTCTGGCGCCGTCACCCCGTGATCGGGTTCTCGGGCGACGAGATGGTGAACGGCCCGTGGACCCTCCGCGTGATCGACGACGTGGCGGGCGACGCCGGCACGATCGATCACTGGACCCTGCACCTCGGCAGCCGCTTCGACTAGGCCACGGAACGGGGGCTGCCCCACCGCCCTTGGCCGTCGGTGGGGGCCATCTTGAAACCGGCGCCCGTCCGGGTATGACGGCGTCATGAGCGACGAGCGGACGATTCCCGGGGTCGAGGCCGTGCCCACTGCCGCGGCACGCCACGCCACGCTCAAGCTGCTGTCGAGCAGCGACGGCTCCGCGCTGCGCAGCCTGGCGGACGCGCACGCATTCGCGAGCAACCCGGCGGTGCTCGCGGACGTGTACGGCTACACGGATCCCGGCCGGGTGCGCGAGTCGAACCAGGATCAGTTCCTCATCGCGTCCCTCGAGCGCTCGCTCTTGATCGAGGGCTCGAGCCTGCCGGCGCAGGCAGGCACGCGGCTCGTCGATACGCCCCAAGGGCGCATCATGATCGTCGCCGACGGCATCGGCGGGCATGGTGGCGGCGAGGTGGCCAGCGCGGTGACGATCGATGCGATGGCGCACTACTGCTTCGCGACGATGCCGTGGGTGCAGCGCCGCTCGGAGTGCACGGGCGAGGAGCTCGCGGACGGCTTGCGCGAGGCCGTGAAGACGGCGCAGGAGCGCGTGCACCGGGTCGGGCGCCGCAAGGGCCTGGCCGACAACCTGGGCACGACGCTCACGATGGCGTACGTGGCGTGGCCCGACCTGTTGCTCGTGCACGTCGGCGACAGCCGGGCCTACTTGTTCCGCGACGGCAAGCTCTACCGCCTCACCGTCGATCACACGCTCGCGCAGCAGATGATCGACGGCAAGATGCTCACCGAAGCGCAGGCCGCCACGTCGCGCTTCAGCCACGTGCTCGTCAACGCGGTCGGCGGCGGCACGGATGCGCTCGACGTCGAGCTGCGCCACCTCGAGCTGCGCGCGGACGACCAGCTGCTCTTGTGCACCGACGGCCTGTACGACATGGTCGATGACACGCACATCGCCGCGGCACTCGCGACCGAGGACCGTACGGTCGCGCAAGTCGTCGTGGGCCTCGTCGACGCCGCGAACGCCGCAGGCGGCCGTGACAACGTCACGGCCGTGCTGGCGCGGTTCTGAGGCCTCAGACGACCTTGAACGGATCCAGCTCGTCGTCGATCGACAGCGGGAACATGTCGTCGGCGGCGGTGCCTTCGATGCCGAGCACGCGGCGCAGGCCGCGGTGCACGTGGGCCGGCGTCAGGCGCACGCCCTTCGTGGCGTCGGTCGTGGGCATCAGCGTCGCCGGGTCGAGCAGCATCGCGTTGTGGCCCTCGTCGGTCATGCCCACGACGCGGTTGCCGGGGATGCCCGCGCCCATCGCGATCATGCTCGTGATCGACCAGTGGTCCTTGCCGGCGTTGCCGTTGTAGTTCGGCGTGCGGCCGAAGTCGGAGCAGATGAGCACGCACAGCTTGTCGGCCACGCCCTGGCGCTCCGCCTCCTGCCACAGGAACGACACGAGCCCGACGATCTCGTTCATGCGATCGCTCTGTGCGTTGTCGTGATCGCTGTGCGTGTCGAAGTTCGAGTGGAACAGGTTGCCTGCCACGCCGATGCCGGCCTTGTACGCCGCGACGACGAGCTCCGCCTGGCGGAACAGCGTGTTCTCGTTGGGCGCCGGCAGCACGGCCTGCAGGTTCTGCAGCTCCTTGCTGCCCGAGCGCGCGGTGAGCATGCTCGACAGCGCGTTCTTGAAGCGCGGGAGGTGGTTGCGCTTGAGCAGATCCTGGGCCCGCTTCTCGCGCGCCATCCGGATGATCTGGTTCGCGTACGGCGTGTGATACGTGCCGCCCGCCTCGTCCACCGCGTTCACCCGATCGGGGAACGACAGATCGGAGAGGCGCTCCTGGTTGCCGTTGCGCACCGGTGCGACGAGACCGCCGGTGCGGTCGTAGGGCCCGAAGCTGATGAACGACATCGGACGCTGCGGCGCGCCCACACCGGCGGCGAGCGCCGCGATGTTCGGGTAGCCCTCGCCGAGCCGCCCGCTCACGCAGTTGCGCTGGCCGGCATCGTGGGCGTTCGTCGCCGTGTCGACGCCGTTGATCACCATCGTGCGGGCGTAGTGTGCGTTGAAGAACGCAGCCGCCGACGCGATCGGTGCGAAGCGCAGGTTGCCGGCGGTGCCGATGTCACCGTCGTTGTACGAGTTGTTGAGGTTGCCCTTGGGATCGCAGAGCAGCGTGGGATCCCAGCCGCCGTGCGCCTGCACGGCGACGAACAGCGGCCCCTGGTAGTCGTCGCCCAACGCCTGCGGGTGCGGTGGATCGACGTAGTCCTCGTCCTCTGCACGAGAAAGCAGAGGAGCACCGGCGACGGACATGCCGGCGAGCGACGCGAGCTTGATGAAATCTCGGCGGTCCATGGTGTTGTCCTCCCTTCCTTCAGTCGTACAGGTAGCGGAAGTCCCCGAGCAGATAGGTGATCGTGGCCATCCACGCGCGCACCGTGTAGTCCGGATCCTCGATCACGGCCGTCTCGGGCGGCAGCGGCATGCCGGTCGCATCCATCGTCGCCTGACACGGCCCGGCGATCGTGGTGGGCAGCGGCGCGGTGGGATCGAGGATCTTCTCGCGCCCGTCGTTGAGCAGCGCCTCGAACAGCGCGACCGTGCGATCCACCTCGGGATCGTCGTCGTCCAACGATTCGCCGAGCAGGTGCTCGTGCAGGTAGTGGATGTTCGCGCGGATGGCCTCGTCACCCTCGGGCGTGCCGGGCAGGATGCCCCGCTCCACCAGCGGGAACAGCAGGCGCTGATCCACCGGCTTCGCGAAGTCGTTGGCCGTGGCGATGCACGCGACCTCGTTGCTCATGCGCTCGGTGATGTTCGCCATCACGCCGTTCATGTCGGTGAGCCGCTGCGTGACCGAGGCGGAGTCGATGCCGCCGTAGAAGAACTTGAAGTACTCGGTCGAGAGCAGGACGTTGCTGTCACCGCGCTTCCACGCGTATCCCGTGGTCGCCACGATGCGCCGGTGCAGCTGCTCGGGCGAGAGCAGGTGCGCGGTGCCCATGTCGGCGAGCTCGCTCGCGCGCTCGGGCGACAGCGGCACCTCGCTGTCGATGGCGCGGAACCACTCGGTCTTCACGAGCGCCTTCACGACGATGCGCAGCTCCTGGCCGCCCTCGTTGAACTCCTGGGCGATCTTCTTGAACGTGTAGTCCTGCGCCTCGTAGGCCTTGATGCGCTGCAGGTAGTCCGGCGCCTTGTCGTCGATGGGCTCGAGCAGCGGCTCCTGGCCCGTCAACCCCGTGTACATCGTGTGCACGACGGACAGCGCGAACTTCTCGTCCTCCACCAGCCTGGGCACGAGCCACTGCAGGGCCGTGCGGCTCTGGTCGTAGGGGATCTGCTCGTCCTCGAAGCCCGGCGGCCGCATGTCCGTGAACCACTGCTCGTCCGGCACGTAACGGCCGGTCTCGTCGAAGTTCTGGAACGCGCCGGCCAGCGGGTCGACGTAGTCGTGGCAGACCGTGCAGTTCTGGTTGTACAGCGTCGGGTTGAAGTCGGCGATCGACGACACGTCGATCGGCCGCGCCGCGAGCCGCAGCACGTCGGTCGCGAGGAAGAACTTGTAGAACACGCGCGAGCGCGCACGGTTGCGGTTCGTGGCCGTCGTCGGGTAGCGGTTGAGGAACACCGACGTGGACAACAGGCCCGAGTGCGCGAAGCCGTCGAACGTCGCCGGCACGAGCTCGTTGGGGTCGTTCGGGTCCACGAAGTGGTCGAGCGGGATGCCGTAGCTGCGCGCCGACCACGGATTCACGAGCGTGAAATTGGCCGTGAGGATCTCCGAGAACGGACGATCACGCCGCACGACCGACGCGATGATCTCGAGCGGCTCGCGGGCGATCGCGTCGTTCGTCTTGTTGCGCGCGTCGGCGATCTGATCCTCGGGCAGCGCGTCGAACCAGCGCGCGTTGGGGAACCGGACCATGTCCACGGTCTGCACCGCGTCGTCGCCGACGAGGTACGAGTCCGTGTGCATGATGTCGTTGTAGATCTCCTTGAGGCGCACGTAGAACGCCTCTTCGTGCATCACCGCGTCGAGCACCGGGTCGAGCGACGCGAAGCCCTTGTGGTGCACCGCCGCGATCTCGACGTCCGTCGGCATGCGGCCGGTCAGCTGGAACACGGCCTTGCGCAGCGTGCCGACCTCGTCGAGGAGCTCGATGTCGGCATAGAACGCGCGGATGTCCTGGTCGTTCACGCAGTGGATCGGCGCCTGGAATCGATCGATCATCTCCGTGAGGAGCTCGTACTCCTCACCGTCGATCGCGATCTGCTCGCCACCGCCGTGCTCGATCTGCGCGCTCGGCTTGAGCAAGAGCAGCGACACGCCCTCGATCTCGAGCCGGGCGATGTTCGCCACCGTCTGGTAGTTCGCGTCGACGTAACCGGGGTAGTCGGTGCCCTGCATGACGAAGTTGCTCTTCGCCGCCTGCCCGCCCGGGTTGTGGCACGCGAAGCACTTCGTCGAGAGCAGCGGTGCCCAGACGTCTTCACGGAAGAAGTTCTTCGTGTCGACGCATTCGTCGGGACCCTGCAGGTCGTCCGGATCCTGCGACCCGTCGGCCCCGTCGCCGCCGCCGTCGTTGTTCGTGCGATCGTTACCGGCGTAGCAGCCGGTCATCGCCATCGCGGCGACGAACCCCCACCAGGACGCTTTGCGGTGCGGCATGACGTGACCCCCCGACCCGCGCCCCCCCGAGCGCGGTCGTTCCCTCTCGCTCTCGGGGACGGCGGGTTTCGATCGGCGCTGCACACGTTCCACGAAACACCCCGCGATCGGGAAGCTACGGGCCGATCGGCGGCGAAAAACGAGGAGCGGGCTTGCCGCAGCGCTCGCGCGGCGATGCGACGCCGCGGTGGCGCACGCGCGAGTTGCCAGCTTCGGGGCGTCGAGACTACCGTGCAGCGCCATGAGGCCGCGCACCAAGAGATCGCTCGCACTGATCGTCACGCTCTCGTCGCTCTACGCATGTCGAGCAGGCTCCGCCGACACGGCGTCGCCCGACCCGAAGGCCGCCACCGATGCGCCCGTCGCCGCGCCGAAGGCCGCCGACTTCGCGACCGTGCTCGCGATGCCGCATCGCAGCGCGGAGAACAAGTCGCGCGACGCCGCGCGGCACCCCGCCGAGACCCTCGCGTTCTTCGAGGTGCGCCCCGAGTCGACGGTGGTCGAGCTGTGGCCCGGCGGCGGTTGGTACAGCGAGATCCTCGCGCCGTACGTCGCCGGCAAGGGCAAGCTCGTCGTCACCGTCTTCGATCCGAACGGACCGAAGGAGTACTACGGCACCGCGCAGAGCCAGAAGCTGCTCGATCGCTTCGCGGCCGAGAAGGCCGTGTTCGGCGACGTCGGCACCGCCACCGTGAAGCAGGACGTGCAGCTCGGCCCCGACGGCAAGGTCGCGAAGATCGTGGTGCACCCGTTCGAGCTCGTGCCGCCCGGCACCGCCGACGTCGTGCTCACGTTCCGCAACAGCCACGGCTGGTATCGCAGCGACTCGATCGGCGCGATCTACAAGTCGGCCTTCGACGCGCTCAAGCCGGGCGGCATCTTCGGCGTCGAGCAGCACCGCGCGAACAAGGACGCGGATCCGAACACCACGGCGGAGAAGGGCTACCTGCCCGAGCACACCGTGATCGCGGCGGCCGAGGCGGCCGGGTTCGAGCTCGTCGACAAGAGCGAGATCAACGCGAACCCGAAGGACACGAAGGACCACCCCAACGGCGTGTGGAGCCTGCCGCCCAGCCTCGACGGCGGCGACGTGGACAAGGACAAGTTCATCGCGATCGGCGAGAGCGATCGAATGACGCTCAAGTTCCGCAAGCCGGTGAAGTAGGGCGCTCACCCGGACCGAGCGCAGAGATCGCGCACCCGTGCGGTGGTCGCTGCGCTCGCGTCGTGGTTCGCGTCCGCGCGCGCGCGCTCGGCCTCGCACGCGACGCGGTACGCGTGCTTCAGGTCGTCCTCGGGAACCAGGATCGTCTTCGAGATCGCGAGCGACGCCTCGGCCGCCTCCACCGCCTCGTCCCACCGCCGTTGGGCGACGAGCACGGACGCGAGGTTGCCGAGCGTGCGCGCGACGTCGGGGTGGTCCTCGCCGAACGCGCGCCGCGAGATGACGAGCGCGCGGCGGAACTCGGCCTCGGCCTCGATGAAGCGCCCCTCGTCCTCGAACGACGTGCCGAGGTTGTTGTAGCCCTGCGCGACGACGGGGTGATCCGGACCGTACGCGCGCTCGAAGATCGGCAGCGCGCGGCGGTACTCCGTCTGCGCGGCGGCGTGGCGGCCGAGCTCGTCGAGCACGATGCCGAGGTTCGTGTACGCCATCGCGGAGTCGGGATGGTTGGGCCCGAACGTGCGCCCGAGCAGATCGATCGCGTGGCGCAGCTCGGACTCCGCCTCCTCGTAGCGGCCGAGCTCCTGCAGCGACGAGCCGACGTGGAAGTGGCCGATCGCGATGAGCGGATGCTCGGGGCCGAGCTCGCCCTCGCGGATCGACAGCGCGATTCGGTGCTGCGCGAGCCCGTCCTCGTGGCGGCCTTGACCGATCATCGTGGTGCCGAGGTTCTCGTGGACCACCGCGACCTCGAGCGCGCTCTCGCCGAGCTCGCCCTGCAGGAGCTCGAGCGCGGTGCGGAAGTGGGTCTCGGCCTCGTCGTAGCGCGCCTGCCGATCCGCGAGCCCGCCGAGGCTGTTGTGCACGTCGGCGGTCGCGATCGGGGCGTTGCGGCGCTGCGCGAGCCCGAGCGCGATGTCGCCGATCCACGCGGCCTCCGCGAAGCGGGCCTCGCGTGCGCCGAGCAGCATCACGAGGCCGGTGGCGGATCCGAGCGCGCTGGCATCGTCGCCGTCGGCGATCGCGTGGCCGAGCGCCGTGCGGAACAGCGCCTCGGCCTCGTCGTGCTTCGCGAGCGTGACGAACAGCTCGGCGAGCGCGGTGTCGATCTCGGTCTGCACGGGCCGGAACCCGAGCGAGCGCGCGCGCGCCTGCAGATCGAGCATCGCCGCCTCGGCATCGCCGATCCGCCCCGCGACGTGCAGCGCGTACGCCACGGCGAGCTCGTCGCGCAGCGCGTCGACGGCCGTCGCGACCTCGGGGTCGTCGGGCGGCGGCACGCGGGCACGCAGCGCGTCGAGATCGTCGCACGCGTCCAGACGAGGCAGGGCGTCGACGAGCCGCACGGCGTTCTCCACGACGGACGCGTCGGCGGTGCCGAGCAGATCGATCGCGGCGCCGAGCGCCGTGCGGCCGCGATCGAGACAGCCCATGCGCAGGTCGAGTGCGGCGGGCGACTGTGCGCCGCGCACGTGGGTGGCCTCGCACGCGTCGACGTAGCCGTGCACCCACCGCGCGGCCCAGCGCTCGATGCCGTGGCTCGCGCGCGCGGCCGTGTCGTCGGCGTACGAGACCCCCGTGGCGTGGAGTGCATCGACCACGCGCGTGCGCACCTCGTCGTTCCACAGATCCGCGATGCGATCCTCCGCGTCCGCGCACGGCCGCGGCCGCGTCTGCACGACGATCACGCCCGCGACGACCGAACCGACGACCGCCGTCGTGCCGAGCACGCGCAGGAGCACTCGGCGGCGCCGCACGTGCGGGTCGTCGCCGAGCGCGGCGATCACCTCGCGCATGTCGACGAACCGCTCGCTGCGCCGCGCCGACAGGCCGCGCACGACGATCGCCCGCACCCACGCCGGCACGGGCGTGCGCGCCGGGGCCGGGCGCACGTCGCCCGCCTTCACGTGCGCCATGATCTCCGCGAGGTTCTCGCCCGCGAACGGGCGCTCGCCGTAGAGCGACTCGTAGAGCGCGACGCAGAACGAGAACTGATCGCCCACCGCGTCGCAGCGACGCTCGGTGAACTGCTCGGGTGGCATGTACGCAGGCGTGCCCATCACCTCGCCGGTGACGGTCAGCGGCGCGTCGAGGTCGACGCGCGAGCGCGAGCTCGAGCTGCCGGAGCTGCTCGCGCCGGGATGGCTCTGGCTCGACAGCACGAGGTCGAGCGTGGCGAGCCCGAAGTCGGCGACCTTCGGCCGATCGCCGCGGCCGATGAGCACGTTGTCGGGCTTGAAGTCGCGATGCACGACGCCGGCCTCGTGCGCGGCCGCCAAGCCCTCGCCGATGCCCACGAACATCCGCAGCACCTCGTCCCACGTGCGCGCGGCCTCGCGATTCCACGCGCGCAGCGTGCGGCCCTCGACGAGCTCCATCGCGATGAAGAGGTGGCCGTCCTGCTCGCCGGCCTCGAACACCTGCACGACGTTGGGGTGGCTGAGCTTCGCCATCGCCTGCGCCTCGCGGAACAGGCGGCGCCGCGCCGAATCGGTGGACGCGCGATGCGATCCGATCAGCTTGAGTGCGACGCGACGATCGAGCACGTCGTCGTAGCCGGCGTGCACGACCCCCATGCCGCCGTGGCCGAGCCGCTCGAGCAGCACGAACCGCCCGAGCCGTACCGGTTGGTAGTCGCTCGCGACCAGCTTCGCCCGCGCGCGGGCGAGCGCCGCTTGCTCGACCGGATCCATCGGCGGATCCGCGTCGCGCGTCTCGAGGCCCGGCGGTGCGACGCCCGCCGCGGTCGCGGAGAGCTCGTCGCTCGGCGGGCCCGAGTCGCTCATCGAGTCAGTCTATCGGGTCTCAGCGGCCGAGGAGCCACTGCGCGATCCAGTGCGCGAGCGAGAACGACGGATCGCGGGCCTCCGTCGCCATCCACGACGTTCCGCCCGTGCGTTGCTCGGGCGGTGGCATGGACTCTCGTCGCTGCCGCTCCTCTTCCGCGCGGCGCCGTGCGAGCTGCATGCCGCCCGAGCGCACGAACGCGAGCACGCTCTCGAGCTCGCCCGCGTCGAAGTACGTGCCGCACGTGCACTGATCGACGATCACGCCGGAGCATCCGCCGAAGTTCTTGCGCGCCATCGTCTTGCTGCACTTCGGGCACCGGCGGTACACGACGGCGGACGCGAGGATCCCGACGGGCAGCTGCTGACGCACGACCGTCGTCGTCGACGCTTCGCCTTGGCGATCCGCTTCGGCTGCGGCGGCGTCGATCAACGCGCGCTGCGTCGCCATCGGCAGCCACACGCCGCCGCATCCGTGACACGCGGCGACCGGATGACCGCCGCGGTACGGGCCCGACGCGTCGAGGTTCCAGCCCTGCAGCTCGTGATTGCAGCCGGGGCAGGGGCCGTGGGTCGTCTCGCGCGTGGCATCGCCGAGCGCGAGGCCGCACGTCGAGCAGTACGCCGCGCCGCCCGCCATCGAGGTGCCGCATCGGCCGCAGGGCACGGCGTGCGCGGGATCCGGGCTGCCGACCGGGACGAGCGGTCCGTCACAGAAACGGCAGCTGGCCGAGCCGGCGTCGGGGTTGGGGCCCCCGCAGGCGGGGCAGTAGCGGGGCCGGACGAGGAAGGGCATGGGGGAAGGACCAGGATAGCCTGGCGGCGCTGAGCCCCAAGATAGCCCGGCCGCCATGCCCGCGCCCGCGGGCGGGCCCGCGGGTTGATCCCCACCCCGATCTGTCTATACTCGCCGCCCGCCGGGGACCTGCCCCGCGTTCCGAGCCTCGTTTTATGCCCACGATCCAGCAGCTCGTCCGCAAGGGACGCGTCCAGCAGTTCGCGAAGAAGACCGCGCCGGCGCTCAAGGAGTGCCCCCAGCGTCGCGGTGTGTGCACTCGCGTCTACACGGTGACGCCGAAGAAGCCCAACTCCGCGCTGCGCAAGGTCGCGCGCGTGCGCCTCACCAACGGGATGGAAGTGACGAGCTACATCCCCGGCGAGGGGCACAACCTCCAAGAGCACTCGATGGTGTTGATCCGTGGCGGTCGCGTGAAGGACCTGCCCGGCGTCCGCTATCACATCGTGCGCGGCACGCTCGACACCACCGGTGTGTCGGGTCGTCGGCAGCGGCGCTCGAAGTACGGCACCAAGCGACCGAAGTAAGAAGGCACGACATGTCTCGCAAGAAGGTCAATCGCAAGCCCCGCCCGGTCGTCGAGGTCCGTTACACGGATCATCCGGCCGACGTGAACCGTCAGGTCGCGAAGTTCATCAACGGGCTCATGCTCACCGGCAAGAAGTCCATCGCGGAGAAGATCGTGTTCGACGCGTTCGCGATCATCAGCGAGCGCACGAAGGACGATCCGATCAAGGTGTTCGAGAAGGCCGTGGGCAACACGCGGCCGCGCCTCGAGGTCCGTGCGCGCCGCGTCGGCGGCTCGAACTACCAGGTGCCGATCGAGGTACGCCCCGAGCGCAGCCAGGCGCTCGCGTACCGCTGGCTCATCCACTCCGCGCGCTCGCGCCCGGAGAAGACGATGCGCGAGCGGCTCGCGAACGAGATGCTGGATGCCGCGCAGAACCGCGGGACCGCGGTGAAGAAGCGCGAGGACATCCACAAGATGGCCGAGGCGAACAAGGCCTTCGCGCACTACCGCTGGTAGGACGGCGCCCGCGAGGGCGCGGCATCAGGCCGGGCGGCGGATCGCTGTCCGGCTTTTTTGCGTCGTCGCGCGACGCGGACGCGCGGTCGCGGTGTGACTCTGCTCATCTGCGACCACGACCGCGATGACGCGACCGCGGCCGCGGCCGCGGCCCCACCAGTCGCGACACGATGCACGACGCGACCCATCGACCCGGAGCCAACGCCCCGGCGCCCCACCGCGCCGGCCCGTGGCCTGCGATCGCACTCGTCGCGGCGGTCGTCGCGTGCGCGTCCGAGCCGTCGCCGTCGCTCGCCGACACGGGCAGCACGACCGAGCCCAGCCCGAGCGGCGACGCGAGCGTCGACGACACCCCGCTCGATCCGACCTCGAGCCCCGGCACGTGCGTCCCGGGCGTGTGTTGCACCGACGACGACTGCACGGCCGGGACGTGCTGCGACGTCGAGTCGCACACGTGCACGCGAGCGAGCTGCGGCTGCCTCTCGGACGCGCAGTGCGGCGCCGGGCAGGTGTGCTGCGACGGAACGTGCGGCGAGTGCTGCTCCGACGCCGACTGCACCGCGGGCAGCTGCTGCGACACCAGCGTCCACGCGTGCTCGCCGACGACCTGCGCGTGCACGAGCGATGCGCAGTGCGACCAGGGCCAGAGCTGCTGCGATGGCGCCTGCGCGCAGTGTTGCTCCGACGCCGACTGCACTGCCGGCACCTGCTGCGATCCGATGTCGGGGACGTGCAGCGCTGCGGTCTGTGGCTGCGAGAGCGACGCGCAGTGCGACGAAGGCCAGAGCTGCTGCGACGGTGCATGCGGCGAGTGCTGCTCGGACGCCGACTGCACCGCGGGCACGTGCTGCGACGCGACCGCGGGTACGTGCAGCGCCGGCGCCTGCGGCTGCGAGACCGATGCCCAGTGCAGCGACGGACAGGCGTGTTGTGACGGCGTGTGTGCCGAGTGCTGCTCGGACGCCGACTGCACGGCGGGCAGCTGCTGCGACCTCGACACCGGAACGTGCAGCGAGACGAGCTGCGCCTGTCGGAGCGACGCGCAGTGCGAGGGCGATCTGGTGTGCGACGACGGTGCCTGCGTCGAGTGTCGCTCCGATGGCGACTGCACGGTCGGCACTTGCTGCGATCCCACCAGCCACGCCTGCACGGTGACGGCATGCACCTGCGAAGACTCGGCCGAGTGCGGCGCCGGCCACGTGTGTTGCGCGTCCTAGACGAAGACGAGACCGACGATGAACACCCCCCACACCACGATCCTCGGCGCGCGGCTGTCGTGCGTCTTGTTTGCGCTCGTCGCCTGCGGCGGTTCGACCGAGCCCGACGCCGGGCCCGGGTCGAACTCCGCCACCGGCGGCGAGGCAGGCGAGGCGGGCGAGGCGAGCGGCGCGGGCGACACGGGCAGCGACGATGGCCCGGGCGACTGCGGCGAATTCGATCGGCCTTGCTGCGCCGGCGACACGTGCAAGTCGGACCACCTGACCTGCATCGACGACGTGTGCGGCCAGCAGAGCCACGGCGAGATCGGCAAGCCCTGCGAGAAGAACTCGGACTGCGCGTCCGAGATCTGCGTCCCGATCCGCGAGGACGAGTTCGCCTGCAGCTCGGGCTGCACATCGTCCGACGCGTGCGTTTCGGGTTGGACCTGCGGCGCGGTCATCGGCCAGAAGAGCGACGTGTGTCAGTGCGAGGCCGGCCAGGAGACGTGCAACGATCGCGATGACGACTGCAACGGCATCGTCGACGACGAGCCCACCGTCGGGATGGCCTGCGCCGCCCAGAAGGGCGACGGCGCGGTGTGCCGCAGCGGCGACTGTGCGTGCGACGATGGACACGCCGTGTGCGACGGCATGTGCGCGGCGCTCGATCGCGATCCGCTCCACTGCGGCCAGTGCGGCAACGCGTGCCTTCCCTCGCAGGCGTGCGAGGACGGAGCTTGCGGGTGCCCCGGGGGCGGGAGCGTCTGCGACGGAACCTGCATCGACACCGACGTCGACGAGGCCAACTGCGGCGGCTGCGGACACGAGTGCCCGGACAGCGCGACGTGCGAGGCCGGGACCTGCGACTGCCCGGGGAATCAGAAGGCCTGCGGCGGAGACTGCGTCGACACCACGAGCGACGAGGACCACTGCGGTTCGTGCGGGACCTCGTGCGCGACCGGTGCGACGTGCAGTGCTAGCGTGTGCACGTGCCCCGGTGGCCAGACCGCGTGCGACGGCCACTGTGTGGACACGGCCACCGACGTCGACCACTGCATGGGGTGCGGCAACGAGTGCGCGCAAGGCCAGGAGTGCACGGAGTTCGGGTGTCAGTGCCCGCCGGGCGAGACCCTGTGCGACGGCGCCTGCGTCGACACGTCGACCGACCCCGATCACTGCGGCGGGTGTGGCAACGCGTGCGACCCCGGTGTGGGCTGCCACTGGACGCTCGGCTACGGCGTGTCGTGTTGCGCGGTCCAGGGCGAACCGTGCGAGTGGGGCTGTTGCCCCAACTTGAACTTCTGCTCGGGGCTGACCGACCCCCCGAGCTGCACCTACTGAGCCGCAGTCCCTCGCGCAGATCACCGCCGAGCGCTGGCATGATCGAGGGCAGCCATGCGTGACGCGATGCTCGCCGCGGACGACGCGTGCCTCGACGCCGACGCGGCCGCGGGGTTCGTCGACGGCGAGCTCACGCTCGAAGAGCGCGAACGGGTGCTCGCGCACATCGACGGCTGCGACGCGTGCCGCGAGCTGGTGTCGCTGTTGGCCCGGTCCTCGGCCGACGGTGACGCGCCCATGCCGGCCTCGCTCGGTGCGGTCGCGATCGGCACCACGGTCGCCCGGCGCTATCGCCTGCTCGAGCTCCTCGGCGCGGGCGGCCAAGGGGCGGTGTTCGTCGCGTACGACGCGGAGCTCCATCGCAACGTCGCGCTCAAGCTCGTCGGCGGTGGCGGCGGGCCCAACGCGGTGCGACGCGTCGAGCGGTTGCTGCGAGAGGCGCGGACCTCCGCCCAGCTCTCGCACCCGAACGTCGTGGCAATCCACGACTGCGGCCGCTCGGGAGACATGGCGTACATCGCCATGGAGCTCGTCGACGGCGTCGACCTGACGCGGTGGCTGCAGCAGCAGCCGCGCACGACGGCGCAGATCCTCGAGGTGTTCGCGGCCGCTGCGAGCGCGTTGATCGCGATCCACGGCAAGGGCATCACCCACGGCGACTTCAAGCCGCACAACGTGTTGGTCGGCCGCGACGGTCGAGTGAAGGCCGCCGACTTCGGCTTGGCGATCGAGCGCGCGCCCGACGACACGCCGAGTCCCGACGACACGCGACGCGGCGGCGATGGAGCGCGGACGTCCGGCATCGCGGGCACGCCCGCGTACATGGCACCGGAGCTGCTGCAGGGGCACACGCCCGATGCGGCGAGCGATCAGTACGCGTTCTGCGTGTCGCTCGAGGAGGCGCTCGTCGGGCATCGACCAGGCGCGACGGCGAGCCACCGACGCGGTCGCGTACCGAAGTCGCTCGAGCCGATCCTGCAGCGCGGGCTCGCGCGCGATCCCGCCGATCGCTGGCGATCGATGGCCGAGCTGCACAGCGCGATCGCCCGCGCGACGTCGACGAGCTGGCGATCGCGGTGGCCGCTCGTCGGCGTGCTCGCGGTGACGGTCCTCGGGGTGCTCGCCGTGCGTCGCGGCCAGAGCGAGCGATGCGCGGATGGTCCTGCCCAGCTGATCGGCGTCTGGGACGACGC
The DNA here is from genome assembly GCA_964468635.1 of uncultured Nannocystaceae bacterium. Taxonomy (GTDB): domain Bacteria; phylum Myxococcota_A; class Polyangia; order Nannocystales; family Nannocystaceae; genus Xiheibacterium. The sequence goes on from CAYXVR010000042.1 coordinate 22,614, forward strand.
GCGACGCGACGAGGTCGACGCGGCCCTGCGCGCGACCGGCCTGCCCCACGCCGAGGCCACCTCGCGCGTCGTCGGCGAGCGTCTCGATGCCTACGGCGACGAGTGGGTGCGCCAGTTCACCGAGGCGTGCGCCGCCACCAGCGTGCGCGGGGAGGCCTCGGCCGCGACCTTGGACGGGCGGATGCGCTGCCTGCAGCGGCAGCGGACCCGCATGCGCGCCACCATCGACGTGCTCGGCGCGCCCGATGCCGACGTCGTTCGGCTCGCGTGGAAGTCCGTCACCGAGCTGCCCGAGCCCGCGCGTTGTCTCGACGACGCCGTGCTCGACGGCCAGGGCGATCCGCCCGAACCGAGGGAAGCGCAGGCCGTCGCGCAGATCGACGAGCGACTCGTGAGGGTGGAGGCGTTGCTCGAGGCCGGCAAGTGGCAGCGCGTGAGCGAGGAGATGGATCGGGTGAAGGCGCTGCTCGTGCCCATCACCCACGCGCCGATCCACGTGCGCGCGGGTGTGCTCGAGGGCGCGTGCGCGATCGAGCTCGGGCGCTTCGACGACGCCGAAGCGGCGTACCGCGGCGCGATCCGCCAGGCGATCGCCACAGGCCAGTGGCCGGAGCTGCGCGTCGCAGCGCTCGGAATGATGATGCTCGTCGGCGAGAAGCGTCACCGGCCCGCCGACGTCGGGTCGTATCGCGATCTGGCGATTGCCCTGACCGGCGACGACGCGGACGCGCAGGCCCAGCTCGAGATGGTCGAGGCCTCGCTCGCCCGTGAAGCGGGTGACTACCTCGGCGCGGTCGAGCGCGCGCGACGGCGGCTCGCGCTCACCGAGCAGAGCCACGGCCAGCTCGATCGGCGCACGGCCAAGGCCCGCGAGCACCTCGCGATCGAGCTCGTGTTCGCGGGCGGCTACGACGAGGCCGAGGGCCACCTCGAGGACGCTCGGGAGGCGCTCGAGCGACGCGTCGGAGCCAACCACCCGGACCTCGCGCCCGCGTGGGACGGCGTCGCGGCGCTCGCGATGCAGCGCGGCCGCTACGGCGAGGCCGTCGCCGCGTTCGAACGCTCGCTCGCGATCGTGACGACCACCATCGGGGCCGACGGCATCTTCGCCGCGATCGCGTACACCAACCTCGGGACCGCGCTGTCGGGCGACGGCCGGCTCGACGAGGCCGAGACGAAGCTGCGCGTCGCGATCGACCTGTTCGAGCCGGTGGCCGACCGCGGAGGCGTGGAAGGAGCGGCCGCGCGCAGCAGTCTCGCGCGCGTGCTCACGGCTCGTGCACGGTTCGACGAGGCGGAGTCCCTGCTCCGCGACGCGCTCGCGACGACCGAGCGCGTGCGCGGTCCGGACCATCCCGACGTCACGATCATCCGCGCCAACCTGGCGAGCGTGCTCGCCGACCGCGGCATGTATGCCGAGGCCGAGGCCATGCAGCGGACCGCGCTCGCGGCCCAGATGAAGGCCCTGGGCCCGGACCACCCGATGCTCGCGGTGTACCACCACAACCTCGCGACGGTTCTGCGGGCGCTCGGCGAAGACGTGGCCGCGGAGGTCGAGGTCCGCCGCGCGCTCGCGTTGGAGGCATCGACGTCGGGGATCCGCGGCGGCGGGAGTCGACGACTGCTCGCCGAGCTGCTGCATCGGCAGGGCCGCACGGAGGCCGCCGTGCTCGCCGGACGGATCGCGTTGATCCGATGCGGAGCACAGGTCGGGACCGATCGCCTGCGGTGCGCGAAGGAACGATCGCTGCTCGCCAAGCTGCTCTTGCGCGCCGGGGAACGCCGCGAAGCGCTCGGGCTCGCCGAACAGGCGTGGCGAGACCTGCCCGCCGACGCCGAGCCGACCGCGCGCGCCACCTTCGCGTTCACGCTCGCCCGCGCGGTGTGGGCCACTGCGACGACGGCCGCGGGCCGCGAACGCGCGCGCGAGCTGGCCGAACAGGCCGCGAAGGACGGCACGGCGATGGAACCACTCGATCGCGCCGAGCTCGATCGCTGGCGCGCGAATCCTCGCTGAACGCGTCCGCGCGCTCAGGTGTCCGCGTGCTCGCGAAAGTGCCGGCTCACGCTCAGATCGAAGCGACTGCCCGCGAGGCGCAACACGTCGTCGATGACGGAGGCCGCGAGCCCGAACCGCTCGCCGAGCGCGACGCGGGTCCGATCGATCACCGCCGTGCGTGCCTGGGCGAGGCGTCGCGCCATCGTCGCCCGGTGCACGCCGTGCAGCGGGGCGAGGTCGTCGATCGTGAGGCCGTCGAGGTAGCGCTGGCGCAGCAACGTGCGCTCGGCCGGCGTGAGCTGCTCCATGGCCAGCGCGAACGCCTGCGCGAACGACGACTCCGCGGCGCGCTTCATCGCGACCAGCTCGGGGCTGCCGAGGGTCGCCCACGCGAGCGAGAACGCCTCGGCCTGCGAGGCCGCCGGAAACGCGCGCTCGCCCGCGGCCACCGAAGGCGGTCGGCCGCGGCGGACCTTGATCGCGGCGTGCATCGTCACCGCGCGGAGCCACGCGCGCAGCGGCGCGCGACCGGAGTAGGTCGCGATCTGCGGCGTTCGAGGTGGCTCCGGCCAGAACAGGTCGATGTGCAGGTCCTGCACGGCGTCGCTGCCCTCGCTGCCCGACAGCCCGGCACGCGCGCTCCACCGCTCGATGTCGGCCGAGAAGCGCGCGAAAAAGGCCTCGATCGCCGCGGTGTCGCCGTGGGCACAGGCACACGCGAGGTAGAGGTCGCGGCCATGCAGCGCCTCGATGGCGGTCGGCGAGGCGAGGGCGTCGGGCATTCGCTCGACCAGGTGGGCCACGAAGCGATCGGCCGACAGCTCGAGCTCCGACCAGTGTCCGGCCGCATCGTCGACGAGCGCGGTGATCGCTGCGCGCACCGAGGGGTCGTCGCCGACCCGCCGTTGCCAGCTCGGCTCTGGGCTGGCGCCGCTCACGGTGGAGACATCTTGCCCGAGGCGCCGCGCGGGCCGACCCGGCCGAGACCGCGGCCGGCCCGCGCCGGTGGCCCGAAGGGGAGCGCGGAATCGATCGACGGCTTTTTATCGGTTCACACAGAAGTATTTGCACATACGAGAAATACAGTCATAAATACGGGAACGTGCTCAGAACCGGATTCGGTGCGCTCGTCGTGGGGGTGGGACTGTCGGGATGCGGCGGCGCGCTGCCGCCCGGATCCGGCGGGAGCGAGGGCTCGGGCGACGACGGCATCGGCAGCCTCGACGACGACGACGGCTCGGGCTCGGTGTCCGCGTCGGTCACGCAGGGCGACGCGTCGGCGGACTCGAGCGGGTCTTCGGGTGCATCCGCGGACGACGACGACGCCGACGACGACAGTGACGACGGCATCGTGTTCGACGTCGGTGCGCACGACCTGCAGCCGAGCTGCGAGGAGGGCCATGGCACGGCGTCGCACGACTTCAGCATCATCTGGATCGCGAACAGCCCCGACGGCACCGTCTCGAAGATCGACACGAAGACCGCGACCGAGGTCGCGCGCTACCGCACCGGTCCGGGCAATCCCGATCCCTCGCGCACGTCGGTGAACCTCGCGGGCGACGTCGCGGTGAGCAACCGCCAGGGCAGCGTCACGAAGATCGCCGCCGAGCTCGAGGACTGCATCGACGCCAACGGCGACAGCGCCATCACGACGTCGCAGGGTCCCGACGACGTGCTCGAGTGGGGCGCCGACGAGTGCATCCTGTGGCACCACGACGCGGGGTTCGACGAGAGCGTCGCCGGCAGCCAGGGGGGTCCGCGCGCGACGGCGTGGGAGGGTGGCGAGATCGATCCCGACACGTGTCAGAACGTGAACGCCGACCTCTGGTTCGCGTTCCGCAACCAGCCCGACGACTCCGCGACGATCCGCCGGCTCGACGGCGACGATGGCACGCCCGTCGGCGAGGTCGTGATCGAGGACTGGCCGTGCAACTGGGGACACGGCCCGTACGGCGGCGCGATGGATGCGAACGGCGACTTCTGGGCGCTCGGCACCCTCGGCTCGCTCTTCAAGATCAGCGGCCAGGACATGTCCGTGGAGCGCTACGACAACCCGGTCGCGCACGTGATGTACGGCATCGCGCTCGCGGCCGACGGCACGCCGTGGATTGCGGGCTGGAGCGGCAAGCTCTGGTCGTTCGATCTCGCGAGCGAGACGTGGGTGGATCGCGGCGACACCGACGGCGGTCCCACGCGCCTGCGCGGGCTCGCGATCGACAGCGACGGCAACGCCTGGATCGCCGGCAACAACCCGTGTGCGCTCGTCCGCTACGACACGACCGCCGGCCAGCTCGTCGACGGCTCGGTCGAGCTGCCCGGCTGCGTCACGCCGGTGGGCGTGAGCATCGACGTCGACGGCATGGTGTGGGTCGTCGACAAGGATGCGGATCGAGCCTTCAAGGTCGACCCCACCGACGACTCGGTGACCACGGTCGAGAACCTGATCGACCCGTACACCTACTCGGACATGACCGGCGCGGGTCTCGGCCTCGTCGTGAACCCGCCCGGCTGACCGGCGCCCACGCACATGCGTGAGGACGTTGGCCCCAGGCGACCCAAAAACGGCCTGAAAGGCGAGCCCGGGTCGGTCAAGATCACGGTCATGAAGCGCTTGGCACTGAGCATGGGCGGGGTCGTCGTGGTGAGCACGCTCGCGTGCGGCACCGATCAGTTCAACCCGTTCGACACGATGGGTGCGGAGTCGTCGACCGGGGCCGCCGAGACGACCACCGGCGAGCCCGCCGATACCTCGACGAGCGCCAGCGCGAGCGCGGACGTCACGTCGTCGTCCGAGACCACCGAAGATCCCGACACCGGCAACGATCCCAAGCTCGACGTCGGTGGCCCCGACAGCACGACCGGCGGGCAGGACTTCTGCAACTACGTCGATCTCCTGTTCGTCATCGACAACTCGCTCTCGATGGAGGAGTACCAGACCCAGCTCGCGCTCGCGTGGCCCACGTTCGTCGACGAGATGTGGGAGAACCTTCCGCCCGGCACCGACCTGCACGTCGGCATGACGACGACGTCGTTCTACACGGGCAGCTGCTCGGAGTTCGAGTTCAACTGCGAGACCACCGCGTCGGACTCCGCGATCGAGGACCACTACATCACGCCCGACGCGGGCAACACGGGCACCAACGGCGAGCAGGGGCGCCTGTTCGAGTACGACGGCCGCACCTACTTCGAGGCGATCGTCGGCGACGACAACTCCGAGCTCAAGACGTGGTTCGGCCAGGCCGCCGTCGCCGCGGGCGAGACGGGCTGCAGCTTCGAGATGTCGTCGGCCGCGGCCGGCTACGCGCTGCATCCCGCGAACGCGACGCCGAACGCAGGGTTCCTGCGCGACGCGGGCGCCGTGCTCGTGATCGTCGTGCTCACCGACGAGCCCGACAAGTCGCCCGAGGGCGCGAGCGCGTACTACGACATGATCATGGCCGCGAAGGAGGAATGCGGCGGCGATCAGTGCGTCGTCGTCTCCGGCATCGTCGACGAGTGCATCATCGACGTCGACAACCAGCTCTGGCAGTTCTTCGGCCTGTTCGCCAACTTCCAGAACAGCGGCAGCATCGAGGAGCCCGCCGCCTACGCCGATGTCGTGGGTGCCACGCTCGCGCAGGTGATCGGCGAGACGTGCGATCAGATCCCGCCCGCCGGGTGAGCACGCGCGCGGAACCGTGAGGCCGGCGCGGCCGGCGTTTGCACCCGGAGCGCGGCACCGCGATGCGACTGCACGCCGTGGACCCCGTCTCTGCTCCCATGGACGGAGCGCCCGGCGACGGGGCAGGCGGTCCGCCGCTGGCGCGCCGCGGGCCTCGCTATGCTCGGCCCGTGCACGCGCAGGGTGAGCCCGGCCGTCAGTGTCCCGCGCCGGACGTGCTCGACGCGTTCGTGCAGGGCGGGCTCGCGGCCACCGAGGTCGAGGCGGTCGAGCACCACCTCGACGGCTGCGCCGAGTGTGGTCGCGTCGTCGCCGAGCTCGCGTGGGTCTACGGGGCCGCGAGCGGCGACGTGTCGTCGTCGAGCGAGCCCGTGCCGGGCGACACGCAGCCCGCCATGTCCACGACGATCGCACCCGGCCACGGCACCACGCTCGGTCGCTACCTGGTGCTCGAGCGGCTCGGCAGCGGCGGCATGGGCGTCGTGTTCGCCGCCTACGATCCGGATCTCGATCGCAAGGTCGCGCTCAAGCTCCTGCACGGCACCGCCGGCGACGAAGAGCGCCAACGACTGCTCCGCGAAGCGCAGGCGATGGCTCGCCTCGCGCACCCCAACGTCGTCACCGTGCACGACGTGTGTCTCGTCGGCGAGCGCATCTTCATCGCGATGGAGTTCATCGACGGGCAGACGCTCGGCGCGTGGACACGCGAGCGCAAGCGATCGTGGCGCGAGATCGTGGAGGTGCTGCTCCCCTGCGCGCAGGGCCTCGTTGCCGCGCATCAGGCCGGCATCGTCCACCGCGACTTCAAGCCCGACAACGTGCTCATCGGCAAGGACGGTCGCGCGCGCGTGTCCGACTTCGGGCTCGCGCGTCCGACTGCGGACGGCCGCGGTTGGGTCGCGGCGAGCGGGTCGGCGTCGGGCGGCCAGCCGATGCTCACGCGCGCGGGCGCGCTCGTCGGTACGCCGGCGTACATGAGCCCCGAGCAGTTCCGCGGCGCCCCTGCCGACGCTCGCTCGGACCAGTTCGGCTTCTGCGTGACCGCCTACGAGGCGCTGTTCGGCGTGCGGCCCTTCGAGGGCAAGAACATCGCGGAGCTCGCCGATGCGGTGCAGTCCGGTCGCATACGCGAGCCGCCGAAGTCGAGCGTGCCGCGCTGGCTGCGTCAGCTCGTCGTGCGCGGGCTCGCAACCGATCCCGCCGCGCGCCACGACGGCATGGCCGCGATCGTGCGCGTGCTCGAGGCGCGGCGGCGGGCAGGCAAGCGCTGGATCGCGGCGGCCGCGTTCGTCGGTGGCACGGCGCTCGGCGTCGCAGGCCTGCACTGGGCGACCGCGGGGCTGCGGCTGCCGTGCGACGACGACGACGTCGAGGCGCTCGCGGGTGCGTGGAGCGAGCAGCGCAAGCTCTCGCTCGTGGAGGGGCTCGCTGCCGTGCCGAGTCCCTTCGCCAAGGACACGGCCGAGCGCGTCGGTGGCCAGCTCGACGCGTACGCGCAGGGCTGGGTCGACATGCGCCGCGAGGCCTGCCAGGCCACGCACGTGCGGCACGAGCAGAGCGACGAGCTCTTCGACCTGCGCATGAGCTGCCTCGAGCGCCGTCGCGCACGGATGCACGCGCTCGTGGACGCGTTGCTCGCGAGTCGCGAGGCGTCGATAGAGCACGCGTTGCTCGCGGTCGCATCGCTGCCGCCGGTCGCTGATTGCGGCGACGTCGCGCGCTTGAACGCCGAGGTGCCGGAGCCCGACGATCCGCAGCTGCGCGCGACGGTGGAGACGCTGCGCCTCGAGCTCGATGCGATCGCGGCGCTCGACGCCACCGGCCAGACGCGCGAAGGGCTCACGCGGGTGCAGGCGTTGGATGCCCGAGTGCGCGAGCTGGACTACCGCCCGATTGCCGCCGAGGTCGCGCTGCAGCTCGGGCGTCTGCTCGGCGACGCCGGCGAGTACGCGGCCGCGGCCGAGCATCTCGAGCGCGCGCATATGACCGCGCGTGCCAGTCGGCACGATCGCGTGGCGGCCGCGGCGATCGTCGCCCTCGTCGATGCCGTGGGCTACGACCTGCTGCAGCTCGACGAAGGACGACGGTGGGCGCGGCTCGCCGAGGCCGACGTCGAGCGCGTGGACGATCCGATGCTGCGCGCGTCCTTGTGGGGGCACCACGCGGATCTCGAGTCCGCCGCCGGCAACCATCGCGTCGCGCTCGAGCTCGATCGCCTCGCGTTCGCCTTGGTGTCGGGGGTGAAGCCCGACGACGTGATCACGCGCGCCGCCGGGCTGCGCCGCATCGGCAACGATCACTTCAGCCTCGGCGAGTACCAGCTCGCGCTCGACTACGGCGAACGAGCGCTCGCGATGGCGGAGCCGCAGCTCGGCAGCGACCACCCCGCGCTGGCCGCCTGGCTCAAGGTCGTGGGCAACGCGCTCTACCTGCTCGGACGCACGGACGAGGCGCGCGTCGCCTACCAGCGCGCGTTGACGCTGCTGGAGTCCGCCCACGGCCGCGAGCATCCCGACGTTGCCGGCATGCTCCTCAACCTCGCGAACACGATCCGGGACGAGCCGCAGCGCACGCTCGAGATGCAGCTCGAGGCGCTCGGCATCCTCGAGCGCACGCTCGGTGCGGAGCACCCCGACCTCACCGAGTCGCTCAACAACGTGGGCAAGTCGCTCGAGGACATGGGCAAGCTCCGCGAGGCGCTCCCGTACCTCGAGCGCTCGGCGAAGATCGCCGAGGACCGCTTCGGCTCGGATCATCCCGATGTCGCGGACGCGCTCAACGCGGTGGGTCGTGTGCGCCAGGAGCTGGGCGAGCCGTCGCTCGCGCTCGAGCTGCACCGTCGCGTGCTCGAGATCCGCAAGGCCAAGCTCGGCGATCGGCATCCCCAGGTCGGCGTCGCCTTGCACAACATCGCCCAGGACCTCGATGCGCTCGGCCGCACCGACGAGGCGCGCAAGCACTACCAGCAGGCGCTCGTCGTCCTCGAGACCGCGCTCGGTCCCGATCACTCGGGCGTCGCCACGGTGTGCACGAACCTCGGCAATCACCTGCGCAAGCACGGCGACCCCGAGGGCGCGCGCGAGCAGCACGAGCGCGCGCTCGCGATCCAGCGCAAGCTCTACGGCGCGAAGAACTCGCGCACCGGCGGCTCGCACTACAACCTCGCGCAGGCACTCGTCGACCTCGGCCGCTGCGAGGAGGCGCGCCCGCACTACGAGGCCGCGCTCGCGGTGTTCACCGACACCCACGACACCGCGAAGCTCCAGCTGGTGCGCGAGGGCCTCGATCGCCGTTGTGCGGCCCCGGCCGTTGCGCCGGACCCGGCGGGCGAGCTATAAGCCCACGCGGCCGAATCTCGCTTGCCATGCCAACCCCCGGCGACATCGCTGCGATCCGCGACATCGGCATCATGGCCCACATCGATGCGGGCAAGACGACGACGACGGAGCGCATCCTCTTCTATACCGGCATCACGCATCGCATCGGCGAGGTCCACGACGGCGCGGCCGTGATGGACTACATGCCGCAGGAGCAGGAGCGCGGCATCACGATCACCGCGGCGGCCACCACGTGCCAGTGGCGTGACCACCGGATCAACATCATCGACACGCCTGGCCACGTCGACTTCACCGTCGAGGTCGAACGCTCGTTGCGCGTCCTCGACGGCGCGATCGCGGTGTTCGACGCCGTGTCGGGCGTCGAGCCCCAGTCGGAAACGGTGTGGCGCCAGGCGGACCGCTATTCGGTGCCGCGGATCGCGTTCGTGAACAAGCTCGATCGCGTCGGCGCGACCCTCGAGCTCACCGTCGGCATGTTGCGCGACCGCCTCGGTGCCCACCCGCTCGTCGCCCAGATCCCCCTCGGGCTGGAGGGCGACTTCTCCGGCATCGTCGATCTCCTCGAGATGCAGGTGATGCGCTTCACCGGCGAGCACGGCGAGACCGTCGTGCGCGAGCCGCTGACGGCCGCGACGGATGCGGCGCTGCACGAGGCCGCCGTCGCCGCCCGCATCGCCCTCGTCGAGGCGGTGGGCGAGGTGGACGACGAGGTCATGGCGCTGTACCTCGACGTCGGCGGCGACGTGTCGGCCGACGTGCTGCGGCCGGCCATGCGGCGCGCGACGATCGCCAACAGGGCCGTCGTCGTGCTGTGCGGCTCGTCGCTCAAGAACAAGGGCGTGCAGCCGCTGCTCGACGCGGTCATCGACTTCCTTCCGGCTCCGTCGGACATGCCACCCGTGCTCGCGCACCGCGCCGACGGCACCGAGGTCGAGCGCAAGCCGTTGCCCACCGAGCCGTTCCTCGCGCTCGCGTTCAAGGTGCTGTTCGACGCGCACCGCGGGCCGCTCGTGTTCTTCCGCGTGTACTCGGGCAAGGTCCGGCTCAAGGACCAGCTGCAGAACACGACGCGATCGCGCAAGGAGAAGCCGCAGCGACTCCTGCAGATCCACGCGAACAAGACCACCGAGGTCGACGAGGTCGGGGTCGGCAACATCGCGGCCGCGGTGGGGCTCAAGTTCACCGGCACCGGCGACACGCTGATCCTCGCCGACGACAAGGAGCAGGTCGTCCTCGCCGGCATGCAGATCCCCGAGCCCGTCATCTTCCGCTCGATCGAGGCCAAGACCGCCGCCGATCAGCCGGGGCTCGACGAGGCGCTGGCGCGCTTCGGCCGCGAGGACCCCAGCTTCCGCGTGCGCCAGGACCCCGACTCGGGACAGACGCTCATCTGCGGGCAAGGCGAGCTGCACCTCGAGATCCTGATCGATCGCATGCTGCGCGAGCACCGACTCGAGGTGCACGTGGGCAAGCCGCAGGTCGCGTATCGCGAGACGATCGCGAAGAACGTGAAGAAGACACTCGAATACGACCGCGACATCGGCGGACGCCGCCAGTACGCGAAGGTGGTGCTCGAGCTGACGCCGCTCGCGCGCGGCACTGGCAGCTCGTTCGAGGCCGCGCTGCCGAAGAACCCGATGGGGCAGGTCGAGCTCACCCCGCAGTTCGTCGCCGCAGTGAAGCAAGGTGTCACGGATGCGCTCACGCGCGGACCGTTGCTCGGCTATCCGGTGGAGGACGTCGGCGTGAAGCTGGTGGGCGGGGCGTTCCGCGACACCGACTCGAGCGAGGCGAGCTTCCAGGCCGCCGCCGCGATGGGCACGATGGAGGCGCTCGAAGGAGGCGCGCCCGCGCTGCTCGAGCCGCTCATGTCCGTCGAGGTGGTGGTGCCCGACGATTTCACCGGCAACGTCGTGTCGGATCTCAACGGCCGGCGCGGTCGCATCGTCGGCATGGAGCCCGCACGCGCCGCGTTCGAGGGCCGCGCGACGGCGCAGATCGTGAAGGCCGAGGTGCCGCTGGCGGAGATGGTCGGCTACTCCACCGGCCTGCGCTCCGCGACGCAGGGCCGCGCGACGTACACGATGCAGTTCTCGCACTACGCCGAGGTCGGCCGCGACCTGCAAGCGTCCATCATCGAGAAGATGCGCGGCTACTGAGCCTTCGGGACGACGCCTTCAGGGCACGCAGACCTTGCGGTTGTCGGCGCCGCCGCCCGTCGAGCGGCAGCCGAACGCCTCGTTCGCGTACTCCTGGCAGAAGGTGCCCTCGTCCTCGTCGCCGATGTCGGCGGTCTCGCAGGACAGGAAGCACATGTACATGCCGGTCGACTCGAACGGTGCGCACACCTGCGGGAACTCGGTCTCGCACTCGCCCTCGACGGAGCAGCAGTCGTCGTCGCTGTCGCACAGGTGCGTGCAGTAGCCGCCCGGCACCCGGTCGAGACAGACGAGCTCTCCGAGCGCGGGCAGATCCTCGTCGGCGACCTCGGGATAACACTCCGCCGGGACGTCGCAGGCCTGGCCCGCGTTCTCACCCTCGTCGTCGTCGTGGCACGCCGCCGCGACGAACATCCCACACGAGACCGCGAGCCCACAGCGCGCGACGGCGCGAGAGAATCTCGTCATGACCGTGGGACCGCGCCGAAGGCGGCCATTCCAACGCGTTGCGCACACGCGGACTGCAGCGCAGCTCACGAGGCGAACTGACCGACGACACCCACGAGTGAGCTACCGACAGCGGCGAGCCACATCCACGCGGACCATTTGAACGAACGCATCGGCATCCTCCTCGTTGACGTCGATCCAAAGCACGACGCGGGCCAATCCGGACCCTCGTGTTCCCTCGCTGCACCCCGCCGAGCGCGGCGCGCACGCGAGCGCCAGATCGCCCCACCCGTGACGCGCCCGCACGGCCATGGCGGGCGGGCGCGTGCGTCCGTGACCGCCGGACCTCGTTGCCAACGCGGATGTCGGCGCCGGCGGGCCGGCATCGCACTTGCTCTGGAGAGCAGGACCCGGCCGTGTCTCGCCGAGATCGCTGCAACGGCGGCCTCGGCACCGCGCCGGACCGGAGGTGTCCGATGGCCCACTACGTCTGCGTGATCTTCGACGACCTGGCGCGCGCGCGCGCGGCCTACAAAGCGCTGTCGAGCTCGACGCTCGCCATCGACATGGACGACGTCCACCTGCACTACCGCGAGGTCCGCGAGGACAAGCTGCCGCTGTCGCAGACCCGCTCTCGATCCTGGACGGCGCTCTCCGGGTTGGTCGGGGTCGTGGTCGGCATGGTGCTCGGCGGGCTCGCGTGGCGGCTCGGCGCGCTCGACGAGGTGCCGCTCTTCGCCGTGGTGTCGATTGCCGGCCTCCTGTGCGGTGCATTCGGTGCGCTCGGCGGCACGTTGCTCGGCTCGTCGCTGCCCGACACGCCGCTCGCCCAGGCGGCCCCGATGCTCGAGCCCGGTCGAGTGGCGATCGTCGCCGAGTTCGATCACGACGCGGAGGCCCGCGCGGCCGAGACGTTCCTGATGAACCGCGGCGGCGTCGTCTGCAGCAGCAACGAGTCGACGATCGGCAAGCGGCTCGCGAGCTAGTCGTCGCCGCCCGGGCCGTCGTCGTCGTCGTCGTCGGGCTCGTGGCACTCACCCTCGATGCACGTGGCCTTGTCGTCGTCGAACAGCACGACGCAGTCCGTGCAGTCGGCCCCGCACGCATGCTTGTCCTTCTGGACGTTCTTGCAGACGCCGTCGCACAGGAGATCGTCTCTGGGACACGTCGGCGGTCCGTCGTCGGCGGTCGCCATCGCGGACGACGACGACTCGCCACCGGTCCACGAGGACTCCGCGATTCCGGACGACGCGCCGTCATCGCTCGTGGCGTCGTCGGTGCCGCCGTCGTCGTCCGGTGCGCTCGCGGCCCCGTCGTCGTCACGGCCCGCGTCGACCCCGTCCCACCGGGGATTGACGGCGACACACCCGGAGAAGACCCACAGCGCTGCGCACCCGACGACCGCTCCGCGTCCCACGCTCACGGTCTGGCGAGCGTATCCATGCGACGCAAGCGGGCCGCCGCTTCCGGCCGTCCGAGCGCATGCGCACGCTCGTATGCGCGGCGGGCCGCGGCCCGGTCGAGCACCTTGAAGTACGCGTCGCCGAGCCGCACGAGGCTCGCGCCGTTCTTCGGCTCGAGCTGGACGGCGCGCTGAGCGTAGTGCAGCGCGCGCTCGTGCTCGCCGCGATCGAAGTACACGTCGCTGAGCCCCGCGGCCGCGGTCGCGTTCTTCGAGTCGAGCGCGAGGGCCTGGTGGAAGGCGGCCGCAGCCTCGTCCCGCTCACCGGCGCCGAGCGCCGCGCGGCCCCGCTTCGCCAGCTTGCGTGCCGTCCTGCGGTCGCGGCCACTCGGCTGCGACGGGGCGACCACCGACTCGGGCGCGCGCACCTCGACCGCGACGGGCACGGGGATCCGGGGGACGTCCGTGACCGCGGGCTCGCGCGAGCGAGCCTTGGGTGCAGCGAGCCCGCGGATCCGGCCGCACGACGTCGCCGATTCCGGGGCACCGCTGTCCACGACCTCGGCCAACTTGCGCGCCCGCTCGTCCGCGTCGGGCGTCGCGAGCGCGAGCAGGGGTTCCGCAGCCTCGAGCTCGGGCGTGCTGAAGTCCTGGTTCTCCGCGCGCACGCGCAGGTCGTTGATCTCCCCGGGCGTGAATCCGGCGCGGCTCCGCGCGTGCTGGCTCTGCGGATCGAACAACACGGCCTGCGCGTAGTAGTCGCGGGCGAATGCACGCGCATCCGGGTCGTCCCAGTACGAATCGCCGAGCGCGACGAGCTCCGCCGCGAGATCGGTGCGGAGCGTGGCCGCGGCCGCGTCCGCGGCCGCTTCCGCGGGTCCCTCGATGCTCTCGAGCGTCACGACCGTGCGGTATGCCGTGTCGGTCTGCTCGCCCGGCGGCGGATAGACGTAGATGCCGCGCACCGCCGCGTCGCGAGCGGCCCCCACGAGGTCGTCGACGCGCTCCTGATCCGCCGCGCCCACGGTCGTCGCGTGCAGCCACAGACCGACGAGGACTGCGGCTGCGCTGCCTGACAACACCGTCGCGAGGCGACGTCGACGCTTCGCGCGTGTCGCCTTCGGCCGCGGCATGTTCGCGGCGATGCGATCGCGCCGCTCGAGCGCGACCTCGGGCAGCGGCAGATCGTCCCACTCCGTGCGGAGGCCCGCAGCGATCTGCGCCTCGCACAGCGCGGCCTCGAGGTCCGCCATGTCGACGAAGCGATCGCCCGGCTCCTTCGCGAGGCAGCGCAGCACCACCTCTTCGAGCGGCTTGGGGATCGGGAGCTCGGGGCGCCGTGCCGTGAGTGGGGTGGGATCGTCCTCGAGATGCGCGCGCAGCATCGCCGCCGTCGTCGCGCCGCGGAACGGCGTGTGCCCGGTCAGCATCTCGTAGGCGGTGCAGCCGAGCGCGTACATGTCGAGGCGCCCGTCGAAGGGGCGGCCTTCGATCTGTTCGGGTGCCATGTAGTCGGGTGTGCCCGACGTGCGTCGCTCGCTGGTGGTCCGCACCGGGCTCGCGATGCCGAAGTCGAGGAGCTTCACGCCCGCGCGACCGCTCTTGTCGCGCACGATCATGGCGTTGTCGGGCTTGATGTCGCGGTGGATCACGCCGGCGCGATGCGCCGCCGCGAGGCCGGCGCACATCTGACGAAGGAGGCCGATCACACGCGCGGGCGCCATCGGCCCCTCGGCGATCTCAGCCGACAGCGGTCGGCCGTCCAGCAGCTCCATCGCGTAGAAGACCCGGCCGTCGCGCAACAGGCCGAAGTCGAGGACGTTGACGACGTGGGCCGACTCGATGCGCGTCGTCATGCGGGCTTCCTGGCGGAAGCGCTCGCGCTCGTCGTCCCGCTCGGCCACGTGCGAGCGAAGGATCTTCAGGGCGACCGGGCGCTCGAGATCCACGTGCTCCGCCTCGTAGACGACGCCCATCCCGCCTTCACCGAGCCAGCGCCGCAATCGGAATCGCGTGCCCGGCACGAGGTGGCCGGGCAACAGGCGCACGTTGCTCGACTCGCGTTCACGCGGGGCGCTCTCCACGTCCGCAGTCTCGGCGGGCCGGCTCGGGGCGGTGTGCGGATCCGTCTCGGAGGGGCGCGGAGTGGTGTGCCATTGCGACACGGCGAGGGCGGGCGACCATGGAACAGTTGGTTGGAACATCGCGGTTCTTCCTCGCGATCGACGTGCCTCGGGGCTCGACGGACATGCGACGTCGTGCAAGCGGTGCGCCGCGTCCTCGGCACCCCAGTTGCACAGGTACGACTTGCAGATGGCCTGCCGGGCACCAGAGCGTCGACGAGACCCCATGCGCGCCCTCGCCGTGCTCACCGCGATCCTCTTGGCGACGATTCCGCTGCCGGCCGCGGCCAAGCGCGCGTTGGCGGGCACCGCGTCGACGCCCGCCGAGACGGAGGCAGCGATGCGGGTCGTCGTCCTCGCGCCGGTCGTCGAGGGTACGCTCGCGCCGGCCGATCGCGGGGCGCTCGTCGAAGCAGCGGAGCGAGGTCTCGCGTCGGAATCCTACGAGCTGATCGACGCGGACGCGCTCGGGGGAGATACGCGACCGTGCAAGACCTCCATGTGTCGTCACGCGCTCGCGGAGCGGTTGTCGGCGACACACCTCGTGGAGCTGTACGTGAAGGCGGGCGCGCGGGACTACGAGGTCGAGCTGCGCGTGTACGGAGCCGACGCGACCGATCCGTCGGTGACCGCGACGGGCAGCTGCACCATCTGCGGACTCGCCGAGCTGGAACAACTGGTCGCATCCAAGTCCGACGCCTTGCGCCAACGACTGACGAGCCGAGAGGTCGCACCGGCCTATGTGCAGGTGTCGAGCGTGCCGACCGGCAGCAAGGTGCGCATCGATGGACTCGACGTCGGGACCACGCCGTACAGCGGCGAGGTGCGGCCGGGTCCCCACACCATCGAGGTCGTGCGGGAGGGTTTCTTCGCGGAGACGAAGAAGATCACCGCGGCGCGGGGCGTGCGAGAGCGCTTCCACACCTCGCTCTCTCCCGTGCCACGCCACTCGGCGCGCCGGATCGTGGGCTGGTCGGCGCTCGGCGTGGGCCTCGCCTCGCTCGCCGGTGGAGCCACTCTGCTCGCGCTCGACGGTCGCGAGGTCGGTCGTCGCTGTCGCGACGATGCGGAGCGCGACGCCGACGGGGACTGCAAGTACGTCCACAAGACGCTGGGCGGCGGGATCGCGCTGACGGTCGCGGGAGCGACGCTGACCGCCACCGGCGTGACGCTGCTGCTCGTCGACCGCAAGCGACACAAGACCTATCCGTTGCGCGCATCGGTGAGTCCGCGCCGCATCGCGCTCTCGTTGAAGTTCTGAGCAGGAGGAGGAAGCCATGGCGACCACCATCTACGACGTCCTGAGGCGCGAGCATGCGGAGATGAACGCGCTCGTGCGCGAGCTCCACGACAGCGACGAGACCGAGCCGAAGCGACGCACCGCCGTGTTGGCTCAGCTGGTCGAGCAAGTGACGGCACACAGCCGGACGGAGCAGGAGGTCGTCTATCCGCTCTTGCGGCGCACGCGGGACGGTGACGTGCAGACGAAGCAGGCGCTCGCGGATCACGGCGATCTCGAGGCGGCACTGCGCGACCTCGTCGCGTGCGACGTCCACGACGAGCTGTGGATCGCGAAGGTCGAGGTGCTCCGCGCCGCGATCGACAGCCACGTCGCGCGCGAGGAGTCGGAGATCTTCGCGACGCTTCGCGACGTGCTCGACGACGGCCGCGCGGTGCGGCTGGCCGAGGACTTCGGTCGGCGCAAGGCCGTGCTCGCCGGTCACGCGGCCTGAGCGGCCACGCGCTGTGATCGAGGGCTCACGCGACGTCGTCGCCGCTACCGGGCATGTGCTCGCGCAGGAGCTCAGCGAGCGTGCGGCACAGGTCGGTAGTGGTGACGATGCCCGCGAGCTTGCCGTGCTTCACGACCAACGCGGACCCGATGTGCCGGTTCGCGATCTCCGCTGCGACGACGTCGAGTCGCGTGTCGATCTCGACGACGTAGGGATCGCGCGTGCAGATCGCCCAGACGGGCATGCCGATGCTGCCGTCGCCGCGCTCGAGCACGTCGCCCGCGAGCTCGATGTCTCGGTTCGACACGATGCCGGCGAGTCGGCCATCGCGGAGGACGGGCAGGTGGTGGATGCCGTGCTGCTCCATCATCGCGCGCGCCGTGGCGACCTCGTCCTCGGCGGCGACCGCGTGCGGAAACGGGGTCATCACCGCGACCAGCGTCGGCATCTTCGGCATGCGCACATCATCCCGCGCGCCTCGTCGGTCGTCCAGCGGCGAGAACGATCGCCTCGTCGGCGGCGAGGCCGTCCTCGTCGGGGCGATGCGTCGCGACGAGCACGGTCCCGCCGCGCTCGCGGTGCGCCGCGATCGCTGCGCGGAGGAACGCCACTGCGTCGGCGTCGAGCGTATCGGTGGGCTCGTCGAGCACCAGCACGGTCGGCACGATCGGAAGGCTGAGGGCGCGGAGCGCATCCCCGAGCACGAGCGTACCCACGCGGCGGCGCAGCCCGCCCTTGCCTCTGGTGGTCACCGCATCCACAGACCCTGCGCGCACGCGAACGGATTCTCGCGCGGACGCGAGAATCCGTCGGCTACGATGATCGCGTGAGCGTCGATCGCACCCACGAGCTCACGGCCATCGAGGGCCCGGCGTCGTCGGAACCGGCGACGGCGGCCGGGGAAGCTCCGGTAGGGACGTCGATCGGCCGCTACCTCGTCATCGAGGAGATCGGGCTCGGTGGCATGGGGCGCGTCTTCCGGGCGTACGACCCGAAGCTCGGCCGCGAGGTGGCGGTGAAGCGCCTGCGGATCCGCGACGGATCCGGATCCACCGGCAGTGCTCGGATGCTGCGAGAAGCGAAGGCGATGGCTCAGCTGTCGCACCCCAATGTCGTGCCGGTCTTCGACGTCGACACCGACGAGGGCAACCTGTTCATCGCGATGGAGCTCGTGCGGGGCGAGACCCTGCGGGAGTGGATGCGCCGCGGGCCGCATCCGTGGCGCGTGGTGCTCGACGTGTTCCTCGACGCGGCGCTCGGGCTGGCGGCCGCGCATGCGCAGGGAATCGTGCATCGCGACTTCAAGCCCGCGAACGTGCTGGTGGGCGAGGGCAGCGCGAATGTGCCGGGGCGAGCGCGGGTGACGGACTTCGGTCTCGCGCGTGCGGTCGACGGTGGCACGGGCTCGATGGAAGGGCTCACCGAGGGCAACGACGACGCTCCGGGGCCGTCGTCGCATGCGGATCTCGGCGGGGCGATCACCGAGTACGGCGCCGTCATCGGGACGCCGACGTACATGGCGCCCGAGCAGCACGATGGCGGAACCATCGATCCGCGCACCGAGAGGCGTTATTCGGTCGAGCACCGTTCACCGGCGACAGCATCGCTGCGCTCGTGGAAGCGAAACGCGGGCCGCCCCCCAGGGTCCCCCCCGGCGTGAAGGTGCCGGCACCGGTGAGCGCCGCGGTCATGCGCGGGCTGGCCGTCGATCCCGACGCGCGCTGGCCGAGCATGGGCGCGCTCTCGTCGGCGCTGCGGCAGGCGACGACCCGGGCTCGCCCGTGGCGCGTGGTCGTGCCCGCGGCGATGCTCGGCGCGGCGGCGGTGCTCGCCGTGGTCGAGCGGGAGCGGCCCTGCGAGTCGGGAGAGGACGAGATCGCGACCACGTGGAACGACGATGCGCGCACCCGAGTGCACGCCGCGCTGGCGGCCTCGCACGCGACCTATGCGGACTCCACGTGGCAGCGCATCGAGCCGGTGCTCGACGGATACGCGACCGACTGGGCGGAGATGCACCGCGACGCGTGCGAGGCGGTGAAGGTGCGCCACGAACAGTCGGACGAGGCGCTGGACCTGCGGATGCAGTGCCTTCGCGCGCACCAGCGGGAGTTGGGCGCGGTCGTCGAGATGCTGGCGCGCTCCGACGCGGTCACTACCGAGAATGCAATCGAGCTGGCGTCGGGCCTCGGGCCGTTGACGCGCTGCGCCGACGTCGTCGCGCTGCGCGAGCGGGCCCCACCGCATGCGCAGGCCGACGCGGTGCAGGACGTGCGGGCACGCATCGAGGAGGCCCGGCTCGAGGCGCGCGCCGGCGGGCTCGAGGCCGCGCTGTCGGTCGCCGAGGCCGCGAAGGTCGCGGCGGAGGAGCTCGACTATGCACCCGTCGTCGCGGAGGCGGAGCTGCGGCTCGGCATCGTGCTCGCGACGCTCGATCGCGCAAGCGAGGCCCAACCGCTGCTCGAGCGCGCGATGCAAACCGCGCTCGAGCACCGTCAACCGCACGTGGCTGCCCGTGCGGCCGTCGAGCTCACCGGCGTGTTGGTGGGCCAGCAGGGGCGCGCGCTCGAGTCGCAGTGGCTCGCGAAGGCGGCGCTCGGGCTGGCGGAAGGCGACGGTACGGACGTCGTGCTCGTCGCGGACGCGATGCTCGCGGTGGGGAACGTGTTCGCCGATCGAGACCTCGAGCTCGAGGCGGAGCCGTACTACCGCGGCGCGGTCGAACGTCTCGAGCGCACGCTGGGCCCGGAGCATCCGGATCTGGTCGGACCGCTGTTGTCGTGGTCGAGCCTGCTGAACATCGTGAAGCGCGAGGACGAGGCCCAGCAGGTCTGCCGTCGCGCGCTCGAACTCGCGGAGGTCGCGTTCGGACCGGATCATCCGCAGACCGCGAGCGCACTGGAAGAGCTTGCGTGGCTACGGCTCGGCGCCCATCGATTCGAGGAGTCCGAGGCGTTGTCGGCTCGTGCGCTCGGGATCTACGAGGCCGCGTTCGGGCCGAGCCACCACACCATTCGTGGCGCGCTGAGCCGACGCGCCGGCGCGCTGGCGTATCAAGGGCGCTACGACGAGGCGATCGCCGGACTCGAGGAGGCGATGCGGCGCATCGGCGACGACGTGCCTCCCGATCATCCCAGTCGCGCGAGCCTGTTGCACAACCTCGCGCTGGTGAACTCGATGCGAGACGATCACGAGCGCGCCGCGGAGCTGTTCGTCCGTGCGAACGACATCCGCCGGCGCCACGGCATGCGGCCGGATCTCGCCGCCGGTGTCGGTGCGCTCGGACAGGAGCTCGTGGAGCTCGGTCGACTCGACGATGCCGAGACGGCGTTCGAGGAGGCGTGGCAGATCAACGTGGCGATCCACGCGGACGACGGTCGGCAGTCGGGGATGGCGCTCGTCCAACTCGGCAAGATCGCGCGCAAGCGCGGCGACATGACGAAGGCGCTCGAGAAGCTCGAGGCCGCCTGGGCCGTCGAGCGCGACGGGCCCGACGATCTCGTCAAAGCGGAGTCGGCACTCGAGCTCGGCGACGCGTTGTGGCAGCAGGGCAAGGAGCGCGCGCGTGCGCGTGGACTGGTCGAGAACGGACGCGATGCGCTCGTCCGCGACGGACGCGGCAAGGGTGGGCCGCTGCACCAGCGGATCGAGGCGTGGCTGACCGAGCACTCGCTCGGAGCGCGGCCGGGAGGCTGAACCGCGTGCTCGCGAAACCTTCGTGCGGGCGCGCCGGTCCAACGCGCCGATGCGGTTGCCGCTCCGATCCATCGCGCTCGCGGCGCTCGGCACGGTGCTCGGGCCTGCGGCCGTGGCATCCGCCGACACGCTCGTCGTGCTCAACAAGGCGCAGGCGACTGCTTCGCTGCTCGATCCGGCCGCGGGGAAGGCACGCGCCACCGTGCCCACCGGCATCGGGCCCCACGAGGTCGTGATCGGTCCGGACGGACGCACTGCCGTCGTCGCGAACTACGGCGAGCAGCAACCGGGCTCGACGCTGACCGTATTCGACGTGGAGACGGCCGCAGTGCTGCGCACGATCGATCTCGGTCGGCTGCGTCGCCCGCACGGTCTCGCGTGGTTGCCGCGCAGTCGGATCGTGGTCGTCAAGGTGGAGGACAACAAGGGCATCGTCTGCGTCGACGTCGACACGGGCAAGGTCCACGCGCTGCTCCCCACCGATCAGCACGTGTCGCACATGGTGGCGCTCACTCCCGACGGCGGGCGGGCCTTCGTCGCGAACATCGTGTCGGGATCCGTCACCGTCTTCGCGCTGCCGGAAGGCAAGCGGCTCGCGACGGTCGCGACGGGAGCAGGCGCCGAAGGCATCGCGCCCGACGGCCTCGCGTACACGCCGATCGACACGAAGCCCGCAGCGAAGGCTCACTGAGCGGGCGCGAGCCCGGTCGGGCGCCGCCACCCGGCGGTGGAGCCGGCCCCGGGCCCCCACCGGCGGCCACGCGTTCCCGGCCGCTTGTTGGGCCGAAGCGGGCGACGCACGCTAGATTGAGGGCATGCAGTGGACCCGCGTGGCCGAAGGGCCCGACGAGCGGACGGAGGTCTTCGAGATCGCCGATCGCGGCTGTCTCGTGCGGATCGTCGTCCGTGGGGCCGACGGACGCTGGACCGCGACCAGCCTCTGTTGGGCTCCCGGGCTGCGTCACGGGGACTTTCCCGCGGGCGCACCCGCGCCGACGCCTGCGGCCGCACCTGCGCCGACCGCAGCGCCGGCCGCCGAGCCGGCCCCGACACCGGCGGCGGAGCCCGCGGCTGCGCCGGCCGCCGAGCCGGCCGCGACCCCCGAGGCACCCGCCGCGGAACCGGCCCCCGCTGCACCCGCACCCGCGGCTGCGCCGGCCACCGCGGCCGAGCCCTTCACCGCGCTGCTGCGCGAATACGCAGCGATGCGCACGGCCGTCGTGGGCTTGTTCCGCAGCAAGATCGGTGTGAGCTCGGGGCCGATCGGGTTCCTCGACAACCTCCCGCAGGTCGGGAGCTTCTCCGTGCCCGGGCAGGGCGACTGGATCTGGCGGATCGATCCCAACGTCGCGACGCTGCGGAGCAAGAACCGCGTCATCGAGCTGGCGATCCCCGACCACGCGCGTGATGACGCCTTCGATGCCCCCGCGGTGTCCGGCTGGCTCGCATCGACGGGGCGGCAGCTCGTGTCGCACGAGGGGGCCAACCACCCCATCGACGCCGGCTCGATCGCACAGCTCATCCGTCGGCTCGAAGATGCCAAGGTCGTGCGCCTCTACAGCACGCACCCGAAGGCCAGCTACATCGTGAAGTAGATCCACCGTCCTCTCGCACGGGGCGCGTACGGGGGCGGGCTCGGGCCGCTGCCATGGAAATGCCGGCCGCGAAGTTCGATCGGCTCTGCATCGCACGTCCTACGTCGAGCTCTGAACCGTCGCGTGCGGCGGCGGCCCATCGCCTCGCGAGTGCCGATGGGTCTGCGCCGTAGTCGTCAGTCGATGACGACGCCGTCGCCCGACCCGGGCGGGGACTCGTCGCGCGTGGCTTCGGGCGGCACCGGCTCGGGTGGACCCGCGAGGCGCCGCCGCCGTTTCACGTAGATCGACGGCGCGAACAGATGCGCATCGCCGTGATTCCACCGCAGGTAGGTCACCGCGCGGCAGCAGGTGTCGTAGCCGGTCGCGAACAGCGTGAACGAGCGTTCCTTGATCCGCTGGGCATCGGGCGCGGGAGGGAACGCGTCGTCGAGACGTCGGGATCCCAGCACGGTGTGGAGTTCGAGTCCGAGTGCCGCCGCGCGCTCGACCATGGGGCGGAGGATCGGTGTGCGGTCGTGGATCACGTCCCAGATCTCGTCGAACAGGGCCGCCAGCTGCACGAGATCGTTGGCGGTGTCGATGTGACCCGATCCCGCTCGGATCGCCGCGACGCGATCGCGCGACACGAGGCCGAAGTGCGCGAGGCTATCGGCGCCCAGCAGAAGGTCGGCGCGCAAGCGACCGGCCTCGTCGAGCAGCGTGGGGAGCGTGGATGCCGATGGTCTCGGCGTCGCGGCCGCGAGGTGCGCGTAGAGGGCGGCGCCGGCGTAGGTGCGGAGCATCCGTACGGGTCGGAGATCGAAGTCGGGGAGCGCGAGCATCTGTGGGATGAGAGTGTCGATGCGGGGGGCGGCCGCGAGCGCGATGCCCACTGCGAACGGAATTTCTACGCTGATGGGGACGAGCGCGTCGTCGCGTACCGCGTCGATCTCCGGGCGGACGCGTCGGAATGACGCCTCCGCGGTGGTGGGGGAGAGGTCGGCGCTCTTGCGCCGCTTGACTGGGGGATTGCTGGCCATGTCTCCTCTTGTCGGCCGTCGGCGCCGTCTGTTGCACGTCGATGCGAGGAACCGCCGTCCGGCGATACGCCCACGGGTTCGCGCTCCCTCGACGCCGAGCTCCGCTCGCGCGAGGGGTTTGGAACCCCTCGTGGGAGCGCGAGTGCAGCCATCGAGGGGTTCGAAACCCCTCGTCGCGCGCGGGTGCGGTACATCGAGGGGTTTGGAACCCCTCGTGGGCCCTCGGGTGCAGTGCATCGAGGGGTTCGGAACCCCTCGTCGGCGTGGTAGTGCAGGCATCGAGGGGTTCGCGCCCCTTCGTCGACGTCGCAGCGCACGCGACCGCGGTTGCGAACGCCTCAATGCGTCGCGAACCAGGCGTCGATCTCGGAGGCCAGCCAGGGAGCGCCGCGCTCGTGGCCGCGCAGGTCGGTGCGGGCGCGTTCGGCGAGCTCGCGCGCGCGCGCCGGTGCGCTCGTCTCGAGCGCGCGGGCCAGCGCGATCTCGGTCTCGGCGAGATCGACGGGCGAGCCACGGTGCTCGGTGCGGATCTCGAGCGCGGCGGTGAGCGCTTCGGCGGCCTCGTCGAGCTCGTGGGCGTCGATCCACACCTTGCCGATCTGCGTGAGCGTCTCGGCGATCGGTGGTTGGTCGAGGCCGAAGTGCTTCGCCTGGATCTTGCGCGCGCGCTCGAGGTAGCCCAGCGCCTCGGAGTGGTCCCCGCGCAAGCGCGCGAGGATCCCCAGCTCGTCGAGGTGCGAGCACACGGCCGGGTGCTCCTCGCCGTGGATCGCGATCGATTGCTCGAGTGCCTCGCGCTGCATCCGCTCGGCAGTGGCGTTGTCGCCGTCGAGCCGATGCACCACCGCGATGTTGCCCTTGATCGCGCACGACCACGCGGGGATGTCCTGCACCATCCCGAGGGCCTCGTGATACAGCTGGAGCGCGAGGTCGTAGCGATTCATGCGCTGGTACGCGTTGCCCATGTTCGCGAGCAGCGGCGCCACGCGTTGGGTCTCCGAGCCCGCCGGGATGCGGTCGCGGGCGGCGTTCCACGCCTCGATCGCGTCCTCCGGCCGACCGGCCCGGAAGTAGGCCTGGCCCAGCGCATCGAGGACGGTGCTCCAGTCCATGCCCGCGAGCTCGGCGGGCGGGCCGTCGCGCAACGGCTCGAGGATCTCGACCGCGTCGGCGGCCCGCCCTTCGAGCAACGCCACGCGACCCGCGATGAACACGCGCAGCACGTCTGCGATCACGCGCGTGGACTCGGGCGACGCCGCCTCCGCGAGGATCTCGAGGTATCCGAGGTGGACACGCGCCGCCGCGATGTCGTCGGCGACGAGCGCGGAGTCGGCCCGCTGGAACACGACCTGCACGAGGTGGATGATCTCGCCGTCGCGCACGGCAGCCTCCATCGCGCGCCGGCCGTAGTCGGCCTCGGCCTCGGCATCGCCGGCGTGGCTCGCGATCTCGGCCAACAGGTTCAGCGCGTGCGCTTCGATGTCGGGGAGGTGATGGCGACGCGCGAGCGACAACGCGAGCTCGGCCGGCTCACGCGCTCCGTCGCGATGGAGGACGACGATCGCTTGCGCGCGATACAGGGCTTCGAGCGCCTCGGCCCACGCGGCATCCTGTTCGGCCGTGTCGCGCACCGACACCCGCGCGAGCCGGTTCGCCAGCTGCTCGAGTGCGTCGACGTCGGCGCACGTGTCGATCGTGGGCAACATCGCCCCGATCGCGTCCGCGCTCACCTCGGTGCCCGCGTCACGCTGCGCGAGCGACGAGGTGAGACCGGCGAACCGAGCTCGATGACGATCGAGGCACGCCATGCGCAGGCTGAGCTCGTGCTCGGAGCGTTCGCCTCGCACGCTCGTGTCCTCGCACGCCGCGCGTCGAGCCGTGCCCCAGGCGGCCGCCCAGTCGTCGAGCGCCGCGAGCCCACCGCCGTCGCCGAGGGCGGCAGCCACCGCGGGCCGGTCGCGCTCGTCCCATTGCGCGACCATGTCGGCCTCGACGTTCTCGCACGGGCGCGTCTGCATCTGCTCCGACGCGAGGAACCCACCGACGGTCGCGACGAGCCCGAGCCCCACCGCGGCGCCGGCCCACGTTCGTACGCTGCGCGCCCGCACGACGCGCTGAAGCGCCGCGGCGAGTGCGTCCATCGAGGCGTGGCGCTCGGCCGGATCGACCGCGAGCCCGCGCAACACCTCGCGCCGCAACGCCGCCGGTACGTCGCTCCGCGGCGGGGCCGGCCGGATCGCGCCGGTCCACACCGCTTCGTGAAGCTCGTGCACGGTGCGGCCCTCGAACGGACGGTGGCCGTAGAGGAACTCGTACAGGACGATGCAGAACGAGAACTGATCGCTCGCCGGGCCGACGCCCATACCCTCGAACTGCTCGGGGGACATGTACGCGGGCGTGCCCATCGTGCCGTCGCCGGCGTTCGTCACGAGCTCACGCGCGCGCGCAGCCACACCACGCGCGGTGGAATCCTCTTCGCTCTCCACGAGCCGCGCGAGGCCGAAGTCCGCGATCTGCGGGCGACCATCGCCACGGATCAGGATGTTGTCGGGCTTGAGGTCGCGGTGGACGATGCCGACGTCGTGTGCGGCGGCCAGTCCGCGCGCCACCTCGAGCATGCGCTGCACGACCACGCGCCAGCCCGGATGCTCGCCGCGCCACTGCGCTGCGGTGCCACGCTCGGCGTACTCCATCGCGATGTAGAGCTGGTCGCCGTACCGTCCGATTTCGTGCACCACCAGCACGTTCGGATGGGACAGGCGCGCCATCGCCTGCGCCTCGCGGCGGAACCGGCTCATCGCCTGGCGCGAGCCGGCATCGACGTGCACCTTGATCGCGACGGGCCGATCGAGCTCGAGGTCCCGCGCGAGGTAGACGGCCCCCATGCCGCCTTTGCCGAGCATCGACTCGATCCGGTACGACTCCCCGATGATGGTGCCCGCGTCGAGCGGCACCGCGAGCACCGGCGCGGCGGCCAGCTCGGCCATCCAGCTCTCGACCGGCTCCTCACCGTCGTCGTCGACCGGCGTGTGGATCGGGTCATCGACCTCGAGCGGGGTGGCGTCGAGGTCCGCCGTCCGTGTGATGTCCGTGAGCGAGTTGGTCTCCGCCATGGCCGCTCCTCCGAAGCCATCCCCGGGGCGTGCTCGCTGTCGGCGGCGGTGCGACGCTCAGGCGCCGCGTGCCGTCACTGGCACACGCAACCGGGCTCGGTCTTGCCGGTGTCGACGTCCAGCTTGAACCGCGGCTCGCCTTCCTCGGTCTCGTACGACTCGATCTCGCCGAGCGTGTAGTCCCTGCCGCCGACGCAGAAGTCGCCGGTCCAGCTGAGATCCTCGCGGTCGCAGATCTCCTTGCAGGTGTTGTCCATCCCCCGCTGCATGCTCGTCGCCGCGATGATGAGCTCGTCGACCTGCTCGGGCGCGAAGGCCTCGATCATCTCCGGCTTCTCCATGAGCACCCAGTCCGGATCCATGCCCTTCACCACGAGCTTCGTCGTCGTGGTGGTGCCCGTCTTCAGACAGTCGGTGCCGTCACGGAAGTCGTTGTTCGGATCACCACCGCCTTCGTCGCAGCCGGTGAACGAGAGAGAGAAGAGGGCGAGGATCGCGGTCGCTCGAAACGTCATGGGGTTCACTCCGGTGGCCGGGAGAGACGAAGAGGGCGCCGAGTGTGACGGAAAAAAGGACGAGCCCCGGGATTTCGATCGTCGCCGCCCCGATAACGTTGTTCAGTGGGGGTCCTGGGCGGGCCGGCGCGGTCGGGTCCATGGCCGGTGGGGCGCGGATACGACCACCGCGTGGCGCTGTGCCACCGCGGGAAGTGGTTGGCCGAGCACCGCCGTCGCACATCGTTCGGTGTGCACGAGCTCGGACTTGCCATGGGAACGCAGGCGATCGAGCGGCCGATACCATCCGCGGTCTCGCGTCGCTTCGGGCGACGGGATCGCGTAGGACAAGCGCACGAGCTGCACCTCGCGTGGGACTCGACCGTCGTGCTCGAGCGCCCACGCTCGACACTGCCATCGTGCGTACCACTTGCGGTACCAGTCGCCGCCGCCCGACTCGCCCCCGATGATGCGGCGATTCATCTTCCGCATGCGGTCGTTCCACACGAACGGGATGGGCTTGCGCTCCTCCGCGTAGACGTCGCTCCGCATGTCCCAGGTCGTGCCGTCGTCGTCGACGACGAGCACCTGCATGAACACGTTCTGCCGCGGAGGGTTCGGGGCGAACATGCCCCACCCCTGCGTGGTGCGCGTGAGCTCGAGCCACGGGCGAACGAGGGCACGCGCCTCCTTTCGGATCTCGGCGACGCGCTCGTGCTCCGGCACGAGCCACACGACGACAGCGGTGACGTGCCACGCGAGCAGCCCGACGAGACCGACGCGCGCCGGCACGCCGTACGCCGGCGCCTCGCGGACGCGGGCGAAGTCGTCGCCTCGCACGTAGGCGAGACAGGCGGTGAGCATCACGGTCTGGAACTGCCCGATGTTCATCACGAGCCAGATCCCCCCCATCGTCGCCACCGCCCACGAGATCCAGATCCGGCGACCGAGGACCCACGTGCGAGCCCACCGCAGCACCGCGGTGGTGCGCGTCGGTGCCCGACCCTCGAGCCCGACCCGCAGGATCTCGCCGAGGAACACGAGCCCGAACAGCATCTCCCCCCAGCGCACTGCCCACGTCGCGACGCGCAGTACGTTCGTGCCGAGCAGTGCCGACAGCTGCTGCGGGTGCACCCGGTAGAAGTGATCGAGATTGAGCGCGTAGTAGACCGCGTCGCCTCGCATCCACACGGCGCCGTGCTTGAGCGCGCCGGTGGTGAAGAAGAGGATCGCGAGCTGCAGCAT
Organism: uncultured Nannocystaceae bacterium; assembly: GCA_964468635.1. Classification (GTDB taxonomy): domain Bacteria; phylum Myxococcota_A; class Polyangia; order Nannocystales; family Nannocystaceae; genus Xiheibacterium. Next base: position 50,638 of record CAYXVR010000042.1, read on the forward strand.
CATGAGCCGTCGCGGCCACACCGGGATCGGGCGATACGCGACGTCGACGATCCCCCTGCGCGCGAGCCGACGGCGACGCCACCACTCGTCCACCGACCAGGCCCAGCCGCTGCGCGCGAAGAGCAGGTAGACGAAGAAGACGCGGAACACGAGCTCGGTGCCCTCCCAGAACAGTGGGTTGCGATCGAACAGGCTGTTCATGAGCACGAAGCTCACGATCGCGCTCGCCCGCGTCCACAGTCCGAGCATCAGCAAGAGGGTCGCGACCTCGAATGCCGCGATGTGGATCCACATGGCCGTGGGCGTGTCCCAGAAGTAGAGCAGCGAGAACCTGGGCCCGCCGAGGAAGTGCCCGACCGCGGCGGCGTCGACGAACCCCCACCGCTCGCCTTCGACCATCCCGTCGCGGAACCCGACGAATTGCTGCTTCGCGAACACCTGCCGCGCGACGTCGGCCGGGAAGATGCCCTCGTCCGTGAAGAGGAAGTGGAAGTGCTCCCCCAGGCCGTTGATGTTGCAGAGCACGAAGAACGCGAACACGATGCGGAAGAGCGCCATCGCCCGCGGGTCCTCGACCCCGAGCCAGAACCGCCGCCCGCTCGGCAGGCCCCCCATCAGGGCCGCGATCACCGCCGTGAGCACCGTGCACGCCAAGAACGCCGCAGTTCCGTCCACATCCACGGCGGCTTCGACCCGCGGGACCGACGACGACGCAATCGACCTGCGGATCTGCGAGCCCCACGTGTCCAACGGTTCGATGCCCACGCGTGGGAGCGCCCTCGGGGGATCGCGGGCCGACGTGGCCCGCCTCTACGCCGAGCACGCCGCCCGCGTGCGCCGGTGGGTGACGCGCTTCGAGGTGGGCACGGAGGCCGACGAGATCGTGCACGAGATCTTCGTGAAGGTGCTCGAGCGTCTCGAAGGCTTCCGCCGGGAATCGAGCCCGACGACCTGGCTGTACCGCATGACGACGAACCACTGCCTGAACCGCCTTCGCGATCACGGGCGCCGCGCCGAGCTGTGGCGCGCGCACGCCGACGCGCTGTGGGGAGCACCCGTCGCGGACGCCGATCAGGAGACGATGGCGTTCCTCGGCCAGTTTTGGCGCAGCCTCGACGACGATCTCGTCGAGGTCGGCATCTACTATCTCGTCGACGGCATGACCCACGCCGAGATCGCGCGCATCGTGAGTTGCTCCGAGCGCACGGTCGGCAATCGCATCGAGCGCCTGCGCAAGGCGGCCGCCACTGCGGCACGAGGAGAGCCATGAACCAGGAGAACCAGGAGACCCAGCGAACCCTCGAGACGAGCGGTCTGTTCGCGCGCGACGGCCATCTCACCATGCTGTCGCTCGATCGCTACGACGCCGGCGAGCTCGACGCGTCCGCGCGCCGCGGTCTCGAGTCGCACGTCGAGTGCTGCTCGCGATGCCGCGCGCGGATGCAGGACGTCGCGAGCCACGAGCCCGTGCTCGCGCCGCCCATCACGAGCGGTCGCAGCACCGGTAGCGCGACGATCGCGGTGCTCGCGACGTCGACCGGCGTGGCCCTGGCGGCGAGCGCCGTGCTCGGCCTCGGCTCCGCCCTGTGGCCGAGCCCGCGGGCGGCAAGGGAGAGCGCGGTGGAGCCGTCGCATTCGGCGAGCTCGTACACGAGCGTCGCCCAGGAATACAGCGAGCCCGCTGACGTCGACGTGGACGTCGAGACGCGCGCAGGCGTGCTCGTCGCCACGCCGCAGGGCGATCCCTGGCTCGCCGTCGTCGTGGTGCACGGCGATGTCGCGGAGGAGGGCGCGGCGACGATCTCCGCGGTGCTCCGCGCGGCTCGAACGGCGACCGAGCCGGTCGCGATCCCGATGACGCGGCGCCCGACGGGCGAGCAGGTGGTGGTGGTCGCGTGCCCTGGGCCGTTCGCGGTGGAGCCGGGTGATGCGCTCGTGCTCGATCCCGGCTGCGTCACCCGCGAGCGCCCGTGAAGCGCGTCACTCCGCGTAGATCATCTTCCTGGTCATCCCACCGTCGGTCGTGACGATCTGACCCGTCACGAAGCCGGCTTCGTCCGAGACGAGCCAGGTCGCGAGCGCTGCGACGTCCTCGGGGCGACCGACGCGGCCCACGGGATGTTGCGCGTGGTCCTCGGCCGACAGCTTCGGCTCGTGGCGGTGCGGCCGGGCCTTCCAGGCATCGGTCGCGATCCACCCGGGAGCGATGCCGTTCACCCGGATGTCGGGGCCCAGGCTGATCGCGAGCGCGTGCGTGAGCGCGACGAGGCCGCCCTTCGTCGCGGAGTACGGCAAGGTGTTCGGCTCCGACATCAGCGCGCGCGTGGACGTGATGTTCACGATCGCTCCACGGCGCGGTCGCAGATGCGGGACCGCCTCGCGGGCGAACAAGAGCGGCGCGGTGAGGTTCACGTCGAGCGACCGTTGCCAGGTCGCGCGGTCGAGCTCCACGAGCGGCACGCGCTTCTCCGGCACGATCGCGGCGTTGTTCACCACGATGTCGAGCGCACCGCCCCACGCGACGGCGGCGTTCACCGCCCCGACGATCGCGCGCTCGTCCGCGATGTCCGCCACCTCGAGCGACACGCGTCCGCGCGCGGACAGCTCGTCGCGCGCGTCCTCACCGGCGTCGCGATCGACGTCGACGAGCACGACGGAGGCCCCCTCGTCGAGGAAGCGTGCCGCGATCGCGCGCCCGATCCCCTGTCCTGCCCCCGTGACGAGTGCGATCCGCCCCTGCAGCAGCTGCGTGGTCATGCGCCCCCGTTGTACGCCGACCAGGGCGGGCCGCAACTCCGGAGTGGACGATCCGGCATGCGCGCTCACGCGAATGATCGGCGTTCCTGCGCGCCGATGAACGGCGAGTGGACGTACGATGCGAGGGTGGAGGCCCTCATGCGATCCAACGCGCTGTCGTTCGTGTGCGTGTCGATGCTCGTGAGCTGTACGTCGGCGAGCGGCGACACGGCAACGGACCCGGACACGGGCGGCGACACCACCGAGACCGTCGACGACGGTCCGTCGTCGAGCCCGACGCAGAGCGCGAGCGATGCGACGGCGAGCGCGACGCAGGGCAGCGCCGACGACACGGACGAGTCCGTCGACGACGACGGCAGCGACAGCGGACCGCCGCCCGGCACCGCGTTGCTCGACCGGCTGAGCGTCGTCGACGTCGAGGTGCCCGAGGGCGTGGAGGCCGGCACGTCGAGCTGGCGGATCTGGGGCACGGGCCCGCTGAACGTCGCCCCGGTCTTCACCGTGCCGCTCGCGAGTTGCGAGACGCTCGTCGGCTACACGAGCAGCGGCGCGGGGATCACCGCACGCGTGATCAAGCTCGACGCCGACGGTGCATCGACCGCCGCGCTGGAGGTGGGGGCGGGCCGCGAGCTGCGAGGGCTCGCCGCCGAGCCCGACGGCACGTTCGGCGCGCTCGTGTGGGACCCGATGGCGCAGCGCATCTGGGTCGATCGCTTCGACGCGGACGGCGGATCGATTTCGTCGACGGAGCTCGTGAACGCGGACAACAGCCCCACCGACTTCGGCATCGGCGACAGCCGACTCGACTACGGCGAAGGCACCTACGGCGCGTACTACCACGTGCACTCCGACTCGGGACACGAGGGCGACACGCTCAAGTGGGTCGCCGCCGACACGGCGGTGGAGTCGACGCAGTGGGGCTGGGGTTGCTCGCACAGCATGAGCGACGTGCTGCGCTACAACGCGACCGCGGGCGAGTTCCTGTCGGCCTGCGTGACCGACTGCTATCCCGGCACGGACGGCGACTTCGCGACCCAGAGCATCGGTGGGATCTACCTCGAGGCCGGCCAGGCGAAGATCATCGACGTCGATGCGGGCTGCAACGGCAGCGTCGCCGGTGAGCTCGGCAGCGCTGCGCCCCACGAAGGCGGGTGGGGCATCGTGTTCAACGCCCACCAGGCTCCGGTCACGCTCGGGCAGTCGTCCTACGATCCGTCGACGATGGATCAGGACATCGGTTTCTCGGCCGTGGCGACCGATCGCACGCCGGGCCCGGTCGTGTGGCTCACGACGACGCCGGGCGTCAACGAGGACGACTCCTCCATCGCCGCGTTCCGGCCCGAGGGCGACGACGTCGCCCAGTTCGTGGTGGGCTGGCACGAGCCGCCGAGCACGTACCGGCTCGCGCGCATCGGCGCGGACGGCAGCGTGCTCGAGGGGCCGGTCGACGCGACCGCCGTGGCAGCGTGGGGTCGTCGCGACGATCCGTTCCGCGATCACGTCGATGCGGACGTCGTGTGGGCGTGGTTCGACACGCCGGGCAGCACGACGCTGCACTTCGCCCGCATCGACGCGGGTGCCCCGGCCGCTTGCGGATAGCCGCGCTCAGCGACGCACGTCGCGGCGCTGCACGACGGTCTCCTTCCGCATCGCGGTGCTGCGCGCCATCAAGCACGATCGCCGCGCGCGTGCGGTGGCACCGGATGTCGCCGGCATCCTCGCGTTCCTCGATCCGCGCGCGCTCGCGGCGTTCGGTCTCGCGCGGACACTCTGAAGATCCAATCGAAGCGCGTGCTCGGTTCCCGGCGAGGCGCCCGACAATCGCGGTAGAGTGATCCGCGATGCGGTGGACGTCGGCGATGATGGTGCTCGTGCTCGCGGCTTGCAGCGCGGGCGAGGGGCGCGGTTCGGACGGTTCGTTCGGCACGGGTGGGCCGGGCGGTTGCACGCCGGGCGAGCAACAGGCGTGCGCGTGCCCAGGCGGCCAGCCCGACGGCGTGCAGGTGTGTGCCGCCACGGGTGATCGTTTCGAGGCGTGCATGGGTTGCGAAGCCGCGGACGACACGGTGGCGAGCAGCGACGGCGCGAGCTCGAGCGAGGACGACTCGGCCACCTCGGCGCCCGCGAGCGAGAGCTCGAGCGACGACGGGCAGGTCGGCCCGTGCGCGAACCACTGCACCAACGGCATCCAGGACTGCGAGGAGCCGTTCACCGATTGCGGCGCCGACTGTCCGCCCACGGCCGAGTACACGTTCTGCGACTGCTTGATCGACACGCCGCGCAACGGCAGCGAGGTGTGCGACGACACCGGCTTCACGGTGCCGGCCGAGTCGACGCCGAACGTGCTCGTGTGCCTCGAGGCGACCAACGGCCAGATCTACGTCGCGACGAACACGTCGATCGACCCCACCGACGGCGCGATGCGGTGCAGCGGCTGGGAGCTCATGGGCCAGAACGCGTGGGACCACCTCGACTACGTCGTGCCCGCGCTCACCTGCGACGCGGTACAGAAGACCCAGCCGTTCGACATCACCGGCTACGCCGGCCAGACGCTGTGGTTCGGGGCGCACGACAACCCCGCAGGCGGTGGCAACGGCACCACCGCCTGCATCGCGATCGCGAAGTAGCTCAGGTGCACGCGGGATCGAACATGCAGCCCGGGTCCTCGCAGTCGGCGAACCCGTCGCAATCGTTGTCGAGATCGTCGTCGCACTGACCCATCTCGCCGAAGTCGCACATGCACTGCATGTCCTCGGCGCAGTCCTCGTCGTCGCAGTCCTCGACGCCGTCGCAGTCGTTGTCCTCGTTGTCGTCGCACGCGTCGACTTCGTCGTCCGTGCAGTCGGCGCAAGCGGGATCGGCGTCGCAGTCGTCGTCGACGCAGTCGGTCGACGCGTCGCAGTCGTCGTCCTGGCCGTCGTCGCAGATCACCTCGGCGTCGGCGCTCGGCTCGCAGGTGCAGAACGGGTCGAACCCGCACGAGAAGTCGTCGCAGTCGACGAAGCCGTCGCAGTCGCCGTCGAGCCCGTCGCTGCAGTTGGACTCGAAGAACTCGGTGGGCTCGCACGTGCAGATCGCATCCTCGGCGCAGTCCTCGTCGTCGCAGTCGAACGCGCCGTCACAGTCGTCGTCGCTGTCGTCGTTGCATTCGACCTCGGAGTCGCTCTCGGGCTCGCAGTTGCACGCGTCGTCTTCGGCGCAGTCGTCGTCGGCGCAGTCGATCAGGTTGTCGCAGTCCTCGTCGAAGCCGCCCTGGCAGAAGAACGACTCGTCCATCTGGCAGAACTGGCAGAACTCCTGATCGGCGCAATCGTCGTCGCCGCAGTCGAACGTCGCGTCGCAGTCGTTGTCGAGCCCGTCGAAACAGGACATCTCGACGTCCTCTTCGCACATGCATTCTTCGGCGACGCCCATGCAGTCGACGTCGTAGCAGTCGAGGAAGCCGTCGCAGTCGTCGTCGAGCGTGTCGTTGCAGACCGTCTCGACCTCGGCGCAGTTGCCCCCCGTCGTGGCCTCGCCGGTGGACGCTTCGCCGGTGGTCGCCTCGCCCGTCGTCGGCTCACCCGTGGTGGCCTCGCCGGTGGTCGCCGCGGTCGTCCCCTCGGCGCTGGTGTCGTCGACGGTCGCGCTCGTGTCGTCGACGGTCGCGCTCGTGTCGTCGGCCGTCATCGTGTTCATCGACGTCATCGAGTCGCTCATCGTGACTTGGGTCGGCGACGTGGGACCGTCGTCGTCGTCGCCTCCGTCGGTCGAGCTGCTCTCGGTCTCGCCGCCATCGCCGATGCTCGAGTCGTCACCGCAAGCAGCGAGTGCGAAGCTAGAGACGAGGAGCGCAGAACGCAGGGTCAATCGAAGCATGGGCCACCTCTGGTCGCCCACTCTACCGCGTCCGTAGAGCACCGTCAGGGCAGGGGCTTCCAGCGCAGCTTCATCCACCCGGACGTGCCGGCGTCGTCGTAGTCGTCGAGCACGGCCAGCGCGAAATGGCCCCCCTCGACCGACCGCACGACGTCGACGAGCGGTTTCGGCGTGAGCACATGGGTGGCGAAATCGTAGTCGTACCAGCCCGCGAGCGCGTAGTCGGCATCGTCGCCCTCGTCGTCGCCGTCGGGTGCATCCGCGATCCACGAGCCCGGCGGCACCGCGTCCACGTCGTCGAGCCCGACGCCCTCGAGCACCATCGCTTCCATGCCGCCCGAGCCCGACACGCCCCCGTTGGTGGCGATGTCGAAGCGCGAGAACGCGAGATCCCACGCGGGTGAGTCGGCGAGCGCGTCGACCTCGGGTTGTGCGCGCGTCTCGAGGTCGAGCGGGATCCATCGCGCGCCGTCCGTGGCGTCCACGACCGTGACTACCGTGCCGTCGGGTTGATCCTCGTGCACGAGCTGCGCCCCGTCGGCGCCGGCCGGGCCCTCCGAGCTCGCCGCGTCGTCGTCCGACGAGCCGTCGGCGAGATCGTCGGACAGGTCCTCGGCGCACGCGCACGGCAGCGCGGCGCCGATCGAGATCAGAACGAACATGGATCGCGACCGACGATGCGCACGACGACGATGGCGTCCGAGTCTGTTGAAACAATTTTTGAAAGTCAATATCAGTGACACGTAAGGAGAAGCACCCATCGCGGTCCATCGTCGAATTCCGGTTGACAAGTGAATGAAAATCGTTTTCAATAGGCACCGCATGGTCGCTCGACTCGCGGGCATGCGCGCGGTGGGCCGTCACCCTCGAGCCCGCACGTCAGACCGCACGCATCCCCCCGCGAGCCGGAGCACGGGCCCGGACGGGCGCTCTCGTCCGTCCGGGCCTCTTTCACCACCGCCCTTCGATGCCGAGGCCGACATGAACGAACGCCATCGCCCTCATCCCCTCGCGCAGAGCGGACCCTGCACGATCGAAGCGTGCGACTGCGGTGTCCTGCACGTCACGGTCGGCATGCTGACGATGCGCCTCCAACCGACGACCGCGCGCGCGCTCGCCGAGGCGCTCGGCCACGCGCTCGCGATCACCGAGAACCCCGCGATCGAGGCGCTCGAGCGCGTGCGGTGGAGCGACTGATGCGCGCCTGGATCACCACGCTGACGCCGGTGTGCGTCGCGTGTGCGCCGGCGGTGGCACCATCGCAGCCTCCGTCGGATCCCGGCACGACCGTGGCCACGGTGCCGACCACCGAGCCCAAGCCGCCCCGCTGTGATCGCGCGCGCGATCGCGAGGCGATCGTCGCGATGGCCGGCGACTTCCGCGTCACGTTCGACTTCGAGGAGACCGAGGTCGTCGCGCCCGGCTACCAGAAGCACCCGCCGTACCACGAGACCGCCCGCGAGGTCGTCGTCGTCGTCGAGGACTCGCCCGAGCGCATCGCGCTGCAGCACGTGCTCATCGTCCCCGGCACGAAGGGCGAGGCCACCGCGATGCGGCACTGGCGACAGGACTGGATCTTCGAGGACGGCGAGCTCGTCGAGTACGAGAGCAACGGCACGTGGGAGCGCCGCACGCTGCCCACGGCAGATGTCGCCTGCACGTGGTCGCAGGCCGTCTACGGCGTCGTCGACGAGCCGCGCTACGAGAGCTACGGAACCTGGCAGCACGACGCCGAGCGCTCGACGTGGACCTCCGCCGAGACCTGGCGCCCGCTGCCGCGGCGAGAGCACACCAAGCGCAAGGACTACGACGTGCTCGTCGCCATCAACCGTCACGTCGTCACGACGACGGGTTGGTCGCACGAGCAGGACAACGGCAAGCTCGTGCTCGCCACGAACACGACGCTCGTGCGCGAGAAGGGCGAGAACCGCTACGGCAAGTCGGAGTACGAGGAAGCCGCCATCGCGCGGACGTACCTGACGGAGACGGATCCGTTCTGGACGCACGTGCGCGCGTCGTGGGACGGCGTGCTCGACCAGCGCAACCGCTTCACGATCTGCACGGAGATCGACGGCAAGCCGCTTTACGAGCACCTGTTCGCGCTCGCCGAACTGCACAAAGCCGAGCTCGCCGACCGTGCGAAGACGGCCGACGAGCTGTTGCGCCGCTGCGTGACCGAATCGCCCGCGTGAGCTCACTTCTTGCGCGGGCGCGCGAGATCGAAGCGATCGAGGCTCATCACCTTCGCCCACGCGGCGACGAAGTCGGCGACGAGCTCGGCGTTGCCCTCGTCCGCGCCGTACACCTCCGCGATGGCGCGCAGCTGCGCGTTCGCCCCGAATACCAGGTCGACCTCGGTCGCCGTCCACACCTTCTCGCCCGACTTGCGATCGTGCCCTTCGTAGAGCCCGTCGCTCGTCTTCTTCCACTCGATGTCCATGTCGAGCAGGTTCACGACGAAGTCGTTCGTGAGCACCCCGGGCCGCGTGGTGAGCACGCCGTGCTTCGAGCCGTCGTAGTTCGCGTCGAGCACGCGCAGGCCCGCCACCAGCACGACCATCTCCGGTGCGGTGAGGCGCAGCGCGTCGGCGCGATCGACGAGCAGCACCGGCGTCGGGCGCTTCGCGTCCGGTCCCACGTAGTTGCGGAAGCCGTCGGCCTCGGGCTCGAGGTGCGAGAACGACTCGACGTCGGTCGTCTCCTGCGTCGCGTCCGTGCGGCCGGGCGTGAAGGGGATGTCGACCTTCACGCCGCCCTTCGCGGCGGCCGCTTCGACCGCGGCGTTGCCCGCGAGCACGATGAGGTCGGCGAGCGAGATCTTGCGCGACGACTTCGCGTTCCACTCGCGCTGGATGCCCTCGAGCACGCCGATCGCCTTCGCGAGCTCGGCCGGCTGGTTCACCGCCCAGTCCTTCTGCGGGGCGAGCCGCACGCGCGCTCCGTTCGCGCCGCCGCGCATGTCCGTGTCGCGATACGACCCGGCCGACGCCCACGCCGTGCGCACGAGCTGCGGGATCGTGAGGCCCGACGCCATCACCTTCTGCTCGAGCGCGGCGACGTCTGCACGCGACACGAGCTTGTGATCGACCGCGGGCACCGGGTCCTGCCACGGCTGCGGCGGCGGCACCTCCTTGCCGAGCAGCCGCGCGTGCGGACCCATGTCGCGGTGCGTCAGCTTGAACCACGCGCGCGCGAACGCAGCCTCGAACTCGGCCGGGTTCTCGTGGAAGCGCTGGGAGATCTTGCGATACGAAGGATCCGCCTTCAGCGCGAGATCCGTCGTCAGCATCGTCGGCTTGTGCTTCTTGCTCGGGTCGTACGCGTCGGGCACGTTCGCCTCACCGTTCTTCGGCGACCACTGCTTCGCGCCGCCGGGGCTCTGGCCCAGCTCCCACTCGAGCTCGAACAGGTGCTTGAAGAAGGTGTGGCCCCACTTGTTCGGCGTGGTGGTCCACATGCCCTCGAGCCCGCTCGTCACCGTGTCGGCCCCCTTGCCGGTGCCGCACTTGCTCTTCCATCCCAGCCCCTGCTGCTCGGTCGGTGCCGCCTCGGGCTCCGCTGCCACGCAGTCCGCGGCCTTGTGCGCGCCGTGGGTCTTGCCGAGCGTGTGACCGCCGGCGATGAGCGCGACGGTCTCCTCGTCGTTCATCGCCATGCGGCCGAAGGCGGTGCGGATGTGCTTCGCCGCCGCGGCGGGATCGGGCTTGCCGTCGGGCCCCTCGGGGTTGACGTAGATGAGCCCCATCTGCGTCGCGCCGAGCGGACGCGCGAGCTTGCCGTCCTTGTCGAAGCGCTTGCTCGCGAGCCACTTCGTCTCCGGGCCCCAGTCGATGTCCTCGGGCTCGAACGCGTCCTCGCGCCCGCCGCCGAAGCCGAACGTCTTGAAACCGCTCGTCTCGAGCGCGACGTTGCCGGCGAGGATCATGAGATCGGCCCACGACAGGCTGCGCCCGTACTTGCGCTTCACGGGCCAGAGCAGGCGGCGCGCCTTGTCGAGGTTCGCGTTGTCGGGCCAGCTGTCGAGCGGCGCGAAGCGGATCGCGCCTTCGGCCGCGCCGCCGCGTCCGTCGGTGACGCGGTACGTGCCGGCGCTGTGCCACGCGAGTCGGATCATCAAGCCGCCGTAGAATCCGTGGTCCGCCGGCCACCAGTCCTGCGACGTGGTGAGCACCTTCTCGATGTCCTTCTTCACCGCGCCGAGATCGAGCTTCGAGAACGCGGCCGCGTAGTCGAAGTCGGGGTCGCTCGGATCGTTTCTCGGCAGGTTCGCCGCGAGCGGCGAGAGGTCGAGCTGGTTCGGCCACCAGTCCGCGTTCCTGTACGCGTGGGGTCGGTCGTCGGCGGTCGCCGGGCCCGGCGCACCGGCCTCGGGCGGGGTGGGCGTGACGGTGGCGCTCGCGTCCCCGCGGGACTTGGGGCCGCAGCCGATCGCGAGGAGGAGCAGCGCGAAGGCGAGACGTGGGGCGTGCATGGGCGGCACGAGAGCAAACCCCGAGCCCGGTCGTCAACGAACGAGGATCGCAGGCGTTTCGAGACTGTCGGTCCCTTCTGCGACGAAATATCGTTGTTGTGAGCAACGATATTTCGTTGTCATGACCACATTTGGGTGGTAGAGCGAAGGGGTTGTCGCCCGTCGTCGACTACGCCGCGGACCTCAAGGCGATCGCGTCGCTCACCACCCAGCCGCGCCATCTCGGCCGCACGCTGGGCAACGCGCTGCACTCGCTCGGCCAGGTGATCGCGTTCGACCTCGCCGTGGTCTATCGACTCGACGGCGACGTGCTCGTGCCCGCGGCCGCGGACGGACCGCTCGACTCCGAGGCGATCCGTGCGCATCGACTGCGCCTCGCCGACTTCCCCCTCATCGCCCGCGTGCTCGATCACGGCCGACCGATGGCGCTCTCGCACGAGCACCACGCGAGCGACGAGGGCGATCCGTACGACGGTGTGCTCGATCTGCCGCACGGTCACGCATGCATGGTGATCCCGCTGCGCTCGGCCGACGCCGCGGTCGGGCTCATCACGCTCGATCGCAAGGTGTGCCAGCCGTACTCGCCCGCCGACGTGTCGATCGCCGACGTCTACGCCCAGCTGGCGTCCACGGCCCTGACGTTCGCCGAGCAGGCCGAGCTGCTCGATCGCTACCGACGGCAGCTCGAGGTGCAGAACCAGTCGCTCGGCAGCGCGGACGAGCCCGAGTGCGCCGACCGGCTCGAGCGCACGCGCAGCCCCGCGATGCGCCGCTTCGTCGAGCTCGCCAAGCAAGTCGCGCCCACGCCCTTGCCGGTGCTGGTGCGCGGCGAGACCGGCAGCGGCAAGGAGCTCGCCGCGCGTGCGCTGCACGAGTGGTCCGATCGCGCGGGCCGGCCGTTCGTGTCGATCAATTGCGCGGCGATCCCCGAGAGCCTGGTGGAGAGCGAGCTGTTCGGCCATCGCAAGGGGGCGTTCAGCGGAGCGGTGCGCGACCGGGCCGGGCGCTTCGTCGCGGCCAACGGCGGCACGCTCTTCCTCGACGAGATCGGCGACATGCCGCTGCTCGCCCAGGCCAAGCTCCTGCGCGCGCTGCAGGAGGGCCGCTTCGAGCCGGTGGGCTCGGACGCGACGGTGCGCGTCGACGTGCGCGTGATCGCGGCGTCGCACGTCGATCTCGAGGCCGCGATCCGCGAGCGGAGATTCCGCGAGGATCTGTTCTACCGGCTCGCGGCGGTTCCGCTGACGCTGCCGCCGTTGCGCGAGCGCAAGGAAGACATCGTCGCGCTCGCGGAGGATCGCCTGCGCGAGCTGGCCGGCGCGTCGGGCCGCGTTCCGTCGCAGCTGTCGGCCGATGCACGCGCGCACCTGCTCGAGCGCCCGTGGCCGGGCAACGTCCGCGAGCTGTTGCACACCGTCGAGCGCGCGAGCGTGCTGGCCGGGGCCGGCCCGATCGAGCGCGAGCACCTGTGCGCGCACGTGTTCGACGCCGGTGCGCCCGCGACGTCACCGACCTCCGAAGAGCCCGGGGTGCTGCCGTTCGCCGAGGCGGAGCGGCGCCTGCTGCAGCGCGCGCTCGCGATCACGGGCGGCAAGATCTACGGCGACGGCGGAGCCGCCCAGCTGTTGCGGCTCAAGCCCACCACGCTGCAGGCCAAGCTGAAGAAGCACGGGCTCAAGTGAGTGCGATCAGCGATCGGTGCCGCGACCGCGAAAGCGGCCGTCTCACGAGGGGGCGCGCAGCCACGCGCGCATCTGCTCGACCGAGTCGGTGTCCTCGCCGGTCGCGACGAGCTCGCGCTCCGCTTCGGTCACGAGCCGAACGCCCTCGCGACGCTCGCCGAGCCGCCAGCGCGCGGTGCCGAGCGTGAACGTCAGACGGGCGTGTGTCGCGGGTCGGCCACCTCCGCTCTCGGCCAGCACCGCGAGGCCGCGCTCGGCTGCGTCGAGTGCTCCTGCCGGATCGCCGACCCGCAGCAGCGCGCGACCGAGGTTGGCATGCACGCCGATCGTCGCGGCAGGGTCGGCGCCCGCTGCCGCGTAGACGGCGAGCGCGCGCCGATACTCCGCGACGGACTCGTGCAAGCGGCCCGCCTCCTTGTAGATGTCCGCGCGCAGCAGCACGAGGTGCCCGTAGGCCGCATGTGTGCGACCAACCGAGCGTTCGATGATCTCCGTCGCACGATCGATGTCGGCGTACGCCCCCCCGAAATCGGCGAGGTCCGCTCGCGTGCTCGCCCGGTTCACGAGGATGGCCGCGCGGCGGATCGTCTGCAGCTCTCCTGCACGATCGAGGGCCTCGAGTGCCTGGGTCTCCGCGTCCACGGCATCGTTCATCCGACCGAGGCGCCACAGGATCGGACAGGTGGAATCGTAGGCGACCGCGGCGTCCATCGGGCGCCCGAGCACGTCGAGGGCGATCGCCGCTTCGCGCAGGTGACGGAGCGCTTCGTCGAGCTCGTTCGCACTCTCGAGGGCCTGCCCGAGAGTGATCAGAGCGCGGGCCTCGTGCTCGCGGTTGGGAGGTGGCAACGCGCGTGCGATGTCGAGCACGTCACGCGCCGCGGCAACCGCCGCGCCGGCATCGATGCTGCGCAGCGCGCTCGACTTGCGCATGAGTCCCCAGAGCACGGGAATCGAGGTGTTGCCGAACAGCGCCCGCCGCATCCGCAGCCCCCGCTCGATCTCGGGCAACGCCGCTGCGTGCTGCCGGCTCTGACCGAGGCACACGCCGAGATCGACGAGCACATCGGCCAACACCGGATGATCGCCCTGGGCATGCTGCTCCGCGTTCGCGAGCGCGGCCCGCAGCATCACGCACGAGAGCTCCGGTCGCTGGAACGTCTCGATCGCCGCGAGCTTGCGCAAGAGGTCGACGCGTTGCATCGGGTCCGCGCCGGTCCGCGCCTGGCTCTCGATCGCACGCTCGTAGGCCACGGCGGCGGCATCGTGCTGTTGCGAGTTGTACAGCGCGCCCGCCCATGCCGCCTCGAGCTGCCACGACGGCCGCTCGTCCTGCCCCACCCTGCGCTCGGCTGCCGTCGCGGCACCGTGCCAGAACTCCGCGCGGCCACGGCCGTCCTCACCGAGGGCCACGAGCGGCAGGATCTCGATCGCGGCCCGTGCCGCAGTGCGATCGTCGTCGTGCGACACCGCGGTCGCATGCGCCTCTTCGAGCTTCGCGACGGCATCGGATCGATCTTCGACGGCCTTGCGAGCAATCCCCGCGATGAGCAGCGCTTCGCCCACGACCGGCCCGTAGCCGGCGTCGCGTGCTTCGGCCAGGGCGGCCGCGGCCGTGCGATTGCCGTCGCCGAGCGCACCAATCGCGAGCTGGGCGTCGGCGCGCGCGAGCTCGGTGCGGATCGCATCCACGCGATCCGCGACGAACGGCGAGGGTGGCGAGGGTCCGATCGGCACGGACTCGGTGACGTCGACGCAGTGTGTCGGCGTCGCGAGCCCCGCGAGCACCGCGTCGGCGTGCGCGACGACGTCACGATCGGGCTCGCTCAGCAGCTCGACCGTGCCCCGGAAGCGCGCCAGCGCGCCCTGCAAGCACCCGGTCGAGCGATCGACGGCCTCGCCGCTCGCGCCGGCATTCGCGGCCTCGCAGACGTCACGGCGGGCGGCCGTCCACTCGTCCGTCCAGCCATCGAGGCGCGCGACGATCCGGACGGCGTTCCTCGCGGCCGACGACGACTCGGTCCGGGCGAACGCCGACGTGATCGCGTCGGCGCGCTCCGGATTCCACACGCGCGCCATCTCGGCGTCGAAGCCGTCACAGGAGTGGGATCGCATGCCCGCCGTGGCGAACCCCGCGAACGCAATGCAACCCAGCGCGACGGCGAGTGCGCCGGCGCGCATGCGTCGTTCACGACGGCGCATGGGGTCGAGGGCGGCGACGAGCGCGAGGACGTCGGGTTGACGATCCTCGGGTTGGGGGCCGAGCCCGCGTTGCAGCACCTCGCGCACCCAATCGGGCGCGCGCCGCTCGTCGACGGGCGCGATGCGGTTCGCCAGGGTCGCAGCACAGACCTCGTCGGCAGTGGCACCGATGAACGGGCAGCGACCGAAGAGCAGCTCCCACACCGTCACGCACAGCGCGAATTGATCGGTGGCTGGCGACGCATCGGCGCCGAGGTACTGCTCGGGCGCGACGTAACCGAGGGTCCCGACCCAGCGGCGGATGCCAGGCCGTGTTCGACGCGAACGACCGTCGTCGTCATCGTCGTCGGTCGTGGGCGTGCGTCGGTACGTCGCGAGCCCGAAATCGGCGACGCGGGCCCGACCGTCGGCGCCGACCAGCAGGTTCGCGGGCTTGAAGTCGCGGTGCACGATTCCCCACGCGTGCGCGGCCGCGAGCCCACGGCCCGCGTCGCGGCCGACGGCCAACACCTCTTGCCAGCTCCGTAGCCGCTCGCTCGCCCACTCGTACGCGTTGCCCCCGGGGACGTGCTCCATCGCGATGAACAAGCGCCCCTGATGGGTGCCGACCTCGAACACCTGCACCACGTTCTCGTGCGCCACGGTCGCCATCACCTTCGCTTCGCGCATGGCGATCTCGCGCTCGCGCGCGTGATCGGGCTCGCGCGCCACCTTGAGCGCGACGACGCGACCGAGTCGCGTATCCGTTGCGAGGTACACGTCGCCCATGCCTCCGCCTCCCAGGCGTCGCTGCACCCGGTAGCGACCCGCGACCACCGCGGCCGCAGCCATGGGCTCGGGCAGCAGTTCCGCAGGGATGGCGGCCGCCGGTGCGCGGGCCAGCGAGCGCATGAACGCATCGAAAGCGGAGGCGTCTCGGGAGCGCGATGGGGTGTCGTTCGTCATGGACGATCGCGATGGAACCTCGGCGATGGAACGCAGCATCGGTCAGAACGTGACCGCCTGTCGCCCGAGTCAGCCTAGCGCGCAGGTGGCCGCGCAGCGCGCGTTCGGTCGCAGCTGATGGGGTAAGATCCGTTCCCGGTGTCGGAAACCGAGCAGGACGATGCTGCGAGCACCGACGCGAGGGCGCGGGCGCTCGTCCACGAAGGGGAGCTCGCTGCGGCCGCGACGGTGCTGGTGAGCGAGTATGGACCCGAGGTGCTCGGCTGGCTGCATGCGGTGTGCCGCTCGCAAGCCGAGGGCGACGACGCATTCGCCGTGGTCTGCGAGAAGCTGTGGCGCGGGCTGCCGCACTTGCACCCCGAGGGCTCGCTGCGGACGTGGATGTACGTCGTCGCGCGCAACGTCGTGCGCGATCTGCATCGGCGCGCGCGGACCCGAGCGATGGTACCGCTGTCCAACATCCCGGAGATCGCTGCGCTGGTGCGCTCCACGACGACTGCCTACCGTGCCACCTCGAACAAGGAACGACTCCGCACGCTGCGTGACGCGCTCGAGCCGGAGGACCGCATGCTCCTCGTGTTGCGCGTCGACCGAGGACTGCCCTGGCGCGACATCGCCGAGATCCTCGCCGGCGGCAGCGACGACGAGGACCGGCTCGGACGCAGCGCGGCGCGGCTGCGCAAGCGCTTCGAACGCGTGAAGGAGCGCCTGCGGGCGGGTTGGGAGGCCGAGCGCGGGGACTGACATCGACGAGGTCGAAGGGCACCTCGTCACACTCGCCATGGCGCGCGTTCTGTTCGCGGGGCCCGGCCCCGGAGGACATCGCCCATGCGTCCGAACGATCGTCTCGCCCGGTTGTTTCCAGTGCTCGTCGTCGGCCTCGTCGTCGGCATCGCCTCCGCAGCGCCGCCCAGCCGCGGCAAGGGTGGGAAGCCGGGCCGGGAGCTGTGCGCCGAGCCGAACGGAACGACCTGTGGCACGGCGGCCTATATCGCATCCGGCTGCGCGGCCGAGAACGCAGCAGTGTGCAAGCCGTTGCTCGAGAAGAAGCTGGAGGCCGCGTACAAGGCCAGCTCCGCACCGGAGGCGAAGATGTTGCGCGTGCACGGCAACGAGCTGCCGAAGGATCTGAAGACCGGCAAGCACCACGCGTACACCGGTCCGAAGTCGAAGGCCAAGCTCGCGGGCTCGTTCCCGCAGGTCGCCACCGTCGCGGGCAGGGGTGCGGTCCCCAAGCCGCGCCTGTCGCCGATGTCCGGTGCGTCACGCACGCGCAGCACGGCCGCGGCGAAGCTCGGCACCGCGCGCGGCACGACGTCGATCGGCCGCTCGAAGAGCGTCGCCGGCATCGACACCATGACCTCCGACAACATCATCGCACGCACGGGCCTCACCCGGCCGCCGACGTCGGGAACCGCGAGCGGCTTGCCGGTCGGCGCGGTGCGCAATCCGGCCTGGGAGAAGGACGGCGAGGCGATCACCTCGTGCGAGGAGTACGCCTACGATCAGCTCTACGACTGGACGCGCTTCACCGACGCCGCGGCGGCGTGCGCCGGCGACGATCAGTGCGTGCTCGACATCGCCTTCCTGCCGAGCACACCCGGCATCGCCGACCGCACGCTGAAGCGCAAGGACGGCAAGGCGCTCGCGAAACAGTACCTGCTGGCGAAGGACCAGGTGGTGCCGAAGAACGACATGTTCGCACTCGGTGCAGACTTCGTGCACCAGTTCGGCACCACCGGGATCCTGCCGCCGAACGCGGCCAGCGAGGAGCTGAAGGCCGTGATGCTCGCGGGCGAGCGCTACTACGCGATCGCGTGCACGAGCAAGGCCTGCAAGGGCACGCGCTCGTTCACCGACGAGTGGGATTTCCACCGCAAATTGTACGACGAGCATCGCAAGCTGAGCCCGGCCGAGTTCGCCGAGTACGACCGCCGCAAGGCCGAGTTCCGGGCGTTGGCCTCGGCATGGGCGCAGGCGGCGAAGAAGGAACACGAGCAGGCGATGAAGGGCTCGCGCAAGCAGCTCATGCATCGCTGGGTGAACCCGCTCGACACCCTCACGCGCGATCCGTTCGAGAGGGTCGAGCTCTTGCAGACCTGGAACGCGCAGATCAGCAAGGCGGCGGCCGGCAAGAGGACCGCGCCGCGCGGCGGATCGGCGCCGCGCACCAAGGTCGGCGCGCTGCCGCTGTTCGACCCGGATGCCGGACCCACGTTCGCGCTCGCGTCCGCATCCGCGCCCGCGCCGGGCAAGAAGGGCGGAATGCCGACCTACAGCGACTGCAAGCCGGCCGCTGGCAAGTGGGGCAAGGAGATGTTCCACGCCGGTCCGCTGGCGTGCCGACTGTCGGTGTTCCTCTACCAGGAGTACCAGCGCAAGAAAGACGGCCACAAGAGCTGCCTCGATCTCGACAACCACGACTGCGACTGGTCGCCCGCGATGTTCGAGGCCCGTTTCGTCGAAGGTGTGCCGTACGTCGAAGAGCAGAACAAGTACGAGACCGACTGTCTCGACTACACGGCCGACAAGTTCACCAAGCCGGTCGCGAACCTCGTCGCCGCCGAGGCCTACATCGCGGCGATGAAGAAGGAGATCTCGAAGGCGTTGAAAGCCGTCAGCCCGTACTTCAACGAGGCCAAGACCGGGTTCGGCCGCAACTGGACCGACCAGGACGAGTTCGGCGACAAGGACTGGCTGGCCGGAGGCTACGCCTACGACGTCGGTTGGGACGTCGTCGCGAAGCAAAAGGCCGGCAAGGACGTGTGCCACCTCGAGGGCGGCATGCACGGCAGCTTCGAGGCGCTCGGTTGGCTGATGGCGACGAAGCACACCGTCGCGGAGGCGCGCGCCGATCTCGACGTCAATCGCGGCGGCAGCAAGCAGAGCAAGCTCGACGCGAAGCTCGTGCTGTTGGGCAACGAAGTGGCGGGGTTCGGTCCCCAGCAATTCACCGCCGCCTGGGAGCAGCCGCTGGCCAAGGGGTCGATGCAGATCCCGAGCGGCTACAAGCCGTCGTTCAACTTCATGGCCGGACCGATCCCGGTGACCGGTGCGATCTGGGGCGAGCTCGCCTATGGCGCCGATCTGCGCGTCGAAGGCCTCGCCGAGGCCAGCCAGTCCTGCGAGTTCAGCGAAGTGAAGTTCGGGGCGCGTTCGATCTTCACGCCCTACGCGGCCGTTAACGCGAAGGCCCAGGTCGGCGTGGGCGTCTCGGGCCTGGTCAGCGCAGGCATCCGCGGGGTGGTCAACCTCGTGACGATCGGTGTGCCGATGGACACGAGCCTGGCGACGAAGTTCAAGGCGATCGAGGGCCAGTCGCAGGCGGTGCTGGCGTTCGCGCTCGATCCACGGCTGTCGATCTCGACGCTGTCGGGCTACCTCGCGCTCTACCTCGAGTTCCTGTTCTACGAAGAGGAGTGGGAGATCTTCCGCTGGAACGGCGTGGGTCCCGTGGAGATCAACCTGCTCGGCAAGCCGCTGAACGCCGAGCTGCCCCTGCTCGTGCTCGCGGACTGAGAAGGACGATGGCCATGCGACCCAAGCACCTGCTCGTCTCGCTCGTCCTCTGCTTCGGCCTCGCGTGCGTCACCGAACGCGACGCGCCTGTGGCCAGCACCCCCGAGCTCGTCGTGCCCGTCGCACCCGATCGGCTGGTGGTCGGCGAGGAGCACCGCTATCGCTTCGACTGGCAGGTCGAAAGCGACGCCGAGCGCAGCATCCTCGGCGACGTTCCGCTGCACGGCGGGCTGCAGGCGCGCGGCGAGCTCGCGTTGCGCGTTCACGAGGCCGATGGCGACGGCGTGTGGATCGGCATCGAGATCGTGCGGGTCGACGTGGCGCGCATCGACGTGCTCGGCAGCAACGTGCTCGAGGATCCCGGAGTGCTCGCGGGCCACGAGGTGCTCGTCCACGTCGGATCCCACGGCGACACGCGGCGGGCGTTGTTCGCCGCCGACACACCGTCGGTCGCCCGCCACGTCCTGACCGGCCTGCTCGCGCAGCTCGACCTGCGCGTGCCGGGCCCACACGAGACGGCGTGGGAGAGCATCGCCACCGCCGGCAACGGGCTCGCACGGATGGAGTACGCGCGCGCCGCGGGCGATCCCGCCGTGCTCGACCGCCGCATCGTCGCGTACGAGCGCATCGATGCGGTGGCCGGCGCACGCGCCGATGCGCCGTGGGCCATCGACGGGCGCGCCACGATTCGACTCGATGCACGCGGCCTGCCCTCGCGCATCGACGCGGTCGAAGTGGTGGCGCTGCGCGGCGAGGAACAGCCGCTCGACTTCCACAGCCGCGCGCGTTTCGAGCTCGAGCGCACCGGTACGATGGCGATCGTCACTCCGCGGCCGCGCACGGATCGCGCCGCGATGATCGAGCTCGATCTGCTCGCGCCACCGGACGACGCGGAGGCCGAGCGCGAGCTGGCACGGCGCTTCGCCGAGGGCCTCACGACCGCGGACATGCTGCTCGCGGTGCACGCCGCCACCCTCGGCGTGCGTCCGCCCGACGGCTTTCTCAGCCGCGCGCGCGGCCGGCTGCGCGGCTGGCCGGAAGACACGCGCGAGCTGGCGCCGCTGTACCACGCGGCCGACGACACACTCGGCCGCGCGTTCGTCCTCGACTTGCTCACTGCCGCGGGCACCGAGGTCGCGCAGCAGCTGATGGTGGAGCTGCTTGCCGCCTCGACCGAGCGCGAGCCACACGAGCTGCCCACGCTCGTGCAGCACGTGTCGCTCGTCGACGCGCCGACGCCCGAGCTGGCCCGCGCACTGCTCGATCTCCACGCGCGCGCACTCGATCGCGGTGAGCCGGAGCTGCGCCGCGCGACGCTCTATCCGCTCGGCTCGCTTGCCGGGCAGCTGGGCGCGGTCGAGCCGCTGGTGGCCGCGCGCATGCTGGACGTGTTGCGCTCCGAGCTCGCGTTCGCCGAGTCCACGGATGCGCGGCAGGCGGCGATCGCCGGCCTGGGCAACGCGGCGATGCCCGAGGATCTCGATCGCCTGCTCGCCCACGTGAGCGATCCCGACTCGGCGGTGCGCGCCGGGGCCGTCTCCGCATTGCGACACTTCCGCGATCAGCGGAGCACCGACGCACTCTTCACCGCGCTCGCGGACCCGAGCCGCCACGTGGCCGCAACGGCGTTGTCGACGATCGACGGCTACCGCTCGAGCCCCGAGGTCCTCGAACGGCTCGCGATCGCGACCACCGCTGCCTGGCACCACCGCGACCTCGTCGGCCCGCTGACGGGCGTGCTCGCCGTCCGCGGTCGGGACGACGCACTCGCCCGTGCCGCGCTCGCGTCGCTGTGGCCGCGCGCCCGCGACGTACCCGAGCGCTTGCGAATCCAGCGCGTCCTCGGCCGCGCGAGCGGGTGATCGGGCGCCACCGCGCGGGGCGTCCACGATCAGCGTGGCCGCGACGGGCGGGATGGGCACGCAAGCTGGATCGCCTGTCGGACAGTCGTCATCGCCGGCGGCGCACGGGCTCGGGCGGGCGCTCGGCGGTGACGCGGGCGACCCACGCGTGCACGAGCGCGGGGTCGGGCAGCGGGGCCGCGATCGGTTCCTCGGTGCGCCCGAAGACGAAGCTGCGATTCACGGCGAACTCGAAGGGCAGCTCGCCGTCGTAGAACGACAGCTCGAAGTACGTACCCTCGAAGTCCATGAGGAACACGTCCTGCGCGGCGGCGATGAGGTTCGGCGCGACGTCGTGGCCGGCCATGGTCAGGGCAGGGATGTCGATCTGCACGTCGCTGCCGTGGAGCGTCAGCGTCACCTCGCCGAGCGCCCGCTCCTGGAACGTGCCCGCGTAGACCGAGAGGTCGTCGCGCGGCGGCCCGAGCAGCGGCGCGGGCTCGCTCGGTGCGGGCAGGGCATCCTGCGCCGCGACCTCGAGCGCGACCGACAGCACCGGCCACGTGTCCTCGCCGTAGCCGTTCGCGAGCACCGACACGACGACGCCCTGATCGGGCAGCGATGCATAGCCCGACGTCATCGACAGCGTGTTGCCGCCGTGGCTCACGACCGGCACGTCGTAGTAGACGTCGTCGGGGCCGTAGAAGCCGCGCTGCGTCATGAGTCCGTAGCCGTAGCCGAGATCCTCGGGCGCGAGCCCGGGATAGAACGGCGCGACGGGAGTGCGCAGCACGTCGAACGATTCCGCCGACAGCACCGCGCCGTCGCCCTCGAGCACGAACGCGCCGAGTCGCGCGACGTCGGACGCGGTCGACCACACGAGGCCGGCGGGCCGCGTGAAGGCGTGGTCGTCCTGCGTTTCGGGCGTCACCCAGTCGACCGCGGTCACGCCGGTGGCGAACAGCTCCAACAAGTCGTAGGTGTCGAGGCCGCCCGCGAAGACGAGGCCGTAGCCGCTCGCGATGTCGTCGGCGTTCGCGATCACGTCGGCCCGTCGCGCCCACGTCTGCGTCATGCCGAGCGGCGCGGCGATGTCCTCGATCACCACGTCCGCCCACGGACGCTCGGTGAGCGACTCGACGACGAGGCCCGCGAGCGCGAAGTTCGGGTTGCAGTAGTTGTACGCGATGCCGGGCGGCATCATCGCGTACTCGTTCTCGGCGAACGGTCCGGTGACGATGTCCGCGAGCACGGCATCGTCGGGCGCCTCGGCCCACGGCGTGTAGTCGTACAGGCCCGAGCGATGGCTCAGCATCTCGTGCACGGTGAGCTGCGCGAGGTGCCCGGGCGACTGCGCGAGATCGAGTCCGCCGAGGGCATCGGCGACGCTGTCGTCGAGCACGAGATCGCCGGCGTCGACGCGCTGCAGGAGCGCGATCGCGGTCATCTTCTTCGTGTCGGATCCGATCTGGAACACGGTGTCGGGCGTGACCGGGTTGCCGTCCGCGTCCTTGGTGCCGAAGCCCTCGGTGTAGATGATCTCGCCGTCACGCCAGATCGCGACCGAGTAGCCGGTCGCGAAGCCGTCGCCGAGCGTGGCGTCGACGGCCTCGTGGATCCGCATGATGTCGTCGTCGTCGAGCCCGCCTGCGCCGCCGGTGCTCGAGCTCTCGCTGCTGTCCTCGCTCGTGGTCGAGCCGTCGCTGGTCGTCGAGCCGTCGCTGGTCGTCGTGCCGCCGTCGCTCGAGCCGCTGGTGTCCGCGCTCTCCGAGCTGTCGGCGACGTCGTCGGCCGAGCTCGGGTCGCCCGCGCTCGAGCTCTCCTCACCCCCCGACGAGCTCGACCCGGACTCGCCGGCTTCGGTGTCGTCCCCGCCGCAGCCGGCCAGGACGAGGAGGGTGACGAGCATTCGATCACGCGTGAGGGGCATGCGGGCCTGGAGTACCGCATCCTGCGGCGATGGATTCCGATCAGCGCCTGCGCCGCGTCACGCCGACGAGCGCGAGCAACAGCAGCGTCCAGGCGGAGGGGGTCCCGACGCGACAGCCCTTCGCCGCGTCCTCGTCGTCGTCCTTCTCGTTTTCGCCCGCGCCGTCCTGGTCTTCGCCGCCCTCGCCCTCGCACGCCGCCCACGCGTCGCCGGGACACTCGTCGCCGACCTCGATGTCGACCACGCATGCGCGATAGGTCGCGTACCACTCTTCGTCCTGCGTCTCGCAGCACTCGCCGACCCGGCCGATGTTCACGTCCGACGGTTCTTCGCCGTCGCACAGGAGCAGGAGCTCGTCCTCGCGCTCGACGAACGCCTCGCACGCCGCGAGCACGTCGCCCGTGCACGAGTCGGGCAAGCTGGGCGCCTCGGTGCCGCACGTGCCGACCAGCTCCTCGACGCACGACGCCGCGAGCTCCTCGTCGGTCTTCGGCTCCGGCGGATCGTCGGGATCGAACCCGCCCGCCGATCCGGACGAGTTGCCGTCCGCGCAGTGGCACGTGCTGCTGTTGTCGCGCGCCCAGCAGGCACCCGCCGGGTTCCGACACACGACGCCGTCTTCCTTGCAGAACCCGTCCGTGCACTCGCCGTCGTCGCAGTCGTCGTCGTCGGTGCACGCATCGACGCTCGGATCGTCGGCGCTGCACACGAGATCGACGCACAGCCCGGCGCCCGGACACTCCGTGTCGCGGACGCACGCCTCGCCCTCGGCCGCCGCGACGCCCGGCACGAACGCCGCCAGCGCCGCCGCCCAACCGATCACCAGCCTCGAGCGCACCCTCGAATCCATGTTCATGGATCCGAGAGTGTCACGCGGGGCTCGCACGATCACGCCGGCGGCAGGCCGCAGATCTCGGCACACATGTCGTAGATCTCGGCGCAGACCTCTTCGTCACCGTCGTGGCCCGCGAGGTGGCACTCGATGCCTTCCTTCGTCTTGTTGTCGTGGCAGCCCTCGCCGAGGATGTCGCACAGCGTCGGCTCGCCGGTCGTGCCGGTGCCGTGATCCTCGGTCTCGTGGCCCGCGGACGTGTCGTGGCCGCCCGACGTGTCGTGGTGTCCGGTGTCGTGACCGGTGCTGCCGTCGTCGGTCGTGCCGGCGTCGCCGCTGCTCGAGCCGCCGTCGGTGGTGAGCCCGTCGTCGTCGCCCGCGCTCATCGTCATCGGGTTCGTCGCCGAGTCGTCGTCGTCGTCGTCCGCGGCCGTCATGCCCTCGGTGGTGCCGGCGCCGTCGTCGTCGCCCTCGTCGTCGGCCGGGCAGGCGGTCGCCCCGAGCACCAAGCAAAGTCTCCAAGTCGTGGTGAAACGCATGGTCGGCAGGGTGCCACAACGCCCCGGCGCCGGAACGGGGTGAATTTGCGCACCCGCCCGGGGAGCCCCGGAGAACCGTGTCCGCCCGCCCATCCGGCCCGCTTGCGATCCCACAACCCCTTCGGTATACAACCGCGCCCCGAGCCGGATCCCTCCGGCGAAGGACAGGGAGACTCCACCGGACAGACGCGATTCCTTTCTTCATGCGCCGCGCCCCGCACTCGCTCGAGTGCGACGACCGGTGCTCCCTTCACCGAGACGAGCAGAGCGCTCGGTGAGCAAGGCCCCAACCGGGCGACATCCTCTCCCTCACCGAGTGGAGCCGGATCGCCGGGATGACGGGCCCTGCGTCGTGTCCAGAGACTCCGCGAGTTCCAAACCACTGACGACCCAACCAGCAGCGCAAAGAGGATTCGAGTCATGGCCAAGGAGAAGTTCGTTCGCGACAAGCCCCACGTGAACATCGGCACGATCGGTCACGTGGATCACGGCAAGACCACGCTGACGGCCGCGATCACGAAGGTGCTCGCCTCGCGCGGTTGGGCTGCTGCGGTGCCCTTCGATCAGATCGACAAGGCCCCCGAGGAGCGTGAGCGCGGCATCACGATCTCGACGGCGCACGTCGAGTACAACTCGGAGAAGCGCCACTACGCGCACGTCGACTGCCCCGGGCACGCCGACTACATCAAGAACATGATCACCGGCGCCGCGCAGATGGACGGCGCCATCCTCGTCGTGGCTGCGCCCGACGGTCCGATGCCGCAGACGCGCGAGCACATCCTGCTCGGTCGCCAGGTCGGCATCCCCAAGATCGTCGTCTTCCTGAACAAGGTGGACATGATGGGCGAGGGCGAAGAGGAGATGATCGAGCTCGTCGAGGTGGAGCTCCGCGAGCTCCTCACCAAGTACGAGTTCGACGGCGAGAACGCGCCGATCATCCGCGGCAGCGCCCTCAAGGCCCTGAACGCGCCGAACTGGGATCACCCGGACGCCAAGAGCATCTTCGAGCTCATGGAGGCGTGCGACAGCTTCATCCCGGATCCGGTCCGCGTGCTCGACAAGCCGTTCCTGATGCCGGTCGAGGACGTGTTCACGATCTCGGGTCGTGGCACGGTCGCGACGGGTCGCATCGAGCGCGGCATCGTCAAGGTGGGCGACGAAGTGGAGATCGTCGGCATCAAGCCGACGGTGAAGACCA
Organism: uncultured Nannocystaceae bacterium; assembly: GCA_964468635.1. Classification (GTDB taxonomy): domain Bacteria; phylum Myxococcota_A; class Polyangia; order Nannocystales; family Nannocystaceae; genus Xiheibacterium. The sequence continues at coordinate 76,412 of CAYXVR010000042.1, forward strand.
CCGTCACCGGCGTCGAGATGTTCCGCAAGCTGCTCGACCAGGGTCAGGCCGGTGACAACGTCGGCGTCCTGCTCCGCGGCGTGAAGCGCGAGGACGTCGAGCGCGGCCAGGTGCTCTGCGTGCCGGGGTCCATCACCCCGCACACGAACTTCAAGGCGCAGGTGTACGTCCTCAAGAAGGAAGAGGGCGGCCGCCACACTCCCTTCTTCAAGGGGTATCGCCCGCAGTTCTACTTCCGCACGACGGACGTGACCGGCAACATCCACCTGCCCGAGGGCGTGGAGATGGTCATGCCGGGCGACAACATCGAGCTCGAGGTCGAGCTCATCAGCACGATCGCCTGCGAAGAGGGCGTGAAGTTCGCGATCCGCGAGGGCGGCAAGACCGTCGGCGCCGGAGTGGTCACGAAGATCATCAAGTAGCGAACACGAAGCCCCCGTCCGAACGACGGGGGCTTCGGCGTTTCGGACCCGCAGTGAGCACCATGGAAAACCTCAAGATCAGAATCCGGCTCAAGGCCTACGACCACAAGCTGCTCGATCAGTCGGCGCGCGAGATCGCCGACACGGCGCGGCGGACGGGCGCCCAGGTCGCGGGTCCGATCCCGCTGCCGACGAAGATCAACAAGTACACGGTGCTCCGCGGGCCCTTCATCGACAAGAAGTCGCGCGAGCAGTTCGAGATCCGCACCCACAAGCGGCTCCTCGACATCCTCGAGCCCAACAAGCAGACGCTCGACGCCCTCATGAAGCTCGACCTCTCGGCGGGCGTGGACGTCGAGATCAAGACCTGAGGCCCGCCATGGCGAAGCTCGACGTCATCGATCTCACCGGCAAGGCCGTCGGCTCACTCGACGTGGACGACGCGGTCTTCGGCGCCGACGTGAAGGAGCACCTCCTGTGGGAGGTGGTCCGCATGCAGCGCGCCCGCAAGCGCCGCGGCACCCACTGCGTGAAGACCCGCTCCGAGGTGAACCTCACCAAGGCGAAGGTCTACAAGCAGAAGGGCACCGGCCACGCGCGCCACGGCAGCAAGCGCAGCAACCTGTACCCCAAGGGCGGCGTGGTCCACGGTCCGCGTCCGCACCTGTACATCCTCGGCGTCAACCGCAAGGTGATGGCGAACGCGCTGCGCTCGGCGATCTCGCTGCGCGCGAAGGCGGGCGACCTCGTCGTCGTCAAGGCGTTCGAGGGCGACGCGCCCAAGACCAAGATCCTCGCGAAGGCGCTCGAGACCATCAAGACGCCGCGCGCGCTCTTGGTCGACGCGCAGAGCAACGCGTGGCTCGGCCGCACCTCGAAGAACCTGGCGAAGGCCGACTTCCTGCCGGTCGGCGGCCTCAACGTCTACGACGTGCTGCGCTACCCCAAGCTCGTCATCGCCGAGGGCGTCATCCGCGAGCTCGAGTCGCGGCTGCAGAAGACGCTGCCGAAGCAAAAGGAAGGTGCAGCATGATCACGCCGCATCAGGTGATCGTGCGCCCGGTCGTCACCGAGAAATCGAACGACCTCGTCGCGCAGAAGAACCAGTACGTGTTCGAGGTCCACAGGTCCGCGAACAAGATTGAAATTCGGTCTGCCGTCGAGATGGTCTTCGGCGTGCGCGTGTCGGCCGTCCGCACGCAGGTCGTGCGCGGCAACACCCGCCGCGTCGGCCGCTACTACGGCCGCAGGCCGTCGTGGAAGAAGGCGATCGTGACGCTGCACGACGGCGACTCCATCGACCTGTACGGCGAGGAGGCCTCCTGACATGGGCATCAAGAAGTACAAGCCGACCTCGCCGGGCCGCCGTCAGATGACGGTGCTCGACAAGGACGTGGTCACCGCCGAGTCGCCGCAGAAGCAGCTCACGGAGCACCGCCACCGTCCGCAGGGCCGCAACAACGCGGGTCGCATCACCTCCCGTTTTCGGGGCGGTGGTCACAAGCGACGGTTCCGCACGATCGACTTCAAGCGCGACAAGTACGGCGTGCCCGGCAAGATCGCGTCGATCGAGTACGACCCCAACCGCACCGCGTACATCGCCCTCGTCAACTACGCCGACGGCGAGAAGCGCTACATCCTCGCGCCCGAAGGCCTGAAGGTCGGCGCGACGATCGTGAGCTCGGCGAAGGCCGACATCACGCCCGGCAACGTGTTGCCGCTGCGCGTGATCCCGGCCGGCACCGAGGTGCACAACGTAGAGCTCAAGAAGGGCCGCGGCGGTCAGCTCGTGCGCGCCGCCGGTGGCGTCGCCCGCCTCATGGCGCGCGAGGGCGACTGGGCGCTCGTCCGCTTGCCGTCGGGCGAGCTGCGGCGCGTCCACGCCGACTGCCACGCCACGGTCGGCACGCTCTCCAACGGCGAGCACGCGAACCTCTCGATCGGCAAGGCCGGCCGCACGCGCTGGCTCGGTCGTCGCCCGCACAACCGCGGCGTGACGATGAACCCTGTCGACCACCCCATGGGCGGCGGCGAAGGCCGCACGAGCGGCGGCGGTCACCCGCGCTCGCCGTGGGGCAAGCCCACCAAGGGTCTGCGGACCCGCACCAACAAGCGCACCGACGTGTTCCGCGTCAGCCGTCGCGCGAAGTAAGGCTTCAAAGGATCCGTCATGCCTCGTTCCGTCCGCAAAGGCCCGTTCTGCGAAGACTCGCTGCTCGACAAGGTCGAGGCGAGCGCCGGCGAGAAGCAGCGCCGCGCCATCAAGACCTGGTCGCGCCGCTCGACCATCCTGCCGTCGTTCGTGGGCGCCAACATCATGGTCCACAACGGCAACAAGTTCATCCCGGTCTACATCACCGAGAACATGGTCGGGCACAAGCTCGGCGAGTTCGCGGCGACGCGGACCTTCCGTGGCCACGCGGCGGATCGCAAGGCCAAGAAGTCGGATCGGTAGACCATGTCCACCGCGAAGCTCAGCCACTGCCGCATCGCGCCGCGCAAGATGCGGACCATCGCGAAGATGATCCGCGGCATGCCGGTGACCAAGGCGATCAACTCGCTGCGGTTCCTGAACCGCTCCGGCTCGCGCGAGTTCTTCAAGCTGCTCGTCTCGGCGGTCGCGAACGCCGAGGACAAGGGCGACGTCGACGTCGACAAGCTGGTCGTCAAGACCGTGCTCGTGGACCAGGGCCCCACCTTCAAGCGCTGGCGCCCGCGCGCCATGGGCCGCGCGAACCGAATCAACAAGAAGACCAGCCACGTGCAGGTCGCGCTGGCGGAAGCCGCGGAAGCCTGAGGACTCGCCTATGGGACAGAAGACACATCCAGTCGGATTCCGCCTCGGGATCGTCAAGACCTGGAACAGCAAGTGGTTCGAGCACCAGCGCTATCGCCAGTGGCTGCACGAGGACCTGCGCCTGCGCGGCTTCCTCAAGGATCGCCTCGGCGGTGCCAGCATCTCGGAGATCACGATCGAGCGCGCCGCGAACAAGGTGAAGATCAACATCTTCTCCGCGCGCCCCGGGATCATCATCGGCAAGCGTGGCGCGGGCGTCGAGCAGCTCAAGAAGGACGTCCAGCGTCTGACCGAGTCCGAGGTCTACATCAACATCCAGGAGGTGCGTAAGGCCGAGGTCAACGCGCAGCTCGTCGCGGAGAACATCTGCCAGCAGCTCGAGCGCCGCATCGCGTTCCGTCGCGCGCTCAAGCGCGCGATGCAGACCGCGATGAAGTTCGGCGCGAAGGGGATTCGCGTGAACGCTGCGGGTCGTCTGGGCGGTGCCGAGATGAGCCGTCGCGAGTGGTATCGCGAGGGTCGCATCCCGCTGCACACGCTGCGCGCCGACATCGACTACGGCTTCTGGGTCGCACGCACTCCGGCCGGCTCGATCGGCGTGAAGTGCTGGATCTTCAAGGGCGAGGTCTACGACCACCGCATCGGCGGCGGCGGTCAGGGCGAGCGCTTCCCCCATCCCGCGCCGTCGCGCGGATAAACGGAGTCACGCGTCATGCTCACGCCATCTCGCGTCAAGTTTCGCAAGGTCCACAAGGGCCGCATGAACGGCCGCGCCAAGGGCGGCAACAAGGTCGACTTCGGCGACTTCGGTCTGCAGGCCACGACCTGCGGCTGGCTGACGTCGCGCCAGATCGAGGCGGCCCGCGTCGCGATCAACCGCCACGTCAAGCGCGGCGGCAAGCTCTACGTGCGGGTCTTCCCCGACAAGCCGGTGTCCAAGAAGCCTGCCGAGACTCGCATGGGCAAGGGCAAGGGCGGCCCGGAGTTCTGGGTCGCCGTCGTCCGCCCGGGTCGGATCATCTACGAGCTCGAGGGCATCGACGAGAAGCTCGCGCGCGAGGCGTTCCATCGCGCGCACCACAAGCTTCCGGTCAACACCCGCGTCATCAAGAGGGGGCAAGAGCTGTGAAACCCTCCGAGCTCCGCGACAAGAGCGACGACGAGCTGAAGACGCTCGAGAAGGATCTGCGCGACCAGCTGGTGAAGCTGGGCATCGCGCGGGCCACTCAGCGCATGCGCAACCATAGCCAGCTCGGCAAGATCAAGCGCGACATCGCGCGCATCAAGACCATCGTGCGCGAGCGCGAGCTGGGTCAGGGAGTGGCCGCCACATGAGCACCGCAGCCAAGCAGCACGAAGCCGCGGGCGAGACCAAGACCCGGCGCCGGCGCGAGCTCGTCGGCATCGTCGTGTCCAACAAGATGGACAAGACGCTCGTCGTCCAGGTCATCCGCCGCTACAAGCACCCCAAGTACAAGAAGTACGTGAACGAGCGGACGCGCTACAAGGCGCACGACGAGAAGAACGACGCCCAGATCGGCGATCGCGTCTCCATCGTCGAGTCCCGCCCGCTCTCCAAGGACAAGCGGTGGCGCCTCCAGTCCGTGCTGGAGAGGGCGGAGGCCGTATGATCCAGGTCCAGAGCATCCTCGACGTCGCCGACAACAGCGGCGCGCGCAAGGTCTTCTGCATCAAGGTGCTCGGCGGCTCCAAGCGCCGCTACGCGAGCGTGGGCGACGTCATCGTCGTGTCCATCCGCGACGCCCTGCCCAACAGCAAGGTGAAGAAGGGCGCCGTCATGAAGGCGGTCGTGGTGCGCAGCAAGAAGGGCCTTCGTCGCCCCGACGGCTCGATCATCCGCTTCGACACGAACAGCGCCGTCCTCATCGATGCCCAAAAGCAGCCGATCGGCACGCGCATCTTCGGACCCGTCGCGCGCGAGCTGCGGGCGAAGAAGTTCCTGAAGATCATCTCGCTCGCGCCGGAGGTGCTCTGATGCAACGCGTCAGAACGGGCGACGCCGTCGTGGTGATCGCCGGCAAGCAGAAGGGCGCCAAGGGCAAGGTCCTGCGCGTGGCGCCGGCGGCCGACAAGGTCACCATCGAGGGCGTCAACGTCCGCACGAAGCACATCAAGCCGTCCCAGGCGAATCCGCAGGGCGGCCGAGTGAAGCGCGAGTTTCCCATCCACCTGTCGAACGTGATGCTGGCCGACCCGAAGACGGGCGAGCCCACGCGCGTTCGCGTCAGCACCCTGGCCGACGGCCGCCGCGTTCGCGTCGCCGTGAAGTCGGGCGAGCAGATCGACAAGTAGGAAAGCCATGGCGGAGAACAAGAAAGCCGAAGGCGGCGGCAAGGGCGGAGGCGCCCAAGCAGGCGGCCAGAAGAAGAAGAAGGACGCCGGCTTCGCGTTCAAGTTCAAGAACCCGATGGACGCGCCCAACGAGCGCGCGGGCGAAGACAAGCCCCGCATGCTCGCGCGCTACGAGGAGAAGGTGCGCCCGACCCTCGCCAAGGAGTTCGGTTACTCGAACACCATGCAGATCCCGAAGATCGAGAAGATCACGCTGAACATCGGGCTCGGCGAGGCGCTCAAGGTGCCCAAGCTGCTCGAGCAGGCGTTCGAGGCGCTCGGCAACATCACGGGTCAGCGCCCGGTGGTCACGCGCGCGCGCAAGTCGATCGCGACGTTCAAGCTGCGCGAAGGCCAGAAGATCGGGTGCATGGTGACGTTGCGGGGCTCTCGCATGTGGGAGTTCTTCGACCGCTTCATCACGATCGCGCTCCCGCGAACCCGCGACTTCCGCGGCATCAGCCGCAAGGGCTTCGACGGGCGTGGCAACTACACGCTCGGCGTCAAAGAGCTCCTCATCTTCCCCGAGGTCGACATCGACAAGCTCGAGAAGGTGCCGGGCATGAACATCAGCATCCAGACCAGCGCGCGCACCGACGACGAAGGGCGAGCACTGCTCACCCACCTCGGGATGCCGTTCCGGCAGCCGCAGCAGCAGGCGTGAACAAGGCGAACGCATCATGTCCATGACCGATCCCATCGCCGACATGCTCACCCGCATCCGCAACGCGGTTGCGGCGAACCACCGCACGCTCACGATGCCCGGCAGCAAGGTGAAGCTGCGCATCGCCGAGATCCTCAAGGCGGAAGGCTTCATCAACGACGTGGGCTGGAAGGCCGAGGGCCCGCAGGGCGCCATCGACATCCAGCTGCGTTGGAACGCGGGCCAGAGCGCCATCGAGGGCCTCGAGCGCGTGAGCCGTCCGGGCCAGCGCCGCTACGCGCGGCGCGACCAGATCCCCAAGTGCAGAAACGGCCTGGGCATCTTCATCGTCTCCACCAGCCACGGCATGATGACCGACCGCGCGGCCCGCAAGGCCGGCGTGGGCGGCGAGCTCGTGTGCTCCGTTTGGTGAGAAGGGCTTCACCATGTCTCGCATCGGCAATGCACCCATCACCGTGCCCAAGGGCGTGACGATCACGCAGTCGGGCCGGACGCTGTCGGCCAAGGGTCCGAAGGGCAACATGTCCTTCGACATCCCGCTCGGCATCACGCTCGAGAACAAGGACGGCACGCTCCGCTTCAAGCGGGAGAACGAGTCGCAGAAGGTCCGCGCGCTGCACGGCATGGCGCGGGCCCGCACGGCCGCGCTCGTGACGGGCGTGTCGACCGGCTTCACGCGCGAGCTCGAGATCGTCGGCGTCGGTTATCGCGCGGCGGTCAAGGGCCAGAGCATCGACCTGACGCTCGGCTTCTCGCACGGCATCAACGTGAAGCTGCCCGAGGGCGTGAAGGCCGAGGTCACGAAGGAAGGCAAGCTCGTGCTGACGGGCCCCGACCCGATCTCGCTCGGCCAGGTCGCGTCGGACATCCGCAGCTATCGCGCGCCGGAGCCGTACAAGGGCAAGGGCATCAAGTACGCGGAAGAGAACATCCTTCGCAAAGAAGGAAAGCGCGGAAAGAAGTAGGGGACGGTCATGAGCAAGAAAGCAGACCAGCGTTCTCGCCGCAAGGCCCGCATCCGCGTGCGCGTCGAGGGCACGACGGAGCGTCCGCGCCTCACGGTGTTCCGCAGCAACAAGCACATCTACGCCCAGGTCATCGACGACGTCACGCAGCAGTCGCTGGTGGTGGTGTCGACGCTGTCCAAGGACGTGAAGACCTCGCTCGAGGGCCAGGACAAGACGGGCCGCTCGAAGGTCATCGGCGCCGCGATTGCGGCGGCCTGCAAGGGCAAGGGCATCACGAAGGTGGTGTTCGACCGCAACGGGTACGCCTACCACGGCCGCGTGAAGTCGCTGGCCGAAGCCGCGCGCGAAGCGGGGCTGGAGTTCTGATCCCATGAGCATGAGCAACCGAGAGAATCGCGGGCGCGATCGCGATCGCGACAAGGACGAGGAAGAGAAGCACGGCGATCTGGTCGATCGCGTCGTGTACATCAACCGCGTCGCGAAGGTCGTGAAGGGTGGCCGCAACTTCTCGTTCACCGCCGTCGTGGTGGTGGGCAACGAGCACGGCTGGGTCGGCATGGGCTACGGCAAGGCGCGCGAGGTGCCCGAGGCGATCCGCAAGGCGACCGAGTACGCGCGGCGGTCGTTGTTCGAGGTGCCGCTGTCGGGCACGACGATCCCGCACGACGTGATCGGCATCCACGGGGCGGGCGAAGTGCTGCTCCGGCCTGCGTCGCCTGGTACGGGGGTGATCGCGGGGGGGCCGGTGCGTGCGGTGGTGGAGTGCGCGGGGATCCACGATGTGCTGAGCAAGTGCATCGGGACGAACAACCCGCTGAACGTGATCCACGCGACGATGCAGGCGCTCAAGCAGCTGCGGTCGCCGGCGCAGGTGGCCGCGAAGCGTGGCATGACGCTCGAGGCCATGACGGAAGCGCAGTAAGGACTAGGGGACGTCATGGCACTCAAGATCAAGATCACGCTCGTGAAGAGCGCCATCGACCGCCCGGAGACGCAGAAGCGGACCGTGGCCGGGCTGGGGCTGAACAAGCTGCACAGCACGGTGGTGAAAGAGGACACGCTCGCGATTCGCGGGATGATCCGCAAGATCTCGCACCTCGTGACCTTCGAGGCGGTGGAGTAGGAACATGGGCACGACACTGCACACGCTGGCTCCGAACCCCGGGGCGCGTCACAAGAAGAAGCGGGTTGGTCGCGGCATCGGCTCTGGTAAGGGCAAGACGAGCGGTCGCGGCATGAAGGGCCAGATGGCGCGTCGGCAGCCGACGAAGCCGGGGTTCGAGGGTGGGCAGAACCCGATCCATCGAAGAGTGCCGAAGCGGGGGTTCGTGAACATCTTCAGGGAGGATGTACACGGCGTGAACGTGGCGCTGCTCGAGTCGAAGTTCGACGCCGGGGCCGAGGTGACGCCTGAGGTGTTGCACGAGCGGGGGCTCGTGCCGAAGAAGGCGAAGATCATCAAGCTGCTCGGGACTGGGGAGCTGAAGAAGAAGCTCGTTGTGAAGCTGCACAAGGCGAGCGAAGCCGCGAAGGCGAAGGTCGAGGGGGCCGGCGGTTCCTTCGAGGCGCTCGCGGGCTAGTTCCAGGTAGACGAGCTGAGAAGCGCTTCGCACCGGGCGCGATGGCTCAGGACTTAGACACTGACGCGATGGCCCGCGAGGGCGTCGCGCGGGTCGCAGTGAAGCAAGCCGCCGCGCGGGCGCGCCTCGACGCTTGGTGTGCACACCGGTGTCGGGCGATCCGGCAGAGGTGGCTCACCATTGTTGGGATCGCAATTGGTGGGGCTTGCGCGTTTCTCCTGGTCGCACCGGCCGCTACCGGGCTGTTTCTCCCTGCGCTCTCGGACCTGATAACACCCACGCACCTTGTAGCAGTGACCATCCTCGGGGCGCTTTGGGTCGGTACGGAAGTTGTCGAGCAGTTTGAGACAGCGGTCACGTGAATTTACTGAGCGGCTTC
>CAYXVR010000043.1:0-67328 GCA_964468635.1 uncultured Nannocystaceae bacterium
AGGCGATGCTGCGCCGCGGCCTCGAGGAAGACGCGAGCCACCCCGAGCTCAACCGCGAGCTCGAGCGCATCGACGAGTGATCATGCGACGCGGGCTCATCGGGCTGGTGGCGGCTGTGGCGTGCGGCGGGCAGGGCGACGGCCCGCATCCGGTCGACGCCGTGCCCGCCACGGCGATCGAGCCCGCGGCGAGCCCGAAGTCCGAGGAGCAGCGGCCGTGGGACGAGCGACGGGCCGAGGCCCTCGTGCACGTCGACGCGCTCGTGGCCAAGGCCGATCATCCGGGAGCGCTGCGCGAGCTCGCGATGCTGCGCGAGATCGCGAAGGACGACCCCGCGATCAACCGGCGCTTCGCCGACGAGCTGTTCGCGGAGGCCCGCTACGAGGAGGCCGAAGGCGTGTACGCCTGGCTGGTCGAGCACGGGCGCGCGAACGACCCGAAGAGCGCGCGGCTCGCCCACGATCTCGCGCGACTGGCCGATCTCGCCGGTCGCAAGGGCGAGGCCGACCGGTCGCTCGCGCTGCTCGACGAGGCGAAGGCGATCGATCCGGTCGCCGTGCAGGACGCGATGCCGGACAAGCTGCTCGCGAAGCCGCTCGCCGTGCCCTGAAGGCCCGCGATGCCCGCCTCGGATCGCCTCGCGCCGCAGCTCGCCGACTCCGTGCTCGTCGACGACGACGAGCAGTTCATGGTCGAGCGCGTCGTGAAGAAGGCCGACGCGGAGAAGGTCGCGCTCGCGGCGATCAAGGAGGGCATGCTGCGGCCCGCGGACATCGACGCGTCGCGCATCGACGACATGCTGCTGGCGTGGGTGCCGATCTGGCGCTTCGAGCTCAGCACGCGGGGCTTCCACGTCGGGCTGTCGCGCGGCAGCGGGGTCACGCTGCCCACCGGCGGCACGAGGCACCGCGACGAGGTGCGACTCGTGCTCGCGCGGCGGCTGCTCGCGATCGATCCGACCGCCAAGCTCGCGATCGAGACGGCGCACATGGTGCCGTGCGCGGGCAAGCGTCCCCCGGGCGGCGAGCTCGTGCAGCCCGACGTCGAGCGCGACGACGCGGAGCAGCAGGCGAAGGAGGCGATGCGACGCACGGTGGAGCCGGGCAACGCGCTGTTCAGCAAGGTGGAGACCGACGTGCGCTCGGTGGCGCTGGTGCAGTACCCGCTGATGGTCGTGCGCTATCGCTACGAGGGCGAGGCCAAGGCCGATCTCGCGCCGGAGGACTGCCACGTCGCCGTTTCGGGCCGCACGGGCAAGATCGTGAGCGAGAAGCATCCGTCGGCGCTGCGCTCGATCGGCACGAAGCTGAAGAAGCTCTTCCGTTCGTGATCGACTCCGCGGCCGGATCAACTATCCCGACCCCAGTGCGATGTAGCCCCGACACGCTGACGAAGCCGTAGGAACCGGTTCGATTCCCGGGAACGCACGGCGCTCACGCGGCTCTACCGTCACGCACGGAGGCCGCGAGAACAACCCCGAGGCGAGCGGTCGCGCATGCGCGCCGCGTCGCGCTATGCTGCGTCGAGCCCGTGGACGAGGCGCAGAGCGACGCGGACCAGCGATTGGTGCGTGCGAGCGCCGAGGGGGATCGGCGCGCCCAGGCGGCGCTCGTGGCCCGCATCGTGCCGGTCGTCCGCGCGCAGCTCGGGGTCGTGCTCGCACGGCTCGGAATGGCGCGCGCACAGGAGCTCGCCGATCTCGAGCAGGACGCCCTCGTCGCATTGTGGCGCAACGATCAGCAGGAGCTGCGGCGCTGGGATCCCGCGCGGGGACTGTCGCTGCCGTCGTTCGTGCGGCTCGTCGCGCGCCGGGTCGCGATGCGCAAGCTCGACCGGCGGTTCAAAGCGGAGGCGCTCGCGGCTGCGACGGCGCCCGACGTGCTGGAGGCGTTCGCCGGTCGGGCGCCGAGCGGCGTGAAGGACGAGCTCGACGAGCTGTTGCGCGAGGTCTATGCGGAGATGAATCCGCGGGATCGCGAGCTGTTCGAGCGGCTGTTCCTCGAGCAGCAGGAGAGCGCGGAGGTGGCCGCGGCGCTGGGCATGAGCGGCGATGCGCTGAAGAAGTGGCGCTCCCGGTTCTACGCGCGGGTCGGGGCGATTTCGGCGCGGATGGAGCAGGGGAAGCGGGCATGAGCATGCGTCTGCGCATGAAGGGCTCGTGTCACCTGTCGCGCTCCGCGCGGCAAGGATCGAGGGAACGGGTATGAGCGAGCTGCACGACGAGTCCGACGAGCGCGTGGGCAGGCGTGCCCGCGAGCGCTGGGATGCGTCGACGGACGCGCTCGTCGCCGACGCGGATCCGATCGACGCGGCGGAGGCCGAGGCCGTGCTCGCGCGCGTGCTCGCGGGCGTGGGGGCGCCGGCGAACGACGTGGTGCCGGTGGTGGCGCGTCGACGCGGGTGGATCGCGGCGGCGGCGGTGGGGCTCGCGGCAGCAGCGGCGATCGTGATCGCGATCTGGCCGCGCGACCGCGGCCCGGGCTTGCCGGCGTACGTGGAGGACTCGTTCGAGGGCGGCGTGAAGGCGGTGCGCAAGGACGTGCCGGCGGTGCCACGCGATGCGGTGGTGCCCTTGCTGCCGACGTCGTCGATCCGCTGGGTGTTCGCGCCGATGGAGGCGACGACGCTCGAGGTGGAGCTGCGCATCGCGGTGACCGGCGACGCGACGACGTGCGTGGCGCCGAAGACGGGCGTGCGCGTGGTGCCGAGCGGCGCGATCGAGCTCGCGGGCGCGATGCAGGACGTGCTGCCGCTGGCGCCGGGCGAGTACACGTTGACGGCGCTGGTGGGCACGAAGCACGACATGGCGGCCGCGAAGGATCCGTGCAGCGTGGACGACGGCGGCTCGCGACCCGCGGGCATCACCGCGGTCGCGAGCCGAACGATCGAGATGCGCGAGCCGTCCTAGCCCGCGCGAGTGGATTAGAAGTAGCCCCAGTCGCTCGCGCCGCCCTGCTCCCAGCAACGGTCGTATGCGTCGATGTCGTGGCGTGCGTCGAAGTCGGCGGGCAAGTTGCACTCGTAGTGGGCGTCGGCGCCGTTGTTCCCATTGATGCCCCAGTCGCCGTCGCAGTAGTCGCTGCCGGCACCACCGTGGAGCGTCTCTTCGACCCCGGTGAATGCGTTGCTGTCTTCGTCGCCGAGCAGGTGGTCGTCGCCGCCCCATCCGCAGAGCAGGTCGGGGTCGCCGTCCGCCGGCGCCTCGCCAGAGATCCAGTCGTTGCTCGTCACCCAGTCGTTCCACTCCGTTCCGGCGAACATGTCCTCTCCGTCGCCCATGTACGCGGCGATTCCGAACCGGAAGTCGTAGGGGTCGAGGTCGCGGATCAGGTGTCCGCCGCAGTCCATGCCGGAGAACACGGGTGGCATCGTGGCGAGCCGGTCGTTGCCGCCGCGCATACGGAACAGGATCTGATCGTTCTGGACCGTGTCCATGTCGCACTCGGGCACGTCGTAGTACGTCCGCACGCCGTCCTTGATGACGCAGACGCCGGCGTGGCCGAGCCCGAGCACAGCGCCTCCGATCCCCGCCACGGCGGCTTCGCCGAGGATGACGTCCTCGGCTTGGTTGCTGAGCGTGAAGCTCCGACAGATCGCATGAGCGTCGGTCGGCATCGCCAGGGCGAGAAGAGACGCGAGCGCGCAGAGGGTGACGGATCGAGTGTCGTTCATGCAACGCTAGAGTCCGGTGGCGACTCGGCGTTTCATCGTGGCGATGGTCGCGACGTCACGCCCAGTCGAGCGGATTGCTCACTGCGGGGCAGAAGTCGGCCGCGGGGAGCCAAGTCGTCGCGTCCTTGTCGCCCGCGTTATCGCAGCTCACGACGACATCCGAGACGTTGCCGCCGTTGAACGCGGAGCTCGGATCGCCGTCGCAGTAGTCGCTGTCCGGGCCGCCGTCGAGGATCTCCTCGTCGTTCGTCGTCCAGTTGTCATCACGGTCGCCGTTGAGGGAATCGTTGCCCTCGCCGCCGCACAGCAGATCGAAGCTCGAGTCGGCGACAGGGACCTGTCCGACGAAGTCGTTCGAGGCGGCCCAGTCGCGGCCTGGGCTGCCGACGAAGGTGTCGCTGTCCTCGCCCATCCACGCGGCGATGCCGAACGCGAAGTCGTCCGACCACGGATAGATGGCACCGACGTCGCAATCGAACAGCTCGCCGTGCTCCTCGAGCAGCACACCGACGCGATCGTCGCCGCCCTGCGTGTGCACGAAGATCTGGTCGGTGGCGACCGCGTCCTGGTCGCAGTTCGGGAACCCGTGGAACGTCTTGGTGCCGTCCTCTGCGATCACGCACGCGCCCAAGTACCCGAGGGGATGGTCGCCGCAGACCTCGGGCGTACACGGACCCCACAGGGCGTACTCGCCGAACACGATGCGCTGCGGCGCATCGTCGGTCGTGAGCCAGCCACACACCGCGTGCGCGTCCGGGCACCATGCGAGTACGGTCGCGAGGATCGAAGCGGTGAGGAGGAACCTGTCCGAGTGTTTCACGTCAGGGTAGAGCCGCCAGGCCGCAGCGCGTTTCGCGAAACGGACGGAAACCGAGTCTGCTCGGGCCCCGCCTCGTCCGGCCTCGGCAATGCGCCCGCGCCCGCGCGCGGCCCTCGCAGCCGAGAGGATCGTCAGGGGGAACTCCCATTGGAGGCGCCAGGCTACGCTGGGCGGAGCACGGTGGGATCGAGGACGCGCCGCTGGTTGATCGTCGTCTTGGCAGCGGGTTGCGGCCGCGCTTCCGAGGAGCCTGCGGAGGCGAGTCCATTGCAGGTACCGGTGCTCGCGGGCTGCAACTCCCTGCAGGGTGAGGTCTGCGAGCTCGCGGCGGCAGGCAACCCGACCGCGTGTGAACCGACGTTGAGGTTCGCGACGGACGATCGTCCGGCCGAGGCGAGGCTCGCGATCTGGTATCCGGACCCGAATGCCGTCCTGCGCGTGACGGTCGACGGCGACGAAGCGCGCGGAGCTCTAGCGCTCCGAACGACCCATGTCCTCGACGATGGTCAGCGGCTCGATGTCGAAGTGCTCGACGACGCATCGACGCTGACGCTGCACGCAGGCGAGCGAATCGTCCACTCCTGGACACTCGCGAGGCCTGCACAGGAACCGCCGGAGCTGACTCGTGCGCGCGCTGCTCTCGGGGTTGCCGTCGGCGACCCAGCGCGACTCGCCGCGAGTGCAGCCCTCGAGGCGACCCTTCCGTCGCTCGACTCCAGCGTTCGGCTGAAGGCGCTCGACGTGCTGGCAGATCTGGGCTTCCAAGACGCGTTCCAGGCGGACCCAGCGAGCCGCGACGAGGTCTGGATCCGAACCCTTGCGCGGACCGAGGCCGTGTTCCAAGCCGCTCGAGAGCAAGACGATATCGCTCGCGCCGCCTGCCACGTGTGTCGTGGAGTCGAAGCGTCCCTGAACGCCGGCGCGGACTCGGCATTGACCGCGTGGGAGTCCCGCCTCGAATCCCTGGTATCGGGGGGCGTCGGCGATGACTCATTGGCATCGACCTGCCTCTCATTCTATCGCGGCTCTCTCGCCCTTCGCATCGGCGATCTCCAGCGAGCGACTCGAGAGTTCCAAGCGGCACGGGGGGCTGCAGAGCGCTGGGGACACGGCGCGATCGAAGACGCGGCCGAGTACCAGCTCGTGACCACGTACGCGAGACTGATGCGCGATGACGAAGCGCTCGAAGTGCTGAGGCACGCGGAGGAGCGCGTCGTGGATCACAGTTGCTTGAACTGGCTGTACATCGTCAACGCCGAAGGATGGGCCAACTTCCTGCTTGCCGACCTGCGGCGCCCGGCGAGGGATGCGATCCCGAGTCTTGAGCTCGCGCGTACGGTTCTTGCGTTCCCGGCCGACGAGCAATCGACCCCGAGTCGGGATCGGTGTCGCAACGACATGCTGCTCGACCACGTGAACCTCAACTTGGCGCTCGCTTCGGAAGCGGAGGGTTGGGTGGGGTTCTCGGAGGCGCTTCTCGATCAGCTCTCGCCCGACGACGGCAACGATCCGGAATTCGAGTTCTGGCGCGAAGAGCTCGAACAGAGACTGGTATTGGCGCGGTCCGATCGAGGCGAGCTCGCCGAGTTCCTCTTGCACGAGCACGACGGGACTGGTGATCCGGATCAGAACTGGTCCAGCGCATGGGCGCGTGGACGGGCATTCGAAGCGCTTGGGCTGACGGACGATGCACTCGCCGAGTACGCGCTCGCCGACGGTGCACTCGCGCAGATGATGTCTCGTCTCGATTTCGACGGCGGTCGCGACCGCCTCCTTGCCAGTCGGCAGCAGAGCTCGACTCGCCGAGTGCTCCTTCTCCTCGGGGAAGGTCGTGTGGACGAGGCGCTCTGCGTGGCGCGTCTAGCCCGTCGGCGTAGCAATGCGGTCCTCGATCGAGTCGCTCGAATCGCCAGTCTGAGTGCTTCGGAGCGTGAGAAGTGGGCCAGTATGATCACCGCGCATGAGCGCCTTGGAGCTCAGCTGGACGAACACGAGAATCGGCGCTGGGAAACCCCGGTTGCGGAGCGCCGGGGCCACGATGAACAGACAGCCGCAATGGCGAAGCAGCTGGAGCTCGCACGGGCCGATGCGTTCGAGTTCCTGTTCGGAGCGAGCGAGATTGGAAGCGAGCAAGAGCGCTGCGCGACGCTGCGTCCTCCTTCGGACCGCGAGCTGATGTTGATCTACTTTCCGACAGATCGACCTGATCGCTGGGTCGCGTTCGCGAGCACTCGAGCCCGCACCGACTACGCGATCGTGGAGGAGACTCCCAGCGTTCGCGGGGACCTGCAGCGCCTGTCGGAGGCGCTCCTGCAGCCGTTCGCCGATCATATCCGAAGCGCCGAGTCGATCCGGATCTTGCCCACTGCCGAGCTCTGGAACGTCCCATTCTTCGCGCTACCATGGGACGAAGACGTGCTCGTGGCCCGAGCGCCCGTGTCGATGGCGCTCGATCTCGCCCGCCCCAGTGTTCCGGAACCTGCGAACGCCGGAACTGCGCTGATCGTGGCGGACCCGAGCAGTGATCTCGCTGCAGCCGCCGACGAGGCGGCCGATGTCTCCCGCGCGTTGGTGGACAGAGGGTGGAACGTGCAACAGCTGACAGGAACGGATGCGCGACTCGTGGACGTTCGCGCGGCGATGGTCGAGGCGGATCTCTTTCACTACGCCGGCCACGGAAGGCACGCAGGGGTTGAAGGTTGGGGAAGCGCGCTTCGCCTTGCCGGGGGTATGCTGCTCACCGTGGAGGACGTGCTCGCGCTCGAGCGGGTTCCATCCCTCGTCATCCTCCCTGCGTGTGACACCGCGCCGAGTGGAGAAGGCACCCTCGCCGGAGGCATGAACATCGGCCGCGCGTTCCTGCTCTCCGGCGCAGAGGTAGTGATCGCCGCGACGGGCGAAATCGAGGATCGTGCCGCCGGCAGCTTCTCCACGTCATTCCACGCCGCGTTTCTTCAATCGACGAGTCCAGCCGAAGCGATGCGAGTCGCCCTGTTGGCGAACCGTCATGCTGGGTCCCCCGCCCCGTCTCCCACGGCAGACCCACTGCGTCGCATGACGCTCCTGACGCATTGACACGTCAGTTGATGGTGAAGGTCAGCTCGTTGCTCCGTGTGTAGCCTTCGCCATCGGAACCGCGTGTGAGGTTGAGATTGAAGGTCACCGCGACGATCGTAGGTCCGCCAGCGAGGCGCGTGCCGAGATCCACGACGACCTGGTCGCGATCCCTCAGTACGGCGAGATCCGCGAATGAGGATAGGTCGAACACGCTCTGGGAACGGTCGGAGTGTGTGAAGACCAAATTGGCGCCCGTCCACTCATCGGGGCCCATCGTGTAGTCGTCGGCGATGGAGAGGGTCGCCTTCGTGTTGCCCGAAGACGTCGTATACACGACGGGGCACACGGGACACGGGCGCGGGGTCGGTTGGGGCCCCGCGAGCGTCGGGTTCTCGTCGAACTCGAACGTCGTGGGGTACATCTCGCAGGCCTCCACCGGCAGCAGTGACGCGATGCCGGGCTCCGGGTTCGGATCGCCGAAGAAGCGCGCGTCCTCGGAGCAGACTCCGCACGAGTCCTCGAACGAGCCACTCGGAAGCGTGAAGACATCCACGCCCGGAGGCAGAGCCGAGAGCGTCGCGAGGGTCTGATTCCTGAGGAGATCGAGGGCAGCCGTCAGACGCGTCTGGTACTGAGTCACGCTGCACGTCGGCGTGGGCTGGGCACGGCAGAGCAACGGCACTCGCACACTCGTGCCGGGGGGCAGATATTGCGGCATCTCGCTGCCGTAGCCCGTGCTGCGACCTTGAGTCCACAGGCGGTCGACGACTTGCTTGGTCGTCCACGTGGGATTGTGCGACAGCACGAGGGCGGCCGCCGAGGTCACCGTTGCGGCGGCCGCCGAGGTCCCTGTCATCGGATCCATCGCCGCATCGGCGGTCGCGTGGAACCCCGGGCCCATCAGGACGGTCCGTGAAGACGGGCGCGTCGCGACGATCGGATGGTTGAGATGGTTCATCGCCGCCACCGGCGTCACGAGCGGCCAGCTCGCTGCTGCGCTCACCGGCACGCGGCCAGCGACCGCCGCGGGAGGATTGAAGCCCAGCGCCTGGCATTCCGCGAAGTGCGGTGCGTGGTAGTCGGCCCACGCCGCCGGCGCGACGGGCTCGTCGTTGCAGGCGTCGCTGCGTCCGTTGCCCGCGGCGGCGATGATCGTCGCACCGTGGCACGAGGCGTACATGAGCGCCGCGTGAACCGACTCGACCGCGTACTGTGACTCGTAGGCCGGCGGGAACGCGTGTGCCGTGACCGTGCTCGTGAATCCACCGACATGGTCCGTGAACCAAGGGTTTGCTTCCGAGTCGCCGAGATCGGTGCCCTGGGCGTTCCACCCGAGCGACAGGTTGATCACGAGCGGACCGACCATGCCGTCTTTCTTCCAGTCCATCACCGCCTCGATGATCCCGATCGCGAGGTGGGCACGCGTGCCGTAGACACCGCCCTCGGGGTCCTTCAGATCGCCGGCGTCGGTGAGCGGTAGTGCGAGCGCGTAGTCGGTCTGCACCTTGCAACCCGCCGCAGTTCCGTTGCACGCGAGCTCTTCCACGATCGCCGCCATGCTGGGGGCGTGCGGGGATTGGAACGCTGCCGTCGAGCGCGAGCTGTGGCTGTCGACGATTGCGACGCGCACGTCGTTGCCACCCAGAGCGATGCTGCTGGGCGATCCGCCTGCGTGGGCCTCGAAGGCCGCCTGGAATTCGTCCTGCAGTGGGGTCGTCAGGGCGCTGCCCATGCTCTGCAATGCGGGGCAGTCCTTCGAGTAGGGCAGGCCGCCCTGCTGCTGCGGTCCCAAGGGATCGCCCGCGTCCGGCGAGCCACGGTAGAGGCAGAAGCGGCGCAGGTGCGGCGGCAAGTCGGACGGCGTGATGCCGACGGCCGCGATCGCATTCGTCCCGTCGTCGAACATCGCACCCGTCCCCGCGCGGTCCCAGCCGGTGCCCAGCGTCGCCGGGCACGTCCAACTCGCGGGGCACTGCGCCGGATCGGTGCACGACGGCGTCAGGACCGCCACCGCCCAACACGCGTTCTCCACCTGGCTCGGCGGTACGTCGTCTGCGCGGAATTCGAGCTCTGGATCCGAATCGTCGGCGTCCTCGTCGACATCGCCGACCGAGCAGGCCGAGAGGATCGCGACCGTGGACAGGAGTGCGGGCAGCGATGCGAGGCGAATCAACAGCATGGATGTCTCTCGTTTCTTCCGAGGGAGAGTTGCCAGGGGACGCCGCTCCTTGTCCGCGTCCCGCGAGGAGGTGACGTGTCGGGATGCACCCGCGCGATGTCACCTCGCGGGGCCCGGCGGGCAACGAGCGCCCGTCGGTGGATACGCTCGACGATAGCCTCGAGAGCCGGCGCTTGCGCGGGGCGATCGCAGGACGGCTGTTCGCCTCGCGTCCGGCGAGGCCCACCGCCGTCGGGCGCTATCGGCTGCTCGAGGTCCTGGGCGAGGGCGGCATGGGGGTCGTCTACGCCGCCCACGAGCCCCGGCTCGATCGCACCGTCGCGCTCAAGATGCCGCGCTCGCGCGACCGTGACGGGGCCGCGACGTTGCGGCTCCTGCACGAGGCCCGCGCGCTCGCCCGCATCCGGCATCCGCACGTCGCCACCGTCTACGAGGTCGACGAGGCCGACGGCCTCACGTTCTGTGCGATGGAGCTCGTCGACGGCGTCGATCTCCGGCGCTGGGCCGCGCAACGAACCCCCGGCCCCGTCCTCGCCGTCGCCCTGCAGGTTGCGCGGGCCCTCGCTGCCGCGCACGACGTCGGCGTCGTGCATCGCGACGTGAAGCCGCGCAACGTCGTCGTCGGTCGCGACGGTCGTGCGCGCCTCGTCGACTTCGGACTCGCGAGCATCGTCGGTGACGGCGAGCCCGTGCAGCTCGGACCGTCCGGCACGCCGGCTTACATGGCGCCCGAGCAGCTCGCCGACGGGCCGGTCGACGCGCGCTGCGATCAGTTCGCGCTCTGCCTCACGATCGTCGAGCTCCTGCGCGCGCGAGCGGTGCACACCGGCAGCGATCCCGCGAGCGTCGCGCGTGCGCTGCAAAACGGGGTCGTGAAGCATGCGATCGACGGGCTCGCGCTCGACGCTCGGCTGGCGGCGGTCTTGCACCGCGGCACCGCGCTCGCGCCCGCGGACCGGTTCCCGGACATGCGTGCCCTCGAGACAGAGCTCGAGCCACTCGCCGGCTGCGGCGGAGCGCACCACGTCACTCGGTAGAGTCGCGCCGGCCCCGGGCGTTCCCGCTTAAATCTCCACGGCCCTCCGGGCCTGAATCCGCCTCAGGGCCGGGCGGCCACGAGGGCCGCCCGCACGGCCTCGTCCTCGATGTCGGCGAGCATCGTGCGCAGCGCGGCCCGGGCGCGGAAGAGCCGGGTCCGCACGGTGGGCTCGGCGATGTCCATGATCGCCGCGATGTCCGGCGTGGGCAGGTCCTCCCAGTAGCGCAGCTCGAGCATCGTCTGCTGCTCGACGGGCAGGCGCTGCAGCGCCTGCCGCACGCGTCGATCGGCCTGGTCGCGCGCGACCGCCGAGCTCGGCGAGATGCCGAGCGCATGGATCGATGCGACGCTCACGTCGATCCCGAGTGCGACCGCATCGCGCCCGCGTCGACGCAGATGTCGGTAGAGCTCGTGGCGCGCGATCGTGAAGACGTACGTGCGGAACGACGCGTCGCCGCGGAACGCGTCGCGACTCTCGACGCACGCGAGGAAGACGCGCTGGATGGTGTCCTCGACGTCCTCCGCGGCGATCTTGTTGCGGAAGAACCGGCGTACGCCGTCGAAGTGGCGCGCGAACAGCCGGGCGCCGGCCCGCGTGTCCCCGGTGCGCCAGCGCGCGAGCAGCTCGAAGTCGCGACACATGGCGGACGACGGTTGGTTGGCGCGACCCGGCCGTTCGGTGACGCAGGGAATCGCGGGGCGGCGTCGCGCGTCGGAGCAGCGCGTGACCCGGATTGCACTCGGACTGTTCGTCGTGTGGGCGACCTGCACCCCGGAGTCGGCGCCGTCGACCGTCGCGAAGCCGGTCGAGGCGAAGCCGGTCGAGGCGAAGCCGGCCGAGGCGAAGCCGGCCGAGGCAAAGGCGCCCGTCGAAGCGAAGGCGCCCGTCGAGGCGACGCCGCCGCTCGTGTTCGAGGAACAGCTCGGCGGCCTGAAGCTCGGCATGACGCATGCGGAGGTGATCGCGGTGCGTCCGTCGCTGCTGCCCGACGGCGAGCTCCGGTCGTTCCCGCCGGACGGCGGCCCGATCGACGCGATCGCGGGCTGGCAGCAGAGCCTCGAGGATCGCGAGTCGAGCGTGACGCTGACGTCGCCGACGAAGGACGGCGTGTTCCGTGCGACGACGATCTGGATCGAGAGCGGCACGACCGCGGCGACGACGAAGGGCATCGCCCTCGGCGCGAAGCGCAGAGCGGTGAAGAAGGCCTACCCGAAGGCACGCGCCCTCGTCGAAGACGAGCTCTACGCGAAGATCTCCGACCACGAAGAGGTGTGGTTCGGCTTCAACGAGGGCAAGGTCTCGCGCATGATGCTCGGCCCCCCGACCGACCCCGACAGCATCGAAGAATAGCTAGTGAAAGCTCTTCGGCTCGATCGCGAACTTCTCGAGCCACTTGTGGATCGTCTGCGTCGAGCGGTTCATCGTGCGCGCGACGCGGTCCGGATCGCCGGCGCAGCGCGTCAGGTTGCGGACCAGCTCGTCGCGGAGCGCTCGCACCTCGTCGGGGCTCTGCGGCAAGCCGTCGTCCTGCTCGAGCACTTCCGCCAAGGCGTCGGCCGTGAGCGTGCCGTCGCCGCTGGCGATCAGCGCCGCCGTCGACAGCGTCTGTTCCAGCTGGCGCACGTTGAACGGCCACGCGTAGCGCAACAATCGGCGGAACGCGTTCGAGGTGACGCGCGTCGGGCGGCCCTGGCGCTGCAGCTCCTGCACGAACGCGCGCACGAGCAGCCCGAGATCCTCGCGCCGCGATCGCAACGGCGGCAGCTCGGCCACGAAGCCCGCGAGCCGCGAGTACAAATCCGCCCGGAAGCGGCCGTCCTCCACCATGCGCGTCAAGTCGTGCAGCGTGCACGCCACGATGCGCACGTCGAACGAGCGCGACGCCGACTCGCCCACGCGGCTCGCACGCCCTTCCGTCAAGGCCGCCAGCAGCTTCGTCTGCACGAGCGGCGACAGCTCGCCGAGCTCGTCGAGCACGAGCGTGCCGCGATCCGCATCCTCGAACAGCCCCGCCTCCCCGTCGTGCCCGAACAGCACGTGCTCGACCCGCCCCTCGCTCATCGCCGCGAGGTTCGCGACGACGAGGTTGCCGGTGCGCCCGCTGACGCGATGGATCGCGCGCGCGAGGTACTCCTTGCCGGTGCCGGTCTCGCCGCGCAGCACGATGTTGATCGAGCTCGCCGCGAGCCGATGCAGCGTGCGCAGGATGTGATGCAGGTGCGGGCTGCACGTGCCGGTCGGATCCAAGTCGGCCAGCCGCGCGGCGCCGAGCTTGCGCAGCCCCATCTCGCGCAGCATCCAGAACGATCGCCCGATCTCGAACACCTCGCCCGGCCGCAGCCGCGTGGTCTCCTCGATGCGCTCGTTGCCGACGATCGTGCCGTTGCGCGAGCCGAGATCCGACAGCTGGAAGCGCGGCCCGGTCGCGTCCTCGACGATCTCCAGCTCGGCGTGCTCCGTGGACACCCACCCGAACGCGATCCCGATGCGCAGAAGGCCGTCGCTCTGGGCGAGCGACAGCCCGTCGGCCGCCTCGTCGCGTCCGAACCGGACCTTCTTCACCCCGTCGAGCTGGATGATCTGCCCCGCGGTCGCGAAGTTGTCCTCGGGCGACCCGATGCCGACGAGCCATGCGCGGGGGCGGGGTGCGTCCTCGTCTTGCGGCTCGTCCTCGACGAGTGTGTCGTGCAATCGCATCGGCTCGTTCGAGGACCCATGCTACGGACCTCGCGACACGCCCGTCAAATGTCGAGGGCGCCGCCGCCACCGAGCAGGAGCACGACGTAGGCCGTGGTGCGACAGCGCGCTCGTCAGGGCGCGCGGTGCTTTGCGGCGGCCGACTCCGACACGCAGTCGTTGTCCACCCGGCCGTCGCAGTCGTCGTCGAGCTTGTTGCAGATCTCGGCGCCCTGCTGGACGTCCTGCACGCACCGCACCTTGCCGTTCACGCACTGGTTCACGCCGGTCCGGCAGACGCCGACCTTGCCGGTGACGCAGCTCGTCTCCGCCGCCGGCACGCTGTCCTCGTCCGTGACGCCGTCGCAGTCGTCGTCGATCGCGTTGCAGGTCTCGGGCTGCGGCTTCACGACCGGCGCGTCGCAGCGCGACGACTTGCCGTCCTTCTCGCACGCCCACTTGCCCTGCGTGCGACAGGCCCCCTGCGCGCCCTTGTAGAAGCACAGCGCGCCCTGGCGCTCGAACCCGTTGTCGACGATGCCGTCGCAATCGTCGTCGGTGCCGTTGCAGGTCTCCGCGGCCGCGAGTCCCTCGCCCTTGCACTCGCCCCAGTGGCCGCTCTCGTCGCAGGTCCTCGACCCGCGCTTGCACGCGCCGCGACCGGCCTTCTCGCGCGGCCCCGAGTAGCACTCCTCGGTCGTCTCGGGATGGCAGAACGACTCGTCGGCGAGCTCCTGCTCGCGTCGCTTCTTCTCGAGCACCTGGTCGGAGCTCGCGCAGCCGATGCCGACCGCGATCCCGGCCAGGACCCCCACGAGCACGTGCCGCGCACGCATCATGGCCGCGAGTATAGCCTCGCGGCGCTGAGCGCCGATAGCCTCGCGGAGTGGTAACCTCGGCGCCGCTCGTGTCGGCGCTCGGCAAGGTCTACCTCGGCGTCACCCTGACGTGCTTGCTCGTCGGTATCGTCTGGGCCTCGAGCACCCTGCAGGCGAACTCCGCCTGGGTCGAGATCGTGCTCGCGGTGCCGCGCTTGGACCTGCTCGAGCCGGTCGCGCGGATCCGCTACGAGGTGAACCTCGCGGCGCTCCTGGGCGGCTGGGTGCTCGCGGCGGGCATCGTCGCCGTGCTGGCGATCCGCGCCCCGTTCCGCATCCGCAGCGCCGCCGTCGTGCAACGGCGGATCCGCGAGCTCGAGCGCGAGGTGCTGGAGCTGCGCACCCTGCCGCTGCGCCAGCAGGAGGAGGACGAGATCCTCGCCGCCGAGGCCCACGTGGACGCGGGCACTCGCAAGGTGATGACCGAGACGATGAGGGCTGCTTCGGTGCACGACGACGACGACGAGCCGACGCGATTGCCGGTCGATCGCGAGCGCGCGCGAGAGGACGGGCGGCCATGACCGCGCTCCTCTTGGCCGTCGTCGCACTCCTCGCCGGGATCGGTGTCGGCTACCTGCGATGGGCGGGGCCGCTCCTGCAAGCCAGGGGCAGCCTCGGGCGGCGCAGCCGCGTGCTCTACGAGCTCGCCGAGGGCGACCTCGAGAACGTCGCCATCGAGCTCGAGCAGATCGCCGAGCGCGAACCCGGCGACGCCACCGTCTTCCTCGCCCTCGGTGCGCTCGATCGGCGGCGTGGTCGCATCGAGCGCGCGAAGGCGATCCATCGCACCGTGCTCGCCTCCGCGAGCCTGCCGCCGGAGCAGCGCGTCGCGGCGCTGCTCGGGCTCGGTCGTGATCTGCTGGCGCAGGGCAACGAGCGCGCGGCCGTCGGTGCCCTCGCGCGCGCACAGAGCCTCGCGCATCGCACCCCCGCCGCCCTCGAGTCGCTCGCGATGGCGCTCGAGCAGGCGGGCGCATGGGAGCGCGCGGCCGCGGCGTGGGAGCGCCACGAGAAGGCGGTCGAGGGCCGCCGGCGCCGCGAGAGCAAGCAGGGCCGCGGCCACGCGCTCGCGGGCCAGGCCGCGCAGTCGCTCGCCGAGGGCGACGACAAGAAGGCGCGGCGGTTGGCCGAGCGCGCGATCGAGCTCGCGCCGGACAGCGGTCACGTCTGGACCACGCGTGCGCGTGTCGAGGCGAACGCGGGTGATCGCACGCTCGCGCTCGAGGCGTGGCAGCGCGCGTGGGAGACGGCGCCCGCCGCTGCGCACGTCGTCGTGCCCGAGGCGTGGCGGTGGGCGAGCGAGCATCCGCCGGTCGAGGATCTGATCGAGCGCATGCTCGTGACGCTGCGTTCGATGCCATCAGGTCGCGAACGCGACCGTGGAGACGGGTCAGCCGAGCTCGTCACGGCGCTCGCGGAGTTCGTCGCGCGCGCCCACCCCGATCAGGCCACGGCCGCGCTCGAGCGGGTCGCGGGGGCGTCGGCCGCGGCTTCCCTCGCGCTCGTGCGGTTGCGGCTCGCCCGCGGCCAGCGCGACGCCGCACGCGAGGCCGCGATGCGTCCGATCGAGCCCGCCTCGCTCGTGTGTTGCCGCTGCGGCGTGCGCGTGCAAAGGTTCCGCTTCCGCTGCGACAGTTGCGGCGCCTGGGACAGCCTCTCCAGCGAGGGCTCGACCCGGCGCACGTTCCATACGCCCGGCCTGCACCGCGACAACGGGGCGAGCCGGACGTCGTAGCGGGGGCAGGGGCGAGAGAGGGCCAGCGTGGACGAGAGCACGACCGAGGGGCAGAAGCCGCGCAGGAGCGACACGCTCTTCGGCGCGTTCAAGCGCTTCAGCCGGCTGTGGGGCTTCCTGTTCTTCCTCGCAGTCGTGGTCGTGCTCTTCCGCGGCATCGTGCTGCCGTTCGTGTTCGCCGGTCTCATCGTGTACCTGCTCGCGCCGATCGTCGGCCGGCTCGAGCCGAAGATCGGCCGCGTGCTCGCGGTGATCCTCTGCTACCTCGTCATCCTCGGGTTCCTCGCCCTGTTCTTCGGGCTCTTGTTGCCGGCGTTGCTCAAGGACATCGCCCGCGCGCGCGAGACGTTCCCCGCGACCGTCGCCGAGTTCAACGACGTGTGGCTGCCCAAGGCGATGCAGTGGGTGCAGGACACGTTCGGCGCGTTCCTGCCCCAGAAGTCGGACCTGCCCCCGCCGCAGGCGGCCGGCGCCGAGATCGTCATGCAGCAGCTGCCCGACGGAACGTGGCGGCTCGATCTCGACGGCATGCGCCTGCGCGCCGAGGCCCAGGCCGACGGCACGTGGGTCGTCGGTGCGCCGTCCACCCCGCACGCGGACTCGGCCGACAGCGATCTCGGCAACCAGGTCCGCGAGCTCGTGTCGACGCGGGCGAACGAGCTGACGGGTTTCATCGGCCCCGCGATCCAGGCGCTCGTCATGGGCGTCGCCGGCTTCCTCACGAGCTTCGTGCTCACGTTCATGATCGCCGGCTTCATCCTCGTCGACATCGAGCGCGTGAAGCGGTTCGTGCGCTCGCTCGTGCCGCACGAGTCGCGAGCCGGCTTCGACGAGCTGTGGAAGGGCATGGACAAAGGCCTGGGCGGCGTCGTGCGCGGGCAGCTGCTCATCTGCCTCGTCAATGGCGTGCTCACGTTCCTCGGGCTCGTGATCTTCGATGTGAAGTACGGCCTGCTGCTCGGGATCATGGCCGGCATGTTCAGCCTCATCCCGATCTTCGGCACGATCCTGTCGTCGATCCCGATCATCGCGATCTCGATGGTGTCGGGCGAGCAGGGCGTGCAGATCGGCCCGGCGCTCGGCATCCTCGCGTGGATCATCGGCATCCACCTGCTCGAGGCCAACGTCCTCAACCCCAAGATCATCGGCGACTCGGCCCACATCCATCCGGTCATCGTCGTGTTCGCGTTGCTCGCGGGCGAGCACATGTACGGGCTCGTCGGGGCGCTGCTCGCGATTCCGGTCACGAGCATCGTGCAGACCATGTTCCTACACGCACGGCGCTACTCGCCGGAGTTCTCGCGGGACCCCGATCCGAGATGATCCCTGCGTCGCCACGACCGCCCGGCGGGCAGGGCTCGCTCTTCTTGTTCGACGCGTACAACTACGCGTTCCGGGCCTACCACGCGCTGCCGATGTTGAACGGCCCCGACGGCACGCCGGTCAACGCCGTGCACGGCTACAGCCGCATGCTGCAGGCGGTGCGCCGCGAGTTCGTGCCGGAGTACGTGCTCGCGGTGTTCGACGCCGGCGGCGACGGTCGCCGGCGCGAGGTGTTCGCGGAGTACAAGGCCCATCGCCCGCCGGCGCCCGAGGATCTGCGCCCGCAGTTCCCGCTCATCCGCAAGGCCACCGACGCGCTCTGCATCCCGCGCGTCGAGGATCTCGGCTACGAGGCCGACGATCTGATCGCGAGCTACGTGAAGGTCGCGCGCGGGCAGGGGATGAACGTGGTCATCGTGTCCTCCGACAAGGACCTCATGCAGCTCGTCGCGCTGCCCGAGGACGGCGGACCGTCCGTGCTCTTGTGGGACACGATGAAGAACCGCGCGATCGGGCCCGCGGAGGTGTTCGAGAAGTTCGGCGTGCTGCCGGACAAGCTCGGGGATCTGCTCGCGCTCGTCGGCGACAGCATCGACAACGTGCCCGGCATCCCCGGCATCGGGCCCAAGACCGCCGCGGCGCTGCTCGCCGAGCACGGCGACCTCGAGGGCGTGCTCGCGGCGGCGCCGACGATCAAGCAGAACGCGCGGCGCGAGGCGATCCTCGCCCATGCCGACGCGGCGCGGCTGTCTCGACAGCTCGTCGCGCTGCGCGACGACGTGCCGTTGCCGCGGCCGATCGAGACGCTCAAGGACGAGGGGGCCGACGAGGCGAGCGTCGCCGCGTTCTTCGAGCCGCTCGGCTTCCGCCAGGTGATCCGCGAGCTCGGTGGCACGCGCCGGCGCGCTACCGAGGACGGCGCCACCGCGCCCGCGGGAGCGCAGCGCAGCGACGATCCCGGCGCGATCGAGATCGGTAAGGAAGGCGAGCTCGCGCTGCGCGGCGATGCCGTCGCGCTGATGGAGGCGGACGTCGAGCGCCTGCGTGCGCTCGCGAGCGAGTGGGCGACGGCGAAGTCGCTCGCGCTCGCGACGTTGCTGGACGGCGACGACGCGCAGACGGCCGCGCTCGTCGGGATCGCCGTCGCGGTGGACGGCGCGCCCACGGTGTACCTGCCGGTCGGGCATCGCCAGAGCGACCTGATGGCCGGGCGTCCGATCCCCACGGCGGCGGTGGTGGACGTGCTGCGCACCGTGCTCGCGAAGGTGCCGATCGTCGCGCACGATCACAAGGCGCTCGGGCACGCACTCGCGCGCTTCGGGCTCGAGCTCGGCACGATCGCCGCCGACCCGATGCTCGAGTCGTACACGATCGATCCGGCGCGCACGGATCACTCGCTCTCGGCGCTCGCGAAGGACGTGCTCGGCTGCGAGCTGCCCGCGATCGAGCCGCTGCTCGGCAAGGGCAAGGGCAAGCTGCGCCCCGGCGATCTCGACGTCGCGGCCGCGACGGTGCTCGTCGCCGCGCGGGCCGAGGCCACGCTCGCGTTGGCCAGTGCGCTCGCGGGCGTGCTCGGGCGCGCGGGCGCACCGGTGCGCAAGCTGCTCGACGACATCGAGATGCCGCTCGCGTGGGTACTGCGCCGCATCGAGCCGCGCGGCATCGCGGTGGACTGCGACGAGCTGCGTCGTCAGTCCGAGGAGATCACGGCCGACATCGCGCGCATCCAGGCGAAGGTGGACGAGCAGGCCGGCCATCCGGTGCACATCGACTCGCCGATCCAGCTGCAGAAGCTGCTCTTCGAGGAGCGCAAGCTCCCCGCCACACGCAAGACGAAGACCGGCTACACCACCGACGCGAAGGCGCTCGAAGAGCTCGCGCTGCTCGACCCGATCGTCGCCGACATCCTCGAGTACAGAAGCCTGGTGAAGCTGAAGGGCACGTACCTCGACACGCTGCCCGCGCTGGTCCGCCCGGACACCGGTCGGCTGCACACGAGCTTCCACCAGGCGGTGGCGGCGACCGGCCGGCTGTCCAGCTCCGATCCCAACCTGCAGAACATCCCGATCCGCACGAAGCAGGGCAAGCGCATCCGCGAGGCCTTCGTCGCGCCGCCCGGCCGTCTGTTGGTTGCGCTCGACTACTCTCAGATCGAGCTGCGGATCCTCGCCCACCTCTCCAAGGACCCGAACCTCGCGTCCGCGTTCACCGACGACGTCGACGTCCACCGCCGCACGGCGGCCGAGGTGTTCTCGGTGTCCGAGGCCGCCGTCACCGACGAGCAGCGCCGGATCGCCAAGGCGGTGAACTTCGGCGTCGTGTACGGCCAGACGGCCTTCGGGCTCGCCCAACAGCTCGGGATCCCCCGCGGCAAGGCCGGCAGCTACATCCGGGCCTACTTCGAGAAGGTGCCCGGCGTCGATCGCTACATGAAGGAGCTCATCGACGTCGCGAAGGTCCGCGGGTTCTCCGAGACGATCTTCGGGCGCCGCCGGCGGATCCCCGAGCTCGTCATGCGCGCCGGCGCGTCGCGCTCCTACGGCGAGCGGATCGCCCGCAACACGCCGATCCAGGGCAGCGCGGCCGACATCCTCAAGGTCGCGATGATCGCCGTGGAGCGGGCCTTGGCGGACCGACCGTGGGCCCAGATGCTGCTCACCGTGCACGACGAGCTGATCTTCGAGGCCGACGAGGATCGCGTGGACGATCTCGTCGCGCTCGCGAGGCCGCTCATGGAATCGGCAGCTTCGCTGTCCGTGCCGCTTCGCGTCGACGCCGGCCATGGCCGTCGTTGGGCAGATTGCAAAGGCTAGTCGCCCAATCGCCTGCGCAACGCTTCGTTGCAGCGTGCAGCGATTGCTCGTGCAGCCGTCGATAGCGTCGCAGCGATCACGCTCGCGACGGCTGCACCGCAACGGCGAGCAAGCGGTGAGCAATTCGCGGGTGCACGCAGGTAGACGTTGCGCCTTCGTCTCTCGCCATCGGTGCAGACGTAACCGCGATCTGCATGCGCGGCATCGATCGAGTGCGGAACCTTCTCGCGTTTGTTCTAAGGTGCGTCTCGGCTGGGGTGATCCGAGAAACGGGAGAAGGGGATCAAGTCATGCGCACGTTCGACACTCGACAGCTCGTGTTCCCATTCGCAGTCGCCGCGGTGATGCAACTCGGTTGCGTCGCGAACGACGACGGACGAACGATCGCCTGGGGAGGCGATCAAGACGCGAGCGACGACGACGAAGAAGAAGGGGACGAGCCCGAGGCACCACCGGACGACGTGCCGGAGTCCGAGATCTACGGCGGTGCGCCGGTGCCGTCGTGCGGCTGGCCGAGCGCCGTCGAGCTCGGCGGATCGTGCAGCGGCACGCTCGTGCATCCGCAGCTCGTCATCTACGCCGCGCACTGCGGCGACGACTACTCGTGGGTTCGGCTGGGCGAGTCGATCAACGGCGGGCCGGGCCGCTACGTCGACACGGACGAGTGCCACACCTATCCGGGCGGTGGGCCCGGCGGTGGCGACGACTTCGCGTTCTGCACGCTCGCGGAGCCGGTCGACGACGTGCCGATCGTCCCGATCCTCATGGGCTGCGAGACCGACGAGATCCAGGCCGGCGCCCAAGTCACGCTGGTCGGCTTCGGCGAGGCCAACAACGGCCCGTACGGCGTGAAGCGGTGGGTCAACACGACGATCGGCGGCGTGAACTCCGACGACGAAGTGTTCGTGGGCGGCGGCGGCAAGGACACGTGCCAGGGCGATTCGGGTGGGCCCATCTTCATCGAGCTCGATGACGGGTCGTGGCGCGTGTTCGGCATCACCTCGTACGGTGGTGCGTGCGGTGGCGGTGGCTACTACTCGATGATGCACAACGGCATCGACTGGTTCGAGAGCCAGTCGGGGCTCGACCTCACGCCGTGCCACGACGCGGACGGCACCTGGAATCCGGGAGCGGACTGCGGCGGATTCCCGACCGATCCCAACCTCACCCACGGCACGTGGGCGAACGGATGCAGCGGCGGACCGGTGTCGGGCGCGAGCACGACGTGCGGCGACGCGGGCGGCGGTGGCGGTGACGACGGTGGTGGCGACGGCGGCGATCCGGAGCCGCCGCCGACGTGCGACGGGTGCACGACATACGCGGGCACGCTCACCGGCACGGGCGACAGCGAGGTCGAGCCCGACGGCACGTACTACTACGCCCCCGCCGGTCAGCACCTCGGCCAGCTCGACGGGCCGAACGGCGTCGACTTCGATCTCGAGCTCCATCGCTGGAGCGGATCGCAGTGGCAGAAGGTCTCGCAGTCCGTGTCGAGCGGGCCCGACGAGACCGTGACGTACAACGGATCGACCGGCTACTACGCGTGGATCGTCCGGTCGTACTCCGGCAGCGGCAACTACACACTGTCGCTCGACACCCCGTGAACGGGGTCTTCACCCCCCGTCGCTCGAGTCCTCCGGGCTCGAGAGGCGGGGGACGAGCGTGCGTCCTGCATCGAGCACGATCGTGCGCAGCGTGAAGTCGGCCCCGGGGATCACGTCGCTCTCCGCGGTGCGCACGACGAGCGCGAGGCGCGAGCCGTGGGCGTGCAGATCGAGCGCGTCGCCGGGCGCGAGGATCTGATCGCCGCACGGGTCGTCGACGAGCGGGATCTCGAGCGCGGGCTCCACCGCGCCGTCGGGCCGCACGGCCACGACGCGCACGGAGTAGCGCGAGGCGTCCTCGACGATCTCCTCGTCGCACCAGCAGCTGCCCTCGTTCTCGTCGCAGCGCTCCACGTATTCGAGGTCGCGATCGATGCGCGCGTGCACCCATGCGACCCACACGCTGCCGTCCTCGGTGCGCGCGGCCGCGATCGCGTCGTCGAGCCGGCCGTCGCCCTCGTCGTGGCAGCTCGGCAGACAGGCTGCCCCGTCGTGGAGGTCGCACGTGCTGTCGAGCGCGTACGAGTCGGCGATCGCGAGGCTCTTCGTCGGCGTGGCGGGCGAGTCGAGCACGAGCGCATCGGCGCGGGCCGACAGCACGGCGAACGGGGCAAGCCCCGCGGTGGCGTCGCCGCGCACGGGGATGCACGCGCTCGGCTGCTCGACGGTCGCATCGCCGAGCAGGAGATCCTCGCCGTCGCCCACGCGCGCGCCGAGTCGCCATGCGTCGGCCTCCACGTCGTAGACATGGGTGGCCGCGACGTCGTCGCCGGACGTCGCGATCGCGAAGCGCGGGGTCATGGCGCCGCTCGGCAGCGATGCGGGCTCGACGTTCCATCCGGCCTCGCCGCGCCCGACGGCGCGCCACCGGTTCTCGCCGTCGCGCAGCCACGCACGCGCGACGAGGCCGTCGACGGCGTCGAGGTCGACGAGCTCCTCGGTGCCGCCGGGGATCTCGATCTCGTGCGTGGTCCATGCGCCCGAGTGGCGTGCGATCGAGAGCGTGCCGTCGTTCGCGAGCCCAGCGACGACCAGGCCGCCGTCGTCGTCGAGCGTCGCGAGCAAGCGCTGCTGCACGAGGCGGGGAGCGTCGGCGACCGGCGAGGCCGACGTCGCGTCCACGCGGAACACCCACGACTCCTCGAAGCCCGCCGTCGCGACGAACACCGCGTCGTCGGTGGCGGCCGCGGCGACACCGTAGCGCGCGAACATCGTGTGATCGCAGGCGACGTCGACGTCGAGCTGCACGAGCGGATCGCTCGGCGTGCGGGTGGCGGATCGACACGAGAAGCCACCCGGCTCCTCTCCGCCGGTACCACCCGTGGGATCGGGATAGCCCGTGTCGTCGTACGACCCGTCCTCACCGTCGGCGGCACCGCCGTCGCCGCCGCCCGATCCGCTCGCGGCATCCTCCTCACCGCCGCCCGAGCACCCCACGAGCACCACGACCATCGCGAACCACGACGCGCGCACCATCGTCCACCTCCCCATCCAAGCCCAAGCTCTATCGCGAGCGCCCCAACGACGATCGCGGCACGACGATATCAGCGCGCCCGCGGCCCCGCAATCCCGCGGCTACATCGCCGCCAGCGCTGCGATTTCCATGGGATCGAGCACGCGTGCGTACATGCGCACGTCGTCGAGGGAACCGTGCAGGAAGTGGGTGATGCCGATCGGCACGTCGTCGTCGCAGCCGACGTAGACGTCGTGATCGTCGACCTCGAACAGGTCCGAGGGCAACGCGCCGATCGACTCGCCGTCGATGAACAGCTCGAGCTCGCCGCCGGTCCACGTCGTGGCCATGTGCGTCCACGTGCCGAGCACGAGCGGCGATGTGAGCTCGACGCCCGCGTTGTCCTGCAGGCCCACGTGGATGCTGATGATGTCGGTGGCGGGCATCGAGCCCTGCAGCGAGATGCGCCACGTGTTGTACGCGCCCGCGCCCACGGGCTTCGTGAACGCGCCGTCGTAGCCCTGCTCGTGCTCGTCACGGCGCACCCACAGCGCGAGCGTGAACTCGCCGGCCGCGAGCTCGTCGACGAACGGGAAGATCGCGCAGTCGTCGATGCCGTCGAACGTCGCGGCGGTCCCCACTGCACCGGCGGGGATCGGCAGCGGGCACTGCCCGAGGTGACACGGGGCAGTGCCGCCGAGCTGGCCGAGGTTCGTGATCTCGCCCATGCCGTCGCCGTCGAACGGGAACCAAAGGAGCAGCGTGGGATCGAGCTCGACGCCCGTGGTGCCCGCGCTCGTCGCATCGTCGGTGGTGGCCGCGGTGTCGTCGAGCGGGCCGATGCTCGAGCTCGACGCGGGGTTCGTCTCGACGCCGGTGACGTCGAGCGTGGGATCGCCGTCGTCGTCGTCGTCGGCCGGGGCCGTCGTCGTCGGTGTGCCGGTCGTGTCGGTGCCCACCGGCATCACGCACTCGCCCGCGAGCCCGCCCGCGTGCGCGCCGAAGCGCTGGCCCGAGGCACAGTCGGGGTCGGGGAAGCTGCACACGCCCTCGGGCTGGCAGACCCCGCCCTGGCCGCCGTCCTGACACTCGTCGTCCGCGGCGCACGGGAACAGCACGTCGCGACACGCGACGAACGCGAGCGCGACGATGGGGCCGCACCTTCGCACGCAACAGTGACGCTAACAGACAATCCCGGCCGTCGCGCAGTCAGACACAGTCGTAGCCGTACGCTGCGCTGCGGAGGTCGCAGGTCTTGCCCGCGTCGGGGCAGTGCGCGCGCTTGCATGCACCGTCTTGCACCCACACGAGGGTGTCGTCGGCCATGCACGCGCCGCGGAAGCCCACCGATGCGCACGCGAACGATGTGCCCTCGGCCTTGCCGCCGTCGCAGCCGTGCTCGGTCGCGCCGAGCTCGACGCACGTGCGGCCCTCCGCTGCGCAATCCCGCACGCGGCAGGTGCCGGCGTCGTCCCACACGAGCGTGTCGCCCGTGCATGCGCCGGCGGATCCGAGATCGCTGCAGGTCGCGTCGCCGTCAGGATCGTCACCGCCCTCCACCGGCCCCGCCGCTGGAGGCTCGTCCCACGCGACGTCGGCCCGCACGAAGCAGTCGGGCGCGGTGCCCCAGTCGCTCGCCCAGCCTGCGTCGCTGCGCGCGAGCGTGCGCGCGCCCGCGGCCGTCGCGTTCTGCTCGACGATCGCGAGCGTGTCGCCCTCGAGGTCGCGCACGATCGCGACGTGGCCGACGCCGCCGTCGTGCCACACCGCGAGATCGCCCTTCTGCGGCGTGGACTCGCCGACGAGGTACGGCGTGACGTCGTCGGGGTAGCGCCCCGGATCGCACATCTGCGCGGCGACCTCCACGTTCCACAGCGGCTGGACGTCGAACACCTCGTGCATGTAGCGCTGCGCGAGCTCGAGGCTCTGGAACGCGAGCGCCCCGCTGCGATCGCGCCCGGCACACGCGTCCGCGCTGCCGGTCGCGTCGCCGTTCGAGTAGGCCCACACGCCGTCGACCTCCGCGAGCGGCGTGCCGCACGGCGCGAACACGCCGGCCCGCGCCTCGCTCGACGCGTGGCCATGTTGCAGCGCGACGCGGGGGTCGGTGCGCCCGACGTAGCACCCGTGCGCGGCGAGGGCGGCGAGCGCGAGCACGAGGGCAGGGCGCACGCACATTTGTCCAAGGCAATTGCCGCCGGGACGGTTCGGTTCACTCGTCGTCGCGCTCGCGCAGCGATCGCGCCCAACCCTCGAGATCGGACAGCGTGCTCTCGGCGAGATCGGGCGACACCGCCCGCGCGGCGATGGCGTCGCGCAACAGCGCGCGGGCGCGATGCAGGCGGCTCTTCACCGTGCCCGCGGGCACCTCGAGGATCGTCGCGATCTCGTCGATGCCGAGGTCTTCCCAGTAGAACAGCTCGACGAGGATCTGGTGCTCGATCGGCAGCTCGCGCAGCGCGGCGAGCAGCGTGCGTTGCTCCTCCTTGCGCGCGACGACGCGGCTGGGCGACGACATCTGGGCAGCGGCGCTGACGGTGCCACCGGTGAACACGGCGTCGTGGCGACGTTGCGTGCGCCAGGCCATGAGCATCTGGCGGTGGGCGATGCCGAGCAGGTAGGCCTTGAACGCGACGCCGTCGGGCACGCGATCGCGGGCCTGCACGGCGCCGAGGAACGTGCGCTGCACGAGGTCGGGCACGCCGTCGTCGAAACGGCCGCGGAAGAAGCGGAACAGCAGATCGAAGTGGCGCCGCACGAGCGCGTTGCCGGCCGCGTCGTCGCCGTCGCGCCAGCGCGCGAGCAACTCGGTGTCGGGCAGCTCGTCGAGCTCGGGCACGGCTGCGATCGTAGACGGCGGGATCGCAGCCGAGCAAGCGTTCGTGGACGGATCCACCGGCTCACCCCGGTGGCTCGAATCCGCTGCAGCTGTCGGCGACGAGCGCGACGGCTTGGGCGAAGAACTCGACGTAGGAGCCCTCGCACACGTTGGCGGTGCTCCCGTGCTCGAACATGTCGACGAGCTCGCGCCAGTGCGCGCCCGCGACGCCTTGGACGCCGTGCGACTCGCACGCGGCGAGCGTGTCCGCGGAATCGTGACAGCCGTCGCCCGGGAGGATCCCGAGGACGACGACCGCGCTCGCATCGCCGCCCTTGACCTGCACGAGCGCGTTGGCCCAGTCGGCCGGCGTGCCGGAGTCCTCGTAGCAGGCGTCGTCGCTGATGAACGTGACGATGAGGATCGCGTCGTCGCGCAGGAAGCCGGCGTTGCACTGATCGGCCTGCGCATTCACGGCTGCGACCATCGCGTCCATCGGGCGCTCGCTGTCGTCGCCCGCGGTGCCGACCTTGGCGGCGCACGAGAACGAGCCGGACATGTCGGCATCGGTGGCGTCGAGCCAGCGCCGGCCGCCGGTGAACTCGCACGGATGGTTGCTGGCCTCGGCGCCCGCCGGATGCACGACGCCGGCGCCCAGCTTGCGATCGCAGCCGCTGAAGTCGGCCTCGCACGCGTAGCCGTTCGCGGGGTCGAGGCACAGCTCCTGCACCTTGTTGCTCGGCGTGTCGTCGTGGCACGCGTCGTGGGTGCAGCGGGTCTGCGCGTCGGTGTCGACGATCATCACGTGGGGATCCGCCTGGGCAGGCAGCGCCTCATCGATGGCGGCGATGAAGCCGGGGAACGCCGCGACGAGGTTGTCCTGCTCGCCGTTCATCGACACGGAGTTGTCGACGACGAACAGGAAGTCGACCTTCGTGCAGCCGGTGTCGGGCTCGCCGCCCTCGCCGGGCTCGCCCGGCGGCAGATCGAAGTGGGTACCGTCGTCGTCGCCGCTCGAGTCGAGCGGGCCGTCGTCGCCGTCGTCCTTGCCCTCGGCGGAGCCGACGTCGCCGTCGTCGTCCGCGAAGTCCGTGTCACCGCTGTCCGCATCGCCGATCGTCGCCGCGGTGCCGCTGCCGAGCCCTCGGGTCTCGGTCGCGCACGCAGCGACGAGGGCGAGCGCGGCTGTGCCGAGCCCGTGCATCCTCGTCATGGTCCCTCCCCGCCGATCAATTGCCGGACGGGGGATTCGGTTCGGGCCGGGGACCGAGTTTTCTTCCGCTGTCGCTCTGGACCGTAGTCGTGGTCGTAGTCGTACGCGCTCAGAAGTCGAACCCGGCCTGTACCTGGGCCACGAACCCGTCGAACAACCCCTGCGTCCGGTCGTAGTTCGGTGAGAACTCCGGGTCCGCCGTCAACGATCTCCAGAAGAGGAGGTCGACCTTGCCCGAGACGACGAACGCATCGATGAACCGCGCGAACTGCTTGTCCTTCGCGCGGGCCGTGTAGCTCACCTTCACGCCGTACACCGAGTTGAGCAGCGCCGACAGCTCGCGGTCGCCCGTCCAGTAGCTGCCGACCGGGCCCGACGACGCGTAGTCGTTGCCGTCGCGGTAGAAGAGCGCCGAGTCCTGTACGTGCCAGCGCGCCCGGAAACGGATCGACAGCGGACGCGCGATGTACTGGTCGTACGCCACCTCGGTCGTGAGCGCTTCGATCGCCCACGAGTCGAGGTAGCCGCGTAGGTTCAGCTCGAGCGCCGCGCGAATCGGACGGATCGCGAACTTCGCCGCGGCGAAGCCCGCCAGTCGATTGCGCACGTTCGGCAGGTGCTCCTGCACCGCGCGCTCGCCGAGCAGCACCTGGCGGTAGGGGTTGGCCTGGAAGCCGCGCAGCGACTGGCCCGTGGCGCCGAACTGCAGCAGGAGCCACGGCGTGGTCACTTGCGTGACGGACAGCTGCACCGTGTCGATCGCGAGCTTGCGGGTCGTGGTGAGCGTGGAGTCCTCGAAGCACTGCTCGCTGCTGTCGAGCGCGCGCAGCTCGAGCAGCTCCTGCGACGGGCTGTTGGCCGCGTCGCACACCCGATCGAAGTTGTGCGTGTAGTCCACCGCGATCTGCGTGTTGCGGTTGAACAGGTCGGCCGTGACGCCGGTGGTGACGATGCCCGAGCGGTAGTCGTTCTCGCCGCCGTACCCGCCGCCGACGCGCAGCGTCGCGTACTCGCTGATGAAGCGCAGGTTGGCTGCGCCGTTGTAGCGGATGTCGCTGAACTTCGTCGCGGAGCTCACGATGTCCACGCCGAAGATCTGCGCGGTCGCGCCGCTGACGACGTCCATGTCGTAGCCGAGGTCGATGCCGAAGTGCTGCGTGTAGTCCTGCGAGTACGCGACCTGCGGATGCACGACGTACAGCGCGGTGTTCGGCGCCGGCTCCTGGAAGTACGTCACCGCCGCGCGCACGCGATCGTCCGCGCCCACGCTCTTCGGTGTCGCCCAGGCGAGCGCCGCCCCGAGCAGGCAGGCCGCGCTCTTCAGCTTTCGCTTCAGTTGCAGCCGCAACCTCCACCCGCGGTGCCGGTGCCACCGGCCGCGCCCTCGCGGTTCTGCATCACGTGGGCATCCGAGCTGGCCTCGAGCCCATCGGAGTCGAACTGCATGATCGGATCGGCGAGGTACGCCTTCTCCGAAGGAAGCACGGCCCGTGCACAGCCGCTCGCCGGGATCGCGAGCAGCAGGAGGCCGATCCATCGCTTGTCAGAACGAGAATGCGAGGCCACCGGAGTACTCCTGTTTCTGTTGGGCGTGATCCGCCCGGAAGAGGATGTGGTTGCGGAAGTCGAAGCGGATGCCGACGCCGGCCTTGAAGATCAGCCAGAAGCCGGCGCCCGGAGACACGAGGTACTGCCACGCGCCGTCGGCGAGTCGGTCCACCTTGGCGCGCGAGTAGACGGCGCCCGTGCCGACGGAGACGAACGGCGAGAACGGGATCCCCGGCGAGACGTAGAGGTTCACGCCGAGCCCCATCATCGCGCGCGACGCTTCGCGCCCGACGGCCGGGCCCACGTACGCCTCGATCGCGGCGTTCGGCGACAGGAACACCGACGGTCGCACGAGGAAGAGGCCCTCCTTGCCGAGCGCACCGGCCGAGAAGGCGCCGCCGATCCGCGCGGTGAGCAGGTTCGGTGGGCCGAGGATCGTCTGGCGCAGTCGTCGGCCCGCGCGCTTGAACGGGCCCACCTTCTCGTCCTCGCCCGTGCCCGCCGAGAACAGCAAGAGCTGCTCCGAGAGCACCCAGCCGACGATGCCCGACTCGAGGCGCACGCGCGTCCATCCGCCTCGCTTGCCGCGCTCCACCATGCGCACGACGTCGTCGCGCTGCAGCACCGCGATCACGCGATACGAGAAGCCGGCGCCCGATCGCACCTCGGCCGTCTCCGCGAGCACGCGTCCGAGCGGCGCCGCGGTGTCGGCCACCGGCTTCGGCGGCGCGTTGCGGCGCGCCGGCCCGGCATCGGCCACAGCCGGAAGAGCGAAGGTCGCGAGTGCGACGACGACACATGCGATGCCCCCGCCCTTGCCGATCATGTGCCGCCGTCGAGCCACGTCTGGATGAGATCGAGTTCGTCGCCGTCTTCGGAGAACACGTCGCCGCCGCCGTGCTCGAGCGTGTTGCCACCCGCCGGCTCGGACCACAGCGGTGCGAGCTCGGCGAGGTCGCAGTCGTTGACCTGCGCCGTCGTGACGCGGAAGTTCTCGCGCCACGGCTCGGGCCACGTGCCGAGCGAGTCGCCCGGTGCGGGCGGCAGTACCTCCGAGGTGTCCTGCAGGCGGAAGATGCTGTTCGCATCCGACGCGCGATGGCAGCCGGCCTCGGCGGCGCAGCCGTTTGCCTCGAGGTAGTCGGGTGCGACGCGCTCGACGAAGTACGACGGCGCGAGCACGCAGCGGTTCGCCACGCCGACCTCGGGGCCGGGATCGACGAGCTCGCAGCCCGGGATCACGAGCGCGAGTGCCAGCCAGCCCCGTCCCCTCGAGCGTGCGGCCACGACGGCATGGTAGCGCGACGCGGCCGCCGGCGGCGCGGGGGCGGAAGGCCCCACGAATGTCGGATGCGATCGCCGGTGCGGTCGCGCCGGTGGCATGCTGGCGCCGCACGAAGGACGATGACGCGATCGCACGATCCACCGCGCTCCGAGTCGGAGGCCATCGCACGCCTGCAGGCCGCGACCGTGCCCGCCGAGATCCTCGAGGTCGCGCACACGCTGCAGCAGGCCGGCCACGCGGCGGTGCTGGTGGGCGGGGCCGTGCGCGACGTGTTGCTCGGTCTGCCGGCCGAGGACTGGGATCTGGCGACGTCGGCCACGCCCGCGGAGGTGCAGAGCGCGTTTCGCCGGACGGTGCCGACCGGCATCGACCACGGCACGATCACTGTGCTCGTGCGCAGTCCGGGTGCGTCCGCGCCCGTGCCGGTCGAGGTCACGACCTTCCGTGGGGAAGCGGACTACATCGACGGGAGGCGCCCGAGCGCGGTCGTCTTCCATCGCAGCCTCGTCGACGACCTCGCGCGCCGCGATTTCACCGTGAACGCGCTCGCGTGGGATCCGTGGACCGCGACGTTCACGGATCCGTTCGGCGGGCTCGCGGATCTCGAGGCCGCGACGATCCGGGCGGTCGGCGATCCGGTGCTGCGGTTCGCGGAGGACGGGTTGCGCACGATGCGGGCGGTGCGTCTGTGTGCGACGCGGCAGCTCGCGCTCGAGCCGGCCACCGCGGCGGCGATCCCCGGTGCGCTCGCGGTGCTCGCGAAAGTGAGCCGCGAGCGCGTGCACGTCGAGCTCGTGAAGCTGCTCGCGGCCGACGTGCCCTCGCGCGGGCTCGTGCCGATGCACGACACGGGCATCTGGCCGCTCGCGCTCGCACCGCTTTCGGACGACGAGCGCGCGGCGGCGATCGAGGCGGTGGACCGCCTGCCGAACGACGCCGTGCTGCGGCTCGCCCGGTTGCTGTGGCCGCACGCGCGGGCGGGTGCGCTCGCGCTCGTCGAGGCGACGCTCGATGGGCTGAGGCTCGGTCGAGGCGAACGATCGCGACTCGGCGCGCTGCTCGGACCGGGTGCGCTCGCGCTGGAGGGCGCGACCGATCCACTCGCGATCCGCCGCGCCGCGGCGCGGCTCGGCCGCGATCATCTCGACGCTGCGCTCTCGCTGCTGGGCGCGTCAGACGAGCGTCGCACGCACGTGCAGTCCGCGATCGCGGGCGCACCGCTCGCACCGGCGGAGCTCGCCGTGAAGGGCCGCGATCTCGTCGCAGCCGGGATCGCGAGCCCCGGACCGCAGCTCGGCGCGCTGCTCGGCGAGCTGTTCGAGCATGCGCTCGCGCACCCCGAGGACAACACGAGCGAGCGCTTGCTCGCGCGCGCGGCGGCGGCCCGCGCGTAGGCGTCAGCGCGCGGCGGGCTTGGCCGTCCGTGGCGCGCGACAGGTACTGATGCCGAAGAGCGTGTAGAGCGGGCAGCTGCCGAGCAGCCCGGTGACGAGCGGCACGAGCCCGAGCCACGCCCACGGCGTGTGCGGTCCCACGAACGCGAGCGGCAGCAGGGCGAGACCCACCGCAATGCGCAGCAGGCGGTCGATGGGGTGTTGGTTGAGCGGCAACAACCGGGAGGACATGGGTGCGATCTCCTTCGTGGAGTCGCTTCCACCATGGCGTCGTCGCGACGAGGAACCGCGCGCAACGTCTGCAGTCGTGCGTCCGCGCTCAGGCGTCCGGCCGCCAGGCCGTGCCCATCACCCGGTCCGCGATCGGGAACGTGATGTTGAAGTTCCACGACTGCATCAGCTTCGGATCGTGATGCGCCGCGTGGTGGCGGCGCAGCGCGGGCACGAAGGGCAGACGGCCCACGAACGAGTCGGGGGGCTGGTGATACGAGAAGTGCAACCACTCGTAGGACAGGAAGTACGCGATCGCGGTGGCGGCGAAGAGCCAGCCCACGTTGGCCGAGAACACCGCGAACAGCACGAGCCCGATGGGAAGTGCCAGCCCGCCGATGAAGAAGAGCAGCAAGACGGGCGGGAACAGCACCATCTTGAAGTCGCGCGACGTGTCGCACTCCATCGCGCGCGCGGTGAAGAATCGGTGGTGCTGCATCGTGTGGCGGTGGTGCAGCAGGCCCAGCCCGCGCCGGCGGTGGTGCATGGGGCCGCGGTGCCCGAAGTACTCGCCGAAGTTCGCGATGAAGAACGACGCAGGCACCGTGAGCCACTCGAGCGGCGTCACGCCGGACAGCTGCGACAGGGCGAAGGCGATTGCCGCGAGCGAGCCCGTCGTCGTGAAGCCGAAGTGCAGCCAGCCGCGGTAGCGCGGCCCGATCTCGCTCGTGCGATAGCCCGCGCGGAACGCCTCGGTGCGTTCCGCCTCGCGATCGGGGGCCGCGGCGTCATCGGCCTCGAGCATGCGAGCCGAGCATAGCGTCACGCGCCTTCGAGGTGCGGCGCCTGGTGCACGCGCGCGTCGAGGATCACGTAGCCGCGCTCTCCGCCGACCAGCCGCACGCGCTCGAGCTCGACGTGGCGCAGGCGGGCGCCGAAGCGATGCCACAGCTGGAACAGCCGTACGAGCAGCTCGGCGAGCGCGCGCACGTCGGGGTCCGAGCCGCGCCGCAGGGCCGGCACCGGCAGGCGCGACAGCACCGCGTGCGCGAGCGCGAGGGCACGGGCGCCACCTTCCGCATCGCCCTCGGCCGGCACGAGCGCGAACGCGGGCTCGAGCGGCGCGTGCTCCCCGAGCGCGCGCGCGTACACGGCCGCGTCGCCGCTCGCGAGCTCGATCACGCCGGCCGACAGCTCGAGGCCCTGCTCGATCATCTCGGCCACGACGACGCCGTCGAGCCGCGCCGTGGGAGCGCGGCGCTCGACGTTGTCGACGATGCTCGCGTAGGCCCGCCGCACCGCGGCCGCGTTGCCGAGGTCGAGCGCCACGGCCCCGATCTCCGTGCGCCGGCGCAGGTCGGGCGAGAGCGCCTTGAGCACGACGGGGAAGCCGATCCGCTCCGCGAAGCCCGACGCGCCCGAGGCCGAGCTCGCGATCGCTTGCCGCGTCACGTGCATGCCGAGCCCGCGCAGCACGACCTTGCTCTCGTGATCCGACAGGAGCTCCGGCGCGCCCTCGAGCACTTCGCGTGCGCGCGCGAGCCCGTCGTCGGCGATCGGGGCGAGCTCGATGGGTGCTGCCTCCGCGAGCGCGCGGCATTGCGCCACGCGCAGGAGCGCCCGCTGGGCGAGGAACGCGGCGGTCGGGGCATCGAGCGGCAAGCCGGCGGCCGGGCGCTCCATCCCGACGATCGCGCCCGTCAGCGGCAGTGCGCGACGGGCCTGCATCCACACCGCGAGCGTCGCGGGCGGCGGAGAGCCGTCGTCACCGAGGGGAATCGGTCCGCCGCTCGACAGCCCTCCGCGCACGATCGCGATCACGCGCGGCGAGGGAAACACGGGGCCTGTCCACCGCTCGAGCGCATGCGCAGCGACGGCGGCGTCGAGCTCCGGCGCGCGCGGACGATCGAGCGCGGGTGCAGCGATGCCGACGGGCACGAGCACGCTCTTCTCGGCCCCGCGCTCCGCCCAGCGCGCCCACTCGACCGACAACGCGCGCGCCTGCACGGTGCCCACGGTCGTGCATGCGCGCAGCTTCGCGTCACCGAGCCAGCGCCACAGCCACGGCGGCGTCGGTGCGATCGCGAGCCGCACGTCCGCCGTTCCGAGCGCGCGCACGATGCCCGCGAGCTCGTCGCGCCCGTGCGCACACGCGACGAGCTTGCCGGCGCCCGCGCGCAGCGCTGCGGTCCCGCCGA
Source organism: uncultured Nannocystaceae bacterium (assembly GCA_964468635.1). Taxonomy (GTDB): domain Bacteria; phylum Myxococcota_A; class Polyangia; order Nannocystales; family Nannocystaceae; genus Xiheibacterium. Next base: position 33,917 of record CAYXVR010000043.1, read on the forward strand.
GCACGAGCATCCCGGGGATCGCGGCGAGCGTCGCGAGCTCGTCGTCGGCGATCGCGTCGCACACGACGAGCAACGCGGGCGCGTGCTCGCGGAGCGCACGCACGAGCGTGGGGGTGGGCTTCGCGACGACGAGCACGTCGGGCGCCTTGCTGCGGCGCAGTGCCTCGACGACGTCGCGTTCCTTCGCGGCGGTCGTGGTGAGCCCCTCGATCCACGGTCCGGCGGCGCCGCCACTCGCATCGACGATGCGGCCCTTCGCGGTCGCTTTCGTCGCGAGCACCGCGTCGAGGGCCGCGCTCGCGCGCGCGACGAGGTCGGTGCCGTCGTCGCGCCCGCGCTTGCCGGCGCCTACGTCAACGCGCGCCGCCACGCTGCACCCGAGAGCTCCGAGAGCACGCGCGGCCACGGCCCGGGGAGCACCCAGTCGGCCAGCGCCCAGCTCGCATCGAACGTGCCGTCGGGCCCGGGCATCAGCACGACGCGCGCGGCCGGTCCGCGCTGCGCGAGCGCGTCGGGCAGCGGACCGGCGCCGGGCTCGAGCCACAGCGTCGTCCCGCTCGTGCTCGCGACGACGTCGGCGGGCGTCACCGGCCGGGCCGCCAACGCCGTGAGCTTGGCTCGCAGATCGGCGTCGATGCCCTCGGGCGCGACGTACGACAGCTCCGCTTCCTCGATCGCGAGCGGCTCGGTGCCGCCCGGTCCGACCGGCACCTTCACGTCGTGCACCCATGCGGGCATCGGCACGCGCTCCACGTCTCCCTGGTACTCCGCTTCGAGCGACTCGTCGAGATCGTGCCAAGGCAGGACCCCCGCGACGATGCCGCTCACGGCATCGGGCGCGCCCCAGGCCGGACGACGCGCGTCGACCCACCGGGGCACGACCGGGCCGCTGGGCAGCCCCTGCACCGCGGCGAGGCCTTCGCTCGTGAACGGCGTGAGCACGTGGACCGGGCGCAGGCGCTCGTCGAGCCGCTCGAGCCCGCCGGGCCCGCAGAACACGACGACGTCGGCCCCGTACCGCGCCGCGCCGGACACCATCGCGCGATCGAGCGGGCCGGCATCGCCGGCGCACACACCCGTCACGGTGGCGCCCCGCTCCGAGCCGAGGTCCCGGGCCACACACAGCGCGACCGCGCTCGCGGGGTGCATCCCCATCGGCGTGCGCTGCAGGTAGACCAGGATGTGGGCCATCGGTCGACCGTCAGGACAGGCCGTGCTTGCGCTTCACGAGCTCGAGCTGCTTCTGGTACTCGATCTCGAAATTCGAGGTGCCTTCCTCGAGGTGCTTGAGGTGCTTTCGCACCTCGCGATCGAGGTCCTCGTCGGCCTGCATGTTGCGGCGCAGGACGTCCTTGACGGTCTTGCGCAGCGCGGCGTCGTCGGCATACACCTCTTCGACGAACGCGGAGCGCATGAACATCTCGATGAGCTGGGTGGCCATCCAGTTCACCGACTCGTCGCCGATGGCGAACTCCTCGCGCTCCGCGAGCTGCCGCTTGGTCTTGTACAGCTCGGAGTAGGGCAGGCCGCGCTGCTCGAGGATGTCCTTCGCCTGCTCGGTGAGCTCGCGATCCTTGCGGAGGTACTCCTTCAGGATCGATTCGACGTCGCGCTTGAATTCGTCGCGGTTCGACGTTTCGAGATCACCGGCGTCGACCAAGGTTCGGGTCAGGGCTTCGGTGATGTGCGGGATCTTGCTCGCGAACAGGCGCATCGGGTTCTGGGGGCAGTCTAGGCATCGCGGTCCGCACCGTCAAAGCGGAATCCGGTCGCGGACGCGACCGTGGCAACCGGTCGAAGCGGCTCGCGGTCGCGACCCGTGAGGATCCGCGAGGACGAGGATCGGGCATCCTGGCCCCCCGTGGCTCGCTTGCTCGTCGTCGGCGCACTCGTGTGGCTGGGCCCCTCTCGCGTGCTCGTCCACCGGCGGAGCGCCCGCGCGCGCTTCGGCGCCGGGATGATCGAGCTGCCGGGGGGCAAGGTCGAGCCGGGCGAAGCGCCCGCCGCCGCGCTCGCACGCGAGCTGGTGGAAGAGTGGGGCGCGGACGCGCGCGAGCTCGTCGTGGGGCCGGTCGCCGATGTACTGCACCACGTGTATCCCGGCGACGGGCCCGAGGTCGTGCTCGTCGTCTACCACGTCGATGCGCGCGCGTGGGGATCGCGGTGGCGTGATCGGCTGGTGAGCGAGGAGGGCTGCGAGCCGCTCGCGTTCGACGTCGCGGATCTGCCCGTGGCGGAGTTCCTCCAAGCGGACCGCGACTTCGCGGCCGCGCTCGCGGCGGGCCGGGTGTGCTCGCCGTTCGCCCCGCGCGTGTGACCGCCTCGCGGTGCGCCGGGCTCCGTCAGCTCGCGACGGCGACGAGGACCGGACGCGCGGTCGGGACGACGACGCGCACGCGCGTGCCCATGCCTTCGGTCGAGGTCAGCTCGGCGCGGCCGTCGAGCTCGCGCGCGGCGGCGGCGAGCGTGGGCAGGCCGCCGGCCTCGTGCACGCCGTCGTGCATCGAGAAGCCGGCCGTGAAGAGGGCGGCCGCGAGCTCCTCGCGGGTCTCGCACGGCAGACCGAGTGCCTCTGCTCGCAGCGCGACGGCATTCCACGACAGGCCGCGGCCGTCGTCGCGCAGCTCGACGACCACGTCGCCGTCGACCTCGCGCGCGGAGAAACGCAGCCGCGGCACCGCGGGCTTGCCGAGCAGCTCGCGTTCGTGCGCGGGCTCGATGCCGTGCTCGACCGCGTTGACGATCGCGTGCGTCATCGCCTCGAAGAGCGGCCGCCACCGCCGCGAGTCGAAGCGCAGGCTCGTCGGCTCCACGACCACGTCGATCGCCGGGACGCCGCACCGCATGGCCTCGCCGCGCGCCTCGTCGGCGAGCCGGCCGAGCGCGCGCACACCCGGCTCGTGCGCGAGCGCTTCGACTCTGCGCTCGAGCTCCGGGTGCGGCTCGCCTCGGCGCACCGCGTCGCGCAGCTCGCGGTAGTCGTCCACGCCGAGCTCCATCGCCGAGCGCGGGGCTTCACGCGTGGCGAGTACCGCGACGGTGCGCTCGAGCTCGGCTATGCGCTCGCGTGCGCTCGCTTCGACACGCTCGGCCCGCGCGAGCTCGGCCGCGCGCGCGTCCAGGGCCACGCGCATGTCGTCGTGGGCCGCCTCGACGGCCGCGATCAGCTTGCGGCGCTCGATCGCGTGCGAGCGCACGAGCGCGAGCGCGAGCCCGGTCAGCCCGCCGACGGCGAGCCCCAGCGGCGCCGCGGCGGTCGTCGTCAGCACGACCGCGCCGCCGGCCAGCACCGCGACGGCCACGAAGGACAGCCGGGCGAGCCGCGGGTTGCCCCCTCCGGCCACCCGCAGCAGCCCTGTGCACGTCGATTCGCTCTCGCTTCCCATGACGACCACGGCTCCACCCGCCGCGAGTGCGCGACGGCGAGAACGATCATCGCCGCGCGCGTGCCAGCGCTTGAGGCGATCTCCCGATCACGCGCGGTGCAGCCGCGAACGCGGCCCGACGCGGGCCGTCACAACCGTTCCCCATCGAAGCGGGCGATCTCGACGTAGCGCTCGCCGTCCTGGCGGAACAGCTTGGCCTCGACGATCTCGTGCTCCTGCACGTCCACCACGAGGTAGTCGCACGGATAGCCGGCGCCGAGCGCCGCGCGCGTGTCCTCCTCGGAGAAGTACGCGCCGACGCGCGGATGCGAGTGGTAGATCACCCGGGCGGGCTTGTCGGACTCGAAGCTGCGCACGAGCCCGAGCAGCTGCTTGCCGCCGATGTTGTAGCCGTTCTCCGCCGTGCGCGGATGCATCTCGGGGTCGAGCGCGTGCAGCTTGTCCTGCCGGTTCTCGCACGCGACGAGCTCCGCGTCCGCGCCCTCGCCGAGGATGTACCCGCAGCACTCCTTGGGGAACTCCGCGCGCGACTGCCGGTAGATCGCGAGCAGGTGCTCGCGCGAGATCGTCGGCTCACCAGACATAGTATTTCTCCCACTCGAGCGGCGCGAAGTAGCGATCGCCGCGATCGCAGAGCACCGTCACGACGACGCCCGGCTCGCCCTCGGCCGCGAGCGCCTTGCCCACGCGCAGCGCCCCCGCCACGTTCGCGCCCGAGCTGTGCCCGACGAACAGCGCCTCGTCCTTCGCGAGCTGCTCCGCCATGTCCCAGCCCTCCTCGGTGGGCAGCCAGATCGTGTCGTCCACGACGGACTCGTCGTAGATCGGCGGCACGAGGCTCGTGGGGATGTGCTTGAGCCCTTCGAGCCCGTGCATCGCGTCGTCGGGCTGCAGGCCCAGACAGCGGACCGGCCCCATCTCGTGCAGGAATCGAGACGTCCCCATCACCGTGCCGCTCGTGCCCACGCCGGTGACGAAGTGGGTGACGCGTCCGCTCGTCTGCGCCCAGATCTCGGGGCCCGTGCCGTGGTAGTGGGCGCGCCAGTTCGAGTCGTTCGCGTACTGGTTCGGGTAGTACCAGCGATCGGGATCGCGATCGACGATCGCGCGCGCATGGAGAATCGCGCCATCGCTGCCCTCCATCGGATCCGAGAAGACGATCTCGGTGCCGTACGCGCGCGTCACTTGCTTGCGCGGCGCGCTGACGTTCTCGGGCATCACGAGCGTGATCGGCACGCCGAGTGCCGCGCCCACCATCGAGTACGCGATGCCCGTGTTTCCCGACGTCGAGTCGATGAGCCGCATGCCGGGCCGCAGGTCGCCGCGCGCGAGCGCGTCCTGGATGATCCGCAGCGCGGCCCGATCCTTCACGGAGCCGCCCGGGTTCGTGAACTCGCACTTCGCCCAGAGTTGGACCCCCGGACACGCGCGCTCGATGCGGCGCAATCGCACGAGCGGCGTGCCCCCGACGAGCTCGACGACCGAGTCGACGAGTCGCGGAACGCCGGCGCGTGCGAGTGCGTCGCCCGCCTTGGCGCCGGCCGGATCGATCGCGAGCGGCACGCTCATCAACCGCCTGCGATCGCCGGCACGATGCTCACCTCGTCGCCGTCCTTCACCGGCGTGTCGAGGTTGTCGAGGAAACGGATGTCCTCGTCGGCGACGAACACGTTCACGAAGCGGCGCACCGCGCCCTGCTCGTCGCAGATGCGCTCCTTGATGCCAGGGTATGCGGACTCGAGGTTGACGAGCAGGTCGCGGACGTTGGTCGCGGTGACCTCGACCTCTTCCTTGCCCTGGGTGAACTTGCGCAGCGGGGTGGGGATCCGGACGGTGGCCATGGTGTGGGCTCCTTCAGCGGTTGGACGAGTGGGCCGCGGACGCGGCGGCCGGGCGGGCGGTGCAAGCGGGGCAATCGGCGCGAGCGCGACCGCCGAGCGTGCGGATGGTGCCACGGGCGAGGTCGAGGACGTGCAGGCGACCGCGCACGTCCTCGGCGAGCGCGCCTCCGGCGAGCGCGACCGCGAGTGTCGCCTGCAGCCAGCCCGTCGTGCCGACCGCAGTGCCGAGGACGCCCGCGGTGGCGCACGTCGGCACGAGGGCGACGGGCGGTGGTGCCTCGAACACACAGCGATAGCAGGCGCCACCGGGCGCGACGGCGATGACGTGGCCGACGAGGCCGAGCGCGGCGGCGACGACGAGCGGTACGCCGGCCGCGACGCAGGCATCGTTGGTCGCGAACTTGAGCGCGGGTGCGTCCGTGCACTCGAGCACGACGGCGTCGCGCCCGTGTCCGGTGACGAATGCCGGCAGCTCGTCGGGTGCCAGCCGGTGCACGAGCGCCTGCGCGTCGATGCCGACGTGCGCGAGCTTGCGCGCCGCGACCTCGGCCTTGTTCGCCCCGACGTCGCCGATGTCGTAGAGCACCTGGCGATGCAGGTTGCTCGACTCCACGCGATCGGGATCGACGACGAGCACGTGCTTCGCTCCCGCCGCGCGCAGCCCCAGCAGCGCAGGGCAGCCGAGGCCGCCGGCACCGATCACCACGAAGCGCGTGCTCTCGAGGCCCACGGCACTAGCGGCGCTCGCCGCCCTCGGTGAAGTACTCGTCGAGGCTGAAGTAGCGCTCGCCGGTGTCGCACAGCACCGTGAGCACGTTCTTGCCGGGCCCGAGCTCCGCGGCGAGTCGCTCGGCGACCGCGACGGCGGCGCCCGCCGAGATGCCGACGAGCAGGCCCTCCTCGTGCGCGAGCCGCTTCTTCATGCGGTACGCGTCCTCGTCCCAGACGGAGACGAGCTCGTCGTAGATCGTCGTGTCGAGCACGCGCGGCACGAAGCCGGCGCCGATGCCCTGGATCTTGTGCGGGCCCGGGCGACCGCCGGCGAGCACGGGGCTGCGCGCCGGCTCGACCCCGATGATCTTGATCTTCGGGTTGTGCTTGCGCAGCACCGAGCCGACGCCGGTGATCGTGCCGCCGGTGCCGATCGCCGACACGAAGCCGTCGATCGACTTGCCCTGCATCTGCGCGAGGATCTCGGGGCCCGTCGTGCGGCGGTGCACCTCGGGGTTCGCCGGGTTCTCGAACTGCTGCAGCATGACGTGGCCCTTCGCGCGGCACAGCTCCTCGGCCGCCGCGACGGCGCCCTCCATCGTGCGATCGTCGGGGGTCAGCACGATCTCGGCCCCGTACGCGCGCAACAGATTGCGACGCTCGAGGCTCATGCTCTCGGGCATCGTGAGCACGAGCCGATAGCCCTTCACGGCGGCGACGAGCGCGAGGCCGATGCCGGTGTTGCCCGAGGTGGGCTCGACGAGCACGGTCTCGCCCGGCTTCAGGCGGCCGCTCTTCTCCCCGTCCTCGATCATCGCGAGCGCGATGCGGTCCTTCACGGAGCCGCCCGGGTTCGTCATCTCGCACTTGCCCCACACGGCGGCGTGGGTCTTCGGATCGCCGCCGGTGCGGCGCAGGCGGATGATCGGCGTGTTGCCGATGAGGCCGAGGATGTCGTCGACGAGGATCGGACGTTGCATGGTGCGGGTCAGATGACGTAGTTCGCGGCGCTGCGACGGTGACGCTCGCGCGCTTCGCCGAGCAGCGCGTCGAGTCGGAGATCGCCGACGGCCGCGCGCAGACGTTCGTCGATCGAGCGCTCGACGAGGGATGTGATCTCGTCCTGCGGCTCGCCGGCGGCTCCGCCCTCGGCGGGGGCGGCGAGCGCGGCGAGGACGTCGGACAGGCTGATCTCGGAGGGCAGTCGCGCGAGCTTGTAGCCGCCCCGCGGGCCGCGCTTGCCGACGACGAGGCCGGCGCGGCGCAGCTCGCCGATGATCTCTTCGAGGTAGCGCGACGGGATCGACTGGTGCTCCGCGATCACCTGCGCCGACGCGTAGCCGCGGTGCGCGACGTGGACGAGGGCGCGCAGGCCATAGCGGGCTTTCGTGGTGAGGCGCATGGGTCCCTGTTCCGTGGTCGCTGATTCCGCGGTAAGTTTCGGGGTAAACCGTAGAATAAGCTGCCACGTTCGGAGCGCGCTTTCCAGGGGCGTTTTCACGGGTGCGGGCCGGGGGCGGCGGGGCGGCGCGGTTGACAACCCGGGACGCGGCTGGCAAAGGCCGGTGCGCCCCGTTCGAGAGAGGAAGAGGATCCGCCCATGGCCGCGATGGATGTCAGTGAGCTCAAGAAGAACGCCAAGATCGACATCGATGGCCAGCCCTACGTCGTCGTCGACTTCCAGTTCGTGAAGCCGGGCAAGGGGCAGGGGCTCTACAAGTGCAAGATCAAGAACATGATCACCGGGGCGGTGCTCGATCGCACGTGGCGCTCGGGTGAGCGCTTCGAGCCTGCGAACGTCGAGAGCAAGCAGATGCAGTTCCTGTACGTGAACGGCGGCGCGTACACGTTCATGGACAACGAGAGCTTCGAGCAGGTCGAGCTGCAGGCGGAGATCGTCGGCGACGACAAGGCGTTCCTGCTCGATCAGCTCAACGTCGACGTGCTCTTCTACAACGAGCGCGCGGTGGGCATCTCGCTGCCGTCGCATGTCATCATGGAGATCGTGGAGAGCGAGCCCGGCGTGAAGGGCGACACCGCGACCAACGTGACGAAGCTGGCCAAGGTGCAGACCGGCTACGAGGTGCAGGTGCCCATCTTCATCAAGGTGGGCGAGAAGGTGAAGATCGACACGCGCACGGGCGCGTACGTGGAGCGCGTGAACCAATAATGCCCCCCGCATCCGGCGCGGGCTCACGGTACGCGCCGCTGTCGCGGCGCAGCTTGCCCCCCGCAAGCGGGGGGCTCACCGAGCCGTGAGCTGGGGGTGGCCCGTGCGGGTCGCGGCTTGGGATGCTGCGATCGCGGCCGTGCGCGCTTGCTTGCGCGCACGGGGCCTATGCGAGGTGACGACGCGGGTGCGGATCGACGCGGCCGCGCCGGAGCCGTGGATCGAGCCGGTCGCGGCGCCGCCGGGCTTTCTCGCGACGAGCCCCGAGCTCGCGATGAAGCGGATGCTCTGCCGCGGCGCGGGCTCGATCTTCGAGGTCGCGCACGTGCTGCGCGCGGGCGAGCGCGGCGCGGCGCATCGCGAGGAGTTCCACCTGGTCGAGTGGTATCGCGTGGATGCGGAGCCGGACGTGGTGATGGCCGACGTGGAGGCGATCGTGGCGGCAGTGGTGGACGCGGTCGCGCCATGGCGGGTCGGCGAGAACGCGGCGCCGCGGTCGTGGACGCGCGTCGCGTTCTTCGATCTCGTGCAGCAGACGACCGGGCTCGCGCTCGTGGGCGACGAGGACGACGCGGCGCTCGACTGGGCATGTTCGTCGTCGACGATCGGTGCGCTGCCGGACCCGGCATCGCGCGACCCGAAGGTGCGTGCGCTCGAGCGGTGGACCGCCTTCTTCACCGCGGTGTCCGATGCGGCGCTCGATCCGTGGCTCGCCGCAGCGGCGCAGATGGGGCAGGGCGTGCACGTCGTCGAGTTCCCCGCCGTGCTCGCCGCGCTGTCCGAGCGCGATCGCGACGCCCACGGCCGCGCGATCGCAGCGCGCTTCGAGAGCCACGCGTTCGCGCGCGAGCTGTGCAACGGCTACCGCGAGCTGCGCGACGCGGCGGAGCAACGCACGCGCTTCGAGACGGTGCTCGCGCTACGAGCCGCGCACGGCCTCTCGCCCCTGCCGATGCCCGAGGCGTTCCTCGCCGACCTCGAGACGCTCGGCCTACCGAAGTGCAGCGGCGCCGCGCTCGGCCTCGACCGCCTGCTCGCCGCAGCGCTCGGCGCCGCCTCGCTCGACGACGTCACGCTGCACCTCGATTGACTCGGCAGATGACGGATTCGGGGTCGGACAGACCGCTGTCGGAGGTCGAGCTCGACGAGCGCACGGGTTCGAGCCCGGACAGTTGGCTGTCGGCGGTCGGATTCGGTCGGGGTACGGACTCGAGGTCGGACAGACCGCTGTCGGCGGTCGAATCCGGTGCCAGGCCGGGAGGCGCGCGGCGACGACGCCCGGGCGGGTTCGGGCCCGCAGACCCCGTTGCGGGGCGTTCGGCGTCGGCTTCACGCAACTTCGTGTCCCGGGTCCGTGCGCGCGTCGTCCTCGAGGCATGGCGTGGAGTCTTCGGATCGGTGTGCTCGCGATCTCGGGTGCGATCGGGTGCGAGGGCACCGCGGGGCATCGCGGGGATCCAGAGCCCGATCTCGATGCGCGCGGGGGCGCCTGCGACGACGAGCCCGAGGATCCGCTGCCCGCCGAGGACGGCGAGGCCGGCATCCAAGAGGAGGCGGACGGTGGACCGCTCGACGGCGGCGATCCGAGCGACGACGACGACGGCGATCCGACGGACGACGGCGTCGACGAGCCCGCGCCGCCCGAGGACGGCTACCTCGTCGGCGACTGGGACGGCGACGACGTCGAGGACCTCGCGCTGCGCCGCGATCACTGCGTGCTGCGCGAGTGGAATCGCGACGGCGTCGTCGATCACGAGCAGTGCTTCGGCAACGGCGACGCCGAGGACGAGTACCTCGTCGGCGACTGGAACGGCGACGGCAAGGACGACGTCGCCGTGCGCCGCGATCACTGCCTCGTGATGGACTGGACGTGGGACGGCACCGCCGACGGCGAGCGCTGCTACGGCAACGGCGACGGCGACGACTATCTCGTCGGCGACTGGAACGGCGACGGCATCGACGACCTCGCGGTGCGGCGCGCTCACTGCGTGCAGCAGGACTGGACCGGCGACGGCATCGTCGACGGCGAGCGCTGCTACGGCAACGGCGACAGCGACGACGAGTACCTCGTGGGCGACTGGAACGCCGACGGCCCCGACGATCTCGCGGTGCGCCGCGACGCGTGCGTCTCGAAGGAGAGCACCGGCATCGAGCAGTGCTTCGGCCTCGGCGACATCGAGGACGAGTACCTCGTGGGCGACTGGAACGCCGACGGCGTCGACGACCTCGCGGTGCGGCGCGGTCACTGCGTCCTGCAGGACACCGACGGCGACGGCACGCACGACCTCGAGCAGTGCCTCGGCAACGGCACCACCGAGCTCGCGCCCGACGACGCGCTGGGCGAGCTCGCGGCCCCCACCGAGCCCGACGCGCTCACGCTCGTGAAACGCTTCGACGTCGCGACGCTCGACTGTGGCGGCGGCCAGACCAGCTGCCCCGCCGACGACGAGTCGTGCCTGTGCCGGAAACACTTCGACGTGCTGAACTCCTACTCGAACCACTACCTCGGCGTCGCGCCCAAGGCAGGCGACGCGTGGCAGCCGATCGAGGTCGCCCACGACGGCGACAACCGCATCGCCTACTACGTGAACGACTTCAACAAGCCGTGGAAGGCGGGCCAGGAGTTCCGCACCGGCACGCAGTGGGCCGACGATCTGATGGCGCAGATCGAGGCGAGCTGCGGATGCAACCCGCGCTGGCTCGTGATCAACGAGATCTCGGCGGGCCGCTGGGTCGACAGCGCCGCGTACCGCGACTGGGTGCTCGCCGTCGTGCGCCGGCTCGGCAAGCACCACAAGCGCAAGATGGTGCTCGCCGCTCCGTTCCCCGAGCCGGGCGCGAACGGCTGGTGGTGGTCGCGCATCGAGGACTGGGCGTACATCGGCATCGAGGGCTATCTCTCCGGTCGCGACCTGAAGGCGAACGGCTACAGCGAGGCGTGGGCGAAGGCCCGCTACCAGGCGATGAAGAACGCCTACGCCGCCCGCGGCGTGCGAGCGGAGCGGATGATGCTCATCGAGCACTTCGGCAACACGGGCAGCAACGATCACGACGACAACGGCGACCTCGTCAACCGCGGTCGCACCGGCCTGAACAAGTCGAACTGGAAGACCGCGATCACCGTGCGCACGAAGGCCGCCCGCGCGGTCGGCTTCGCCGGCTTCCTCAGCTACGCGTGGGGCAAGAATGCGATGGGCGCGAGCGATGCCGACCGCACCGAGGTGATGCAGCACTACGCGTCGCTGGCCTGGCCGTGAGGCCGTCCTTCGCGCTACGCTCGACCGGTGACCCGCATTGCCGTCGCACTCCTGGCCGCGACGCTCGCGTGCGTCGCCGACGACGACGACGGCGACGACGATGCGCAGGCCGACACGTCCGCGTCCGACGGCACGGCGGAGCCGACGACGAACGACCCGGTCGAAGAGCCGGCGACCTGCCTCGCGGCGGAGCAGGCCGCGGAGGAGTTCATCGCGAACAACTCCGCGTGCGAGGTGGACGAGGACTGCACCCAGGTGGGCGGCCTGTGCGTGGGCTCGAACGTGTGCGGAGCGGTGTCGCTCAACGTCGGCCACGACGCCGCGACTTGGGCGATGATCGACGCCGGGCTGCAGACGTGCACGGACTGCGGCGCCGACCCGTGCGGTAGCTGCCCTCGCTGCGACGCCGGCGTCTGCGTGTCCGTCATTCATTGCGCCTGAGGGTGGTGTCAGCGCGCGCCCGGCCCGTCGTTGGGACCATCGACGGATCGCCGAGCGCCCTCGCGCGTTCGCGATCGCGGAGGCTCCATGTTCGACGTATACATGCATGCGCACGCGATCGATCCGCGTGCACGCCGGAAGATGATGGCGTTCATGAGCGTCGCCGTGATCGCGACGACGGTCTCGCTCGGCAGCGCGCTCGTCGGCGAGCGGCTCGGCATCCAGCGCGTCGGCGCGCCGAAGGTCGAGGGGATCCTCGTGATGCCCGCGGACGAGGTGCCGGCGCCGCTCGTGAGCCCGCCGCCCGCCGGCGGCCCGCCGCCCGAGACGTCGACCGCGGTCACCGTCGATCCCGAGACGCCGCCCGAGCGCGACGACAAGCCGACGGTCGAGCGCGACCTCGCGCCGATCGAGTCGGATCGCGCGCGCACCGACGTCGGCTCGGGGCCCGGCCCCAGCGTGCTCGGCCCCACGAACCCGATGGGCCCCGTCTGCGCGCACTGCTTGCCTTGTGCCGTGCCCGGCACGTGCGCCAGGGTACCGCCGACGACGGCGAAGCCGCCGACGCCCACGCCCGAGAAACCCACGTTCGAGTCGATCGACGTCGTGCGCGCGCGAGCGAAGCACGCCCCCGATCCGCCGCACGACCAGCTCGCGCGCACGCCCGCCGGCGTCGCGCGCAAGAGTGGAACGTCGCGCGTGCGCTTCTGCGTGGGCACGGACGGCAGGACGATCGACATCCGCACGAAGACCAGCGCCGGCGACGGCGAGGTCGATCGGATCTGCCGCGAGACCGTCGGCCGCTGGCGCTTCGAGCCGATGCGCGTCGACGACGCGGCGCGCGTCACCTGCAGCGAGGTGACGTTCCAGATCGCGTTCGAGTGAGCCGCCACAGTCGAGCTCCCGCTCCACGCTCGCGCTCGCGCCGCCCGCTCGCGATCGAGCGAGCCCGCTCACGCGGTGCCGACGCTGTAAGCGGCATCGGTGCCTTCTCGTTGCCTCCCGACCCCCGGACCCACCGTGACGTGCGCTGCATCCCGTTCGAACTCGCCGAGTGCGGCGAACTCTCGCGCACGAGCGCTTGATTTCCCGACCACCCTCTGCTGTATGCTGCTCCCTCGCATGGGCGGACGAAGCGGACGAACCGGACGAGCGGCACTGGCGTTCGGCGCCCTCCTCACGATCGGCCTCGTCGGGTGCACGAAGATCCAAGCGCGTGATCTGATCCGCGAGGGCAACACCTTCTACAACGACGGCAAGTTCGTCGAGGCGCTCGACAAGTACGACAAGGCCGAGGAGCTCGAGCCCGACGGCTGGACGCTCTTCTGGAACCGGGCGTGCGCGGCCGAGGCCCAGGTGCTCCGCATGAAGGAGCCGGGCGACAAGGACGCGCGGCGAGCCTACGCGGACCGGGCGCTGCGCGACTTCCAGACCTGGTACGACCGCCTGCCGGCCAAGACCGAAGAGGACGAGAAGCAGCTGCTCAACCATCGGCTCGCGATCCTCAAGGCCGACGAGCGCTGCGACGAGCTCATCACGCACTGGGAGGAGCAGCACCGGCTCGATCCGAAGAAGGAGCCGCTGTACGCCCGCATCGCGCAGCAGTACGAGGAGTGCGGTCAGCCCGACAAGCACCTCTACTGGCTGAAGAAGCGCACCGAGGACTTCCCGGAGAGCGTGCAGGCCTGGCACACGCTCGCCGTGCACACGTTCACGCCGCTGTACCCCGATCCGGCGAGCGGTCTCCTCTACAACGAGTCGGTGCCCCCGAGCGAGCGGCTGCGCATCGCCGACGAGGTCATCAAGCTGCTGGAGAAGGTCAGCGAGCTCAACCGCGAGTTCCGCGACGCCTACCAGTGGAAGGCGATGGCGTACACGCAGAAGCAGCACGCGCGCATCCTGGTGGAGAACGCGACCGAGCCGAAGGATCGCCTCGAGAACCTCCTCGCCCGCGAGGACTCGATGATGGCGTGGCGACAGCAGAAGGCGATCTGTGATCTCGAGTCGCTCTCCGAGTGCCCCGAGAAGCTCACGGCCGAGACGCCCCCCTGCTGCCCGAAGGCCCCGCTCACCCCCGCCGAGCAGGCCGCCGACGCCGAGTCGAGAAAGCAAGTGGAAGCAGAGCTCGCGAACCCCGAGGGGCTCCAAGACGAGGGCAAGGGCAAGAAGAAGGGCAAGAGAAAGGGCCGTTAGCCCTGACGCCCACCTTCGTGCGTGCAAGCCGGGACGAGGTTCCACCGATGTTCGAGCACTACATGACGTACCAGGTCGCGAACCCGCGACGTCGCCTGCGGCTCCAGATCGCCGCGGCGGCCTCGGGTGCGATCACGTTCGCCCTCGTCGCGTTCGGCTGGGTCGCGGACAAGATGAGCATCACCCGCGTGGATCCGCCCCCGGGGATCGAGTTCATCATGACCCAGCTGGTGAACGAGGAGGCCGTCACCGCGCCTCCGCCCCCGCCGCCGCCCCCGCCCGCGGCCGCCGAAGAGACCGAAGAAGAAGAGGAAGAGGTCCCCGAGGAAGAGGTGCCGCTCGAGGAGATCGTGCAGCCCAAGGACGTGCCGGAGAAGGTGTCCGACGCGAAGACCTCCAAGGGTGTGAAGTCCGCGGGCGTGCCCGGGGGCGTGCCGGGCGGTGTGCCCGGCGGCGTGCCCGGTGGCATCCCCGGCGGAATTCCCGGCGGCATCCCGGGCGGCATCGCCCAGAAGCGCGACGTCGCGGACAAGGACGTCGCGAAGGCGCCGATCAGCGCCGTGAAGCAGCAGGGCATCTACACGCCCGACCCCGACACGAAGAAGCTCGCCGGCACGCGCGCGGGCACGTTCGACAAGCGCCCGGGCACCGCGAAGGTCTCGTTCTGCGTCGACGCCGGTGGCAAGGCGACCGACGTGCGCATGACGAAGAAATTCCCCAACGACCCCGCCGTCGACCAGATCCTGGCCGACACCGTCCGCAAGTGGCGCTTCAAGCCGTTCATCGTCGACGGCAAGCCCAAGAAGACCTGCAGCGAGGCGATCTTCGAGATCAAGTTCGACTGATCGGCCTCCGCTCTCGCATCGACAGACCAGCAGACAGGAACCCTCGTCATGGACACGCTGAACCTCCTCATCGCCGAAGGCGGCGCCGACTTCTCGCTCACGGGCATGTGGGCGCAGATGAGCATCTTCGCGAAAGCGGTGCTCGTCGGCCTCATCGTGATGTTCGTGGCCGCGCTCGCGATCATGATCGAGCGGCTGCGGGCGTACGGAAAGGCCAAGCGCCAGTCGATCAACTACATCATGCTGCTTCGCACCTATCTGCAGGAGCGCAAGATGCAGGAGGCCGTCGCGGCCGCGCAGAACCACCCGGACTCGCCGGTGGCGAAGGTCGTGGGCGCCGGTCTGCGCGAGTACCTCGAGGGGCTCGAGGCGCTGCGCGAGGAGGGGCCGGACGACGTCGGCGACTTCGACCTCGTCGACGCCGTGAACCGCCAGATGGAGCGCGCGAAGGAGCGCGAGACCGCGAACCTCAAGCGCGGCCTCACCTGGCTCGCGACGGTCGGCTCGACCGCGCCGTTCGTCGGTCTGCTCGGTACGGTCGTCGGTATCATCAACTCGTTCCAGGGCCTGTCCTCCGACGGCGGCGGCGGCCTCTCGTCGGTCGCCGGCGGCATCTCCGAGGCGCTCGTCGCCACGGCCGTGGGCCTGCTCGTCGCCATCCCGGCGGTGATGATGTTCAACACGTTCAACGCGCGCGTCGAGGCCTACCAGATCGACATGAACGACGTCGCGTCCGAGCTCATCGACTTCGTGCTCAAAGAGGGTCGCTACTCGTGACCAGCGCCGGCCGCACGCAGGTCGGGAAGCGCTCTCGACGGATCCCCTACAAGAGCGACAAGGGGGTCAAGCACGAGGCGCCGAACAGCGACATCAACGTCACGCCGTTGGTCGACGTCTGTCTCGTGCTCCTCATCATCTTCATGGTGGTCACGCCCATGCTCGGGCGCGGGCGCGACGTGAAGCTGCCCGTGCTCACCACTGCGGCCGAGCACAAGGAGGGCGAGCAGGTGTTCGTGTCGGTGGACGACCAGGGCGCGTGGATCGAGCAGGAGGTCTTCCCGGACCGGGCATCGTTCCTCGCGCGCCTCGACAGCGACCTGAAGATCGCGTTCGGCAAGGCAGCGGCCAGCGGCTACAAGGGCCCCATCCTGTTCGTGAAGGGCGACCGCGACACGAACTACGGCCGCGTCCGCACCGTCATGGAATGGATCAACTCGAGCGAGTCGCAGCTCGCCGACATCGCGCTCGTCGTCGACATCGAGTCGGCGCCGTAGGACTTCGGGAGACACCACCATGTCCATGTCAGCCGGCGGCGGGGGCAAAGGCGCGAAGAGCGAGATCAACGTCACTCCGCTCGTCGACGTCTGCCTCGTGCTCCTCATCATCTTCATGGTGCTCGTGCCCCGCAACGTGCCGGAGATCTCCGTGCGCGTGCCGCCGGACCCGAAGACGCCACAGAAGCAGAACCGCACCGAGGAGCCGCTCGTGATCGGGCTGTCGAAGGACGGCGCGATCACGCTCAATCGCGCCCCCACGGACGAGGTGAAGCTGGCCGAGACGATCACACGGCAGCTCGAGTTCCGCGACAAAAAAGTCGTGTTCATCGACTTCGCGGACGAGGCGAAGTACGGCGCGGCGGTCGACCTGCTCGATCTGGCCAAGCGCAGCGGCGCAGAAGTCCTCGGCGTGATGAAGCCGAAGGACCGCAAGACGCCGGAACGACTCGACGGTTGAAAACCGTCGAGCCGTTCCGCCGTGCCCGTGCCCGTGCCCGTGCCCGTGCCCGCCCGTCCCCCGTGCCCGTCCCCCTCGTTCGTGCTACGACCGCAAGCGCGAACCCTCTCCTGCGTTGACCCGTGCGGCGATGACACGATGGACCCCCTTGGCCGCGGCGCTGGCCGCGAGCACGCTGGCCCTGCTCCCCGGCTGCTTCGAGAGCCCGGACTGCGGCGTATGCGACAAGGACAACCTCGTCCTCACGAGCATCTCCGGTCCGAACTACACGGGTGACCTCGTCCACCTCGTGAGCCCGACGTGCGAGGGCAGGGGCTGCCCGGCGCCGTTCGACGACGCGAAGTACTTCCTCGACGACATCGGTCCGTGCCTCGAGAGCGACGCGGCCGAGTCGTACCGCAACACGTTCCTGCGCGAGGGCGAGGCGCAGACGCAGTCCGAGGATCCCCCGGACCGCGGGATGAGGGAGTACTGCAAGATCACCCCGCTCGTCGTGAGCTCGGGCCTGCAGTTCATCTTCAACAACCTGCTCGAGCCCACGACGATCGAGCTCGTGCGCGCGCGGCCGGACAACCCGAACCTGCTCGAGGTCTACGACTGGAAGACCCGCATCCTCAGCGTGCGCGGCCCCGGCACGCGCTACTCGGGCGACTGGCGCCGCGACGCGACCACCGACGTCGCTCGCGTCACGCGGCTCGTGAACCTCACGTGCGTCGGCAACACGCCCGGCTACGACGACACGTCGGACGACGATCCCGCCACGAACCCGTGCAACGCGTTCGACGTCGTGGACGACCAGCTGCGTCCGCGGAAGATGACCCCCGCGGGCGAGGACCAGACCTTCACCGCTCCGCGCGGGCGCTGGGACGACCGCGCGCTCGGCGAGGCGAACGAGCTCGACTGCGACGATCCGCAGGACGGCGCGGACACCTGCTGTTCGCAGTGCGACTTCGCGTTGACGAGCCAGGTCGCGAAGTACGGCCTCGCCGAGTCCGCCGACACCGACGAGCCGATGGACGCGATCCGCGATCGACTCGCGCGTCCGGGCCTCGGTGCGATCGAGTGCGACAGCGACGGGGATCGGCTGCTCGAGTGCGCCGGATTCCGCCCGTGGACGAGCCGCCGCGACGAGACGCTGCCGCTGTCGTGGCCCGGAGACGCGGACGCCACCGAGTGCGCGGAGCAGGCGGAGAAAGAGGCCTGTCGCGCGATCGAGGGCTGCACGTGGGACTCGGGCGCCTGCCAGAAGGTCGGGCGCGGCATCACGTGGGCGGACCACCTGCGCGAGCTCCATCCCGCCGACCGGCCCGCGGGGGCGGAGCGGGCGAACGCAGCGTGCACGAGCACCGCCGAGTGCCGCGACCCGGGCCAGCGCGCGCTGCCGGGCACCGAGTGCATCGGCACGAACGCCGACGACGAGCCGTGTGCGGTCGATGCCGGCGATCCGGCGTGCACGCAGGGGCGCTGCCTCGCGGAGTGGTTCGTCGCGTGCCGAGCCGACACGGCGACGACCGGCGCGCAGGGCTATTGCGTCGACGTGCGCCACGACGCGAACGCGGCCCCGGGCTGCACCGTCGCGCAACAGCCGTGCAAGGAGGGCCTCGGCACCTGCACGTCCACCGATCACGACGAGCGGATCTCGAGCTGCGACGCCGACGGCAACGGGCAGCTCACGGCCGCCGAGTGCTGCGAGGGCGGTGAGGCCTGCGATCCGACCTACGCGCCCAACGCCGATCCGCTCGCGCTGTACGAGCGCGCCGCGACCCTGCAAGGGCGCACGCGCGACTGTCGGTGCAGCGACCTCGAAGAAGAGGGCTGCACCGCCTACGGCGACCCCGACAGCCCCGACTACAACGTCATCGAGCAGACGTGCTCGGACGACGAGGACGAGCACGACTACGCCGTCAACTTCGTCACCCGCCTCGGCGGCGTGATCTACGAGCTCTCGCTCAAGGGCATCCAGTGGCGCCCGGCCGACCTCGGCGGCACACCGCGCGCGGCGATCGAGGCGTGCGCGGAACAGCGCGGCCTCATCGACCCCCGCAACGTCGACGACGGCTGGCGGGCCCACGACGCCGAGGGCATCGCCATCGAGAGCTACGAGGACTTCGATCGCGGCATGTGTTCCGGTCAGGTGTACACGGTCGAGTTCGCCACCGACACGAGCGACGACGCGCACCAAGAGGTGCTCGTCGACAAGGCCGGCAACACGCTGCGCAACAAGTCGACGTACACGTTCGAGACGCCGGAGTTCCACGTCGTCCCCGACAGCGGCTTCCCCAGCGACGCGCTGCGGATCGGCGCGTGCGACGAGTTCACGCTCCAGTTCTCGAACAAGTACGATCTGTCGCCCGAGAACCTCGCGAAGGTCGAGATCCGCGACGACGATGGCACCACGATCGCGGGCGGCCCCGGGTGCTCTCCCACGGCCGGCGACGGTGTGCCCTGCCTGCTCGTGAACGTCGCGGAGCAGGCGGCCGGGCGCTTCGGTGTGCGCATCGACCCGATCGTCTACGGACCCGTGCTCGTCGAGGGCACCACGTACGAGCTCTTCGTGCCGGGCGTGCAGGACATCTCCGAGGCGATGGACGACGAGGCCGTGTACCGCGGCGCGTTCTGGGACGTGTGCGGCATGCCGCTGGTGCTGCCCTACGGCGGGCGCACCGGCTACGACTTCACGATCGATCCCGCGAGCTGCCGCGACGATGCGGACGGCGATGGCATCCAGCGCTCGTGCGACAACGCCGACGACGTCCCGAATCCCGATCAGTCCGATCTCGACGGCGACGGTTTCGGCGACGCCGCCGATCCGTGCCCGACGCTCGCGACTGCGGGCCCGGAGACGGGCGATACCGACCGCGACGGCGTGGGCAATGCGTGCGACTCGTGTGCGCTCGCGGCCGAACGCTACAACGAGAACGCGATCGAGGCCGGGCTGCCGCCCGAGTACTTCGCGCGCAACATCCCGTCGCAGACGGACGCGGACAGCGACGGCATCGGCGACGTCTGCGACAACTGCCCGAGCATCGCGAACTGCGGCGCCTTCGGCCCGGAAACGCCCTACCAGCTCGGCGCCGATCGACCCACCGACGAGAGCGAGTGCCAGACCGACATCGACGACGATCTCGTCGGCGACGCGTGCGACGGCAAGACCACCGAGGGCGCCGCCGGACCGGTCGGTTTCGGCGACCTCGACGACTTCGATCAGGACGGTCTCGTCAACCAGGCCGACCGATGCCCGCGGCAGCCGGTCGGCGAGGCGATCGCGTGCAACGACGTCACGCCGTGCGCCGACGGGAGCGCGTGCACGTTCGCCGCGGTCGAGGACACCACCGGCATCTGCAATCACCTCGACAGCGATGCGGATGGCGTCGGCGACGTGTGCGACACGTGTCCGTACGCGGAGAACGGGCTGCAGCGCTTCGACGGCACGAGCCAGGAAGACGACGAGGACGGCGACTTCATCGGAGCCGACTGCGAGCTCGACCTCTCGTGCGCGACCGAGCACGGACCGCGGCCGTTCGCGTTCTACGAGGTCGCCGTGGGCGGGCAGTGCTGCGTGACGGCGCTGCGCGAGGACGAGGGCGCGATCGTGGTGGTCGCGACCGGGCTGCCGCTGCTCGATCCCGACGGCTTGCCGGTGCGACGCGACTGCGACGACGAAGGCGGCTCGTGTCGCGCGTTGCCCACCCGCATCGCCGCGCTCCCCGGCATGCTCGAGCCGCCCACCGGCTGCCTCGAAGCCCTCGAGGCGGCCGGCATCACCGATCCGAGCGAGACGCCGCAGCTCGACGCGAGCGACGTCGACGGCCAGACCGAGCTCTTGTGGCAGCGCGCGTGCTCGCTGCCGCCGTCGGACCTGGACTTCGACGGCATCGGCGATGCGTGCGATCTGTGCGTGTTCGGCTTCGACCCGGACAACGCACCGTACACCGACGAGCAGGGCAAGCTGTGGCCGCACGACGGCGCCGTGTGCAGCGGCGCCTATGCCGACGCGTGCGAGGGCGAGGACGACGACGGGGCCGAGAGCGACGACGACGCGGGCGCGAGCTCCGACGGCGGCGACTCGTCCGGTTGAGTCAGCGCGGCGCACCGATCGCGCGCCACAGCCAGTCGAGTCCCGCGTGCACGCCGGGATCGTGTCCGTCGAGCCACGCGTCGTGACCAGCGTCGACGTACACGGTGAGCTTCGGCCCCGCGTACGCCGATGCGATCGTCTCGGCGTTCTTCGGGCGCACGAGTCGATCGCGGCGCCCGATCACGAACAGCGCCGGGACGGCGCCCGCCTTCGTCGCGTTCGCGCGGCTGTGCACCGCGCGGGGCAGCGACGCGAGCACCGGCCCCGCGACGAGGAAGAGGTTCCACCACCCATACCGGCCGGCGACGATGCGCGGGATGTTCGGGGCCCGATCGAGCACGAGGGCGGCCGGCGGCGCCGTCCGCCGCTCGCGCACGACGTGGAGCGCCGCGGCGCTGCCCATCGAGAAGCCGTAGATCACGACAGGCGCCCCGTCGGCGTGCACGCGCACCCAGTCGTAGGCCTCCAGCGCGCCGGCTCCGAGGCCGCGAAGGGTGGCGTGCTCGCGATCGCGACCGAAGCCGGGATACGAGACGGCGACGAGCTCGATGCCGCCGCCGTCATCGCACGAGCGGGCCCGAGGGGCGAAGACGCGCGCGACCGACTCGAGCTCGATCTCCGCGCGCGATCCGTTGCCGTGGAACGCGAGCACGACCGCGGCGGGTTTGCACTCGCGCCCGCCGAGACGCACGAGGAAGGCCTCCAGCGTGCGGCCGGCGATGGGCCGCGTATCGCACGGAATCGATCGCGTCTCTGCCTGCGTCGCGATCGGCTGGTGGGAGGGGTGCAGGAAGAGCCGGTTGGTGCAACCCGCGAGCGCGACGCCGACGGCGAGTGCGGCGTGAAGCACTTGGAACCCACCACCGTGCCGTGGTCTCATGCGCCGTGGTCTCGTCTCTCCGAACAGTATCATCGGACGATCGTCCGAGCTCCGCGCCTCCCCGATCGAGCGGCTGGGCGATCGCGGTCGTGGTGGGTCTGTCCGCGCTCTTGGGTTGCCACCAGTGTGGCCACGGCGAGGACGTCGGCCACCTCGGCGAGCTCGTCGGCGGGCCGTGCCTCGACGATGGTGATTGCGTCGAGCGCTGCCTCGAGGGCGGCCGCTATCCGAACGGCACGTGCACCGTGGATTGCGAGGACGACTCCGACTGCCCGGACGGCACCTGGTGCATCGATCACGAGGGGGGCGTGTGCCTGCTCGGGTGCGACGACGACGACGACTGCCGTGGAGGCTACGAGTGCGACGGGCGCGATCGGCGGGGCACGGAGGGTGACGTGCTCGCGTGCCGTAGCGATTGATCGCACGGTGCCGCGCGGTGCTGGTAGCGTCGAGGTCGTGAACCGCGTCGCAGCGCTGGGGCTCGCGTTCGTCGGGTGTGCGCCCGAGGCTGCGCCGCCGACGAACACACCGCCGACGAAGGTCGAGCCGGCGGCGAAGGCCGAGCCGCCTGCGAAGGCCGACGCGCCGACGAAGGCCGAGGTGCCGGCGAAGGTCGACGCGCCGAAGCTCGGTCGGGATCACCGATCGGTCGTCGCGTGCGCGACTGCGGCGGACTGCGGGTGGGACGACGACTGCGTGCCGACGCGCTGCGTCGAGGCGGGCGTCCCCGCATCGGCGTGCGATGAGTCCGCGCCGCCGCCCGGCGAGTGCAAGTGCATCGAGGGCGGTTGCACGCTCGAGCCCAAGACACCGCCCGTGCCGAGCGGCACCTGCGAGATCCGCGGGTGCCTGGCCGATCGCGCCGCAGGCAGATGCGTCGCGGACACCGAGGGCGTGCCGGAGAACATTCGCGCGCGACCCGGCGTGAACGAGGGCCCGAGCTGCGACTGCCCGAATCCCGCGAAGGGCTGCGTGTTCACGTGGATCGCCGCGGTGCCGTGCACGAGCGATCGCGACTGTTGGGTCGATCCGTCGCCGCGGCGCCACCCGGTCGCGCGGCCGAAGGCGCTGCGCAAGCGCGACTTCGAACCATGTGCGGACGGCGAGGTCGCACCGAAGTGCGGACCCGCCGGGCAGTGCATCCTCGGACCCGCGTATGGGTGTTAGACGGTCGAGCGGCCTCGCGATCGCGCTCGCCGCGGCGGTGTCCTCGTGCGATGCGCCGTCACGCGCTCCGGTGCCCGCCGCGCCCGCCGAGTCGACGCCGACGCCGACGGTCCCGCCCGCACCGACGCCCACGCCTGCGCCGACGCCCGCGCCGGAGGACGACGGCTTCGTCGACGCGCCGATCGACGGCACCGCGCGCTGGCTCGCGTTCCGCGACGACGCGCGCCTGCTCGTCGCGAAGGATCGACACGGCGCGCCGCTCGGAATCGTCGAGCTCGAAGCGGACACGGGCCGCGAGCTCGCGCGGATCGAAGGCGAGGGCAGCGGTCCGCCGGCGGCGTGGTCCTCGAAAGCGGGCGTGTTGGCGTTCGCGACCGAGACGCACGTCGTCGTGCGCACGCTCGCCGGCGGCGTCGCGGATCGGACGCTGCCCGTGACCGGCGCCGGGACGATCGCGTTCTCGCCCGAGGGCGATCGCGTGGTCGTGACGCGGTCGGAGCCCGTCGAGATCCCGAGTGCGAGCGTGTTCGACAGCGCGACCGGCACCCGGCTCGCCCTCGTGCGCCCCTTCGGTCGGCGCAAGCTGCCCTACGACAGCGGCTTTCTCATGGTCGCGCGCTTCGTCGATCGCGATCGCATCGCGTTCCTGCTCGCCAACGACACGCCGCCCGAGGCGAGCCTCGCGGTGTGGACGTGGGCGACGCCGCGGCGGCGACGCTCGGGCTTCTCGCTCGCGTCGGTGCCGTCCGACGTCGACGTGGGTCCGGCGGCGCGGCTCGGCGAGGCGCTGGCGGTGGCGGCGGACGGGACGATCGCGGCGGGCGACTTCGACAGCCGCGTGCACGTCGCTCGCCCGGACGCGACGACGGTGGAGACGTTCGCGACCGGCCTCGAGGTCGTCACGGCGCTGGCGTTCGCGCCCGACGGCAGCTGGCTCGCCGCGGTGGGCGAGGGCGAGGCGATCGTGAGACTCGCGATGCCGAGCGGTTCACCGCTGGGGCGAGCACCCGCTCCGGAGCAGTGTGGCGTGCTCGCGGTCGCACCCGCGGGGGATCGCATCGCGGCCGGGTGCGATGCCGTGGTCCGCGTCTACGACGTCGCGACGATCGGCGAGCCGTGAGTCACGGAGCCCGGCAGTCGAGCGGCGAGCCGCCCGCGAAGCCGCCGATCGCGACCTCGCCGAGGGCGGCGCCGGTGCTCGCGTCGAATCGCAGCAGATCGCTGTGGCTGACGACGATGAGCTCGCCCGCGTCGACGTCGATGCCGTGCACCCAGTCGTCGAACCCGGCGAGCACGACGTCCTCCTGCACGTCGCCGGTGTCGAGCGTGCGTCGTCCGATGCGATCGGTGGAGTGCCATGCGCCGTAGATGAGGCCGTCCGCGGTCGCGAAGCGCGACGCGAGCATGCCCGAGAGCGCGTGCACGGTGGACGGACCGAGCGCGACCGCGTGCTCCCAGCTCGCGTACTCCCGCACGACGTCGCCACCGCTGGATCCGTCGTACACGACGAACGCATCGTCGTGCGCGGTGACCCACGTGCACGGCAAGCCGCTCGACTCGATGACGCCGTCCTGCGCGAAGCGGATCAGCTCACCCACGCACATGTAGAACGCCTCGTCGTGCCACACGAGGCCACCGACCTCTCCCTCGAGCGGAGGTGCGGTGCGCCACGCGACGTCGAGATACGGGCACACGGTGCCCGAGTCGAGCCCGACGAGCTGGACGTCGAGCGCCTCGTCGAAGAACGCGCAGCGGCGCGACTCCGCGAGCACCGAGTCGCAGGGCAGCGCAGGCGCGCCGGTCGACTCGTCGCCGTCGAAGGTCGTCTCGTCCGCGTCGGTCGGATCCGTAACGGTCGCGAGCGTGTCGTCGGCAACGTCGTCGTTGCCGTCGTCGTCGTCGTCGGCATCATCGTTGCCACCGGTCTCGGGCTCCGACGCACCGTCGTCGTGGTTCGAGCCGCCGTCTCCCGTGTCACCGCCGCTCGCCCCGATCAGGCGATCGGTACACGCCGTCATCGCGAGCACGCACGCGAGCCCCCACGACCCTCTCGATCCGAGTGTCCAACGCATCGTCCAGCCCTCCGCGGGTGCACGCCTGGCCCGCGTGCGTTCCCGTCACGGTGCAACGGCGCGCTCGTGCGGCGCTTTCACGAGGAGGGCCATCGGGTCGCACCGGGAACCCCGGCCAGCGGTTGCTTGGCCCGGATCACGCAGAAGCGCTGACCCGTGGGGGCCTCGAGCACCCACCACGTCTTCACCTCGGCGATCCGGCGGGCACCGAGCGCTTCGAGTCGGCGCACCTCGGCCTCGACGTCGTCCGACTCGATGTCGAGGTGCACGCGACTGTCGTGATCGACCTGTTGGATCTCGATCGCGAGATCACGGGCGCTCGCATCGAGCGTGACGTAGAGGTCGCCCTCGCGTCGGTCGGTCGGCATGCCGAGCGCGGCGCTCCAGAAGGTCGCGGCGCCCTCGAGATCGTCCGTGCGGCAATCGACGATGAACCCGGCGAGTCGGCTGTGGTGCATGGCCTCGACATTTTCGCGCCGGATCCCGGCGCCGCAAGGTTGAACGCGCGGTCGTGCATGCCAGAGTGCCTCTCGGGATGGACTTCACGGAGCTACCGCCGTGCGCGACGTGGCGGCACGAGGCTGCACGCGTCGGCGTCGAGACCGCGTTCCTCGCTCGTCGCGATGCAGGCATGCGCATCGAGGGGTGCACGGTGGGCATCGAGGGCAGCGATCCGTGGTGGGTGGAATACACGATCGATCTCGATCGAGTGGGCCACACGATTCGCGCGCACATCCGCGGCCGATCGCGTCTCGGTCGCTACGAACGGTTGCTCGAGAGCGTGGGCGTGGGTCGCTGGTGGGTCGACGGCGCGGTGACCTCCGGGCTCGACGGCTGCTTCGACGTGGATCTCGAGTCGTCGGCACTGACGAACGCCTTCCCGGTGCGGCGCCTCGCGCTCGCCACGGGCGAGTCGTCCGAAGCGCCGGCGGCGTACGTCCGTGCAGTGGATCTGCGAGTGGAGCGCCTCGGCCAGCGCTACCAGCGACTGCAGGACGGCGACGACCGGCTGCGCTTCGACTACACGGCCCCGCGCTTCGAGGTGCACTGCGTGATCGCGAGCGATCGCGCGGGGCTGTGCATGGAGTACCCGGGGATCGCGACCCGCATCGGGTGACTTCGACGTCGAACAGCGCCTGTGTGCGGTCGACGTCGCGCCACGCGTGATCTCGGGGTCGAACAGGGCCTGTGGCGGCTCGGAATGCCGGGATACGCGACGTCGAGGTCGAGCAGAGCCTGTCGAGCGTCGAAGTCACGCCGGAAAGCGCCATCGATCGGAATCCACGCAGCGAATCGACGCATCGGCGGCCGCGAACGTAGCACCGCGGCGCGGTGCCCGGGGCGGGACTCGAACCCGCACGCTGTCGCAGGGGATTTTAAGTCCCCCGTGTCTACCGTTCCACCACCCGGGCGCTGAGGCGTCGATCATGGGCGCTGGGGCGCGGTGCGGCAAGGGGAGGGCGCGCCAGGTTCTCGTGCGACCGGGGACGTGGTATCCGCGAACCGTGAGCGCGGGGCAGACGAATGCGGTGCGGCTCGCGTTCGCTCGCGCTGCGCGGCTCCATGACCCGGCGGCCGTCGACAACGCGCGCAAGGACGTGCTCGTGTCCGCCGTGCGCGAGCGCGACGACGACGTCGCCATCGCGCTCGTCGACACCGTGTATCGCGGCGGCGAGATCGGCGAGCAGGTCAGCGTCCTGCGGGCGCTGCCGCACCTGCCCGACCCGAAACGCTTCGTCCCGCTCGCCATCGAGGCGTGCCGCACCAACGCGGAGCCCGTCTTCCGCGCCATCGCGATCGACAACCCGCTGCCCGCCGCGCACTTCCCCGACCTCGCGTTCCACCAGATGGTGCTGAAGGCGATCTTCCTCGGCGTCCCCGTCGAGGGCATCGCGGGGCTCGACAAGCGCGTCGACGACGAGCTCGTGCGGATGGTGCAGGGCTACGCATCCGAGCGCCGCGCCGCCGGTCGCCCCGTGCCCACCGACGTCGATGCGATCCTCGCGCTGCGAAAGGACGCGCCGTGAAGCTGTTCGACCCGCACATCCACATGACGTCGCGCACCACCGACGACTACGAGGCGATGGCCGCGGCTGGTATCGCCGCGATCGTCGAGCCCGCGTTCTGGGTCGGGCAGCCGCGCACGCACGTCGGCACGTTCGAGGACTACTTCCTCTCGCTCCTCGGGTGGGAACGCTTCCGCGCCAGCCAGTTCGGTATCCGCCACTTCTGCACGATGGGCCTCAATCCCAAGGAGGCCAACGACGCGAAGCTGGCGGACGCCGTCATGGAGCTCCTGCCCATCTACCTCGAGAAGCCGGGCGTCGTCGCGGTGGGCGAGATCGGCTACGACGATCAGACCGAGGCGGAAGAGCGTTGCATCGTGCGGCAGCTCGAGCTCGCGCGCGAGCACGGCCTGCCGGTGCTCATCCACACGCCACATCGCGACAAGAAGCGCGGCACCACGCGCACGCTCGAGGTGCTGCGTGCCCACGGCTTCCCCATGCACCTCGCGATCGTCGATCACAACACGGAGGAGACGCTCGCCGAGGTGCTCGACAGCGGTGCGTGGGCGGGCCACTCGATCTATCCGAAGACGAAGATGGACGAGCACCGCATGGTCGCGCTCGTGCAACGCTTCGGTTCCGAGCGCATCCTCGTGAACAGCGCGGCCGACTGGGGCG
The DNA here is from genome assembly GCA_964468635.1 of uncultured Nannocystaceae bacterium. Taxonomy (GTDB): domain Bacteria; phylum Myxococcota_A; class Polyangia; order Nannocystales; family Nannocystaceae; genus Xiheibacterium. The sequence continues at coordinate 61,376 of CAYXVR010000043.1, forward strand.
TGTCCGACCCGCTCAAGGTGCCCAAGACGGCGCAGGCGATGCGCGAGGCCGGGATTCCCGAGACCACCATCGCCACGATCTGCTGGGACAACCCCGTCGCGTTCTTCGCCCAGAGCGGCCGGCTCGAGCTCGACACGATCGACGCGCGTCCGTCCGTCGATCAGCGCGAGCTGTGGGAGGGCAACTCCGTCTTGCGCGGGCAGTCGCCGAAGGTCGACTAGTGCACCGGACCCTCGTCCTCGACGTCGTGGGGCTCACGAGCGCGCTGGTCGGCGAGCACACGCCGCACCTGCGTGCGCTCGCGGAGCGCGGCGTCGCGGTGCCGCTCCGCACGATCGCACCGGCGGTCACGTGCTCGGTGCAGGCCACGTTCACGACGGGCCGGCTGCCCCGCGATCACGGCATCGTCGGCAATGGCTGGTACTTCCGCGAGCTCTCGAAGGTGTGGCTGTGGCGCCAGAGCCACGCGCTCGTGCACGGCGACGAGATCTGGCACGAGGCCCGCCGCCGCGATCCCCGGTTCACGTGCGCGAAGCTGTTCTGGTGGTTCGCGATGTACGACGCCGTCGACGTGTCGATCACGCCGCGGCCGATCTACCGCGCCGACGGCCGCAAGCTGCCCGACATCTGGACCGATCCGATGGACCTACGCGACGAGATCACGTCGGAGCTCGGCAGCTTCCCGCTGTTCGAGTTCTGGGGGCCGGGCGCCGGCATCGGATCCACGCGGTGGATCGGACGATCCGCGCAGCACGTGTGGCGCACGCGCAAGCCCACGCTGCAGCTCGTGTACCTGCCGCACCTCGACTACGACCTGCAGCGGCACGGGCCCGACGGCCCGGTCGTCGCGCAGTCGCTGCGCGACGTCGACGCGGTGTGCGGCGAGCTCATCGAGATGGCCGAGAAGGACGAGGCGCGCGTCGTCGTGCTGTCCGAGTACGGCATCACGAGGGTCGAGGGCCCGGTCCACGTGAATCGCGTGCTGCGCGAGGCGGGCCTCGTCGCGTTCCGCGAGGAGCTCGGCGAGGAGCACTTCGACGCGGGCGCGTCGCAGGCGTTCGCCGTGGCCGATCATCAGGTGGCGCACGTGTACGTGCGCGAGCCCGGCCGCGTCGCCGAGGTGAAGGCGTTGCTCGAGCGCGTGCCCGGGATCGAGCGCGTGCTCGACGACGACGGCAAGCGCGAGCTCGGCCTCGATCATCCACGTGCAGGGGAGCTCGTCGCGATCGCAGCCGCGGATCGGTGGTTCACCTACTACTGGTGGGCGGACGATCGCCGCGCGCCCGACTTCGCGCGCACGGTCGACATCCACGAGAAGCCCGGCTACGACCCGTGCGAGCTGTTCGTCGACCCTGCGATCCCCCTGCCGAAGCTGCAGATCGCCGGTCGCCTGCTGCGCTCGAAGGTGCTCAACCTGCGCACGCTGATGGACGTGATCCCGCTCGATGCGTCGATCGTGAAGGGATCCCACGGCCGGCCCACGGATCGGCTCGAGGACGGGCCCGTCTTGATCTCGAGCGAGCGCTGCCTCGTGGGTGACGATCCGATCTCCGCCACCGACGTACGGCGGCTCGTCCTCGATCACCTCTTCGGGGACGATCGGTAGCTCAGCAGAGATCGCTGCACGCGTCGGGGCACACGTCGCACGCGCACGCGAGCGCTTCCTGCCAGGCCTCGTTGCTGTCGCACTGCTCGGCCGACGGATCGTCCCAGACGCACTCCTGGCAGACGTCGTCGGTCGCGCACGGCATCGTCTCTTCCTCGCAGTTCACGGCCGCGCACTGCTGGCACGCGGTCAGCGGGTCGCCGGTGCCGCCGCCGCCTCCGCCGCTGCCGTCGTCGCCGCCGCTGTCGTCCTCGCCGCTCTCCTCGCCGTCCTCGTCGTCGGCGGCGCCGTCGTCCATGCTCTCACCCTCGGCATTCCCGTCGTCCTTGTCCTTGTCGAACAGGTCGCAGCCGCAGATCAGCGCAGTGCAAGCCGTGGAGAGCACGAGAACTCGATGAAGCGTCGGCATGCCGGGAGCCTAGACAGCGCGACACGCCGCGCAATGGGTGAGGCGCGTCGCGTCGCGTACACGTGCGTGCGCTCGGACGTTGCTAGAACGCCACGACGGGCTCAGGTTCCGCTGACCCAGCGTTGCAGACACAGGGTCGATCCGAAGGCCGCGAGCGCGACCACGGCCAGCACCGCGTGGCCGCACTGCGCGATGAAGGCCGCGTCGACGAGCGAGATGCCGGCGATGAGCGACACGACGGCGGTGCGCGTGTGCTGTGGTGCACCGCGTCGCGCCTGCGAAGCGGCCCACCACGCCCAGGCGTTCTGTGCGAGCGACATGATTCGAATGGGCCAGCTGCCCTTCGCGCGCCGCCAGACCCACAGACCCGGCGCGTACACGCCGAGCACGGGCCACGTGCGCCCGAGCGCGCCCGAGCCCTCGAACTTCGCGACGTACGTCAGGCTGACGACGTAGAGGCACAAGAGCAGCGCACCGGTGACGACCGCGGGATCGATCGGTCCCGGCACGCACGCAGCCGCCATCGCGTACACGCCGGCGCGGCACAGCCCCATCACGACGGGCGCGCCGGGGTTGCCCTTGTGCCACGCGTCGTACACGACGACGAGCACCGCGGTGATCGCCGCGGCGATCATCGGTCCCCACGTCGGCGTCGCGACCGCGAAGCGTCCGGTGATCGTCGCGACGACGACCCCGAGCGCGAGCAATCCGAAGCCCCACGCGCGCGCCTCGTCGCGCGACACGAGCCCCGACGGGATGGGCCGCTCGGGCCGCTCCTTGGCATCGATGTCCGCGTCGTAGACGTCGTTGAGCACCATGCCCGCGACGTACAGGGCCGACGCCGCGACGGCGAGCAACGCGATGGGAGCGAGCGACGGCACGCCCCCGGCGAGCACGAGCCCCGCCATCGCATTGGTCCACACGGTCGGCAGATTGGAGACACGCCCGAGGCGGAGCAGCAGAGCCGGAGTCATGCGCGGACGCGCATCGTATCAGACCGCGGCCTCAGCCGAGCTGCGCCTTCGTCCACTGCAGCTCGCGGACGATCGCGGTCGCGACGGGCACGTCGCGGTGCTCCACCGGCAATACGTCCCACGTGTACGTCTCCACCTCGAACTGCTGGGTCGCGTTCGTCCTGCGCACGTGCTTCAGCAGCTCGGCGAGGAAGCCCTGCGTGCTGCCGAGCGCGCCGAGCTCGGTCGCGAACACGGGGACGTGGAAGTGCACGCGCCAGCGCTTCGCGTCGCGGCCGCGCTCGAGCGCGTCGTCCAGGTCGAGGTAGCGCTCCACGCCCGTTGCCGTCTCGGCCACGACCTGGTGCAGGTACACGGGATCCGCGAACGCGCGCACGCGGGCGAGCGCGTCGCCGGTGGGCACGAGCTCGAGACCGGCGCTCACCTGCACCTTCGCGATCGCGATGCCGGCGCCCACGAGTGCGTCGACGCAGCCGCACGGATCCTCGAGCTCCACCGCGGCATGACACGCGTCGAGGCACACGCCGACGTGCGTGCGCAGGGCCGCCTCGGCCTGCGCGGCACTCGTGCCGGTGCGCTCGCAGAAGCGCGCGAGGCCGGTGCCCGCGAACACCTGAGCGCCGAAGAACGCGATCGTCTGCTCGATCGTCTCGAGCATGCAGCAGGGCTCGGGCTCGAGCGCGAGCACGATCGGCGCACCGCCGCGCTCGACGAGCCCCCACAGCACCGCCGCGACGTCGGCGAGGTTCCTCGCGATCGCGGCGACCGCCTGCGGCTCGCGCCCGCGCGGTGCGAACGCGCCGGGCACCGTGCTGATCGACGGCCGCGCGACGTCGTGCGCCGCCACGGCGACGAGCGCCTGCACGAGGTCGAGCGTGTACTCGACGCGCGCGGGCTCCGACCAGTCGGGCCGGTACACCGCTTCCTTCACCTTCGTGCCGTGGAACTGGCCGTACGGGAAGCCGTTCAGCGTGAACACCGAGGCGCCCGCGCGCACGAGCGCCTCGCGGAGCACCGCACGCGCGCGCGCGTCCCTGAGCTCGCGTGCCGCCGCGCCCCCCAGTCGCAGTCCGATGTCGACGTGTCCGCCGAGCGCCTGCGCGACGGCGGTCACCGGTCCGACCAGGGCCGCGATCACCTCCGCGAGCGTCTCGCCGGGATGGATGTTCGTGCAGTAGCCGATGCGCGCAGGCGTCGTCATGGCGCGAGCTCTCGCAGGACGCGGAGCATCGCGCCTTCGTCGATCGCGTGCACTTCGACGCCGCGCCCGATCGCCGCGAGCATCGTGACCGTGAGCTCGCCGCCGAGGTGCTCGCGGAACTCGTCGATCCCCGCGAGCACGACGGGGCGCCCGCGCGCGTCGAGCTCGGCGAGCGCGGCATCCCAGCGCGGCAGCCCGATCGCGTCCACCAACGCGTCCACGCGCGCGGCGGATTCGGGGGCGAGCCGGCCCGCGAGCACCGAGTAGCGCGTGTCGATCGCGATGCCGATCGCGACCGCCTCGCCGTGGCGCAACGCGTGGCGCGTCATCGACTCGAGCTTGTGCGCGGCCCAGTGGCCGAAGTCGAGCGGCCGCGCGCTGCCGGTCTCGAACGGATCGCCACCCGCCCGGATGTGATCGAGGTGCAGCTCGGCGCAGCGCCGGATCATCGTCCACGTCGCTTCGTCGTCGCCGGCCGCGAGCGCGCTCGCGTGGGCCTCGAGCCACTCGAAGAACGCGCCGTCGCGGATGAGCGCCACCTTGATCGCCTCGGCGATGCCGGCGATCCGATCGCGCGGGGCGAGCGTCGACAGCCACGCGCGATCGTCGATGACGGCCCACGGCGGTGCGAACGTGCCGAGGAAGTTCTTCGTGCCGAACGCGTTGATGCCGTTCTTCACGCCGATGCCCGCGTCGTTCTGCGCGAGCACGGTGGACGGCAGCCGCACGAGCCGCAGCCCGCGGTGCGCCGTGGCGGCGGCGTACCCCGCCGCGTCGAGCACGGCACCGCCGCCGAACGCCACGACGTACGCGTGGCGATCGAGGTGCTCGGCGTAGATGCGCGCATGCAGTCGCGCGATCGACTCGGGCTCTTCCTTCGCCGCCTCGCCGCCGGGCAGCACGACCGGCTCGCCGACCCACTCGAGCCGCTCCGACCACGCGCTCGCGTACGCCCTGAGCTGGTGAGGCAGCGACGGCCACGCCTGCACGAGCCCGGCGTCGAGCACCACGAGCGCGCGATGGCGACGGTCGGGCTCGCGCCGCGCGAGCGTCCACGCGAGCGCGGTGTTGCTCGGCTCGAGCACGCGCTCGGTGAAGACCACCGGGTACTCGAGCGTGACGACGACGCGCTCGTTCCACACGTCGGGTGGCTCGATCGGTCCCGCGGCGGGCGTCGTCGGCTCGCCGGCCGCGAGCAATGCCGGCCCCCGTCGTGTCATCCGTTCGCGAGCATACAAACCGCCGACACGCGCAGCAATTCCGCTAAGATTCGCTCGCATGTTCGAGGCCGACAGCGAAGCGACCACGTGGCTCGAAGCGTTCCTCACGGCGCGTGGCGCGGTCTCGGGCACGGTGCATCGCCTGCGCACGCAGCCCGAGGGCGAGCCCGCGCTCGCGATCGTGGCGGCGGTGCGCATCCCGGAGAAGGTCATCGCCGTCACGCGCACGATCCCGCGCGGACGCGGCATGGCCGGGCTCGCGTGGGAGCGCGGTGTCGCCGTCTCCACGTGCAACCTCACCACGGATACGACCGGTGATGTGCGGCCGGGGGCCAAGGCCGTGGACGCGAAGGCGGCGGCCGCGGTGCCGGTGTTCGATGCGCGCGGCGAGCTGCGGGCCGTCGTGGGCATCGCGTGGAACGACGAACGCGACCTCGACGACGCGACGCTCGCCTCGCTCTCGGAGCAGGCCGCGACGCTTCCGTGATCGCCCCGCGATCGTGACGCGACGAAACGCGAGTCGCGGTGTAACGCGAGTACGGT
>CAYXVR010000043.1:67338-80969 GCA_964468635.1 uncultured Nannocystaceae bacterium
CCGCCAAAGCAGCGGTAGGGCACGCTCGCCCGATCGCGTCCTCGTTGCCGTCGCGCGCCGGTTGCGTAGACTCGATCGCATGCGTGGTCTAACCGTTCGTCTCTTCGCTCCCGTCGTCTTCCTGCTGGCGTGCTCCGACGACGGCGTCCCCGCCGATGGCGGGAGCGACACGACGTCCGCGGACGACGACGACGACACGTCGCCGACGATGTCGGGCGACGACACGATGAGCGCGACGATGACGGATCCGAGCGGGCCGAGCGACACGAGCACGGCCGATGGACCGGAGTCGAGCGGCACGACGTCGCCGACCGACGGCACGGACACGACCTCGTCGAGCGACGGCTCGAGCAGCGACGGCTCGTCGAGCGACGGCTCGTCGAGCGACGGCTCGTCGAGCGACGAGTCGTCGAGCGATGGATCCTCGACCGACACGGGCCCGGATCCCGGCGACGAGTGCGTCGTCGACGACGACTGCGTGCTGGTGAACGACTGCTGCACGTGCGATGCGATCCCCGCGACCGATCCTGCGCCCGACTGCGACATCCTCGCGTGCTTGATCCCGACGTGTGAGTCGCAGGGGATCCCGTCGGCCGAGGCCGTGTGCGAGTTCGGCAGCTGCGAGCTCGCGAACGTCGCGTGCGATCCGGGCTTCGTGAGCTGCGACAGCCTGCCGCCCGACTGCGACGACGGCTTCTTCCCGGCGGTCGACGTCGACGCGGGCTGTTGGACCGGCACGTGCGTGCCGGCCGAGGTGTGCGAGACGGTGCCCGACTGCGGCGACTGTCCGCCCGACGAGACGTGCGTGGAGTACTCCACGCAACTCGGACCGCAGTTCCACTGCTCGCCGATTCCCGACTCGTGCGACGGCACGCCGTCGTGCGCGTGCATGTCGGACGCCTGCGAGGCGCCGTTCGACAGCTGTGGCGACGGGCCGAGCGGCATCTCGTGCTCGTGCCCCGTGTGCGGCTGATTGCGATAGACTGGGCCCATGCGTTGCCTTGTCGTTGGTCTGTTCGGCTCGATCGCACTTCTGTCCGCGTGCTCCGACGACGGCGAGCCGGCCCAGACCGACTCGCAATCGGCCGGTCCCGAGGGCGGCGAGACGGCGGACGACGACGACGGTGACGACGACGCCACCGCGACGGATCCGACCGCGACCGATCCGACGAACGCGACGCTGTCCGACACGAGTGCGGACGGCACGGCCGATGACGGGCCCGGCACGACCGACGGCGGCTCGACGTCGCCGGACACGGGCGACACCGGCCCCGGACCGAGCGGGCCGTGCGAGACCGACGACGACTGCATGGTGATCGAGAACTGTTGCAGCTGCACCGTCGGACCGGTCTCGGACGAGCCGCCGGAGTGCGACCTCGAGCCGTGTCGTCAATCGCGCTGCGACGAGATCGGCTTCGAGCCGCAGGCGCAGTGCGAGCTCGGCAGCTGCGAGCCGGTGCCGGTGCCGTGCAACCCCGTCGTCGTCATGTGCGACAGCGTGCCGCCGTCGTGCAACGAGGGCTTCTTCCCCGGCGTGGACCCGGACGCGAGCTGCTGGACCGGCGGCTGCGTGCCGGCCGAGGCGTGCGACGTCGTGCCGGACTGCGGCGGCTGCCCGGAGGGCGAGGCGTGCGTCCAGTACAGCACGCAGCTCGGCCCGCAGCTCCACTGCTCGCCGATCCCCGAGGCCTGCGGCGGCGCGCCGAGCTGCGCGTGCATGTCCGAGGCGTGCGTCACCCCCTTCGACAGCTGCAGCGACGGCCCCGACGGCATCTCGTGCTCGTGCCCCGTGTGCGGGTGAGCGCGAGTCCGCGCGCGCGGCGCCCCGCGCGGTGACACCCGTGAACGGTTTGCGGGGGTCGAACGTACCTGGTGCCGTCCGTGGGTCCACCGTCCGCGAGCGACGAAGCCCTTCTGTCGGCATTGCGCGACGGTGACCTCGCGGCGTTCGACGAGCTGTACCGCCGATGGGCGCGGCGGCTCTACGGCTACGTGCTGCGCCACGTCGGTGACGCGGCCGTCGCCGACGATCTCTTCCAGGACGTGTTCATGGGCGTGCTGCGCGATCGCAGCTACGACCCCGCGCGCGGACGGTTCTCCGCGTGGCTGTTCGCGCTCGCGCGCAACCGATGTCTCGACTGGCGCCGCGCCGACCAACGTCGCGCGCGACGCAGCGCCGATCTCCCCGACGAGCTGCCCGTGCAAGCACTGCCCGACATCGATCCGGAGGAGTCGCTCGCACGCGATCGCGAGGGCAACAGCGTGCGGGCCGCGATCGCCGGGCTGCCGGACGGGCAGCGTCAGCTCTTGATCCTGAAGCAGGTCGGCGGCCTCACGTACCGCGAGATCGGCGAGCTGCACGGGATCCCCGAGGGGACCGTGAAGTCGCGATTGCATGCGGCTGTTTCGGCGTTCCGCCGCGCGCTCACCGGAGAACGATGATGAAGAGTCACTGCGAGGAAGTCCGCGATCACATGCACGAGCTCGTGTTCGACGAGCTCGCGCCCGAGCTGCGGGCGCGGGTGGTCGATCACGTGACGCAGTGCCCCGAGTGCGCGCTGGAGCACGCCCGCTGGTCGCTCGATCTCGGCGCGATCGGATCGGCGTGGGAAGTCGAGCCGCCCGATGCCGTCGCGTTCGCGCTGCGCAGCAAGGTCGAGCGCGCGTTCGTGCCGTGGTGGGGCAGGGCCCTCGCGATCGTGCGGCGACCCGTGCCGGCCTACGGCGTGATCGCGGCGCTCGTGATCCCGCTCGTGCTGTGGGGCGTCGCACGGCCGCCCGAGGCAGCCGAGTCCGCCACGCCGGCCACGATCGCACCGGTCGTCGCCGCGCCCACGCCCAGCGTCTCGTCCGCGGCCGAGGTGCCGCCGGCGCGCGTCGTCGGCTACGACGCGCGCTCGATCGTCCCCGCCCCCGTGTTCTAGCGCTTCGAGAAGGAGGAGTCCGTCATGCGTCGTTCATCGTTGCAGTGGTTGGTGTTGGTGCCCTTCGTCGCCTGTGATCCCGCGCCGGTCGACGAGGAACGCGACGGCGAGATCGTCGTCGAAGAGGAATCCGACGAAGATGCGCCGGCGACCGCCGTGGTCGCACCGAGCCCCGCCGAGAAGGCCCGCGTCATGCCGGGCGCGCGCGCGGCGTTCGACAAGACGGTGCAGCTCGCGACGGAGTCGTGGGTCGGCGGCGAGCTCACCGAGGACGAGATCTGGACGGCGGCGCTCGAGGGCGTGCTCGCGCGTCTGTCGAAGGGCAGCCCCCACGAGCCGAACACGCTGCTCGGGCCGTCCGAGATGGCGGAGATGCACGCGAACATCAAGGGGCACATCGTCGGCATCGGCGTCGCGATCGAGACGGTTGCCGACGTGGTCGTCGTGAAGGAGGTGATCCCCGGCAGCCCGGCGGAGGCGGCCGGGCTCGCGGCGGGCGACCGGATCCTCGCGGTCGACGACGCGCGCACGCGCGGGGTCGCGCTGCCGGAGATCGTCGGCAAGATCCGCGGCGCGGAGGACACCAAGGTGTCGCTCTTCGTGCAGCGCGAGACCGAGGAGTGGACGGTCGAGGTCACGCGCGGGCGGATCGAGGTGCCGTCGGTGGACGCGCGCGTCCTCGGCGAGAGCGTCGGGCTCCTGCGGATCACGCAGTTCACGAAGACGACGATGACGGAGCTCGATGCGAAGCTCGACGAGCTCGCGACTGCGGGCGTGAAGAGCCTCGTGCTCGACCTGCGCGGCTCGCCGGGCGGCATGTTCGACACGGGCGTGGCGGTCGCGGGCCGCTTCGTGCCGATGGGCGAGCGCATCGTGAGCACGACGGATCGCGAGGGCAAGGAGGAGCACTTCACCTCGACCGAGCGCTCGCGCTGGCAGAGCCTCCCGATCGCGGTGCTGGTGGACAAGGAGACGTCGTCGTCGGCGGAGATCCTGGCGGCGGCGCTGCAGGATCACGGTCGCGCGACGGTCGTCGGCGAGCGCACGATCGGCAAGGGCACGATCGAGTCGGTGCACATGTTCGACAACGGCTGGGGCATGAAGCTGTCGGTCCGCCGTTTCGTGCGCCCGAGCGGCGAGAGCTTCGCGGGCATCGGCGTGAAGCCGGACATCGAGGTGCCCACCCCCGAGGGCACCAAGCACGCGATGCGCCTGCAGGACGTGGACCCCGCGACCGACCCCCAACTCGGCACGGCGCTGCACCTGCTCGGCATGCAGAAGTAGGCGCGCTCAGAACAGGCAGACCATGCCGTAGACCGAGTCGTCGCAGCGCATGCCCTCGGGGCACGTGTCGTCGCCGGTGCACGGCACGAGACAGAAGCCGTCGTCGGCGCAGAACGGCAGCGCACCCGCTCCCATCAGGCTCGGGCAGCCGTTGTCGTCCATGCAGATCGGCAAGCACGTGCCGTTGCCCGCGAACAGGTGGCACACCTCCGCCGGACACTCGTCGTCCACGTCGCACGGCAGGTAGCCGTCGTCGTTCGCGGGCGCGCACGCCGACGTGTCGACCTGGCACTGGGCGTCGCACGACAGCGTGCCGACACTGCCCGGCACGAGCGACGAACAGGTCTGCAGGCCGAAGTTCGCGCCGTCGCACGACTCGCCGTCGTCGATGATCCCGTTGCCGCACAGCGGCTCGGTGCCGGACGGATCCGTCGGGTCGTCGGTCGTCGATCCGCCGTCGTCGGGCCCGGTCATGCTCGTCGGTGACGACGTCGCCGTCGCGCTCGCGCCCATCGTGTCGGCATCGTCGCCGGTCGTCGAGTCGCCGCCGTTCGTGACGGGGCCGGTCGCCTCGAGCGTCGCGATCGTCGGCTCGCCCGCGTCCGACGAGGACTCCACCGGCGTCCCGTCGCCGCCGGTCGTGCCGTCGTCGCCGACACACAGCCCCGCGAGCCCCTCACCCGCGTGCTCGCCGTAGCGCTGGCCCGACGGACATCCGGCATCGGGGAAGCTGCACCAGCCGTCGGACTGGCACACGCCGAGCCGCCCACCATCGACGCACTCCGACGTCGCGTGGCACGGGAACGCGTTGCCGCCCACGCAGCTCGAGAGCCACGCGCCCGCGAGCACGCCGAGACCGTGTCGCCACATCGCACCTCCACGGTATCGCGATTCACGACGCGCCGGTGCGCCTGCGACCGAGACGCGCACGTGCGAGAGCGCGCCCGAGAGAGCGCCGTTCCGGTGGCCACGACTACGCAGGTCCTACGCCGACTCGGCTAACGCAGCGTCGGCGCGACCGGACGGAAGGTCTGTCCCGCGCCGCCGAGCATGTTCACGAGGTTCGGCGACAACGCTTGCCCCCCGAGCTGGGCGATCCGATCCCGCATGTACGTCATCAGGCTCGCGCGAACGCCCGAATACCCGCCGACGGCTCCCGGGAACCAGAGGTCGATCATCACGCGCCCGCCATCGCGCACCATGCCGAAGTTCACGTGCGCGACTGCGGGGTAGTCGTCGAGCACTCGAACCGCTCGCAGCCCGCCCTCGACGAGCACCGGCTGGGTTCCGGCCGCACCCGCCGTGAGCGCGCGGTACTGCTGGGCGTTCACCCCGAACGTCCTGACGATGTCCTCGCTCAGGTTGTTGCGCCGGGCCCAGTGCTTCAAGAAGTCGTCGACCTGTCCGGCGGGCAGGTCGAACAGCCAGCGCACGTCTCCGGTCGCCCCGGGTCGCGTCATGAACATGTGCGCGATGGCGTTGACGTCGTCGCCCAGGCGCGCCACTCGGGCGCCTCCGGCGAGCATGCGGAATCTCTGCAGCACCTCGGTGAACACGGACATCTTCGAGCGCTCCTTTCTCACAGCGCCGGAACGGCGCCGATCATGCGTGCGACTTGCGGCAGGTACCACTGCAGCCCGCGCGGTACGGGGACCTCGACGTCGGCATGCGCACCGAGGGCCGGCTCGATGCGCGCACGGATCTCTTCCGGCAGCGCATCGCGATACGCGGCGTAGGACGCCTGCTGCAGCCACACCACGAACTGCGGGCCGCGGCGGATCGGCCCGCACGCGTCGGACTCCGGCGGCAACGGCAGCTCCATCAAGCCGCACGCCCACAGCCGCCCTTCGTACGTGAACAGGATGACGGGCACCTGGTCGGGACGGCTCGGATCGAGCTCGCCGGCCGCCACCCACTGCAGCCCGGGCGGCGGCAACAGCATCGTGATGTTGGTGACCGTGCACATCGACATCCGCTGGTACTTGTTGCGCAGCGTCGCGGGATCCGTCCACGCGAACAGGAAGTCCCACGCGCGATCGAGGGCATCGCCCGCGGTCCGCGACAGGCACAGCTCGACGCCGAAGCCGATGCGCGCGAGCCAGTCGACCAGGCGCACGAGATCGGGCAACAGGAGGACGAGCCCGATCGGGCCACCGATCAGCGTGCGCGCCGTGACGAACAGGCCTCGCACGACGAGGCGACCGGCAGCGAGCGGATTCACGAGCCCGCAGACGTCGGGCGCGGAGCCGGCATTTCGCGAACCCGCAGGCGCAACCTCAACTCGCGAATCGTCGTTGTCCTAGCGACCCGTCGCGCTTCGCATCGTTGTGCGTCAGCCGAGGATGCCGGGCAGCGGCTTGCCGATGTCGCCGGCGACGTACGCGTCGAGCGGCCAGTTGTACGGCGAGAGGAACTCCTGGCTGTGGCCGTAGCCCGGCGCGCCGTCCTCGTAGTCCGCGGGCGACAGCCCCATCGCCTGCAGGATCGTGACGAGCAGACGGTTGTGCGGGATGCCGGGGATGAGCGTGCCCCACGGCATCACGCCGTCGTTCGCGTAGTCGTTCGTCATCTGCGTGTAGTCGACGTAGTTGCCCGTCGTGAGCGCACCGCCGGCGCTTCCGGCGAGCAGCGTGGGCATGCCGTTGACGTAGTGATCGACGGACAGCTCGCTGCCCAGGTACACGATGCCGTTGTCGAGGAACGTCGTGCCGTCCGCTTCTTCGACGTCGAGCTGCTCGAGGAAACGGCCGAAGATCGCGGAGGTGACCCACTTGTTGAGCGCGTTGATGTGGTCGTGGTCGCCGGGCTCGCCCACCGCGTCGTGGGCGAAGTCGTGCCAGTCGCCGGCCACGTCGTCGCTGTTGTGGTACGACGTCACCTTCGTGCCGCTCGCGTCCGAGACCGCCATCTGGGCCTGGAACGTGACGATGCGGGTGAGATCGCAGCGCAGCGCCGCGCACGAGATGTCGACGAGCAGCCGCACGCACTCCTCGAAGTCGGCGACGCTCGACACCTCTTCCCACGGGTAGCCCATGTCGAAGAACGGCGGCTCGGTCGGCTTCGCGCACCCGGCTCCCAGGCCGTTGGCGAGGTCGTTCTCGATGTCGTCGAGGAACGTCATGTGGCGCTCGAGCGCGGCGCGATCGTCCGGGCTCATGCGTGGGTGCTGACGCAGGCGCGCGTAGTCCTCGTACACCGCGTTCACGAGCCGCCGGTTCGGATGCTCGACCGGCATCTCCGGATCCATGAAGTCGCCGAACAGGTCCTGCCACACGTAGAGCGGCTCGAGGTACGCCGGGATGTTCTCGACCGGCCCGCCGGCCACGCCGTAGTGCGTGTCGGAGATCGAGCCCGGGCTGCCGGTCGCGAGCACGAGCGATCGCGTCTGCGGCTCGCTCTCGTAGAACTTGCTCGAGTACGCGAGCACCTGGTCGATCGTCGGCTTCCAGCCCAGCCCGCGCGACTCGAACTCGCCGCCCGACGCACAGTTCGCGTAGTTGCCGAGCATCTGCCCCGTGCCGTGGCTCGTGCCCTGGAGATAGTCCAGCCCGCGCAGGAGCAGCATCTTGGAGAAGTACGGCTGCAGATCGGCGGAGATGACGTTCGACAGATCCTGCCCCACGAAGTCGGACAAGGGCGCGTACTTGGCGTTCGTGCCCGGCATCGTCACGCTCAATGCGGTCGTACCGTCCGAGCGCGGCCCGCCGTACATCTCGTCGCGCAGCTGGTAGCCCGCGGGCGTCCACGCCGGCCAGAAGTCGAACGCCATCTGGCCGCTCTGCGACTGGATCGCGACGAAGCGCTTCGGGGCCGTGCCCACGCCACCCTTGGCGTCGCGGGGCAGCAGCGACGGCAGGAACGGGATCCCCAGCGCAAGGCCGCTCGCGCTGCGCAGGAACATGCGCCGGGTGCTTCGCAGAGCCATCACTGCACCTTCCTCGAGCGGAAGACGGGTTCTTCGGCGATCGCACGCAGTGCGTCGCGCAGCGAGCCCTCGCGGATCGTGGTGGTCAAGAAGTCGATCGTGCACGCGTCGGGCTCGGTCTCCTCGCGCCCGAACGTCGCGCGGAAGTACTGGCGGGCGAAACACCCCTCGACCTGTCCACTCGCGACGACCTGCTCGGACAGCTCGACGCCGGTCGAAATCGACGCCGTGCCGCCGCCGATCTGGATCGTCGCGCTGGAGTCGATGGGCAGCGTGGCGAGCACCTCGCCGGTGGCCTCGTCGATCACGAGCTCCTGGTCGCGCACGCGGCCGATCGCGTCGTAGCGCTCGAGCACGAAGCCCACGGGGTTGATCGCGGCGTGGCAGCCCTGGCACTGCGCGTCGGCGGTCTTCGCCTCGTAGCGCTCGCGCGTGGTCTGGTCCTCGGTGACCGGTGGTGGATCGAGTGCCCCCGGTGGCAACGACGCGGGATCCGGAGCCGGCAGCTCCTCGCACATGATGCGGCGCCGCACCACGGCACCGCGGTGGACCGGATGGGTCTCCTGGTTGCCGGTGAGCAACAGCGCCGTGCGCGTGAGCAGGCCGGCGCGCTCGCCCGCGGGCATGCGCGGCGGCTCGCCCTCGCCCGACCACGGCTCGACGCCGTACAGCGCGGCGAGGTGGGACGACTGCGTGAACGACAGATCGGTGAGGAACAGGTCGGCGATCGTGCCGTCCTCGGTCCACGTGAAGTGGCGCGTCAGATCGTGGATCTCGGCCTGGGCGGCGACGAGGTGATCGGCCGCCGGGTCGCCGATCGTCGTGCCCTCGGCGAACGTCTGGAACGCGGGCGTCGTCGGGAACTGCGTCATCGCGCCGAGGCGCAGCCACTCGTCGTAGAACCGATCGACGGTGATCTGCGTGCGCGGGTCGGCGAACACGCGATCGAGCTGGGCCTGGTAGCCGTCGTTCGTCGCGAGTGAGCCGTCGGCCGCGGCGGCGAACAGCTCGTCGTCGGGCATCGTCTGCCAGAAGTGGAACGACAGGCGCGAGGCCAGCTCGTACGGCGCGAGGTCGAAGAGCGCGTCGTCGCCCTCGCCGTCGGTCTCGACGTGGTAGAGGAACTGCGGCTGCATGAGCAGCGCGAACACGAGGCCGCGGAACGCCTCCGTGCCGTCTTCGGCTCCGTCGGCGATCGAGTGGAAGTGCTCACGCTCGGCGTCGGTGATCGGGCGTCGCATCGCGCGCAGGCCGAAGTCGTCGAGGAATGCGTCGATGCACGCGTCGTCGGCCTGGGCCTGGAGCGCGCAGTCGCCCGCGATCGCGGCGAAGCGCACGTCGTCCTCGACCGCGAGATACGACAGGGAGCTCGCGATGCGGTAGTACGCGCGCGCGTGCAGGTCCGAGACGCGCGTGTCGAGGATCCCGAAAGTGATGCTCGCGTCGCCCACCGCCGCGATCGCGTCGTCCACCGGGATCCGCGCGAGATCGTCGGGGATCTCCGCGGGCACGTCGATGCCGGCCGGGGCGAACAGATCGCGCAGCGTGTTCTCGTACTGCGCCTGCGAGAGCCGGCGCAGCGGCGCGGCACTCTGCGTGTCGCACCCACTCGCCCCGTCGTCGTCGGCTCCGTCGTCGTCGCCCGACTCGCCGTCGTCGTCGTCGGCTCCATCCGCGCTGCCGTCCCCGTCCGCCTGCGCGGAATCGGTGCCGTGGTAGCACCCGACCAGGGCGGTCAGCCCGAGCGCGAGCACCGGGGCAGGTGGGCGTCGCCGCATGCGAGCCCGGGAGACACCCGAGCGGCCCGCTTGTCTCAGCGAATTCGTGCGCGATGGCGCGGGGTCGGACGCCCCCACGCGCCTCGGGACTCCGCGTGACCCCAGGCCCGGGTCGGGCCGCTTCGTGGCCGCGGGCCCGCGTCCGCGTCACAGAAGCGATCGATGGCGCGCGCCTCCACTCCCGATCATCTGCCGACGCTGGATGGCCTGCGCGGGGTCGCGGTCGCGCTCGTCCTGTGGGCCCATCTGCCGCGCGACATCGCGGGCCCGTGGGTCGCGCGGCTCGAGTACCTCGTGCGGCCGGGCTACCTCGGCGTCGATGTGTTCTTCGTGCTGTCGGGCCTGCTCATCACGCGGATCCTGCTCGCCGAGCGGATGCGCGGGCGCGCCGAGGGGGAGGGCGCGCTCGCAGCACCCACGCGCTTCTGGATCCGCAGGTTCCTGCGCATCTTCCCGATCTACTACCTGGGCCTGGTCGCGCTCTCGTTCGTGTACGACGGCCCCGACCTCGGATGGAGCGCGGTGTACCTGCAGAACTTCTGGTACGCGAGCCACGCCGAGCTCGCGAGCCCACTCAAGCACACGTGGTCGCTCGCGGTCGAGGAGCACTTCTACCTCGTGTGGCCGTTCGTCGTGCTGTGGCTGCCGCCGAATGCGAGTCGCGCCGTCGTGCAGTGGGTGCTCCTCCCGGCCTCGATCGTCGGGGCGGTGATCACCATCGTCGTCGCCGATCCCGATCTCGCGACGGAGCTCGTCTACCGGGGCACGCCGTACCGCATGGGCTCGCTCGCGCTCGGGGCGATCTTCGCCTACCACGAGGGCTGGCTGCGCGCGCATCCCCGCAAGACGCTGCGGCTCGTGCTCCTGCTCGCGACCGCTGCCTTCGTGATCGTGCCGCTCGGGCGCTTCGGCCTGGCCGCATGGCACCCGTTGTCGAAGATGATCGGCTTCTCCGCGCTGTCCGGCGCCATCGTGCTCGCCGGTCTGCTCGCCCACGGGCGACCGTCGCTCGTGCACCGCGCGCTCGTACATCCGTGGGCGCGCGCGCTGGGCCGCATCAGCTACGGCGTGTACCTGTTCCACTTCCCGATCTACGTCGCGCTCGGGCTGCGGTTCCACGCCGCCGATGCACCGCCGTCGGGGCTCGTCGCGATTGTCGGCATCGTCGCCACGCTCGTCGTCGCGTGGGCGTCGTTCCACGCGATCGAGCGCCCGCTCCTGCGCATCAAGGATCGGGTCGGCAGGCCCAGGCCCGCAGGGCCGTGAAGACGGGTCGAGTCACGCGCGCTTCTTGTCGCCCCGGACTTTCCGCAGGAGCATCGCGATCGGGTCGTAGTAGCGGTCCACCACGCGCTCCTTGAGCGGGATGATGCCGTTGTCCGTGATGCCGATGTGCTCGGGGCACACCTCGGTGCAGCAGCGCGTGATGTTGCAGTAGCCCGAGCCGAACTCCTTGCGGATCTCGGGGATCCGATCGGCGGTGTCGAGCGGGTTCATCTCGAGGCCGGCCAGCCGGATCATGAAGCGCGGACCGACGAACTTGTCCTGCCCGTCGCGATCGCGCAGCACGTGGCACACGTCCTGGCACAGGTAGCACTCGATGCACTTGCGGAACTCCTGCACCCGATCGACGTCCTCCTGGTACATCCGATGGTTGCCGTCCGCGTCGCGCTTGCGGGGCTGGAGGGGCTTGATGCGCTTGTTCTGCGCGTAGTTCCACGAGACGTCGGTGACGAGGTCCTTGATCACCGGGAACGTCTTGAGCGGCTGCACCGTGATCGTCTCGTCGGGCTCGAAGACGTTCATGCGGGTCATGCACGACAGCCGCGGCTTGCCGTTGATCTCGACGGAGCACGAGCCGCACTTGCCGGCCTTGCAGTTCCACCGGATCGCCATGTCGTTGGCCTGCTCGGCCTGGATGCGATGCAGCACGTCGAGCACGACCATCCCCTCGGACACCTCCTGGGTGTACGTCTGGAAGTCGCCGCCGTCCTTGTTCCCGCGCCAGATCTTGAAGGTGCGCTTGGCCATTCTCTACTCCACGTCGGCGCCGACCTTGCCGCTCTCGAGGTCCTCGATCTTCGCCTGGGCGATCGCGACGAGGTGGGGCGGACCCGGGGACCGCTCGACCTTCTCGACCTCCATCGCGCCGTCCTTGCCCTTGCGGATCACCACGTTGTACTCGAGCCAGTGGGCCTCTTCCTTCGGGTAATCGACGCGGTAGTGCCCACCGCGGCTCTCCTGCCGCATCCGCGCCGCGCGTGCGACGGCCTCGGCGGTGATCATGAGCGAGCGCATCGCCAGCGCCTCGTGCCAGCCCGGGTTGTACTGGCTCGCGCCGGGGGCCTTCACCTTCGCGACGCGGGGCTTGAGCGCCTCGAGATCCGCGATGCCCTTGCCGAGGTCCTCGTCGTTGCGCACGATGCCGACGTTGCGCTGCATCGTGGCCTGCAACGCCTCGTGCAAAAGGTAGGGGTTCTCGCCGCTCTCGCGGTTGAGCACGTCGGTCGCCCGCCGCACGCCCTGTTCCACCTGGCCCTTGTCGACGACCGGCCGGTTCGCCAGCCCGCGCACGTACTCCGCCGCGCCGGTGCCCGCGAGCTTGCCGAACACGATGAGGTCCGACAGCGAGTTGCCGCCGAGCCGATTCGCGCCGTGCATGCCCGCGCTGCACTCGCCCGCGGCGAACAGGCCCGGCACGCGCGTCATCTGCGTGTCCGAGTGCACGCGGCAGCCACCCATGAAGTAGTGCAGCGTGGGCCCGATCTCCATCTTCTCCGTCGTGATGTCGACCTCGGCCAGCTCCTTGAACTGGTGGTACATCGACGGCAGCTTGCGCTTGATGAAGTCGGCGGGGCGGCGCGAGGCGATGTCGAGGAACACGCCGCCGTGCGGCGAGCCGCGGCCGGCCTTGATCTCGGCCGTGATCGCGCGCGCGACCTCGTCGCGGGTGAGCAGCTCGGGCGGGCGGCGGGCCGTCTTGTCGCCGTCGAGCCAGCGCTGGGCCTCTTCCTCCGTGTTCGCCGTCTCGGGCGCGAAGCGCTCGGAGATGTAGTCGAACATGAAGCGCTTGCCCTCGGAGTTGAGCAGCACGCCACCGTCGCCGCGCACGCCCTCGGTGACGAGCGTGCCCCTCACGGACGGCGGCCACACCATGCCGGTGGGGTGGAACTGCGTGAACTCGATGTCCATCAGCTCCGCGCCGGCCTCGTAGGCCATCGCGATGCCGTCGCCGGTGTACTCCCACGAGTTCGACGTGATCTCCCACGCCTTGCCGCCGCCGCCGGTCGCGAGGATCACGGCGGGGCAGTGGAAGCGGACGAAGCGGCCCGTCTCGCGCCAGTACGCGAGCACGCCCGAGATCCGATCGCCGTCCTTGAGCAGCTCGAGCGCCGTGCATTCCATGTGGAACGCGATGCCCTGGTGGACGCCGTGATCCTGCAGCGTGCGGATGAGCTCGAGGCCGGTGCGATCGCCGACGTGGGCGAGCCGCGGATAGCGATGGCCGCCGAAGTTGCGCTGGCTGATGAGGCCTTCCTTCGTGCGGTCGAACACCGCGCCCCAGTCCTCGAGCTCGCGCACGCGCTCGGGCGCCTGGCGGGCATGAAGCTCGGCCATGCGCCAGTCGTTGAGGAACTTGCCGCCGCGCATCGTGTCGCGGAAGTGCACCTTCCAGTTGTCGCGCGCGTCGACGTTGCCGAGCGACGCCGCCATGCCGCC
>CAYXVR010000044.1:0-78828 GCA_964468635.1 uncultured Nannocystaceae bacterium
GATCGCCGATCACCTCGAGCTTCACGATCTCCGCGATGCCGAGCTCGCGCGCGAGTCGGAGCGTCCGCACCGCCTCGTCCGCCGTGTAACAGCCGGCCGTGTTCGGCAAGAGCGTGTAGCGGTCGCGATCGATCCACGACAACAAGTTGTCGGTCGCCTTGAGGTCGACGCGGCGCAACGCGACGGTGACGATCTCCGCACCGCTCGCGGCGATGCACGCCTTCGTCTCGTCCGCGTCGCGATACTTGCCGGTGCCGACGATCAGCCGCGATCGCCACGTGCGACCCGCGAGCGTCCAAGTGTCCTGCGCAGCGCTCATGAGCTCTTCAACCTCCTCCGACGAACGTGACGACCTCGAGCGCATCGCCCTCGGCGAGCTGCGTGTCCGCGTAGTCGGCCCGCGGCACGATCTCCCGGTTCCGCTCGATCGCGACCGTCGTCGGATCGAGGCCCAGCTCGCCGAGCAGCGTCGCGAGGGTGGTGCCCGTCGTGACCGTGCGAGGCTCGCCGTTCAAGAGGATGTCCGCCACGACACCCCCCATATCACGACCGTCGCATGCGACTCGCGCCGGGGAGTGCTGCAGAACACGACGCCCGGCGTCGGGCTCGGGCGCCAGTGTCGGCGTTCCGCAACAGCAGATCCCGTGCCGACCACCTGGAGCTGGCTGCATTTGTTCAGGGATTCCAGGCCGGTCCGCGGCGCCGCGCGCGGTGTGGTCCATGGCACGCCGCGTGCTCTTTCCCCTTGCCATGTCCACGCTGATCGATGCGCGCCTGCAGTCGATTCCCCTCGAGCGCATGTCCGTTGCCGACGTCCTCACCTGCGTCGAGCCCTTCACCGCGGCCCGTGCGCCGGAGATCGAGGCCCTCGCCGCCGCCGCCGTGCGCCTGCGCAAGGGGGCCGGTGCGCCGCTCATCGAGGAGAACGCCGTGCCCGACGGCCTCTACGTCGTGCTGCGCGGCCGCGTGAACCTCGTGCGCACCGGGGTGGGTGGACGCGATCTCATCCTCATGACCCTGGGCCCCGGCGACGTCGTGGGCGAGTCGTGTGCATTCGATCGCACCGGCAGCTCGACGGCCGCCATCGCGGCCGTGCCGGTGGAAGTGCTGCGGATCCCGGCGGAGGTCGTCGCGGCCCACGTGCGCCGCGAGCCCGAGACGATGATGCGGCTCATGCAGCTCGTCACCGACAAGCTGCGCGACATCGAGAGCGTCGCGTCGTCGCTCGCGTTGCACGACGTCGAGGAGCGGCTGCGTCGCACGCTGATCCGGCTCGCGCGTCGTCAGGGCCGCCGTGCGCCCGCCGACACCGCGATGATCCTCGCGCCGGTGCCGACGCAGTCCGAGCTCGCGCGCATGGTCGGCTCGTGCCGCGAGACGGTGTCGCGCACGCTGTCGGCGATGGCCCGCGACGGCCTCGTCAGCTCGAGCGGACGCCGCATGATCCTCGACCCGCGCCTGCTGCTCGACCTCGCGCCCGCGGCCTGATCCCGCGCGTTCGGCCCGGGAATGCGGCCCGGGCCCCGCGCGTGGTATGAGGGCCCATGGCCAGCGAGCCCGCAGTGCCGCCGCCCTTCGCGGCGCGTCCGGCGGCCTCCGTGGCGCCCGCCGTCGCGGTGCGGCCCACGTGGGCGCGGGTCGACACGGCCGCGCTCGCCCACAACCTGGCCGTGGTGGATCGCCACATCGGGCCGTCGTGCCGGGTGCTCGCGGTCGTGAAGGCCGACGGGTACGGGTGCGGGGCCACCGAGGCGGCGCGCGCGTTCGTGGACGCGGGCGCGTGGGGCCTGGCCGTGAGCCTGGTGGAAGAGGGCGTCGAGCTGCGCGAGGCGGGGATCAACGCCGCCGTCGTCGTGCTCGGCGGCGTGCCGCCGGGCTCGCAGGACGTCATCGTCCACCGGCGCCTGCGGCCCGTGATCTGGTCGGTCGATCACCTCGAGATGCTCGCGGCGGCGGTGCGTCGCGCAGGCGCACGGGCGTTGCCGGTCCACCTCAAGATCGACACGGGGATGTCGCGCCTCGGCGCGCTGCCCAAGGACGTCGGTCCGCTGCTCGACTGGCTCGCGATCGATGCCGGCCGCACGATCGAGCTCGAAGGCGTGATGACGCACTTCGCGTGCGCCGACGACACGAACGACGAGTTCACGACCACGCGGCAGCTCGCGTGCTTCACCGATTGCCTCGCGCTCCTGTCGTCGCGCGGGCTCGATCCGCCGTTGCGCCACGCGAGCAACAGCGCCGGCCTCGTGCGCTTCCGGGCCGCGCACTTCGACATGGTGCGCCCCGGCATCGCGCTGTACGGCGCGGCGTCGAGCCCCGACGTCGAGCTCGCGGGCCTCGAGCTCGCGCTCACGGTGCACTCGCGCGTGCTGGGGATCCGCGAGCTGCCGGAGGGCTCGCGCGTGTCGTACGGCGGCACCGTGCGACTCGAGCGCGACACTCGCCTCGCGATCGTGCCGGTCGGCTACGGCGACGGCTATCCGCGCGCGATGTCGGGCCGTGCGCAGATGCTCGTGCGCGGGCATCGATGCGCGGTGCTCGGCAACATCACGATGGACGTGTGCATGCTCGACGTCACCGATCTGCCCGATGTGCGCGTCGGCGAAGAGGTCACGCTGCTCGGCAAGCAGGGCCGCGGCGCGATCGACCTCTACGAGATGGCGCAGTGGGCCGGCACGGTGCCGTACGAGATCACGTGCGGCCTGTCGAAGCGCGTGCCCCGACGCACGGCCTGATCACGTGGGCGGCGGGCCGTCGTTCGGCTGCGGCGGCGTGGGCTGCGTGCACTGCTCGGCCCCGACGTAGTCCGGATGGCACGGGTCGTCGATCGCCTGCGCCTCGCCTTCCTTGCACTCCGCCGGTCCGACGTAGTCCGGGTGGCACGGGTCGTCGATCGTCTGCACGTCGCCGGTACCGGCGCCCGCGGTGCCTTGCGCCGTCTTCCGCCACTGCACCCGCACCTTGCGGAAGTTCATGCCCTGCTTGGGGTCGTACTCGCGCGTCTCGCCGTCGACCTCCGCGAGGTAGCCCTGCATCGAGAACAAGGCGGACGACTTGCCCTGGATCTCGCTCGTGCGCGCGCCGTCCTTCGTCGTGATCGTCTCCTTGCGCTGCAGCTCGATCTTCAGCTGCACGAGATCCTCGGTCTGCTCCTCGCGGCGGAACATGCCCTCCATGTGGGTCGTGACCTTGCCGTCGACGAAGCGCCCGAGCTTGCCCTCGCGTCCGCGCTTCTCGTTCTCCGTCCACGTCTCGCCCTCGCCCACCTTGTGCTTCGGCATGACGAGGAAGCCCTGCTCGAGCGCGCGCAGCACCTGGAAGATCACCTCCTTCACCTGGTCGTCGAGCTCCTGCGGCGGCACGGGCATGAACGTGATCTCGCCGGTCGGCAGCACGTTGAACGTGACCTGCATGCCCTGCAGCTGCGCGACGGCCTGCTTCGCGAACTCGTCGACCGAGAACGGCGCGGACGGAGGCAGGCCCCAGTCGAGCACGATGTTGGACAACGTCGCGCGCACCTGGGCGCCGCTGCGCTCCGGATCGGAGCCGACGACGAGCAGCTTCACGTCGCACTCGAGCGACTGGCTGATGCTGCCGACGCCCTCGATCTGCTGGGTGTTGCCGATGCGCACGTGGCCCTGGTACGTCGCGCCCGGCGTGAGGTCGTAGGCGAGCTGGATGCCGCCCTGCGGCACCTCCACCTTCTTCATGCCGTTCTTGTTGCCGCCGCACGCGGGCGCGGCGAGGGCGATCGTCGCGACGGCGATCATCGCGGTGAGACGAGACCAGATGGAGCGCGTCATCGGCCCGAGGGTAGGGGCCGCCCCCGCGCGCGGGCAACCCTCACGGGTCGAGTTCGGTCGGCCTCACGGCACTTCGGTCGGCTCGGGCCACAAGGGCGGCGTCTCGACCAGCTCCGCGGCGGTCGCCTCGGCCTCGGCGGCCCGGCGCCGCTCGGCGGCCTCCAGCTTCTTGCGCTCGAGCGCGGGGTCGGGCGGGCCGGGCGGTCGCTCCTGCGTGAACGCGAGGCCCTCGGGCCGACTGCTGTCGCGCACGTGCACGACCGGCGAGCGCGACAGATCCGACGGCAGGTAGCCGGTCCATCCGGTGGGCAGCGTGGGACCGGCCCACTCGAACACCCAGCGCGCGTCGATCGGCGCCAGGTTCACGCAGCCGTGGCTGCGCTTCGCACCGAAGCGATCGTGCCAGTACGCGCCGTGCAGCGCGTTGTGGGCCTGGAAGAGCAGCACCCATGGCACGCCCTGGACCATGAACGGCTTGTCCTCGTAGTCCTGGTTCGCCATGTCCATGCTCGCGACCTTGGCCCAGATCGGATAGTTGCCGAGCGGGGTGGGCGAGCTGCGACCGGTGGCGACGAGCGTGGCGAACACGGGCTGCTCGCCGCGATACGCGACGAGCACCTGCTCGCCGACGTCGACGTCGATCCACTGGTCGTTGCCGGTGGCCTGCACGCGCGCCGGTGCGAGCGTGCCGTCGGGCGGCGCGATCACGATCACCTCGGCGAGCTCCTTCGCCGCGATCCACTCGCCGTCGCCGACGCGCCAGAACTGCGCGCGCCCGGGCCCGTCGGCCTCGAGCAGGTCGACGCGCTCGCGCCGTGCGGCCGTGCGCACGACGGTCGCGTCGGTGCGCGGCTCGGCGAGCACGCGGGTCTTCTCCTCGAGCGTCCACGCGAACGCGGGGCCGGCCCCGACGCCCGTGAGCGCGACGCCGTGCCACTCGGAGCCCTGACCCATCCAGCCCACGCCGTCGCGGGGCACGAGCGTGCCGTGCTGGCTCTCGATGTACGACGCGCCGTCGATCTCGACGTTGCGCTTCACGACGATGCTCATGCTCTTCACGAGCTCGCGCTGCACGATGCCGGCCTGCACGTCGGCCACCGACGCGTACTCGACGACGCCGTCGTGCTTCACGATCGCGTAGCTGTGGGGCAGACGGCGGCCGGGCAACGGCGGCAGCGCGACGCCGGGCACGGGCGCGTACTCGGTCTGCTTCACGTGCTCGGAGCACACGAAGCCGAACGGGCGCACCGCGTACCACGGTTTGCCCTTGCACCCCTCTTTGTCGCGACTCTCGACGACGCCGCGCACGACCAGCCGAGTGCCGCCGGCGATCGTCGCGATGCGCTTGTGCGGCACCCACGGGCGCCCGCGCACGACGGTCTCGGAGTGGCGGGCCTCGACGAAACGCACGTCGGTCGGCGCGATCACGACCTCGCCGTCGGTCGCGAGTGCGGTGGGCTCGAGACCGCCGAGGGCAGCGAGGGTCGAGAGCGCGAGCAACGAGGGGAGAATCATGGCGAGTGCTCACATGACGTCCGCGGACGCGCCGAACTTCCGAGCGTGCCGATTTTCCCGGCTTCTCGACGCGTCGGCAACGGCTAGCGGACCACAGGCAGCGCACGCGTGCGGACGGCTCGACCCTGGCGCCGCGCGAGCACCTCTTCGTCGCCGAAGCGCGCCGCGCGAGGCGGCGGTGCGAGCTCCTCGAATGCGTGCACCCAGTCGCGATAGCTGCCACCCCGCTCCACCGCACGGCGCGCCGCGTACCCACCCTCGGGCCCGGCCTGCGCGAGCAGCCACTCGACGTGGGCCCAGCGCGGCGGCTGTGGGCGCATCCGCGCGACGCCGGCGAGTCCCTTGCGGATCGCGGCCAGGCGGGCCTGCGCCGTCGCGACGCCGACGAACGGTTGGGCATCGAGCGGGGTGTTGCGCTTGGACACGAACGTGGAGATTCCGAGCGTGATGCGGGTGCGTTTCGCCAGCGAGCGCACGAACGACACGAGCTCATCGACGTCGCGCTCGTCCTCGCCGGGCACGCCGATCATCTCGTAGATCTTGAGGCCGGTGAGCGCCTCGTTGGCACGCACGAGCTCGGCGGCGCGCTGCAGATCGTCGGCGTCGATCTTGCGCACGAGCAGCTCGCGCATGCGCTCGCTGATGCCGTCGGAGGCCACCGTGATCTGGCGGTAGCCGCCGCGCGCGAGCTGGTCGAGCAGGGTGGGGGTGAGTCGATCCGCGCGGAGGCTCGAGATCCCGATGCCGCGGCCGCCCTCGACCACGCGCGCGACGAGCTCCTCGAGCGCGGGATGATCGGTGACGGCTGCGCCGACGAGCCCGACGCGGCGCGCGTGCGCGGGCACGAGCCCGACGACCTTGTCGGCGTCGACGAGCCGCATGCCGCCGGTGCTGGGCCCACGCATCACGCAGAACGTGCACTGCCGCGAGCATCCGCGCTCGGGCTCGACGAGGAACATGTCCGCGAGCTCGGTGTGCGGCGTGACGATGGCGCTCTGGGCCGGCAGGCCCGCACGCGCGACCGTGGCACACGTGGGCAGCTCGGCGAATCGACCGCGCTCGACCTCGCCGAGCACGGTGTGCGGCAGCTCGGACAGCCGCGCGAGCGCGTCGTCGCGGTCGCGCGCGTCGAGGATCCGTTCGACCGCGGCGGGCAACAGCTCTTCGCCCTCGCCGGAGACGAGCACGTCCACGAAGGGCAGGAGCGGCGCGGGATTCGAGTCGGTGAGCGGGCCGCCCGCGATCACGATCGGATGTCGAGGACCGCGCTCGTGCGCGAGCATCGGGATCCCGGCGCCGTGCAACAGCCGCAGCAGGCCGGTGATCTCCAGCTCGTAGGCGACCGACACGCCGATGATCCGATAGTCGCCGAGCGGACGCTCGCTCTCGTAGGCGAGGATGGCCGAGCGGGGCGGCGGCCACGGCATCGCGGCGTCCTCCCACGCATCGGGCAGGAACGCGCGGTGGCAGCCGATCCCCTGCTCGTGCAGCACGCGATAGAGCGTCTGGTAGCCCAGGCTCGACATGCCGACGCGATACGGGCTCGGATAGGCCAGGCAGATCGGCGCGGGCCGACCGACGCCGAGCGTGCCCACCTCGGCGGCGAGTCGCTCACGGATCACCGCTCGCTCCTGCTGCACACCGTCTCCGCGCCGCCGACGAGCGTCGGCGTTCGCTAGAACTTGATCGTCGCCCCGACGCCCGCACCGCCGCGGAGCACCGTGGGACCGCCCCCGACGAAGCGCGCCTTCGGCAGACGTGCATCCTCGGCCGGCGCACCATCGCCACCGCCCGAGCCCTTGATGCCCGCGCGCGCGGCCTTCTGCTTCTTCACGCCGATCGCGAGCACGACGATGCCGGACACGAGCAGCGCGCTGCCGAGCGGCAGCATGACGAGGTACGCGGTGTTCTGCGCGCGCAGCTTGTTGCGATCGAGGTCGAAGACCTCCTCGTCGGCGTAGTTGCCCGACGGAAAGCCGGTGGGGCCCGGCGACGCGAGGTCGGCGAGCTCGTTCGCGGTCTGGTTCGCGAGCACGGCGGACACGATGCCACCGATCGCGAGCGCACCGCCGACGCCGGTGAGCACGGCACCGGCGATGACCATCGGATGCGTGCGCTTCGCGTTGGCCGTGTCGCGCTCGCGCTCGATCACGTCGTCGCGCTCGTCACGACGACTGGTGAGGATCGGTGCATCGTCCTCTTCGTCGGTGGGGGCCGTCGTCGTCGTGGTGGGTGTGGTCGTCGTCGTGGTCGGCTGCGCCGCGGCGCACCCCGAGCGGTCGATCTCGAGGATCTTGAGCTGCGCCTCGCCGCGGTTCGGATCCTCGGGCACGAGATCGAGGAAGCGCTGGAACGCGGCCTTCGCCTTCGCACAATCGCCGGCCGCATAGGCGGCGACGCCGATGTTGAAGTTGAACTTGTGTCGATCCGGCGTGTAGTTGAGGTAGGCGTCCTCGAAGCGAGCGAGCGCAGTCGCGGCGTCGCCCGCCTCGAGCGCCGCGTTGCCCTCACCGAACAGCTGCTTGGCCTTCTCGAGCTTCTGTTCCGGCGTCATCGCGGCCGGATCACCGGGCGAGCCCGGTGCAGGCGCGGCGCCGACGGCCGCGCCGGCGAAGGCGGAGCCGCTGGGCAGTGCGAGGGCGATGGCGAGACCGAGCGAGAGCGAACGAGCAGCGACGGTGCGGAGCATCGGGGAGTGACCTCGGGACGCGTGGGGATCAGCCGAACGGATCGACGGTCTTGGGCTTGCCGCCACCGCTGGGCTTCTTGGTACCACCACCACCGCTGGACTTCTTCTTCGTGGACTTCTTCTTGACCACCGGCTTCGCGGCGGGGGCCGGGGTCGCGGGGGTCGTGCCGGGCGCGGCCGCGGTGCCGGGCGGGACGGCGGTGCCGGGCGGGACGGCGGTGCCGGGCGGGAGCGCGGTGCCGGGCGGCACGGTGCCCGGCGGTGTGCCGGGCGGGAGCGCGGTGCCGGGCGGCACGGCGGTGCCAGGGACCGCGCCGGGCACGGGTGCGCCGGGCGTCGGCATCGCGCCGGGCGTCGGCGGTGGCGGTGTCGTCGGCTTCGCGGCGTCCTTGGAATCGGCGACGACGACCGGCGCCGGGGTGGCGGGCGGCGGCGGATCGGGTCGCAGGAAGTACATGCCCGCGACGACGGAGCCGAGGATCACGATGCCGCCCCCGATGCCGAGGCCGATGCCGAGCCCGCTGCCCGACTTCGCGGGCGGCTCGTAGTGCGCGTGGCCCATGTGGGCCATCGGGTCGTGTGGACCCTGGGGCGCGGGACCGATCGTCGTGCCGCCGGGAACGAAGACCGGCTCGGGCTCCGGCTCCGGCTCCGGCATGGTCGGCGTCATCGCCAACTCGTCCACGAGTTGGCCGAGCAGATCATCGAACGCGTCGGCGTCTCGTCTTGCTTGGCTCACGGCACGTTCGTCCTTTGCTCCCGAAGGTCGGCGGGGATGTTAGCGGTTGCGGCGCGCATGGAAAAGCCTCGTCACACACGGTCCCCGTCGGTGACACGGGCGTGGAGCGTGGATGTGCCCGAGCGGCACGCGTCGGCGGACTCCCACGCGAGTCGTTGGATCAAGCATGATACACGGCGGCGGAGCTCGGCGAAATCGCGGACGATGCGGGCGGGCGGTGCGGCGGGCGGCTCGTTTGCGGCCGCCATCGCGTCCGCGCCGTCGGTCTCGGTCTCGGCCGCGCGGGCGTGCGTCTGCGGCCGGTACAGCGTCAACGTGCGCTCGTCCATGTAGAGCGCGCGGCTCACCTCGAGCTGTAACGCGTGCCACCCGAGCTCGGGTCTGCCGCAACGGCGCACGACTTCGCCGCCGTGATAGGGATCGTTCAACCGCACGCGCAAGTGGTAGGGCAGGGTGGGCGAAGCCCCCAGCGCATCGAGCGCCAACCGCTCGACCGACGCGCTGCACGACGCGCCCCCCAGCGTGCCCAGCACGAGGTCCGCGCCGACCGAGCACGGCATGCTGTGCGCGTCCAAGAGCACCGCATATCCGAAGCGTTGCACGCGACGGCGCAACAAGAGCTCGAGCGCGCGGTGATAGGGCTCGTGATAGCGATCGATGCGATCGCGGAACTCGCTGAACTTGAGCGGCGCGGTGAGCAGCGGGACGTTGCCGAGTGCGGCCGACCACACGACCCCACGCCCCGGGCGGTGGTGATCGCCGTCCACCACTTCGCCCTCGCGGGCGGGCACGCCCGGCCGGCGGCGCGGCCGGGGCGCGGGATGATCGGGCACGAGCACGCTCGAGACATCGTCGCCGGCACGGTTGAGATCGACGAGCAGCCGCGAGAAGCGAGCCTCGAGCACGACCGCGCCGACCGAAGGCGCGTCGGCGTACAAGGACGGCACGGCATAGTCGGCGTTGCGCGCGAAGTCGACGCGGGGGCGTGGGTGCAGCTCGTCGGGCCACGCGAGTCCCGAGTGCGGGATGCTGACGACGAGCGGCGTGTCGACGCGCGCCACGTGCAGGCGCCACGGCAAGAGCGTGCCCGGCGGCAGCCCGACGTCCTCGGCGTCGATCGTCTCGCCGAGTCCGGTCGCGCCTTCCGAGCCCCCCGACACGGCGCCCATGGTAGGCGACTCTCTTCGCGGGTGTTCGCGCGGCGCTCGAACACCGACGCGCGCGGTCGTCACGGGCCGCGCGCGGGGGCCGACGTCGGCGCCGCGCCGGTCGATCCCGGCGCGACGCGGGCCGGGGCGGCCCCCGAGCCGGCGCTGGGATTCACGACCGAGCCGCGCACGATCCCGATGCGCAGCCCGAGGCCCAGGCCCACGACGAGCGCGCCCGAGTCCACGCCGGCCTCGCCGACGATGCCGACCTCGCTGCCGCGGCGGAAGCCGTACGCGTAGCCGGCCTTCGCGGTCGCGCGATAGCCCACGCGCGCTTGCTCGACGCCGTCGGGCAGGCCGAGCTGCTCGCGACTGCTCGCGCCTCCGCGCACGCCGGCGAACCAGTTGCCCGCGTAGTCGTGGAATTTCGTGTGCAGGAATCGCGTGTACGTGACGCCCGTGTCGGACGTGAACCCGCGCGCACCGATCACGTCGTACCAGAAGCGCGTGTCGACCAGCACCTGGCGCTCGAGCCCGATCTGGAAGCCCGCGTCGAACTGCAGGAACGGCGCACCCACGCCGTCGCTGCCGGCGCGCTGGAAGTCCTTCTGGGCGATGGGCGCGTCG
The DNA here is from genome assembly GCA_964468635.1 of uncultured Nannocystaceae bacterium. Classification (GTDB taxonomy): domain Bacteria; phylum Myxococcota_A; class Polyangia; order Nannocystales; family Nannocystaceae; genus Xiheibacterium. Next base: position 10,522 of record CAYXVR010000044.1, read on the forward strand.
TAGAGGAATCCTCCGCGCACGCGAATGCCCTTGGGGCGATCGAGGTAGCTCGGATCCTCGACGATGCTGCGCAGCCGGTGGACGAGCCGCGGGCCGGGCCGACGCGCGAGGTAGCCGCGGGCCGTGAGCACGCCGAGCACCGCCGACAGCCGCGGCCACGCCGAGAACGAATTGCTGCGCCGGTAGACGGCGTCCCGCAATGCGCGGCGCGCCTCCGGGTCGAGCTCGCGCGCGAGGATGTTCTCCTTGCGGAGCGCGTCGACGATCGCGTCCACCATGAGGTCGCTGCCGCCATTGAGGTAGCGACCCCAGCCGAGGCCGCCGGCCGGCACCACGTCGAGCGCGAAGCGGGTGTCGGTGAGCTCGCTTTGGTTGCCGCCGCCGTAGTCCTCGACGTTCACGTGGGTGAGGCGCTCGGACAGGCCGAGCTCCGCGAACGCGTGCACGTCGGTCTTGCCGAAGTAGACGTGGATCTCGCCCGTGCCGGAGAGCGCCTGGCTGACCATCAGCGTGTCGCCGCTGTCGTCGCCGTCCATCTCGGCGACGTTGGTGAGATCGCCGTTGACGATGCGCGCGCCGAGATCGCCGCGCACGGTCCAGCCCCACTTGTGACGCTCGTCGACGTAGCGCGCGAGCGCGCCGAGCCCACCGTCGGCGAGGATCGGTTGCTCCGACGATCGCGTGTTCACGTTCAGGTCGAGCGTGCCGACGACGAACGAGAACTCGCGCCCGCGCGCGCGCACGTTCGCGGGCAGCGGTTTGTCCGAGGTCGTCGGATCGCTCTCGCCCTCGCCGACGTCCTGCACGCTCGCCTCGCCCATCGTGCCGAGCTGCGGTCCGCCGAGCAGCGCGTCGTCGCCGGTGCCGGTCTTCGTGGTGGCCTCGCCGGTGAGCCGCGCGTCGTCCTTGGGCGTGCCGCCGAGCGCCATGATCGCCTTGCCGGCGTCTTCGCGCACGAACGTGTCGAGGCTGCGGTCGCCGTAGATCGTCTGCAGCGCGGGGATGGCCCGCGGGTCGCCCTGCTTGCCCAGGCCCTCGATCGCGATCGACAAGACGGAGTCGTAGCGCTCGGTCTCGACGACCTCGAGGAGCGCGTCGACGGACTCCTGCGAGCGCACGTCGCCGATCTTCTCGGCGGCCTCGCGCCTCCGCTTCTTCCACTCGGCTTCTTCCATGCCGGTGGGGCGCGCCTTGAGAATCGCGATCTCCTCGTCGAGGCCCGGGGCCGCCCGACCGATCGACGGTGCGAGCGCGAGCGCCAGGACGAGCGCTCCGAGACCGATCCTCCCGCGCAGCCCGTCACTGCCCATTCGGGTCGAGTCTCCCGCAGTAGCCGATGATGCCCTCGATGGCGCCGTCGGCCGGGTTCGGATCCATGCCTTCGACGTCCTCGATGCGCGCGAGGTCGGGGCAGCTCGTCTCCTCGATGCACGCGAGCAGCGGATCGCCCTGCATGTCCTCTGCTGCCTCGACCTGCGCGACGCAGTCCGCGAACGTCGGGCGTGGATCCTCGTCGCCGTCGTCTTCGTAGAGGACGATGCCGCACGCCGCGAGTTTCTCGCACGCGTCCCAGGTCGTGTACGCGTCGACCGGCGGCGGCGCGTCGCAATCGACCACGAGGCCGGCCGGCTCGTCGCACGGGCCGTAGTAGCCCTGCTGCGCGCCACCGCAGGCACCCAGGACGAACCCCACGACGACGCCGGTCGCCCGAGCTCTCGCACCCACTCGGCGGCGCGCCATCCGATACGAACGTAGCGACGCGGCGCCGTCGGCGTCAAACGAAGCGACGATCGTGTGCATGCAGAGGTCGGCGACGGCGAACCGCGATCGGGGGCGACGTGCACCACCTCGGATCGCGACGGCCCCCAAGCGCGTGCGTGCGATCGACCGGACGCGACGTCGCGAGTCGTGCGAGCGCCGAGCACGAGCACGCAGGTGCTCCCACCGAATTCGCCTCGCACGATCGGACGCACGGAAAATCCGGCGAGGCGGGCGTCGAACGGGGCGGACATGGCAGGGGTGTGCGCCGACCCGCGCGCCCCCGTGGGGTCGACCCGCGGGTGGGATCGGCGAACGTGAGCCCTGGATCCTCCGTCCTTCTCGCACCGCAGGGAGCTTCCCGATGAGGGGGGTTCCCTGCGGGCCTTTAAAGGCCCCGCCCCGTGCCCGTGCCCGTGCCCGTGCCCGATCCGTGACCCGTTGCCCGATCCGTCGCCCGTGGACCGTGCACGATCGGGCACGGGTCACGATCGGGCACGGGTCACGATCGGGCACGGGCACGGGCACGGGCACGGGCACGGCGAAAACGGCGACGCCTCGCTCCCGTTCGGGAGCGAGGCGTCGTCGTTTTCGAGTGACCCCACCGGGTTTCGAACCCGGGTTTCGGGGATGAGAACCCCGCGTCCTGACCACTAGACTATGGGGCCGAGGATTCCCCCGTCGGGGGAGTGCCGGCGTCTGGTGAACCGGCGGGTTCGGGGACAAGGATTCGAACCTTGATAGGCGGTACCAGAAACCGCAGTCCTACCATTAGACGATCCCCGAGCACGTTGAAGCGGGCGAAAGATGCGGGAGCGGGGGGGCCCCTGTCAAGGCCTCGCGCGCTTTCGGGTAGGCTCTGCCGCCGATGCTCAGGCTCGCGCGCTCGTTGGCCCCCACGGTGTTCGCGCTCGTGTGCGGCGCCTGTCCCCGCACCCCCGAGCCGACCGGGGCCACCGACGCGGTCCCGCCCGCCGAGCCCGAGGCCGCCGCCGCACGCCGGCTGCCGAGCAAGGGCGATCACCCCGCGGTCGCCGTCGGGATCCACGGCGCGGTCACGAGCGCCGAGGCCCAGGCGAGCGCGACCGGCATCGCGATCCTGAAGGCCGGCGGCAACGCGGTCGACGCGGCCGTCGCGGTCGGCTTCGCCCTCGCCGTCACGCACCCGTCGGCCGGCAACATCGGCGGCGGCGGCTTCATGGTCGTGCGCATGGACGACGGCACGCTCGCCGCGATCGACTACCGCGAGCGCGCCCCCGGCAAGGCGCACCGCGACATGTACATCGGCAAGGACGGCAAGCCCACCGACGAGCGCCTCGAGGGACCGAAGGCCGCCGGCATTCCCGGCAGCGTCGCCGGCCTCGCGCTCGCCCACGCGAAGTTCGGCAAGCTGCCGTGGAAGGACGTCGTGATGCCCGCGGTGCTGCTCGCCGAGAAGGGCCACGTGCTCGACGACTGGCACGCGAAGGACCTCGCGAACGGGGCCTCGCGCATGCGCGAGGCGGGCTTTCCCGCGGCGGCGAAGCACTACGAGAAGGCGGACGGCACCGCGTACGCCGTGGGCGACACGTGGACGCAGCCCGATCTCGGCAAGACGCTGCGCACGATCGCGGAGCAGGGCGGGCAGGCGTTCTACGAGGGCGCGCTCGCCGAGCGCCTCGCCACCGGGGTGAGCGCCGCGGGCGGCATCTGGACCGCCCAGGATCTGCGCGAGTACAAGGCCGTCGAGCGCACCGCGATCGTCTTCGAGTACCGCGGCCACCAGGTGATCACGATGCCGCCGCCGTCTGCGGGCGGCGTCGTGCTCCGCCAGCTGCTCGCCGCCGCCGAGGTGCTCGAGCTGCACGAGAAGCCGTGGCGCAGCGTCGACGAGGTCCACCTCTACGTCGAGTCCGCCCGCCGCACGTACGCCGATCGCAACCTGCTCCTCGCCGATCCCGACTTCGTCGATCTGCCGATGGAGCAGCTGCTCGACGTCTCCTACGTGAAGCAACGCGTGGCGGACATCGATCCGGGCAAGGCCACGCCGTCGTCCGCGATCAAGGCCGGCATCGCCCCCGGCAAGTCCGAGTCGCACCAGACCACCCACTACTCGGTCGTCGACGAGGCGGGCAACGCGGTGTCCACCACCACCACGCTGAACCTCGGCTTCGGCGGGCTGTTCGTCGTGCCGGGCACCGGCGTGCTCGTGAACAACGAGATGGACGACTTCGCGGTGAAGCCCGGCACCGCGAACGCCTTCGGTCTCGTGCAGGGCGAGCAGAACAAGATCGAGCCCGGCAAGCGCATGCTGTCGTCGATGACACCGACGATCCTCGTGAAGGACGGCGAGCTGCGGGCGGTGCTCGGCACGCCCGGCGGTCCCACGATCACCACCACGGTCTCGCAGCTCGCGCGCGCGATCGTCGACTACGGCATGACGGTGGACGAGGCCGTCGAGTCGCCGCGCGTGCACCACCAGTGGCTGCCCGACATGATCTGGGCCGAGGACCGGATCTCGCCCGAGCTCGAGAAGGGGCTCGTCGAGCGCGGCCACCAGATCCGCAAGCGGGGCACGATGGGCCACGCGAACATCCTCGAGGTCGACCCGGAGACGAAGGGCTTCCGCGCCGTCGCCGATCAGAGCCGCGACGGCGGCAGCGCAGCCGCCTACTGATTCACGCCCACGCGACGGCGATCGATCGCGAACCGCGGTAGGGCATGCGGCCGTGGGCGACGCGGCGGTTGTCGATCGCCACCACGTCGCCGCGCTCCCACCGGTACGCGACGAGGTTGGCCCAGATCGCGTCGCGCACCGCTTCCATGTCGGCGTCTGGGATCGGGCGGCCGTCGCCGTACGTGCAGTGCATCGGCAACGCCTCGGGATCGGTGAGGTGCGCCTTCACGGCCGTCACCACCTCGACGGCGCGCGACAGCACGGCGCTGCGCCACTGCCCGGGGCGACGCCCCACGCGACGCAGCTCGCCCTTCGCGGCCGACAGGTGGAAGACCTGGCTGTGGTTGAACCACACCGTCGCGCCGGTCGTCGGGTGGCGCGTGAAGGCGGGCTGCGTGTTCGTGAGCTGCAGCGCTCCGCCGTCGCGCCACTTCCACTCGAAGCCGTTGTCGCGGCACTTCGCCTCGACCACGTCGCGATCGGTCGAGCCGAACATGTCGTCCCACGGCTTGAGCTGCCACAGGTCGCGGCGCTTCACGCCCGGCGCGGCGTAATTGCGGATGTTGCGGACGCCGCGGGCCTCGAAGCGGGTGCGCACGCCCGGGTCGAGGTCGATCGGGATCCGCTCGAAGTCGACGAGCGGCGTCTCGCCGCCCGGGCCCTCGTTGGGCGCGAGCGCGCAGAAGAACAGCCGCTTGGGCGGATCGGCGACGAAGCTCATCTCGCAGTGCTGCGGGATCGGGTAGTGGGGCGGCAGCTCGCTCGCGGAGAAGACGTGGGACGTGAGCGCGTTGCGGGGCGACGTGCCGAGGTAGTCGTTCTTGAGCTCGCCCGCGATCGCGCGCGCGACCGACTCGAACGCGGGGGCGTCGTCGATCGCGAAGCCGCGCAGCAGGATCGCGCCGTGCTCGGCGAGCTTCGCCTGCACGAGCTCGTGCTCGGCGGCGAGCCACTCCACCAACCAGGGCGCCCTTCGATCGTCACCGGGACGCACGACGAGCGGCAGGCCGCGCTTCGCCTCCGGCAACGTGTCGTATCGGACCGCGTCGGCCATTGCTCACAGGTTCGGCAATGCCGCCAGGAAGTTCCAGAACGCAGGCGCCGCCAGCCCGTCCTGGCGCGAGTGATCCTGGCCGGTCGTCTGGCACCACACGACCGGCAGCCCGTCGTCGCAGCCCGCGTACGCCTGGCATGGCGCCGGATCCACGGGGCTCGTCGGCGCCGCGGCGTCGCAGCCGTTGCGGGCGAGATGATGGTCGCGTGCACCGATGCTCGCGCCGATGTTCACCGTGGCGTCGTCCTCGTCGTGGATGACGAGCGCCGCGACCGGTCCCGTGCAGTCGGCGTCCGCCTGGCCGCCGGCGATCGAGGCGATGCCGCGCAGCATGTCCCCGCGCGCACAACCGAGGCGGTGCGTCATGAAGGCGCCGCTCGAGTAGCCCGTCGCGAACCGGCGCTCCGGATCCGCGCACCACGTGGCCTCGACCTCGGCGACCAGCGCGTCGAAGAAGTCGAGGTCGGGCGTCTGCAGGCCGGTGTCCCAACATGCCTGCACCGCCTTGCCGCGGATGTGGATCGCATCGGCGCCGCTCTGGTCCTGCACGGGCGGGTTGTTGTTCTGGCGATCCTCGGCGTCGCTGCAACCGTGCCATTGATACACGACTGGGTAGGCGCGGTTCGGATCGTAGGGCATCGGCAGCCACACCCAGTACTCGCGTGGCGTGCCGCCGACGTCGATCGTGTGCGCGGTCCACTGCTGGGACGGATCGGCCGGTGCGAGCCCGCAGCCCGCGGTGCCGTTGGGGGGCGCGCCAGTCGTGGAGTCGTCGGCCGGCTCCGTCGTCGCGGCCCCGGACGTGCTGCCGTCGTCGTCGGCGGCCGTGAACGTCGTGGGATCGGCCACGTCGTCCGCGCTCGTCTCGGTGGACCCCGTGTCCGATCCGCCATCGCCCTCGTTGCCGCCTCCGCACGCCGTCGCGAGCGTGAGCAGCACTGCCTGCATCCGCATGAGGGCGAGGGTACCCCAGCGCGGGCGCGATCCCGAATCGCTACGCATTCCCGCCCAGTACGAACGCGGTAGACAGTCCGCCCGATCGACCGCCGCGTCCATCGGCGCATACTCGGGCGCATGTTGACGCACGCCGCCTTCGTTCTCGCAGCGGTTCTCGTGGGCGAGCTGCCCGAGCGCTCGCACGGCAACGTGATGGGCGACGGGCTCGGCCTGCGCATCGCGACCGAGCCGCAGGCGGGCGGCGTGTGTGCCGACGGCGAGACCGTGTTCGGCATCGACGTCTCCTACTACCAGGGCGACATCGACTGGAACGCGGTCGCGGCCGACGGGGTGGAGTACGCGATCATCCGCGTGTCGCACAGCCTGCAGTTCTTCGATCCGCAGTTCGATGCGAACCTCGCGGGCTCGCGTGCGGCCGGGATCCACACGGGCGTCTACCAGTTCTTCGAGCCCGACGAGGATCCGGTCGCGCAGGCGGACTTGCTGCTCGAGCACCTCGGGCCGCTGCAGCCGGGCGATCTGCCGCCGATGATCGACGTCGAGTCCACCGGTGGGCTCGGTGGCGCCGCGATCGCGAACGCGATCCAGGCGTGGATCGATCGCGTCGAGGGCGAGCTCGGCGTCAAGCCGCTCGTCTATTCGGGCTACTACTTCTGGAACGACAACGTCGGCAGCGACGCGTTCGGCGAGTATCCGCTCATGCTGCCGTGGTACGGCGTCGACTGCCCGGGCGGCGTGCCGACCGGGTGGGATCGGTGGACGATCCACCAGTACTGCGACTGCGGCAGCGTCGCGGGCATCGCCGGCAACGTCGACGTGGATCGCTTCAACGGATCGCTCGCCGATCTCGAGGCGCTCACGTCGATGCCCGTGTGCGGCGACGGCACGTGCTCCGGCACGGAGACGCCGTACACGTGCGAGGGCGACTGTCCACCGTGCGGCACGATCGAGGCCGCCGGCGGCACGATCGACAACGGTCACGCCTGCTACTCGCTCTTCGGCAACGCCGAGTACTGGCGGAACGAGGCGGCGGGCGAGGGCGGCTCGCTCGTGTGGACGCACGCGACGAACTACGACATGCCGTACAACTACGCGATCTGGCAGCTCGACTTCGCGGAGTCGGGCCGCTACGAGCTCGAGGTCCACGTGCCGCAGCCGTTCGGCATGTCGACGATGGCGGCATACCAGGTCACGCACGCGGCCGGCGACACCGTCGTGCCGATCGATCAATCGGCGAACGACGGCTGGGTCTCGCTCGGCGAGTTCCAGTTCGATGCCGACGCGGATCAGCGCCTGCGGCTCGACGACAACACCGGCGAGCCCGACACCGCGATGGTGCGGCTCGTCTACGACGCCGTGCGACTCACGCGGCTCGATCTCGATCCGTCCGGCACCGAGGCCGGCGACGTCGAGGACGACGGGGAGGGCAGCGCGACGGCCGACGGCACCGAGGACGCCGGCGACGGCACCGACGGCGGCGAGCCGGATCCGGGCGACTCGAGCTCGGGGATCGATCCGACGTTCGCCGAGGCCGACGACGGGGGCGACGAGGGCTGCGGCTGCCGCTCGCACGGCGCGGGCGGCGGTGGCCTCTTCGCGCTCGGGGCGCTCGCGCTCGTGCGCCGGCGATCGCGACGCTGACGATCGCACTTCAAAGCCGCATCGGTTCGTGGTCTGCTCCGCGACGCCGATGCGGCGCGTGCTGCTCTTCGACATCGACGGAACGCTGCTCTCGGGCGACGGCGCGGGGCGTCGTGCGATGGAGGACGCGTTCGCGCACGTGCTCGGCGACGCACACCCGCTCACGACGTTCTCGTTCGCGGGCATGACGGATCCCGCGATCGTGCGCGCGGGGCTGCGCGCCATGTCGATCGATCCCGGGCGGCACCCGGAGCTGATCGAGGCCGTGCTCGACGACTACCTCGCGCGGCTGCCCCCGACGATCGCGGCGACGAAGGCCTACCGCCTGCACGTCGGCGTCGCGGCGCTGCTCGACGCGATCGCGACGCGCGACGGGCTCGCGATCGGGCTCGGCACCGGCAACCTCGAGCGCGGCGCGGAGCACAAGCTCGTGCCGCTCGGCGTGTGGGACCGCTTCGCGTTCGGCGGCTACGGCTCGGATAGCGAGGATCGCCCCGCACTGCTCGAGGTCGGCGCACGCCGGGGCGCAGCCCGACTCGGAGTCGCGCGCGATCGCTGCGACGTCGTCGTCATCGGCGATACCCCGCTCGACGTCGCGGCCGCGAAGGCAATCGGCGCGGCGAGCATCGCAGTGGCGACGAGCGTCTTCACGGCCGATGCCCTGCGCGCGACCGGAGCGGAGCTCGTCGTCGACGACCTCACCGACCCGGCCGCGCTCGCTTTGCTGACGAGCTAGTCGCCTGTACCGACGAAGCCGCAGACGAGCGGCTGCGCGACGGCGCACACGTTCTCCTGGCAGATGAGGCCCTCTTCGCAGAAGTAGGTGCACGGTTCGCCCGCGCCCGGCGCTGCTTCGCACATGTCGCCCGCGCCGCACACCGCTCCTTCCGCGCAGCGGATCACGCCCTGCGGCCCGCACGGCTGCCCGACGGCCGGCAGCGACACGCACGTCTTGTCGGTCTGATCGCACGTGAGATAGGCGTCGCAGAGATCGAGCATGCCCAGACAGGTCTCGCCGGCCTTCGGCAACGCTTCGCAGATCGAGGCGCCGTCCCCATCGAGATCGAGACACGCAGCTCCGCCGGCGCACACCTCCCCGTTGGGCATGCACGTCTCGCCGAGCTCCGGGGCCTCGACGCGCACGGCGCAGACCTCGTTCTCGCAGACGAGATCCTTCTCGCATTCGTCGCCCGAGACGTCGGGGTCGACCTGGCACGGCTCGCCCGCACCGCGCGTGCCGTAGAACAGCTTGCACTCGACGAGTGCTCGAAACGCAGCGACCGCGGAGTCGTCCATCCCGGCCTCGAAGACCGTCTGGCACTGCAGCTCGTCCAGCGCGTCGAGCCAGATTCCCGGACACGCCGCCTGGTACGTCAGCATGGCGGCGTTGCCGTTGTCGATCTGATCCTGGATGCTCTCGGCGTACTCGGTCTCGCAATCGGCCATGCTGTCGAAGCGCATGCTGAACGCGTCGCAGTCGCAGCCGTAGAACGCCGCGCAAAACCGTTGCGCGACCTCGCTGGGCGCGTCGCTCTCGTCGACCGGCCCGTTCTCGTCGTCGTCCTTGCAGGCGCCGGCCAGCGCCAGTCCCAGTCCGATCCCCAAGGTGATCCCGTGGCTCCACGTCCTCATGCCCCCATCATCCGTCATCCCGGCCCCGCGCTCCCGTTTTCCGCGCAGCCCTGTGGGTCCCGTCACGGGGTGACCGGGCGTCGGTGGACGTAGGTCCAACGCCCTTGCGGGAACATCCAGCACGATTTGCGATCCTGTGCGTAGGAGCACCGGACGTCATGGATCGCATCGGGGAGTACCTGGTCCGTCGCCTCATCGGCGAGGGCGGCATGGGCAAGGTGTTCGAGGCGGAGGAGCGCCTCTCGAAGCGCAGGGTCGCGCTCAAGGTGCTCCGCCCCGAGCTCGCGCGATCCGAGGAGGGCCGCCGGCTCTTCCTCAACGAGATGACGATCCTCGCGCACCTCGATCACCCCAACGTCGTGCGCTGCCTGTCGTGCAGCGAGGTCGACGGTGAGCTCGTGATGGCGCTCGAGTTCCTGTCGGGCCAGACGCTGCGCGAGCTGCTCGCGGCGCGCGGTCGGCTCGAGTGGACGGAGACGGTGGCGATCGCCGCCCAGATCGCGGCCGCGCTCGGCGTCGCGCATCGCCAGGATCCCCCGATCGTCCACCGCGATCTCAAGCCCGAGAACGTGATCGTCATGCCCGACGGGCACGTGAAGGTGATGGACTTCGGCATCGCGAAGGTGATGCAGGCGCTGTCGAAGACGACGACGCACAGCGTCGGCACGCTGCAGTACATGAGCCCCGAGCAGATCGACGCCGTCGGCGTCGACGGGCGCTCCGATCTCTACGCGCTCGGTCTGTGCATGTACGAGATGCTGTCGGGGCGCGCGCCGTTCGAGTCGGTGTCGCCGCGCGAGCTCTTGAACCTGCAGTGCACGACCGCGCCACCGCCGTTGCCCGAGGACGCGCGCCGCGGGCTGCCCAAGGGCATCGAGCGACTGGTGTATGCGCTCCTCGAGAAGCGCCCCGAGGATCGCCCGGCCGATGCCGACGCGGTGCTGCGTGCGCTCGAGCCGTTCACGAGCGTCGACGCGATGCCGGCCCGCGGGCTCACCGTGCCCGAGGTGCCCGCGCGCACGGGCGCCACCGAGGTCCCTGGGCTCGCCGCCGCCGTCGCGCGGCGGCCCCACGAGAGCGCGCCGCGGATCGCCGACACGATCGGACTCGTCGAGCGCGCGAGCGGGCCGCGCAACATCCCCACCGTGTGGGCGCTCGCGTTGATCCTCGGGCTGTCGGCGGTGGCCGGCGGCGTCACCTGGCTCGTCCGCGCGCAGGCGGGCGCGAGCGCGACCCAGGCGAAGCCGTGACGGATCGATCGGGAAGGACGCTCGGCAGCGACGCCGTCACCATCGGCGTGGCGATCTGCGAGCGCGGTCCCGACGGCGAGACGTGGCGACTGCCGGCCGGCGCCGACGATCTCGTCGAGCGCATCGCGGAGCTGGCGCGCGCAGGGCTGTTCGGGTTCGTCGAGCACGGCCTCGGCGACGCACCGTGGCTGCGACGACCGGCGCGCCCGAGCCTCGCGAGCTGGCACGATGCCCGACCGGGTCCGCGACCGTGGGCGGAGGCGGTCGAGATCGGCCACGCGATCGCGACCTCACTCGCGCTCGCGGAGCAGCACGGGGCTCCCGCGAGCCCGCTGCATCCCGACACGATCGCGAAGGGCGACGACGCCGTCGTCGTGCTCGCCGATGCGTGGCTGCGCGCGCTGGTCGGTGCGCCGCCCGACGTCGCGGGCAGCTCGGACGGGCGCAAGCTGTCGCGCTGGATCGCACCGGAGCAGGCCGAGGGGGCGCCGTGGGATCACGCGGCGAACCGCTACGTGCTCGGGCTCGTGCTCTACAAGCTGCTCGCGGGCAGCCACCCGTTCTCCGGCAAGGGCCTGCGCCACGCGTTCTCCGATCAGCTGCAGCGCGGCGCGCCGCCCTTGCCCGACGCGATCGCCCACGCGCTGCCGCCCGGGCTGCAGTCGTTCGTGCTGCGCTGCCTCGATCCCGATCCGCGCGCGCGCCCGGACAGCGCGGCTGCGATCGCCGAGCGGCTCGCCGCGATCCGCAGCGGCACGCCGATCTCGTCGGGCGCCGTCGCGGTCGTGGGCGTCACGACGCCCGAGCCGCCGGTGCGCCTCGACGTCGCACCGGCGCCCCCGAGCGCGCCGGTGGTGCACACCGCGATCGCGCCGCCGACGTCCGCGCGCACGCAGCTCGCGATCCCGCCGCGCGTGAAGCCGCGCTCGAAGGCGACGGTCGCGATCGGCCGCACGCTGTCGGCCGCGCTGCCGATCGCGCTCGGCCTCGGGCTCGCGGCCGTGCTCGTGCAGGACGTCGCGGCCCCGCCCGCCGCGGCGAAGCCGACCGTCGGCGACATCGCGCCGCTCGACGCCGCGCACACGCGCCCCGACGACTGCGCGACGTGCCACCCCAGCCACACCGCGCAGTGGCACCTGTCCGTCATGGCGCACTCGGTGAAGAGCCCGCTCTTCCAGTCGCTCGAGATGCTGATCCAGGAGCAGGCCGGGCGCGAGTTCGGCTGCGATGGCGGAGCCGGCATCCTGCGCGCGAGCGATGGTCGCACCGCGTGTCGCGATCGCGTCTCGGGCCTGCCCGTCACCGGCTCGGGCGGCGCGCTCTGGTGCGTGAACTGCCACGCGCCGGGCGAGAACCTCGCCGCGAGCGTGCCGGCGTGGAACGGGATCTCGGCGAGCTCGAGCACCCGCAAGCCGCTGCGCGATCTGTTGCCCGCGGGCACGATGGAGGGCATCTCGTGCGCGTTCTGCCACCAGGTGCACGGCCCCGTGCGCCCCGGCGACGGCGCGCGCGGGGGCTACGAGGGCAACCCCGAGTGGTTCTCGACGACGACCGGTGAGCGCTTCTCGATGCGACCGGAGGACGGGCAGGGCCGCTTCGGCATCGCGAACAGCGGCTACTCGCTCGACCCCTTCGAGCTGCTCGCGAAGAGCCTCACGGGGGTCGACATCGTCGGCAGCGCGCACGTGCGACCGAGCGCCGAGGCGAAGGCGTACCTCGCGAGCAGCGACTTCTGCGGCGCATGCCACGACGTGCGGTTGTTCGGCTCCGACGTGCTCGGTGCGCGCAAGGGCGAGCACTTCAAGCGCCTGCGCAACGCGTACTCCGAGTGGCGATCGTGGGCCGCGCTCGAGCGCGCGGCCGGGCGCACGCCGGCGAGCTGCCAGGACTGCCACATGAGCACGTATCCCGGCGTCTGCGAGGCCACCGGCGACGCGGCGGCGTCGCTCTCGGCCGCCGCCGCAGGCAACACCGCGCTCGCGCGCGCGTGTCCGCCGGGCACCACGTTCTCGCCGCGCTCGCCCGGCGATCGCGGGCAGGGCCTCGTCGCGACCGCGTCGGGCACCGCGACCGAGCTCGCGCCCCACTACTTCACGGGCGTCGACATCCCGTTGGCCGACGCGTTCCCCGACGCGCTCGTCGACGACGGGTCGCTCGATGCGAACGGGATCCCGCTCGGCGCTCGGCAGCGCCGCGACCTGCTGCTCGGTCGCACGTTCCGCTTCGAGCTCGGGGAGGCCGCGCGGCGCGGGGGAAGGCTCGAGATCCCGATCGAGCTCGAGAACACCGGCGCAGGGCATCGCGTGCCCGCCGGCTTCTCGCAGGAGCGCGAGTTCTGGGTGCACCTCGTCGTCACCGATGCCGACGGCCGCGTGCTGTACGAGGTGGGTCGGGTCGATCGCGGCGACGAGGACCTGCGCGACAAGATCTTCCTGTCGGTCACGACCGACGACGGGATCCTCGACGGTCAGGGCCGCCCGCAGGGCATGTTCGGCGCCGACATCGTCGACGGCCCCGACGTCCAACAGTGGTCGCCGAACCCGATCACCGGCGCGACCACGTTCCGCGGCAAGGGCCTCGTGAACCTGCAGAACGGCTTCCTGCGGTGCGTCACGTGCATCGGGGAAATCGATGCGCTCGGCCGCTGCCAGCCGGGCGTGGGGCAGGGCCGCCATCGCGCCGATCGCTTCGCCGACGGCCAGTACGACATCGACACGGGCGAGTGCATCTCGAACCTGTCCGCCGACGATGCGCTGTTCGAGACGTTCTTCCCGGTGGGCGCGCTCGATGCCACGCGCGGCGTCACGAAGGGCCCCGACGCGATCGTCGACACGCGCTCCGCTCCGCCCGGCGTGCCGCTGCGCTACACGTACGAGCTCGACGTCGCCAACGCGCGCGGCCCGATCCAGGTGGAGGCGCGGCTGCTCTTCCGGGCGTTCCCGCCGTTCCTGGTGAAGGCCTTCGCGGACTACGAGGCCCGCCAGGCCGCCCGCGGCCTGCGGCCCAGCGGACCGCTCGTCACCCGCGAGATGCTCGATCGGCTCGAAGTCGTGGAGCTGCACCGCGTACGCTCGACGGTGCCGTGACCACTGCGGTCATCCCCGACGACGCCTGGCGTGCGCCGCTGTTGCGCGGGCTCGATCCGCTCGCGCGCTCGACCATCGCAGCCGCGGCCCAGGTGCGCAGCGTCGCCGCCGGTGCGCAGGTGTTCGGCGAGGACGACGACGGCGACGCGGTCTTCGTCGTGCTCGACGGCGCGGTCGAGCTGGTGTCCGTGCGGCGCGGCGAGGACACGGCCCGCACGCTGCGCACGGCCGGGCGCGGCGACACGATCGGCGAGGACGCGATCCTCGGCCGGCGACGCGGCGCCACGGCGCGCGCGCGAGAGCCCTCCCGCGTGCTCGCGATCCCGGCGGCGCTCTTGCTGCGCGGCTCGGGGCGCAGCGGAGCCGAGCTCGCCGATCGCGAGCTGCGGGCGCTCGTGCGCCAGGCCACGGCGGACCTCTTGCGCTCGCACGCGCTGGGTCGCGCGCTGCCCCCCGCCGATCTCGATCTCGTGCTCGACGCGGTGCGCGGCGCGAGCTTCGCCCGCGCGGAGCGGATCTACGCGCAGGGCGATCCGGCGCGCGAGGTGTTCCTGCTCGTCGACGGTCTCGTGCAGCTGCAGCGCGAGGACGACGACGGCGTGCATGTACTGGCCTATCTCGCCCGCGGCGATCTGTTCGGCGACGACGAGGCGCTCGTCGGCACGCGCGACCCGGTGCGCGCGCGCAATGCCGTCGCGATCGGTCCCGCGGAGGTGCTGCGGCTGCCGGCCGACGTGCTGCGCACGCTCGCGGATCGCAACCCCGGCCTGCTCGCCGAGGTGCGACGCGTCGCGGAGATCCGCGCCGACGTGCAGCAGGCGGTGGTCGGCGGCGCGGCCGAGCAGACCACGCGCCACGTGTTCCACGATCTCTACCGCATGCAGATGGCGCGCTCGCTGCTCGCCATCGATCAGGATCTGTGCGTGCGCTGTGGTCACTGCGCGTGGAGCTGCGCCGCGCTGCACGGCACGAGCCGACTCGTGCGGCGCGGCGACAAGGTCGTCACGCGCCTGCCGGTGCTCGGCGAGGGGCCGCGATCGCTGCTCCTGCCCAACTCCTGTCAGCACTGCAAGAACCCCGCGTGCATGATCGATTGCCCCACCGGCGCGATCGGTCGCGATCCCGACGGCGAGGTCTGGATCCGCGCGGAGCTGTGCACCGGCTGCGGCAACTGTGCGAAGGCATGCCCGTGGGACAACATCCGCATGGATGTCCGCACCGAGCGGGCCGTCGCGCGGAACGCCGAGCGCAGCGGCGCGGGTGGCAAGCCGGCCCCGCTGTCGCACGTGTACCCGGAGATCGCGGTGAAGTGCGATCTGTGCCGCGACTACGACGCGCCCGCGTGCGTGTCGACGTGCCCCACCGGCGCGATCCTGCGGCTCGATCCGACGCGCGACGTCGCCGAGGTCGCGGCGGTGCTCGGCTTGGCGACCACGACGCGCACCGGCCTGCGGATCCCGTTCGCCGCGATCGCGATGGGCCTCGGGCTCGCCGGCGCGATCGCATTCGCGGCCATGGCGTGGCGATACCAGTCGCTCGGGCTGTGGACGCCGGGGCAGGGCACCGGCCTGCAGTGCGGCATCGCGGCCGCGATCGCCGTCGTGCTGCTCGTCGCGTACGCGATCCCCAAGCGGGTCGTGCGGCTGTGGGTGCACCGCAAGCGCCGCGACCGTGCCGCCCGCGTCGGCCTCGCGCCGAAGGTGGTGCCGGCCGCTCCGCGCTCGCGCCTGCGTCCGATCTACGCGCTGCACCTCGTCGTCGGGCTCTTCGCGATGGCGGCGGTGGTGGGCCACGCGGGCACGCGGATCCCCGACGATCCCGCGGGCGCGCTGCACCTCGCGTTCTGGGTCGTCGCGGCCGGCGGCGTGCTGCTCGGCCTCGCGTACCGCGTCGTGCCGCGCCGTCTCACGAGGATCGAGCGCGAGGGTGCGCTGCCCGAGGATCTGAGGCGCCGTCGCACGGAGCTCGTCGATCGCCTGTATCGCGCGGGCTCGGGCAAGAGCGATCTCGTCAAGGCGATCGCGGAGAAGATCCTCGTGCCGTATGCGCGCGCGCCGTTCGGATCGCTCGTCCTGTTCTTCACGGGGCGTACGCTCGCGGACGAAGAGGCGCGCCTGTCGGCGGCGATCAACCGCACGCTCCAGGGCAGGGGACACGCGCGTCTGCAGGGCCTGCCCGAGCTCGTGAAGGTCGTCGTCGAGCTGCGCGCGCTGCCGCTGCGGCGCGCGCTCACGTTCGTGCTGCGCGGCCTCCTGCCCGTGCACGTGATCGCGACCGGTGTGCTCGTCGCACTGCTCGCGTTGCACGTGATCGTCGAGGTCGGTCGATGACGCGGCGCGATCTGTTCGCGACGCGCGAGGGGCCGGGCGGCCGACGACGCACCGCGCCGAAGGCCAGCACCGACAGCGACGTGCGCCGGATGGTGGGCGTGCTCGCGGGCACCGTGCTCGCGGCGATCGCCGTGCTCGCGGTCGTCGTCGCGACGAGCGATCCGCAGGGCCTGCGCGCACCGGGCCCGCTCGCGCGTCCGCATGCGAAGGCCGAGCTCGCGTGCGGGGCGTGCCACGACGGCGGCGATACCACCGTGCCGGTCGCGCCGAAGTGCGTCGGCTGCCACGGCCCGCACGCGAGCACGCGCAAGCCCCATCGCGCGCTGATGGAGCGCGGTGCGCTCGGCTGCCCGAGCTGCCATCGGATCCACACCGCGGAGGGCGGCGTCGCGATCGGCGAGACGGGCCAGCTGTGGCGCTATGGTCCGGGCGCGAGCGAGCCCGTCGCGCTCTCTCCACCCGGGCCCACGATCGCGCCGACCCACGTGCCGGTCGTCGAGGTCGCGACGTGCCAGCGCTGCCACGATCCGGCGCGCACGAGCGATCCGATCCAGCGCTGTCTCTTGCGCGACCAGCAATCGCTCGGCGATCGCCGACCCACCGCGTGCTTCGACGAGCACCGCGAGCTCACGGCCGACACGTTCGCAGCGGCCGGCTCCGCGCGCGAGCGACTCGCCGCGTGGGACGTCGCGCGCCGCGTGCTCGTGCAGGCGCCGGTCGCCCCACGCACGCCGATCGAACGGCCCGGCCCGCTGGTGCTGCTCGGCGCGGCCGCGGCCGCGGCGTTGCTCGGCACGATCGTCGTGCGGGCGATCGTGCGTCGCCGCGATCGCAAGCGCGAGGCGGCCCACGTCGACGTGCGCCCACCCGAGGTCGTGCGGCTGCCGCAGATCAACACCGCGACGTGCATCGGCTGTTACGCGTGCGTCGATGCGTGCCCCTACGACGTGCTCGAGATCCACGACTACGTCGCCCAGGTCGCGCGACCCAGCGACTGCTGCGGGCTCACGCTGTGCGAGCAACGCTGTCCGAACGGATCGCTCGTCGTGCGCGACGGGGCGCCGATCGAAGATCGCCCGAGGCTGGACGCGACGCTGCAGTCGCTCGACGTGCCGGGCGTCTGGCTCGCCGGCGATCTCACCGGGCTGCCGCTCATCCGCAACGCGATCAACCAAGGTGCCGCGGCCGTGCGCACGATCGCGCAGACGCTCGCGCGCGAGGGCGCGGCACCGGCCGGCGTGCACGATCTCGTCATCGTCGGCGCGGGCCCGGCCGGCGTGTCCGCGGCGCTCGCCGCCCAGGAAGCGGGCCTCACGTGCATCGTGCTCGAGCAGGGCAGCGTCGCGGAGTCCATCCGCAGCTTCCCGCGCGGCAAGCTCGTGTTCGATCAACCGCTCGGCATCCCGCTCGTCGGCGATCTCTGGCTGAAGGAGTCGACGAAGGAGGAGCTGCTCGGGCACTGGCTGCGGATCGTCCGGCAGCGTCAGCTCGCGATCCACGAGCAGCATCGCCTCGTGGGCGGCTGGCGCAACGCGCATGGACACTTCGAGATCGCCGCGCACACGCCTTTGCAGGGCGAGACCCGGTTCGTCGCGCGCCGGATCCTGCTCGCGATCGGACGGCGCGGCACGGCGCGCAAGCTCGCGATCCCCGTGCCCGACGCGCTGCAGAGCCGGGTGCACTACAGCCTCGCCGACGCGCGCAGCTTCGCGGGCCAGCAGGTGCTCGTCGTCGGGCTCGGCGACGTCGCGATGGAGGCCGCGATCGCGCTCGCCCGTCAGGCCGGCACGCAGGTGACGATCTCGTACCGCGGCGACGGCTTCACCCGCGGCAAGGCGCGCAACGCGGCCGAGCTCAAGCGGCTGGTCGAGGCCGGCCGGGTGCGGATCGCGTGGTGCAGCGAGGTCGCGGCCCTGGGCGAGCGCGAGGTCGAGCTCGCGACCCCCGAGGGCCCGATCCGCGTGCCCTGGACCGCGATGCTCGTGCTCATCGGGGCGCTGCCCCCCTGGGAACTGTTGGCGAAGCTGGGCATCCAACGGGCCGGCGCCCCGCCGCCGGCCCCGCATGTCACCGTTCACGTGTAGCCGTCGTTCCAGGGGCCAGATCGCTCGCCCGCCCTGGTGCGTTCCGCCGATGTCCCCGTCCGTGAAGGCCACGCCATGAAGCTCACGACCGCGCTGCTCCTGTCCGTCTTCGGCATGACCCTCTCGAGCGTGTCCGTCTGGGCCCTCGCGCCGACGGGCGGCGGCTCGCCCTCGACCCCGCCTGCGGTGGCCGGCGACAGCGGCAAGGACGATGCGGTGAAGCTCGCCGAGCTCGTGGGCCTGGGCGGCACCCCGACGTTCTCCGCAGGCACGACGCTCGTCATGGAGGGCCGGCTCGGTCACCCCACGCTCGCCGCCGGTCGCGAGACCGAGACGTACCTCTTCCTCGACGTGAAGGCGGCCGCCGAGGGCACCGCACGCACGACCACGCCGGTGAACCTCGCGATCGTGCTCGATCGCTCCGGGTCGATGCAGGGCGAGCGCATGCAGAACGCGCTCGCGGCCGCGCAGGGGATGATCCGGCGCCTGCGCGACGGCGATACCGTGAGCGTCGTCGGCTACAACACGTCGACCCAGGTGCTGCTCGCGCCCACGCGCATCGACGAGCGCAACCGCGAATTCGCGTTGTCGTCGCTGCGCGGCGTCGAAGCGCTCGGCAACACCTGCGTCTCGTGCGGCATCGAGGCCGCGATGGAGCTGCTCGGCCGCGGCGAGACCGGGGCCGTGCAGCGGATCCTGCTGCTCTCCGACGGCGAGGCGAACGCGGGCATCCGCGACGTCGACGGCTTCCGTCGGCTCGGCGACCGCGCGCGCACGATGGAGACGGCGGTGAGCTCCATCGGCGTCGACGTGGACTACAACGAGCGCGTGCTCTTCGCGCTGTCGCAGTCGAGCAACGGGCGCCACTACTTCGTCGACAACCCGAGCGGGCTGCCGCGGATCTTCGACGACGAGCTGCAGAGCCTCGTGTCCACCGTCGCGAGCAACGCGAACGTCGAGATCCAGCTCGCGCCCGGTATCACCGTGGCGCAGGTGTTCGATCGCAGCTTCGAGCAGCGCGGCGACGTCGTCACCGTGCCGTTCGGCGCGTTCGCGGCGAGCGACGAGAAGACGGTGCTCCTGCGCCTGCGCGTGCCGTCCGGCGAGGCGGGCCGCCGCCCGATCGCGGACGTCCGCATGCGCTACGCCGACCTCGTGAGCGGCAAGCCGGGCGACTGCACCGGGCAGCTCGTCGCGATGCTCTCGCGCGATGCCTCCGATGTGTCGCCGCTCGATCCGTTGGTGGAGACCCGGCTCGCGCGCAGCGAGACGACGGCCGCGCTCGCGCTCGCGAACGAGCAGTTCGCCCGCGGCGAGATCGATGCCGCTCGCTCGACCTTGCAGAGCAACCGCGGCCGCATCCGCTCGCGCAGCGTCGAGGCCACGAGCGCGGCGCCTGGCGCCTCGAAGGCGGCGGTGGAGTCCGACTTCCAGCGCCAGCTCGGCGCGCTCGAGAAGGCCGAGGAGGAGTTCGGCAACGCGGCCACCGTGTCGCCCGCCGCTCCGCAGGACAGCCGCGGCGGCAAGGAAGCGGTGCGCCGCAACGCAGACCTCTTCGACGACCTCGGGCAGTAGACTCCCCGTCGTGGCGAACGCGGCGCGCGTCCTCGCGCGATCGCGAGACCCGACGCGCGCGGCGGCGTCGTCAAGCACCGCCGCCTTTCGTGCATCCACGGGCTTCCCCGGCCCGCCGGCGCGTTGCGGTCCCGGCGCGCCGTGGGGCGGTTAGTCTGTCCCCAAGCATGGAACTCGCCGTCGGCAAAGACATCGCCTCCGTCTGTGGCAAGTGTGGCGACGTCTGGCACGTCATCGTGTCGGTCGAGGGCAGCAAGGTCACCAAGGTGCAGTGCAAGATGTGCAGCGGGTACCACCGGTACAAGCGCTCGCCGTCCGACACGAGTGCCGAGCCCGCGCGCAAGAAGGTCGAAGTGAAGGCCGGCGGCAAGGCGAAGTCGGGGGGGAAGAAGGCCGCGCGCGCGACCCCGCACCGCGACGCCCCGCAGATCGAGCCGAACCTCGACCTACCCGTGCGCGACTACTCCATGCGCGAGACGTACCAGAGCGGAGAACGCATCGAGCACCCGAAGTTCGGCCAGGGCGTCGTCGAGTCGTTCCCCACGCCGGACAAGATGAACGTGTTCTTCGAGGACGGCCGCCGCACGCTCGCGCAGGGCCGCGCCGCCGTGGCCTAACGCTTGCTGCCGCCGAGGCAGGGCGGTGAGCTGGGGACGTCGCCGCCGCGGGCGGCCCACTCGGCGGGCGTGAACGCGTGGATCGACAGCGCGTGCAGGCCGGTCGCGAGCTCGTCGGCGAGCGCTGCGTTCACGCGGCGGTGACGAACGACCAGCGACGCGTTCTCGAACGCGTCGGAGACGACCACGACCTTGAAGTGGGTCTGCGCGCCCTTCGGCACGCTGTGCATGTGGCTCTCGTCGTGCACCTCGAGCGCGATCGGAGCGAGGGCGGAGACCAACCGATCGTGGATCGATGCCGCGCGGTCCGTCACGCCTGGGCCTCCACTTCCGGCTGCGCCGCCGGCTTCGGCTCGGGGCCGAGCGCGGCCGCGACGACCTCGGCGATGTCCATCACCGCGATCTCCTCGTCCTTGTCGAAGTGCTTGATGCCATCGGACACCATCGTCTTGCAGAACGGGCACGCGACCGCGACCGCGTCGACGCCGGCCGCGACGATCTCCTTCGCGCGGTTGATGTTCACGCGCTTGCTCGGCTCTTCCTCGACCCAGAAGCGGGCCCCACCGGCGCCGCAGCAGAAGCCGTGCTCGCGGGTGCGCTCGAGCTCGACGAAGCTGCCCTTGCCGCCCAGTGCCTTGGCAATGCCCGCGCGCGGCTCGTCGTACACGCCGTTCCACCGGCCGATGTAGCAGCTGTCGTGGTAGGTGAACTTCTTCGCGAGCGGCTCGGTGACCTTCAGCTTGCCGGTGTCGAGCAAGTGCGCGATGAGCTTGCTGTGGTGGATGACCTCGTAGGTGCCGCCGAACTGCGGGTACTCGTGCTTGATCGTGTGGAAGCAGTGCGGGCAGCTCGCGATGACCTTGCGCACCTTCAGCGAGTTCATGAGCTCGACGTTCTCGGTGGCGAGCGCCTGGAACGTGTCCTCCTTGCCCCCGCGCCGCAGCGTGTCCCCGTTGCACTTCTCCTGCTCGCCGAGCACGGCGAACGACACGTTCGCGGCCTTCAGGCAGCGCACGAGCGCGCGCGTGGCCTTCTTCGAGATGTCGCTGTACGCTCCGGCGCAGCCGACGAACAGCAGGTACTCCGCGTCGGGCACGTCCTCGATCGTCGGCACGTCGAGCCCCTTGGCCCAGTCCATGCGCTGGCTCTGCGGCAGGCCCCACGGGTTGCCGCTCGACTCGATCTTCTGGAACGCCGACGCGAAGCCGGCCGGCGTGCGACCCCCCGCGTCGTTGAGCACGATGTGCGTGCGCATCTGGACGATCTTGAGCGGGTGATCGATGAACACCGGGCACACCTGCTGGCACGCGCCGCACGTCGTGCACGCCCACAGGGTCTCGTCCTTGATGCGCCCGCCGACGAGCGGCTCCTGGGCGAGCAGCTCGGTCTTGATCGCCTCGATGCGATCGACCGTGGGCTTGTTCTCCGGCGCGCCCTTGGCCTTCTCCCACGCGTCCTGGCCGGCCTTCCACGCCTCGTAGCCGGGCTCGCCTTCCATGGGGTCGATCGGCTCGATGCCGGGCGCGGGCGCGGGCAGCTTCTCGACGCCGAGCTGCTTGCCGAGCTTGCGCAGCTCGATGACCTTGAACCCGCGGTCCTTCATCTCGTCCTTGAGGTCGTGGATGAGGTGCATGGGCGACAGCGGCTTGTCGGTCGCGAACGCGGGGCAGTACGTCGTGCACCGGGCGCACTCGGTGCACGCGTAGTTGTCGAGCAGGCTCTTCCACGAGAAGTCCTCGAGCTTGCCCGCGCCCCAGTCGTTCATGTCCTCGATGTTCAGCTTGGGCATCACCATGCGCTGACCCTGGTCGCGCAACAGGATGTTGGGACCCGACGACAGCACGTGGATGTGCTTGGAGAACGGCAGATAGTTGAGGAAGCCGAGCACGATGCAGATGTGCGCCCACCAGTGGATCTCGCTCGCCACGTGGGCGAACTTCGCGTCGACGTGGGGCGTGAGCACGCCGCCCTCGATCGTGTAGAGCCCCGTGAGCCCGCCGATGGTGCGCGCCACGGGCTGCATCGGATCCGCGACGCCGGTGGCCGCCATCTCCCACGCGTGGTGGCCGTAGTGCGTGAGCACGAGCGTGAGGATCGCGCCGAGGATGAAGATCGCGTCGAGGTTCGCGGGGATGAACCGCGGCTTGACGACGATGCGGCGATACAGCGCGTACACGATCGCGACGAGCACGATCACGTTCATCACGTCCACCGACCAGCGGATCCACCCGTAGATCGTCTCGCCGAAGACGGTGCCGAGCGTGAACCACTCGCCGACGACGCCCGAGATCAGCATCTCGGTCGTCGCGACCGTGAGCACGAGGAAGCCCCAGTAGATCGGCAGGTGGTGCCAGCTCGACCTCTCCTCGACGACCTTGCCCTGGCCGAAGAAGAAGGCCATCAGGCTCGCGATGCGCTGGCCCCACGTCTCGGTGAGGTTCGCGGGGCGCCCGAGCAGCGGCACCTTCACGAACTTCGCGAGGTTCACGAAGAAGAGGGCGTGCGCGGCGACGGCCACGGCGACGAAAGCGAGCTGCTTCACGGGCACGTTCATACCACGAGCGGGGTGGCCGCAGCGTGACGCCGGCGCCGTGGGCGACCCGCCGCGGCGGCCTTCGGAGCCTTCTCACGGTCCACGTCGCGTCGCGCGCGAGGCCGGCTATGATCGAACGTCGATTGGCCGACCTCTTGTTGATCAGCGACCTGCATCTCGGGTCGCATCTCAAGCCGCGCATGCGTGGCGAGTCGGTGCACCTCGCGTCGCGCATCGAGGAGATCTTTCCGCGCTTCCTCGACCACTACATGCACGACGGGCGGCGCTGGCAGCTCGTCATCAACGGCGACTTCATCGACTTCTGGAACATCGAGCTGGCAGGTCTCCCGGGCTCGCGCGGCAAGGACCGCCGGCCCGCCGAGGACGTCGCCGTCGCGCGGCTGCACGCGGTGTTCGACGCGCATCCCAGCGTCGAGGACGCGCTCGTGCGTTTCTTGCGGGCCGGCCACGGCATCCTGTTCGTCACCGGCAATCACGACGCCGAGCTGCTCTATCCCAAGGTGCGCTCGGCCATCGTCGCGCGGCTGTGCGGCGGCGACGACGGCGACGTGTCGCGCACCGATCCGATCGGGCTGTCGAGCCTGGGCCTCGGTCGCATCCGCTTCGTGCGGTGGTTCCTGCGCGATCCGGGCGGCGCGTGGATCGAGCACGGTCACAAGTTCGACGCGAGCTGTGCGACGCCGGCCGCGTTGTCGCCCACGCGCGGCGGCGAGCTCGTGAAGACCGTCGCCGAGGTCGCGACGCGCAGCTTCGCGAACCTGATGCCCGAGATCGACTACGACGCGCCCGACAAGTTCTCCACCGCCGACTACGTGCGGTGGGCGGTGGCGCGCGGGTGGCGGTTCGTGCTCAACGTGATCCTGCTGTACCTGCGCACCGCGGGGCGCATCCTCGCCCTGTGGGCCGGTCCGGGCCGTGTCGACCGGGCCGGTCGGCGCGCCCACGACGAGCGGCTCGCCCAGGTCGCCGCGAACGCGGGGCTGCAGATGAGCGCCCTGCAGGCGCTCGAGGAGATGGCGCCGCCGCCGTCCGCCACGCGGTTGTGGGGCCTCTTGTCGATCACGGCGCTCGACCACGTCTTCGTCGTCGGGTTCGCGATCGCGATCGGCCTCGTGGTGGGCGGGCTCGCGGGGGTGCCGTGGCTGTGGTTGCCGATCGCGGCCGCGGTCGCGATCGCCCGCTCGATCCGGCTGCGCCGCAGACGGCGGCCGCGCAACGTCGCGCGCGACATGGTCGAGGTCGCCGCGTCGGTCGGCGAGGTGACCGGCGTGCCGCTCGTGCTCATGGGCCACAGCCACCGCGGCTCGCTCGAGCGCTTCGGCGACGTCGTCTACGCGAACAGCGGGAGCTGGCTCGACGGCTCGCACCTCGTCGTCCATCGCGATCCGGACACCCACCGGTTCTGCGAGGTCGAGCTGCGAAGCTGGCGCAACGGGGGCGTGGTGCGGATGCGTGCGATGGACGTGCCATCGGGCCTGTGGCAGGGCGACACGCCGCCCGAGCTCGAGTCGACCCCGACGACCGCGTCGGCCCGGGCGTGACGAGCGAGGGTCGGCTGTGCGATTCTCGACGTTGCGTTGGCCGCACAGACCATTCTCATCCTCGAGGACGACCCGTCGGTACGCACGTTGCTGGTGAAGGCGCTCAGTGCCCGCGGATACGAGGTCCGCGCGGCGGAGGACGGCCTCGCCGGTCTGACGATGCTCGAGGCGTGGACGCCCGACCTGCTCATCGTCGACGTGATGATGCCGCGACTCGACGGGATGACGTTCGTGCGCGCGATCAAGGCGCGCACGGACACCAAGCCCATCCCGGTCATCTTCCTCACCGCGAAGAACGACCCGAAGTCGATGATCGCCGGCATCAACCTCGGCGCGCGCTACTACATCACGAAGCCCTTCGTCGTCGAAGAGCTGATCTCGAAGATCCAGAAGGCGCTCGGCTGAGGGCTGCGACGAAGTCGCAGCGTCAGCCGCCGTGCCCGTGCCCGTGCCCGTGCCCGCGCCCGCTCACGCCGGCGGGCACGCGAACTCGAGCGCGGAGCACTCGCCGGTGGTGAAGGGTGGCGTCCATCCGTCGGGCGGCAGACCGTCCGGCGCGATCTCGACGAAGCCGAAGATGCACTGCGTGAGCGTTTCGGTCGTCGGCGCCTCGAGACAGTCGTCGAAGTACGCCGCGGGCTGCAGCGCCATCGTGCCCGATCGACCGTTGTCGCCGCCCCCGAAGCAGTTCATGCACTCGTAGTCCCACTGCATCACGGCGCTGCGGTCGGCGCCGACGAGCACCTCGACGTTGGCCGGGCCGACGTCGAACATGACGCCGAACACGAGCTCGTAGGTGCCGGGCACGCCGTCGCGCAGCGCTTCGAGGACGCACACCGCGGCGGCCTCGTCCTCGAAGCTCTCGATCGCGGCCTTGCCTTCGCCCCACACGCGTCCGCACGGCGATTCCGGCAACGCGGGGCAGTCGAGCCACGGGTATGCGCAGCCCTCCGAGACGCCGAAGCACAGCGGATGCGACTGCGACTCCTCGTCGGGGCACGACTCGCAGGCGAACGACCACTCCTGCACGCAGGCCTCCACCTCGCACGCGGGCCAGTCCTCCTCGACGCACGACTGCGTGCCCGCGTCGGTCGTGCCCGGCTCGCTCGTCGAGCCGTCGTCGTCCGCGGTCGTGTCGCCGTCGTCCGAGGTGTCGTCGTCGTCGTCCGCGGCCGTGTCGCCGTCGTCCGCGTCGTCGTCACCCGGCGTCGTCGCCCCGTCGAGCGTCGCCGGACCGTCCGTGCCGCTCGAGTCCGCGGCGCCGTCGGTGGTCTCGTCGTCGACGACCCCGACCTCCTCGCTGTCGGGCGAGCACGCCAAGGCGAGCACGGCCCCGGCCCACCCGCCTGTCCTGCGGGGGACTCGTCCTCGAATCGGCCCGACCGCGCGAGGCAACCCCGATGCCGCGGCGATTCTGTCGCTGGCAGCGACATCGACGTGGGGGATGCCAGGCCGCCGAGCCACCGAATCCATCGTCCAATCCATCATGCCACCGGTTGCACCACCGACCTTCGGTTCCGTCACGGCGGGCACGCGCGCGGTATCGTGACCGCCCTGTGAGGGCGCCAGAGGCCGAATACAGCGCGCGCAAGGGCATCCGCGCCCGCGAGGCCGAGGGCGCCGCGCGGGTCGGCGCGCGGCTGTCGAATGCCCGGCTCGCGACGTTCGCCATCGCGCTGGGCCTCGGTGCGGCGGCGTGGCTGGCAGACGTGTCCTTCGGCTGGGTCGCGGTGCCGCTCGTCGCCTTCGTCGGGCTCGTCGTCGCGCACGAGCGCGTGCGTCGACGAGAGCAGGCGGCGCGGCGGGCCGAGGCCCACTGGATCGCGGGGCTGCGACGGCTCGACGGATCGTGGCCGGGGACCGGCAACGTGCGCGCCGATCTGGCGCCCGACGATCATCCGTACGCCGCCGATCTCGATCTGTTCGGCCCCGGCTCGCTGTTCGAGCGGCTCTGCAGCGCGCGCACCGGGGCCGGCGTGCACATGCTCGCGGGCTGGTTGCTCGCACCCGCCGAGCCCGACGAGGTGCGGGCGCGTCAGCTCGCGGTCGCCGAGCTGACGCCGCGGCTCGACCTGCACGAGTCGCTCGCGCTCGCCGGCGACGCGCTCGTCAGCGAGGTCGATCCCGCGGTGCTCGGGGCGTGGGGCGAGCGACCGCCACTCTTCCAGGCCGCCGCGATCGCACGCATGCGCGCGTGGGCGTGGGCCATCGCGATCGCCAACGTCGCCGCGCTCGCGTGGTTCGTCGTGGCGGACCAGCTCGCGCCGCTCGTCGGCACCGCGTTCGCGACCTGGCTCGTGGGTCGTCGGTACGCCGCGTTCACGCGCGCCGTGCAGCTGGGCGTCGAGCGGCCGGCCCGCGAGCTCGCGCTCGTCGCCGACGTGCTGCATCGCTTCGAGCGCGAGCGATTCGCCGCGGCGCGCCTCGTCGCGCTGCATGCGGCGCTCGTCCTCGGACCGCGGTCCGCCTCCACCAGCATCGCGAAACTGGTGACGCTCGTCGGGTGGTTCGAGGCGAAGAACGGCCAGCTCTTCGCTCCGATCGCGTTCGCGCTCGGGTGGGGCCTGCACTTCGGCGCCGCCGTCGAGCGCTGGCGCATCGCACACGGCCGCGAGCTCGCGCGCTGGTTCACCGCGGTCGGCGAGCTCGAGGCGCTCGTCGCCCTCGCGAGCTACGCGTACGAGCGCCCGACCGACGTGATGCCCGAGCTCGTCCTCGGCGCGCCGTCGATCGATGCCGACGCGCTCGGCCATCCGCTGTTGGCCGGCACGTGCGTGTGCAACCCGATCACGCTCGGCCCCGATCGCCGCGCGCTCCTCGTGTCCGGCTCCAACATGGCGGGCAAGAGCACGTACCTGCGCACGATCGGCGTCGCCGTCGTGCTCGCCCAGTGCGGCGCGCCGGTGTTCGCCACGCGGATGCGGCTCACGCCGCTGCGCATCGGCGCCACCTTGCGCACGCAAGACTCGCTGCAGCACGGCGCGTCGCGGTTCTTCGCCGAGATCACCCGCCTGCGCCGCGTGATGGACATCGCCGACGAAGGGCCCGGGCTGCTCTTCCTGCTCGACGAGATCCTGCACGGCACGAACTCGCACGACCGCCGCATCGGCGCGCTCGCGGTCGTGCAGAACCTGCTCGAGCGCGGGGCGATCGGGCTCGTCACGACCCACGACCTCGCGCTCACCGAAGGCGCGGCCGATCTGCCCGCGCCCGTCGAGAACGTGCACTTCGCCGACGTGCTCGACGACGGGCGCCTGCGGTTCGACTACCGCCTGCGCCCCGGCGTCGTGCACACGAGCAACGCGCTGGATCTCATGCGCGCGATCGGCCTGCCGCTGTAGGGGCGGAGCCGACTACTTCTTCTTCATGCTCTTGCAGATCGCGACGAGCTTGTCGGCCGTCGCCGCGTCCGTGAACGTGCCGCCGTTGCACGACCACGGCTTGCCGCCGAGGTCGATCTTCACGTCGAAGTTCCACTGCTTGCCGAGCGGCGGGTTGCGCTCCCAGCGGGCCTCGGTGTCGCTCACGACCTGGATGTTCGAGTTGTCCTTGTCGCCCGCGAGGCCCTTCACCGCGTCCGCGTACCCGGGCGCCTCGGACACCGACAGGAAGTCCGTGTCGGAGATCGACAGCTGGCGGCTCGGGTCGTCGAGCTCGACCTTCGTGCCCTCCGGCGCCATCGCGACCCAGCCCTTCCATTCCGGACCCCACACCGACAGATCGATCTCCTTGTCGGCCGCCGCCGGCGGGGCCGCATCGGCCTTCGCCTCCCCCTTCGCGTCCGGGGTCGCATCGGCCACCTTCGCGTCGGCCTTCTTGTC
Source organism: uncultured Nannocystaceae bacterium (assembly GCA_964468635.1). GTDB lineage: Bacteria > Myxococcota_A > Polyangia > Nannocystales > Nannocystaceae > Xiheibacterium. The sequence continues at coordinate 39,078 of CAYXVR010000044.1, forward strand.
ACCCTTCGCATCCGCCTTCTCGGTCTCGGCCTTCTTGGTCTCGGCCTTCTTGTCGGTCGTCTTCGCGTCGTCCTTGCTGTCGCACGCGAGCCCGAGGCCGAGGATCGTCGCCATCACGGTGGGGAGGAGTCGAGTCATTGCCGGAGCAGACGGGACCCGCGCCCGCCAGTCGCACCAGGCCGGTCGAATTCCCGATCAGGCCTTGCTGAGCAGCGAGCTGCGCGACAGCGGCGATCGGGCCGGGCTGGCCACCAAGGCCGCCGCCGCGGTGCCGGCCGCGAACTCGCCCTCGAGCCCGAGCCCCGGCAGGTTCAGCCGCGACGCGAACGACAGCCCGCGCACGCCGCTCGTGCTGGGCAACAGGCCCACGCCGAGCAGCGGCTCGCCCTCGACGAAGTAGAGCGGGCTCATCGGCACCGACATCGCGGAGCCGGGCCCGAGATCGTCCACGACGGCGCCACGCCCATCGGTGCCCTCGCGCCCGTCGTGGGGCGAGTGCACGAGCCGCACCCAGTCGTGGCAGAACGGCAGCACGCCGCGCACGTCGAGCTCGTCGAGCACGAGCTCGCGCAGATCCGCGAGCGGTTCCTCCACGCCGACGATGCGCGTGATCGCGATGCGTCGCACGCCTTCCTGCGGCGCGGGCTCGGCCCGCAGATAGGTGTGTCCGACCCCGTGCGCGCGATCGGACACGAAGTCCGCGTCGCCGTCGTCGACCGCCGCCCCCGCGGGAGCCACGAGCGCGAGCCCCGAGAGCGCCGGCGTCACCCCGCGCTCGTCGATCTCCACGTGCATCACGTAGCGATACGCCGCCGGGGCGATCGCACCGAGGCTCGCGACGAGCGAGCGCGGCGCGGCGTCCACGAGCATCGTCTTGTCGAGCAACAGCCGCGGATCCGTCGCGACGATCAAGTGATCGCAGCCGTATCGATCGCGCTTGCCGAGCAGGCTGACGCCGACCACCTTGCCGCGCTTCACGAGGATCTCCGCGACCCGCAGCTCGCGCTTGATCTCGCCGGAGTGCAGCTCGATGCGCTGCAAGAGGATGTCGCGGACGCGCCGCTCGCCGGTCGGCAGATCGTCGGGCCCGAGGCTCCAGAGCCGCCCGAGCCGCAGGCTCGCGGCCTTGCCGAGCTGGGCCGGTGTGAGGTGCTGGATCCACGGCAACGGTGCGTCCGCGATGCGCCGCAGTCCGTGATCGAGCGGCAAGGGCGACAGGTCGTCGGTGTCGCGCGCAGGCAGCTGGCTCGCCACGCGCGACAGGAACCGACGGCCCCAGAATCCATCGGCCGACAGCGCGCCGTCGGACGCGAGCAGCTCGTCGAGCACCTCGTCCGTCGCGACCGCCCACCGCTGGCGCAGCGTCCATGCCTCGAGCGTGGGCTCGCTCGGCCACGCGCGCTCGAGCTCGCGCTCGAGGTTGCGCTCGCCGGGCTCGAGGTCGAGCCGCGCGTCCTCGATGACGTGCTGCACGAGTCCCGACACCGGCGCATGCATGCGCCGCAGCTGCTGCTGCAGGCCGAGCTCGTGCAGCACGCGCTCGATCGGCGGCGTCGCGGCGTGCACGACCGGCGCGACGTCGAGCGCGAACGTGCGGGCCTGCAGCCGATACGATCCGTCGGGCGTGCCGTGCGGCAGCACCAGCACTCGCTTGCCCCGACGCGCGACCAGTGCGGCGCTCACCAGCCCGGCGATGTCGTTGCCGAGCACGATGAGGTCGTAGTGGTTCGTCGTGTTCGTCACACGGGCACGTTCGACAAGTGCACTTGATCCGCGCCCATGCGCGCGACGACGTCACCCACGCGCAGGCTGGGCTGGCCGGCGGCCGTGAGCGCCGCGGAGACCTCGTCCGCGCGCTCCTTCGCGACGACGAGCAGCATGCCGACGCCGCAGTTGAAGGTGCGCAGCATCTCCTTGGGCGCGACGCCCTGCGCCGCGATCGCGGCGAACACCGGCGAGGGCTTCACGGCCCCGAGATCCAGCGCCATCGCGAGCGTGTCGGGCAACACCCGCGGTGGATTCTCCACGAGCCCGCCGCCGGTGATGTGGGCCGCGGCGCGCAAGGGCATGTCGTCGAGCGCGCGCACGGCCGCGAACGCCTTCTCGTAGATGATCGTGGGCTCGAGCAGCGCGGCGCCGACGGTCTGCCCGGTGCCGCCGGGCAGCGGCTGCGTCAGCGACAAGCCCGCGTAGTCGGGATCCAGCAACGCCCGCCTCGCGAGGCTGTAGCCGTTGCTGTGCAGCCCCGACGACGGCAGCGCCAGCACGGCATCGCCCGCGCGCACCCGCTCGGGCCCGAGGATGCCGTCGCGCTCGACGACGCCGACCGCGAACGCGGCGAGGTCGTAGTGCCCCGGCGCGTGCATGCCGGGATGCTCGGCCATCTCGCCGCCGAGCAGCGCGGCGCCGCACTGGCGCGCGCCCTCGCAGATGCCCGCGACGATCGCCTCGACGACGGCCGGCTCGAGCTTGCCGCACGCGATGTAGTCGAGCAGGAAGAGCGGCCGCGCGCCCGTGACGAGCAGGTCGTTCACGTTCATCGCGACGAGATCGATGCCGATCGTATCGTGCTTGCCCATCGCGATCGCGACGAGCACCTTCGTGCCGGTGCCGTCGGTGCAAGAGACCAGCACGGGGTCCTTCACGCCCTGCGGCAGGCCGATGAGACCGGCGAAGCCGCCGAGCTCCGACAGCTGCTCGGGACGACGCGTGGTCGCGACGAGCTTCTTGATCCGGCGCACCGCCTCGTTGCCCGCATCGATGTCGACGCCCGCGCCGCGATAGGTGAGGGGTGTGCCCCGCGCGACGCTGTCCGGCGAGCTCATGCACCGCCATTACCAGGGCCGGCCGCGGCCGTCCACGCCACCAGGGGCGGAGCCCCGTGGGGTGCCACGCGCGCGTCCTCGCCGACGGCGGTGTTTTGCGGTATCACCGCCCCCATCCATGGCCTGGTGGCGTCGCAAGAAAGAGTCGCTCGACCGCGACAACGCCCAACCCAAGATCTCGGTCCCCAAGGGGTTGTGGTCGAAGTGCGAGTCCTGCGGCGAGATCACGTACACCGACGAGCTCGTGCAGAACCTCCGCGTCTGCCCGGTGTGCGGACACCATGCGACGATGCCCACCGCGGAGCGCATCGCGGCGATGGTCGACCCCGGCACGTGGGTCGAGCACGACCTCGACCTGCGATCGGGTGATCCGCTCGGGTTCTTCGATTCCGCGCACTACAAGGACCGCATCGACAAGGCGGTCAAGCAGTCCGGCTCCACCGAGGCGTTCCGCTCGGGCATCGCCGAGATCGATGGCGTGCCCGTGTCGGTCGGCTTCTTCGCGTTCGAGTTCATGGGCGGATCGATGGGCTCGGTCGTCGGCGAGAAGTGCACGCGCGTGTTCGAGCGCGCGCTCGATCTGTCGCGCCCCGCGATCGTGTTCTCCGCGTCCGGTGGGGCGCGCATGCAGGAGGGCGTGCTCTCGCTCATGCAGATGGCGAAGACCTCGGCCGCGCGCGCACGGCTGCGCGAGAAGAAGCTGCCTTACGTGTCCGTCGTGCTGCACCCGACGACCGGCGGCGTCGCGGCTAGCTTCGCGATGCTGGGCGACGTCATCCTCGCCGAGCCGCGCGCGCTCGTCGGGTTCGCAGGACCCCGCGTCATCGCGCAGACGATCGGACAGGAGCTGCCCAAGGGCTTCCAGCGCGCCGAGTTCCTCGTCGAGCACGGCATGATCGATCGCATCGTCTCCCGGCTCGAGATGCGCGAGTCGATCGGCAGCATCGTGCGGCTCCTGCTCGGGCTGTCGCCGCGCCCGTCCGCACCCGCGGGCGCGCAGCCGTCGGGCGCCGAGCCCGGTGCCTGACGGCCCCTTCGCCGCACTCTTCGCCCGCCGCACGCTCGGCGTGCGACTCGGGCTCGAGACCGTGCACGAGCTGTTCGCCGCGCTCGGTCGGCCGGCAGGCGACGTGCCCGCGGTGCACGTCGTCGGCACGAACGGCAAGGGCTCGACCGCGGCGTGCTGCGCCCACGCGCTCGCCGGTGCCGGACGCAGGGTCGGGCTCTTCACGAGCCCGCACCTGCACAGGGTGGGGGAGCGCGTCCGGTTGTTCACGGGCGACACGCCGGGCGGCGTCGCCGACGACGACGACGTGCTCGCGCGCGCGATCGATCGCGTCCTCGCCCTCGAGGCGCGCACGTCGTTGCCGCGCCCGCTGTCGTTCTTCGAGCTCGTCACGCTCGGCGCATGGGTGCGCTTCGCCGAGGCGGGCGTCGACGCGATCGTGGCCGAGGCCGGCATGGGCGGCCGCTTCGACGCCACCCGGATCTGTTGCGCGAGAGTCGTGGCGATCGCGTCGATCGATCTCGATCACCAGGCCTATCTCGGACCCACGCGCGCCGCGATCGCGGGCGAGAAGGCGGCCGTGATGGCGCCGGGCGTGCCGTGCTTCACGGGGCCACAGGCGCGCGAGGTGGCCGAGGTCCTCCACGCGCGCGCTCGCGAGGTCGAGGCGCCGCTGCGCTGGATCGCTCCGTTGTCGCGTCCGCCCGCGGGGCTCGTCGGCGCGCACCAGCGGGTGAACGGTGCGCTCGGGGCCGCGGCCGCGGCGGTGCTGCAGCCGGGCATCGTCGCGCGCGACGTGGATGGCGTCGTGTGGCCGGGGCGGGGCGAGGCGCTGCCGTTCGAGGGCGGCACGCTCGTGCTCGACGTGGCGCACAACCCCGCGGGCATCGCCGCGCTCGCGGCCACGCTCGCCGAGCGAGCCGATCGCGATCGGCTCGCGATCGCGGTGGGCTGCGTCGCGGACAAGGACGCCGACGGCATGCTCGCGCCGCTCGTCGCCCTCGGTCGCCCGCTCGCGTGGGTCGACCTCTCGGCGTACGACGCCGTGGGTCGGGCGTCGCCGTCGTCCGCCGTGCCGACGCTCGCCGACGCGGCTGCCGTGCTCCAGTGGGTCGGCGCGCGGACGAAGGCGGGGTACACCGTGTGCGTGTGTGGCTCGCACGTGCTCGTCGGAGCGCTGCGCGCGGCCGCGCTCGGGCTCGGCGCCGCCGCACCGAACGACCCTCGCTGAGCGTCGCGTGCAGGGATGTGGCGCTTGTTCGCGTTCGCTTCGCGATGGCGGTACGATCGACGGATGCTCGCGCGTGCGCGCCTCGTCGGCCCGTGTCTGCTCGCGCTCGTCGGCGCGACGGTGCTCGGCGACACGTCGTCGGCCGCCGCCCCGCCGTCGACCGACGTCCCGCGCAAGGCCAGCACGCCGCCGCCCCCGGGCACGCCGACCGCTCCCGCGCCGAAGAGCGAGCCGCAGACGCCCGAGCCGCGCTCGGGCACGACCCCGCCGCCGTCGGGCGGCAGCGTGCCACCGCCCCCGCCGGGCAAGCCGGGGGCCGCGAAGACGGACCCCGCGGGCACGACCCCACCCGTCGAGCCGGAGCGCGCGCCCGTCGATCTGTCGAACACGTGGTCGAAGTCGCGGGGCGGCGGCGGCATCTCGCCGCGATTCGTCCGCGGCGTCGACGAGCCCGACCGCATCGCCACGCCGAACCCCGAGGGGTACTACTCGGGCGTCTCGGTGGAGGGCAACCATGTGCCGCCGTTCCCCGCCCCGAAGACGGGCACGAAGCCGGCGCTGCTCACCTGGACCGGCTTCGAGCGCACCAGCGCCGGCTCGCGCGTGTTCTTCGAGGTGTCGGCCCCGGTCGCGACGAAGCTGACGATCAAGGGCTCGACGTTGACGCTGCGGATCACCAACACGAAGATCAACGTCAAGAACAACACGCGCCACCTCGACCTGCGCTACTTCCGGACCCCGGTGAGCACCGTGAAGGTGAAGCGCAGCGGCAAGGACGCAGTCGCGACGATCGTGCTCAAGCGCGGCGCCGAGCCGAAGCTCTCGCTCGTCGACGGCAAGGCCGGCTACAAGCTCTTGGTGGTGGAGTTCGCGGACGGCAACGCCGACGCGCCCGCACCCCCGCCGTAGCTCGAGCGCCGAGACGGCGTCAGGGATCCGCCGAGGCGGCCGAGGGCAGGAGCGCGAGGCGATCGCCGTCGTGCCGCAACAGCCGGTACAGCATCAGCCCGATGCTCGAGCCGGCCCCGACCGCGCCGAGCAGCGACAGGCCGAACAGCCAGCCGGTGGCCGCGAGCAGCAGCAGCACGCCGCACCAGCGGTAGCGCAGGGCTCGGTCGATCCGCGCGCTGCGACGGACGTCCGCGACCACGACGGCGAGCTGGGCTTCTTCTTCCGGCGGTAGAGGTGTCGCTTGCGATCTCGCCGGCAAGTACGCGTGATTCTGCCACAAGAGCCGCGTCGCGATGTGGTGCAGCCGGGCCAGCTCCGCCTCGGGCCGCGCCTCGGAGGCGAGCAGCACCGGCAGCGACTGGGTCCGCAGCTTGGGCACGAAGACGCGCGCGCGGCCGAGCGCCGTGACGGCCTCGACGAGGAAGGCGCGGGCCTGCTCGACCCGCCGCATCTTGTCGCCGCGATCGTCGGCGCCTTGCCCGCTCAGCGTGAGGACGGCGAGGTTCAGCGCGTCCGCGCCGGTCTGCAGGAGCCGGGCGATCTCCTCGCGCGTCGCCGACCCCATGGCTGCATCGCGATAGCCATCGCGGAGAGCAGGGAGGATGAGCGCGGCCGCAGGCATCGCTGCACGATCGGTACGAACTAGTTCTAGTGCACCCCCGGGGGTCCGGCCAGCCGCCGGTGCGGGATTGTTCGTGCCGACGCCGCCTCGGCGCGCTTTATTCCAGCGCGCCCGCGGCCTCGAGTCGCTTGGCCTCGTCCCACAGCGCGTCGAGGCCGGCGAGCCCGAGCGACGCGGGCGCCTCCCCGCGGGCCGCACACGCTCGCAACACGTGCGCGAATCGGCGCTCGAACTTCGCGTTCGCGCGGGCGAGCGCGGCCTCCGCGGGTATGCCGAGCTTGCCGGCGACGCGCACGAGGACGAACAGCACGTCGCCGAGCTCGTCCTCGATCGCCGCGGCCGACTGGGCCCGCCGTGCGGCTGCCAGCTCGCCGAGCTCCTCGTCGAGCTTCGCGAGCGCCCCCTCGACGTCGGGCCAGTCGAACCCGAGCGCGGCCGCCTTGTCCTGCAGCCGGGCGGCCCGGTGCAGCGCCGGCAGCCCGCGCGGCACCCCGAGGGCGAGCTCACCCTGGGCCGCGCGCTCGTCCGCCTTGCGGGCCTCCCATCGCCGCGTGACCTCGTCGGCGTCGAGGACCTCGCGATCGGGCCCGAACACGTGGGGATGGCGGTCGATCATCTTCTCGCGGATCGCCGCGACGACGTCCTCGAGATCGAACGCGCCCTCGCGCTCGCGCAGCGCGGACTGGAACACGATCTGGAAGAGCAGGTCGCCGAGCTCCCCGACGTGCCGCTTCGGGTCGTCCATCGCCTCGAGCACCTCGTGCGCCTCCTCGAGCAGGTAGGGGCGCAGGGTGTCGAGCGACTGCTCCCGATCCCACGGGCAGCCGTCGTCGGCGAGCAGCCGATCCATCATGTCGCGCAGCCCGGGCAGGCCGTCGCGCAGGCCGAGCGCGCGGTGCCGCGGCACGGTCGCCGGCGGCGGGTCGCTCGCCTCCGCGGGAGCGCCCGCGGCCTCGCGATCGGAGCCGTTCGGGTCGCGTGCGTTCCCGGAGCCGGACGCCCGTGATACGGTCATCGGCAGTCCCCTTACCACAACGTCTCGCTTTGGCCGACATCGTCAAGCTGACCTTCGACGACCAGAAGCCCCTGCAGCTCATGCTCGACGCGGTCGGGGGCTCGGGGGGCACGCCGCCGTGGCTCGAGCAGAAGACCGGCGTCGCCGTGCACGTGCGCGGGCACGAGGTCACGCTCGAAGGCGACGACGACGGGCTCGTCGAGCGGCTGCTGCGTCAGCTGTACGCACTCGCGAAGGCGGGCGCGCCGGTCGACCCCGCGGATCTCGGGCGCGCGCTCGACATCCTGCGCGCCAATCCCCGCGCCGATCTGCGCGAGGTGTTCGACGACACGATCACGGAGCGGCCCGGCGACGGCAAGGCCATCGTCCCGCGCTCGCTCACCCAGAAGCGCTACGTCGCGGCGATGCGGCGCAACACGCTGACCTTCGGCGTCGGTCCGGCGGGCACCGGCAAGACGTTCCTCGCGATGGCGGTCGCCGTCCGGATGCTGGCCGACAAGGCGGTGCGCCGCGTGATCCTCTCGCGGCCCGCGATCGAGGCGGGCGAGCAGCTCGGCTTCCTGCCGGGCACGCTGGAGGAGAAGATCAGCCCGTACCTGCGCCCGCTGTACGACGCCTTGCACGACATGGTGCCGGCCGAGAAGGTCATGCGCCTGATGGAGCGCCAGACCATCGAGATCGCACCGCTCGCGTACATGCGCGGTCGGACGCTCAACGACGCGTTCGTGATCCTCGACGAGGCGCAGAACACGACCCGCGAGCAGATGAAGATGTTCTTGACCCGCTTCGGCGCGAACTCGCGGGTCGTGGTCACCGGCGATCCGTCGCAGATCGATCTGCCCGGCGGCCAGCGCAGCGGGCTCGCCCACGCCTTGCGGATCCTCCAAGGCGTCGAGGGCATCGCGGTCGTCCACTTCGGCGTCGAGGACGTCATGCGGCACCCGCTCGTCCAGGCCATCGTGACCGCGTACGACCGCGACGCGCGGCGGCGGGCCGAGGCGCGGGAGCGCGCGGACAGCGGGGCCGAGGGCGGGGCGACCGCGGAGCCCACCGGGGACCTGTCCGCCGGGGACAGGTCGGACGGATCGAGCGAGAACACGGCCTAGGACGCGTTTTTGGGGCGTTCTTGCCGGGCGATCGGCGGCCGGCTATGCCGAGCCGACGTCCATGTCCCGCTCCTTCGCCAAGCTCGAAGCCGTTCCCCGCACGCAGGTCCGCGACAGCGTCTTGGAGGTCATGGAGCGGGAATTGCGCCGCTCCATGGACGGGCTGTCGGTCCCAGGCAGCCCCAAGCCGTACTTCATGCAATACACGCTGCGGCGGGTGCACTCGCTGCGGCTGCGGGCCGCGTATGGCTCGCTCACCAAGGCCCGCGAGAACATCCAGTCGACGATCTACGCGGACGTCCGCGTCGGCAGCCACAAGTTCGACAACGTGCTCGACGGCGGGCTCGACGTCAGAGCGGAAGAGCGCGAGAGCGCGGACTGGGTCGACGCACCCGACGATCTGGATCTCTCGGCGCTGCAGGTCGCGCTGTGGAAGCTGACGCAGATCAAGTTCGACGAGGCGCAGCAGGACTACTACGACCACCGCAAGGCGCTCGTCAGCGAGTACCTGCGCGACGAGCTCGAGGCGCTGTCGAAGGAGCCCGCGATCCAGCACCGGGAGGAGCTGCGCTCCGACCCGTTCCCGCGCACGGCGTGGGAGGCCACGCTGCGCGAGCTGTCGCGCAAGTTCCTCGCGCATCCCGAGATCCACGACCCGCAGGTGTCGCTGTCGGCCGAGCGCGTGCATCGCTGGCTCGCCACGTCCGACGGCACGCGCGTCGTCACCGAGGACGTGTACGTCGAGATCGGCATCGGGGGCTTCGTGCTCACCGACGACGGTGTCTACACCGAGGCGAGCCGCGAGCTGTACTTCCGCGCGCTCGAGGAGGTGCCGGGCAAGGCCGCGCTCGAGCGCCTCGTCGACGACGTCATCTGCGAGCTCGACGAGCTGCGCAAGGCCGAGACGCCCGGCTCGTTCATCGGACCGGCGCTGCTGGCCGGCCAGCCCGCGTCCACGCTGTTCCACGAGGCGCTCGGCCACCGGCTCGAGGGCGAGCGGCTCGTCGCGCGCGGCGAGACCCGCACGTTCGCGCACAAGGTCGGGCAGCGGATCCTCCCCGCCGGGCTCGACGTCGTCGACGACCCCACGATGACGCGCTTCGGCGACCAGCCGATCTGGGGCAGCTACCGCATCGACGATCAGGGCGTGCCGGCCCAGCGCGCGGTGCTCGTCGAGGACGGGATCCTGCGCGGCTTCCTGCAGAGCCGCACGCCCACGGCGGCGAAGAACCGCAGCAACGGCCACGGGCGCCACGACGGCCTGCAGCCGCCGATCGCTCGCATGGCGAACTTCGTCGTCGAGCCGCGCGACGGTCAGGGCAAGACGTGGGAGGAGCTCGAGCAGATCCTCGTCGACACCGCGAAGGCACAGGGGCGCCGGCACGCGATGATCATCACGCGGATCCACAGCGGCGAGACCCAGACGCAGGCCTACGACTTCCAGGTGTTCAAGGGCGAGCCGTCGGAGGTCTATCTGCTCGACGTCGAGACCCGCAAGCGTCGCCGGATCCGCGACGTCGAGCTCATCGGAACGCCCTTGTCGGCCCTGCAGCGCATCATCGCGTTCGGCGGGCGCTCCGAGGTCGACCAGGGCTACTGCGTCGCCGAGAGCGGCTCGGTGCCGGTGTCCGGGATCGCGCCGGCGATCCTGCTGTCGGAGATCGAGCTGCAGCAGAGCAGCACGACCGGATTCCACGAGCCGCTCCTGCCTCCGCCGTTCGCCGACGACGGCTCGTCGGGCCGTACCGCCGATCTCCGCCGTCGCGGGCGTCGGCGCAAGCGCTAGGGCGTCCGCGCTCGGGCCTGGCGCGCACGCGCGTGGCCCGACGAAATGCGGCCCGCAGCCGTCGCGATGGATGGCGGACCCACCGCGACTTCGTCACGAGAGGGATCGTGGCCCCTCCGTACGCCTCCGCCGCGGACGTCTCGAGCGCGCTCTTGGCCGCGGCCGACTGGACCGACACGCGTCCACCCGCTGCTGCACCTGCCGCGTGGCTCGAGCTGCGCGACACGGCGAGCGCGATCCGGCTCGCGGTCCAGATCCTGCGCGGTCCGTACGCGATGCTCGGCGACGGCGAGATGCAGGCGCGCGCCCGCGAGGTGCTCATGCAGCTCGAGTCGTCGACGCGGCGCCTGTGCGATCTCGTCGCGACGGTGCAGCCGCCGGCGAACGATGCCGGCCCCGCGCCGGCCCGCACCGCGAGCGAGCCGGCGAAGGAGCCCGCGTCGCCGGTCGCGAGCACGCCGACGCCTCCTGCTCCGCGTGCGCGCGGCACCGCGATTCCGCGGCTGCGCGACGCGACGCCGAGCTCGGCCGCGCTGTCGCCCGTGCGCACGGCGGGCCCGAAGGCCACCGCGACGCCGCGGCCCGCCGGTCCGCGCACGCTCGACGTGAACGACCTGCTCGCGCGCCTCGAGCTCGTCGTGGGCACGCGCGCCGCGTCGCCGCTCGTGCTCACCGTCGCCGCCGCGCCACCGGTCGCGCTCGCGATCGATGGCGCCGAGCTCCTGCGCACGCTCGTGCTCATGGTCGAGGACGTCGCGCCGCAGGGCGGTAGCGCCGACGTGCGCGTGTTCCTCGACCCCACGGAGGATCTCGGCGACGCGATGGATGTCGTGTTCGAGGTGCGCTCGACGACGACGGCTGCCGCGCCGACCGCTTCGGCCGCGCTGCGCACCGCGTGCGAAGGCCTGGGCGGCCAGCTCGTGGTCCGTCGCACGAGCACGGCGAGCGCTCTCGCGCTCCGTCTTCCCAGCGGCGGTTGAGCGCCGGCGCTGGCGAGCCCAGCGGTCGCGCGCGTAGACTCGGCACGGATGGACGCCCCGGCCGGCGATCTCGGAGATTTCGCGGCGCTGCGCGCCCGCGTGCTCGCGCGGGCGAATCGCTGGGGACGCGTCGACGCGCTGCCGACGGGCGGCCTGCTCGTCACGCGCAAGCGGGCCCAGGTCGCGATCATCGACGGCCTTCACGAGTATCCGCCCGAGCGCTTCGACGTGCTGTGCGTCGTCGCGCCGTCGACGGCGTTCGGCGAGGCGCTCACGCGGATCGGATCGCCGCGCGTGCACCTGTTGCCGCTGCCGTGCACACCGAAGCTCGCCGATCGCTGCGTGCACGAGGCGTTGCTCGCCGCGTCCGCGTGGGATCGCGCGCGCACGGCCGATCGACTGCTCGAGATCGGCGTGTCGCTCAACGCGGAGCGCGATCCGCTGCGCGTGCTGCAGCTGATCCTCGCGCATGCCCGCGAGATCACCCACGCCGACGCGGGCTCGATCTACCTGGTCGAGGGCGACAACGAGCGGCTGTCGTTCAAGATCGCCGACAACGACTCGGTCGACACCGACCTCTCGGAGTTCAGCGTGCCCGTCACGGCCAACTCGATCGTCGGCAGCACGGTGATCACCGGCCGTACGGTGCGCGTGGCGGACCTGTACGCCGACATGGACCCCGACAAGACGCTGCCGCCGTGGACGCACGACCGCAGCTTCGACAAGCGCATCGGCTACCAGACGCGCTCGATGATCACGACGCCGATGATCGCGCCCGACGGCCGCGTGCTCGCGGTCATCCAGCTCATCAACGCGCGCAAGGATCACGACGGCCCGCTGCGCACGATCGAGGACTTCGCGACGCGCATCGAGCCGTTCACGGACGAGGACGAGCGGCTGTGCAACGCGCTCGCGGCCCAGGGCGCCGTCGCGCTGGAGAACGCGCGGCTGTACGCCGAGATCCAGGCGCTGTTCGAGGGCTTCGTGCGCGCGAGCGTGCACGCGATCGAGCAGCGCGATCCGACCACGAGCGGTCACAGCCAGCGCGTCGCCGATCTCACCGTCGCGCTCGCGATGGCGGCGGACCGCGCCGAGCACGGCCCGTTCTCGCGCGTGAGCTACACGAAGGAACAGCTGCGCGAGGTCGAGTACGCCGGCCTGTTGCACGACTTCGGCAAGGTCGGCGTGCGCGAAGAGGTGCTGGTCAAGGCCAAGAAGCTGTACCCGCACCAGCTCGAGCTCGTGCACGCACGCTTCGATCACATGCGCACGATGCTGCGGGTGCATCTGTTGGAACAGCAGCTCGCCCGCGCCCGCAGCGGGGTCCAAGACGATCGCGATCTCGTCGCGGCGTACCAAGCCGAGGTCGCGAGGCTCGACGAGGCCGTGGCCGCCGTGATGGTGGCGAACGAGCCGTCCGTGTTGCCGCGCGAGGTCGGCGAGCGCATCGCCCACGTCGCGCAGCTGTCGTTCACCGACGGCTACGGCCGCGCCGTGCACCCGGTGGGGCCGGGCGAGCTGCTCGCGCTCACCGTGCAGCGCGGCAGCCTGACGCCCGCCGAGCGCGTGGAGATCCAGCACCACGTCACGCACACGTACAACTTCCTCGTGCGGATCCCGTGGGGCAAGCACCTCGCGCACGTGCCCGACATCGCCGGCAAGCACCACGAGTACCTCGACGGCACCGGCTACCCGATGCGGCTGCCGGCCCCTGCGATCCCGCTGCAGGCCCGCATGATGACGGTCGCGGACATCTTCGACGCGCTCACGGCCTCCGACCGGCCGTACAAGCGCGCCGTGCCGATCCCGCACGCGCTCGACATCTTGCGCGACGAGGTGCGCGCCGGCAGAGTCGACGCGGACGTGCTCGGGCTGTTCGTGCAAGCGCGCGTGTTCGAGTCGCTGGGAGTGCCCCGCGCGTGACGGTGCGGGTCGCCGTCGATGCGTCGCTGCGCGGGCGCGTGCCGGCGCTCGTCGTGCGCACGCTCGAGCGCGTGGCCCGACGCGGCGCCGCGCGGCTCGGGCTGGGGCAGGGGATCGTCGGCGTGCGGCTCGTCGACGACGCGGTGATGATCGAGCTGCACCGCCGCCACCTCGGCAGCGCCGTCGCGACCGACGTGCTCTCGTTCCCGCCCGTGTCGCTGCCGCTGTTGGACGAGGACGTGCGGCCCCACGCGGGCGACATCGCGATCGACTGGGCGCAGGTGATCCGCCAGGCGCCCGCGCCGGTGCTCGGTGCATGGATCGAAGAGGCGGCGCAGCTCGTCGTGCACGGGCTCGCCCACCTCGCGGGCCACGATCACGACGCGCCGCCGCGGGCCCGCAAGATGGCGCGTGCGGAGATCCGGGCCGCACGCACGGCCGGCATCGGCGAGCCGCGGCGTCCCTACGCGCGGCGAGGTGGACCGTGAGCGAGCCCGTCGTCGTCGTGCACGGCGGCGCGGGCCGCATCGCGCCCGAGCACCTCGAGGACGCGCGATCGGGGGTCGCCCGCGCCGCCGAGGCCGGTCGCGCGTGCCTCGTCGCCGGCGGCGATGCGATCGCGGCCGCGATCGCGGCGGTGCGCGTGCTCGAGGACGACCCCACGTTCAACGCGGGCCGGGGCTCGTGCTTCGACACCGAGGGCCGCGTCGTCGTGGACGCCGGCCTCATGCGCGGCGACGACCTCGCGTGCGGTGCCGTCGCGGCGCTGCCCGAGTGCGCCGATGCGATCCTCGTCGCGCACGCGGTGCTCCTGCACTCGCCCCACGGCCTGCTCGCCGGCGAGGGTGCGGCCCGGTTCGCGCGCGAGCACGGCGTCGGCACGTTCGGACGCGATGCCGTGTGGACCGCGAAGGCCCAGGCGCGCTGGGAAGCGTGGCGCGCAGGGATCAGCGGCGCGCACGGCCAGGCCGACACCGTGGGGGCGGTCGTGCTCGACGGTGCGGGGCGACTCGCCGCGGCGTGCTCGACGGGCGGCGTGCTCGGCAAGGCGGTCGGCCGCATCGGCGACAGCCCGCTGCCGGGCGCGGGCTACTACGCGTCGGCGGAGCTCGGCGCGAGCTGTGCGACCGGCGACGGCGATGCCATCATGCGGCGCGTCGCGTGCCACGAGGTGCTGCGACGGATCGCGGCCGGCGGCGATCCGGACGACGCCGCCCTCGCGGTGTGCCGCGACGTCGAGACGCTCGCCGGCGCGACGGACGGGCGCTTCACGTGCGGGCTCATCGTCGTCGATCCGCGCGGGCGCATCGGCATCGCGCATCGCAGCACGCACATGAGCCACGCCGTCGCGCGCGGCCACGCGCCGGTCGTGGCCGCGCTGGCTCGCCCGGCCCCGTCGCGAACCGATCCAGGCCCGGAGGGCCCTGACGCAGGCCCGGAGGGCCCTGACGCAGGCCCGGAGGGCCGTGAAATCGGATAGGGCGGGCGTGCCTGCCGTCGCGTGCCGGGCGTGGTCGTTCGCCCTGCTGGTCGCGCTCGCGCTGCCGCGTGGCGTCGCCGCGGCCCCGGCCGCCGACGATGCGTCCGCGATCGCCGATCCGCCGAAGCCGACCGAGCCCGCACCGGTGCCGACCGAGCGCGGCGACGGTACGACGCGCGTGTTCGATGCGTCGGGTGCCCTCGTCGCCCGCGTGAACGACCGGCCCGGCGTCGCGACGCGGCTCGACCTGCCCCCGGGCACCTATCGGCTCGTCGCGAAGGACGGCACGACGCGCACGGTCGAGGTGCCGGCCTCCGGCGTGCTCGTGATCGGCGAGGGCCCGCCCGCCGCCGCTGCACCACGAGCCGCTGCGCCGACCCCTCCGGCCCCCACCACGATCCCGCGCCATCCGAAGCCGCGGAAGTGGACGCGATGGGGCGCGCCGCTGCTCGGCTCGCTGATCCCCGGCCTCGGTCACACGGTGGCGGGGCGACCCGGCGCGGGCTTCGGGATCTTCGCGGGCGCCGCGGGTCTGCTGTTCGGATCGATCGCGCTCGGGCGCGCCCGCGATCGCCACGAGGGCGCGACCTTCGGCGATCCGGGCTGGTCGGCGACGAAGGAGACCCTGCGCCAGCTCGGGTTCGTCGCCGCCACCGACACGCTCGCGCTGCTGTGGATCGGGCAGGCCGCCGACGCGTGGGTCATCGCGACCGGCAAGCGCGTGAACGGCCGCACGAACCACACCGTGTCGATCAACTTCACGCGCAGCACCGCGATCGGGATCCGCCCCGGCGAGCCCGCCATCGCGCGCTACGACGACTGGACGCTCCAGCTGATGGGCCAGGTCGCGCCCCGCGTGCTCGTGGGCATCGCCGACATCGGGCTGCACCTCGGGCCGCAGGGGCAGGTGACCGTGATGAGCTCGGCGAAGGTGGCCGTGCGCGCCGTGCAGATCCCGCGTTTCTGGCTCGTGCCCGCGCTCGCCATCATCCTGCAGGGCACGACGGCGCGCGGGCTCCAGCCACTCGAGGGCGGCGACCGTCCGCGCGAGGCCGGTCGCTTCACCGTGATCCCGTACGTGCAGCTCGAGGGCCGGATCTTCGTGCTCGATCGGCTCTCGCTCGACGTCGCGCCCCGACTCTCGGTGCCGCTCGGCACCCGCTTCTACGGACAGGGGGCCGCGATCCCCCGCTACACGCCGACGTTCGAGCTCGCGGCGGGACCGACGGTGTACTTCTGATGAGCCGCCGCATCGCGATATCCGCTCTCGTCTTCGCGCTCGCGTGCGTGCTCGGCTATCGCGGCACCGCGGAGCTCGACGTGCAGCGCGACCTCGCGGGCGTCGTCGCCGTGTCGATCGATCTGCCGAGCACGCCCATCGCGGTCGTCGGATGCGACGCCGGGGCGCCCGCCGCGTGCCCCGACGCGCTCGTGCTCGTCGGCCGCGTGCACTCCACCGGCGGCACGGCGAACGAGGCCCGCGATCACGCGGCGGAGCTCGAGCTCGTGTTCGAGACGATCGACGGGTTCCTGTCGGTGCGTGCGGACGTGCCGCTGGCCGTGCGTGGGATCGTCGAGCTGGAGGTCGAGCAGATCGATCTGCCGAGCGACCGCGACCTCGACGTGCGCACGAGCCTCGGCGACGTCTCGGTCGTCGGCATGCGCGGCGCCGTGACGATCGACGTCGACACCGGCGACGTCGCGATCGAGGGCGGCGACGCGGGCGTGTCGGTCGAGCTCGGGCGCGGCACGCTCGACGTCGCGACGGGCGGCACGGTCGACGTCGACGTGGGCAGTGGTGACGTGGCGATCGTGCAGACGGGCGACGCGCGCGACGTCTACGTGGATGCGCACGGCGGCGACGTGACGATCGAGCTGGCGAGCGACGCCGACCTCGCGCTCGACGTCGATGCGGGCGGCACGATCCGGGTCACGACCGACACGGTCGTGTCGATCGGCGACGACGAGCTGGTCCGCACCGTGGGCGAGGGCAGCGTCCGCGTCGTGGTCGACGCGAGCGGCAACGTCACGATCACCAAGCGCACGGCGGGCTGACGCGCCCGCTCGCACGCCGGTTGCGAGCGCCGGCGCGCTCTGGTATCTGCCTCCTCCCACTTGCCAGAGTGGCGAAATCGGTAGACGCAGCGGACTCAAAATCCGCCGGGGCAACCCCCCGTGTCGGTTCGAGTCCGACCTCTGGTACCGCCGCGAAACGCCCCGAACGAGCGCCTGGCCCGATCCCACAGGGCTGGCATACTTCGAGGGTGGCGGAGTCGTCTGCGGGCGGCGAAGCGGGGACCGAGGGCGCCTCGAGCAGCCTCGTGCACCACCTGCTCTGCGCCGTGCCCCAGCTGCTCGACCCGAACTTCCGGCGCAGCGTGGTGTTCATGCTCGAGCACGACGCCCGCGGCGCGCTCGGGCTCGTGCTCAACAACCCGGCGGCCAACGCGATGGACGAGGTCGCCCTTGGGCTCGGACTGCGCTGGCGCGGGCCCGACGAGGCGCGCGTGCGCGTCGGCGGTCCGGTCGAGCCGGTCAAAGGGTGGATCCTCCACGACGACGACGACTGGGATCCGGTCGCGCAGGTCGTGCTGCCCGGCGTGTGGCTGACGACGACGCTCGACCAGGTCGTGAAGGCCGGTCACGTCGACACCGGCGCGAACGGCCACCACGTGCTCTTCATGCTCGGCTATGCCGGCTGGGCGCCGCAGCAGCTCGAGCGCGAGATCGCGGCGGGCGGGTGGATCGCGGTGCCCGTGCGCGCGCCGGACGAAGGCCCGGGCGTGGCGCCGTCGTGGCTGTTCGAGACGCCGGCCGAGGCGATGTGGGACGAGGCCCTGCGGGCCGCGGGCGTCGATCCGGGGCGGCTCCACGGCCTGCAGGCGTCGCGCGTCGGGCTCGCGTGAGTCGACCGCCCGCCGGGGCAGGAATGTTCGTCTAGACGTTTGTGGTGGGACCTGCGTAGGCTGGTCGCGGCCATGCGAATCCCCGTCGCAATGCTCCTTGGCTTGTGCGCCTCTCCAGCCCTCGCCGCCGATCCGCCCCACGGCGCCGCGGCTCCGATCGCACCCGACGTGCCGTGGGCCCTGCGCGCCCACGAGCGGGTGGGCCGCGACTTCGCCGGTGCCACCGCGCCGCTCGGCCCGGCGGACCTGGTCGGGGTCGAGGGCCACTGGGAAGGGGACATGTACTTCGGGCCCGACGGCATGCCCGCCGATGCCTTCACGCAGCTCGGTCGCGAGCCCGAGCACGCGATGGCCTACGAGCCGACGGTCGGGATCCTCTACCTCGCGATGGGGGGCGTGACGCTCCTGCCGAACTGCGGCAACGGCGACGGCGCCAACTCGGCGCTCAACTGCTCGCCGCTCGTCGACAACGAGACGAACTTCCCGGCGTACGGCAACGGCTCGGCCCAGGCGTCGCTCTTCCAGGAGCTCGCGAACTACTACGAGCCCTTCAACCTCGTGATGACGTCGGATCGGCCGCCGGACTGGCTGCCGTACACGATGGCCGTCGTCGGCGGCTCGGCGCAGCAGGCCGGCCTGGGCGGGGGCGTGTGCGGCGTGGCCAACGTCGCGTGCGACGGGCTCAAGCGCAACCACGTGTCGCTGACGTTCCCCGAGAGCTGCGGCGGCGTGGCCGAGACGGCGGCGCAGGAGACCTCGCACAACTGGGGCCTCGAGCACGTGAACGACTCGCAGGATCTCATGTACCCGTTCAACAACGGCGGGTTCAAAGAGTTCAAGAACGAGTGCAACGCGATCGATCACTCGACCGGCGACGGCGTCACGCAGTGCGGCTACATCCACGAGATCTACTGCGGCGAGGAGCAGCAGAACAGCTACGCGGAGCTGATGGGCGTGTTCGGACCGCGCGCGGTGGACACGGTGGCGCCCGAGATCATCGAGATGCTGCCGGAGGACGGTTCGTCGTTCACCACCGACGACGACATCCTGATCACGGCCCGCACGAGCGAGGACTCCACGTTCCTCGCCGCGAAGTGGACGTGGATGGAAGGCCTGCCCGACGGCACCGACGAGTACACCGTGTGCACGAACAACGTGTGCACCGGCGACTATCCGCTCGGCGTCGGCTTCGATCCGAACGAGGTGCAGTGGGACATGATCCAGCTGTCGGGCGCGCCGGCCGGCACGTACTCGTTCCAGTTCGAGGTGATGGACGGCTACGGTCAGTACGCGACCGAGTCGATCACGTTCGAGGTCGTGCAGGCGGGTGAGGACGACACCGCCGACACGGGCGACCCCGATGACACGGGCGGCGACGACGACGACGACGGCACCGGCGTGAACGACGACGACGACGGTGACGACGACGACGACGACGACGACGACGACGAGTCGGGCGAGGACACGGCGCCCGGCACCGGCGACGACGGCACCACCGATCGCGGGTGCAACTGTCGGTCGCAGGGCGACGCGCCGGGCCTCGCGTGGCTGGTGCTCGCGCTCGCGGCCGTGCGCCGCCGTCGGACGGCCTGAAGCGCGCGGCCGGGGGCGCGTGCGCGCAGGCGCGCCAACCTGGGCCGCCCGCGGGCTCGACAGGGGGGGGCGGGCACCGCACACAAGTGGCTGGTGTCCGTGCCATTGCCAGCGGTCGTGCCGTGGATCGTGGCGGAGACGATCGCGCTCGACCTCGCGACCCGTCGCCCGCTGAGCGTGCACGTGACGCGCGATCCGGGCGCGAGGATCCGGCGCCAGCTGGACCCGGTCGACGGCGAGCCGGCGATGCCGTGGGCGTGGCTGCCGACGGCGAGCCCCGGGATGGAGTGCCTCTTGTGGGTGGGTGACGGCTGCACCGCGTCCGTGGATGCGCGCGCCGAGGTGCTGCGACTCGCGGCCGATTGCAGCGACGTCGTGATGCTCGTCGAGCCGCTCGTGCCGGGCAACGGGCTGGGTCTGCCGCTCTTGCGCGCGATCGATCCGGCGCTGCAGCTGCTCGTCGTCGACGAGGTCACCGACGGCGACGAGCGCACGCGCGATCGCAAGCCGTGGGAGCCCGCGCCGCGCTGGGCGATCGCGACGGTGCGCGCGTGGCGGTTCGACGGCGATGCCGAGCTCGCACGCACGAGCTGGATCGGCCGACTGCCGCGCATGGGTGCACCGGAGATGCTGCTCGTCGCGCGCCGCGTGCTCGTCCGCTTCCCCCGCGCGCACGAGGTCTTGCTGCTCGGCGTGCACGAGCTCGTGCGCCGCGGCGACCTCGAGGGCGCGAAGAGCCTCACCGGCGAGCTCGAGCTGTCGCCCGCGGCCCCGCGCAGCCTCGTCGCCGAGGCCCGCCGCGCCGTCCTCGGCGGCCCCCCGCCGGTGCGCGCGACCGGCTGACGCGGGTGCTACGCCGCGCGGCGTTCGTTCAACACGAGTGGCGCGCCGCAGAAGCGGACGCCGACGGTGCCGTCGTCGCGGCGGTGCACGATCTCGCAGGGGACGTCGACGCGCGTGCCGTGGCGCGGACGCAGGCTCACGACCGTGCGTCCACCGCGCGCGCGCACGAGGCCGCCGTGATCGGCGAGACGCAGCCCGCCCGCACCGATGTCGAGCACGGTCGCCGGGCTCTGCACGCCCCCTTGCTTCACCTCGGCGTCGATGCGCACGCCGAGCCGCAGCCAGCGGCGCTGGCTCGCGCCCGACTCGAGATCCTCGAGCACCGTCGCGAGTCGCTCGCACTCCGCCGAGCCGGAGGCCGGGCCGTGCGCGAGCGCGGCATAGCGCAGGACCGCGCGGACGAAGGCGTGCTCGTGTCTCTCCACGCCGCGGCCATCGGCGCGGCCGCGCCGCCCCTTTCGACGATCGCCGACACGGGCCGGCCCACGACCCCATCGACCCACGCCAGGCCGATCGACGCTCGCAGACGCGCTACGTCGTCGACCCGCGGCGGGCCGACACGCCGTGCACCGCGAGCGCGGCCCAGCCGACGAGCAGCCCGAGCCCGCCGAGCGGCGTGACGGCGCCGAGCGTGCGCGGACCGCCGAGCGCCATCGCGACGAGCGTGCCCGAGAAGATCACGATGCCCACCGCGAACGCGAGCGCGGCGACGCGCAGCACGACCGAGCGTCGCTCGGGCGTCGCGAGCCCGATCGCGACGAGCACGACCGCGTGGATCTGCGCGTACTGGGCCGCCGTGCGCCACCACTCGAGCGCCGTCGGATCGAGCCGCGCCTTCAGCCCGTGGGCCCCGAGCGCCCCGGCAGCCACGCCCGCCAGGCCGAACAGCGCGCCGGTGACGAGCACGCCGTCGACGCGGCTCACGGCATCCCGCCCTTGGCGAGCGCCTGCCGGCGCAGATCGAGCTGCGCCTTCAGCCACGTGCGGAACTCCTCCTCGCTGCCGTCCTCGTGGATCACCCGATAGGGCGCCATCGAGGCGAACGAGTCGGTCGCGATCTCCTCGATGAACGTGTCGAGGTCGCGCACGTCGGCGCCGAGGAACTCCCACTTCTTGCGCAGCATCTCGGCGAACTCGTTCGCGGAGTACTCCTTGCGCTTGCCCTTCACCTTGCCGTTGCCCAGCCGGCGCGGCGGCGCGACGAAGCGCTTGCCGCTGCGCTCGACGATCGTGAGCGCATCGAGGATGCCCAGGCTCGTGGGCTTCGTACCGGCGGCCTGATCCTTGCGCTTGGTCTTGCCGCTCGTGCCCTCGATCTCCTCGAGCCGCCCGACGTACCAGTCGTGCGCGACGACCACGGTGCCGTCCGCGAGCCGCACCTTCGGCGGCGTCTTCGCGCCGTGCTTCGGCGTGCCGACCACGTCGACGAACTGCCGCGCAGTGGACACGGACATGCGCGCGGCTCGACGCTCGAGGTCGTCGGCCTGCTCCGTGCAAGACACCTCGCGATCCGTCTCGATGAACGTCACGCCGCTCTTGCGCACCGCCGCGATGACCTCGCGGATCTTGTCGGCCTCGGAGTGATCCTCGTGGAGGCGCTCGGCGTCGTGGCGGTCGACCTTGTCGGCCTCGAGCACCTTGGCGTTGGGCGTGCCGCAGCCCGCGAGAGCCGCGAGGACGGCCGCCACCGCGGCGGCGCCGAGGGCCCAGGGTGCGGCGGCGCGAGTCTGGCGTAGACTCGGCCCGCCGCTGCTCCGTCGCGCGCTCACCACGGCGGAAAGGCTAGCACGCGATGGCCCGCGCACGACCGCCCGAGCTCTTCGATCGCCTGGCCGACGGCGCGAACGCGGGTGTTGCGACCGGTCGCCAGCCGCTCGCCGACCGGATGCGTCCGCGCAGCTTGGCGGAGGTCGTCGGACAGCAGCATCTGCTCGGCGAGGGCCGCGTGCTGCGGCGCGCCCTCGAGAGCGACCGGATCCCGAGCATGATCCTGTGGGGCCCGCCCGGCACCGGCAAGACCACGCTCGCGCGGCTGCTCGCGTCCCACACCGGCGCCGCGTTCGAAACGCTGTCCGCAGTCACCTCGGGCGTCCGCGAGATCCGCGAGGTCGTCGACGAGGCGCGTCGGCGCCGGCGCGACGAGGGCCGCGGCACGGTGCTCTTCGTCGACGAGATCCACCGATTCAACAAGGCCCAACAAGATGCGCTCTTGCCCCACGTCGAGGCCGGCACGTGCGTGCTCGTGGGCGCGACGACCGAGAACCCCAGCTTCGAGGTGAACGCGGCCCTGCTCAGCCGCACGCGCGTGTTCGCGCTGCGGGAGCTCGCGATCGCGGACATCGCGGTGCTCCTGCGTCGCGCCTTGGATGACACGGAGCGCGGGCTCGGCTCCCGTGCGATCGAGGTGGACGACGCGGTGCTGCGCGGGCTCGCGGCGGCGGCCGCGGGCGACGCCCGGCGCGCGCTCTCCGATCTCGAGCTCGTCGTCGAGCTGTTGCCGGAAGAAGAGCACGTGCTCACGCCGGAGCGCATCGGGGCCGCGCTCGGGCGTCGCGCGCTGCGCTACGACAAGGGCGGCGAGGAGCACTACAACGTCGTGTCCGCGTTCATCAAGAGCATGCGCGCGAGCGATGCCGACGCGGCGCTGTACTGGCTCGTGCGCATGCTGGAAGCGGGCGAGGATCTGATGTTCGTCGCGCGCCGCATCGTGATCTTCGCGAGCGAGGACGTCGGCAACGCGGACCCGCAGGCGCTCGTGGTCGCCACCGCGGCCGCGAGCGCGTGTCACCTCGTGGGCCTACCGGAGGCCGTGCTGCCGCTGTCGCAGGCGACCGCCTATCTCGCGCTCGCACCGAAGAGCAACTCGGCGTTGCGCGCGTACGCAGCGGCGCGCAAGGACGTGCAGCGCCACGGTACGCTCGCGGTGCCGATGGCCGTGCGCAACGCGGTGACGCAGATGATGAAGTCGCACGGGTACGGCTCGGGCTATCGCTACCCGCACGACCTCGACGGCGGCGTCGACGTCGAGCACGGCAGCTACCTGCCCGATGCGCTCGCGCGGAGCGGCCCGGTGATCGGCCGCTACGTCGTGCCCGGCGGGCTCGGCTGGGAGGCCGACGCGTACGCGCGGCTCGTCGCACGGCGTGCACCCCCGCCGGGACGCGAGCCGGCCGCGGCGCCCATCGCCTCCGACGATCCCCACGCGCCCGGCGACGTCGCGACCGACGACGACGACGACGACGCGGCGATCTAGCCGGCGTCCGCCAGCGCGATCAGCCCTTGCTCTTCGTCTGCACCGGCTGCGGCGACAGCCGCTTCTTGCGGCGCGCCTTCAGCTTGCGCTGGCGAGCACGGCGGCGGGACTTCGGGGTGTTGCGATTGTCTCCTCGACCCATTCGCAGGGTGTTGTCGCCCCGACGACGCGGTGCGGTCAAGCCCGCCGTCGCGCAGCCGTCCCGCGCGGCGCTACGATGCCCGCGATGGCGATCCGGCTGTCGGTCAACGTCAACAAGGTCGCGACGCTCCGCAACTCGCGGACGCGCCAGGGCGGGGCGGCGAGCGTCGGGCTGCCCGACGTCGTCAAGGCGACCCGCGTGTGCATCGAGGCCGGCGCGCCCGGCATCACCGTGCACCCGCGGGCCGACGAGCGCCACATCACCGCCGTCGACGCGCGCGAGATCGCGGCCGCGCTCGCCACGACGCCGCACGTCGAGTTCAACATCGAAGGCGATCCGCGACCCGACCTGCTCGCACTCGCCGACGAGTTGCGCCCGACGCAGCTCACGCTGGTCCCGGTGGCCCCCGGCGAGATCACGAGCGCCGCGGGTTGGGATCCGACGAGCGCGGCTCCGGAGCTGCGCCGCGCCATCGCGAACGCGCACCGCGTCGGCACGCGCGTCAGCATCTTCGTCGATCCCGAGCCCGACGCGGTGCGATGGGCCGCCGACCTCGGGGCCGATCGCATCGAGCTCTTCACCGAGCCGTTCGCGCGCGCGTTCGCAGCCGGCGACGCGGCCGAGAGCTTCGCGCGCTACGTCGCGGCCGCCGAGGTCGCGCACGCACGCGGGCTCGGCATCAACGCCGGCCACGATCTCGACCTCGACAACCTCGTGCTCTTCCGGACGCTGCCGCACCTCGACGAGGTGTCGATCGGCCACGCGCTGATGGCCCGCGCGCTGTTCGAAGGCCTCGCCCCGACGGTGCGCGAGTACCTCGCCGTGCTCCTCGGGACCTGAGTCGGGCCCGGAGGGCCGTGAAGACAGGTTCAGCCGCCGAGCTCGGCGATGATGCCCTCGACGCGCACCTGCTCGCGGCGGCGGCCCGGCACGAGCTCGAGGTAGCGGCGGTAGTGCACGATCGCCGCCTCGGCGTGGCCGAGCTCGCGCTCGATGTCGCCGAGCAGACGGTGGAGCTCGCCGACGTCGGGGGCGAGCGCGTGCGCGATGCGGGCGGAGACGAGCGCGCGCTCGGGGTGACCGCGGCCGAGCAGGCGCCGCGCGTGCTCCATCGCCTCGATCGCCTCCATCCAGTCGCGATACTCCTCGCTGTGCAACAGCGAGTCTGCCGGGAGATCGTCGAGCGGCGCCGCCGGAGCGTCGTCCCGGCCGAGCAGGCGCGACAGATCGAACGCCTGGAATCGCCCGAGCGCCGACGGACCCTCGCCGACCCACATCACCATCGCGGTGACGTCGACGACGACCGCCTGCGCGATCGCGAGGTTCTCGAGCGCGTTCGGGTTGCCGAGCCCGAGCACGGCGCCCTCGCTGCCCCGCCGGTCGCGGAGGATCGCGACGGCCCGTTCCGCATCGAGCTCCTCACCGCCGTCGAGCAGCTGCCCGAGTCGCTCGTAGCGATAGCCGCTCGAGCTGTAGCGCCGCACCCAGTCGTTCTGCAGGTCGCGCTCGAACGGCTCGCGCAGCATGTGATCCGTCGCCCACACGATCGGCTCGTCGGAGCCGCGCACGACCCTGCGATCCTCGCGGTCACGCGGCGCGAGCTCCACGACGAGCGACTTGCGCTGCACGCCGTCCGCGACGAGCACGATGCCCGACGTGCGCAGCTCGGCGTTCTCGAGGATGTCGACGGCGTGCTCGAGCGTGTCCGCCTCCTCGAGCACGCGACGCAGCACGATCGGCAGCGGCGCGCCTTCCTCGAGCGGGTCGTCGGTGCGCGCTGGATTCAGCGCGACGAAGATCCCGCGTGCGTTCACCCCGGTGACGACGCCGACGAGCCCGGCCCACCCGACCGATACGAACGGATAGCGCCCGTCCGGGCGCACGACCGTGACGATGCGATCGACCTCGACGTCGTGCCCGACGTCGAACCAGAGCGAGCGCCCCACCACGAGGTTGCCCGGCTCCGCGCCGGAGCGGCGCCGCATCGCTGCGAACGCGGATCCCTCGACGATCACGTCCTCGAGCCGCGCCGCGAGGCTGTCGAACGACTGGTACAGGAACAACCGGTGGTACGCCGACGCGCGCCCGCTCTGCGCCTCGGGCATCGCGGCGGCCACGGCCGCGAGCTCGCGCCGATACGGATCGCCGAGGTGCCGATCGGCGCCGCGGTAGTCCCAGCGCGTGAGCATCGTGGCGGTCCAGCCCTCCAACCAGGCGCCGTAGCGGGCGTCGATGCGCGCCTGCACGAGCTCGTCGAGCTCCTCGAACAACCGCGCCGTCAGCCGGCCGCGCGCGTCGCCGATCTCCTCCGGCCCGCCCTCGAGGTGCAACCGCCAGATCCGACCGTCGCGCGTGAGCGAGGCGCGGCCGTACTTCAGCTCGCGTCCGGTCGGTGCCACCTCGATCTCGAGCTCGCGGGCCTCCACGTCCGGCGCGTCCAGGTCGGTGTAGTTGAGGTAGCCGGAGTAGAGCAGGGCGACCAGCACGAACGTCGTGCCGAGGAGCGCGAGCGCGGCCCGCAGGACCGCGAGCACGGCGCTCTCGCTGCCGCGCGGCGGACCGCCGAGCGCGAGCCGAGCCATCGCTGCCGTGCATACCATCTCCGTCCGCGCGCGTGCACCGACCGGGCCCGTCGGCGGCGATCGCCTTCGCGTCCGCGCTCGAATATCATGCGAGCGACATGCGATCGCGGGCGTTCCTGCGGGTCTGTGCGTCCATCCTCTTCGTCGCCGCGTGCGAGCCGGACCGGCCGCCGCAGCCCGACGACGCACCTCCGACCGCGGCCGAGGGCGGCGCGGCCGAGGTCGCGAGCGAGGCGTGGACCGTGCCGGGCACCACGCCCGCGGTCTACACGTACGCGGGCGAGCGCGGCGCGTTCGCGGACACGAGCAAGCCCGAGACCGTGCCCGAGGCGAGCCGCGGGCTCGTGAAGGTGAGCCTGCTCGACGGCCCGCGACCACCCGCCGGCACGGTGTGGGTCGGCAACCTGCGCGAGCCCGATGCGGAGGGCCGCGTCGCGTTGACCCCGGTGCCGCGCGACGACTTCGAGGAGCTCGCGCTGGGGCAGGGGCTGTCGTCGAAGGTCGAGCTGCCCGAAGGGCTCGCGCCGCCCGAGCCCACCGTCGCGGCGCACGGCGACGTCATCGTCTACAAGACCGCGTGGTGCGGCGTCTGCAAGAAGGTGGAGAGCTACCTGAAGAAGAAGGGCGTGCAGTACGTGGCGAAGGACATCGAGAAGGATCGCTCCGCCGCCGCCGAGCTGCAGGCCAAGGCCGCCGCGCAGAAGGTGAAGACCGGCAGCGTGCCGGTCATCGACGTGAAGGGCACGCTGATCGTCGGCTTCGATCGCGCAAGGCTGGAGAAGATGCTCTGACTACTTCACCGGATCGATCGCGGTGCGGAACGCCTCGGGATCGACGAGCGTCCGGAACTGCACGGCGGGGGCCGGCATCGCGCCGCCTTCGCGCAGCGCCGCGACGTGCGGGCGCAGGTCCTCGCTGCCAGCGTAGACGAGCACGCTGGGCAGGGTCTGGCTCGCGAAGCCCTCTTGCATGAAGGTCTGGTCGTCGGTGCCCTCGCTGACGTCGATCTTCACGAGCTCGAAGCGCTCCAGCAACAACGGCTCGATGCTCGGGTGGCCGAACGTCTGCACCTCCATCTCCTTGCACGGCAGGCACCAGCCCGCCGCGAAGTCGACGAGCACCGGCTTGCCCGACTGCTCCGCGCTGTCCAAGGCGCGCTCCAGCTCGTCGATGTCGTGCACCTTGCGCCACGGCAGATCGACGTAGAGGAACGAGTTCAACGCGACCGCGCCGCCGAACACCGTGATCGCGACGGCGATGGCCTTGCGCAGCCGCTCGCCGGTGCCGCCGTGGAACGACGTGTGGATCGCCCCCGCACCGATGCCGAGCCCCGCGATCGCGAGCCCGATCACCAGGCCGTACTTCGGGTGCAGCACGAAGTCGGCCAGCGCGTTGGACAGCGGGCGCAGGAACCAGAACGCCATCAGGATCATGACGACCCCGAAGAAGCTCTTCACGTGCTCCATCCACGCGCCGGGTCGGAACAGGCTCGCCCCCAGCGCGACGGCAAAAAAGAGCGTGCCCATGCCGAGCGCGTAGGTGAAGAGGAGCGACGCGCCGTAGCCGAGCCCGTGGCCCTGGGCCGACGACTGGGCGATGTACGCGAGCAGCGACAGCAGCACCGGGCCGGTGCACGGCGCCGAGATCAGCCCCGACACGAGCCCCATGAGGAACGCGCCGAGCGGCCCCGCACCACCCACGGTGTTGAGCCGGTTCTGCATGCTCACGGGCAGCTGCAGATCGAACGCGCCGAACATGCTGGCTGCGAGCGCGAGCATCAGCGCGACGATCGGCACGACGACTTCGGGCTTCGCCAACCACGCTCCGAACGCGCTGCCGGTGGACGCGACCAGCACGCCGAGCGCGGTGTAGAGCGTGGCCATGCCGAGCACGTACGCGCTCGCGAGGAACAGCGCGCGCCCGCGCGACACGCCCTTCGCCCCGAACACCGCGACGGTGATCGGGATGAGCGGATAGACGCACGGCGTGAAATCGACGAGCACGCCCTGGCCGAACGCCCACGCGTACGCCGCGGCGCCGCCGCTCGCGAAGTCGGGCTCGAGCACGGCGAGGAGCGGAGCGGCGGTCGGGAGATCCATGGCGAGCGGACAACGGCGCGAGCCGCCCTTTCGTTATGCCACGGCGCACGCGACGCTGTGCGGCCGAGGCTGCGGGCGCCCCCACGCCGCGATCACAGCGCCTCCACGCCCAGGCACACGCCGGCCTGCGCCTGGATCTCGTCGATCTCGGCGGCGGACAGCGCCCCGCAGCACGTCTCGTCGCGGGCGCCGAGGATGAAATCGACGAGCAGGGACAGCGGCAGCCCGTGGCAGCACGCGGCCTGGCCGTCGCGCGCGCAATCGGGCGCGACCATGCAGTTGCCCGCGCGCGGGTCGATGCACGACAGGCGCACACCCGGGTTCGAGTCGGTGTAGTCGAGCACGGCGACGGTGCCGGCCAGCATCGCGGTGCCGACGAGGCCGTCGGGCTGGATCGCCTCGGGCACGACGTCCTGGCGCAGCGCGCCGACGAGCGGGTGGGTCGCGGGCACGACATGCGCCTCGAGCCACCGCGACGTGTCGGGCAGACCGTCGTCTCCCAGCGACGTCTCGCCGAGCACGGCGATCGATGCGTTCGCGTCGTCGGAGTCGTCGCTGTCGTCGGGCTCGGCCGAGTAGGGCGGCGTCGTGTTGCGCACGTCGCCTTCCTCGACGATCGCTTCGCCGAAGCGATCGCACTGGCTCACCAACGCCTCACGGCGCGACTGCAGGCGCTGGCACGGGCCGATGTCGCGCGTCTGCGTGAGGCCGGCGACGAGCCCGAGGCTGCGCACGCGCAACCGCGGCAGCGGTGCGTCTGCGCCCGCGATCGGCCAGCCGGAGAACGCCATCGTGCCGTCGGTCGCGACGAGGCACGCGCGGTCGTCGGGGCCCACGGCGTCGCAGGCGGGCAGCGCAGCGAGATCGCCGAACATGCGGAGCGCGCTGTCGTCGAAGAGCACGAGCCCGGGCACCGCGGTCGCGACCACCAGGCTCGCCTGCACGCCGCCACCCTCCTTGGCGTCCGCATCGACGCAGGCCTGGTCGGTCTCGAGCCCGCGTTTCCCGGCGCACTCGCCGGGCGCGAACAGGTTCGCCGCATCGAGCGTGTAGTCCAGCGCGCACGGCGGAGCCGCGACGCACGCATCGAGCACCATGCGGCTGCGCTCGAGCGCGATGTTGGGCTGTCCGTTCACGATGTCGTAGCCGCCGACCAGACAGCCGTCGTCGCCGATCTCGCAGCGGTCGCCCATCTCCTGGCCGAGCAGACGCCCCGGGAACTGGACCTCGATGTATGCGCGACCCTGATCGGCGAGGTCGCGATCGCTGCCGGGGAACTCGGTGTAGACCTCGACCGAGGGCGTACCCTCCGCCGGAGTGCGCAGCGCGAGGGCGAACTGACGCAGCACGTTGCCGCCGAGCACCGCATCCGGCTCGATCGGGGCGTCGGCCGCCCCCGCGGACCACTGCCAGCGCGACGTGCCGTCGGCCGGCGCACGCACGAGCGGCACGTCGCGGAATCGGAAGCGTGCGACCGCGGCCGTGAACGCGTCCACGGTGGGGTTCGCGGCCGCGAGCCCGCCGCCCTGACGCACGTCGAAGCACTCCTCGTCGAACTCCGGCTGCGAGATCCCGGCTTCCTTGAACGCGGTGAGCGGCGCGAGCGAGTCGATGAGCATCGTGCGACAGCGGCGATCCCCGCTCGCCGAACAACCGCCCGCGGCCGCGCGGCCGGGGCAGCCCTCGTCGATGAACGCGAGGCGGGGCAGCGGCGATGCGTCGCCGCTCATGAGCTCGATGGGCTCGCCGACGAGGCCGTCGTAGTGCACGGGGCTGCCGCCGCACGCGAGCGCAAACGAGAACGCGCCCGCGAGGGTCGTCGCGGGCGCGCTCGGCACGGGCGACATGGCCCGAGGCTACTGGGCCTTGGCGAGGTCGTCGAGCTTCGTCTGGAGGCGCTTGATGAGGCCGTCGATGCCCTCGTCGCGCATGATCTGACCGAACTCGAACTTGTAGTTCTTCACCAGGCTGACGCCGTCGGTCACGATGTCGACGACCTGCCACTTGCCGTTCTCGGCGCGCATGATGTACGCGACCTCGACCTGCTGGTCCACGCCGTCCTTGTTGAACTTGACGCGCGTGGTGACCTTGCTGGCGCGCGCGCGCTTGTCCTCGCCGAGGTACTCGACGCTGCCCTTGTCGGCGTCGCGGAGGCGCTTGAGATAGTTCTGCCGGATGAGATTGCCGAGCAGCATCTCGAACTCCTCGCACCGGGGCTCGCACTTGCGGACGGCGCCCTTCTTCGTGCCACCGAGCGCCATCACGGAGATCTTCTTGTAGTTGAGGAGCGCGTCGACTTCCTTCTGGATCACGTCGTCCTTCACACCACTGCGCGTGTAGAGGAGCACGGTCTCGTGCGCCTTCTTGAACGTGTCGAGCGCACTCGTCTTCGGCTCGGCCTCTTCGGCCTCGGCCGGAGCGGCGCTCGCCTCGTCGGTCGTCTCCGCGGCGAGCTCGACGTCGGTCTCGGTCTCGGCGGCCATGGCGACGGCCGGCAGTCCGAGAGCGGCGGCGAACAGGATCGAGAGCGGGATGGGGCGCGACATCGAAAACCTCGTGAAGCCCTCCGGAGGCCGGGGGGGCGGTCAGTAGCGGGCTGAGACGGGGGTGCTCCAGCGCGGATTCATCTGCGGCCAGTCTATCCGAGTGGTGCTCATCACGGAGACGCTCGTCCGCGCCGCTTGTCGCGGCCGCGGGTCGGGACGGAATCGGTAGTGGGCGTCACACGCGAGGCCGGCGTCGTCCCCCGCGCCGACGTGCCCCACAGCGGGGCTCCCACCGCGCGGGCGAGCCGCGCCGCCGCGAGGTTGTGCTCGGCCACGGCCTGCACGTGCGCGAACCGCAGCTTGTACCACTTCTCGAGCGCGCGCAGCAGCTCGCCCGAGTCGCCGCCGCCCACGGTGTCCTTCTGCTCCTGCGACACGACGAGCTGCCAGCCGCGCTTGCGTGCTCGATCGCGCACGTCGATCGTCGCGTTCGCGTCGAGGAGATCCGCGTAGGCCTCCTCGACGTCACGACCGAGCAACAGGATCGCGGCCGCGCGCTGGGCCTCCGCCGAACGGAGCTCGGCGCGCGCCGCCTGGAGATCGAACGCGTCGTTGTGGAAGTCGAAGCGCCACCGCAGCGCGAGCGCGCCGATGACCCGCGAGTAGTTGTACACGTCCTGGTAATAGAGCGTGTTCATCTGCGAGTCGGCGGCGTTCGTGCGCGCGATGCCGACCGACAGGGTGATCCCGAGATCCGGCAGGAAGTTCGAGCGCGCGAGTCGTTCCTGGGCCTTGCGCACCTGCACGCCCGCGCTCGCCATGCGCGCCTCGGGCCGCGCACCGGCGGCGAGCTCCTTGTACTCGGCGAGCGACTTCACGCCGCCCTCGAGCTCGATCGCGGTCAGCTCGCGATCGACGACGTCGAAGCCGAGCGGCGCGCCCTTGCCCGCGAGCGCCCACAGGGCCGAGAGCGCGAGCGACTCGACCTTCAGCGCCTCGCGCATGAGCTCCTCGATCTCGAGCCCCGCGAGATCGACCTTGAGCAGGTCGTCGGGATCGCGTTCGGGATTCGCGTCGTCGGGCTCCGCGTCGAAGTCCTCCGGATCGCCGCCGAGATCCTTGGTGACGCGTTTGCGCGCCTTCTCGACGATGCCGTTGGCCTCGCGCAGGATCGCCATCGACTGGCGTGCGAGCAGGAGCGTCGTGTGGGCCTGCTGCACGCGCAGGATCGTCTCCTGCTGGGTCGCGACCTTCTGCAGCTTGGTCATCGCGAGCGCGGCCTCGGCGACCTTCTTCGTGTTCTTGATCTTGCCGAACGTGTAGATCGGCATGACGAAGTCGAGCTTGAACTCGAGCCGCACGCCGGCCTTCGCGAGCTGGCTGAAGTAGCCCTTCGCGGTCTGCACGTCGATGTTCGAGTCGCCGCCGGGGCGGCAGTACTGGAACTCGACCGGGTCGGCACCGACGGTGTCGACGACGAAGTCGTCGCACTCGATGAACACGCCCGGCGTCAGCGTGAACGACGAGTCGATGATCGGCACCCACGCGAACTTCGCCTTGCGCACGCGCGCCGCCATCGCTTCGACGTTGGCCTGCGCGGCCTCGACCGCCGGGTTCTCGAGCGCGTAGCGGCTGATCTGATCGAGGGTGAGCTTCGCGACGCCCTCGGGGCGCGGGCCGTAGGGATCGTGTCGGCTCGCGATCGGCACCGCGAATGCGGAGCGCGAGCGCCCGTCGTCGTCGTCGTCGCCCGTGGCGGGCGCGGGCGTGGACGTCGGCAGCGGTGCAGGCGTGGTCGAGGGCGCGGGCGTGGTCGAGGGCACGGGCGCGGACGTGGTCGGGGGCACGGGCGCGGACGTGCTCGGCCCCTCGGCAGGAGCCGGGGCCGCGGCCTGGGCAGGCGCGACGACGCCGAGCGCGAGCACGGCGGCGAGCACGGCGGTCGATCGCCCACGCATGGCCGTGGGTGGCGTACCGCCCGATGCGCGCGCGATCAAGGGGGCACGCTTGCTTCCTGTGATCCACGCTTCGTAGAGTCCGTGCCGCATGATCCTGCGGGTCGCATGGCTCGACGATCTCCCCGACCAGGGGCGCGCGCTCGTGCGGCTCGTAGGGCCGGATGCGCGCCGTTTCCTGCAGGGCACGATCACGGCGGACGTCGAGCGGCTCGCGCCCGACACGGCGGTCCCCGCTGCGCTCTTGACCGTGAAGGGCAAGATGGTCGCGGAGCTCGTGGTCGTGCGCGCATCCGCCGACGCCGTCGAGGTGTTGCTTCCACGCGACATCGCCGACGACACGATCGCGCTGCTCGATCGACACATCGTCATGGACGACGTGGTGGTCGCACGCGACGCCGACTCGGTTGCAGCGATCGTGTGGGACGAGGACGATCCCGACCAGGCGCCCGCGCTCGCGGTGCCGACGCTCGCGACCCGCCACCCGCTGCCCGGCTTCCTCGTCGTGGGGCCCGCGGAGGCGCTGCGGGCCGCGCTCGCCGAGGCCACGCCCGTCGCGGCCGACGAGTTCGAGCGCGCGCGCGTCGAGAGCGGCACGCCGGGCTGGCGACGCGAGCTCGCGCCCGGGTTCTTCCCGCCCGAGGTCGGCTTCGTCGACGCGGTGGCGTACGACAAGGGCTGCTACCTCGGACAGGAACCGCTCGCGCGGATCCATGCGCGCGGGCAGGTGAACCGCGTGATGGTGCAGGTCGTCGCCGAGGCCGCGGCCGCGGTGCCGGCGGCCCTGCGCGCGGCGGGCCGCGACGACGCCGGCACGTGGACCACCGCCGTCGCATTGCCGTCGGGCGCGTGCGGGCTCGCGATCGTGCGCCGCGAGTTCGCGCGGCCCGGCGAAGTGCTGTGCACCGCGGACGATCGTTCGGTGCGCGTCGTGTCCGGGCCGCTCGGTGACGATCCCGGGCTCGGCCAGCGCACTTGATGAATCGAGGGGGGTGCACGCCCCCAGCGAACAGCGGCCGAGGTTGATACGATCCATCGTGGGATGAGGCCGCGCGATCACATCGCCGCGTCGTGCACGAGCATCGCGCTCGCGATCGGGTGTGCGGCGGGCGAGGGCGCGAACACGAGCACGCGCGGCATGATCGGCGACGAGAGCTCGTCGGCGGCCGAAGACACCGCGGATCCGCGCGACGAGACGAGCGGGGTCGGCGATGCCAGCTTCACGAGCGCGGCCGACGACGACGACGGCGACTCGAGCGCTGGCGGGACGACGGGCGCGTGTACGGAGCCGACGGTCGTGTACCGCGACGACGACGGCGACGGCTGGGGCATCGACGACGAGACGATGATGGCGTGCGGCGAGCCGGCTGGCTGGTCCGCGCAATCCGGCGACTGCGACGACGGCGACGCGGACGTGCACCCCGGTGCGATCGAGCCGTGCGGCGCGGCGGATCGCGACTGCGACTTCGCGGCGCCGCCCTTGTGTCGCTCGTGCCTCGAGCTGCTCGTGGACGGCGAGCCCGACGGCGACGGGCTGTACTCGATCGATCCGGACGCCGACGACGGACCGCTGCCGCCCGTGCAGGTGTGGTGCGACATGACGACGGACGGCGGCGGGTGGACGCTCGTGCAGCGCACCGTGTGGGATCCCGGCCAGACCGAAGCGCTGCGCACCGGCTTCGCGAGCTGGCGCGACGTGACGGTCGGCAACCCGAGCGCGGGCAACGGGTTCCGCCTGCAGGGCGCGGCCTGGCCCTCGCTGAACGTGCAGCTCGAGCACATGCTGCGCCACACCGTGCGGCTCGCGGCCGACGGTGCGTCGTGCGATCCGCTCGACTACCTCGGCACCGACGGCAGCCTGGCGCTCACCGACGCCGATGCGTGGATGACGGGGCTCGTGTCCGCGGTGCCGATGGTGAGCGAGGATCAGCTGTCGACGATGGACGGCGGGCCCGGCGTCGATTGCGTCGTGCAGAACGGCGGCGTGCCGTGGTTCTACTCGTCGTGCTGCGCGACGTGTCCGACGTACGCGGGCAGCTACTGGCCCGAGCCCCATCCGATGGTGAACTACGGCGAGACGCCCGATCTGCACGGCAACACCGTCGCGGACGTGTGCGCCGGTGATGCGACGACGTCGATGGGGTTCTGGGGGCTGAACGCGATGGAGTACTACCTGCGGTAGCTCATTGCCGGTCGTGCTCGCCGGGCGCGAGCGGTCGACCGGGCCCGAACGGGGCGATCGTCCGGGGAACGCGGGGCTCGTCGATCGCGACGGGGCCGGTGCGCGCACGCTCGTCGGGATCCTTGGGCTCGCGCACGATCCGCCAGTAGCCGTGATCGAACGGCACGCCCGGCGCGGGCGCGACGGGCTCGATGCGCTCGCGCAGGCCCATGCGATCCATCTCGAGCGCGCGGTGGTGGCAGAACGGGTTGTTGCCGGGGCGCCCGACGAGCGGCTCGGCCGTCGCCGTGCAGCCGCCGCGGCACGGCTCCTTGTAGTAGCAGGTCGCGCAGAAGCCCCAGAGATCGGCCTCGGTGCGCTCGCGGATGTATGCGATCGCGACGCTGTTCGCCCACGCGTCGGCGAGCGATCGATCGCGCACGTTGCCCGCGCTGTTCTGCGGGCCGCCGAGGCTCGGGCAACCCTTGATCGTGCCGTCGGACTCGAGCCCGATCTGGTACTTGCCGGCGCCACAGCCCTTGTAGTGGGCGCCGCGCTTCTGGAACTTGCGCATCTCGGCCTCGAGCGGGCCGAAGTAGCCGAGGTTGTTCGCGGGCCACACGACGAGGCCCCGCGCGCGGATGCGGGGCACGAGCGTCGCGAGCGCGTCGAACACCTCGATCAAGTCGTAGGGCTGGAGCAGGATGTCGGGGCGATCGGCCGCGTTGCCGAAGGGCGCCGTGATCTGCAGCTGCCAGCCGAACGCGCCGGCGTCGGCGATGGGGTCGAGCAGGGCGGGGAGATCGTGGCGCGTGAGCGCGTTGATCTGGGTGTTCACCGCGGTACGGATGCCGGCCGCGCGCAGCCGCTCGATCGCCGCGAACGCGGCGCGCCAGCTGCCTTCGACGCCGCGCAGGCGATCGTGGGCGGGCTCGAGGCCGTCGATCGACACCGAGGCGTTCGTGAGCCCGGCCTCGGCGAGCGCCTCGGCGCGCGCGCGGGTGAGGTTGCGGCCGCCGGTCGTCATCGACGCCCGCATGCCGTGATCGCGAATCGCTCGCACGACGAGGATGAAGTCGTCGCGCAGGTACGCCTCGCCGCCGACGAGCGTGACCTCGCCGACCCCGAGCTCGCGCAGCTGCCGCGCGACGTCGAGACACTCTTCGGTCGTGAGCTCGCCCTTGCGCGCGTGCCCGGCCCGCGAGCCACAGTGCACGCACTTCTGATCGCACGCGAGCGTCAGCTCCCACACCGCATACCGCGGCGTGGGCAGCTCACCGGGCGTCGTCGCCTTGATGCGGCGATCGTCGGGCACCGGCAACGCATCGACGACGGGCAGGCGCTTGCGGACGTCGGAGAGGCCCATCGTCGCCTCAGCTCGGCAGCACGCACTTGCCGAGGAACTCGTGCTCCGCCGTCCCGACCAGGAACCACGGCTCGCACGTCACGCCGTCGGCGGCTTGGCTGCACTGCGCGTTCGGATCCGGCGAGGCGAGGTCGCAGAACTCCGTGCAGCAGCCGAGCGTCACGCAGTCGGGGACGGCTTCGGCGTCGGTGCAGAAGAGGCCCGGATCGCACTCGTCGAACCAGTCGCACGCGTCGCCCGTCTGGCCAAGGGCGGCGCTCGCATCGGGCACGCAGAAGAAGTCGTCGTTGCCGTCGGGCACGCACGTCGCCGAGTCGACGCAGTCCTGCAGCAGCGGATCGCAGTCGACGATGCAGACGCTGACGACGCCGGCGTAGCCCATGAAGCACTCGGTGTCGCCGGCGCACACGGGGTCCGCCGGGCTGCCGCCGCAGTTCGCGACGCACGTGCCTTGGTTGGTCGACGGATCGACGTCCCAGCACATCGTGCCGAGCTCGCACTCATCGATGCCCGACAGCGCCGAGCCCTCGACGAGGCACGGATCGCCCACGGCGTGTGGGCTCGGAACGACCGGGGCGCAGCGCGTCGCGTTCCACCGCGGTCCGCCGTCGTTCGCCCATGGCATGCACTTCTCGCCGATGGGGCAGTCCTGCGCCCATGTGTCGCATTCGAAGCTCGTGCCGCCGTCGGGCGGACACCCGTAGAAGGCACAGCCCTCGTCGTCGACGACGTCGTCGTCGCCCTCGGTCGTCGACGTGCTCTCGGCGGTCGTCATCGTGCCGATGGTCGGATCGGTCGCCGTGGCCGTCGTCGTGCCCGGCATCGTCGTGCTCGGGCTCGGTGTGGTCATCGGTCCATCGTCGGCGGAGGCGGAGTTGCTGACGCTCACGCTCATGTCGCCGTCGTCGTCGGCCGCCGTCTCACCTCCGTCGCTCGACACGGACGGACCGCATCCGACGAGCATCACGCCGATCGCGATCGCGATCGGTGCGAACGTGGTCGCTCGCGCGCCGCCGCAGAACGGACAGGACAGCGCATCCTCGCGCAGGAACCTCTGACACTGCGAACAGCTCAGCATCGAACCACCTCGACGCTCCCATCGTCGCAGACTTCGAGTTCGAATTGTTAGGAATTCGAACTCGCCCCCGTGGCCCCGCCATGGCCGCGTCGGACGGCGTCGGGCGCCGACGGGGCTCGGACGCGACGATGCGTGGCGTTCGGGGGGCGTCGGCGCGCTGAAGGGGGTCGAACGCGACGGTTCGTGGCGTTCGGACGGCGTCTGGCGCGGACGGGGCTCGAACGCGACCGGCGTCAGGCGCCGGCGAAGAACGGGGCCATCGCCGTCATGAGGGCGGGCAGGGCGTCCTTCGTGATCTCGAGCTTCGCGGAGACGCGGGCGTCGGTCGTCGAGATCTTCAGGGTGTCGAGCAGCGTCTCCGGCAGGCCGATGTCCTTCAGGCCCGGCTTCGCCAGCGGGACCAACTCGTTCAGCGAGGTCTCGAGCGTCTTCGCGTTCGCGGCGTCCTTCGTGTCGAGCCCGACGTCGAGCTTCATGCCGCTGCCGAGGTCCGCCGTCGCCGAGATCGTCTGGACGCCCTCGGCGCCCTCGATGTCCGTCATGCCCGCGCGATCGGAGTCCGACAGGGCGACCGCGAACCACAGATCCGTCGACGGATCGATCGCCGCCGCGGCCTTCGCCAGCGGCGTCGTCGTGTTGCGCGTCTCGGGCTTCGCGATCGCGTCGAACACCACCGTCTCCCACGAGCGATCCATCACCACGAGCGCGTTCTTGTTGAGGATCACCATGTACCCGCCGTCCTGCTGCGGCGTGACGCGGACGTCGCCCTTCGTCTCGAACACGAGGATCCCGTCCTGCGACTTGCCCGTCGCCTTCGCGAGCTCGCTCTCGAGGCACCGCACGTTCTCCTCCGTGCCGATCCCCGGGCTCTCCACCACGGCCATGAACTTGTCGTTCGCGTCCGCCACCGTCGCGAACACGCCCTTCAGGCTCGCGAGATCGACCTTGCTGCAGTTCGGCACCGACGCGAGCATCCCCTTCATGTCCGGATCGCTCTGCATCGCCGCGTGCAGCGCGGGCCCGAGCGGCGAGTTGCGCAAGGGCTCGAGCTCGAAGCCGAACGCGATCGTCGCCTCCGCCGGCACGAGGTGACGTGCGTCGACTTCGACGCCCTTCGTCTCGGTGCAGGCGGTGAGCGCGAGGAACAGGACGGCGAAGGACGTCGTGCGGACCATCGACCCCACGCTACCACTCGCCCGCCGCGGCGCGTCAGCGATCGAGGATCGCCGCCGCTGCGGAGTGGCCGCTCACGCACGCCGACTCGATCGTCGCGGGCAGCCCCGTGCGCACCCAGTCCCCGGCGAGCCACAGCCCCGGGATCGGGCTCACCACTTCCGGCCGCCGATGGTACGTGCCGGCGGCGTGGCTGATCGTCGCGCGCTTCTCCTTCACGACCTTGTGACGCAGCACCTGGAAGCGCCGCCCCGGGAAGTAGCGGGCCGCCTCGGCCTTGAACAGGTCGACGAGCACGTCGGGCCGATCGTCGACGAATCCCCGCGCGCCCGAGATCGTGACGTTCAAGAGCGTCTCGCCGTCCTCGCGCCCCTCGATGCGGCTGCGATCGAACAGCCAGTGCAGCGGGCTGCCGACCAGCCCGAGGAACGGCACGTCGTCGAACAGCGGCCGATCGAGGAACAGCCACAGGTTCACGATCGGGCTCGTGCCCAGCCGCCCCACGTCCTGGAACACCGGATCGCGCAACGCCGCCTCCGGCAGCGCGTCCAACAGCGGCGCCGGCGGCACCGCCGAGACGAGCTCGCGCGTCGCGATCACCTCGCCGTTGCGCAGCTGCACACCGGACACGCCGCGCTCGTCCACGAGGATCGATCGCATCGGCGCCGCGAAGCGCAGCTCGGCGTGCTTCTTCTGCAGGTGCGTGACCGCGTCGTCGACGTACAAGCGCGACAGTGGCAGTCGCGGCACGCCGAGCCGCGACGCATCGCGCGTGCCGAGGAACGCGCGCTCGAGCACCGCCACCAGCATCGCCGCCGACGCCACGAGCGGATCGTCGTTGAGCACCGCCCAGATCAGCGGATCCCAGAACGCGCCGCGGATCCCCTGCGTCTGTCCCAGCCGGCGCAGCCACGTGTCGCACGTCTCGTTGTCGTCGGGCCGCGCCACCTCGCCGCGCATGAACAGCCCCATGCGCAGCGCGGACGCCTTGTGCAGCACGCCGAGCCCGCGCATCGCCAACAGCCCGGCCGCGAGGTGCAGCGGGGCCGGCAACGCGGGACAGCGCAGCTTCACGCGCCCACCTCCGTCCTTCACCATGTCGATCGCGAGGTTGCGCTGGAACGAGATGTTGCCCTCGGCCCCGATCGCGCGCAGGAACGCGAGCGTCTCGAAGTAGCAGCCCATCATC
>CAYXVR010000045.1:0-44641 GCA_964468635.1 uncultured Nannocystaceae bacterium
CCGAAGCCGAAGCCGAAGCCGAAGCCGAAGCCGAAGCCGAAGCCGAAGCCGAAGCCGAAGCGGAAGCCGAAGCCGAGCGGCTGGGCTTGCGCTTCGCCGGCGATGCGGTTCAGGGCCGCTGATCGCAGCGGTCGCGCGAGACCTGCGGCTTCTTCTCGTCGGGGTCCAGCGTCACGCTCGTGCGCTTGCCCTTCGGTGCGTGCACGGCGAAGTCGTCGCGCGAATCGTTCTCGCGCAGCTCCATCTTCACTCGCCCGCCGCGCTTCGGCGACACCGCGCACTCGCCGGGCAGGATCGTCTCGCCCCCGACCCGCGCCTCCACGGCGCGATCGGGGTCCGCCTCCAGGCAGACCGTCGCCGGCGCCTTCGGCTCGCACACACGCGAGGTCGTGCGCTCCCACCCCGACTTCGGCGCGCACGCGACCAACACCAGCACGAACATCCACCTCATCGCACGCACGCCTCCTTCAACGCGCGCACGTCGTGGCGCAGCGCGTCGGGCCCACGCACGCCCGCCTCCACCAACGCGCTGCCCACCACCACGCCGTCGCACCACGACAATCGCCGCGCCTGCGCCGGCCCCCGCACGCCGAAGCCCGCCGCGATCGGCAGCTCCGAGATCGATCGGATCCGATCCACCTGTGCCCGCAGCTCCGCATCCGCGTCGCTCTCACCGAGCGCCGCCCCCGTCACGCCGCGCAGCGTGATCGCGTACAAGAACCCACTCGTCACCGCCACGATCCGACCGAGCCGTTCCGCCGTCGTCGTCGGTGCGACGAGTCCGATCCAGTCGAGCCCCGCCGCCCGCACCGGCCCCCGCACGAACGCCGACGCCTCGGGCGGCAGATCGACGACCAGCACCGCATCCGCGCCGTGCGACGACGCCGCGCTGGCGAACGCCTCGGCTCCGAACCGCGCGATCGGATTGCAGTACCCGAACAGCACGATCGGCACGTCGCACGACGCCCGCAGCTCGGCGGCCAGCTCGAGCACGCGCGCGAGCGTGGCCCCGGCCGACAAGGCCCGCCCCATCGCCGCCTGGATCGCCGGCCCGTCCGCCGTGGGATCCGAGAACGGCACGCCGAGCTCGATCACGTCCGCGCCCGCCTCCGCGACCGCGCGCAGGCACGCGAGCGAGTGGGCCCGCCCGCCGTCGAACGCGGTGAGATAGGCGACGAGCGCCGCGCGATTCTCCGCCTTCGCACGCGCGAACGCCTGCGCGAGCCGGGCGCTCATGCCCCCTCCGAGGTCGGCGCGAGCAAGCGGGCCGCGAGCGTCGCCATGTCCTTGTCGCCGCGGCCCGACACGTTGACGAGCACGTCGACGTCGCCGTACTCCTCCACCACGTCGGCGAGCGCCGCCATCGCGTGCGCCGTCTCGAGCGCGACGAGGATCCCCTCCGTCCGAGCGACGAGCTCGGCCCCCCGCAGCGCCGCCGCGTCGTCGATCGACACGTAGCGCGCCCGTCCCGACTCGCGCAACGACGCGTGCTCCGGCCCCACACCGGGATAGTCGAGCCCCGCCGAGATCGAGTGGGCCTCGAGCAGCTGCCCGTCGTCGTCCTGCAGCACCAGGCTGCGCATGCCGTGGTAGATGCCCTCGCGCCCGCACGCCATCGTCGCCGCGTGCTTGCCCTCGAGCCCCTCGCCCGCCGCCTCGACGCCGACGAGCGCGACCCCGGCGTCCTCCACGAACTCCGCGAAGATGCCGATCGCGTTCGATCCTCCCCCGACGCACGCGACCACGACGTCGGGCAGCTTGCCGGCCTGCGTGAGCATCTGCGCCCGCGCCTCGCGGCCGATCACGCGCTGCAGCTCGCGCACCATCGAGGGGTACGGATCCGGCCCCATCACGCTGCCGATCACGTAGTGCGTGTCGTCCGTGTGCGCGACCCAGTCGCGCAGCGCCTCGTTGATCGCGTCCTTGAGCGTCGCGGAGCCCGACGCCACCGGCACGACCGTCGCGCCGAGCATCCGCATGCGCTGCACGTTGAGCGCCTGCCGCTCCACGTCCACCGCGCCCATGTACACGACGCACTCGAGCCCCATCTTCGCGCACACCGTCGCCGTCGCGACGCCGTGCTGACCCGCGCCGGTCTCCGCGATGATGCGGCGCTTGCCCATGCGCCGGGCGAGCAGCGCCTGACCGACGCAGTTGTTGATCTTGTGCGAGCCCGTGTGGTTCAGGTCCTCGCGCTTGAGCCAGATGCGTCCGCGCCCCAGCGCCGCCGCGAGCCGGGGCGCGGGCGACAAGGGCGACGGTCGCCCGACGTACTCGTGCAGGATCGTGTCGAGCTCGGCCGCGAACGCGGGATCCGCCTGCGCGCTCGCCCACGCGGCCGCGAGCTGCTCGACGGCGGGCACCAGCGTCTCCGCGACGTAGCGACCACCGAAGCGACCGAATCGACCGGGCTCGTCGTCGTGCGTCGCCGCAGTCACGCCCGGAGCGTACCGCAGATCGACACGAGCGCGGCGATGCGCTCGCGCGACTTCCACCCGACCGGCGCCCCGTCCCCGATCTCGGCTCCGCTCGCGACGTCGATGCCGACGGGCGCGACGCGGGCGATCGCAGTGGCCGCGTTGTCGGCTCCGATCCCGCCGGCGAGCCACACCGGATGCGGTGCGAGCCGTTGCACCGCATCGGCGGCCCACGACCAGTCGGTGGTCACCCCCGCGCCGCCGTAGCCCGGCACGGCCGCGTCGAGCAGCGTCCACGCGGGCGCGCGAGCGGGAGGCGCGAGCGAGGACGGCGTACCCCGGACCACGCGGATCCACGGCACGGCGATCGACGGGTACGCCTCGATCGATCGCTCGCCGTGCAGCTGCACCGCATCGAGCCCGAGCGTGTCGACGGCGCGCGCGAGCACGTCCGGATCGGGATCGACGACGACGCCGACGATCTGCGGCCCCGCCCTTCGGCGCTGTCCCGGCGCGAGCCCGACCGCCGACAAGAGCGCGAGCGCGTCGTCGAGCGCGACGTGACGACGTGACCCCGGCCACAGGTTGATCCCCACCGCGTCCACTCCGAGCTCGACGCACGTGGCGAGATCCTCGGCGCGCACGAGCCCGCAGATCTTGAGCCGCGTCATGACCCGCGTCCGACGAGCTCCGCGAGCGCGAGCCCGGGATCGTCGGCGCCCAT
Organism: uncultured Nannocystaceae bacterium; assembly: GCA_964468635.1. Classification (GTDB taxonomy): domain Bacteria; phylum Myxococcota_A; class Polyangia; order Nannocystales; family Nannocystaceae; genus Xiheibacterium. The sequence goes on from CAYXVR010000045.1 coordinate 3,142, forward strand.
CAGCGACGAGCCGACGAGCACCGCGTCGACGCCCGCGTCGCGCAGCCGCGCGAGGTCGGCCGGCGTGCTCACACCGCTCTCGGCAACGTAGAGGAACGACGACGGCACGAGTCGGCGCAGGTCGATCGCGCGCTGCAGATCCACGGTGAACGTCCGCAGATCGCGGGCGTTGCCGCCGATGATCGTCGCGCCTGCGCTCATCGCCCGATCGACCTCGTGCGGATCGTGGGCCTCGCACAGCACGTGGATCCCGATGCGCGCCGCGAACTCGACGAGCGGCCGCAGCTGGGGCGGTGGCAGGGCGGCGACGATGAGCAGCACCGCATCCGCGCCGGCTCGCCGCGCGGCGACGATCTGGCGCTTGTCGAGGATGAAGTCCTTGCACAACACGGGGATGTCGAGCGTGTCGCTCGCGGTCGCGACGTCGTCGAGGCTGCCGCCGAAGTGCTCGTCGGCCAGCACGCTGATCGCGACCGCCCCCGCGCGCTGGTACGCCTGCCCGATCTCCACGACGTCCGCATCCTCGCGGATGGGTCCCAGCGACGGCGACGCGCGCTTGAACTCCGCGATCACGCGCGGCCACGCGCCGCTCGACAGCGCGGCCGCGAAGTCGCGACACGGGCGGGCGCGCACGAGCGCGTCGAGCTCCGCATCGGTGACGACGCCCGTCCGCACGTCGCCGCGGCCGACCTCGCGCAGACGGGCGCGCTTCGCCGCGAGGATCCTGTCGAGGTACGTGGGCGCGTCGGTCATGGCGGGCGCGCCCCATCATGGCTGCCCGCGAGCAGCTCTGCCAAGACCGTTCGCGCGCGCCCATCGTCGAGCACGGCGCCGATCCGCGCGGCTTGATCGGGCAGCGTCGCCCAGTCGGCGTCGGAGGCGGCGAGCAGCGCGAGCGCGCCCGACAGCTGCACCGCGGTGCGATACGGCCCGGGCTCGCCCTCGAGCAGCAAGAGCAGCGCCTGCGCATTGCCAGCCGGATCCTCGCCCGCGAGATCCGCCAGCGGCACACGCGGAAGGCCGGCGTCCTCGGGCACCACGATCCGCCGGTGGAGCGCCCCCTGCACGAGCTCCCACACGAGCGTCGCCCCCTCGGGGCTCGCGTCGTCGATCCCCGCGATCGCGTCCTCGTCGGCGGTGACCCCCGCTCGGAATCCGTGCACGACGAGCACGCGCTCGCTGCCGAGCTCGGCGAGCGCGACTGCGAGATCGCGGCAGCGGCGAGGGTCGAACACGCCGAGCATCTGCCTTTGCGCACGCGCCGGGTTCGTGAGCGGGCCGAGCAGGTTGAAGATCGTGCGCATGCCGAGCGAGCGGCGCACCGCGGCTGCGTGTTTCATCGCCGGATGCAGGGCCGGCGCGAACAGGAAGCCGATCCCGATGCGATCGATCATCTTGCCGACCTGATCCGGCGGCGTCGCCAGATCGACCCCGAGCGCCTCGAGCACGTCGGCACTGCCGCACGGGCTGCCCGCGCTGCGGTTGCCGTGCTTGGCCACCGGCACGCCGCACGCCGCCACCGCGAGCGCGACGGCGGTGGACACGTTGCGCCGCGCCACGCCGCTGCCGCCCGTGCCGCACGTGTCGAGCACGCCCGCGCGCGTCGTCGGGATCTCGACGACTGCTTCGCGCATCACCATCGCGGCCCCGACGATCTCCTCGGTGTGCTCGCCCTTGCACGCGAGGCCCACGAGCAGGCCGCCGATCTGGGCCGGGTCGCACGCGCCCGCCATGATCTCGCGGAACACCGCGATCATCTCGTCGCGCGCGAGATCCTCGCGCCGGCCGAGCCGCGCGAGCGCGTGACGCATCGCCGCGTCGCTCATCCCGCCCCTCGCGTCTCGAGGAATGCGCGCAGCAGATCGTGACCGTGCTCGCTCAGGATCGACTCGGGGTGGAACTGCACGCCGAACAGCGGCAGCGCGACGTGCTGCACCGCCATGAGCTCGCCCTCGGGCGTGCGCGCCACCGGCACGAGCGCGGCCGGCAGCGTCTCCTCGCGCACGACGAGGCTGTGGTAACGCGTCGCGCGGAACGGCGACGGCAACCCGGCGAAGATCCCCCGCCCATCGTGCACGATCGGCGACGTCTTGCCGTGCATGATCCGATCGGCGCCGACCACCGCGGCGCCGAGCACCTCGCACAGCGTCTGGTGGCCGAGGCACACGCCGAAGAGCGGCACGGCGCCCGTCTGCGCCAGCGCGCGGCACAGCGCCTGGCACACGCCGCTGTCGGTCGGACGCCCCGGCCCGGGCGAGAGCACGACGTGGGTGGGATCGCGGGCGAGCAACGCGGCCGCATCCGCGGCGTCGTTGCGCACCACCTCGACCACGGCACCGAGCTCCAGTAGGTACTGCACGAGGTTGAAGGTGAACGAGTCGTAGTTGTCCACCACGAGCACGCGACGATCGCCCGACGCCTGCACCGGCTCGTGTCGATCGACGGCGATCACGACGCGGCCTCCCTCGCCCCGCGTGCGAGGGCGATCGCGCGCAGGAGCGCGCTCGCCTTCGCGACGCACTCGGCGTCCTCGCTTGCGGGATCGGAGTCGTAGACGATGCCACTGCCCGCTCCCACGCGGAACGTCGCGCCGTCGGCCACCGCGCAGCGGATGCAGATCGCGAAGTCGGCCCCGCCGTCGTAGCCGAGGTAGCCCACCGCGCCGCCGTACCAGCCGCGCTCGGCCGGCTCGAGCGCGTCGATGATCTGCAGCGCACGCACCTTCGGCGCGCCCGACAGCGTGCCCGCCGGGAACGTGGCCGCGAGCACGTCGATCGCCGACAGCCCCTCGCGCAGCCGCGCGCGCAGCTCCGACACGATGTGCATGACCTTGCTGTAGCGCTCGACCACGAACGACTCGTGCACGCGCACACTGCCGGCCTCGGCGATGCGACCGAGGTCGTTGCGCCCGAGATCGACGAGCATGAGGTGCTCGGCCTTCTCCTTGGGATCGGCGAGCAACGCGAGCTCGTTCGCGCGATCCTCGGCCTCGTCGCGCCCGCGCGGCAGCGTGCCCGCGATCGGGCGCAGCGTGACGGTGCGATCGCGGCCGAGTCGCACGAGCACCTCGGGCGACGCGCCCACGATCGTCGCCGCGGGCAGCTGCAGCGCGACCATGTACGGCGCGGGGTTCGTGGCTCGCAGCACGCGGTAGACGTCGAGCGGATCGAGGCCGTCCTGCGGCTCCTCGAACGCCTGCGCGAGCACGACCTGGAACGCGTCGCCGGCGTGGATGTGCTCGCGTGCGCGCGCGACCGCGGCGACGTGCCCGTCGCGGGTGAAGGGCGCGGCGCGGCGCGGCGTGGGATCGGCGATCTCAGGCAGGTGCAACGGGGGCAGGCGCACGTCCGATTGCAGCGAGCGCCACAGCGCCGACAACCGCGACTTCGCGCCCTCGTAGGCCGCCTCGACGCCGCCGTCGAGTGCCGGACACGCGGTCGCGACGAGCACCATCCGCTGCGCGAGCGCATCGAAGCCGATCACGGTGTCCGTCGCGACGAGCTCGACCGGCGGCACGCCGGCCGGCACGCGTCCCTCGGGCGCGGGCAATCGCTCGATCGCCCGCACGAGATCGTGGCCCCACACGCCGACGAGCCCGCCCCAGAACGGAGGCAGCTCGGGCTGCGGCGCGGCGACGAGCGCGTCCGCGAAGCGCCGCAGCCACGCGAGCCCGCGCGCGTGCGGATCCCCGGCCGGCACCGCGAGCCCCGGGGCCGCGGCCACGTCGAACGCGAGCTCGCCGTCGACGAAGCGTCCACGCACGTGTGCGCGATGGCCCACGCCGACGAAGCTGTGGCGCGCCCAGCGTTCGCCACCTTCGACGCTCTCGAGCAGGAACGCCGCGTCGGCGATCGTCCGCGCGCGGGCGAAGGTCGACAGCGGCGTGTCCGTGTCGCCCAGCCACTCGCACCACACGGGCACGCACGGCGCTCTGTCGGCGAGTGCGCGGAACGTGGCGGGATCGGGCCGGATCTCCACGCGCGAAGCATATCAGCCGCGATCGGGGTTTGACTTCCGGGCGGGTGGCGACGAACCTCCCGGCATGACCGAGGCGCACCGCGATCCACCACTCGCCCAGGCCGACCCCGAGGTCTCCCGCCTCATCGAAGGCGAGGATGCGCGCCAGCGCGAATCCCTGCGCCTCATCGCGAGCGAGAACTACGCGAGCAAGGCGGTGCTCGAGGCGAGCGCGGCGAGCCTCACGAACAAGTACGCCGAGGGCTACCCCGGCCGGCGCTACTACGAGGGGATGGACTTCATCGACCCGCTCGAGAGCCTCGCGATCGAGCGCGCGAAGGCGCTGTTCGGCGCCGAGCACGTCAACGTGCAGCCCTACAGCGGATCGCCGGCGAACCTCGCCGTGCTGCTCGCGCTCGTGTCGCCCGGCGACGTGACGATGGGCCTGTCGTTGCCCGCGGGCGGTCACCTCACCCACGGGTGGAAGGTGTCGGCCACCGGCATCTATTACAAGTCCGTGCAGTACGGCGTGCGGCAGGGCGATCACCGCATCGACCTCGACGAGGTGCGCAGCCTCGCGAAGGAGCACCGCCCGAAGCTCATCTGGGTCGGTCACTCCGCGTACCCGCGCGTGCTGGACTTCGCGGGCTTCGCCGAGATCGCGAAGGAAGTCGACGCGCACCTCGTCGCGGACATCGCCCACATCGCGGGGCTCGTCGCCGGCGGCGCGCATCCGAGTCCCATCCCGCACTGCGCCGCGGTGACCACGACGACGCACAAGACCCTGCGAGGGCCCCGCGGCGGCCTGATCATGTGCCGCGCCGAGCACGGCCCGGCGATCGACAAGGCCGTGTTCCCCGGCCTGCAGGGCGGACCGCACAACCACACGACCGCGGCGAAGGCCGTCGCGTTCGCCGAGGCAGCACGCCCGTCCTTCCGCGAGTACGCCCACCGCATCGTCGCGAACGCGAAGGCGCTCGCGGAGCAGCTGATGGCGAAGGGCTACACGCTCGTCACCGGCGGCACGGACAACCACCTCATGCTCGTGGACCTGACGAACAAGGGCATCTCGGGTCGCAAGGCCGCGAGCGCGCTGAACCGGTGCGGCATCGAGCTCAACGGCAACGCGATCCCGTTCGATCCGCGCAAGCCGTTCGATCCCTCCGGCATCCGCATCGGCGTCGCCGCCCTCACGTCGCGCGGGCTCGCCGAGGCGGACATGACCCAGGTCGCGGCGCTCATCGACGACGGCGTCGGCCTCGCCGTCGCGGGGTCCGGCACGCCCGACGAGGGCGCGGCGGCGCGGCTGCGTGGGCGTGTGCGCGAGTTCCTGGCGCCGTTCCCCGCACCTGGGTTGTGATCGCCCACGGGATGCCGAGACGGGGTCGGCGGGCACGGCGGGACGCGGCGACGCGGCGCGTCGTCGTCGCCACGCTCGCAGTCCTCGGCTGCGGTGGCGACACGAAGCCCGTCGAGGAGAAGACCGCGCCCGCGAAGACCGAGGTGCGCACGAAGGCGCACGCCGACGCCTTCGAGCGCCTGCTGCCGCTCGCCGTCGACACGCTCGTGCTCGCGGATCCCATGGGGGCCGCGCAGATCGGCAAGGGCAGCGCACGCATGCCGCCGCTCGGCGGGGGTGAGCGCGTGCGGCTGCGCGAGAGCGTCGACGCGACGTGGCGCGAGGCCGCGGAGATCGACGCCGACACGCTGGGGCTCGAGCGCTCGGTGATCCTGCGCGCGCTCCGATTCGGTCTACTGCGCGTGCGCGACGATCTCGAGCGGCGCACGCTCGCCCGCACGGACCCGGGCCTCGCGATCGATGCAGCGAGCCGGCTCGTGCGCGAGCTCGACGTGCGAGCCGGACGGCCGCTCGCGCGCGATGCCGAGGTCGCGCTCGAGCACGCGAGCGCCATGCTCCGCGAGGGCGTCCAGGATCTCGGCGCAACGAGCCCCGAGGCGCTGCAGGGCGCGCGCGACGATCTCGCGGCCCTGCGCACGCGGGTGGGCGACGCATCGCCCGCGCTCTCGACCGCGATGACGGCCGTCGATGCACGGCTCACCGCCGTTGCGGCGGCGCTCGGATCGGCGAAGACCGCGGCGGCCGACGAGCGAGTCGCCCGCGCGCGAGAGCCGGGCGACGTGCGCAAGCTTGCCGCACGTCTGGGCGCCTCGACGCTGCGGCGCCGACTCGAGGTGGAGGAGAGCGAGACGCAGCCCGCCAAAGACCTGTTCGCCGAGCTGGTCGCGACCACGCGCTCGCTTTCCGCCATGCGTGGCGACGCACCGACGAAGCCAGGCGAGGCGCGCCCCGTCACGGCGGAGCGCTGCACGAGTGCGTGGGCGAAGGTGCAGGCCTACGCGCGCGAGCAGCCCGCGCTGCAAGGCGCAGCGCTCGAGTGCGATGCCTTCGTCACGGCGCACGCGGGCGAAACCCTCGACGACGCGGCGCTCGTGCTCGCGATCGTCCACGATGGCGTCGTCGAGCCGACCCGTCGCGCGCGTCGACGCGCCGAGATCCCGGCGCTCGCGATCGTCGGGGGACGCATCGCGCCCGCGAGCCACGTGCATGCGCAGACGCTCGCGGTCGTCACGGGCATGGCGGATCCCGATGCGCGCGCGCTCGCGTTGGATCGCGCTCTCGATGCGACGTGCCTCGCCGCGACCGCGCTGTTCGTGCACGGCGAGCTCGGCGGCGACACGGCGCTCGCGGCTGCGCTCGGCGACGGTTGCGAGCAACACGCAACCGACGCGTGGATCGCCCGCGCGCTCGCACGTCCGCGCGCGAGCCTCGACGGCCTCGGGCTCGTGCTGCTCGGCCGCGGGCCGGCGGATGCGGTCGCGCTCGAGCGCTGGTGGTGGCTGCCGATCGGGCTCGTGATCCCGACGGCGCGCCCGGAGCCGCCGCGCGCACCTCCGACCGACGCGAAGGTCGTCGTCGAGCCGATCGTTCCGGGAGAGCCGCCGCGATGAAGCCCGACGACGAGCTCTCGACGAGCGAGCGTGCGCGGCTCGACGCCGGCGAGCACGAGGGCGTCGCACGCGAGCTCGAGGCGGCCGGTCGACACGGCGCGGCCGCGCGCGTGCGCGAGCAGATCTGGGACTTCGCCGGCGCATCCGCGGACTGGCTGCGTGCGGGTCGCCTGGATCACGCGCTGCGCACCGCGCTCGACGACGGCGGTGCGCCGGCGATGGACGCAGCCCTGCGTGCGTTCGAGGACGGTGCCGATCCGCAGGTGCTCGCCGAGGCGGCGAGCCTCTTGCGCCGACGCAAGCGTCACCACGAAGCGGCGCGCCTGCTCGCACTCGCCGACGGCGATCCGCGTGCGCGCGCGCAGGCACTCGTCGCCGGCGGGGATCGACTCGGCGCCGCGCGGCTGCTGGCCGAGGCCGGCAACCCGCAGGCCGCGTTGCAGACGCTCGATCTGCCCGCCACCGATCGCGCCGCCGCGCCGACGCACGCGCTCGCCGCCGCGCTGTCGTGGGATCTCGGTGATGCCGAGGCGGCAGCGCGCCACGCCCAGCAGGCGCTGCGCGGCGGCGTGAACGACCCGAGCGTGGTCGTGCTGCTCGCGCGCTCGCTCGCGAGCTGCGGTCACGACCTCGCCGCCGAGATGGTGCTGCCGCAGCGCGAGCCCGGGGCCGAGATCCCGGGTCGCTACCGCGTGACGGGCTTGCACGCGACGGGTCTCGTCGGCGCCGCGTACCTCGGCTTCGATCGCACGAGCCTGCAGGACGTCGAGATCCACCTGCTGCTCGCCGACCTGCCCGAGCTCTCCGCCGAGGATCCCGCGGTCGCCCAGGCGCTCGAGCGCTTCGCCACCGTCGCGCGCGCGGCCGCCTCGATCGGTCATCCCGCGATCCGCCCGATCCTCGAGCTGCGCCCCGAGGCCGGCCTGCTCGTCGTGCCACGCAGCGAGGGCCCCGAGCTGCGCACGCTCGTGCGTCCGCCCGGGCTGCTCGCGATGCCGTCGCGCGCCCGAGCGCTCACCGCGTTCATGCTCGAGGGCCTCGAGGTCGCGCATGCGCGCGCGCTCGTGCACGGGTGGCTCTTGCCCAGCCAGATCGTGTGCGACGCCGCGGGGCGACCGGTGCTCGGACCGTTCGGCGCGCATCACCTCGCCGGCCTCGCGGCCACGCACACCGGCAGCCTCGAGGAGATCCTCGGCGTCACCGCGCCGGAGGTCCGCGCCGGCGCGCCGCCGACCGTCGAGAGCGACCTGTACTCGATCGGCGCGCTGCTCGGTGCGCTGCTCGTCGGTTCGCTCGCCGGCCTGACCGAGCTGCTCGCGAGCCCGGCCGAGCCCGGCGAGCTCGCGGAGCTCGCGCTGGCGCGGGCGATGTGCTCCACCGATCCGCGGCTGCGCCCCACCAGCCGCGCCGCGCTCGAGCGATTGCGTGCACCGGTCGCCGACGTGCGCGAGCTCGACGTGCGCATGGACGGCAGCATCACCACCGGACGCATCGTCGACGACGAGGCCACGGAGACGACCGAGGGCATCGCGATCGAGGCCGCCCCGAGCTGGTCGGACGCGCTGCTCGACGCGCTGTGCTCCGGCGCGAATCCGTGGTGCCAGCCGATCCTCGATCGCACCGGTCGCCGGATCGTGCTCGCCCCGTGGCCGGCCGGCTGCCGCAGCCTGGGGGCCGACGCGCCGCCCGGCTGGACCGAGCTCCTGCCCGCGGCTGCGCTCGTGTTCGACGACCCCTCGCTCGCCGAAGCGATCGCCGATCGCCTGCGCCCGACGAGCCTCGTGTGCACACCGTCGGGCGCGTGGATGCTCGCGCTCGACGACCTGCTCGTCCGATGACCGACGCCACCGACTCCGCTCCTGCGTCCGCGTCGGCCTCGTCGGTCGCGATCGCCGACGCGCACCGCAAGGTGGGGCTCGCCGTGCTCGCGGTGGGCCTCGTCGCGCTCGCGACCTGGTCGTGCCCGCGCCACGTGCAGCCCGGTGACGCGGGCGAGTTCGCGACGGTGATGCTCGAGGGCGGCGTGCCCCATCCGTCGGGCTATCCGTGGATGCGCGTGCTCGGCGGGCCCGCGCGTGCGTTCGCGGCGATCGGCATGCCGCCTGCGCTCGCGGCCGCCCTGCCGTGTGCGCTGGCCGGCGCGGCCGGCTGGACGTGGATCGCCGCGATCCTCTCGCGGATCGTGCCGGGTCTGATCGCATGCGGTGCCGTCGCGCTCGTGGCCGCGTCCCACCTCGTCGTCGTCCACACCGCCGACAGCGAGGTGTGGGGTCCGCTCGTGCTCGCCGTCGCGGCGGTGTTGCACGTCGCGTGGCGCTCGCATCCGCGACCGTTCGTCGTGGGACTCGTGCTCGGGCTCGCGGTGAGCCATCACTTCACGGCGATCGGCCTCGTGCCGATCGCCGTCGCGTCCGTGTGGCCCGTGCCGTTCGGCGTGCGCGCGCTCGTCCACGTGGGCATGCGCGGGCTCGCCGGCAGCGCGCTCGGGCTGTGTGCCTACGCCACGCTCGCGATCGGCGACGGCGGTCCGTGGCGGTGGGGCGACGTGCGATCGCCCGCGGGCCTCGTCGCGCACGTGCTGCGCCGCGACTACGGCACCTTCAGCCTGAGCCTGCACGATCGCGATCCGGATGCGATCGATCAGCTCGCGCGCGTGGGCAGCTCGCTCGCGCGCGCGCTGTCCACCGGCATCCTCGAGGCCCCTTGGTCGGGCGGCGCGCTCGTCGTCGTGCTCGCCGTCGCGGCCGCGCGGGCGTGGCCGGCCCGCGAGCGCCGCATGGCGATCGGGCTCGCCGTCGCACTCGTGTGGAGCGCGATCGTGTTCCCGTGCATGCACGACATCGAGCCGGGCTCGCCGCTGGCCGCGTGGATCCTCGAGCGCTTCGACGTGCTCACGCTCGCATTGTGCGTGCCGATCGTCGCGGTCGCCTGCGCCTCGCTCGCGTCGGCCGTGCACGCCCGCAGCGTCCGAGTTGCACTTGCCGGCGCGGGCGTGCTGTTGCTCGGTCACCAATGCATCGAGTCGCGTGCGCGTGGTCTGCCGCGCGACGACGATGCGATCGAGGTGTACGCGCGCGACCTCTTGCGCACGCCCGAGCCGGGACGACGCGCGCTCGTGCTCGGCAGCGACGATCACCGCACGTTCGGCGTGCTCTTCGCGGACGCGGTGCTGCACGAGGGGCCGGACGCGCTGTACGTCGACGCGTCGTTGCTCGCCCATCCTTGGTATCGCGCGCGCCTGCGCGAGCGCTGGCCCGACCTGCCCGACGTGGAGAAGCCGGTGCAGCTGGTCGGCGCGCTGTGGACCGCCGGCATGGACGTCGACGTGTTCCTCGCGAACGACTTCTCGCGCCACTCGGCCGCGCTGCCCCGCGTGCCCGAGGGCGTGCTCTACCGCGTGCTCCCGCCGGGCGAGCGCGCGCTCGGTCCCGACGAGGTCGCCGCCCGCCACGAGGCCGCGCTCGACCGACTCGTGGGCCCGCCTGCACCGCCGCGCTCGCCCTTCGCCGTCGACCTCGCCGCGAGCTGGAGCGAGCCGAGCGTCGCGCTCGTCCGCGCGTTCCGTCGGGGCGGTCGCGAGGACCTCGCGGTGGCGCTCGAGAGCCGCGTCGCGACGCTCGCCGCGGGAACGGCGACCGCGGGGCCCTAGCGCGACTTCCGGCGATCTTTCGCGTGGGCCCGCGCGCGGCGCCCGTGGGTGGTGACGAGGGCGGCCGGGGTCCGGCACACTGGCGTCGCCTTGGGCGTGGGCTCGCAAGCGGGTTCGGGGGGAACGGGGCTCGTCGCCGACGATCTCACCGGCACGACGATCGGCCCCTACGAGGTCCTGGCCCGGCTCGCGACGGGCGGGATGGCGGAGCTGCTGCTCGCGAAGCGCACGGGCATCGAGGGCTTCCGCAAGGTCGTCGTGCTCAAGCGGATCCTGCCGCACTTCGCGAACCAGCCCGACTTCGTCGAGATGTTCCTGCACGAGGCTCGACTGGCTGCGACGCTCGAGCACGAGAACGTCGTGCCGGTGTTCGACATCGGCAAGGCGGGCGACGACTACTACTTCGCGATGGCGTACGCGCACGGGCGCGACGTGCTCGCCATCCTGCGCGAGCTCAGCCGCCGGAGCCAGCGCATGGCGTTCGTCCACGCGATCGCGATCTCGGCCGGCGTCGCCGCGGGGTTGCACCACGCCCACGAGCGCGTCGGCTTCGACGGCGAGCCGCTCGGCATCGTGCACCGCGACGTGTCGCCGGCCAACGCGATCGTCACGTTCGACGGCGGCGTGAAGCTCGTCGACTTCGGCATCGCGAAGGCGGCCGCGCAGACCAACGTCACGCGCGTCGGCGTGCGCAAGGGCAAGGCCGCGTACATGAGCCCCGAGCAGTGCCGGGGGGACGCGATCGATCGGCGCAGCGACATCTGGTCGCTCGGCATCGTGCTCTACGAGATGCTCGCGATGACGCGCGCGTTCCGGGCCGACAGCGAGCTCGCGATCATGCACCGCATCGTCAGCCACGACGTCGCGCCGCCGTCGCGGCTGCAGCCCGACATCCCGCCCGACCTCGAGGCGATCGTGATGCGCTGCCTGCAGCGCGACCCAGCCGAGCGCTACCAGACCGCGCTCGATCTGCAGCGCGAGCTGGAGTCGTTCGCGGCGGCGCACAACCTCCAGCCGGGTGCGGGCCTCGGCGAGTTCCTCGTCACGTTGTTCGGCAACGTGCCGTTCCCGTGGTCCTCGAGCCCGTCGGCGAGCACGAGCAGCGCCGCCCTCCGGTCGCCGTCGTCGGCTCCACGCCCAGCCGACGTCGTCGTGCGCGAAGGGGGCCTGTCGGCGATGCCGCCCGTCTTCGCGACGACGATGCCACCCGATGCGCCGACGAGCCCGGTCGGGCCGCAGCTCGAGTCCGTCGTCGCGCCGGGCGGCAGCCGGATCGTGCACACGATCCCCACGCCGGTCGTCGATCCGCGACTCGCACTCGCGCCCGAGCTCGAGCCGCGCACCGCGAGCTTCGACGAGCGCAGCCGTCGCGAGCCCGTCACCGACGTCACGACGCCCCGGCGCACCACCGCGATCGCGGTGACGTTGCTGCTCGCGGTCGGCATCGTCGGTGTCGTCGGTTGGGTCGCGGCCGGATCGGACGGCGCGACGCCGCACGAGCTCGAGTCGCCGCCGCCCGCCGCGAACGTGCTCACGACGGCGGATCCGGTCGCTCCCCCGCCCGCCGCGGTCGCGCAGCCGGCCCCACCGCCGCCGCCGAGCGCCGCGGATCTCGAGGCGTGGCTCGCCGCGGTGCACCAGACCGATCCGGCGCGTGCGCTCGACTGGGCCACGCGCCACGCGCTGCTCGAGCGGCTGGAGGCGAGCAGCGCGTCGGCGCGGATCGATCGTCGTGTCCAGCTCGCGCTCGATCTGCGCGAGGTCGCCGATGCGCCACGGCCGTGCACTGCCCTCGCGCAGACGCTCGACGCGATCGCGGCCGCCGACGACCCGTGGTTCGCCGACGCGCTCGCGCAGGCGAGCGTGCCGGATCCGGCGACGGCACCGCACGCCGGTGCAGCGCCGGATCGATCCTGCGAAGGACTCGAGGCCCGGCTGGTGGAGCTGCGCGCGAAGGCGAGCCCGGTGGAGCCCGGCACGGACGTCGCCGTCGCCGAGCCGAAGACCAAGCGGCCGCGCACCGGCGAGCCGAAGCCGACGCCCGTACCGACGCCCGCGTCGACCATGCGTCGACCTCCGCCGAAGGCCCCCGATCCGCCACGTGCTCCCGATCCACGCCGGCTCGACGAGGACGAGCTCCGGCCGTTCCGCAAGTCGTCGGGTTAGGGATCGATGCGATCCAACGCTTCGAACACCCAGCCGTGCTCGGCCTCGGCGTCCGCTTCGATCGCCCACAGCTCGATCGGTGCGACGGTCTCCTCGGTGTCCGGATCGTAGTCGAGCGGCCCGCTCGCGCCCTGCACGTCGATCGGCATCTCCATGCGGAATCGATCGACGACGACGGGCCACGACGCGGGTTCGAGGTCGATGGGCGCGCCGCCGCTGATCCGCCGCAGACCGCGGGCGATGCCCACGCCGTCGATGTCGCCTTCGACCAGGTGCGCCCACGCGATGCCGTACGCGACGAGCCACGCCGCGTCGTAGCTGTGCGGCGTGAAGCCCGAGCTCACCGCATCCTCGGAGAACTCGGCCGCATAGGCGGCCGCGAACGCGTTGAACAGCACGCCCTCCGCCGGCGCCGGCCGGGTGCCGCGGATCCGCGGATAGAGCACCGCCGAGTCCTCGAACGTCTCGGCGATGAGCGTGGTGTTGTACGCGGCATCGGCCAGGAACACGCCGACGTCGGGATCGGTGTAGGCCGCGATCAGCTGATCGGTCGCCACGGCTGCGCCGAGGAACGCGATGTAGTCGGCGATGTCGGAGGACAGGAACAGGACCTCCTGCGCGTCGCCGGCAGCGAGCTTCTCCGCGACAGTCGCGACGATCGTGCCGAACTGCCCCTCGCTGAACGGGCTGCGCTCCACCGCGATCCCACCGAGCGCCAGAAAACGATCCTCGAACAGATCGGTGAGCCCGTCACCGTACGCGCCAGACTGCACGATCACCTCGACCCGCAGCACGCCGCGCTCGCGCATGTCGGCGGCGATCACCTCGGCCTGCAGCGTGTCGGGCGGCACCGTGCGCCAGAGCAGGCCCGGCGCCTCGAACGTGGGGTTCGGCGTGTCGTAACCGATGAGCGCGGCGCTCGTCGCCGACGGCGACACGAGCACGACATCGTCGTCGCGGATCGCATCGAACGCAGCCTCGGTGCGGGCCGAGCCGCGCGGACCGACGATCGCGGGCACTCCGATCACGCGCGCGAGGAACTGGGCGACGTCGGCACTCGCCTCGAGATCGGTCTCGGTGTCGCCGGCCTCGGCCGTGGTGTCGCAGTGCAGGATCGCGAACGGCTGGCCGTCGAGCCCGTCCTCGCGCTCGATCTGACGGATCGCGAGCTCGGCCGCGAGCATGGTGTCGCGGTGATCGACGTAGCCGAACATCGATCCGACCACGATGTGATCGGCGAAGTCCTCGGGGTCCGTGAGCAGCTCGGGCGGGTACGCCTGGCTGCACCGGGGATGCGTCTGCGGCGGCTCGCAGTAACCCGCGTCACCGCACACGGACCCGAGCCCGAACGCGGCCCGGCACTCGCTGGCGTCGTCGCACTCGCGTGGTCGCAGGGCGGTCGCGCTGCACCCGACGAACGCCACGAGCACGCACGCGTTGCACCACGATCGCATCCGTCGGAGGGAGCGGAGTGTAGACGGTTCGGATGCACCGGTATACTGCGCGCCGATGCGACGGGCCGTACGGCGTGCCGGCTGCCTGCAGACGACGAGGGTGGTGCTCGCCGTCGCCCTGCTCGCGAGCCCGTGGCGCCCTGCCCTCGGCGCGCCGAGCAAGCCGTCGGCCGCCGATGTGAAGCGCGCCGAGGAGCTCTACGACAACGGCCGCGAGCTGTTCGGCGAGGGCTCGTACGAGGCGGCCGCGCTCGCGTTCGAGCAGGCGTACGAGCTGTCGGGCAACCTCGACATGCTCTACAACGCGGCGCTCGCGTACGACCGCGCCGACGCGTTCGAGAAGGCGATCGCGGCACTCGACCGCTATCGGGCGCTCGCACCGGCGGACGAGCGCGCGAAGCTCGACGCGCGCAAGCGCTCGCTGGAGTCGCGCTGGGAAAAGCAGCGGGCGCAGCAGAACGCGAGCTCGTCGAGCCCGAAGGCCGATGCGCCCGCCGATGCCCCCTACCCGCCCGGCACGAAGCCCGCGAGGGCGAAGCCGGTGATCGGACCCGCGGTGTGGGCGCTCGGCGGCTCGGCGATCGTCGCGTTCGCGATCGGCACGGGTTTCGGCGCCGCGTCGCTCGTGCGTGGCAAGCAGGGTCGCGAGCACTGCACGGGCGGCGACGATCCGCTGTGCGACTCGAACGCGCAGACCGACGCCGAACGCTCGCGCGCGTACGCGGTCGTCGCCGACGTCGCGTTCGCCGTGGGCGGCGCGCTGACGATCGCGCTCGTCACCGTCGTCGCGGTGAAGGCGACCCGCAAGAAACGCGCGACGACGGCGTCCACCGCCCGCCTCGAGTCCACCGCCGACGGCGTGCTGGTCCGCTTCTGACGGTGCCGCTATCCTCGGGCGGTGCTGAAGCTCCTGCTCGCGACCGCTGCCCTGCTCGCCTCCTGGTTCTGGGCGCGTGCCTACTTCTCTCGCGTCATCGACGGCACCGAGTCGATCACGAAGGGCGCGCTCGGGCTGCGCGCGCTCGCACTCGTCGTGTCCATCGTGTGGTTCATCCGCGCGGTGTTCGGCGTGCTCGGCGGCCTCGTCGGCCTGCTCATCCTCGCCGCGGTCGTCGGCCTCGTCGTGAAGTTCGCGATGGACGCGCTGCAGCTCGGGCGCGGCGCGGCCCCACCCGAGCCCGGCAGCGAGCCCAAGCGCGAGAACGATCTCTGATCGTCACTGCCCCGCGACGGTCATCTGATCGACGCGGAACGAGGGGGACGACGTCGCCGTGCGGTGGTCGAGGTCGTTCGCGACGAGGTCGATGCCCTGGAGCAGCTCGCCCAGGTTGCGCGAGATCGTGCTCTCGCCGATCGGCACCGTGAGCTCGCCGTTCTCGATGAGCAGGCCCTCGGCCCCGCGGCTGAAGTTGCCGTTGGTCGGGTCGAAGCCGAAGCCCATCATGCGGGTGACGTACAGGCCGCGCTCGATGCCGCGGAGCAGCTCCGCCGGCGGCGTGGTGCCGGCCTTCATGAAGAAGTTGCTCGTGCTCGCGTGCGGGATCCCGCCGCCGCCACCGGCCGAGCCCGTGGGCTTGCGCTCGAGCTTGCGCGCGCTGTACGTGTCGAGCAGGAAGCTGCGCAGCGTGCCCGCCTCGCACACGACGATGGGCGCGACCGCGCGGCCTTCGCCGTCGAAGGCCCGCGAGCCCGGCCCGCGCGGCAGCAGCGGATCGTCGACGAGCGTGACGAGGTCGCTCGCGATGCGCTCGCCGAGCTGGTCGGCGAGGTAGCTGCGCTCGCGGTACACCGCGTCGCCGAGCACGCAGCTCGCGACCAGCCCCACGATCGCCCGCGCGGCGTCCTTGTCGAACACGACCGGCACGACGCCGGTCTCGAACTTGATCGCGCCGAGCTGCCGCACCGCGCGGCGGGCGGCCTCGATGCCGATCTCCTCGGGCGACTCGAGCTCCGCGTAGAAGCGCCCGCCCGTCCACCACACGCCGCTGCGCTTTTTCCCGCCGGTGTCGTCGGCGATGGCCTGCACGGCGATCGACTGGTACGTGCCGCTGCGCTCGCCCATGAAACCGCCGGTCGTGGCGAGCACCGAGTGGCCGCTCGTGCGCGAGAACGAGGCGCCCTCGGACGCGGTGATCCGCGCGTCGGCGGCGAGCGCCGCGGCCTCGGCCCGGCGCGCGAGCTCGATGGCCTCGTCGGCGCCGATGCGATCGGTCTGCGGGTCGAACAGCTCGAGCGTGGGCCAGCGCTTCGCGAGCTCCTTGGCGGGCGGCGGCGCGGCGAGCGGATCGGGCTCGCTCACCTCGGCCATCTCGACGGCGCGCTGCAGGAACGCCGCGATTGCGTCGCGCCCGAAGTCGGTGGTGGAGCTCGTCGCGACGCGGCCGTCCTTGATGACGCGCACCGACAGCCCGCTCGAGCCCGCTTCCTTCACGAGCTCGACCTCGGACTTGCGCACCGAGACCTCGAGCTCGTGCCCGACCGCGACCGACAGCTCGGCCGAGTCGACGCGCAGCTTCCCGAGCCGAGCGAGCGCGATCTCGGCGACGCCGCGCAGGCGCGCGAGTGCGGTCGTCGTCGCCGACGCGCTCGGCCGCGATCCCTTCGCGGCCGGCTTGCGCGGCGCGGGCTTGGCCTTCGCCTTCGCGACCGGCTTCGCGGTCTTCGCCTTCGCCTTCGCCTTCGCCTTCGCCATCAGACCGCCGTGCCTCCGACGGTGAGCTTGTCGAGCTTCACGGTGGGCATGCCGACGCCGACGGGCACGCTCTGCCCGTCCTTGCCACACGTCCACATGCCGTCGGACAGCGCGAAGTCGTGCCCCACCATGCTCACCGTCTCGAGCGCCTCCGGCCCGTTGCCGATGAGGTTCACGCCCTTGAGCGGCGCGGTGAGCTTGCCGTTCTCGATGAGGTAGCCCTCGGTCAGGCTGAACACGAAGTCGCCGTTCGAGATGTTCACCTGACCACCGCTGAACTTCTTCGCGTACACGCCCCGCTCCACCGAGCGGATGATGTCGTCGGGGTCGTCCTCGCCCGCGCCCATCAGCGTGTTCGTCATGCGCGGCATCGGCACGTCGCGGAAGCTCTCGCGCCGACCGCTGCCCGACGAGCGCCGCTCGAAGTGGGTCGCGCTGATCCGATCGTGCATGTAGCCGCGCAGGATGCCCGCCTCGATCAGCATCTGCTGCTCGGGCACGACGCCCTCGTCGTCGACGTTGATGCTGCCGCGGCTGCCGGCGATGTCGGGATCGTCGAGCACGGTCACGAGCGGCGATGCGACGCGCTCGCCGATGCGATCGGTGTAGTTCGACGTCCGCTTGCGGTTGAAGTCGGCCTCGAGCCCGTGGCCGACCGCCTCGTGCAGCAGGATCCCGGAGTCGCCCGCCGCGAGCACGACCGGCATCGCGCCCGCCGGCGCGGGTCGGCTGTCGAGGTTCACGACGGCGACGCGCGCGGCCTCGCGCCCGTGGTCCTCGGGCGTGACGCGGTCGAAGTAGTCGAGCCCGAAGCGACCACCGCCGCCCGAGCTGCCCGACTCCATGCGCGTGCCCTGCTTCGCGATCACGCTGACGCCGAAGCGCACCATCGGCTGGACGTCGTAGGCCATCGCGCCGCGGCTGTCGACGACCAGGATCTCCTTGTGCACCGCGACGATCGACGCGTCGACGCGCACGATCGTGGGGCTCGCCGCGCGCGCAGCCGCATCTGCCCTGCGCAACAACTCGACCTTCGCGCGGCCTTCGACGTCGACGACCTCCTCGTCCACGCGATAGCGGCCCGGCAGCGGCTGCGGCGTGACGCGCACGGCGCCCACCTTGCCGCCGCCGGTCGCGATGCGGCTCGCCGTCTCGGCGGCGCGCTTCATCTCGTCCCAGTCGAGGCTCTCCGCGTACGCGTAGCCGACGGCCTCGCCTTGCACCACGCGCACGCCGACGCCCATGTCGATGCCACCCGCGACGGTGCGGACGCGGCCGTCCTCCATCGCGACGCTGCTGCTGCGGCGGTACTCGAAGAACAGATCGGCGAACTGTCCGCCGCGCGCGAGCGCGACCGCGAGCAGCTTGCCGGCCGTCGTCGGATCGATCGACGTGGCGAACGGCGCCTCGGGCACCGCGACCGCGCGTGCCTTCGCAGACGGATTGGCGGTCGGCTTCGCCGACGGCTTGCTCGCCGCCTTCGCGCGCGCGGGGGACTTCGCAGGGGCGGATCGTGTGCGCGACCCGCTGGACTTCGGCCGCTTCGCCGGGGCGGCCCGCGCCATGCCTACTTCTTGCCCTTGCCCGCGTAGCGCCGGCGGAACCGGTCGATGCGGCCCTCGGCATCGAGCTCGCGCGCGTGGCCGGTCCAGAACGGATGGCTGTACGCCGACACGTCGAGGCGGATGACGGGCAGCTCGATGCCGCCGTGCTCGCGCTTGTCGTTGCTCGTCATCGTCGAGTACGAGACCCACTCCTCGCCACTCGAAGAGTCGACGAAGAGCACCTTGTGATAATCGGGATGGACGCCGGCCTTCATGACGATCACCAGCTCGACTTGATCACGCCGGGCAGATCACCGCGCAACGCGAGGTCGCGCAGCATGACGCGGCACAGCCCGAACTTGCGATAGACCGCGTGCGAGCGCCCGGTCAGCATGCAGCGCCGGGTCTTGCGGGTGGGACACGAGTTGCGCGGCAGCTTCGCGAGCTGCGTCATCACCTGCTGCTTGTCCTCGGGCGCGAGCTCGGGATCCTTCAGCTTCTTGCGCAGCTCGGCGCGCCGCGCCGCGTACTTCTCGATGAGCTCGTCGCGCTTCTGATCGCGCAGGACCTGGGACAGCTTGGCCATGGGAACGTCGGGCGCCCGGACGGGGCGCGAGGCCGGGAAGGTACCCGCGTGGGCCGACGGCCGCAAGCCGCTCGTGGACGTGCGGAGGTCAGCGCCGCCGGGTCCGCGTCGCCCCCGCGGATCCGCGCCCGGACCCCCGCGCGGAGGCCGATCGGGCCGGGCTGGACGACGCTGCCGTGGGCCGGGCGGCGGCCGCGGTGCGCGACGGTCGAGCCCGCGCGGCGCGTCCGGTGGAGGGGCGATCGCTCACAGCCGGCCGGGCCGGCGCCTTCGATCGCACGCGCGGCGTCGGCTCGGGCGCGGGCCCGGTGGGCTTGCCGGCGGCGACCTTGCGCAGGTGCTCGACCTCGTCCGCCCTCAGCGGCCGCCACTCTCCATCTTTGAGGCCAGTCGCCGTGATGCCGCCGTACGCGACGCGGATGAGCTTGAGCACCGGATGCCCGACCGCGTCGCCCATGCGTCGCACCTGCCGATAGAGTCCCTGCGCGATGGTGATCTGCACCCACGTGTTCGTGGTGGTCGCCTTCACGATCTCGACCTCGAGCGCGGGCTTCGTGCGCGTGCCGTCCTCGAGCACGACGCCGCCGTGCAGCTGCGCGAGCGTGGCCTCGTCGATCCGCCCCTGCAGCTTCGCGTGATAGGTGACGGGCACCTGGCGCCGCGGATGCGACAGCGCGTCGGCGAGCGCGCCGTCGTTCGTCAGCAGCAGCACCCCACGCGCATGGAAGTCGAGCCGCGCAATCGGGACGAGCCGCGGCATCCCGCGCAGGAGCGATGCGACGGTGGGCCGCCCCCGCTCGTCGACGCTTCCCTCGGTGCGACTCGACACGAGATCGGGCTTGTTGAGCACCACGACGACGACGTCCTGCACCTGCACGGGCCGCCCATCGACCTCGACGACGGCGTGCTCCGCCACTCGTGTCCCGAGCGCAGTGACGACCTTCCCGTCGACCTTCACACGCCCGGCCTCGATGAGGGCCTCGGCCCCGCGCCGCGATGCGACGCCCGCCGCCGCGAGCACCTTCTGCAACCGCACGGCCACGCCCTACGCGTCCTGGTCCTGGTCCGGCTCCGGCTCCTGGTCCCGAACGTGAGCGTCGGCGTCAACGTCGACGTGAGCGTGAGCGTCGACGTGAGCGTCATCGTGCTCGTGCTCGTCCGCGAGCGGCAGCACCTCCTGCCCCATCGCCTCCCGCTCCTCGAACACCGACTCCCCGAGCTGCTCGCGCGCGATCGCCAGGCTCTCCTCGTTCAGCTCCCTGAACTCGTGCAGATCCGGCATGTCCCGCAGCGACCGCAGATTGAAGAACTCCAAGAACCGCACGGTCGTCCCATACAGCTGGGGCCGCCCCGGCTCCTCCTTGCGCCCGACGATCCGCACGAGATCGCGATCGAGCAACAGCTTCAACACGGCGGAACAATCCACCCCGCGCACGTGGTCGATCTCGGGCTTCGTGATCGGCTGCCGATACGCGACGACCGCGAGCGTCTCGAGCTGCGATCGCGACAGCCGAGCGGGCTTGTCGGCGAGCAACATCTGCACCCAGCGCGCGTTCTCGGGATTCGTGCGCAGCCGGAACCCGCCGGCGACCTGCGCGAGCACGACGCCGCGCGGCGCGAGCTCGGTGGTGAGCTGCTTGAGCGCGAGCTGGATCTGCCGAACGCTCGCGTCCTTCAGCACGTGGCGGAGGTCGCGGACCCCGAGCGGCTTGTTCGCGGCGAAGAGCAGGCTCTCCACGATCGACACCAACCGCGGTGACGCCTCGCCCTCGATCGCGCTGAGATCGTCGTCCTCCGCGATCGGCAGCGAGTCGCTGAGCTCGACCACCCCGTCGTCGTCGTCGCCGTCGTCGCCAGCCGGCTCGCGCGCCGTCGCACCATCGAGCGCCGCGACGAGATCGTCGAGGCTCGCGTCCGCCGTCTCGCGATCGCGGCCGCGGCTGCGCTTGCGCTCAGCCATCGCGCTCCTCCGGATCGCCGCCCTGCGGCTCGGGGCTCGCCGGCGACGGCGCAGCGCCGGCCGGCGGCGCACCGTTCGTGGGCCCGAAGCTGGTCTGCTCGTCGTAGCCGGCGAGCGCCTGGCGGGCCTCGTCCTCCGTCGCGGCGCGCTCGACGAGGATCGACTCGCTGCCCTCGGGCTGGTGCACCCGCGCGACCCCGAGCCGCACGAGCTCGAGCACGGACATGAGCGTGACGATGAGCATCGCCCGCAGCTCGCCCTCGCTCGCCCACGAGCGCTCGAGGAACAGCTCCTCGAAGTCGAAGCGCGAGCGATCGATGAGCGTCATCGTGAGCTGCTGCATGCGCGATGCCACCGACACGCGCTCCAGCACGACCTCGTGGCTCTTGAGCACGCGCGCGCGCTCGAGCACGCGGTGATAGGCCTCGGCGAGCCGGTACAGCGTGATCGGAGCGAGCCCCGCGTCGAGCGGCGGCACGTCGACGGCACCGCCGCGGTCGAACACGTCACGCCCCGAGATCGGCAGGCGATCGAGCTGGGCGGCCGCCTCGCGGTACTTCTGGTACTCGAGCAGCCGCGCGATCAGATCGGCCCGCGGGTCGGGCCCCTCGCCGGCGAGCGCGAGCGTGGGGTCGTCCTGCGTGGGATCCTGGGGCACGAGCTCGCGGCTCTTCAGGTACGCGAGCGTCGCGGCCATCACGAGGTAGTCGCCGGCGACCTCGAGATCCAACGCGCGCATGAACTCGAGGTACTCGAGGTACTTCTCGCAGACGAACGCGATCGGGATGTCGAGGATGTCGAGCTCGTGGCGGCGCACGAGATGCAGCAGCAGATCGAGCGGGCCCTCGAACTGCGGCAGCTCCACCTCGCATGCGCGGCCGGTCTCGCTCGCCGGCGATGCGACTCCGGCATCGGGCACGAGCCGGGCCCCCGCGGGCACGGCGTCGCCCTCGGGCGATTCCCTGTCGAAGGTCGCGGTCACGGGGGGCGACCCTAACACTACTGCGGGCAGAGATCGCGGGGGCCCGGGGGCCCCTCAGCGAATCGTGACCAGATCGAACAACCAGGCGCTGAACAGCATGAACGGCGCGAACAGGATCGAGAGCACGCCGAGCATCATGAGCGACAGCAAGACGACCCAGCCGTAGCGCAGGAAGAAGTCGTCGATGTGCTGCCGGCGCGCACCGAGCAACCATCCCAGCACCTTGCCGCCGTCGAGCGGATGCACGGGCAACAGGTTGAACACGAAGAGCAGCACGTTGAGCGAGAAGAACACGCGCAACGGGTGGGTGTACGGCAGCGACCCGGTGATCACGCCCGCGGATGCGAGCACGAAGGCGACGAGGAGCGCGAGCGCGGCGAGCAGGAGGTTCGAGATCGGGCCGGCCGCGGCGACGATCGCCATGCCGCCGCGCATCGTCACCTTGCGGGTGTAGTAGCGCGACTGCGTCTCGACCGGCTTCCCCCAGCCGAACAACATGCCCGGGTAGTAGAGCGCGAGCACGATCGGAAGGATCAGCGTGCCGACCGGATCCGCGTGCGCGACGGGGTTCAACGTCAGCCGGCCCTGGCCCTCGGGCGTGGGATCGCCGAGCTTCGTGGCCGCCCACGCGTGGGAGAACTCGTGCACCGCGATCGAGACGATGAGACAGATGACGAAGATCGCGGCGTTGCGCAGGTCGGCGGCGCCGAGCGCGAACAACGGGAGGGCCGAGGCGGCGCCGAACGAGAGCGGCACGGACATGGGGGACGGTGGGGCGTCGGGGGGCAGGAATCCGCGCCAGGGGGAAGTGTGGAAATGCCGACGCGCCTCGGCAAGGACCGAAGCGCGTCGACCCCGGGGACGCTGCGCACGCGGCTCCAGCGACCGGGGCGCCGGCTCGTGACGGCGCGGCCCCGCGGCGAGCGCGGGACCCTCCGCTCACGCGCTCAGCAGCTGTTGTCGTTGGCCGTGGTGTCGCCTTCGCCTTCCCACTGCTTGAGATCGCCGCACACCGACTCGGCCTCGCTGATGCACATGTTGGTGTTGCCCTTGATCACGCACTGATCGCCGAGGGCCTTGAGGTGCGCGGGACCGGACAGATCCTGGAGGTTCTCGTTGAAGCTGATCGACAGGTCGTCGTAGAGGACGATGAGCTCGGCGAACCCGTCGACGGTCGTGAGCACCGGGTTCTCGTCGATGCGCAGCGACGTGTGGATCTGCTCGAGCGCGCCGAAGCCCGAGATGCGCGTGAGCACCGGGTTCTCGGTGATGATGATGTTGCCGGGCAGATCCGCGATGAGATCGAGGCCGTAGATCCACTCGAGGTTCGTGTTGCCCGAGATCGAGATCGACCCGCCGACGACCGTCAGGTTCTTGAGGCCGGCGATGTCGGGCGATGCCGTGTTGAAGACCTGGATGTTCCCGGTGACCTCTTCGAGGCACACCATGAAGTCGAGCGAGGTGATGTCCTGGTCCTGGATCTGGATGTCGCCGTTCACGACCCGGACGCCCTCCAGCACCGAGGGATCGTCGCCGCCGTCGAAGCCGAAGTAGAGGTTGCCCTCGAACGTCTCCGTGCCGGGCGTGTCGCACTCGATCGGGTTCACGCCCTCGGTCTCGGTCGTCGGATCCGTCCCGGTGTCCTCGGGGTCGGTGTCCTCGCTGTCGTCGTCCGCGGACGTGGGATCGGTGTCCTCGTCGTTCGTCGTGCTCCCGTCGTCGTCGTCGTCGTCGTCGTCGTCGTCGTCGGCGTTCGTGGGGTCTTCCGCGCCGGTCTCGCTCGCGGTCGCGTCACCGTCGTCGGCGGGACAGCCGGAGGCGGTGAAAATTGTGCCCGTGGCCAACGCGAGTGACGCCACCGGATGGATCCATCTGTGCAAAGTCAAAGTGCCCTCCTGCTCACCGCGTGCGGTTGCCGGCACACGGTAGTTCTAACAGCATCCGCGTTGCAAGCGGCGCACGCCAGGGCGCGAAGTCCGCAGGCTCATGCATTCATGCGCGTGGATGATGCCGATCGTACGCCGCACGAACGTGCGACTGGCTCACGTGCGTGTAGACCTGGGTCGTCGAGATGTCGGCGTGGCCGAGCAACGCCTGCAGGGTCCGCAGATCCGCCCCGCCTTCGAGCACGTGGGTCGCGAAGCTGTGCCGGAGTTGGTGAGGTGAGATCGATCGCACGATGCCGGCGGTCGTCGCGTGTCCGCGCAATCGCTCGAACCAGCCCTGCCGCGTCAGCCGCCCCCCGCGATGGCCGAGGAACACCCACGCGCGCGCGGAGCCACGGCCGCGCGCGCCCGCCCGTGCGAGCGCCGGGCGCCCCGTGGCGAGGTACTGCACCAGCGCCGCGATCGCGTACTCGCCCACGGGCACGATGCGCTGCTTGCCACCCTTGCCGAGCAGGCGTGCTTGACCCTGATCGAGGTGCAGGCGATCGAGCGTGAGTTCGAGCGCTTCGCTGACGCGACAACCGGTCGCATACATCAGCTCGAGCAACGCCGTGTCGCGCAGCGCGAGCGGGCCGTCGGTGCCCGGCGCAGCGAGCAGCGCCTCGATTTCGTCGCGGCCGAGCAGGCCGGGCAGCTTCTTGCCGAACTTCGGCAGCGCGATACCGGCGGTCGGATCGGCGCTCACCGTGCCCTCGCGCCGCAGCCAGCGGTAGAGCCCGCGCACGGCGACCCAGCGCCGCGCCTGCGAGCGGGCCGACAGCCCCTCCTTCGCCTGCGCGGCGAGGAACGCGACGAGGACTCCGACGTCGGCCAGCACGCAGGAAGATCCGCGCTCGTGCAGGAACGCCGACAGCCGGGCGAGGTCGCTGGCATACGCGGACGTCGTGTTGCGCGAGAGCCCGCGCTCGACCACGAGATGACGCAGGTACTCGTCGATCGCCGCGTCGCCGTCGGCGCTCACCGTCGGCCCTCGACGAGCCCCAGCACCTCGCGCACGAGCTCGATCACCTGCGGCGCCTGGATGGGCTTCGTGATGTAGGCCGTCGCCCCGAGCGCGAGGGCGCGCTGGCGATCCTCTTCGGCGCCCTCGGTGGTGATGATGATGATGGGCACGTCGCGATAGGCCTCGTCGGCGCGCAGGCGCTTCACGAGCTTGAGGCCGTCGAGGATCGGCATGTTGATGTCGGTGATGATGATGTCGAACTTGGTGGACGCGATGCGGCGCAGCGCATCGACGCCATCGTCGGCCTCGACGACCCTGAGCTCGCGGATCCGCGAGAGCGCGAACACGATCATCTTGCGCATCGGTGGACTGTCCTCCACCACCAGCGCCGTCAGGCGAGCTTGCCCCCCCGGGCTCGTCTCGTCGGTTCCCTGCGTCATGATCCCACCAGTCGTTCGAGCGCGCTGCGCTGCAGCGGTACTTCGCGCGCGTGTGCCCGGATCCAGGCGGTCTCGATGCCGACACCCGCGTGCTCCGAGACGAGCTCCAACAGGCCGTAGTCGGCGTCCTCGAACCGCTGCTTCTGCGGAAGGAATTTCTCGATGCGCACGACGCCGACGAGGCGCGTGCCGGACGACAAGGGCAGGTGCATGAGCGCGCCGCTGCCGTCGCCCATCGGTGCGCCGGCGCGCCACGGTCCGCCCTGCGCGGTCGCGACCGCGAGCCCGCCCTGCCCCGGTAGCTGGATCTCCTCGGCCTCGGCGAGCGTCCCGCCCTCGCGCAGCAGCGGGAAGAGGATCTGGCGCTCCTCGTCGACGACCATCACCGTGAAGCGCCCGACGCCGACGAAGTTGAGGAGGATCTCGGTGGTCGTGCGCAGCACGTCCTCCAGCGTCGCGGCCGCGTGGAACTGGCTGCCGGCGACGTACATGGTGGCGAGCCGGTAGTGCTCGCGCTCGAGGTCGTCCAGGCGGTTGCGGTAGCCGCCGCTCTCGCGCTGGGCGCTGCCGACCAGCCGACGCAGCTCGGCGCACTCGCCCTCGAGCACCTCGATCTGACGGGCGAGCTGCGCGAGCGAGCGGGTGAACGGCTCGGGGGCCGCGTCGCCGGTTCGCATCGCCATGCGCAGCCGATCGTTCTCTTCGATCAGCTCGCGCACGAGCTCCTCGCCCTTCGCGAAGAACTCGCGCAGGAAGGCCTGCGTTCGCGATTGCAGCGTCGCGCCGGAGCCGGACTCGCTCATCGGGGGCCGAACATCCTATCACGCGCCCGTCCGCCTCTTCCAAGTTTGGAGGGCCGCCACGTGTCGCCTTTCCGGCCGACGGGCAACGGACGACCAGTAGACCCCCCAGCGGAAGCCGAGGATGCCGCCCGGCACGCGATATCAGCTGCCGTCTTCCGACGAGGCCTGCGCTCGAACGAGCTTCGCAATCAGCTCCGCGAACGCGTCGAGCTCGCTCGTCAGCGCTGGTGCGAGGTTCTCGGCCGCCCGCTTCACCGGAGCGAGTCGGTCCCACCGCAGAGGTTCGGCGACGGACCCGTGATGAAGCCAGTGACGGAACTTCAACAGCGCACGGAGAGACTCGGCCACCTCGGCGGAGATCACTGCGGGCCGCAGATCTGGTTGGACGGTGGCCATCCGATCGATCAGTTCCATGTGCCAGGACGCCCCGTCGGGCACGTCCCCGAAGACATTGGCGATCCGCTTGAGGATGTTCTCTATCGCCGTGTACGTGTGGTCGAGCGTCAAGGCCAGATCCGAACACTGGGCGCGCTCGCTGTGCTCGTCGACGTGAATGGTCCGAAGCACTTCCAGCCACTTCGCGAGGGTCGCTCGGTCCTTGGCGAGATCCTCGGCGAGCTGCCGCAGGGGAGCGGCCACCTCAGAGCGGCTCCCCCGAAGCGCGGATCGATTCGGCGTCCGCGAGCGGCAGATCCTCGAGTCGCACCAGATCGACGTCGCGACCCACCATGCTGCTCAGCCATGCCATCGCGCGGAACTGCTCCGCGGGTGCCAACCCTTCGACCGCAACGTCGACATCGCTCACGGCGCTCGGAATGCCGCGAGAGAACGAGCCGAACAGGAATACGCGGCCGACGCCGAACCGCTGCCGGAACTCGGGCAACGCCCCTACGACTCGCCCGCGAACGTCGCGGACGAGCGGCTCTGCATGGGCCCGCCGCAGGGCCCAGCTGCGCTCGATGCTGGCAAGCATCTCCTCTGCCGACAACGACATGTGCTCCGATCCTAGCACAGCGATCCGAAGGGCCGCGACGCCGGCGCATGCGGCGTCTCCGCTACGCTCCGACGCCGTCCACGAACTTCACGATCGCCGCCGCGATGCCTTCGAGCGGGATGACCTCGTCGACGATGCCCGTCGCGATGGCGGACTGCGGCATGCCCGGCATCACGGCCGTGCGCGGGTCCTCGGCGATCACCCGCGCGCCGGCCAGCTTGGCCACGCGGGCGCCCTCCTTGCCGTCGGCCCCCATGCCCGTGAGCACGACGGCGCACATCCGCGGGCCGTACACCGCCGACACCGTGCGGAACAGGCGGTCGGCCGACGGCAGGACCGCGCCGACCGCCACGGACGTGGGCATGTGGATCCGCGCGATGGGACCGAGCGGCGAGTCGACGATCTCGAAGTGGGCCGCCCCCGGGGCGATGTAGGCGGTGCCCGCCGCGAGCAGCTGGCCGTCCTCGGCTTCCACGACGTGCATCGGGACCAGCCGGTCCAGCCGCTCCGCGAACGCGCGCGTGAATCGGGCCGGCATGTGCTGCGCGACCAGCAAGGCGGCGCCCAACGTGGCCGGCAGCGCGCCGAGCAGCTGTTGCACCGCCGGCGGACCACCCGTCGACGCCGCGACGGCGACGACACAGCGAGGTGTCGCGGCCTCGACGTCTACGGCCTCCGCCGGCGCGCCGGGCAGCCGCGCGAGCGCGCGCGCCCGCTCGCGCACGCGGACGATCTGCAGTCGCCGCACGAGCGAGATCTTGCTGGCGAGCTCGTGCTCGATGCTGCGCAGATCGGGCGTGACGTCGCGGCTCGGCTTCGCGATGAAGTCGAGCGCGCCGAGCTCGAGCGCACGAAACACGTTCTCGCGCTGGGCGTAGCCCGACACGACGAGCACCGGCGTGGGGCGCTTGTGCATGAGCAGGCGCAGGAACGCGAAGCCGTCCATCTCGGGCATCTCGAGATCGAGCGTGATGACGTCGGGCTCGAGGTCGAACACGAGCCGCAGCGCCTCCTTGCCGTTGGTCGCACGCCCCACCACCCGCACACCCGGCAACGTCTCGAGCATCGCCGTGATCGTCTGGCGGTTGTACGCGGAGTCGTCGACGACGAGGACGCGCAAGCGATCCGCAGGCTTTTCGATGGCAGTCGTCATCGGGAGATGGCCGAGAGCGGCCGGCGGTAGACCAAGTCCTTCGACAGGTGCACGAGATCGAACCGAGTGGTCACGTTCAGGAGACTCTCCGAGTGCCCGAGCAGCAGGTACCCTCCCGGCACCAGGGTATCGTAGAAGGCCTCGACGATGCGCGCGCGTGCGGCCGGACCGAGATACATGAGGACATTGCGGCAGAAGATCGCGTGGCACTCGCCCACGATGTGGAATCGGTCGGTGGCGAGCAGATTGAGCTGACCGAACGAGCACATCGCGCGCAGGTCGTCACGCACCTCGTAGCCCTCCCCGACATCGCGGAAGTACTTGTGCTGGTAGTAGTCGCTGGTCGCACGGAAGCTCGACGGACCGTACACGCCTCGCCGTGCACGGGTGATCACCTTGCGACTGATGTCGGAGCCGATCACGCGCAGGTTCCAGTCGCGTAACCGCGCCTGCTCGCGCAGGAGCATCGCGAGGGTGTAGACCTCCTCGCCCGTCGAACATCCGGCGCTCCACACGGAGAGCCGCCGGCCCTGCGCGACGCGGGCGCACAGCTGGGGAAGCACCTCGTCGGTGAAGGCTTCGAGTTGGTAGAGCTCGCGGAAGAGGTAGGTCTCGTGCGTCGTGAGGCGCTCGACCGCGTCCTCGAGCTCGCGCACGCCGGCCGGGTCGTAGCGGAGGTAGTGGTAGTACTCGAGGAAGGTCGCGAGACCGAGCGCTTCCAGGCGAGGCGCGAGTCTGCGCTGCAGGAAGAACGCGGAATCGAGCCCGTGCGCGAGGCCGCAGTGCTCGACCACGAGCTCCTGGATCAGGCGCGATTCCTGCTCGTCGATCTCGGGCCCGCCGCCGGGCTCGACCCGGGTCGGGAACAACTCGCGTCGGCTCACGCGCGGCGCTCCCGCGCACCTCGACCGTCGATGCGGGCGAGCGCATCGACGACGACCTCGCGCACGAGCGGGTCCTTCTCGTGCTCGAGCACGCGACGCAGCGGCGCTGCGGCGGTGCCGTCACCACGACGACCGAGCGCCGTCGCGGCCGCCCACCGCACGTCCCACCGGTCGTGGACGCACAGGCCGAGCAGCGCCGCCGTCGCGCGGTGCGACGCGAACGCGACGAGCGCGGACGCGGCCGCCTTCACGACCTCGTGATCGGCCGACAGGCTCAGGCTCATCAGCATCGTGAGGTCCTGATCGAGCCCGGACTGGCCGAGGCCCGCGATCGCCTGCACCACGACGGCCGGCGCCGGATCCTCCGCCACGATCGCGCGCAGTCGTGCGAGCGCGATGGGATTGTCGAGGTGCACGAGCGAGTGCACGGCCGCCGCGCGCACGTGGGGCGCCCGGTCGTGCGTCGCGGCGAGCAGCGCCGGCACGGCCTGCGACGACGCGAGCTGTCCGAGACTGCGGCACGCCGCGGCGCGTACGAGCGGCTCTTCGTCGGCGAGCGCGAACGCGAGCGCGTCGCCGCCCTCGTGCTCGCCCGGCAGACGTCCCAGTGCGAGCGCGGCGGAGACGCGGACGGATGCGTCCGCCGAGCCGAGCAATGCCACGATGTGCGACGCGTAGCGACTCGACCCGAGCGCCCCGACGACGCGACACAAGTTGCGCGCGAGCGGACCGTCGTGCGGCCAGATCGATCCGACGATGAGCGTGAGATCGTCGCGCGATGCGATGCTGCCGCGCGCGAGCACGGCCGCGATCGCGTCGGCGGCCGTCTCGCCGAGCCGCCCCGACTCCGCCATCGTGCGATAGAGCGCCGCCATGCACGAGCGATCGCCGACCTTCGCGAGCGACTCCGCGGCCGCCACCGCGGCGTCCTCGCTGCCGTCGAGCAGACCGGCCGTCAGCACCTCGAGCAGCTGCGGATCCACGCGGCCCTCGGGCACTGCGCCGACGAGCCGGAAGAGGTGCTCCTTCTGGGCCGGCACCGCGCGCTCGGCCGCGCGCACGAGCACCGCGTTCGCAGCCGGTCCGAACGCGCGCACGAGCGCGAGCGCCCGTTCCTGCGCGACCGGGTCCTCCATCACGTCGAGGATCGTCGCGATGCTGTCGACGTCGCCGGCCAGGCCGCACAGCCGCATCGCGGCGCTGCGCACATCGCCGTCGCGATGCTCGAGCAGCTCGCGCAGCCGCTTGCGCACCTCTTCGCTCGTCTCCGCCAGCTCGATCGCGACGATGCCCGCGCGCCCGTCGGCCGCGAGCTCGTCGTCGAGCCGCGCGAGCGCGAGCGCAGCCTCGGTGCGCACGCTCGCGAGTCGATCGGCGAGCGCGTGCACGAGCAGCGGCACCGCCATGCCGTCGCGCGTGAGCCCGAGCAGCGCGACCGCGGGCTTGCGACAGTGCACGGATTCCAACAGCGGCTGCACGCGTGCGATCGGCACGACCGCCCCCGCCATGTAGAGCCCGTCGAGCGCGTACACGCGCAGCATCTCCGACGGCGCTTCCAGCAGACGAACGAGCTCGTGCTTCGCTCGGTCGCCGCCGACGCGACCGAGCGCAGCAGCGGCGGCCGCCACCAGGTTCGCGTCGGCGCCCGGCTCGGACAGGACGTCGGCGAGGATCTCGATGTGCGTCTCGTCGCCGATCTCGCCGAGCAGTTCCAACAGAGGCAACCGTGCGTCGCCGTGGGGGCCGAGATCGCGGCGCAGGGCTCGGCGCGCGACTGCGGCGGCGCTGCGCGAGCCCAGCCGCACGAGCACCTCGCGCGCGCCCGCGCGTGCATCCGGCTCTCGCGCGCACATCACGTCGAGCAAGCGCTCGATCGTGATGTCGACCTCCACCTCGGCGAGCTTGCCGTCCATCGCACCGACGAGCGTGGCGGCGGCCTGCTTCCGATCGCGCCACAGCGGCGCACCGAGGGCTGCGAGGGCGCGCTCGATCTCCTGCGGCACGCCGGCGTTCACGGCCCAGCCCCCTCGCCCTCGGAGGCGCGTCCGAGCGCGCGCATGAGCTCGCGGAACGCGGTGCCGATGGGATCGCCGTCGCCGATCGGCTGGCCGCGCTCGCGCGCGACCTGGGAGAACAGTCGGCGGGCGACCTCGAGGTCGTCGGCCACCGCGGCGGATGCGGTGTCGACGTCGGTCGCGGCGAGGATCCGATCGCCGTTGTAGAGCACCACGTCCGCGACGATGCGCTGCGCGAGCCCTAGATCGGCGCACGCGTCCAAGCGAGCGTCGCCCTCGTCGCGCAGGGCGAGCGTCGCATCGCGGACCTCCGCGTCGTCGGGCGCCTTCGCGGGCAGGCCCAACAGCCGGCGCAGCTTCACCGGCAGCGCATCGCCGAGGTGGTGGATCTCGATGTAGTCGTCGGCGCCGTACAGCCGGGTGGGCCTGCGCTTGTAGCCGGTCGGCCGGTAGACCGACGCCACCAGCACGACGAACGCGGCGCCGTGGCCCTCGCGGTGGAGCGCGCGAGCGCGATCGACGAGCTCGTAGCCGGGGATGTCCGGCAGGCCCACGTCGACGACGAGCACGTCCCACGCCACGCGCGAGAGCTCGGCGAGCGCGGACGCGCCCGAGGGCACGAACGTCGACGCGAAGCCCTCGTGGCCGAGCACGCGCGTGACGACGCGGCCGATCGTGCCGCGCTCGTGCGCGACGAGCACGGTCGGCGCCCGCGGCTCCGCGCGGCCGGCCGCCGAGCTCATGCGTCGCCCTCCTCGGGCCGTGCCGGCACCTCGAGCAGGGCATCGAGGTTCACGACGAACACCATCTCGTCGCCGCGACGGCAGACGCCGGAGAAGAACTCGCCGCGCGTCCCGGTGCTCCCGGACGGCCGCAGGAGCGACGGCGCCGGGCGGACCGCCGCGGCCGACACGCCGAGCTCGCCGATGATGCCGTCGACGCGCAGCCCGACGATGCGACCGCGGACGCTGACGATGATCAGCTTCTCCAGCCTCGCGACCGCCGGATCGATCACGACGCCGAAGCGCTTGCGCAGATCGACGACCGGGATGACGACCCCGCGCAGCTGGATGACGCCCTCGACGATCGCCGGCGCATGCGGCACGCGACGCACCGTGTGCGGCCGCGGATCGATGACCTCCTTGATCCGCATGATGTCGATCGCGTAGGCGCCTCCGCCCACCCGGAATCCGGCGAGCTTGAGGCGCGCCCCGTCGTCGCGCGCCTCGTCCTCGTCCTCGTTCGAGCGCACGCGCACGGCGGACGAACGGGCCGGCGGCGCGCGATCGGTCATGCGCGGGCCCTCGTGGTGACGGGCCCGGGCCGCACGAAATCTCGCGGCTCCAGCAACGTGTCGAGATCGAGGACGATCACGATCTCGCCGGCGTGGCGGGCGAGCGCCGCGATGAACGCCCCGCGTGCGCCCGCGATCGCGCCGGGCGGGGCCTCGAGGGCCTCCGGGGCGATCTGCACGACCTCCTTCACCGCGTCCACGAGCAGCCCGTAGGGCTCGCCGGCGCGGTGCACGATGAGCACGCGCGCGAGCCCGGTGAGCGGCTGCGCAGCCAGTCGCAGGCGCTTCGCGAGATCGACGATCGGGATGACGCTGCCGCGCACGTTGCCGATGCCGATCACGAACTCGGCCGTGCGCGGGACGGGCGTCGTGTCGAACGGCTTCGTGATCTCCCCGAGCTCGGCGATCGGCAGGCCGTACGTTTCGCCCGACACCCGGAACGCGAGGTAACGCTGGAGATCCTGCCGGACCTCGCGCGCGTACCCGTGCTCGTAGTCCTCCTCGGTCGCGAGCGGCTCGCCCACGCGCACGAGCGACTGCCACAGATCCTCGCTCCTAGGGCCCATGCGACACCTCCACGGCAGCGCCGGTGGACGGCATCGCACCGCCCGTCAGCCCGATCGCTTCTTCGACGAGCGCGGCCACGTCGAGCAGCAGCACCGTGCGCCCGCCACCGAGCTCCGTCGCGCCGGCGATGCCCGGCACGCCCCTCAACGCGGTGCCGAGCGACTTGATGACGACGTCCTGCTGCCCGAGCAGATCGTCGACCACGAGCCCGACACGGTGCTGCGCGAGCGCGACGACGACGACGTAGATGCGGTCGGGGTCGGTCGTACCCGGCCCGCCCTTGAGGCCGAACAGCTTCGACAGGGGCGCGAGCGGCAGCGTCTTGCCGCGCAGCGAGATCACCTGGTGCCCCTCGACGGTCTGCACCTCGCGGGGCGTCACCATCACCGACTCGAGCACGGAGTTGAGCGGGATGCAGAACGTCTGGCCCGCGCTCTGGATGACGAGCGCCTGGATGATCGCGAGCGTGACGGGCAGCGTCACGGCGAGCTTCGTGCCGCGCCCCACGGCGGTCTCCACGTCGATGATGCCGGACAGGCGCGCGATGTTCGTCTTCACGACGTCCATGCCGACGCCGCGACCCGACAGCGTGCCGGGCGTCGCGCGCGTCGTGAATCCGGGCATGAAGATGAGCTCGATGATCTGCTGCGGCGACATCTCGCGCAGCTCGTCCTCGGGCAGCACCCCGCGGCGGATCGCCACCTCCCGCACCTGCCGCCAGTCGATGCCGCGGCCGTCGTCCTCGACCTCGATGACGACCCGGTTGCCCCGCTGGAAGGCGCGCAGCTCGATGCGGCCGATCGGCGGCTTGCTCGACCCCGACCGCTCGTTCCGCGGCTCGATGCCGTGATCGATGCAGTTGCGGATCATGTGCATGAGCGGATCGGAGAGCTCCTCGACGATGAGCTTGTCGAGCTCCGTCTCGGCACCGCTGATGCCGAGCCGGATGTCCTTGCCGGACTCGCGCCCGAGCTTGCGGACGACCCGCGCCAGCTTGTCGAACACCTGGCCGAGCGGGACCATGCGGACGTCGAGGATCCCCTGCTGCAACAGCGACAGCTTCCGGGCCATGTTGCGCAGCTGGCTCTGCAGCTGACGTCCGACGTCGACCACGGTGCCGCGCATGCGTAGGCCCTCGACGGTGTCCATCAACGTCGCGTGCACGACTCCGAGCTCGCCGATGAGGTTCATCAGGTGATCGAGCCGCGCGAGGTCGACGCGCACCGTCTGGCTGAGGCTGCGCAGGCTGACATCGGTGCCGGGCGCCGGCGCCTCGCCCTCGTCCCCGCGCAGCACCGGCTCCTCCCGCACGAACGGCTCGTCGGGCAGGGACAGCACCGGCAGCGCCGTCTCGCCCGTCGGCAGCGGCGTCTCGGCCGTGTCGGCGTCGACGAGCGCGTGCACCGTGACGCCCCCGTGCGCGAGCGCTTCGACGAGCGTGGGCAGCTGCGCGCGCGAGCCGAGCAGGATGTCGAGCTCGATGCGGTCGTCGGTGGACGCGTCGGCCGACGGCAGGTACGTGATGACCTCGCCGAACTCCTTCAGCTTGGTCTTGAGCGCCTCGATGCCCACGTCGATCGCGAGCAAGTCGAACGACGCATGCACGCGGAACAGGTTGCGACCGAGCCGCACGTTCTCGCGCAGGCGGTGCTCCTCGTACTCGGTGAGCACGCCGAGGATCGACTCGTCGATGCCGGTGAGGCGCGTGCGACCGGTGGCCTGCGGGGCCGTCTGGCCCGACAGCGTCTGGATCTTGCCGAGCAGAGGACCGACATCGGGCGGCGGCGTGCCGTGATCGTAGGCGGCGAGCAGCGACGCGAACGCCTCGACGGCGGCGAACAGGACGTCCAGCGTCGCGGGCTGCAGCGCGATGCGACCGAGCCGGAGCCCATCGAGCGCATTCTCCAGCGCGTGGCTGAGGTTCGCGATCGGACCGGCCTGGAACAGCCCCGCGAGCCCCTTGAGCGAGTGGATCGCCCGGAACGCGGCGTTGAGCGCCTCGGGATCCTCTTCGCCGGCGCGCTGGCCCGACTCGAGCTCGAGCAGCCGGCGCGAGAACTCCTCGACGACCTCCTGCGCTTCGGGAACGAATTCGGACGACGGCCGCTCGCTCATGCCGTCTCCCCGCCGCCGCCTCGCGCGCGCTCGAGCACGGCGAGCAGCTGCTCCGCGGTGAACGGCTTGGCGAGGAATGCATCGGCTCCGGCCGCGACCACGCGACGGCGATCCTCCTCGGACGCGTCGGTGCTGATCACGACGATTGGAGTCTTCTCGTAGCCGGGGGTGCGCCGCACGAACCGCGTCACCTCGAGGCCGCTCACGTCGGGCATGTTCACGTCCGCGACGACGAGCGCGAAGTTGCCACGCGGAAGCACGCGCAACGCCTCGAAGCCGTTGTCGACCTCGACGACCTCGAAGTCGTGCGCTTCGAGGATCGACGCGACGTACGCCCGCATCGCCCGCGAGTCCTCCACGAGCAGCGCGCGTTGAGCCATGACGGGAGAATACACGTTCGCTCCGCCCGGCCGGCGCGGAATCGGGACGGGCTCACCCGTGCGCAGCCCTTTAGCCGTGCGCGGCGCGGGGCGGGCCTTCGAGCACCCTGCGCAGGCGACCGACGTGACGCGGCTCCGCGATCACCCACCAGCGGCAGGGCGTGCGAGCGTCCCCTACCCCGATCGCCGGTGCACCGACCTCCACCGATCCGCCGACCGCGTCCGGCACCGGCGCCACCGGGTCCACGGGGGCATGCGGCGGATCGTCGGCACGTGCGTGGATGCTCTCGTCGTCGTCGTCGTCGTTCGGGATCCGCGGGGTGCCGCCGAGCGCGAGCACGATCCCCGCGAACACGCTCTCGACGATCTCGCGATCCTCGGCGAGGCCGGGCATCGCGAAGAGCACGTCGCGGGGCAAGAGCTTCATCACGAGCTCGACCGCCGCCGTTGCGGCCGTGCGCGCGGTCGCGGCATCGAACGCACGCATCGGTCCCAGGCCGAGCAGCACGATGCGATCGCTCGGCAGCCCGCGCGTGCCGGGCAGCAGCACCGCCTCGCCGGCGCGACCGGTGCACCAGCCGCTGCGCAGGAGTGCGCTGAGCTTGCCGCCCGCGCGCCAGTCGAGGAACGCCGCGAGCCCGCGCAGCGGTCGCTCGTCCTCGAAGTAGGCGACGAGCGCGAGATCCGTGCGCGCCTGGGGGCCGGGCTCGGGCCCCGCAGCGGCGCCCGCCACGAGCACGCCGTCGACGACGTCGCGCGTGAGCGGCTCGACCCGCACGCGGCTCACGGCGTCGACCCCGGTCCTGGGCGCGTGCCCTGGGCGAGCGCTTCGACCAAGCCGTTCACGAACACGGCACTGCGCTCGCTGCCGTAGCGCGCGGCGAGCCGCACCGCCTCGCTGACGATCGCACCGCGCGGCGTCTGCGGGCGCCCGACGAGCTCGGCGGTCGCGAGCCGCACGACGTTGCGATCGACGCGATCCATGCGCGCGAGCTTCCACGTGCGCGAGGTGGCGTCGACGAGCGCGTCGATCTCGCCGCGCCGGTCCAGGAAGAGCGCGACGAGGCCCTCGGCGAACGCACGCACGCGCGGATCGGCCGACAGCGACGCGAGCGCGTCCTCGCCCTCGCCCTCGCCGACCGGCGGGTTCTCGAGCAAGAGCTTCGCGGCGTCGTCGTGCTCCGCGTCGCCGTACGACTCGAGGTGGCAGAGCACGGCCAGCGCGAGCTCGCGCCCCGACGTGCGGACCTCGCGGGGCTCGTCGCTCATGTCACCGCGGCCTGGCCGCGCGCGGACGCTTGGCCGGACGAGTCGCGCGCGCCGGCGGCATCGCGGGCGCGCTCGCGCTGGAGCGCTTCGCCCCGGCCGGCGCCCCCGCGAGCACTCGATGCAGGCGCGCCTGCTCGATCGCCGCGAGCGCTGCCTCGGCGCCCTTGTTGCCGAGCTTCGCCCCTGCGCGGTGCACCGACTGCTCGAGCCCATCGGTGGTGAGCACGCCGAACGCGACGGCCGGCCCCTCGAGCCCGAGCTTCATGAGGCCCTTGGCGACCTCGCCCGCGATCAAGTCGAAGTGGATGGTGTCGCCGCGCATGAGGCAGCCGAGCGCGACGACGGCATCGACACCGCCCTGCGCGACGACGCGCGCCGCCGCCTGTGGGATCTCCCAGGCGCCCGGCACGCGAACGACGGTGATGTCCGTCTCGCTCGCGCCATGGCGCAAGAGCACGTCGAGCGCGGCGTCGAGCAGCCGCTCCGTGATGAAGCCGTTGAAGCGGCTCACGACGACCGCGAACCGCAGCCCGGTCGCATCGAGGTCGCCCTCGACGACGCGCATCCCGCCTCGGCCGTTTCCGTCCACGCGCGCGTATCCTTGCGCGGATCGCCGCGCGCGATCAAGTCCTCCCGCGCGACAGGGCCGAGGGAGTACGATGGGAATCGGTCTCCGGCTTCCCGCGACAGTCGAAACAGATGGAGGAGCGTCCGATCCAGGTCTCGCACGCGCTCGGGTTCGACCTGTCCGGCCACGTGCTCGACGGGCGCTATCAGATCACGCGCAAGATCGGCACCGGCGGCATGGCGGCCGTCTACGAGGCGCGCCGCATCGGGCTGGATCGGCGGTTCGCGATCAAGATCATGCGGCCCGAGCTCGCGGAGCAGGAATCGAACGTGAAGCGATTCCTGCGCGAGGCGCGGTCGGCCGCCGCGATCGAGCATCGCAACATCGTCAGCATCGTCGACGTCGGCGAGAGCAGCCGCCCGGTGTACTTCGTGATGGAGTACCTCGACGGCGTCGATCTCCGCCACGTGCTGCGCACCACGGGGCGGCAGGAGTGGCCGCGCACGCGGGCCCGCGCGCTCGAGATCGTGGGGGCGCTCGCGGCTGCGCACGAGCGCGGCATCGTGCACCGCGACGTGAAGCCGGCGAACTGCTTCCTCGTGCGCGACGAGGACGGACGCGAGCGCGTGAAGGTGCTCGACTTCGGCATCGCGAAGGTGCTCGAGGAGTCGCAGGACTACACGAACGTCACGGCGACGCACGGCATCGTCGGCACCGTCGCGTACATGGCTCCGGAGCAGGCGAAGAGCGGTACGGTCGACAAGCGCACGGACGTGTACGCGCTCGGCACGATGATCTACGAGATGCTCGCGGGCTCGGTGCCGTTCCCCGACAAGAACCCGTTCGTCGCGCTGTCGCGCCAGCTCGCCGATGCGCCGACCCCGTTGCGCGAGCATCGGCCCGATCTGTCGGTGGAGATCGAGTCGATCGTGATGACGTGCCTCGCGAAGGACCCCGACGAGCGCTTCCAGAGCATGGAGGCGCTCGGCGGTGCGCTCGAGGCCGTGGGGGCGGAGCCGGTCGTGTGGACCGGGCCGATGATCGCGGCGCCGCGCGAGCCGACGGCAGCGCCGCCCGTGCGTCGCGGACCGTCGGCGGCCGCACCGATTCCCCACGCGCATCCGCCCGCGCAGCCGAACGCGGCCGCCCAGCCGTCGGGGCCCACGCACGCGACCGACGTGATCACGTTGCGCGCGCCGGAGGACGGCGCGGCCGCGCCGCGGTTGCGCACCGAGGTGATCGCGCAGCCGGGCGCGACGGCGCCGAGCGACGCGACGCCGACGTTCCCGCTGCCCGCGCCCGAGGCGAGCGCGCCCGTGGTGCACGGACGCGAGGCCGCCGCGCCCATGCCCGCGGCCGTGCGCAGCTCGATGCAGATGCCGGTGCGTGAGGCGAGCCGCCCGCACTCGTCGTCGGTGCCGGCCGCCCGCGCGCACTCGCCGTCGACGTCGAGCGTCGCGTCGGGTCAGGGGATCGCGGGGCTCGTCGTCGGTGCGGTCGGCATGCTCGCGCTCGGCGGCACGGTGATGTGGTGGACGCTGCACGACGCGCCGGCCGCCACCGAGCCGGCGCCGATCGAGGCCGCCGAGTCGCCCGACGCGACGCCGCCCGTGCTGCCGACGCCGTCACCGGTGCTCGTGCCGGCGCCCGAGGATCGCGATCCCGCGGTGCCGATGCCGACGACGCCCGATCCGTCGCTCGCACCGGTGGCCGAGGCCGCGGACACGCCCGCGCGACCGGGCACGCGCCCGCGTCCCCGCCCGACGACGCACGATCCGAAGCTGCCCACGGTCGCGCCCGATCCGCCGCCGGTGGAGCCGAAGACGACGCCGACGGAGGGCAAGAACCCCGATGTCGCGCCCGGCCTGCGCAACCCCTTCGGCGCGCCGCCGAAGAACTAGCTCCCAGCCTATCGAGCGCGGATCAGTCGGCGCCGCTCGGGCGCGTGAGCACCTCGACGCCGTGCTCGGTCACGAGCACCGTGTGCTCGAACTGCGCGGACGGTGATCCGTCGATCGTGACGGCGGTCCAGCCGTCCTCGAGCACGACGACGCGGGGCTTGCCGATCGTGATCATCGGCTCGATCGTGAAGCACATGCCGGGCTGCAGGCGCAGGCCGGTACCCGCCTTGCCCACGTGGCTCACCTGCGGCGGCATGTGCATCCGCCGGCCGATGCCGTGGCCGCAGAACTCCTCGACCACGGTGCAGCCGCGCCGCGTCGCCTCGTCGACGATCGCGGCCCCGAGGTCGCCGAGCCGCGCCCCGGGGCGCACGACCGCGATCGCGCGCTCGAGGCACGCGCGCGCGGCTGCCAGGACGCGCGCCGCGTCCGGCGGCGGCGTGCCGATCGCGTAGGTGATCGAGGTGTCGCCGTGGAAGCCGTCGAGCTCGCTCGTGACGTCGACGTTCACGATGTCGCCGTCCTGCAGGCGCACCTTCGTGGACGGCACCCCGTGGCACACGACCTCGTTCTTCGACGTGCAGACCGCGGCCGGGAAGCCGTTGTAGCCGAGCTGGCTCGGCTTCGCGCCGCGGGCGGCCGTGTCGGCGCGAACGAGCGCGTCGATGTCGGCGGTGGTCATGCCGGCGCGCAGCCGGGCACCGACGTGCGCGAGCGTATCCGCGGCGCACCGGCCCACGCGGCGCAGCGCGGCGATCTCGTCCGGTCCGTGCACGACGACGGCCATGCGCCGAACGTGCTGCGAACCCGCCGGCCCGTCCAATACCGAATCGGCATGGGTCAGTGCGCGAGCGCGGCGTCGACGTCCTCGGCGGCCTCGGCCTCGAGACGGATCTGCTCGAGACGATCGCCGAGGTCGGAGGGCTCGATCGCATCGGCCTCGGCGCGGACCAGATCGAGCCGCAGCTGCTGCAGCTGATCCTCCGCGAGGCTCTCGCGGATCCGCAGGCGCTCGAGCGTGCGCTCGGCTCGCGCGGCCGCGGCCTCGCGTTCGCGCAGCACGTCGAGGCGGCGTGCGAGCAGATCGTCGGTGCCGCCGGCCTCGGCGAGCGCGGCCTCGGCCGCACGCAGGCGAGCCTCGAGGGTCTCGCGCGCTTCGGGGCCGGTGAGCGCTGCGAGCTTCGCGATCTTGTCGCGCAAGAGCGCCACGCTCGCGGCGAGGCGATCGAGCTCGTCGACGAGCGCGGCATCCTGCGGTCGCGCGGCGAGCAGCGTGCGGACCTCGGCCAGATCCGCGGCGAAGCGATCGCCCGCCGGCAGCGCGGGCGTGCTCGACGGCCCCAACGCGGGCGCCGACGCGGCGGCCGAGCCCAGCGCGAAGAGCTTGCGCTCGCGCAGGAGCTGCAAGGCGACGGGCAACGCCTGCGCGGCGTGGCCGATCACGAAGAGGCCCCAGATGGCGGTGAAGACCGAGGCGCCCATGAAGAACGTCGCGACGGCGGCGAAGCTGAGCAGGTGCCATGCGAATCCGCGGACGACTCGCTGGCGCGCGACGTCGCGTGGGTCGCCCTCGTGCGGCACTTCTTCGCGGAAGAGCGCGAGCTCGTGCAGCGGGCGCCAGCGGTCCTCTTCGGGACGCCGCGCGAGCTCGAGGCCGTCGAGGTTGCCGGCGCGGAGCTGCTTGCGCAGCTTCTCCTCGGTCCACTCGACGACCTTGCCGTCCTTCTGGAGGAGGAATCGGTCCACGGCGGGCGCGATGATACGAAGGGCCGCGCGCGCAGGCACGCGATCGTGCGAAGATGGCGGCGGTCATGTCGCTCGTCCAGCTCGAGTCGTTCGTCGCCGTCGCCGAGGAGGGCTGCGTGGGCCGGGCCGCGCAGCGGCTGCACGTCAGCCAGCCGCCGTTGTCGAGGCGGATCCTCGCCCTCGAAGACGAGCTCGGCGTCCCGCTCTTCGAGCGCACGGCGCGAGGCATGAAGCTCCTGCCGAGCGGCGAGCGTCTGCTCGCGCACGCGCGCGACATCCTCGCGCAGGTCGAGCTGGCCCGCCGCAGCGTCGCCCACGGCGCCGCACCCCCGCACGCTCCACCCGACGACGGCTGAGCCACGGCCTTCGATCGCCGACAGACCCCTGTCCGACCTCGAGCTCGTCTCCAACCAGGATTCGATCGCCGACAGACCCCTGTCCGACCTTCAACTCCTGTCCGTTCCGGATTCGATCGCCGACAGACCCCTGTCCGACCTCGAGCTCGTCTCCAACCAGGATTCG
>CAYXVR010000045.1:44741-78201 GCA_964468635.1 uncultured Nannocystaceae bacterium
ATCGCCGACAGACCCCTGTCCGACCTCGTCTTCGCAACGGGCCTCAGTCGTGCGCGAGGCCGAGGCGCTCGAGCTCCGCGTGCAGCTCGGGATCGCCCGCGGCGATCGGGCGGATGAACGTGCCGAGGCGCTCGCGATGCCACCAGCCCGGCTCGCCGAACGACGTGAAGCGGTAGCGGTACGCCGACACGCGCACCCATGCCGGTGGTGCGCCGTCGAACGGATCGTCGTCGAGCAGCCCGAGCACGACGGGCTCCGCCCGCAACAGCGCATCGAGGAATGCGAGCACCCACACCTCGCGCCGCAGACCGCCGGTCTCGCCCGCCTCGATCCCCGCGAACCAGATCAACCAGTCGAGCCGGTAGTGCCACGGCGTCACCTGACACGGCCGCCGATCGACCGGGCCCGGCTGACACGGCAGCACGTACGCGCGCCAGTCCCCGTCCTCGCGCGGCACTGCGTCGTTCGTGCCCTCGACGACCAGCTCGATGCGCACGTCTCCGACCGATCCGAACGCGCCGTACGTGTTCACGAGGTGCAGCCGATCGTAGGAACGATTCATCGACTGCGACGGCGACGCGAGGTTCACGACGATCGGCAACGACAACCACGCGACGACCACCGCGTAGGCCCATCCGCCGATGCGCTGCTCCGGCGGCGGGCGAGCTTCGGCCGGCATCGCGTCCACGCGAGTACGCCATCGCCGGGGCACGAAGCGGCGCAGGAACCCATCGTCGAACAGCAACAAGCACGGCGCGATCGTGATCCAGTTCAAGAACGACAGGTTCCCGCTGACGATCAGCGTCACCTGGAACGCGACGAGCACGACGCCGGCGACGTGCCGCATCCTCCGCGGACCGAACGCGAAGATCGGCGCCCCCAGCTCCGCGACGTGGTTGAACACCACGCCGCCCGCGAGCGCCCAGTCGGGCAGCTGGTGCAGGATCCACCCCCCGACGCTGGGATTCGGCTGCGTCTCGAAGTGGTACTGCAAGCACGTGAGCTCGGTCCAACACGGATCGCCGCGCAGCTTGATGAGCCCCGCGCCGATCATGATGCGCACGACGAGCCACCGCCCGAGGATCACCGGAACGATCGACGGCGCCGCGCGAGCATCGAGCGTCCGCACCGATCGCGTCGCCCCGAGGAAGAGCGCGAGGAAGCCCGTCTCGAGCAGCTGGCTCTCCCACCCGAACGAAAACCACCGCTGCCCGACGTGATCGACCGACAGGTACAGCGCCCACAGCCCGAACAACACGAGCACGTGCCCGAACCCCGCGACGACGAGCGCCGCGAGCACGCCCCCCACCACGCACACGCCGACGATCATCCCATCCGAGTGATCGATCCAGAACACCGACGGCAACGCGACGAACGCCGAGCCCTCGGTCTGCGATGCGAATGCGTGCAGGAAGCGCCCGACCGGCAACAACCCGCGCTCGCCCACGAGCCCGGGCAGCTGCACCGCCGCGGACGCGAACGCGACGAGGTACACGAGCCCGACCCACCGCACGAACAGCTCGCGCGCGAGCCAGTGCGTCGAGACGACCGGCGGCCCCGAGAGCGCACGCCAGACTCGCCGCGCGACTCGCTGCGTCGGCGACTCCCACGGCGTTTCGCTGTGCGCTTCCACGCCCCATCACCGTAGCAAGTGGCCGAGGTGGCCCGCGTGCGGGCCACGGCCGGCCCGTCCACGGGCCACCCTGGCCACCTCTCGACGCCAACCTCGCGACATCGAACGCGAGCGCCGGCGGCACCGCGCTCGCAACGGAACCAGGGCGGATGAAAGGAGCTACGCTGTGCAAGTCGTGGTCGAGCCCGTCTTCGAGTCCATCACGTCGATGGATCAACCGACCTTCGCGGCCTGGGTGCGGCAGCGCGAGTGGGACTCGTATCGCTACGAGCTCCTGCACGGGCGCGTGGTCATGACACCGCCGGCCGGCTATCCCCACGGTGCGGTGGCCGTGCGCATCAGCAGCCCGATCGCCGCGCTCGCCCGGGCCGCTGGCGCCATCGTGTTCGACTCGAGCCAGGGCTTCGAGCTGCCCACCGGCGACACGGTCGCCCCCGACGTCAGCGTCGTCTCGGCCGAACGATGGGCGAGTACGACACCGATCACGGGCAAGTTCCTGCGCGTGGTGCCCGATCTCGTGGTCGAGATCCTGTCGGAGTCGACGG
This sequence comes from uncultured Nannocystaceae bacterium, assembly GCA_964468635.1. Lineage (GTDB taxonomy): Bacteria > Myxococcota_A > Polyangia > Nannocystales > Nannocystaceae > Xiheibacterium. Next base: position 46,920 of record CAYXVR010000045.1, read on the forward strand.
CCAGCCGCGATCGCGGCGAGAAGAAGGGCATCTACGGCAAGGCCGGGGTGCTCGAGTACTGGATCGTCGACACGCGCGCGCGCACGGTGACCATCTTCACCGGGAACGGGGAGCGCTTCGACGCGGGGCGCATCCTCTCCGATCGCGAAGAGCTGCAGTCGAGGGTCCTCCCCGAGCTGCAGCTCCTCGTGTCGAGCTTGTTCTGAATCAGCGGCGACGGGTCTGCTCGCCCGCCTGCTTGAACTTCTTGTTCATGACGTCGCCGAGCGTGGCGCCGGCCTGGCTCGCGTTCGCGAAGCCCTGCGCGTCGGCCAGCTCGTCCTGGCGCCGGGCGCTCTTGATCGAGAGCCCGATGCGGCGGTCCTGCGCGTCCATCTGGATCACCTCGGCGCGCACCGTCTGGTTGGGCTCGAGCACCTGGCCCGGATCCTCGATGCGCTCGTCGGTGATCTCGCTGATGTGGATCAAGCCCTCGATGCCGGGCTCGAGCTCCGCGAACGCACCGAACTCGGCGAGCTTGAGGATCTTGACCTCGATGATCTTGCCGACGGGGTAGTCGTACGGGATCCGATCCCACGGATCCTGCTGCAGCTGCTTGATGCCGAGGCTGATCTTCGGCTTCTCGCCCGAGTTGTCGATGTTGAGGACCATGGCCTTGACCTGGTCGCCCTTCTTGTACAGCTCGGACGGGTGACGCACGCGCTGCGTCCACGACAGATCCGTGATGTGCACGAGGCCGTCGATGCCGGGCTCGAGCTCCACGAACACGCCGAAGTCCGCGATGTTGCGGATGACGCCCTCGACGACGGTGCCCGGCGGGTAGGTCTCGACGACCTTCTCGTACGGGTTCTCCTCGAGCTGCTTCATGCCCAAGGAAATGCGGTTCTGCGACACGTCGATGTCGAGGACGACCGCCTTCACCTCGTCGCCGATCTTGAGGAACTGCTTCGGGTTCTTGATCTGGCGGGTCCACGACATCTCGGAGACGTGCACGAGCCCCTCGATGCCCTCTTCGAGCTCGATGAACGCGCCGTAGTCCTTGATGCTGACGACCTTGCCCTGCACGACGGTGCCCGGGATGTACTTGTCCTCGGCGTTGATCCACGGATCCGGCGTGATCTGCTTCAGGCCGAGCGAGACGCGCTCGCTGTCCGTGTTGAACTTGAGGACCTTGACCTGCACCTTGTCGCCGACCTGGAAGAGCTCGGAGGGGTGGTTCACGCGCCCCCAGCTCATGTCGGTGATGTGGAGGAGGCCGTCGATGCCGCCGAGGTCGATGAACGCACCGTAGTCGGTGAGGTTCTTGACCACGCCCTCGACGATCTGACCCTCCTGCAGCTTGTTGAGCGTCTCTTCCTTGAGCTCCGCGCGCTCCGCCTCGAGCAACACGCGGCGCGACAACACGATGTTGCCCCGCTTCTTGTTGAACTTGATGATGCGGAACTGGAACTCCTGGCCGATGAACGCATCGAGGTTCCGCACGGGGCGGAGATCGACCTGCGAGCCGGGCAGGAACGCCTTCACGCCGCCCGCGAGCATCACGGACAGGCCACCCTTCACGCGCGCTTGGATGATGCCGGCCACCAGCCCGTCGACGTCGACGGCCTTGCTGATGTCGTCCCACACCTTGCGCTTGCGGGCCTTCTCCTTCGAGAGGATGACGAGGCCGTTCTGGTCCTCGGCGGTCTCGAGCAGGACCTCGACCTCGTCGCCGATCTTGACGCGCGGCGGCGTGTCTTCGGTGTCGTCCTCCTCGCGGAACTCGCGGAGCGGGACCTGGCCCTCGGCCTTGAGGCCGACGTCGACCACTGCGTACTCGCCGATGATGTCGACGACCACGCCCTTGACGATGGTGCCTTCGCGGATTTCGCCACCTTGTTCGGTGTGCTGCGCGAAGAGGTCGGCGAAGTTCTCGTCTGTTGCGAACTGTTCGGACATGTGTTGGTTTCAGTTCTCTCGTTCGGAAGTCGCGTCGGTCACCTTCGCAGGCCGAGAGCCCCTGCAGGCGACGAAACCGACGCGCTGAATCACCCGAATCGACGACGGATCGACGAGACTGGCGAGGCCGGGAGGCTAGGTCTTTCGACTGCCGGGGTCAACCTGACCCAGGCGCCCCCACGGGCCGTCACGGCCCCGTCCGATCGGCCCGGACGCCGCGATTCCGGCTCCTCGCCCCGAATCGCGACCCGCGGCCGGAAGCCCGCGCTCCGCGCCGACCGGTCGCGAGCGCTCCGGAATCGCGCGCGACCCGGGGCACCTGCGCGCGCGCGGATCAGGCGACGCCGAGCTCGCGCACGAGCCACGCCACGACCTCGTCGATGCCCATGTCGCTCGTGTCGACGAGCACCGCATCGTCCGCGCGGCGCAAGGGGGCCGCCTGGCGCGTGCTGTCGCGGGCGTCGCGTTCGGCGATGTCGCGCTCGACCTCGGCGAGCGGTGGCACGGCCTCACCGCGCGCCTCGAGCTCGGCCCGGCGTCGTCGCGCTCGCGCGGCGAGGTCGGCGGTGACGAAGAACTTGTGACGCGCGTGCGGGAACACGACGGTGCCCATGTCGCGGCCCTCGGCCACGCAGCCCTTCGCACCGAGCGCGCGCTGGATGTCGAGCAGGGCCGCGCGCACGCCGGGCAGAGCCGACACCTTCGATGCGCCCTGCCCCATCTCGGCAGAGCGGATCCGCGTCGTGACGTCGACGCCGGCGTGGCGCACCGGCTGCAGCGCGGCCTCGTCGTCGGGCAGCGCGCCGAACTCGATCGGCAGTCCGTCCGCGAGCGCGACCAGGCCGGCCTCGTCGTCCCACGCGACCCCGCGCTCGTGCGCGACGAGGGCGAGCGTGCGGTAGATGGCGCCCGTATCGAGCAGCGGCACGCCGAGCCGCCGCGCGAGCCTGCGAGCGACGGTGCTCTTGCCTGCGCCCGCGGGCCCGTCGATGACGACCAGCCACGGGCTCGACGGATTCGACGCGGGAGGCTCGACCACGTGCGCGTCATCTTCCTCGACTTGCCCGCGGACCGCAAAGGCGCGAAGCGCCGGCGCCGGGGTTGCCGAGCGCCCGAGGCTGCCGCTACCGTGCGGCTCATGATCGATGGCTCTGCACGTACACCGCTCCGGGCGTTCGACTGGCTCTGTGTGGCCCTCCTCGGTCTCGTCGTCGCCGGCTGCGCGACGGTGAAGCCGTCGCAGCGCAAGTACCTCAGCAAGCCCGAGATGACCCCCGCGATGGACGCCCCGGAGGACATCCAGCACGCGCACATCGACGCGGCGCGGCGCGGCGGCCTGGGCGGACACGGCGGAGCGGGCGGCGGCTGCGGTTGCGGATGATCCGAGCGTCGCGATCGGTGCGACGCCGGCCGTGGCGGCCCCTCGTGGGCTTGCTCGCGTTCTTGCTCGCGTGGAGCTGGGCGCCGCAGCTGTCGGCCGAGAACCGCATGACGTTGCGCGGCAACTACTACCGCGAGGAATCGACGCGCGTGCTCGCGCCGAGCGTGGCGATCACGGCCGACGCGCCCGACGAGCGCTTCACGATCGGTGCAGCGTACCTGCTCGACGCGATCTCGTCGGCGTCGATCGCCTCGGGCGCCGCCCAACTCGGCGGCGACGCGGTGTTCACCGAGCTGCGTCACGAGGTGACGGGAACCGTGGGCTCGAAGATCGGTGACTGGACGATGGGCGGCTACTTCCGCTACTCGACCGAGACCGACTACGTCGCGCGGCGAGCGGGCGTGTCCGTCGCACGCGACGTGTTGCAGCGCGCCGGCACGATCGCGCTGTCGTACGGGTTCCAGTTCGATCGCTACTCGCAGGTGCAGAGCCGCGAGCAGGGCACGCGGGCGTGGTGCGGTGGCAACAACGCCGCGATGAACACGTGCGTCAAGGGCAACTACGGGCAGACCGGCAACTTCCTGCAGATCCACCAGCCCGGCGTCTCGTACACGCAGGCGTTCCACCCGCTCGTGCTCGCCCAGTTCGGCTTCGAGTACGCCCACCAGCGCGGCCCACAGGACAACCCCTACCGCCGCGCGGGCGCGCTGTACGAATCCCATCCACGTCGGCGCAATCGCTTCATCGTGTCGGCCGACCTGCGGTGGACGATCCCGAAGGCCCGGATCACGCTCGAGCCGTTCTATTCGTTCTACGGGGACGACTGGGACATCTTCGCGCACACGCCCGAGCTGCGCGTGCACGTCCGCATCGCCCGGCACTGGCGGGCACGCGCGCGCTATCAGTACTATCGGCAGACGGCCGCGTTCTTCTGGCGCGCGGACGGCCAATACGGGGGCGACTCGGGCTACTGCAGCCGCGACAACGTGGGCGCGTGCGCAACGGCGGACGTGAAGACGGAGGCCTACGACGCGCACACACCGGGCCTGCAGCTGACGTGGGAGCTCGACGGCATCGCGACGCGCCGCGGCCTGCACTGGCTCGAGGGCGCGTGGCTGCAGGCGACGTACAATCACATGTTCCAGAACAACCGCTATGGCAACGCACGGGTGGGGAGCCTCGAATTCTCGCTCGCGTTCTGATTCGCGAAGCGAATCAGAACGCGAGCACCGTGCCCGTGCGCGTGCCCGTGCCCGTGCCCGCCCGTGCCCGTTCCCGTTGCTCGTGCTGCTGACCTGCACGCGCGAAGCCGACGACCCGCGCCCGAAGATCGCCGGAGAACCGATCGACGACCGCGTGATCGACATGGTCGCGAAGCGCGACGGCCTCTCCCGCGCAGCCGCCCGCGCCCACGTGGTGGAAACGCTGCGGTGGTCGGCCGACGCCGCGGCCGCGCGCCCTCCCGACGCGCCGGAGCTCGACCCGTCGCGCCGCGATCACCTGCGCCGCACGGCCCTCGCCCGCCTGTGGCTCGCGGAGGTCTTCGAGCCGACCCACCTCCCCGCGGACATCCCCGCCGACGATCCCTTGATCGCCCGCGCCCGCTCCGACTCGCGCCACGTGCATCCCGAGATCGTCGAGGTCTGCCACGCGATCTTCGTGCCGGAGGGCATCGACGATCCGGCCGCCGCCGAGATCGCCGCCGCCGATCCGCGGTGGCGCGCGAAGGCGCTGCCGTTCGCGCTGTCGTTCGCGAAGCACATCGCCCAGACCGTGCCCTACGGCGACCCCGACGCGTGCACGTTCTTCGCGAACAACGGCGCGTTCGAGCCGAAGGCGCAGGACGGAGTCGCGCTGCGCAACGACGGACGCGGTGGCTTCGTGCTCGACGCGTGTGCCGAGACGAACGACGACGGCAGCTGTCGCACGCCGCGCTTCGCCCCCGAGTGGGTCGAGGTGATCCGCACCGGCCCCGTGCCCGGCCTGCGCGGTCCGTTCTTCACGCGCTTCGGGGTCCACGTCGCGCTCGTCACCCGCGTGCTGCCGGCGACCCCGACCGACGAGGCCGAAGCGCTCGAGCACGTGCGCGCCGCGGTGCACGACGCGTGGCGCACCCGCGAGGTCGGCACGACGCTCCAGTCGCTGCGCGTCGAGAAGGCCGCCCAGGTGATCGGCCCCGACGACGGCGGCGAGGCGACGCCGTGACCGAGCCGCCGACCGCGACGGGGCGCATCGACAGCCATCTGGGCACCGAGTTCGGCGACGTGCTCGCGGAGCTCGTCGCCGCCGTGCCGGGCGCGCGCGGTGCCGTGTTCAGCGACCGCGACGGCCACGCCGTCGACTTCGCGCTCGATCCGGCGCGCCTCGACGCGCTCGATCTGCAGATCGTCGGCGCGCAGCTCGGCCACGCGCTCGCTCGCACGCACGACACCGCCGTGCGCCACCTCATCGGCAGCACGAGCGTCGGTGCGGCCGTGCTCGTCGAGGGCTCGATCGGCGCTCTGCTCGGCGCCGTCGTCGATCCCGACGATCGCTCGGTGATCGTGCTCGTGCTGGGTCCGCACGCCGCGATCGGCCGGGCGCTCGTGCACTTCGATCGAGCGCGGGCCGCAATTGCGACCCTCTTGCGTTGACAGAGCGTTTCCGCACCCTTTGCGCGCTTGACCCCCCGGGGGGCTGGCATAGACTCGGTGCCGATCGATTCATGGCCACGCACATCACCGACGAGTGCATCAACTGCGGCGCCTGCGAGCCCGAGTGCCCCAACGAAGCCATCTCGGAGGGCGACGACAAGTACGTGATCGATCCGAACCTGTGCACGGAGTGCGTCGGGTTCCACGGATACGAGGCGTGCCAGTCGGTGTGTCCGGTCGAGTGCTGCGTGCCGGATCCGAACCTGCGCGAGACGGAAGACGAGCTGTACGCACGCGCGAAGCGGCTGCACCCGGAGACCGACTTCCCCGCGCTGCCCGATCTCCCGCCGGACAAGTCGCGCTTCCGCAAGGCGTGACGCGCGTGACCGATCCGGCGTCGCGGCCGAGCTGGATCCGTCTCGTCGTGTCGCTCCTGCTCGGCGTCGGCCTCGTCGCCGCGATCTGGCCGTACATGGCGGCGATGCCCGAGCGCATCGATCTCGCGCCGTGGGTCGTGCCCGCGTACCTCGGCGCGCTCGTGCCGTTCCATCTGCTGCGCGCGGTGCGATGGTGGTGGATCGTCCGCGGGCTCGGCTCCGTGTCGCTGCGCGACGCGCTGGCGGTGGGCCTGGCCGGCTACATGTGGATCGCCGTGCTGCCGCTGCGCATCGGCGAGCTCGCGCGGCCGCTCTTGCTCGCCGAGAAGAGCGGAATCCCGGTCGCGCGCTCGATGGGCGTCGTGGCGGTCGAGCGCATCGCCGACGGCCTGCTCGTGTGCGCGATGTTCTTCGCGGCCGCGGGCTTCGTCGAGCTCGGCGACACGCACCCGGCCGTGCGCGCGATCGCGTGGTCGACGATGGCGCTCTTCGGTGGCGCGCTCGCGTTCGTGGTGCTGCTCGCGTGGCGGCCGAGCTCGATCGGCGGCGCCGTGCAGGCCGGCTTCGCGCGCGTGGTGCCGCGCTTCGCCGAGAGCATGGGGCGCTTCGCGACCGGCATCGGCGACGGGCTGCGGCTCGTGCCGGGTCGCGGCGCGCTCGTGTGGTTCGTGCTCGTCACGCTCGCGTACTGGGCGAGCAACGTCGCGGGCATGTGGCTGCTCGCGCGTGGCGTGGGGCTGCCGATCGGGCTCGCGGGCGCCGTCGTCGTCACCGCGGTGATGAACCTCGTGCTCGTCGCGCCCGGCGGCCCCGCCCAGCTCGGCACGTTCCAGGGCGGCGTCGCGCTCGGGCTCGCGCTGCTCGTGCCCGCCGACGTCGTCGCGGATCTGGGCAGCACCTTCGCCTTCGTCCTGTACCTCGCGCAGCTCGGCAGCATCGCGGTGCTCGGGCTCGCCGCCCAACGCTGGCTCGCCGTGAAGTGGGACGTCGTGCTCTCGCCCCGGCGCGCGCCGGAGGCCTCGTGAGCGAGCCCGTCGCCCGCGTCCCTTGGTTCTCGGCGATCGTCCGATTCCTCTTCGGCGTGGGTCTCTTCGCCGCCGTCGTCGCGTGGCTGATGGGCGACGCGGGATCGATCGACGTCGAGGTGCACGCCGGCATGGCGCTCGTCGGCCTCGCCGCGTCGGCGGTGGCCAACGCAGTGACGGCCCGCCGCTGGCAGCTCCTGTCGGAGTCGATGAGCGCGTCGCGGCTGCCCTACGGCGTGTACTTCCACCACCTCGCGGCCACGCGCGTGATCGGCCAGTTCCTGCCGCTGCTCGTCGTCGACCTCGTCGGTCGCAGCGCGAGCCTGCGGGCCGCGGGCAGCCGCGCCGGCTACGGCCGTCTGCTCGCCCCGCTCGTGCTCGAGCGCATGGCGGACCTGCTCCTGCCCGCGGTGCTGCTCGCGTGGGTGCTCGCGACCCACGACGCGAGCCCGACGATCGCGTGGGCCAGCCTCGCGATCGTCGTCGTCGTGTTCTCGGTCGCCGCGATCCCGCTCTTGCGTCCGGCTGCCCGACTCGCGCTCGCAGCGTGGGCGTGGGGCCGCGGGCTGCTGAGGCGACCGACCCCCACCGAGGATCCGCCCGCGATCGATCGCGCGCTCGCCACCCGCGTCACGGGCTGGTCGCTCGCGCGCTTCGCCGCGATCGCGGTGCAGTACTGGGCGAGCGGCGCGGCGCTCGGCGTCGTCCTGCCCGCGCTCGTGCTCGTCGGGGCCATGCCGCTCGCCCAGCTCGCCGCGCTCGTCGGCATCACGCCCGGCGCGCTCGGCATCCAGGAGACCGGGTGGAGCGCGGCGCTGCGCCAGCTCGGCGTGGCGCCCGGCGACATCGTCGTGTTCGTGCTCGCGACGCGCGCGGCGATGATCGTGAACTTCTCGGTGCTCGCGCTCGCGAGCTGGCCGTGGAAGACTCAGTCGGCGCGCGACAGATAGCGCGACACGAGGCCGTGCCCGAGGTAGATGACGGGCAGCGTCGCGATCGCGATGAGGAACTTGTACGCGTAGTTCGTGATGCTGAGCTCGATCACCTGCGCGCCGGTGATCTTGCCGGGCAGGCCGAACGCGATCGCGTTGATGAGGAACGTGTCGATCAGCTGCGACACCACGGTGGAGCCCACCGCGCGCGCCCACAGCCAGCGCTCGCCAGTCTTGCTGCGCACGAGCCCGAACACGCCGACGTCGAGGAGCTGGCTCGTCGCGAACGCGATGATCGAGCCCACGATGATCCACATCGACTGCCCGAACACCTCGGCGAACGCCGCGTCGGACACCGGCGAGATCCCGCTCGCGGACACGCTCATGCACAGGTAGAGCACGACGAACGCGTACGCGATGAGCACGACGGCGAGCAGCGTGAGCCGCCGGACCGCACGCGGCCCGTAGTACTCGTTGACGAGATCCGTCGTGACGAACACGACCGGCCACGGGATCACGCCGACGCTCATCGTCCACCCGCCGATCTCGACGAGCTTGCCGCCCACCACCTCGCCGAGCAGCGCGTGCGTGATGAACACGCCGGCCAGCACGAGGAACACCGCATCGCGCCGCGTCGGGCTCCAGCCGACCGCGTGCGCTTCGGCCATCCCCCTGCCCCCCTCAACTATACGCGAGTTCCACCGCTCGGCGGATGTTGACCGACACGAGCTTCGAGACGCCGCGCTGCTCCATCGTCACGCCGTACAGCCGATCGGCCGTCTCCATCGAGACCTTGTTGTGCGTGATGATGATGAACTGCGTGTTCGCGGCCAGCTCGCGCACGAGGCTGCAGAAGCGACCGACGTTGACGTCGTCGAGCGGCGCGTCGACCTCGTCGAGGAGGCAGAACGGGCTCGGCTTCATCAGGAAGATCGCGAAGATGAGGCTCACGGCCGTGAGCGCCTTCTCGCCGCCGGACAGCAGATCGAGGCTGCGCAGCTGCTTGCCCGGCGGCTGCGCGACGATCTCGACGCCGGTCTCCAGCATGTCGTCGGGGTTCGTGAGCTCGAGCGACGCGCGGCCACCCGCGAACAGGCGCGGGAACAGCTGCTGGAAGCGCTCGTTCACGGCCACGAACGTGTCCTTGAACATCTGCCGCGTCGTCTTGTCGATGCGGTCGATCGCCTCCTGCAGCTGCGCGACCGCGTTCTCGAGGTCGTCGCGCTGGCGCACGAGGTACTCGTGGCGCACGCCGACCTCCTGGAACTCCTCGATCGCGGTGAGGTTGACCTCGCCCATCCGCGCGATGACCCGCTTGAGCTCGGCCGCGCGCTCGATCTGATCGGCGCCGCACAGCGGACGGTCGTGGAAGTCGACGAGCACCTCGGTGAGCACGACCGCGTGGCGCTCGTGCGTGTCGACCTCGAGATGGGCGAGCTCCATCTCGTTCTCGCGCACGCCGATCTCGACCTCCTGCAGGCGCTCGCGGTGCTCGTCGAGCTCGGAGCGGAGCGTGCGGAGCGACGCGTCGAGCTCGTCGAGCTCGAGCCGGATCGCGTCGTGGCGCTCGCGGCTGTCGTGCACCGCCGCCGTGGCCTCGCGGCTCTCGCCCACGAGCACGCCGTGCTCCGCCTTGCCCTGCTCGAGCAGATCGGCGAGCTCGGCCGCGCGCGTCTCGGCGAGCGTCGCCGTCTCGCGCAGTCGCTCGAGCCGCACGTGCTCCGCCTCGCGCTGGCGGACGAGCCGCTCGGTCGTACCCGCGAGCGCGTCGCTCTTCTGCTGCCAGCGCGCGAGCGCGACCTTGGCCTCGGTGAGCTCGGCCCCGACCTTCTCGCGCTCGTCGGCGAGCGCGACGACGCGGCCCTCGGCCGACGACGCGTCGCGCTCGAGCTCGTCGATGCGGTGGCCGAGATCCGCGAGCGAGCGCGCGAGCGAGTCGGCCTCGCGCACGCGCAGCTCGAGCTCCGCCCGCACCGCGCCGAGCTCGGCGTCCTTGCCCCGCTCCTCCTCGGCCAGCCGGGCCGCGCTCGCATCGGCGGCCGCGAGCTCGGCCTCGCACGCCGCGAGGCTCGTCTGGGCGGCGAGCACCGCGGCCTCTTCGCGCTCGCGCTCCGCCTCGAGCTCGCTCGCCGTGCTCGCGAGCGCGAGGTGACGGCCGCGCGTGACCTCGAACGCGCCCTGCAGCTCGGCGAGGATCTCCGCGAGCTCTCGGATCTCGCGCTTCTGTTGGAGCAGCGCGGCGTTGAGCGCCGTGGGCGAGCCGCCCACGACGACGCCGGACGGCTCGACGCGATCGCCGTCGAGCGTGACGAGGGTCGCGTCGTAGCGGCCCGTCTGCCACAGCTCGAGCGCGCGCCCGAGGTGCTCGACGACGACGGCGTCGCCGAGCAGCACCTGCACGAGCCCGGCGAGCTCGGGGCTCGCCTGCACGAGATCCGCGAGCCGACCGAGCACGCCGGGCGGCAGCGCGGCGACGGGCGCGGGCTCGACGGCCGGCGTCGGCTCGACCGCCACGGGGTCGATCGCCTCCGCGTCACCGTAGTCGACGACCTCGATCGCGCGCGCAGCGGTCTGCGGCGGCGCCCATCCGATCGGCACGCCCTCGGCCGGCCGCACATCGCCGCCGGATCCCCGCGCGTGCAGGGGCACGAACGAGATGCGGCCCTCCTGCGCGCGCTTGAGCACCTCGATGCCGCGCACCGCATCGCCGGGCGCATCGACGAGCACGCCCTCGAGCCGATCGCCGAGCACGGCCGACACCGCCGACTCGAGGTGCTCGGGGGCCTGGATGTGGTCGGCGACGATGCCGTGGAACGACGCGCGCTTCGTCGGCACGGACGCGCCCGCTTCGAGCGTCGCTTCGGCGTCGAGCTCGTCCTCGTGCTGCATCACGACCTGCACGCCGCTGTTGCAGCTGCGGTAGCGCGCCTGGATCTCCTCGAGCGACTGCAGTCGCGAGCGGCAGCGATGCACCTCGGCGCGCTGCGTGTCGAGCTCGACCTCGGCCTGCGCGACCTGTTGCTTCACGCTCGCGCGCTCGCGATCGATCGCGGCCCGGCGATCGCGATGGATCGCGAGCGCCGCCGCGAGCTCGCCCTGCACCGCGGCCTGCCGCGCGCGCGTGGCCGCGAGCGCGTCCCGATCCTCGCGCACCGCCGCGAGCGCGGACGCAGCGGCCTGCTCACGAAGGACGAGATCGGCGTGTGCCTCGGCGACGGCCTGCGCCCGCGCCGAGCCGGCCGCGCGCGCGCTGCCCCGCTCCGCGAGCTCGCGTGCGGCGGCATCGCGCCGCGATCGCTCGGTCCACAGCTCCGCCTCGACGCGGGCGAGCACGGCCTCGAGCCGCGCGACGGCATCGGGCGCCCCACCCTCGCCGCCCGTGTCGCCGAGCTCGCGCCGCTCGGCCTCGAGCTCCGCGAGCTCGCCCTCGACGTGGGCCAGCGCGCGCGCGGCCGCTTCGGCCTCCGCCCGCGCCTGCGCACCGACGGACAGCTGCGACTCGCGCTCGCGCCGACGATAGTCGTCCTCGGCCTCGCGCAGGCGCACGCGGTTGTCGAGGTCGAACACCCGCTGCTGACGGACGCCGAGCTCCTGCTCGATCTCGCCGAGCACGAGGCGGCCCTTCGCGACCTGGGCATCGCGGGCGGACAACGACGCGCGCACGTCGTCGATCTGCTGGCCCAGCGCGCCGCGCCGGGCCGCGAGCACGCCGCGGGTCGCGTGCAGCTCGAGCAGGCGATGGGCCGCGGCCCACAGATCGAGGTCGCGCAGCTCCTCGCGGTACTTCTTGTAGCGCTCGGCCTTCTGCGCCTGGCGCCGCAGCGTGGACAGCCGATCGTCGAGCTCGGTGATCACGTCGCGCACGCGCAGCAGGTTCTGCCGCGTCGCCTCGATCTTGCGCGCCGCCGCGACCTTCTGGGCCTTGAACCGCGTGATGCCGGCGGCCTCGTCGATGATCTGGCGGCGATCCTCGGGCTTGCTGCTGACGATCTTGCCGACCTGGCCCTGCTCGATGATGGAGTAGCCCTTCGTGCCCACGCCGGTGCCGGCGAGCAGATCGCCGATGTCGCGCAGGCGCGCGGGCACCTTGTTGATGAGGTACTCGCTCGTGCCGTCGGCGAACAGGCGCCGGGTGATGCCGATCTCGGGGATGTCGAGGTACGTCGCGGGCACGTCGCCCGTGTTGAGGAAGGTGAGCGTCACCTCGGCCATGCCGGCGGGCCCGCGCGAGCTGCAGCCCGCGAAGATCACGTCGGCCATGCCGCTGCCGCGCAGGTGCTTCGCGCTCTGCTCGCCCAGGCACCACCGGATCGCGTCGACGATGTTCGACTTGCCGCACCCGTTGGGCCCGATCACGCCGGTGACGTGATCGTCGACCAGCACCACCTGCCGGTCGGCGAACGACTTGAACCCGATGACCTCGATCTTCTTCAGGCGCATGCAGCCATCTCTCGACCGAGAGCCCGGATATCACCACGCGTCCCCCCGCGCAAAGCCGGAAGTGGCGCCGCAGGGTGCCGATGCGGCGCGATCGTACCGCTGTCGCCCGCTGCAGGCCCAGGGGGGAAGCGATCACCCGCGAGATCTCCCGTGCGCGCGGTCCCGCGGGCCTCTTCGGGCCGTGCGCCGGCGCCCCGCGGGCGATCCGGCGCGCCCCCTTGCGCGCCGACGGTGCACGTCGTGAACTCCGGGCACGGATGAACGATCTCGTCCTGTGGATCATCGTCGCCGCGGTCGCTGCCGCGGTCGCGATCACGTGGTGGGTGCGCTCGCGTGCACGGGCACTGCCGCCCCCCGCCGAGCCCGAGGCGCTGCCGCCCGCCGAGCGCAAGACGGTGCAGCTGCCCGCGCGCGATCTGGAAGGCGCGATCATCCCCGTCGCCGAGCGCAAGACGATCGAGCTGCCCACCGGCGAGCCGGCGTCCACGCCCGAGCCCGCACCGGCGACGACCCCCGCCCGTGCTCCGCTGTTCGTCCCGCCGCCGACGCCCGGCGCTGCGCGCCCCGAGCCCGTCGCGCCCGGCGTGGCCGTCGAGCGCCCGCCGGCCCCGCTGCCGGTCGAGCGCCCGATCGCGGAGCGCACGAGCGTCGAGGACCAGCGGCGCGCCCGCAAGCAGGACGAGCGCGCGCGGGTGCGGGCGGGGCTCGCCAAGACGCGCGGTGGCTTCGTCGCGAAGCTGGCCAAGCTGATCAAGGGCAAGGCGAAGGTCGACGCGGATCTGAAGGATCGGATCGAGGAGGTGCTCTTCACCGCCGACATCGGCAGCGCCACCGCCGAGCGGCTCACGAAGAAGGTGGGCGAGCTGCTCGACCGCTCGCAGGCCGGCGACGCCGATGCGGTCTGGGCCGTGATCGAGCAGGCCGCGCTCGAGATCGTCGATCAGCCCGCGGCGCCCACCGACGTCTCCGCGCCACCGCGACCGTACGTGCTGCTCGCCATCGGAGTGAACGGCGTGGGCAAGACCACGACGCTCGGCAAGCTCGCGGCGCACCACCATCGCGAGGGCCGCAAGGTATTGCTCGTCGCGGGCGACACGTTCCGCGCGGGCGCGGTCGATCAGCTCGAGGTGTGGGCGCGCAAGGTCGGCGTCGCGATCCACACCGGCAAGGCGGAATCGGATCCGTCATCGGTGATCTACGACGGCATCCTGCGCGGGCGTCGCGAGGGCTTCGACGTCGTCTTGTGCGACACGGCCGGGCGGCTGCACACGCGCAAGGAGCTGATGGACGAGCTCGGCAAGGTGCGACGCGCGGCCACCAAGGCGCTCGTGCACGACCTGCCCGAGGCCCAGCGCGCGACCGTCACCGGCCCGCACGACACGTACCTCGTGCTCGACGCGACGATCGGGCAGAACGCGCTCGCCCAGGCCAAGCTGTTCAAGGAGACCACCGATTTCACAGGCCTCGTGGTCACCAAGCTCGACGGCACGGCCAAGGGCGGCGTGGTGCTGGGTGTCTGCGACGAGCTGCGCATCCCGATCCGCTACGTCGGCATCGGCGAGGGCGTCGACGACCTGCGGGAGTTCCACGCGGAGGACTTCGTGTCCGCGCTCCTGTCCGACCGCGACCGTGCAGGCGAGGACGCGGCCTGAAAACGCGTCGTCCGTCAAGAGCCCGCGGCCTGGGAACCAGCGCACACCGAGGGCGTGGCACTGGGGAAGGACCTTCGGGGGGAGGTCGACGCCCATGCGCATGCGCGCAACACCATGCGCATCGCTTCACATCTTTAAACGAAGCGTCCCGCCGTTGCCCGGTACGGCAGGCCACTCAACCGACAGTGCGGCGCGTCGAACCTGCACGCCAGCGCAGCGGATCGGCCCGCGGCTGCGTTTGCGAATTTCGGCTCGTGGGGTGCCGCATCGGCAGACGTCGCCGAACCGACGGACCCCTCGAACCCCTCGAGAGTGGACCACGCAGACCCACCGTCGGAGTGGTTGTGGCGGCCGGCAGTGGCGTCGATCGATGGTCGACTCACCTGCGCGAGGCGACCGAAGGCGTCGATTGATCTCGACATGACGACCCGTTGTGACCTATGCACCCCTGTGATACGGTGCCACCGCCAAATTGCCCCGAGCCTATGCCCACGGGCCCTTCCCGCACCATCGCCGAAGCGTCGAGACGCACGGCGACCACTTCCCTCTCCGAGACTCGACCCGTGTCTGAGGTGAGCATGCGACGCATTGTGTCCTGGCCGTTGTCGGCCTTGGCCGTCCTCTGGGCCGTTCCCGCGCCCGCGTGGGCGTCGACGTCCGTCTATTCCACGACGACGTCGACCGCCACGACGGGTGCTCGCACGGCGGGCCCTGCCGAAGGCGAAGACGTCGTCGTCATCGACGACGAGATGGAAGGTGGCGAGACGCCGCCGCCCGCCGACGGCACCACGCCTCCACCCGCCGACGGCACCACGCCGCCGCCCTCCGATGGCGGCGTCGAGGACATCCTCGGCGAAGAGGAAGTGAAGGCGCCGACGGCCGAGCAAGCGGCGGCCACGGGCAAGCAGGAGAAGAACTCCGAGGAGAAGCAGATCAAGGCGGAGATCGGCTTGATCAACGTCGTGCAGCGCCAGCGCATGCTGAAGAAGAAGCGCTTCGAGATCCAGCCGCAGGTCGGCATCTCGATCAACGACCCGTACGTGCGGCACTACGCGTTCGGTCTCGATCTCAACTACTGGCTCACGAACCGCATGGCGATCGGCCTCACCGGCACCGGCTACGTCGGTGCTCGCACGCCGCGGTACAGGAACATCCGCTTCCAGGAAGGCTTGCTGCTCACGGCGAACCAGATCCTGTGGTCGGCGAGCTTCAACTACACGTACAACCCGTTCTACGGCAAGGTCGCGATCTTCAACCGCGGTCTCATCCACTGGGAGGCCGGTCTGCAGATCGGTGGTGGCGCGCTGCAGACCCGCGTCATCCCGCGCTACGAAGCGCTCCATGATCCGTTCACGACGGTGACGGGCGGCGGCCACTTCGGCCTCATCAGCCGCTTCTACGGACGACGCGTGGACTGGCTGTCGGTGAACGCCGGCGTGCGCACGTGGATCTTCCCGGACAAGCAGGAGCCGACGAATCGTGGGCCGGACACCGGCGCCGGCGGCGTCGATGACCCAGATCTAGATGATCCGGACAACGCGAAGGCAGCCGCGGACTTCAAGGTCGCCTTCAACGTCATCTTCTTCCTCGGCGTGAGCTTCTACGTGCCGACCAAGTTCGAGTACACCACCCCGCGCTGAGGACCAGGCCACCATGATCACTCACCGCAAACTCCTGACGAGCCTGGCCGTACTCACTGCGCTCGGCGCCTACGCGGCGCCCGACCTCGCGCACGCCCGCAAGAAGGGCGTGCTCGAGGGCGAGCCGATCGTGCGCAAGAAGCTGCAGCTGCGGAAGTTCCGCTTCCAGCTGACCCCCGTCGTGGCGATGAGCCTCTCGCAGCCGTTCGTGCACATGGGGTACGTCGGCGCGAAGATGGGCGTGCACTTCACCGACTGGATCGGCATCCGCGCCGGGTTCATGTACGGCGTGATCAAGCTCGAGTCGAAGCTGCTGAAGGCGATCAACAACGGCGGTCTGCCCGTGGGCATCAACCCGGGGGACACCGATTCCTCCGTGGTGAACGGACAAGTGTGCCCAACGGAGCCGAACGGGGGCGCCCCGTGCCGCACCGCGCTGGAGCAGGACAACCCGGCGCCGCTCAAGCACGACTTCCGCGCCGGCCTCACGCGCGCGGCGTGGCAGTCGAGCTTCGACGTCGTGTTCACGCCGTTCGCCGGCAAGCTCGGCCTCTTCTCCGCGATCTTCACCGAGTACGACATCTACGTGTTCGGTGGCGTCGGCATCATGGGCTGGCAGAAGCAGTACGGCGACCGGAGCACGTCCGATCGACTCGGCCTGCAGCAGAGCGATCCGGGGCAGGCGAACTACTGCGCGAACCCGACGACGGGCGAGCAGAACGACGAGTGCTTGCTGCACCCGGTCAAGGCCGATACGGGCGTGAAGGTCGGCGGCAGCTTCGGTGCGGGTCTCAACCTGTTCCTCACCGACTGGGTCGCGATCAACATGGAGTTCCAGGACATCGTCACCCGCAACAACATCGCGGGCCTCAACTCGACGGTCTCGGACATCCCGCCGCGCGTGAACAAGGACGACAAGGACATCTTCCACAACGTCACGTTCCAGCTCGGCGCGACCTTCTACTTCCCGCCGAAGGCGAAGCGGACGAAGTGAGCTCGGGGAAGCCCGTGGGCCCAGCCGGGCCACACGGGCTGGCTGAGAATCACACGAAGTCGAACGAAACCGCGGTGAAGATCACCGTGGCGTTTCCGGTCCGGTAGAAGTGGATCCGGAGAAAGTACGCGTTGTCACCGACCGTGATGTTCGTGCCGTCGGTGACGCGGTTGTAGTCGGTGTCAGCGCTCGCGGTGCTGTCCCACTGGTCATCCTGCACCGTGCCCGAACCGGTCGGCGTGCGATGATGGAGTTGAGCCGAGATGAACGCGTTGTCGAACTCTGCGCCGGTGCTGTCCTTGTACCAGAGCGTTTTCGAGTCGATCGTGGACGCGTTGTTGAACGAGATGGGGCAGTTGAGGAAGACCGCGCCCGTTCCAGACGCGTAGTACCACGCGCCGTTGTTGAGCAAGAGCTTACCGGTGTCGTCCGGATCCTCGAGTTGGCAGCTCGTCGCCTGCACGACGTAGTCACCAGTCCCAGGATCGAGGTGCTGCGGATCAGTGGGGGCAGAGACCTCGTCGATCGGGCTCGGGTTCTTGTCGTTGTTGTCGCGACCTTCATCCGTCGCGAGCTCCAGAAGATACTCTCGCGGCTCATCGCCGTTCTCGGGATCGCACGCGACACCCAGGCCGACGAGCGACAGGTTGAACACGACGCACAGCGCTGCTTGACGTTCCATGACTTCTACTCCTGGCTCTCGTTCTGAGAACCGCGGCTACGCTATGCTTTTTTTTTTCCGGAAGCTACGCCCGCTTAGTGGTCGTTCGCGAAACGAACTTGCGTCGTTTCTCGCAGCGTTCCAGTGTTGATGTTCCGACTCTCGACGTGATCGCGAGATCACGATTTGGTCGCGTTCGCTGTTCGCTTCGGTTTCGTGATCCGGCGATCACTGCGATCGAGAGGCCACAGCCCAGATCCATCACGTCTCGCTTCTCTCGACCGCTGATGGGAGCGGAGAGCATCGTTGTCGTCCCGGCATGCGACCCTGCTCGACGCTTCGCCTGCGCGACCGTGCGGGCGCACGGATCCCCGTGCGTCACAGCGAGTAGATGCGTCGGCGAGGCTACTCGCAGCCGGCGATCGTCGCGATCGACTCGAGGGTGTCCTCGTCGTCGTCGTCGGGGACGATCACCGCGTGCACGAGCGCCGGCTCGCCCTCGCGGCCGTCGGGCGCGACGAGCCAGAACTCGAGGCAGTTGTCGGTGAGATCGACGGGCAGTCCCTCGATGCGGAACTGATGGGCGTCGGCGGGCAGCTCGAGCTCCGCCGTGCCGCCACCGGCGAGGTCCTCCACGTGCGCGATCGTGCCGGCGAGCACAGGGTCGTCGCCCAGCGCCTGGGCATCCACGTCGACGTCCTGCTGGGGCGCGTCCGTCAGGCTCGGGGGCGGCAGCGGGACCGAGATGCCGCGGTCACCGATGAAGACCGTGCGGCGGAAGGCCGGGTCGGCCTCGTGCTGCGCACAGGCGCCGGCAAGCAGCAGGGCCACCAGCCCCACCCCTGCGAATCCTCTTCCCCGTCGAGACACGTGCACCACGCAGTGTACCCCCACCCTGGGAGGTGCACGATCCGCACCACGGCCGGGGTCCCGGCCTGCCGCGGGGTTCGCCCGGGCGCCCGCCGGGCGCCGACAACTCGGTTGGCGCGGACGGCCACCGCGATTGGCGCGCGGGATCGCCCTCAGGCCTCGTCGTCGTCGGGGCCGCCGGTCCGCCGCAGCTTCTTCTGCAGGCCGAAGCGGCTCAGGCCGAGCAGCTCGGCCGCCCTCGTCTGGTTGCCCTTCGCCTTGGTCATGGCGCGGGCGATGAGGTCGCGCTCGAGTCGGTCGACGCGCGGACGGATCCGCAGGTCGTCCGGATCCGCCGCCGTCGTCGGCGTGCCGTGCATGCTCGGCGACAGATCGGCGGCCTCGACGACGCCGTCGCACAGCGCCACCCAGCGCAGCACCTCGTTCTCGAGCTCGCGCACGTTGCCGGGCCACGCGTGGGCCGCGAGCACGCGCAGTGCGGCAGGCGCGACCTCGAGCTCCGCTCGACCGTGGCGCGCCGCGAAGTGGCGCACGAGCGCGGGGATGTCCTCGGGCCGCTCGCGCAACGGCGGCAGCTCGAGCCGCACCACGTGGATCCGGTAGTAGAGGTCGCGGCGGAACTGGCCGGACTCCACGAGCGCGTCGAGGTCGCGATTCGAGGCCGCGATCACGCGCACGTCGACGGGCCGCGCCGTGTTCTCGCCGATGCGGCGGACCTCGCCCTCCTGCAGCACGCGCAGGAGCTTGGTCTGCATGCCGGGGCTCGTCTCGCCGACCTCGTCGAGGAAGATCGTGCCGCCGTTGGCCGCCTCGAACAGGCCCGCGCGCGCCTTGTCGGCGCCGGTGAAGGCGCCGCGCGCGTGGCCGAACAGCACGCTCTCGAGCAGCGTCTCCGGGATCGCGCCGCAGTTCTCCGCGACGAACGGACCCTTCTTGCGCGGGCCCGCGTCGTGGATGGCACGCGCGACGAGCTCCTTGCCGGTGCCGCTCTCGCCGTGGATGAGGACCGGCACCGCCGTGTCGGCGAGGCGATCGATGAGCTTGAACACGCGCTGCATCGTGGGCGCGTTGCCGATGAGGCCATGCCGATCGCCGCCGCCCTTCTCCACCCTGGCGCGCAGTCCCTCGACCTCCACCTCGCGCGCCTCGAGCAGCTCGCCCAGCTTCGCGTGCTGCTCCGCCACTTTGGCCGACTGCTCGCGGGCGTCCGCGAGCGCGCGTGCGTGGGCGACCGCGAGCGCGGCGAGCTCTGCGAACGCCTCGACCCGGGCGAGGTCGTGCTCGTCGAAGTTCCCGCGCCGCAGCCGGTGATCGACGTAGACCGCCCCGAGCACCTCGCCGCGGAACACGAGCGGCACCGCGAGCACGGAGCGCAGGTTGAGGTGGCTGATGCTGCGCGAGCCGTCGAAGCGATCGTCGGCCGCCGCGTCCACGCTGAGCACGGGCTCGCCGTCGGCGAGCACGCGATCGATCACCGAGCGCGAGAACTGCACGCCTTCGCCTTCGCGGCCGATCTCGCGGATCACCTCGAGGCGGTCGCCGGGCTTGGCCTGCACCACGATCGCGCCGCGCTCCGCGTCGGTCAGGTCCATCACCGCGTCGACCACCTGTTCCAGCAGCGGCGGGAGTCGATCCTCGCGCGCGAGCCGGCGATAGATGCGGAGCAGCCGCTCGGTCGTCGCTCCCGGGTCCGCCGCGGGAGCTGCGGGACGGACCGCGGGCGGCGGGTTCGCGGCTGCGCCCGGCGGCTCGTCGCCCAGCTCTCGCGCCAGCTCGCGCAGCGCGTCGCGCTCGCCGTCGGCCCACAGGCTCGCGCGCACGGCCGCGCGATCGATGCTCGGTGTCTTGTTCATGATCGCCTCCGAAATCCTCGACAGCGAAGCGAGCGCGCGCTCGCGGGCGCGATGGCCCACGGGGGTCCTCGCGATCGTCACCGACCACAGCGCGCGCGCGACGAGCCACGCACGCTCGAGCTCGCCGCGCTCCACCCAGCCCGGCAGATCCACGCTCGGCTCGAGCTCCACCAACCTGCGCTGCACCGCATCCACGTCGCCGCGGGCACGGGCGAGCAACAGCTCTTCGAGCGCGATCGGCAGCGCGTCGCTCTCGCCACTGCGGGTGGCCGCGCCGCGCCCGGCCGCGACGTCGGCGGTCGCGACGTCGAGCCGACCACCGAGGCGCGCGCACGCGGCCGCACGCAGGTGCGCGTCACCGGCCTCGCGCCACAGCTCGGCGCGCACGAGGGCGCGGGCGGCCTGATCGAAGGCACCGCGGGCGGCGAGCCACTGCGTCGCGGATCCGTCCGCCGCCGCGCGGGCGCACGCGCACTCGGCCAGCAGGCGCGACGCACGGGCGCGCGTGGCCGGACCGCTCTTCTGCGCGACGAGCTCGCCCACGCGATCGGCGAGCGCGGCCGCTTCGTCGCGCGCGCCCGTGCGGATCCACAGCTGCGAGAGGTGCAGCGCCGCGGGTACGAGCGCGTCCGTCTGCGCGCGGGCGAGCAGGCCCCGCACCGCGGTGCGACCGTGCGCGATGCCGGCAGTCACGTCGACGCCGAGCACCGCGAGGCCCGCGAGGCTGCCGTGCAGCGCGAGGCCACCGACCGGCTCGCCGGCGCGCTCGAACGCCGCGGCGGCGTCGGTCCACGCCCGCGCGGCGCCGGGCAGGTCACCGCGCTCGTGCGCGAGGTTGCCGAGCAGCTGGATCACGCGGGCGCGCACGCCGTGGGCCGCGACGTCGCCCTGCCCCGCCACGGCGGCCGCGGCGAGCTGCAGCTCGCGCTCGGCCTGGCGACGATCGCCGGTCGCGAGCGCGGCGAAGGCCGCCCACAGCCACAGCGTGCCCCATCCGGTGCCGACGCTCGCTTCGTCGTCGCGCACGTGCGCGGCGAGCCACGCCCGCGCCTCGCTCGCGCGCGAGCGATCGACGAGCAGCCGCAGGTGCAGGCCCCATGCGCGCAGCCGCAGCTCGTCGTCGGCGGCGTGCAGGAGCGGCGCGAGTCGGGCGGTCGCATCGTCGGCGCGCCCGAGCCGCTGCAGCGCGCGGGCGGTCTCCAACACGCACGCCGGCGTCGCGTGGACGGGCTCGACGACGGCGAGCGCCTCGGCGGGCGCCGCTTCGGCGAGCAGCAGGCGTGCCGCGATCGCTCGCAGGCCGCCGGTGGATCCGTCGCCCTCGACCGGCCGCGCGCGCATCCACGCGACGAACGCGGCGATCTCCGGCACGCCGGGGCGCACGTCGGGGTGGCGCGCGAGCGCGTCGGCGATCGCACCGACGTCGTCGGCATCGATCGCCAGCCGCAGGCCGATCGTCGCCCCGCTCGCGCGCCGTTCGTGCACGACGACGGTCGCGAAGGCGTGCGCATCGCGACCGAGCCGCGTGCGCGCAGCCGCGATCGCGCTCGCGGTGGGGCGCGCACCGTCGTGCAGGTGCGTCGGGATCCCGGGCGGCAACGCGCCGTCGTCGACCCACGCGGCGAACAACAGCGCTCGCGCGAGACCTTCGTCGAGCTCGGGCTCGTCGGCCGCGACGACGGCCGCGGCGCGCTCGAGCTCGGCCGGGCCCGGCGTCTGGGCGTCGGCAGCGGCGAGCGCGGCGGCGGTGCGGACGAAGCGACCCGACCACCCGCCCGTCGCGGCGAGCAGCGCAGCGGTCCAGGCGGGCATCGCATCGCCGTCGACGACGTCGCCGAGCGCGGTCGCGGCCTCGGTCGCGCTCCACGGCCGCATCGCGACGACGACGACGTGGGGATCGTCGACGCGCGCGAGCGCATCGCCGAGCTCGGGGTCGACGGGCACGAGGATCGCCGCGCTCGCCAGCGCCGCGACGGCACGCAGCGTCGCGG
The DNA here is from genome assembly GCA_964468635.1 of uncultured Nannocystaceae bacterium. Taxonomy (GTDB): domain Bacteria; phylum Myxococcota_A; class Polyangia; order Nannocystales; family Nannocystaceae; genus Xiheibacterium. The sequence continues at coordinate 69,307 of CAYXVR010000045.1, forward strand.
CCTGCGTGCGCACGTCGGCGTCGAGCAGCGCGGGCGCGCTGCGCAGGCCGAACACACCGCTCGCCGCGGCACCCCACGCCTCGAGCCACGGCGCGCCGGGTCGGGCCGCGTGCATCGCGAGGCGATCGGGGTCCGACAGTCTCGCCGCGAGGCCGTCCTGCTGCAGGCGCTGGACGAGCTCCTCGACGAAGCGCGCGCGTCCGGAGTGCGGCGGGCCGGCGACCGCCACGAGCCGCGGCGGCGTGTGCCCGCGCAGCCGTGCGAGCGTGGGCTCCGGATCGACGCCGCGCCACGTCCACCGCGGAGGCAGCCACCACGTCGTGGCCGGCCGCAGGTCGATCCCGTCGCGCAGCGCCGCAGCGACGCGGCCGAGTCGATCGAGGATCGCCGCGTCGTCGGCCAGCCGCGTGGCGGGATCCGGATCGAGCAAGCGCTCGAGCAAGCCGACGAGCGCGACCGGGATCGCGTGTGCGGCCGCGAGCTCGGCGAGTCGACGCCGGACGTCGGTCGCGGTGAGACGCGCGAGCGCGTCGGGCATGCGCCACGGCGCGTCGCCGGTGAGCCGCGCGAGCGCGACGCAGCCGAGCGCGAAGCGATCGGCCGGCGCTCCGCCGCCGCCGGCGAGCACCTCCGGCGCGAGGAATCCGGGCGTGCCCGTGCCGCGGCGCCCGAGCTGGGCGAGGTCGACGAGCACGATGCCGCCGGTCGCGGTGCGCACGGCGTTGGCGAGGCTGACGTCGCCGTGGTGAGTGCCGGCGCGGTGGATGGCCGCGAGCGCGTGCGCGAGGGCGGTCGTGTCCGCCACCGCGGTTGCCACGGGCACCGGGCCGGGCTCGAGGGCCTCGCCGTCGACCCAGTCGGTCACGAGCCAGGTGGCCTCGGCGGTGGCGATCAGCTCGCGGGGCGCGGGCAGGTGCGGCGATGCGGTGCGCCGGAGCGTCGCGAACGCGAGGCGGACCGCCGGCTCACCCTCGTGCGCGACCGCCTTGAGCACGACCCGCGCACCGGTGCCTCGCTCGCGCGCCGCGAAGGCGCCCCCCTCGGCCCCGTCGCCGAGACGGACCACGTCGACGAACCGGCCGTCGAGCATGTCAACCGAGTTGACGGTCGTGATCCCCACGCTTCGGCGCCCGCCACCCCTTCCGCCACCCAGTTTGGCAGATCCCCGGCGGCCCCGCCACCCTCGTTGCCCGCCCCTGCGCCCTCGGGCAACCCGAGTGACGCCGCCGGCCACCGACGATGGCGGGCCTCCCGAGCGCGGGTTCCTCGGGGACCGCGGGTCCGGAGTCCGACAGTCTCCGCAGACCGACAGTCTCCGCAGACCGACAGTCTCCGCAGACCGACAGTCTCGAGGTCGTCGTCGCCTCGGTGCCGGGGTTCGACCTCCGACAGACGTCTGTCGGGCCTCGAACTCGATCCGGTGCCGAACTCGACCTCCGACAGACGTCTGTCCCGCCTCGAACTTCGATCCAGTGCCGAACTCGACCTCCGACGGACGTCTGTCCCGCCTCGAACTCGATCCTGGTGCCGAACTCGACCTCCGATGGACGTCTGTCCGGCCTGGAAGCCGCCGCCTACCAGTGGAAGCCCAGCGACACGCCGAACGACACGGCGTGCTGCAGGTCGTCCTTCGCGGCGAGCAGCCGGTAGATCGCGAGCACGCCGAGCGTCGTCGTCGGGCCGAGCCAGATGTCGACGCCGAGGCCCGCGCGCATCGTCGGCAGCGCGCGCCGCGTGTCGGTGAACGGCAACCGATCGATGCCGAAGCCCGCGCCGAGGTCGGCGAACGGCTGCACGCGCCCCTTCACCGGCACGAAGCCGCGCAGCATCGCGACGTCCCAGACGAAGATCCGCCCGACGTCCTCCTTCAGCACGACGTCGCCCTCGCCCGCCGCGTAGCGCCGCCGCTCGACGCTGTTCACGAACGTGCCCATCGCGGTGAACAGACCGAGCACCGGCAGCACGCGATACCCCGCGCCGAAGCCCGCACCGAGCGAGATGACGCGCTCCTCCGCCCCGCGTCCGAGCGGCGTGAACGTGACGTCGAGCCCGAGCTCGAGCCACCCGCGTCCGCGCCACGCTCCCTTGCGCACGCGCGCGAGCGGCTCGGGCTTCGGCGGGGCCGGCAGCGGCGCGAACCCGTCGGCCCCGACCGCTCCCACCGCGCCCGGGTCCTTCGGCGCCGCGCTCGGCAGCGGGGCCGGCCCCGCAGCTCCGATCGCCTCGACCTCCGCCCCGCCCTCGGGCGACACCGCGGTGGGTCCCGCGAACGCGCGCGGCCCGAGCGGCGCAGCGGCGGCGGGACCCGGCGCGTGCGCAGCGGGGGCCATCGTCGCGGGCGCGGGCTCCGGTGCCGGCGCGGGTGCAGGCCGCGGCGGCGCGGCCTTCGTCGGACCGGGCGCAGTCGCGGCGACGACCGCGAGCACGACGAACGCGCTCGACATCACGGGCGATGCCCTCGCAGCTCCAGCGCCCCGCCCGTGGTCTCCCCCGGCGTGACCAGCCGGCGCAAGGCTCCGCGGGCGACGTCGGCCAACGCGGGATCATCCTCGTTGCGCGCCGCGAACTCCAAGAACGCGGCCGCTTCGTCGCCGCCGAGCACCGCGAGCGCCTCGTACAGCCGCTGCGCCTGGGCCCGATCCGCCAGCCGCACGTGCGCGAGCATCACCGCGGTGTGCTCCGCGGAGCCGACGAGCCCGAGGCACTCGAGCGCCGCCGCCTTCACGCGATCGTCCCCGGTGGGCAGGAGCGCCGCGACGTCGTCCGCGACCGCCCGCATGCGCCGGCGACCGACGTGCTCGAGGGCGAGCAGGACGATCTCCGTGTCGGGATCGCGGAGCAGCCGACGGACGTCGTCGGGCTCGGCCCCCGCGAGCACGAGCTTCGCGTCGACCACCGCGACCGCGCGCCCCACCGCGACGGGCACGTCCTCGGCCGGCTTCAGGTCGCCGTCCATCCGCTCGAGCTCGACGGTCGCGTCCAACCTCGCGCCCAACGTCGCGTGCAGGGCCTCGGGCGTGTCGGCGACGAGCTCGACGCGCAGGAGCGGCGCGCCCTCGGGCGTCAGGATCGCCCCCACCGCGATCCGACCGCGCAGGCTCGGGATGCCCTCGCCGCCGGGATCGACGGCGAGGCTGTGCGCGCGGGCGACCCCGTCCGCCACGCTCGCCCGCACCGTCGCCTCGTCGATCTCGCCGCCGGTGGATCCGAGCACCACGTCGACGAGCTCGAGCCCGAGCCGGCGCCCCGTCGGCTCCCCGCCACGACATCCCGGGCCCGCGAGCCCGACGACGAGGGCGAGCGCGGCCAGTCCTCGAACGGAGCGACGCACGGCCGACCCGAGGATAGCAGGTGCGCTTCGCGACTCAGAGCGCGCCGGGGCCGATCGCCGGGCTCGCCCGCCAGCGCAGGGCTCGCCCCGTCCGCGCGCCCCAGTGCGCCGCGTAGCGCCGCGCCGCCTCGTCGATGGCGATCGCCCGTGCGCCCTCGGCGACCGCATTCGTCATCGTGACGCCGGGCATGCCGCACGACACGAGCGCGGCGAAGAAGCGCGGGTCGACGTCGAGGTTGAGCGCGAGCCCCTGCACGGTCACGCCGCGGCTGACGTGCACGCCGATCGATCCGATCTTGCGCCCGTCGATCCACACCCCGAGCGGATCGGTGCGGAACTCGGCGCCCGGTAAGCCGAGCTCGGCGAGCAACGCCACCGCACAGGCGCCGAGGCTCGTGACGTGGGCGCGCACCTGCAGCCCGATCGGCACGACGGGGTACACGACGAGCTGTCCGGGCGCATGCAGGGTGGTCTGCCCGCCGCGCGGGGTCTCGCACACGGCGACGCCGAACCCGGCGAGCTGCGCATCGGTCCAGAGCACGTCCTCGCGGCGGCCTCGGCGGCCCAGCGTCAGCGTCGGGGGATGCTCGACCAGCAAGAGCACGGGCGCCGACGCGCCGGCGATCACCGCCTCGCGCGTGCGCAGCTGCAGCGCGAGCGCCTCGGCGAAGTCCATGCGCCCCAGCCAGATCGTGTCGAGCGCGGCGTCGTCGACCGCGTCGTCCGGAGCGCTCAACTGTCGAGCCCGGCGACCGACTCGATCACGGTGGGATCGAGCACCGGCACCTCGATCGTCAGTCGCTGCACGCCGATGCCCTGCTCGCGCAACCAGCCCGCGAGCTCGCCGGCCCCGAGCACGCGCGCCTCGGGTCCGAGCTCCGCCTCGGCCTCGCCCATCGAGACCACGACCAGGCCGCCGCAGCCGTGCCGCTCCGGATCGCCCTCCCACAGCTTGGGGTCGAGCGGTGTCCGCCGGGGCACGACGACGACGAGCAGCTTCGCGTCGTCGTCCTCTGCATCGGGATCCTCGACGACGAGCCGGCCGATGCCGCGCGACGGCGGCAGCGAGGCGACGAGCGCGTAGCTCTCGCGCCGCAACCAGATCCTCACGAGGCACTCGAGGGCTCGCGCCCCAAGCGACTGCAACCACTGGACGAATTGCGACTGCGTTTCCTGCTCGAGATCGCGGACGGCGGCCCGCAGCGCCGCCTCGGCCTTGCCGGCCCGCTCGGGCAGGCGCGCGCCCTGCAGCACGTAGCGCGCGTCGCCGCGGGCGCAGAACCGCGAGGCTCGCCCGAGGCTGCGGATGTCGACGAGCAGCGCGGCCGTCACCGCGCGCTCGAGCTCGGACACCTCGCCGCCGAGCAGGCCCTTGGCCGCGAGCTGCTCCGCGATCTGGCGGACGTGCAGCGATCGCGGGCCGGCCTGCTCGAGCACGGCCGCGACGTCGTCGAGCAGTCGATCGGCCGCGCTGGCGGGACGGGCATCGCCCCCGCCGGACCACTCGACCCGCTTGCCGCGGCGCCGACGACGACGGCGACGGCGACCCGATCGCTCCTCATGGTTGCCGCGATCGATGTCCACCCGCTCCACCCGCATCGATCGCCCGTTCGAGGGCGCTGGCGAAGGGACGGGATCGGCCTGGTGCTGCATCGCGTCGAGCTCTTCCTTCAGCTCCGGGCGCTCTTCCACCAAGCGCGACATCGCGTTCGCCATGACGAGCGCGACGTCGGTGACCCCTTCGAGGCCCGAGCCGGTGGGCGCGACGAACTCGACCTCCCGAACGGGCCGCGCCGGCGCGCGCTCGACCACGGGCGCCGGCTCGGCCGCGGCCCGATCGCCCCGGCCGCCGCGCTCGCCCCGATCGCGCCCCCGATCGCCGCCGCGATCGCCCCGCTCCCGGCGGTCGCCGCTGCGGTCGGAGCCGCGCTCGGATCGACGCTCGGCGTTGCCGCGCGCGGGCTCGCTGCGCCGCGAGGTGGTTCGAGACTTCGCTTTCGCTTTCACGTGCAACCCCTCGTCGTCCGATGACGTTTCCTCGTCCGCGTCTGCCTCGTCGTTCGCCGCCTTCGAGACGATCGCCGGCGCCTTCGCGGGCGCGCCGGCCTTCGCGGGCGGCGGCGTCGGCCGAGGCGCGGGCGGTGGGAGCTCCGCCCCGGCCCGCAACCCATAGAAGCCCGGCTTGTCGCGCTCGATGAGCGGCGGGCTGCCGTCCCGTCCGATCCGCGACGCGGAGTTCAGGCAGCTGCGCATCGCGGTCTCCGGATCGCGACCGACGTGCGAGAGCAGGTTCTCCGCGACCGCGCGCCGAGCCACGTCCGCGTAATGCAGGGGCTCGTCGGCGTGGCGAAGGATTTCGATCGCGGCCTCGAGGAACGTCATCCGAATTGTCTCGCCGACGAAGCCCGCGGTGGGGGTCGACGCGGGGCGACTCTACCAAAAAGTTGCGGGCCGAGGGGAAGGCCTGCTAGCCGGGCAAGGCGATGCGTCCGCTCACCTTCGGCGTGCTCTGCTCCGTCGGTCCGCCCAAGTCGGTCCGCAACGCTCCCACCCCTCGTCGCGGCGCCACGCCCACGGGCGAGCCCGAATCCGCGGTCCCCACCGGGGACTTCGACCGCGACATCGAGGCCACGTTCGACCTCGAGAGCGCCGCGGATCTCACCTCCGCCCTGCGCGCGCTCGGCCACGCGGCCCGGCCCCTGCCGGTCGACGAGGACCTCGATCTCACGCTGCGGCAGTCCGACGTCGACGCGTGCCTGCTCGCACTGCACGGACGGCGCGGGGGCTCGGGCGAGGTGCAGTCGCTGTTGTCGGTGCGCGGCCTGCCCTTCGTGGGCCCGGGCGCCGGCGCCGTCGCGCTCGCGTTCGACAAGGTGCGCAGCCGCCAGATGCTCGCGTACCACAACCTCCCGGTGCTGCCCGCCGTCGCCCTCGGCCCCCAGCTGAAGGCGAGCGAGCGCGCGCTCGCGCTGCTCGGGTGGCCGTGCGTGGTGAAGCCGCGCCGCGGCGCCCACGGGCTCGGGCTCGCGCCGCTCGATCGGCTCGACGAGATCCAGGCCGCGATCGAGCGCGCCCTCGAGGTCGACGAGCAGATCGTGCTCGAGCGCAAGGGACCCGAGACCGAGATCCAGGTCGTGCTGCTCGGCGAGCGCGTGATCGGATCGATCGAGGTCGTCGGTCGCACGCCCACGAGCGCGGGCGATCACGTGTGCCCGCCTCGGATGTCGCGCGGCCGGCTCGACGGCATCCACAACCTCGCGCGGCGCTGCGTCGCCGCGCTCGGGCTCCACGAAGGGCTCACGCGCGTCGATCTGCTCGTCAGCGATCGCCACAACGAGGTCGTGCTCGAGGTCGAGCCGCTGCCGTCGCTCGCGAAGAGCGGCGTCGTCGCCCGCGTCGCGCTCGCGGCCGGCATGTCCTACGAGGCGTTGGTGGCGGGGCTCGTCGATCGGCTGATGCTCCGCGTGCCGGAGACCCGCACCGATCACGCCGTGATGTTGCAGTGACCGTGCACCTCCTCCGCGCCGCGCTCGTGCTCGCCGGCCTGTCCGCGCCGTTCGTCGAGCACGGTGCCCGCGTGCGCGTCCACGACGCGCTCGCGCGATGTCCCGACGGCACCGCCGAATGCGGGGGGCTGGCCGGCTGGGATCTCGACGCCGACGGGCTCCGGCTCGTCGGGGTGGAACGCGAGGCCGGCGGCGCGCGCTGGTCCGCGCGCGCCGTGCACGTCGGGCTCGACCGGCACGGGCTCGCGATCGACGTGCGCGATCCGGGGCGCACGCCGAGCACCCGCCCCCGGCGGGTCGCGACGACGTCGCCGGCGGCGCGGCCGAGCACCGGCGAGGCGCCGCGCATCGAGCTCCACGGCATCGCGGCGATCGTGCGCGTGCACGGTCGACTCACGCTGCCCCTGCCCCACGGCGCCTCCGCGGAGGTCGTCGATCCCGTCGTCGCGATCGACGAGGACGGCCGGCCCCGCGCGCTCGTCACGGCCACGGTCGCGCTGCCCCACGATCACGTGCTCGCGATCGCCGACGCGCGCGTCGAGCCGCTCTCGGCCTCGCGCTTGCGCGTGGCCGCGACGGCCGCCCTCGACGGCGGACCACCGGTCGCGCTCGCCGGCGAGCTCTCGGCGGCCGACGTGCACGTGCAGGCGCGCGCCGCCGGCGACGCGACGCTCGCGATCGAGGCCAGCCGGACCGACACCCCCTCGGTGGCGGTGCGCGCCCACGCGTGGCCGCTCGCGACCGTCGGACCCGAGGTCGTGGCCGCCCTCGATGCGCGCGGGGTGGCGATCGCGGACGCGGTGATCGACGGCGACGTCGCGCTCGCGCCCGACCGCACCGTCGCGGCGACGGGTCTGGTCGTGCGCAACGTCGGGCTCGACGATCGCCGACTCGCCAACCGTGCGGTCCGCGTGGGCAGCCTCGCGATCGACGGCCGCGTGCGCCCCACCGCCGACGGCTGGCACGCGGACGCGACGTTCGTGCACGAGGGCGCGCGCGTGCACGCGGACGTCGAGCTCGGCGGCGATCGCCTGCGCGTGACGGCGGAGCTCGCCCCTCTGCCGTGCCAGGCGCTGCTCGCCGCGATGCCCGACGGCATGACGGACGCGCTCACGGGTGCCCGGCTCGCCGGCGAGGTCGCAGGGTCGCTCGCCGTCGACGTCGACCTCGCGCGGCTGCCGTCCGTCGACCTCGACGTCGATCCTCCGCCCGGCACGCTGGCGATCGACCTGCCGATCCTCGAGGCGTGCACGACCACCTCGGATCCGCCCGGCATCGACCTCGCCGGGCTGACCGGCCCCTACCGCCACGTGTTCGTCGCGGGCGGCCGCCGCCGGGATCGGGTGCTCGCGCCGGGCGCTCCCGGCTTCGTCTCGCTCGCGGACGCGCGCCGTGTCGCGGCGGCCTTCGTCGCGCTCGAGGACATGCGGTTCCGCTCGCACGACGGATTCGACCGCGAGCAGATCGAGCGCGCGTTCTGGCACAACCTCGTCGCGGGCGGAGTGCGACGCGGCGCCAGCACGATCAGCCAGCAGACGGCGCGCAACCTGTGGCTCGGCGTCGATCGATCGCTCGCGCGCAAGCTGCAGGAGGCGTGGCTCACGGCGCGGCTCGAGTCGACGGTCGACAAGGATCGGATCCTCGAGCTCTACGTGAACGTGATCGAGCTCGGCCCCGGCGTCTTCGGCGTCGACGAGGCCGCGCGCTACCACTTCGGCGTCGCGCCGGAGGAGCTCGACGTGCTGCAGGCGATCCACCTCGCCTCGCTCGCGCCGGCCCCCCGCACGCTCAGCAAGCGCTTCGCGAGCGGCGAGGTCGACGACGCGTGGATTGCGGAGCTGCGCGACCACGCGCGCCGCATGCACCGCAACGGCATGATCCGCGCGGACGAGCTCGCGGTCGCGCTGCGCTCCGAGCTGCGGCTGCGCGTGCACGCGTCCGCCGACGCGGCGCCGTGATCGACGGGCGGATCGGCGACGCGCGAACGCGAACGCGAACGCGATACGCCCAACGCTCAACGCTCAACGCTCAACGCTCAACGCTCAACGCTCAACGCTC
>CAYXVR010000046.1:0-75823 GCA_964468635.1 uncultured Nannocystaceae bacterium
GTCGGTCGACCTCGCGGTGCTGTCGAAGCTCGACGGCGACGCGTTCGGCGTGGCCGCCACGGCGCAGAAGGAGCTCCGCGCGTCGGTGGAGCTCGACAAGTGCCACGACCAGGGCGAGTCCGGCCCGGGCACGTGCGGCGGCGTGAAGGCGCGCGGCTACCTCGGCAACGGCGCGCGCGTGGCCGTGCCGATGGGGATCCTGCGCCAGCAGTTCCAGCGCACGTCGAACTTCCCCAGCACGCCGGCGCTCGTCGATGCGCTCCTGCAGGCATCGCGCGCGGCCGACACGGCGAACTCGGTGCTCGAGGACTACGCGGAGATCTACGACGCGATGGTCGCGATCCATGCCGACGAGGTGGGCGCGCTCGTGTCTTCGGAGCAGCCGTTCGACTTCGGCATCTACGACACGACGCCGGCGATGCGCGAGGACTTCACGTTCGACGAGTGGGTCGCGCACGCGACCACGTGGGCCGAGGCCTTCGATCCGACGAACGGCGAGGTGACGGAGCAACTTGCCCAGGCGCTGCAGCCGTGCTGGACGCGCGCGGAGTTCATGGACTTCTCGGAGTGCGCGGTGAAGCCCGCCGGCACCGCGGCCGGACAGGCCGTGCTCGCGACGCTGGCCGACTACGCCGAAGCGCGCGTGCGTCCGGTGTTCTACTCGGCGACCGCCGCGGTGCGCTTCGACGATGCGGTGGGCTCGTGCCCCACCGGCTGGCGCATGCCGAACAAGGCGGAGGCGAATCGCTTGTGGTTCGCGATCGAGCGCAACCCCGAGGTCGCGCCGCCGATCGCCGGCGAGGACCGCATCATGACGGACCACGCGACGTGGTACGACGATGCGAACCAGGACTGCTCGTCGAGCCAGGGTGCGTTCCTGGAGCGCATGCCCGACGGCACGTTCGCGACCGGCTGCTTCACGCCCGGCGGCGTGTTCTCCACGGATCTGCGCCTTCCGGTCGCATGCGTGCCGAAGACGGGGATCTGGGGCACGAGCGTGCCGAAGATCCCCACCGGCTGAGCGCGCGAGCGCCGTGTGGAGAAAATTCCGGCCGCGACGCGACCGGGATCCCGGCGTGGCGTTAGGCCGGGGTGAAGCGAACGAAGAGCTCATCCTGGGTGCTCGCATGCCTCGGCCTCGGCGCGCTCGGCGTGTCGACCGAGGCGCGAGCCGGGCAGTACCCCTACACGAACGAGACGTCGCTCGATGCGACCGACGTGTCGAGCCAAGCGGCGCCGCACCTCGCGGATCTCGACGGCGACGGCGACCTCGACGTCATGCTCGTCGGCTACGACAGCTTGTGGTGGTACGAGAACGTCGACGGCCTGCAGACCGACATGCAGGAGCGGCGGATCGACCCCGCGCTGATGGGGGTCGATCGCGCGGTGGTGCGCGACATGGACGCCGACGGCGATCTCGACGTCATCGCGACGGGCCGCGGCGTGCGGTGGTACGAGAACGTGGAGAACGCGGCGGCCTTCACCGTGCATTCGATCGACGCGGAGGACATCGAGGGCGAGGTCGACGTGGGTGACGTCGACGGCGACGGCGACCAAGACGTGCTCCTGGCCGACTACTACAGCGAGGAGCTGCACTGGTACACGAACCCCGGCGCGGGCGTGGACGACTGGGGAGCCGCCAAGGTGATCCCCAGCTCGCAGTACGGCACCGATGCGATCCTCGTGGCGGACGTCGACGGCGACGGGCGCAGCGAGCTCTTGGCGGCGGAGAACGACGGCGAGCTGTTCGAGCTGTTTCGCTACGAGGACGGCCCGTGGTCGTCCGCGCCGCTCGACATCGGCAGCGGCGTGGTGGAGATGCGCGCCGCCGATCTCGACGCGGACGGCGATCTCGACGTGCTGTGCGGGCAGGAGCGCCACGCGATCGTGATGCGCAACCTGGGCGACGGCGTGTTCGGCTACGAGCAGCTCGCGGACAATGGCAACGTCATCATCGAGTTCCGGCTCGGGCTCGGCGACGTCGATGTCGACGGCGACGACGACATCGTCGCCGTCACGCACAACGGCAGCAACGCGATCCACTGGTATCCCAACGACGGCGGCACCTACGGCGCGGCGCAGACGATCGTGAACGAGTTCTACAACTCGTGGGGGATGGACGTGGCCGACGCGGACTGTGACGGCGACGCGGACATCGTCGCCCATGGGGACACGTTCGGATGGACGGTGCTCATGCTCACCAACGAGACCGCGAACGGCGGGGCGTGCTCGGGCGGCACCGACGACACGGGCGGAACCGACGGGGGCACCGACGACGGTGATCCGGACGACGGCGGCACTGCGGCCGACGAGACCGGCGGGGCCGACGATGCACCCGCGGACGTCGACGACGGTGGCGAGGTCGACGACGGCGGCGACGATGCGACGAGCGGTGCGATGCAGGACGACGACGAAGGCGGTGGTGGGCTGTGCTCGATCGATCGCCGCGCACCGATCGGGACGCTCGCGCTCTTCGGCCTGCTCGCGATCGTCGCGCGACGACGATGCGCGTGAGCTCACCCGGACGTCGCGTCGGCCAGCGCTCGCTCGGTCGACGCGATGTCCTTCGGATCGCTGCCGAGCTCGCGATGCAGCTCGAGCGCGCGCTCGAGCGATCGACGCGCGCCGTCGCGATCGCCGGCCGACAATCGACAGAGGCCGACGCCCATCGAGGCATACGCGGCGTCACGCGACCGCTCCGGCGAGATCCGCAGCGCGCGTTGGAAGTCGACGAGGGCGGGCTCGCACCGCTTGCGCTCGCGCAGGGCTTCGCCGCGGGCGATGAGCACGAGCGCGAGCTGGGGATGGTCGGGCCCGAGCAAGCGCTCCTGCTGCGCGACGGCCTGGGAGATCGTGCGCTCCGACTCGTCGTGGCGCCCGAGCGCCGCGAAGCTGTGCGCCATCGCGACGCGCGCGTAGATCAGGTTCTCATCGTCGCCCTGTCCCAGGCGCTCGGCCAGCGCAATCGCGCGCGCGCCTTCGGTGACCGTCGCCTCGTGGTTGCCGAGCTGGCCGTCGACGATGACGAGCGAGGAGAGCAGCGTCGCGAAGAGCGAGCTGTCCTCGCCGAGCTCGCGACGCGCACCCTCGAGGGCGATCGCGAGCACGTCGCGGGCCTTCTGGGGCTCGTTCGCGGCGTGGAGTGTGGACGCGAGGTTCTGGCGCGCACGGATCGTCGCGGGGTGGGTCGGGCCGAGCTCCTGCTCGCGCAGCGCGAGCCCGTCGCCCGCGTCGCGCAGCGCATCGTCGATGCGCCCGAGCTGCATCGACACCGCGGCATGGTGGAGCAGCGCCGTCGCGCGCTCGAGCGGAGCATCGCGGACCGTCGCAGCCTCGAGGGCGGCGTCGGCCTCGGTCAGGGCGAGCTCGAGGTCACCGCTCACGAGGTGCAGCTTGCTGCCCGCGATCGCGAGCTCGTGACGGAGGTCGTCGGGATCGCCCGCCCGGTGCGTGGCTGCACGCGCGGCCACGAGTTGTTCCTCGGCGAGATCGACCCGCTGGTTGTGCACGGACGTCCACAGCCGCTGCAGCCAGAAGCGCGCGATCGCATCGTCGTCCCCCGCCTGTGCGGCCTCGAGCAACCCCTCGCGCATCGTCGAATCGACACGCGCCTGCTCGCTCGTGTCGAGGTACACGTGCGCGAGCGTGAGTCTCGCGTGCGCGCGCGCCCACGGCGTGCTCGCGCGTTCCAACAGCGACTCGCCGAGCCGCTGCGCGTCGTCGAGCAGTCCGAGATCGAGCAGCGCCGCGAGCTCGCGCAGCTCGCCGCGGATCGCCTCGGACTCGTCCGCCTTCCCTGCGGGTGTCGCCGTGGCCGTTCGACATGCCGTGGGACTCGGCAGGTGCTCCACCGCCGGCACGGCGTGTCGCATCACCGATGGGTCGTTGCGATGGGCGAGCACGCCGACGAGCGCCACGACCTGGTCGCGCTGGTCGTCGAGGCATTGCAGGCGCAACGCGAGCAGCTCGGGGGACTGCGAACCGTCGACATGGGTCGCATTGCACACGAGCTCGGCCGTCTCGCGCCAGCCGAGCGCGAACGCGTCCAGCCGTGCGTCGACGCGTGACAGCACGTCGCGGCCCGACTCGTCGAGCGCGGCTTCGATCTCCGCGCGCCGCTCGTCGCCCCACGCACCGCCCCAGCGGGCATCGAGCCCGGCGCACGGGCGATCGCGCATCGCCTGGGTCGCGGCCACGCCACCGGCGAGGCCCACGAGGCCGACTGCAGCCGTCGCCGCGAGAAAGCGTCGACGTCGGCGACGCGCGAGCACGTCGCGCAGCCGCGCGAGCAGCTCGTGCATGTCGACGAAGCGCGCGGAAGGCTCGGGCTGCAGCGCGCGCCGCAGCGCGTCCCAGATCGCCGGCGGCACGCTCGTGCGGCGCGGCGGCGGCGTGGGCGGATCGAGGTAGCTGCGCATGAGCATCTCGAGCGTGCCGCCCTCGTACGGATAGGTGCCGTACAGCGCGTGGTACAGCGACACCGCGAACGCGAATTGATCCGCGGCCTCCGTGACGGTCGCGGCGCGCAGCTGCTCGGGCGCCATGTAGCGCGGCGTGCCGACCAGCTCGCCCGTGCGCGTGAGCGGGTCCGACACGGGAATGTCGCCGCTCGGAGGGCTCGACATCGTGCCGGTGGACGCGGCGAGGCCGAAGTCGCCGACCCGCACGCGACCATCGTCGCCGATCAGCACGTTGTCCGGCTTGAAGTCGCGATGCACGATGCCCTGCGCGTGCGCGGCCGCGAGCCCATCGCCCGCGGCGAGCCACACCTGCAGCACGTCGGGCCACGCGCGTGGCGACGCCTCGCACCACTGACGCAGGGTGGTGCCCACGACGAGCTCCATCGCGACGTACGAGCGCGCAGGTGCGTTGGTCGGCCGGAAGTGACCGACGCCGAACACGGCGACGACGTTGGGGTGCGACAGCCGAGCCATCGCCCGCGCCTCGCGGACGAGCCGCTCCTCCCAGTCCGCGGTGGGCGGGCGCAGGAGCAGCTTGATCGCGACGTCGCGACCGAGCGTGGTGTCGCGCGCGCGGAGCACCTCACCCATCGCGCCCATGCCGATGCGGTCGATGACGATGTAGTGATCGATCGCGGTGCCGGCGTGTGGGCGCAGCGGGACGCGGCGCACGTCACCGATGATCGTGTCGACGTCCGATGCCGGCTTCGCGTCGCGTAGCAGATCGGCGAGGACGGCGTGGCAGTCCGCGCACGCGTCGGCATGGGCGAGCAGGCGCTCGCGCACCTCGGGCTCCAGCGCGCCCGTGACCACGCCGATGAACGCATCGTCCTCGGGGCACGGCGCATCAGCCATGGGGTGCGTCCGATGCGTGGGTCGCCGCGAGCGGATCCGCGAGGATGCGCGACAGTGTGAGCTCCAGCCCTTCGTCGACGATCGCGATCACGCTCTCGAGCTCGTCGCCGGCGACCCCGCGGCCTTCGAGCTGTGCACGCGTGCCGAGGCGGATCCGTTCGCGCACCGCGGCGAGGCGACGTGCAGCGGTGGATCGATGGACGCCGTACGCGAGCGCGAGCCCGTCGATGCCGACGCCGTCGACGGCGTACAAGCGCATGAGCGTGCGATCGCTGGCGGGCAGCGCTGCGATCGCGGCCTCGAACGCGGCACGGAACACCTCGCGCTTGCGCGCCGACGCGGCGATGCGCTCGGGGTCGGTGGATGCGAGCAACACCTGACCGAGCCCGGAGATGTCGACCTCGCGCTTGCGCGCGTCGTCGCGACGAGCATCGAGCGCGGCTCTCGTCGCAACGACCCGCACGAGCGCGGCGAGCTGACCGCGTCCGGCGTAGCCGAGCACGCGCGGCGACGCGCCCTCGGGTGCGACGAGCAATCGCCGGCGCGTGGTCTGCAAGACCTCGGCGAGCATGGCGGCGTCGAGCCGCAGGTGCGCGAGCTGGGTCGCCACCGGCTGCACCCATCGGCGATCGAGCTCGTCGGCGGCAGCGTCGTCTTTCGCCGCGCAGGCGACCGCGACCGCGAGCTCGACGACGTCGACGCCGTCGAGCGCCAACCCGTCGGCGACGAGTCGACCGAGCGCGCGCGCGAGCTCGACGGGGTCCACGCGCAGCGCGGGCAGCTCGGCAGCCGCCCGTCGGAGCAGCGCAGCGAGGCGATCGGCTCCGATCGCCTCGCCGTGCTCACGTCCACAGGCGTCGCGGAAGGCCTCGAGCGGGGCGCTCACGGCCTTCCATCATAGCACCGCCTCAGATGAGCCCGCAGCCCAGCGTGATCGTGCGTGTGTCGACGGTTGCGAGGCCCGTGGCATCGACCGCCGTGAGCACGAGATCGTACTCGCGGAAGTTGTCGGGGCTAGTGCATCCGGCCCACGTGCCCACGTGGTCAGCGAGCTGCACGCCGATCCCGTAGTACATCGGCTCGCCGACCTCGGCGAGGAAATCACGGTCGTAGATCTCCACGTCGACGCCGTCGCGAGAGGCCACGATCGTCATCTCCACGACCTCGTAAACGTCGTCGCCCACGAACATCCAGATCTCCGTTTGCATCTCCGCGAAGTAGGCATTGCCGTCGTGCGGCGGGCCCAGCCACAGGTAGCCCGTGGGCGGGCAGTTGCCGGCACACGCCTCGACGTCGACCGCGATCGTCGCCGGGGCGCTGACGGTGCCGCTCGCGTCGGTGACCACGAGCGAGATCGTGCGCGGACCCGCGTCGGCGAACGACACGCGCCGCGTACAGCCGCCCTCGCCGAACGAGAACACGTCGGCGGGATTGCTGCTCGACCACGCGAGCGCGTTGCACGGCAGGGTGCCCGTCGCCTCGTTCACGTCGTGACCGATGCCCTCCAGCAGGATGCTCGAGCCCTGCGGGACGCTCGTGGCGTCGTGGGGCCTGATGATCGTCGCGGTCGGCGCGGTACCGACGACGTCGATGGTGATCGTATCGGTGCCGATTGCGCCGCCGTGATCCATCACCGCCACCGTGATGTCCTGGGGGCCGATCGTGTCGAACACGAAGCTCGCGAACGATCCGTCGCTCGACTCGAACGTGGGTGTCGGCATCCACGCGTAGGTGCACAGCTCGGACGAACAGCCGCCATCCTGGGCGTCGTCGACGTCGGCAGTCACGGTGAACACTTGCCCGGCTTGCTGCTCGAGCGAGCCATCGTCCGTGGTGAGCGTCACCACGGGCGCGTCGTTGTCGAAGTCGAGGTACACGGTGCGCCACAGCAGCGTCTCTCCTTGGACCACGAAGCTCGCTCGTACGGCGTGCTCGCCATTGCCCACGTCCTCCGCCCGCAGCAGCAGCGTGTGACCGGTGCCGACGGGTGTCGGATCATCGTCGATCGTCCACACGAATCGCGCCGGCACGGGCGCAGGCGTGTCGAACTCGAGCCGGAGGAAGAAGCGATCGTTCGGGGCGTCGATCCCCTCGCCCACGATCGAGTACTCCGGAGGATAGAGCGAGTAGCCGCCCAGGATGTCGCCTTCGCTCAGGTAGTCGCGCTGGCCGATCGTGACGCCCGGCTCGAGCGGCACGATCGTGCAACCGGACGTATCGTCGTCCTCGCAGGTCCCACCGATCGAGAACGCCGAGCGCCGGTAGTGCATGATCGACTCGTAGTCGTACACCCCGCGATCCTCGGCGCGATCGCCCTTCATGTCGAACTGGCTTGCCCTACCCTCACGGATCTGGTCGTACTGCACGGTCACGTATTCGTCGCGATCGTCGCGCGACTGCTCGTGGTAGATGCCGATGGCGTGGCCGATCTCGTGCGCAGCGATCCCGGGGTCGTCGCAGCCGGAGTTGTTCAGCGTGATGCTCTGCACATCGAACCCAGTGATCACGGCGCGCCCGATGCTGGACCAGCAGCCGTCTCCGTCGCGGAACTCGATCAGCTCCCCGCTCTGTCGCGGCTCGAAACGCATCCCGGTGTGGTCCTCCCAGTAGCTCATGCCTTCGACGATGATCGCTTGCATGCGCTCGTCCTCGTCCTCGTCGCCCCAGTCGTTCGCGAATCGATAGCCGATCACGCCGTCGGTCCAGCGTGCGCACCCGAAGTCGCCTCCGAAGATCGGGTTGCAGGTGATCGAGCGCGGCCCGATGCCGGCCGCGGCTTCGCGCAGCGCGTTGGCCTCGCCCAGCACGATGTCGCCGTCGACGATCGCCATGCCGTCGATCACCTCGACCGTCGTGGGCACGCCGTCGATGTCGATCGTCTCGAGCGTGCCCACGACGCCGGGTGCGAACTCCTCGGCGCCGGGTGTGGGTGCCTCGGGCTCCTGCACGGAGACTTCCATCAGATCGACGTCGACGCGCACTCCCGCGTGGCCCTTGACGATGAACGTCGCGTCGTGCGAGCCCATGTCGGCGCTCGCCGACAACGTCAGCGTGACGCGATCGGCGACGGTCTCGTCCTCGCTGAACGTCGCGGTCACACCAAGCGGCAGCCCGTGCACGAACAGGTCGACCTCCTCGTGGTGGCCCTCGGGCCGCACGATGTCGATGCCGACCACGGCACTTCCGCCGGGCGTCAGCACGACGTGGTCGACGTCCAGGTGGAGGCCGAACGCTTCGAGATCACAGGCGGTGAGGAGTGCGAGAGACGAGAAGAGAGCGCGAGTCCGAGCACGCATGGGATGAGACCTCCGATCGACGAAGAGCTCAGTACCCGCGGGTACGGCCACCGTTCCCGGCGCGGGGGCTTGGGGTGGTCGAGCCCGCGCCGCCGTGCCGGGCAACGGGCCGCTCGCCGCGGTCGCCGTGCAGCCTTGATCCGCCGCGCCGGCGCGCTACCATCGCGCTCGATCGGACCGGCATGGACGCTACGCCCGACGACGACGACACATTGCTCGAGCGCTGGCGCGCCGGGGACAACCGCGCCGGCAATGCGCTGTTCGAGCGCCACTTCCGGAGCCTGTTGCGGTTCTTCCGCAACAAGGTCGCCACCGGGATCGAGGATCTCGTGCAGGAGACGCTGCTCGCGTGTGTGCGCGGGCGTGATCGGCTGCGCGACGATCGGAGCTTCCGTGCGTATCTCTTCGGCACGGCGCGCTTCCAGCTCTACGAGCACATCCGGCAGCGCAGCAAGCAGCCGGTCGATCTCGAGAACGATTCGGTCGAAGACGTGGCGCCCGGGCTCAGCTCGGTGTACGCGAAGAAACGCGAGCAACGTCTGCTGCTCGACGCGCTGCGTCGGCTGCCGATCGAGCTGCAGGTCACGCTCGAGCTCTACTACTGGGAAGGCCTCAGCGGTCCCGAGCTCGCAGCTGCGCTCGATCTCGAAGAGCCCGCCGTGCGCGGGCGAATCCGGCGGGGTTCCGCGCGGCTGCGCGAAGAGGTCGAGCGCCTCGCGGCGAACCCCGAGCTGATGGCATCGACGTGCAGCGACCTCGACGGATGGCTCGCGCAGCTGCGCGAGGTCTGTGCCCACGGCGGGTCAGCGTGAGCAAGGGCGCGGGAGCGTCACCGTGAATTTCGTGCCGGTGTCGACATCGGACGTGACGCGGGCCGTTCCCCCATGGGCCTTCGCGATCTCGGCGACGATGAAGAGGCCGAGACCGACGCTGCGCTGCGCGTCCCGAGCTCGGGTGCCTCGAGTCATCGGCTCGAAGATGTGCTCGTGCATTTCGGTGGGGATCGGCGTGCCGACGTTGTGGACGGCGATCGAGCACTCGTCCTCGCCCGCCGTCGACGTCACGGTGACCGCCGCATCGGCGCTGCCGTATGCGACGGCATTCGACACGAGGTTGCCGACGAGCTGCGCCAGTCGATTGCTGTCCGCGACGCACGTGCCTTCGCCATGACGCACGTGGCGGATGGGTCGGCCCGGATGCACGTCGAGGAGCTCGTCCACTGCACGCGCCACGGCTTCGTGGAGATCGATCTCCTGGAGCTCGACGGCCAGCCCCTTGCCCACCCGTGCCTGCGTGAAGTCCAGCAGATCGGAGATCAAGCGGTTCGCACGGTCGACGGACCGAGTGATGCGGCTCAACGTCGGTCGTTGGGCGCTGGTGCAGTCCCGGGCGAGCAACTCGGCGCCGAGTCCGATCGCCGACATCGGATTGCGGAGATCGTGACTGACGATGCCGATCATCTGCTCGGCGAAGAGCGCCCTGTCCTTCGCCTCCGCTTCGAGTCGCGTGGCCTCGTCGACCAGGGTCTCGAGTCGCTTGCGCGACGCCACGAGCTCGCGCTCGTAGATGTCGCGGTCGCGAGCGACGTACGCGGCGATCTCGTGCGTCTCCGCCCCATTGTCCACGACACGGATCGCGTTGACCACCATCGGGATCTTCGAGCCGTCGCGATGGAGCACGTCGAGCTTCACCTCGGAGATGGAGCCCTGCATCTGCAGGAGCGGCGCCCAGTGCGTGTGATGGAAGATGCGGCCACCCATCGACAGCAGGTCTTGGAATCGGCGACGGCCGACGAGCTCCTCCCTCGAGTAGCCCACCCACCGACAGAACGTTTGGTTCGCGCGGAGCACGGTGCCGTCTCGCTCCGTGCGCAGGTGACCGCACGGCAGCGTGTCGAGCAGCGCGAGCGCTTCGGGCGACCAGTCGTGCGTCACGGTGCTCAGAGTCCTTCGGCCGCGAGAAACGCGTCGATCGCCGCAGAGCTCGCACTCGGATTGCTCAAGTGGGGGCAGTGTCCGACGTTCTCGACGACGCTCAACGTGCTGCGCGGCAACACTCGATGCATGTACTCACCCACGGCCATCGGTGCGATCAGATCGTCGTTGCACTGGACGATCAGCGTGGGTGTCGTCAATCGCGGCAGCTCGGCGCGGACATCGGAGAGGAAGGTGACGCGAGCAAACTGCTTCGCGATCTCGGGGTTCGTGCGACAGAAGCTGTTCGTGAGCTCGACGCCGAGCTGGGGCTGATCGGGTGCGCCCATGATCGCGGGCGCCATGTTGCTCGCCCATCCGAGGTAGTTGCCCTCGAGGGTCTCGAGCAACGACTCGATGTCGCTGCGCCCGAATCCGCCCACGTAGTCGCCATCGTTGATGTAGCAGGGTGACGGGCCGATCATGATGTGCGCCGCCAGCAGCCCGGGGGCGCCGAGGTCCGCGAGCACACCGATCATCGCGCTCACGGAGTGACCGACGAAGATCGACGGCCGCCCGCCGCCGAACTCGCGCACGAGCTGCACGATGTCGTCGGCGTAGCCCTGCAGGCTTCCATACTTCCCCGGATCGTACGCGCGGAGATCGGAGTCCCCGCTGCCCACGAGATCGAAAAGCACGGTGCGGTAGCGCGGCGCATAGGACGGGGCGAGGAGGCGCCACATGTTCTGGTCGCAGCCGAAGCCGTGCGCGAAGAACATGGCCGTCTGTCCGTCCCCGGACACGTGGACGTTGTGGCGTTCGCGGAGTGACACCGCCGGCACGATAGCGCGCCTGGGCGCCGTCGGTGGCGCCGACCCGTAGTCGTGCGAAGCTGAATGCGGATGCGTGGACGGGCGCTCGTTCTGTCGCTCGGCGCGGCCACGGGTTGCATCGAGGAACCGCGGGGCCCGCCGCCCTGGTGGACCGGGCTGCCGTGGAAGGCATCCGACGCGGCCTTTCGCGCTCGCGAAGGGCGGGCACCCGTGCCGCGCGGGCGGGGCTTCGTGCTCGACGACAGCTACAAGGACGCGGCGATGGTCGAGGAGCTGCTGCGTGGGTATCACGATCGCCATCCGCGGCTCACGAAGCTGGTGGAGATCGGGCGCACGCATCGCGATCGGCCGATGTGGGCGCTGAAGATCTCCGACCGTGCGGAGCTGGACGAGGACGAGCCGGCGATGCTGTTGGACGGTGCGCACCACGGTGGCGAGCTGATCTCGATCGAGTACGTGCTCGATGCGATCGACGTGCTGGTCGCCGGATACGAGGTCGATCCGCGGGTCACGACGTGGGTCGACGGGCTGGAGATCTGGTGCGTTCCGCTCGTGAACCCCGACGCCAACCACCGCTTCGTGCACGAGACCGACCGCGACGGCCGCAAGAACGCGCGCGGGGTCGACCTCAACCGCAACTATCCCTTCGCGTGGGCCGACCTCGAGCACTCGTACGCGACGACGAGTCCTTACTACCGTGGACCCGAGCCGGGCTCCGAGCCGGAGACGCAGGCGATGATGCAGCTCGGCGACCGCGAGCACTTTGCCGCGGCACTGTCGTTCCACACCCTCGGCACCGACCTCTACGGCGCGTACGTCGTCGAGACGCGGCGCGATCCGTCGCCCGACGTGGTGGCTGCGATCGGCCGCGAGCTCGCCGACGCAGCGCCGCTGCAGCCCGACGATCGCCCGTACGACCTCCGCCCCACGCCGCGACCGGTGGCCGGGTGCGCGCCGGACTGGCACATGCACGAGTACGGGGCGGTGGCGTACGTGGTGGAGGGCTCGCACCACAACCCGGAGCCCGACATCCGGCGGCGCTCGATCGAGGGCACGCGCCCGCTGTGGATGCGCTTGTTCGATCGCGTGCTCGACGGCCCGTGGATCGGCGGCCACGTGCGCGACGCGGCGGGCAACCCGGTCGTCGCCGAGGTGATGGTGAAGGAAATCGAGACGTTCGAGGGCGAGTCGTGGACGACGCGTGCTCGCGACGGCCGCTTCGACCGCGCGGTGCTCGGGCCGGGGCACTACACGCTGCTGGTGCGCCCGCCGAACGGCGCGCCGCTCGAGCGCGAAGTCGACGTGGAAGGCCGCACGGACGTCGAGATCGTGGTGCCGTGACTACGGCGTGTACGCGCGCAGCCAGTACGACTCGCGCGTCTCGCCCTCGAGGTACTCGGCGCCTGTCACGACGACGAAGCCGGCGGCCGTCGTCACGACGTCGCAAGCCTTCACGTTTGCAGCGCCCTCGGCCGACCACGCCACTTGCCAGAGCTCGACACCATCGCCGTCGTACTTCACCAGGAAGCCGTCGCCTCCCGCCTCGGTCCACGTCTCACCGAAGACGAAGCTGTTGTCGGAGAGATCGACCGCGACATGCTCGGGCACGTCGTCGCTCGGTTCGGCGCTGACCTCGACCGTCGTGCGCCACACGGCGATGCCGTCGGCGTCGTAGCGCTCGATCCACTGGCTGTCCGGGCGCCCCTGGTCGCTCCCGGTGACGATCGCATGGCCATCGCCCATGCTCGCGATGGCACGGGGAGACGAGGGGAACTCGAACGTCGCCGGGTACTCTATGGTCCACAGCGCAACGCCGTCGCGATCGAAGCGGGACAGCGTCGAAGGTTCGGCGCTCGCGGCCACGTACACACCGTCCTCGGGTGCACGCGCGAGGAGCAAACCGGATCCATCGGAATCGATCGCAGTCGACGAGATCGGTGGCTCGTCGAAGGTGCGGAAGCGCAGCGTTCTGGGATCCAGCCCGCCATCGCTCGCGCTGATCCAGTACGACATCGCATCACGGCGCTCCAACTCGTCGATCAGGTCGCCTGGCTCGTCGGCGTCGAAGATCACTTCGGCGTCCATCGTTCCGTCGGCGGACCAGTGCTGCATCCAACCGAGGAACAGATCCGGCAATTCACCGCCCTGCCCGGCGACGACGAACCCGTCCGCGTCCGCGACGAGATCGCGGATCGTGTCGGTCGCCCAGTGCCCGCCCTGGAAGCTCCACCGCACGCCGCCGTCGCTGTCGACCACGAGCAGGTGCGGGATCGCAGCTGGGGTGGGCTCGAAGTACTCGTTGCCGACGACCGCGATCCCACCGTCGTCGAGCGCGGCGAGACGCGGGCAGGACGACAACGGGGGCAGGAACGTCTCCCACAGCTGCGTGCCGGGGACTCGGCACTGCGAGTCGCACCCGTCGCCGTCGTCGAGGTTGCCGTCGTCGCACGCCTCGCTCGCATCGACGATGCCGTCGCCACACACCGCCGGCGACGGTCCACTCGAGTCGGGCCCCCCACCGGACGACGCAGCGTCCGCGCTCGCGGAACCGCTCGTCGTGTCGCCACCGCCCGAGCCATCGCCGTCCTGCATGCCGACGCCGACGGACGGGCCGCACCCCACCGCGACGACGGCGACGATGACGACGACACGATCCACGATCACGATCATACCGCCTCGCGCCGTCCGCCCCACGCGTTGAGGGTCGGCTTCCGCGATCCTCATTAGAGCTTCACGGGGCTCGAGACGTCGGAATCGTCGCCTTTCGTGGGCGCTGAGCGGCTTGGGAAGGGTGGAAGGTCGCCCCGGCGACGTTTCGCGGTGGGTGAACGCGGGCGGGCGACGTTTCGAGGCGGGTGAACGGGGGCCCGCGACGTTTCGAGGCGGGTGAGCGGGGGCGCGCGACGTTTCGCGCCGCCTGAGGCGCGGGAGGGCGGCGTTGCGAGCGGGCCGAGCGGGGGGAACACGGAATCGACGGCGCGACGCCATGGCGCGATCATGGTCCGTCGACGCCGGTGGCGAGCTGCGCCGGCTTGGTTGTGGCTCGGGGCCCTGGTGGTGGGGTGCGTCGAGCGGTTGATCCACGACACCGACTGCGGCAACGCGCAGCGCGAGCCCGGTGAGGTCTGCTTCGCCGACGATCACGAAGAGATCGACATCCCGTTCGACGGGCTCGCCGTGCGCGTCGCGCCGTTCGACGGCGACGGATTCGCCGACATCCTCGTCACCGGCACCGACGACGCCGGCACCGTGGTCGGCGCGCTGTCGCGAACGCAAGCGGATGGCGCCCTCGGACCACTGCAACCCACCACGCTCACCGGTTGCAGTGCCTACCCTGCCGTCGGCGACGTCGGTGATGCAGGCGCGGCCGATCTGCTGTTCGATCAGTGCGACGACACGATGCTCGTCTACCGAGGAAGTCTCGACGGAACCTTCGTCGGTCCCGATCCCGTCGACCTCGACGTCACGACCCTCGGCTCCGCGCTGCTCGACGGCGACGGCGATGGCATCGGCGACGTGATGGCGATCGGCACGACCGCCGACGTCGTCGCGATCTCGCTCGCGAGCGGTGTCGCCGGCGGCGGCTACCTCGTGCCGCGGCTCACCGTCGTCGGCACGAAGGACGCGACCAACGCCCCCTATTCGTTCTCGATCGGATCCATCGACGACGACACGCGCTTCGATCTCGTGCTGTCGCACGGCGATCCCACGCTGCCGCCCACGTTCGTGCGCGGCACGGTCGACGGCTTCGGCTCGCCCGAGCCGTGGGACGAGCTCGGCGTCGCGAGAGTGGTGTCGTTCGCGAACACCGACGGCGAAGGCGAGCCGGAGATCGTGGTGTTCCGCGCCGACCCACCCGCGATCGAGGTGTGGACCGGCCGGCTCGGCAGCGCCCGCCTGCTCGACGCGACGCAGATCGACGCACTCGCCCACTCGTCGTTCGCCGGCGGCGACTTCGATGCCGACCGCAACCTCGACCTCGCGCTCTACGACCCCGACGAGCGCGACGTCGTGATCTGGCTGGGCGACGGCCACGGCGAGTGGCACGAGGCTGCGACGGTGCGCTTCGCGTCCGACGTGGTGCAGCTCGCCGTCGGCGACCTCGATGCCGACGGCGCCGCCGACCTCGTCGCCGGCACGTTCGCGGATGGGACGATCACGGTCGCCCGCGGCGAGCCCTGATCACGGCTGCCACCACGTGGCGACCTGCACGCCCGCGATCGGGAGCTGCTGCGACTGCACGAGATCGATGATCGTCACGCCCTCCGCCGTCGCGAGGCCCGCGCACACGCCCGCCGCGTCTACGCTCGCCCACGTCTGCGGCGGCAACACGTACGTGACGTCGTCGATCGGGCGCACGAGCTGCTGCGTCGAGCCCGAGAGCGGCGCGTCGCTGCGCTCGTACGTCTGTGGCGGGCAGAACGTCTCGCCCGAGCCCGCGCTGTGGACGAGCACCGTCTCGCCGAAGACGAGCGCTCCCATGTCGTCGACGTCGGTCACGCGCCCACCCATCGTCGCCCACGCCGACGACACGGGATCGAACTGCATGACCGCGGCAGAGCTCGCGTCGCGGGTCGAGAGCAAGGCGCGTCCCGTATCGTCGATCACCGCGGCAGGCTGGTAGCACTCGAGCGCCATCGCGCCGTCCGGAGGCGCGAGCGCGAGCTCCTCCATCGCGCCGTCGCCCACCGACACTCGCCACCAGCGGCCTTCGCTCTCGTGCACGAGCAACCACGCCACGGCCGGGCTGCTCGAGACGTACAGGGACGTCTGGTCGATACCCGCGAGCATCGGCAGCGGCACATCCGTCGCCTTCGCGGGCGTATCGACCACCAACGCCGGCGTCGCGTCGGCGGCTGCGAAGTACACGTACGCCCCGTCGGGCCGCACGTGCCACGTCGGCAACGGCGACGCGCGCAGCCCCTGAAACTCGAGATCCGTCGACATCCAGCCCGGCACCGAGGTGCCGCCCTGCGTCGCCGTGTACCCGCGGATCCATCCGTCGGCGGACAGGGCCCCCGTCGGCCAGAAATTCGGCAGCACGATCTCGTCGTCCGGTCCGAACAGCACGAGACCCTCGATGCCGTCGCGCGTCAGCACGAGCGACCCGTCGGCGCCGAGGTACGCGGCCGACAGCCCCACGCTTTCCTCCCGCGTCCACAGCAGCTCCCCGGCCGCGGACAGCAGGGCCAGCTGCGCGCCGTACGACACGAAGCCGTCCTCGAGCAACGCCCACGACGTCACCACCGCGAGCCGATCGCCGCGCGCCGTGAAGGACACCGACACGTTCGCGCCTTCCGGCGCCATCGCATCCGGCAGCGCGAGCGGCACGATCGATCCGTCGCCGTACATCACCGACGCACCGGCCTCGCCGCTCAGCACCGCGAGCGGCTGCGTCGGCTCGGTCGCGCCGCACCACAGCGTGCTCGGTTCGCCCGTGCTCTCGTCTGCGCTCGCCGTCGTCGCGTCCGCATCGTCGTCGCCCCCACCGGTCGTCTCGCCGCTCGACTCCGCGGGCGCGCCGGTGTCCTCCTCGCCGGAGTCGCCCCGCGTGCCCGGACCGTCGTCCTCCGGCTGCCCCGCGACCGGCCCGCACGCGATCGCGCACGCGACGACACCGATTCCTGCTCCACGCATCCAAGCCATGCGACCAGCCTGCCGCGCCGGCGCCCGATCGTCGATCAACATATGCCGAACGCCGGCGTTTCGGAGCCTTGAACGCCGAAGGGACGCTCGAGAGCGTCCCTTCGGTGACCAAACGCGCGAGAACGGCGTCAGCCCTTCGGCCGATCCTTGTACTTCAGGATCAGCTCTTCCTGCACGTTGCGCGGCACCGGCAGGTACTTGCCGAACTCCATCGAGTACTCGGCCTTGCCCTGCGTCGCCGAGCGCAGCTCGTTGGAGTACGCGAACATCTCCGCGAGCGGCACATCCGCCGTCAGCACCGAGATGCCGCCGTTGGCCTCCGAGCCGACGATGACGCCGCGGCGTCGGATGAGCGTGGTCTGGACGTTGCCCTGGAACTCCTCGGGCGTCTCGACCTCGACCTTCATGATCGGCTCGAGCACGACCGGGTCGGCCTTCTTCATCGCCTCCTTGAACGCCGCACGCGCAGCGACCTGGAACGCGATGTCGCTCGAGTCGACGGCATGGAATGCGCCGTCCGACAGCTCCATCTCGATGTCGACCACCGGGAACCCGATCAGCACGCCGCGCTGCATCGAGATCTGGAAGCCCTTGTCGACCGAAGGAATGAACTCCTTCGGGATGATGCCGCCGACGATCTTGTCGCTGAAGCGATAGTGCTCGCCCAGCGGAGCGTCGCGCAGCTGCTTCATCATGCCCGCGATCTTCGCGTACTGACCCGAGCCACCCGTCTGCTTCTTGTGCGTGTACTCGTACGGGACCTCGCGGTTGATCGTCTCGCGATACGCGACCTGCGGCTCGCCGACGATCGTCTCGACCTTGTACTCGCGACGCATGCGCTCGATGTAGACCTCGAGGTGCAGCTCGCCCATGCCGGCGATGATCGTCTCGGCCGACTCCTCGTCGCGGCGCACCTTGAACGTGGGGTCTTCCTTCGAGAAGCGGTTGAGCGCCTTCGAGAAGTTCGCGAGCTGCGCGTTGTCCTTCGGCTTGATCGAATAGAAGATCACCGGATCCGGCACGAACATCGAGCGCAGCGAGTACTCGGCCTTGCCGTCGGTGAACGTGTCACCCGCGGCGCAGTCGATGCCGAACAGCGCACAGATGTCGCCCGCGCCCGACTCCTCGATGTCCTCCATCTTGTCGGCGTGCATGCGGACGAGCCGACCGACCTTGTTCTTCTGGCCGGTTCGCGCGTTGTAGATCGTGTCGCCCTTCGTGACCTTGCCTTGGTAGATGCGAAGGTACGTGAGCTGCCCGTAGCGGCCGTCCTCGAGCTTGAACGCGAGCGACACCAGGTTCGCGTCGTTGCGCGTCTCGAGCGCGACCTCGGTCTCGCTGTTCCCCTCGCGCAAGAACGCCTTGTTCGTGACCTCGGTGGGGTTCGGCAGATACGCCGTGACGCCGTTCAGCATCACCTGCACGCCCTTGTTCTTGTAGGCCGAGCCGCAGAACGTGGGCACGAACTTCAGGGCGATGGTGGCCCGACGAATCACCGGACGCATTTCCTCGGCGCTGATCTCCGCGCCCTCGAGGAACTTCTCGGTGAGCGCGTCGTCGTGCTCGGCGACCGCCTCGACGAGCTTCGCGCGGAACTCCTCGACCTTCGCCTCGTAGCCCTCGGGGATCGGCGCAGCGCGGACGATCTCGCCGTTCGCGCCGTCGAAGTAGTAGGCCTGGCGATCGAGCAGGTCGATGACGCCCGCGAACTGATCCTCGGCGCCGATCGGGATGTTCATCATCACGGCGTTGAGGCGCAGCTTGGACCGCAACGCCTCGTGGACGCGGTATGCATCGGCGCCCGAGCGATCGAGCTTGTTGATGAACGCGAGGCGCGGCACGCCGTAGCGGCGCATCTGCCGATCCACGGTGAGCGACTGGGACTGCACACCGGCGACGCCGCAGAGCACCAGGATGGCGCCGTCGAGCACCGACAGCGCGCGCTCGACCTCGATGGTGAAGTCGACGTGTCCGGGCGTGTCGATGATGTTGATGAAGTGGTGGTTCCACTCGACGAACGTGGCCGCCGACTGGATGGTGATGCCGCGCTCGCGCTCGAGCTCCATCGAGTCCATCGTCGCGCCGACGCCGGACTTGCCCCTCACCTCCTCGATCTTGTGGATCTTGCCGGTGTAGAACAGGATCCGCTCCGTCAGCGTCGTCTTGCCGCTGTCGATGTGGGCCGAGATCCCGATGTTGCGGGTGGTCGCGAGGTCGAGCATGTCTTGCCGCTCCGAAGTCGGCGGAGTGTGCCACAGCGTCATCACGGGGGCATCCCGGCGCCCCCCTTCGCAGGTGAGATCGCTCTCGGGGGCCGCCCGCGCCGCGCTCGCCGCGACCGTTACCGAGCGGTCCCGGGGTACGTGGCCATGATCCGTGTGACGACGTCGCGGATCAGTTGCTCGGGGTTCTCGCTCTCCTCGAGCCACTTCGACGACCAACCGTGCCACACCTCTTTCTCGTCGCTGCGATGCAGCAGGTAGATGTGCAGCGTGCCCTTGGTCTGCGGCTTGCCCGGCTCGAGCCCGGCGATGTAGCTGTTCGTGCCGCCCTCGAGCCGGTAGCGGGCGTGGGTGCCGACCGAGAACGCGACGAGGAGATCGGCCTGATCGCGCGGCGCTGGGGTGAGGCCGCGAGCGGCGAGCGCGTCGTCGATCGCGCTGCGCAGCCGCTCCTCGTTCTCCTTCGTGCGCACCTGCGGCTGGCTCTCACCGAACTGGATGAGCACGCGCTCCTCGGTGATCCACGCATAGGTCTTCAACGACGACAGGTCGTACCCCGGCGTCGTCTCGTGCTTCACCTTGGCGGCGCAGCCGAGCGCGGCCGCGACCGCGGCGAGCGCGACGGTGTGCAGGAAGATCCTCCGCGAGCCGGCGTGCGACATGCGGCCGGAGCATAGCCCGAGGCGAGGCCCGGGAGGCGAACGCGCGTGAGATCCACTGCCAGAACCCGCCGGCGAGCGCATCGCCACGTGCGACGGCGACTCGATCGCCCCGGCGAGTCGTGCTCGTGTGCGCCTTGCGAGTAGCGGAACGGAACCATCGAGCGCCCTCGATCGCGATCGCTCGCCCCGCCACGCGCACGCGTGCGCGGGGCGGCGCTGCTTCCATCCGCGCACGCACGCGATCACGCGGGCTCGATCGACGAGAGTGCTCTGCGTCACTTTGGCGATGCCACCGCAGTCTCACCTTCGCCCGACCATGTCCTTGACCGAGCTCTGCGACGCCGTCGAGTCCGCCTTCATCCACGCGCTCGCGCTCACGCGTGCACTCGTCGAGGACATCGACGGGCGCGCGCCGGGGCACCAGCTCGTCGCGGCCAGCTCGCGCACGACGGCGGCGTGGGCGTCGTTCGACGTCGCGCGCGCGCAGCTCCGTCGCCGGCTGCAGACGACGCCGTAGACTCGGCTCAACCAGCGCGCGCGGTGGACGGGCACAAGAGGGCGACCGCGAGCGGCATGCCCTTGCACTCGAACCACAGCTCCACCGCGACGACGCGCTCGAGCGAGCCGGGCTCGATGCGCGAGCTCCACGGCCACGCCGGGTGCTCGATGACCTCGCCGTGGTTCGCGAGCGCGCGGGCCAGCTCGAGCACCGCCATGCGGCTGCTCGCGAAGTCGGCCTCGGCGAGCGAGCACCCGAACACGTGCGATCCGATCACGCGCCCCAGGTCGGCCCCGCACGCGACGCGGATCCACCGATGTCCCGACAGCGGCACGGTGACGCGCATGTCGAGCTCACGCGAGTCGTGACCCGCCGCGGAAATGGGCGCGAGCGGGAGCTCGAGCACCGACGCCCAGATGCCGACGATGAACGCCGCGATCTCGGGCGCGAGCTCGTCGTCGTCGGACGATTGCGCCGCGCCGGCACCGATCGCGTACGTGCGCCCGCTCGGGTCGAACGGCTCCGAGCCGGTCCGCGAGCTCCCGTCGTCCGCCTCTCCCATCGAACGGCGCATCAACATCGCATCCAAGGTTAGCAAGTTCGACTCGGCTGCAAAGTGCTCCGTCGCGCGTCGGCGGGCGCTTCGTGGCGCGGCGTACGAACGCCGGAGGGCATGATGATTCCGAGCGATCGAATCGGCGAGATCCGCCTCGGAACCCGACCTCGCTGGGGTCGCGAAGCCCCTGCCCGCGTGGGGACGCGTACCGACGAATCACGCCGTCATGGTCCCGACATGCGCGGCTCCATGTCGAGCCGTCGATCAGCGCCCCTTCGATCCGCCCTGCTGACGCCCGCCCTGCGCGTCGTCCGGGGCGGGCCCCGGCTTGCCCTCCGCCTCGCCGTCGCCGACGTGCTCGTCGACTCGTTGCGCGCGCTTGTGATGATCACCCTGCAGATGCTCGTTGCGCTTCTGCTCGTCCGCTTCGTCCTGCGATGTGCGTCCCATCGGCGGACATCCTGCATCACGAGTCGGCGACCGCGAGCACACTCGCGCGGATTGAAACGCGATCGCGAGGTGCCAGCCTGCACCGCGGAGCAGCGAATGGCGAGACGAACGAAGACGTCGCGTCGCAGCGTCAGGCCGAGATCGCGTGGGGGTCGCGGTCCCAGTGGCGATGCAGGCCGATCGCCGCCGCGAATGCGTTGGCGAACGACTTGTCCGCGCGACCGAGCACGAGCCCGGGCCGTTGCGCCGCCTTCGCGCCCTTGCCGGTCGGCAGCAGCGCCGCGGCCTGCAGCACGTCGACGCCCTCACCGATCGCACCGACCGTCTTGCAGTGCTTGAACGCCTCGCGCACGAAGTGCAGCGCCTCGGCGTTCTTCGCCAGCGCCGCGGCACTCTTCGCGCCGCCCGCGACGAGCACCGCGTCGTACTCGACCGACGCCGCGTGCATGACGCTCTTCGGCGCCTCGATCACGTCCCCGTCGCCGCTCTCGAGCGCGCCGAGCACGGGGCCCACGACGTGGACGACGGCGCCCGCGGCGAGCAGCGCGTCCTCCACGGCGGAGAAGTCCTCGAAGCCGTCGGCGGCGAGCACCGCGATCTTTCGCCCGCGGATCGATCCCGTCGGCGGCTTGATCATGCTCAGCGCCGGCGACACCTGGACCTTCGCGCCGCGCTTGCCCGCGGACGCGGAGCCACCGGCCGGTGCGGGCACGCCGATCGCCGACGCGACCTCGGCCGCGAACGCGGCGTCGATGCGGGCGAAGTGCTCCACCACGCGCGCGCGGATCTCCTTGCGCTCGACCTTGCCGAGCTCGAACTGGCACGCCTCGACGAGGTGCTTGCGCTCCACCGGCGTCTGGGAGTGCAGGAACATCGCAGCCTGCGAGTAGTGATCCGAGAAGCTGTCGCTGCGCGCGCGGATCTTGTGGCCGTCGACCTTCTCCGCGTGGTGCGTGAAGCCCTCGAGCTTGCCGGCGAGGAACGGGCACCCGCCACCCACCGAGTTGGGGTGGTAGAGCGCCCGGCTCGTCGGGATCGACTGCCGCATGAACCCGTCCTGCTGGTGGTTCGTGACGGGCGCGATCGGGCGGTTGATCGGGATCTCCGCGAAGTTCGGGCCGCCCAGGCGCGTGAGCTGGGTGTCGACGTACGAGAACAGCCGCGCCTGCATGAGCGGGTCGTTCGTGAAGTCGATGCCCGGCACGACGTTGCCGACGTGGAAGGCGACCTGCTCGGTCTCGGCGAAGAAGTTGTCCGGGTTGCGATCGAGCACCATGCGGCCGATCTTCGTGACGGGCACGACCTCCTCGGGCAAGAGCTTGGTGGAGTCGAGCAGGTCGAAGCCGTACTTCAGCTCGTCCTTCTCGTCGATCACCTGCACGCCGAGCTCCCACTCGGGGAAGTTGCCGCCCTCGATCGCGTCCCACAGGTCACGGCGGTGGAAGTCGGGGTCCTTGCCGGCGAGCTTCTGGGCCTCGTCCCACACGAGCGCGTGCGTGCCGGCCTTCGGCTTCCAGTGGAACTTGCACAGCTTCGCGCGCCCGCGCGCGTCGATCAGCCGGAACGTGTGCACGCCGAAGCCCTCCATCATCGCGTAGCTGCGCGGGATGGCGCGATCGGACATCACCCACATCACCATGTGCATGGTCTCGGGCTGCAGCGAGACGAAGTCCCAGAACGTGTCGTGGGCCGACTGCGCCTGGGGGATCTCGTTGTGCGGCTCGGGCTTCACCGCGTGGATGATGTCGGGGAACTTGATCCCGTCCTGGATGAAGAAGACCGGGATGTTGTTGCCGACGAGATCGAAGTTGCCCTCGGTCGTGTAGAACTTCACCGCGAAGCCACGCACGTCGCGGACCGTGTCCGCCGATCCGCGCGAGCCCGCGACGGTGGAGAAGCGCACGAACACCGGCGTGCGGCTGCTCGGATCCTGCAGGAACGCGGCGCGCGACAGCTTCGCCGCGGCGGGATAGGGCTCGAAGAATCCGTGGGCCGCGGATCCACGCGCATGCACGACGCGCTCGGGGATCCGCTCGTGATCGAAGCGCGTGAGCTTCTCACGGAAGTGGAAGTCCTCCATGATCGTCGGCCCGCGCACGCCCGCCTTGAGCGAGTCGTCCGTGTGCGGGATCGCGACGCCCTGGTCCGTCGTGAGCACGGAGCGATCGGGCCGCATGCGGCTGGGCTCGAGCGCGACCTCCTTCGCAGACGGCACCGTCGGCTTCGACTTGGAGCGCGACGTGGTCGGCTCGGTCTTGGACTTGGGCTTCGTGCTCTTCGTGGGCGCGCGCTTCGCCTGGGCCATGCGGCCTGCGCTCTGGCACCAGAGCGCGCAGTGTCAAGCGCCGCCGACGATGTTCGGCTTCTTCGGCTTGCGGCGCGGCGCGTCGGGGGCCGGAATCGACGACGACACGTGGAGATCGTGGGCGTCGTCGGAGGTGTCCGCCGAGTCATCGTCGTCGTCGGTGGTGTCGTCGCCCTCCGCGGGACCTGCGAAGCGGTTGCGCAAGGCGATGGCCGCGAAGCCGACGAGGCCGCCGACGCCGACGAGGCCGACCAGTGCGCCGATCCGCGGCAAGCCGCGGCCCAGTACCACGCCGAGCCCGGCCGCGACCGCGAGCGCCGCCAGGGGTCGCTCGCGCGTCTGGGCCTCTACCCGCGCGAGCGCACTGCGAAGGCGCACGGGCAGCTGGGTCTGCTCGTCCTCGATGGCTGCCGTGTCGTCCGTGCTCGTCTCGTCGTTGGTGTCCATCGCCGCCTCGCGGTGCATGGTAGCGCATCGCAGCGATGGCGCCGGCGACCCCGGAGGATCGCCGGCGACGACTTCGAGTCGTCCGCTCACGCGACCGCGCCGTGCTGCTGCCCCTGCTTCTTGCGGCGGCTTCGCCCGCCGGTCGTGCCGCCGACGTCCAGCGACTCGCGCGGATCGTCCTCGGACTCGGCTTCGTTCTGCTCGCCCATCAGGCGGCGACGCAGCGCCGGGATCCCTGTACGCCTGGCGTCGTGTCGATGTGCTCCGCAGTGAAGTCTCGTCGACGCCGTCGTGATCGACGCCGCGGTGCATCGGCGTGTCGCTTCGATCGATGAGCGCTCTCGCGATGCGCAGCGTGATCGATCGTCGTCGACCCTGCGGAGTCGGCGGCCGATCGCACCGCCGGTGGCGTCGAGCTCGCGTGCTGCCCGACAGTGGCGGGCTCGAGCGCACGGGCGTGGCGAAAGCTCTCGCCTCGCAGTCGGCGACGTCGAGTCACCCGAAGGGCGCGCCGAGATCACCATCGATCTCGCGCGCCATTCTGGGCGCGCTCGCGCGCGTGGTGGCGTGAGTCCTGCAGAAAACGCGCGGCCGCACGCGGCGGAGGACAGCAACCATGCAAGCGACGATGACTTCCACTCACGAGCGATGGACGGCGCCCGCCGTGCCCACCGCGAGCGAGCCACTTCCGGTACCCACGCCCCCTCGCGAGCTGCGCCCGACGCAACGCCTCGCGAAGGGGCTGGGTTGGTTCAGCCTCGCGCTCGGCCTGGCCGAGATCGCGGTGCCCAAGCTCGTCGCCGCGGCCATCGGCTCGCGGCCGCGCAAGGCCGGTCGGCTCGGCATGGCGGCGCTCGGCGCCCGCGAGCTGGCGGCCGGCATCGGCATCCTCGCCGCCCGCCGTCGGGGACCGTGGGTGTGGGCGCGCGTCGCGGGCGACGCGATGGACCTCGCGCTGCTCGTGCGCGAGGCGGTCGTGCCGCGCCGCAATCGCAACACGTGGCAGCTGGTCGGCGCGATCACGGCGGTCGCGGGGGTCACGGCGCTCGACATCTACACGGCGCAGAAGCTGACGCGCAACGTCGACGACGCCGCGGCGCGCAACGCCGCGCAGAAGGACAACGCGACCAAGGTGATCACGATCGATCGCCCCCCCGAGGAGGTCTACCGCTTCTGGCGCGACGTCGCGAACCTGCCCCGCTTCATGAAGCACGTGCACTCGGTCGTCGCGATCGGCGACGACCGGACGCGCTGGATCGTGAACGGGCCCGGCGGCCTGCGCATCGAGTGGGAGGCGGAGATCGTCGCCGACCGCAAGAACGAGGCGATCGTGTGGCGCTCGCTGCCCGGCGCCGACGTCGACAACAGC
Source organism: uncultured Nannocystaceae bacterium (assembly GCA_964468635.1). Taxonomy (GTDB): domain Bacteria; phylum Myxococcota_A; class Polyangia; order Nannocystales; family Nannocystaceae; genus Xiheibacterium. Next base: position 25,514 of record CAYXVR010000046.1, read on the forward strand.
GGATCGGTGCAGTTCGTGCGCGCCGCCGGCCACCGCGGCACCGAGGTGTGGCTCGAGCTGCGCTTCGACGCGCCCGGGGGGCCGATCGGCAAGGCGATCGCGCTGCTGTTCGGCAAGCACCCCGCGCAGCTGGCCTACACCACGTTGCGCCGGCTGAAGCAGCTGCTCGAGACCGGCGAGATCACCGAGTCCGATGCGAGCATCCACCAGGGGATGCATCCGGCCCAGCCGGCGAAGGAGGTGGTTCGATGAAGGCCCTCTGTTGGAACGGCAAGAAGAAGGTCGGCGTCGAGACGGTGCCGGATCCGAAGATCCTGAACCAACAAGATGCGATCGTGAAGATCACGTCCACCGCGATCTGCGGGTCCGATCTGCACCTCTACAACGGGTACATCCCCACGATGGAGAAGGGCGACATCCTCGGCCACGAGTTCATGGGCGAGGTCGTCGAGGTCGGCAGCATGGTGCAGAAGCTGAAGGTCGGCGACCGCGTGGTCGTGCCCTTCCCCATCGCCTGCGGTCGCTGCCTCGCGTGCAAGGAGCAGCTGTTCTCGCTGTGCGAGAACAGCAACCCGAACGCGTGGATCGCCGAGACGCTCTTCGGGCACTCGCCGGCCGGCGTGTTCGGCTACTCGCACATGCTCGGCGGCTTCGCGGGCGGGCAGGCCGAGTACGCGCGCGTGCCCTTCGCGGACGTGGGACCGATCAAGGTGCCGTCCAGCCTCACCGACGAGCAGGTGTTGTTCCTGTCGGACATCTTCCCGACCGGCTACATGGGCGCGGAGATGTGCGGCATCGATCCCGGCGACGTCGTGGCGGTGTGGGGCGCGGGGCCGGTGGGCCAGCTCGCGATCGCCAGCGCGAAGCTGATGGGGGCCGAGCGCATCATCGCGATCGATCGATTCGACTATCGGCTGCAGATGGCGAAGGAAAAAGCCGGCGCCACGGACGTGATCGACTACGAGACCTCGGACACGCACGAGGTGCTGATGGAGCTCACCGGTGGGCGCGGCCCCGATGCGTGCATCGACTGCGTCGGGCTCGAGGCCCACGGGCACGGGTTCCACCACGCCTACGACAAGACGAAGCAGATGCTCAAGCTCGAGACCGATCGCCCCATCGCCCTGCGCCAGGCGATCCGCGCGTGCAAGAACGGAGGAACGGTGTCGATCGTCGGCGTGTACGGCGGCTTCATCGACAAGTTCCCGATCGGGTCGGTGATGAACCGCGGCTTGACGATCCGCACGGGGCAGTGCCACGTGCACCGCTACCTGCACCCCTTGCTCGAGCTCATCGAGCAGGGCTCGATCGATCCGAGCTTCATCGTGACCCACCGGATGGGGCTCGACGAGGCGCCGCAGGGCTACGACATGTTCATGCACAAGGAGGACGAGTGCATGAAGTGCGTGCTCAAGCCGGCGTGACGCCACGCGGTGCAGATGGCCACGTCGCCTCGGGCATCGTGCTGCTCGCGATCGGTTGGATCACGATCCGCGCGGGGCGGGGCGACCAGCGTCCGCGCGAGCCTCTCGCGCGCAGCTGAGCGATTCGTCCGCGTCGAGGATGCGGGTCGCCGCGTCGCCGAGCAGATCGCGTTGCAGGCGGCGGCGATCGCCGAAGAACGCCTCCGCGAGCACTTCGTCGAGGCGATGGGTGCCGATGAGCTCCACCGCGTCTTCCACGGTCGTCACCGCTTCTGCATAGGTGACGCGGACGTCGACGTCGTCGGGCTCGTCCAGCTTCCGCTCGAAGTACTGCATGCCGAGGCTACGCTCGCGCGCCTGGTGCGCGCCCGCGACGACCACGTGCAGTGCGGCGCGCTCCTGCTCGTCGAGGGCGCCCCACACCTGCTCGAACGCGGCATCGAGCGCAGACAGCTGATCACGCGTCGCGTGATCGAGCAGGCTCAAGAGGTGCGGCCCCATCTCGGCCGCGAACGCATCGCAGTCCGGCCCCTGCTCGTCCGCGACGGCGCCCAGGAACGCGGCCGATGCGTCGAGCACGACACGGCACTCCTCGCGCACCTGCGCGTCCTCCACATCGTCCGCGAACGTCTCGCGCACGGACTCCACGTGCTTGCGGAAGCGGGCGAGCGCACGGCGGACGTCAGCGCCGCCGCGCGCGAGCGTGAACGCGGTCACCGGCACGTGCGAGATCACCTTGAGCACATGGAACACGCGCGGCGAGAACGGGAACACCCGCGGCTTCGCCTCGCTCGGTCGCAGGAGCGTGAGCTCGTCGCCGAGCAGCACGAGCACGGGCCCCTCGAGCTCGGCCTCGTCGCGCGCCCGCGCGTAGTCGGCGTGGAAGCGCTCGTTGATCGGATCGAGTGCACCGCCCAGGCGCGGGAAATCGTCGTGGCCGCCCACCGGGGGATCCTATCCCGTCATTCGCCGCTCGGGCTCTTCGCGTTCACCGAGTCGGGTGGCTTCACGCCGGGCATCACGATCGCCTGCCCCTCGTCCGGGCGTCGGCGCGGGCGCACGGGCACGATCGACACCGGCTTCTGCTCACGGATGCTCTGGTGGATCGCGCGGATGATGTGGACGTCCGCCAATCCCTCGATGCCATCGGGCTCCACGGGCGTGTCCTCGAGCACGCAGCGCGCGAAGTACTCGAGCTCGGCGCCGAACTGGTCGTGTTTGTCGAATCCCTGCTCGCGCGGCTTCTCGTCGCGGATCTCCACCCGCATGCGAAGGCCCTCGGCGTACTCGTACGCCGGCTGCATCACCAGTCTGCCGCGATCACCGAGCACCTCGTAGTGCGAGCTGTCGGCGGCGCCGAAGCTGCACACGAACGTCGCGAGACGCTCGTCGGGGAAGCGCATCGTCACCGCCACCATCTCCGGAGAGTCCCGGTAGCGCTCGTCCTCGCGCGAGGCCGCCATCGCGTGGATCTCGTACGGCTCGTCGGCGAAGAGGTAGCGCACCGCGTTGATGCAGTAGATGCCCATGTCGTAGACGGGCCCGCCGCCCTGCGCCACCGGCATCAGGCGTACGTTGCCGGCGACGACCTGTTGCGTGAACGACGAGCTGAAGACACGCGGTCGCCCCAGGTCGCCCTTGCGGATGCGCGCGGCGGCCTCGAGATTCGCCGGATCGAGGTGGAGGCGATACGCGGTCATCAGCTTCACGCCGTTCGCGTCCGCGGCGTCGATCATCGCGAGGCACTCTTCCTCGTCCACCGCCAGCGGTTTCTCGCACAGCACGTGGATCCCACGCTTCGCCGCTCGCACCGCGTACTCGCGATGCAGGTGATTCGGCAGCGCGATGTAGACCGCATCGACCGCACCGAGCACCTCGTCGTACGCACCGTAGTCGAAGGCCTTCGCGGGCGCATACTCCTTCGCGAGCTCGGCGCGCTTCTTCGGATCGCCGCTCACGAGCGCGGTGAGCTCGGCGTGCTTCGCATGCCTGAAGCCGGGCAGCACGGCGACCTGGGCGATGTGCCCGAGCCCCACGACGGCGAATCGCACCTTCGCATCCTTTTCCACGGGTCACCTCCTCAGCGCGACGACTTGCGCGTGCTCTTCTTCTTCGTGCTCTTCTTCTTCGTGCTCTTCTTGCTCGAGCCCTTCTTCTTGCCCGACCGCTTCGCCCGCGTGCGCGCCGCTTTCTTCGCGCCCTTGGTCTTGCCTTTCTTCGTGGCGCCGCCCTTCTTGCCGCCCTTCTTCGACGACGTGCGCTTGGTCTTCTTGCCGCGCCCCGAGCCGCTCTTCTCACCACCCCCGGTTTCCGCGTTGACGGTGGCCCAGGCGCGGCGCTTGGCTTCCTTCTTCGAGGTGCCGCGCTTCTGGTAGCCCTCGGCGATGTGCTCCGCCTGGCGCTTCTGCTTGTTGCTGTACGACGACTTGCTTCCTCGGGCCATCGGACCTCCGCCGATGGACTAGCAAGCGCACCCATCGCGACCACGTGCCATGCACGCGATTGCGATGACCCGGTGTCGACGGCTCACGCTCCGGATTCCGATGGACGGCGCGTCAGCTCCTCTACCAACGCGAGCAGTCGCTCGAGCCGCAGCGGCTTCGCCAGCACGGTCACCTGCGCAGGGGCACGCGAGGGCACGGCGGTGGACATGATCACGGGGATCTGCGCGAGGTCGGGATCCGCCTGCATCGCCTCGTAGACGCGTGCACCGTCGAGGACGGGCAACATCAGATCGAGGATGACCAGGCTCGGCCGCGGCGAGCGCCCGAGCACGTCCAGCGCTTCCTGCCCATTCGATGCGGTGACGACTCCGTAGCCGGCGTCCTCGAGCACCTCGCGCAACGAGCCGCAGATGTCGTGATCGTCGTCGACGACGAGGATCGTGGCGGCGGCATCACCTCCGCGGTGCGGCGAGGCATGGTCCGTGCCGCACGGAAGCCGCAGCGTGAACTCGGTGCCGTGGGCCGCATTCGACACGACGGTCACCGCGCCGCCGTGCGCCAGCGCGATCTGCTGCGAGATGTACAGCCCCAGACCCAGGCCCTGCGTACGCGCGCCGCTGCGCTGGTGGCCGCGGAACGGATCGAAGATGCGCGGCAGGAGCTCGGGGGGGATCACGCCAGCGTTGTGCACGCGCACGAACACCTCGCCGTGCTCGCCCTCCACGGCGACGGTCACCGCGCCGCCCGGATCGGCGTGCTGCAGCGCGTTGCCGATCAGGTTCGACAGCACTTGCAGCAGTCGATCCGCATCTCCCGAGCAAGCAGCAGCTCCGTTCGATCGCAGCACGACGTCGCGATTCGGATGCGCGCCACGGAGCTCGTCGATCACCCGGCGCACGAGCTGCACGACGTCCAGGGCCTCGCGTGCGCGGACGAACCCGATGCCGCCGCCGAGCCGAGCGCGCGTGAGATCGAGCAGCTGCTCGATCATGCCCGACATGCGGCGACCGGCCGCCGCCATCCGCTGCACGGTGGTGAGCGGCGCGTCGTCCGCGATCTGCTGCTGCAGCAGCGTCGAGCCGGTGAGGATCGTGGTCAACGGGTTGCGGAGATCGTGGCCGAGGATGCCGACGAAGATCTCGTTCAGCCCCAGCAGCGTCTGCAGCTCCTTGCGCTGCCGGTGGAGCTCGAAGAACACCTCCGCCTTGCTCTTGAGCACCGCGGGCTCGACGGGCTTGAACAGGAAGTCCACCGCGCCGGTGTCGTAGCCCTTGAACACACGCTGCGGATCGCGTGCGCCCGCGGTGACGAAGATGATGGGCACGTGCTTCGTGCGAGCGGTGCCCCGCATCAGCTCCGCCAGCTCGAAGCCGTCCATCTCCGGCATCTGCACGTCGAGGATCGCCAGTGCGAAGTCGTGGACGAGCAGCAGCTCGAGGGCTTCCGGGCCCGAGCGCGCCTGGAGGATCTCCAGCCCGTCGCGGCGCAAGAGGGCCTCGAGCGCGGTGAGATTCTCCTCCACGTCGTCGACGAGCAGCAGCTTGATCGGTTCCGCGTTCATGCTCGTCCTCGCGACGGGGGGCCGGGCAGTGCCGCCAGGAACGGACCGATGGCAGCGGGCGCAAGCATGTGGTCGACGCAGCCGAGCGCAAGAGCCGATTGCGGCATCGTCGCCATGGTCGCACTGTCGGGGGACTGGGCGATCGTGATGCCGCCGGCCTGCCGTACGCGGGCGAGGCCGCGCGCCCCGTCGTCGTTGGCCCCGCTGAGGAGTACCGCGGCGAGCTCGGGTCCGTAGACCTCGGCCGCGGACTCGAACAGCACGTCGATGGACGGCCGCGAGAAGTGCACCGGATCGTCGACCGACAAGGAGAAGCACCGCGACGACTCCACGAGCAGGTGGTAGTCGGGCGCGGCCAGATACACGCCCGCTTCGATCGGTTCCTTGTCGTCGGCCTCCCGCACCGGCAGTGCACACCTCGCACCGAGCACACGCGCGAGGTGGCTCGGCTCGCGCGGCGAGACGTGGAGCGCGAGCGCGAGCGGAATGGCGAAGTCGGCCGGCAACGCGGGCAGGATGATCGTGAGCGCGTCGATGGCCCCGGCGGAGCCTCCCACGACAATCGCTGCGATGGGCGTCGAGCTCATGGCCGTCATACCTTGCGGTAGATCCGATCTGCGCGCACGAACTCGGTGAACGCCGCGGCGTGCTTGGAGAAGCGCAGCGTTTCCCGGTGACCGAGCCCGAGGAAGCCGCGATGACCGAGCGAGTCCTTGATGATCTCGAGCGCGCGGTCCTGCAGCTCGCGCTCGAAGTAGATCAGCACGTTGCGGCAGGAGACGAGCTCCATCTCCGCGAATACGGTGTCCGTCGCGAGGCTGTGATCGGAGAACAGGATCGACTTCCTGAGCGTGCGGGACAGCACCGCGGACGAGTACTCGGCCGTGTAGTAGTCCGAGAGCGAGCGCCGCCCGCCCGCGAGCCGGTAGTTCTCGCTGAAGCGCGCGAACCGGTCGAGCGCATAGACGCCGGACTCCGCGACGCGCAGGCTGTCGGCGTGGATGTCCGTGGCGTAGACGAGCGTGCGATCGAGCAGCCCCTCCTCGGCCAGCATGATCGCGAACGAATAGGCCTCCTCGCCGGTCGCACAGCCCGCGACCCACAGCTTGAGCGAGGGATAGGTGCGGAGGTACGGCACCACCTGCTCGCGCACGGAGCGGAAGTACGCCGGGTCGCGGAACAGGTCGCTCACCTGCACGGTGAGATAGCGCAGGAGCTCCGTGAACGCCTGCGGGTCCGCGAGCACCTTCGCTTTCAGGGCGGTGAGCGGCGGATTGCCGAAGTGGGAGCACGCGGCCTGCAGGCGCCGGCGCAGCGAGGCCATCGCGTACCGGCGGAAGTCGTACTGGTACCGCTCGAAGATGGCCTCGAGCAGGTCGCGCATGCTCTCGTCGTCGCCCGCCGTGCTCATGCCTTCATCCACACGCGGGCGAGCGACAGCAGCTTGTCCACGTCGAGCGGCTTGGCGACGTAGTCGTTCGCGCCGGCCGCGATGCACTGCTCGCGATCGTCCGCCATCGCCTTGGCCGTGAGCGCGATGATCGGCAGCTTCGCGAGGCCCGGGCGCTTGCGGATCTCGCGGGTCGCTTCCAGGCCGTCCATCTCCGGCATCATGATGTCCATCAGCACGAGGTCGAACGCCGGGCTCGCCGCCAGCACGTCGAGCGCTTCACGTCCGTTGCGCGCGATGTCGACTGTGGCGCCGCGGCGCTCGAGCACACTCGTGAGCGCGTAGATGTTGCGCACGTCGTCTTCCACCACGAGCACGCGACGCCCCTCGAACGCGGCATCCCGCTGCCGCGCGTCACGCAGCATGCGCTGGCGATCGGGCGGCAGGTCCGTCTCCACCTGGTGGAGGAACAGCGTGACCTCGTCGAGCAGTCGCTCGGGCGAGCGCGCGCCCTTGATGATGATCGAGCTGGAGAATCGATGGAGCTGGCGTTCCTCCTCGGCGGAAATCGAGCGTCCCGTGTACACGATCACCGGTGGGAAGGAGTACCGCTCCTTGCTGGCGACCTCCTCGAGCAGCTCGTAGCCCGAGCGGTCGGGCAAGGTGAGATCGAGCACCATGCAGTCGAACGTCGCATTCTCGAGCTGCGCCATCGCCTCGCCCGCGGTCGCGACCTCGATCACCTCCACGCCGTCGCTGCGGAGCAGACGCGCGGTGCTGTCGCGGTGCACGTCGTCGTCCTCCACCACGAGCACGCGTCGCAGCTTGGGCGTGAACTTGTCCTCGATGCGGCGCAACGCCTCCACGATCGCTTCACGCTCCACCGGCTTGATCGCATAACCGGTGGCTCCCATCGCGAGCGCCGCCTGGGTGTGATCGGCGGCCGAGATCACATGGACCGGGATGTGACGCGTCGCGGGGTCGTGCTTGAGCGCATCGAGCACCGACAGACCGGACCGATCGGGCAGGCCGAGGTCGAGCACGATGCCGCTGGGCCGGTGTTCGCGGGCCATCGCGAGCCCGCGCTCGCCGTCGTGGGCCACGTACGGGTGGAATTCGAGCTCGCCCGCGAGGTCGGCGAGGATGCCCGCGAACGTGGGGTCGTCCTCGACGACGAGGATCGATCGCGCGTGCGCGGGCGCGGGCGTTCGCACGGGCGCTGGCGACCGCACCGGCGCACGCGGCATCCGCAGCGCGGGCGCGCGTGGACGCGGCTCGGCCCCGGCCGGTCCCGTCTCCGGCAGCCGCAGCGTGAACGTGCTGCCGCGGCCGACCTCGCTGTCCACGCGCAGCTCGCCTCCGAGCAACCGCGCGAGGTCTCGCGAGATCGACAGGCCGAGCCCCGTGCCGCCGTACTTGCGATTCGTCGTGCCGTCGGCCTGGCGGAACGCCTCGAAGATCGCGTCCTGCTGCTCTCGCGGGATGCCGATGCCCGTGTCGGTCACCGCGAAGGCGATGACGCCGTCGGCCTCGCGCGTCACCCGTAGCGACACGCCACCGCGCTCGGTGAACTTCAGCGCGTTGGACAGGAGGTTCTTCAGGATCTGCTGCAGTCGCGTGGGGTCGGTCCGGATCGTGGGCGGCACGCCGAGCCCGAGCTCGAGCGAGAGATCCAGCTTCTTGTCGCCGGCCACGGGCTCGAACACGCGCCGCAGGTCGTCGACCGTCCCGCGCAGCGCGACGTCCTCCGGGCGGACGTCCAGCTTGCCGGCCTCGATCTTCGAGAGATCGAGGATGTCGTTGATGAGCGTGAGCAGGTCGTTGCCCGCCGTGTAGATGGTCTGCGCGAACTTCACCTGCTCGTCGGTGAGCGTGCCTTCGCGATTCTCCATGAGCAGCTTCGCCAGGATGAGCGAGCTGTTGAGCGGCGTGCGCAGCTCGTGGGACATGTTCGCGAGGAACTCGGACTTGTACTCGTTCGCCTGCTGCAGCTCCCGCTGGGCATGCGCCAGGTTGTCGCGCTGGACCGCGAGCGAGTCGGCCTGCTCTTCCAGCTGCGTGTTGATCTGCTCGAGCTCGGTCTGCTGGGCCTCGAGCCGCGCCTGGGCCTCGCGCTGCGCCGCGGTCTGCTGTTCGAGCTCCTCGTTCTGCACCGTGAGCTCTTCTTGCTGCGACTGCAGCTCCTCGCCCTGCCTCTGACTCTCTTCGAGCAGCTCTCGCAGGTTGCGGCGATACTCGGCCGAGCGCATCGCGGCGCCGATCGTCTCGCACGCGCGCTCGAGCAGCTCGAGCTCGTCGGAGGCGATGCGGCGGAAGAACGCGACCTCGACCACGCCGTTGACGTCGCCGTCGGCGACCGAGGGCACCACCGCGAGGTGCGTGGGGCGGCCCGCGCCCAGGCCGGAGCCGACCGCGAAGTAGTCGTCGGGCACGGGGCCCACGGCGAGCACGCGCCGGCTCGTGAACGCCTGCCGCGTGATCGACCCGATGGCATCGCCCTCGGGCGCCGCGTGGCCGCCGACGCGGCGCAGCGTGCCCGTCCCATCGGCGAAGTGCACGATGGTCATCGGCGCATCGAGATAGCTCGCGAGGAACTCCGCCGCGGACGCGCCGACCCGCTCCAGATCGTGATCCCCCTGCAGACGAGACGCGAGGAGCCCCTGACCGGTGCGCAGCCACGCTTCCATCTGCTGCGTCCGGAAGTCGCGCGACGACAACCATGCCGCGCCCACGATCAGGGCGAGCAACAGCGCGAGGCCTCCGGTCGTGATGATCGTCGACCAGCGCACGCGTTCGTCGAACTCACGCTGACGCAGCTCGAGCTGCTCCCGCTCGCTCAGCTCCATCTCCGATACGCGTCCGCGGATGCGAAGCATCAGGTCCTTGCCGAGGTCGCTGCGCACCATCTGCAGCGCCTCGTCGACCCGACCTGCGCGACGCAGCGCGATCGTCTGCGCGAGCTCGGCGTACTTCTGGGCGAGCAGCGCGTCGATCTCCTCCACCCTGCCCAGCTGCTCGGGACTGTCGCGCACCAGCTCGCGCAGCGTCGCGAGCTGACGCGGCGTCGTGGCCACGGCGGAATCGTACGGCTCGAGGTAGGAATCCTCGCCGGTCAACAAATAGCCGCGCTGGCCGGTCTCGGCGTCCTTGATCGAGCCGACCACGGTCGCGAGCTCGGCCACCACCTCGAAGGCGTGGGTCACCAGCGCCGCCGTCTCGGCGCGGCGCCGCAGCGATTCCCACGACAGCGCGGCGAGCAGGACGATCGCGACGACCGCGACGACGAAGCCCCAGAACGTGCGTGCCGGCAGGAACTTGCGCGTCCGGGGCTCGCCCACGGCAGAGCGGGACGAGGTGGAATCCGCGGGGGGCGCCGTCATGGGGCGCCATCCTACGGCACCTTCGCGCCATGGTCCTCTGGATCGTGAGCGCGTGCTGACCGTTGGCACACCGCGCGCGGCTTGACGCGACGCAAACCTCGCGAAGACTCGCGATCGCATGCGAATGGGAGCGACACTCCTGGGGGAGAGATGTTGTCGATTCGAGCTGTGGGCACCGAAGCTCGACTCGGTCCACCTCGAGCTGCTCGGCCCGCGTGGGCGGGGCGTCGCGATGACGAAGGACGCGCGCGGAGTCCACCGCGCGGAGCTCGACGGCGTCGAGGCCGGCACGCGGTATCGCTACCGCTGCGGGGAGCGCCACTTCGCCGATCCCGCGTCGCGCTTCCAACCCGAAGGCGTCCACGGTCCCTCGGCGATCGTCGGCCGCGAGTTCGCGTGGACCGACGGCGCATGGTCCGGGCGGGCCTGGCGCGACGCGGTGATCTACGAGATGCACGTGGGCACCTTCACGGCGGGAGGCACGTTCGACGCGGCGATCGCCGAGCTCGACGGGCTGGTCGCGCTCGGCTTCACCGTCGTCGAGCCGATGCCGATCGCGCAGTTCCCCGGCGCGCGCAATTGGGGCTACGACGGCGTGTTCCCGTTCGCGGTCGCGGCGAGCTACGGAGGCCCGGACGCGTTCCGCCGCTTCGTGGACGCCTGCCACGCGCGTGGCCTCGCGGTGGTGCTCGACGTCGTCTACAACCATTTCGGTCCCGAGGGCGCGGTCTTCGACCAGCTCGCGCCCTATCACAACGCGTCGTTCTCGACGCCGTGGGGCGCGGCGATGAACTTCGACGGACCCGGCAGCGACGGCGTGCGTCGCTACTTCCTCGACAACGCGCAGATGTGGCTCGACGAGTACCACGTCGACGGCCTCCGCCTCGACGCCGTGCACGGCATCGTCGATCGATCGGCGATGCCGTTCCTGAGCGAGCTCGTCACGGAAACGGCCGCGCTCGGTCGCGTGACGTGGCCCCGATGGCTCGTCGCGGAGGACGATCGCAACGATCCGCGGCTCGTGCGACCACTCGAGCGCGGCGGGCTCGGGCTCGATGCCGTGTGGGCCGACGACTTCCACCACGCGTTGCACGTGCTCGTCACCGGCGAGTCGAGCGGTTACTACGCGGACTACACCGACCCGGCGCTGCTCGCCCGTGCGATCCAGGAGGGCTTCGCGTACACGGGCGGGTACTCGCCCTCGCGCGATCGCAGACACGGCGCACCGGCGACGGACGTGCCCCCCGAAGCGTTCGTCGTGTGCGGGCAGAACCACGATCAGATCGGCAACCGCCTGCGCGGCGAACGACTCACGGCGCTCGCGAGCGACGATGCGGTCCGCTGTGCGCTCGCGATGGTGCTGCTGTCGCCCCACACCCCGCTCGTGTTCATGGGCGAGGAGCACGGCGAGACCCGGCCCTTCCTCTACTTCACCGACCACGGCGATCCGGAGCTCGCCGAAGCGGTGCGACGGGGACGCAAGGCCGAGTTCGCCGCGTTCGACTGGAGCGAGGAGCCTCCGGATCCGCAGGCCGCGGAGACGATGGCGCGATGCGTGTTGCAGCGCCACCGCGACGGAGCGGAGCAGCGTCGTGCACTCGTGGCAGCCGCACTCGCGGTGCGACAGCGCGGTTCGTTCACCGTCGGTCGGGCCGACGCGCGGGTCGAGATGCGCGCCGATGGTCGCTTGTTGTTCGTGCAGTTCCCACCGGACCTCTGTGCGATCTTCCATCTCGGATCGCGCGCCGCGGAGCTCGACCTCGAGCTCGGCGTGCCCTGGCGCGTCGTGCTCGACGGTGCCGACCCGCGATTCGGCGGCAGCGGTCGGGTGCTCGGCGATCGTGTCGACGCCGGGTCCCGCGCGCTCCTGCCGCCCTGGTGGTTCGCGGTCATCGAGCGGTGACCCCGCGTCCGATCCGTACAGACGCCCGCGTGCTAGCTTGGCGCACCGATGCGCGTGTCTCTCGTCGCGCGGTACATCCGCGAGCACAAGCAGGGCATCGCAGACGACTGGGTGGCTGCGGTGCGGCACGACCTCGTCGAGCTCACGCGCCTCTCGAAGGGCGCGCTCGTCGATCACCTGCCCGAGGTGCTCGACGGGCTCGCCGACTGGATCGACGGCGAGCGTACGAAGGCCGAGTCGGCGTTCGAGCTGCTGGCATCCGGCCACGGGTTGCAGCGATTGAGCCTCGGGGTCGATCTGGCGGTGCTCGACATCGAGTACGCGTGGTTGCGCCACGTCGTGCTCGAGCGCCTGCTCGCGGTGCCGTCGTCGGACGACGTGCGGCGGGATCTCATCCGCTGCAACGAGGCGCTCGATCGCGCGATCCTGTCGTCGGTGCGCCGCTACATGGAGCGGCGCGACCAGGTGCGCGAGCGCTTCATCGGCATCCTCGCCCATGATCTGCGCAATCCTCTGTCGGCCGTGTCCATGGCGTCGAGCGTGCTGCTCCGTTCGGAGACACTCGCTGCGCCGGACCGCGCACGCGTGGAGACGATCGCGCGGGCGAGCGAGCGCATGACGCGGATGATCACCGACGTCCTCGACTTCGCGCGCGCGCACCTCGGCGAGGGCATCCCGGTGACGCCGCAGGAGTGCGATCTCGGCGAGCTGTGTCGCGCGACCGTCGAGGAGCTGCGGACGCAGCATGCGGAACGGTCGATCGACGTGCGCGTGCGAGGCGACGTGCGGGGCCGCTTCGATCCCGAGCGCGTGGTGCAGGCGCTCGGCAACCTCGTGGGCAACGCGCTGCAGCACGGCGAGGATCCGGTGATTGTCGAGGCCTGGGAGGCCGACGACCGGCGCTCGGTGTTCACGCGCATCAGCAACCGGGGCCGTCCGATCCCCGAGAACATGCTGCCGAGCCTCTTCCGTGCGTTCCATGGTGGCGCCGAGAACTCGCGCACGAGCCTCGGGCTCGGCCTGTACATCGTCGGCCAGATCGTCTCGGCGCATGCCGGGGTGATCGACGTGTCGTCCACGTCGGAACGGACCGCATTCACGATCGCATGGCCCCGCACGCCGGTCGAAGAGACGCCCACGCTGGGGAAGTAGGCCGGGAGCGCGCGCTCCCGGCCGCCTTGCCCGTGATCAGCTCGCGGCGCGGCTCGACGACGAGGACGTGCTCGTCGATGCGGTCGGACCGCCCTTGTCCTTGGCCGACTCGGACCTCTGCGCGCTCCCGTTGGACGAGCCGGAGCCGACCCGCAGCTGGTTCGTGACGTCCTTGACGCCGCGCGCGGAGCCGACGATGTCCTCCGCGCGGCGCTTCGCCGAGCGCTCGGAGACGGTGCCGGTGAGCGTGACGACGCCGCTCTCGACCTTCACCTCGATCTCGCTCGCGTCGATGTCCTCGTCCTCGAGCAGCTCGCACACCTCTTCACGGATGCGATCATCGGAACGCATGTAGCCCTTCGGGCCCTTGCCGCGGTGCGACGTGTTGCTGTCGCCCTGCGCGCTGCTCCAGTCGCCGCCACGCTGCGCGCCTTCGCCCTGGCGCCCACCACCGTAGCTGTCTTGCGATCCGCCGTAGCCACCGCCGCGTTGCGACCACCGCTCACCGCCGTAGGGGCCACCGCCGTACGAGGCGCGATCGCGGTCACCGGCGACACCACCATACGAGCCTTGCTCTCCATAACCGCCGCCGCGGTACGAGCCCTGCCCGCCGTAGCCGCCGCCGCGATACGAGCCTTGCTCGCCGTAGCTCCCGCCGCGGTACGAGCCCTGCTCGCCGTATTGCCCCTCGCTGCGGTAGCCCCCGCTCGATCCTCCGCGATCGTAGCCGCCCTCGCTGCGATGGCCGCCGCGCTCGGCACCGCTGCGGCTGCGATAGCCGCCGACGGGCTCGCGATCGTAGCCGCCCTGGCTGCGATAGCCGCCGCGGTCCTCGTCGTCGCGACCGCCGTAGCCGCAGCTCTGCTGACCGCCGTCGTAGTACCCACCGCGGTCGCGATACTCGCGATCGTCGTCGGCGCTGTCCCACTCGTCGCGACCGCTGCTCGACCCCATCTCGCGATCGCCGTCGCCGTCGTCGCGATCCCGATACGACTGGGAATCGCGGCCGCCGTGCGTGTACCAGCCGCGCTCTTGTTGCCGCTGACCACCGCGATCACCGTCGTTCCTGTTCGATCCGTTCCTGTTCGATCCGTACCTGTTCGATTCGTTGCGCTGCATCGTCGGAGCTCCCTCGGCCTCGCGCCCGATGCACGAGGCCAGCACCGTGTGACACGCACGCATGCGTCATCAAGTGGGCACGCACCACAATCACGAACCAACTCGCAGTCACGACGCCCGCGCTCATGACTCGCCGGCACGCCGTGCACGCGCTCGACGAGCGCCGGCGCTACGGCAGTCGCGAGTAGTGCTCGACCACCGCGTCGGCCGTGAAGCCGTACTCGCGCGCGACGTCCTCGCCCGGTGCGGACGCGCCGAAGCGATCGATGCCGTGCTGGTGCGCGCACCACTTGTGCCAACCGAGCGTCGTGCCCGCCTCGACCGACAGGCGGCGCAGGATCGACGGCGGCAGCACCTCGTCCTGCCACGCCTGTGGCTGGGCCTCGAAGGCCTCCCAGCACGGCATCGACACCACGCGCACGCTCTTGCCCTGCTCGTGCAGCTTCTTGGCCGCTTCGTAGGCGATCGCGACCTCGGAGCCCGTCGCGACGAGGATGCCGTGCAGCTCGCTCGGCCGCACACCCTGGGGCTCCCACAGCACGTACGCGCCCTTGCGGATGTCCTGCCGCGTCTCGGCGAAGATCGGAAGGTTCTGACGGGTGACGAGGATCGCCGTGGGCCCGTCGCCGAACTTGCGCCCGAGCGCGAGCTCGAACGCGGCCGCCGTCTCCTTCGCGTCGGCGGGACGCACGACCCACAGATCCGGGATCATGCGCAGGCTCATGCACTGCTCGACGGGCTCGTGCGTGGGCCCGTCCTCGCCGAGCCAGATGCTGTCGTGGCTGAACACATGGATGACCGGCAGCTTCATCAGCGCCGACAGGCGCACGCACCCGCGCATGAAGTCCGAGAAGATGAGGAACGTGGCGTCGACCGGCGTCAAGCCGCCGTGTGCGGCGAGCCCGTTCGTGATGCCGCCCATGCCGTGCTCGCGCACGCCGAAGTGGATGTGGCGCTCGCCGAAGTCGACGCCGTTGCTCTCGGCGAGATCGGCGGAGCCGCCGATGAAGCCGGGATGCACCTTCGCGATCGCGCTGATCACCTTCGCGCACGCCTTGCGGGTCGCGAGCGGCGTGCCGGGCTCGAAGCGGGGAATGGCCTCGAGCGTGCCCTTCGGCAGCTCGCCGGCGAGCAATCCCGCGAGCTCGGCCGCGAGCGCGGGCTCGGCCGCCTTGTAGCGATCGAAGCGCACCTTCCAGTCGCGATGCATCGCGCCCAGCTCGGCGCGGCGCTTCACGAGCTCGGTGCGCAGCTCGTCGGGCACCCAGAACGTGGGCTCGAGCGGCCAGCCCATCGCCTTCTTCGCGGCTTCGACCTCGTCCTTGCCGAGTGGCGCGCCGTGGCTCGCCGACGTGCCGGCCTTCTTCGGCGCTCCGTTCGCGATGATGGTGCGGCACTCGATCAAGCTCGGGCGCTCGCGCTCGGCGCGTGCGGCGACGAGCGCCTTCGCGATCGCCTCGGCGTCGTGGCCGTCGACCTTCTGCACGTGCCAGCCGTACGCCTCGAAGCGCGCGCCGACGTTCTCGGTGAACGCGAGCCCGGTGCCGCCGTCAATCGTGATGTCGTTGCTGTCGTAGAGATAGACGAGCTTGCCGAGCTTGTGATGGCCCGCGAAGCTCGCGGCCTCCGACGCGACGCCTTCCATGAGATCGCCGTCGCTCACGATGCCGTACGTGAAGTGATCGATGATCTCGTGCCCCGGCCGGTTGTAGCGCTGCGCGAGGTAGCGCTCGGCGTACGCGAAGCCGACGCCGGCGGCGAAACCGGTGCCGAGCGGCCCGGTGGTGACCTCGACGCCGGGCGTCTCGCCGAGCTCGGGATGGCCGGGCGTCTTGCTGTGCAGCCGGCGGAACTGCTGCAGCTGCTCCATCGGCAGGTCGTAGCCGGTGAGATGCAACAGCGAGTACAGCAGCATCGAGCCGTGGCCCGCGGACAACACGAAGCGATCGCGATCGGGCCAGTGTGGATCCGCGGGGTCGTGCACGAGGAATCGCAGCCACAGCGTCGCGGCCATGTCGGCGGCGCCCATCGGCATGCCGGGATGACCCGACTTCGCCTTCTCGACCCCGTCCATCGCGAGGCCCTTGATCGTCTTCACCATCGTCGCGTGCAGATCGGCGGCGACGGAACGCGGAGCAGCTTCGGCGCGAGCACCCATGGTGCTGGTGGAGCTATCACGAATCGAGATGACCGGGCAATGAGGCGGGATCGCGTGGCGCCTCACCGCTTGCGGGGCGGGATGGCGCGCGCACTCCGGTCGCGAGCCGGAATGCATGGGCCGGACACGCGGCACGGTGGTTGCACACCGCCCCGCCACGGAGAGGGACAGCATGAAGCGAATCGCGATGCTGCTTCTGCTCTCGAGCGCGATGGCTTGTGGCGACAAGGCCGACGCGAACGAGGCGAAGCCCGACAACACGAAGACGAACGAACGTGACCGAGATCCGACGGCGAAGACGCCGCTCGATCAGAACGAGAACAAGGGCGACATCGACATCACGGCGTCGATCCGCAAGGCCGTGATGGACGAGGACGACCTCTCCATCAACGCGAAGAACTGCAAGATCATCACCGCCGACGGCGTCGTGACGCTGCGCGGACCCGTCGCCTCCGAGGAGGAGAAAACGACCATCGAGGGCCTGGCCAAGGGCGTCGACGGGGTGAAGAGCGTGGACAACCAACTGGAAGTCGCGGCGCAGTAGCTGCGGGGAGAGCGAACATGGCGAAGAAGGCGGTCATCGGATTGGTGGAGACGTATCAGCAGGCGCAAGCCACGGTCGCGGCGTTGCGCGCCCAAGGCTTCCGCGACGACGACATGTCCGTGCTCTTCCCGGACAAGGAGGGCACCCGGGATTTCGCGCACGAACAGAACACGAAGGCGCCCGAGGGGGCGATTGCGGGCGCCGGAGCCGGCGGCGCGGTCGGAGGCACGATCGGTCTGCTCGCGGGCCTCGGCGCGCTCGCGATCCCCGGGCTCGGGCCGTTCATCGCCGCGGGTCCGCTGCTCGCGACGCTCAGCGGCGCCGCAGCGGGTGCGACGGTGGGTGGGATCACGGGCGCGCTCGTCGGCCTCGGCATCCCGGAGATCGAGGCGAAGCAGTACGAGGGCAAGATCAAGAGCGGCAACATCCTCATGTCGGTCCACTGCGACGACGGCGAGTGGAAGAAGAAGGCGCGCGACGTGCTCGAGAAACAGGGCGCCAAGGACATCGTGACCGCCGGCGAGACGAGCGTCTGACGCCGTTCTGCCGCGGTCGGTGGCGCGCCCTCCGTCGACTGCTAGTCAGTCGCCGATGGGTGCGCGAACCCTCCCGCAGCAGGAAGTGTGGTCACGGCGTCGCGCCGTGCTCGCGTGCGCGCTCGAGCTCGGCGAGGAGCTCGGCGAGGACGGCGTCTCGATGCGCCTCATCGCGAAGCGACTTGGTTGGAACCCGGCGGTCCTGTACGTCTACTTCGCCGACAAGCGCGAGCTCGTGCGAGAGCTCGAGCGTGCGGCGATCGAGCGCCTCGACCGATGGCTGGCGGACTCGGTGGTGCGTCACCTCGACCCGGCGGCTCGCCTCGTGCACCTGTGCATCGGCTACGCCGACTTCGCGCGGTACCATCCGTGGCTGTACGGCCTCGCGTTCGAGCATGCGCGGGCCGCCGTCGACCTCCACGAGCACTGGCAGGCCCATCCGTTCGTGCTGCGCGCCACCGTGCTCATCGACGACATCGCCGGGCGGAGCAATCCCGTGCTGATCGCACGGCAGCTGTGCGTCGCGATGCACGGGCTCGCAACGGCGGTCGTACGCCGAGAGTTCGAGCCCATGTTCGTCGAACGTTACGTCGAATCGATCGTCGAGGGCCTGTGCACGCCCCCGTGCGAGCCCAACCCGCGCCGCCCTCTTCGGTGAGTCACGACCGCTCGACGACGTCGAGCAGCGCGTCGATCTCCACCGGCTTCGTGAGGTACAGGCTCAGCCCCATCGCGCCCGCCTTCTGCGAAGCGCGGCCGTCCGCCGTGATCAGCACGATCTTCAGCGCACGCAGGGCTTCGTCTCGCCCCACCTCGGCCGCGAATGCGGGGCCGTCCATGTTGGGCATCATGTGATCGAGCAGGATCAGGTCGGGGCGCATCCCCGCGCGCAGGGTCATCAAGGCCTCCGCGCCGTCGTTCGTGACGACGACGCGATGCCCTTCGTCCAGCAACGCGTCGCACAGCGCATCGCGCATCGCGGGATCGTCGTCGATCACCAGAACCAACTTCTTGCCGCCGATCACGCCCTGTTCTCCAATGCAAGTGGAAGGCGCACCATGAAATGGGACCCCTCGCCCGGACGGCTGTCGACTTCGATGGTGCCGCCGCTCGCCTCGACGATCTGCCGCGAGATCCACAGGCCGAGCCCGAGCCCACCGAAGTTCCGATCGGTCACCGCACGCTCGAATCGCTCGAAGATCCTGCGCTGGTGGCAGGGATCGATCCCGATGCCCTGATCGTGGACGGCGAGCACCGCCACGTCGGCCTCGCGGCGGAGCTCGACGCGGATCGGTTTGCCCTGGCCGTACTTGAGCGCGTTGGTGACGAGATTGGTGACGACCTGCTCGAGGCGGAAGCGATCGAAGCTGCCGACGATCGACGACTCGAGCTCCAGCCGCAGCTCGGACGAGGACCGCGTGGCGAGCTCGCCGATGCCCCCGACCGCCGTCTGCACCAGGGCACCGAGGTCGAGCGTCTCGCGATCGAGCTGCAACCGGTTGGATCGCAGGCGAGCGACGTCGAGCAGCTCCGCGATGAGCCGCCCGAGCCGCTCGCCATTGAGGATCGCCTTGGCCAGCCGCTCGCGCGGCACGGGATCGTAGTCCTCGGTCCCTGCCCGTTTCGCCATGAGGCGATCGAGGGCCTGCAGGGTGAGCTGCATCGCCGCCAGCGGGGTGCGCAGCTCGTGTACGGCCACGGACATGAAGTCGTCGCGCGCGCGCACGGCGTGCTGGAGCTCGGAGTACAGCCGCGCGTTCTCCATCGCCAGCGAGGCCCGGCCGCACACGTCCTGCACGACCGCGACGTCGGTCTCCCGGTAGCGTCGCCCCGTCTGCGCCCACGCGAGTGCCATCACCGCGATCGTGCGCGTCCCGACGAGCAGGGGGACGACGAGCGCGGACCGTAGTCCCAGCCGGCGCATGACGTCGAGCTGCTCGTCGTCCCCGCAGATCTCCCGCAGATCCGCGTCCTGCAGGACGGGATAGCGGCGCGCCGTGCCCGAGCGCATCACCTCGCGGATGATCGGGCTCTCGGTGCAGAGCAGGCGGAGATCGCCCGAGACCTGCTCCCCGACCCGATCCACGCGTATCGACGCCATCGGCCGCAGATCGTCGCCGTCGACGCCCGCGATCACACACCAGTCGCCCAACGTCGGCACTGCGAGCTCCGCGAGTCGCTGCGCGACGACGCCCACCTCGAGCGACGAGGACAGCAACGAGCTGGCCCGAGCGAGGAAGTCGGCGTGGCGCTTGGCTTCGAGCTCGCGCTCGAAGATCGACGCGCGGTCCAGCGCGAGCGCGCACTGCGTCGCGATGGTGCGGACCAGCGCCTGATCGGGGCCCGAGAACGACGGGCCCATCGAGCGGGTGAGCATGAACGCGCCGATGCACTCGTCTCGCACGAGCAATGGAAGCACGGCAGTCGCGCGGGCCACCGCCGGCGGTCGGGCATCGTCCTCCCGCGCAGGGGCATCGTCGAAGAACGAGGACTGCCTCGTGCGCACCGCCTCCGCGAGCAGCGAGGGATGGTCGAGCGTCATCGTGCGCGCCGCGTCGATCTCGTCGCGCGTCCGGCCGACTTCCCACTCGAGCTCCAGGGTGTCCGCGGATCCGCGGGTCACCAGACTCCCGCCGTCGGCAGCGAACGCCGCGAGCACCCGGGACGCGACCACGTCCACGACGGCAGCGCGCGTGAGCGCACCCGCGAGCGCAGTGCTCACGGTCTGCAACGTGTCCGCCGCACGCTTGGCCGCCTGCGCCTCGGCCCGCCGCCGCGAGCCGTGCTCGGCCGCTCGTCGCGCGGTCAGATCTCGGGTGACCTTCGCGAAGCCGACCAGTTGCCCGCTGTCGTCGCGGAGCGCGGTGATCACCACGTTCGCCCAGAACATCGAGCCGTCCGAGCGCAGCCGCCAGCCCTCGTCCTCGAATCGTCCGACCCGCGCGGCGACCTCGAGCTCCATCTCGCACTTGCCGGCCTCGATCTCCTCGCGACGATAGAACTGCGAGAAGTGCTGCCCGATGATCTCGTCGGCACGATAGCCCTTGATGCGCTGGGCGCCCGCGTTCCACGACGCGACGTGACCGGTGGTCGTGAGCGCGAAGATCGCATAGTCCTCGACGCGGTCGATCAACAGGCGGAGCAACTCGACCGAGATCTCCGCGGGGCGTTCACCCGCCTCGGGCATGTCCTCCACACCGCACGCGCCGAGACCCTGGCACGCGCGCGACCGTCTGCAAGTACAGCTACGTCGCTTCGGTCTTCGCCGCGCTCGCACCGCTCGACGATCGACGGGCCGTCAAGATCACGCTGCGCAGCTTGTCCAGATCGACCGGCTTCAACAGGTGATGATCGAAGCCGGACTCGCGGGTGCGCGCGCGCACCGGATCGTGGCCGTAGCCGGTCACCGCCACGAGCAGCACGTCGGGTGCGCGCGCGCGAAGATGCCGCGCGACCTCGAGGCCGTCGATGTCGGGCAACCCGAGATCGAGCAGGACGGAATCCGGCGCGAACGTCTCGAACACCTGCATCGCGTCGGCGCCGTCGAACGCGAGCGCCACCTCGTGGCCCTCGGCCTTCAGGAGGATCGACAACATCTCGGCGGTGTCGACGTTGTCGTCGACCACGAGGATTCGCCGCCCTCGGAGCGACATCAGCTGCGACTCGCTGGGTGCCGGCGCGTCTTCGGGGCCGTCCACCTGCGGCAGCTGGACGATGAACCGCGAGCCCTTGCCGAGCCCATCGCTCTGCGCGGTGACGGAGCCGTCGTGCAGCTCCACCAGCTTGCGCACCAACGCGAGGCCGAGCCCGAGCCCGCCCTCGGCGCGGGTCAACGTCGCGGGTGCCTGGCTGAACAGCCCGAAGATCGTCTCGAGCTCCTCGGCCCGCAACCCGACGCCCTCGTCGCACACCTCGAACCGCGCCATGCGGTCGTGGGTCGCGACGCGCACGACGATCTCTCGGCCCTTCGGCGTGTACTTGATCGCGTTCTCGATCAGGTTCACCGCGATCTGGCGCAGCCGAGTGGGATCGCCGTCGACGAACACCGGATCGGTCGGCAGCTCATACGTGAGCCGGTGCAGCAGCGCGGAGGCTCGAACCGCATCGCCGGCCTGCTCCACCACTTCGCGCAGATCCACCCGCGAGCGTCGCAGCCGGATCTTGCCGTGCGACACGCGCGACATGTCGAGCAGGTCGTCGACGAGGTGCGCGAGGTGATCGGCCTGCCGCACGACCACGTCGATGCTCCACCGCATCTGATCGTGCGACAGCGTGTCGCCGTGATGGCGCCACAGCTCGCCCGCCGCGCGGATGGGTGCCAGCGGGTTCCGCAGCTCGTGGGCCAACATCGCGAGGAACTCGTCCTTGCGCTTCGCCTCGCTGCCGAGCCGATCCGCCTCGCGGGCACGCTCCTCGTTCGTCGTGTCGATGAGCACGTAGCGGTGGCCCACGATCTGCCCCGCAGCATCGCGCTCCACGCCGGCGTGGAGCCGGCAGCGGAACCAGCCGTCGTAGAGCTGGTTGCGCATGTGGAGCTCCTCGATCTCGCTGTCGTCCGCGGACTCGCGGAGGCGCTCGACCATCGCGTAGTACCGACCGCGATCGGACGCCGCGACGAACATCGCGAGCGGCACGCCCACGCACAGCCGTGCTTCGCCGCCCAACCTCGACGCCGCGACCCGATTGACCTGGGTCACGACCCCGCCAGGGTCCGTGACGACGTAGGCGACCGGGGCCGCCGCGAACAGGCCTTGATAGCGCCGTCGCTCCTGCTCGAGCTCCGCGGTCACGTGACCGAGCTCGCTGGTCTGCTCACGCAGCTCTTCCTCGGCGACCGTCAGCTCCTCGATGCTCGTGCGCAGCTCCTCGAGCGACTGGACCACGATCCGGCTCGGGTCGTGCTCGCGCATCGCCGCCGCGCGCAGCGACTGCGTGCGCTCGACCATGCGCTGGATCTGCTGCGCGAAGTCGTCGAGGTTCATGGCGACTCCGGATCTAGCACGTCCATCAGGAGCGTGAGGGTCTCCGGCTCCGGCGGATGCAGCGGATTGATGGTGATGTGGCATCGGATGGCTCGGCCGCGCCGGTTCACCGCATCGAGGACGAGGTCGCGCGGCTGCGACGACGCGAGCGCCTCGTTCATCGGCTCTTGCAACATACGAACTGGCAGTCCGATGTCCAGCTCGCCGAGTAACGTTTCCTTCACCTCGTCCGCGCGCACGCCCCACAGCTCGGCCGCACGCTCGTTCCACACCTTGATGCGGCCGTCCTTGGTGACCACGGCTACGCCGGCGCGCAGGCTCGAGAGAATCGCATTCAAGAAGCTGTTGGCGCGATGGAGATCGTCCTCACGTTCGCGCAGCGCCTCGTTCGCGGTCTGCAGCTCCTCGTTCGTCGAGCGCAGCTCCTCGTTGATGGTCTCCATCTCCTCGTTCGCGGCCTGCAGCTCCTCGTTCGTGGTCTCGAGCTCCTCGTTGGAGGATTGCAATTCCTCGTTGGTGGTCTCGAGCTCCTCGTTCGCGCTCTGCAGCTCCTCGTACGCCGTCTCGAGGTTCTCGCTGAACTGCTGCAGGTTCTCCTGCAGCTTTTGGTGCTTCGTCACGTCGTCGAACGTGATCGAGGTCGCCACGAGATCGGCGTTGTCGTAGAGGCACCGGACCGTGACGTCGAGATACTGCGCGTCACCGGTCTTGAGCACGCGGCTCACGCTCGAGGAGGCGGTGCCGCCGCTCGCTTCGCGCGCCTGATCGATCATCGAGCGCAGGTCTACGGGCCGGTAGGACAGCTCCAGATCCTGCAGCGGCTTGCCGAGCTCGGGCGCGCCGAGCTGGAACATGCTCGCCGCGCGGTCGTTGAAGACGGCGAGGCGGCCGCCCGCATCGAGGATCACCTGGGCCACTGGCCCGGCGTCCAGCGCCACCTCGCGCAGCCGCGTGTAGTCGTTGACCGAGGTCGTGCTCCGCTCCGGTCGCGACAGCGCGGGGCCGTGGCGCAGGTCGGGCACGCTGTCGTCGCGCACCTTGCTGAACACGCGGTGCTTGAGATCCACCGGCGTGAAGTCGCGCGTGTGCGACAGGAGCATCTCCGCACGGCCGAGGAACAGGTAGCCGTTGTCACCGAGCGCGAAGTGGAGCCGCGACAGGATGCGGGCCTGCGTGGCGACGTTGAAGTACATCAACGTGTTGCGACACAGGAGCAGATCGAGGCGCGAGATCGGCGAGTCGTCGACCAGATCGTGGCGACCGAAGATCACGGAGCGGCGCAACGCGCCGTGGAACGTGCCGCCGCCGTCCTCGACCGCGAAGTACTTCTGGCGCAGGGCCTCCGGCACCGCCTCCAGCTGCTCGACCGTGTAGCGCGCGCGTCGGGCCTGCGTGAGCGCTTCCTCGTCCCAGTCCGTCGCGTAGACCTTCGCGCGCCGGCAGTAGTCGTCGATGCCCATCGCCTCCGCGAGCAGCATCGCGATCGAGAACGGCTCCTCGCCAGAGGCACAGCCCGCACTCCACACGCGCACCTGGGCCTTGCGATGCGTGTCGTCGAGCAGCTTGGGCAGCACGCTCTCCGCGAGGAAGCCCCACGCCTCGGAGTCGCGGAAGAAGCTCGTGACATTGATGAGGACGTTGTTGAACAGCACCCCGAATTCGTCGGGATTGGCCTCGAGGAACATCCGGTAGCTGTCGAAGTCCTCGATCGTCAGCCCGTCCATGCGGCGGCGGATCCGTCGCGCGAGGCTGGTGCGCTTGTAGCCGGTGAAGTCGAAGCCCCGGTTGGCCTTCAAGAAGTCGAGGAGGCCCTCGAGCGCGCTGTCTTCGTCGACGAGATCCATGCGGCCCGGCCGGATCGTTGCCATACCAGATCCGCGGCGTCACGGGTCGGCCGCGTCGCGCGGCGACTGCACGAGCCCCATCGGGGCACGTGAACGGCGATCGCGGGCAGCGTTCACTCGTCGGTGCCGCCGATCGACGCGACCAGCCTCCGCACGACGTCGGCGGCTTCCGAGCTCTCGACGCGGCGGCGCTCGCAGAGGTCGGCGGTCGCGGGCCGGTTCGCGTCGCGATGGGCGCGTGCCATCCGCTCGAGCAATCTCGTCTTCTCGTCGAGCGAGCGCATCGCGTAGCCGAGTGCTCGCGCGATCTCGGTGGTGGGCACCGCGGCGACCGGCTGCGAGACGGGCGTGCCCACCTGCCGCACGAGCTCGACGGCCAACGCGTCGAGCGCGAGCACGCGGTCCGGGGCGTCCTTCTCGATCGCGTTGCGCGGCATGTCGGGGAACAGCGCATCGTCCGGCGCCTGCACGAGCGAGACGCCGCCGCACTGCTTGATGGCGTGCAGGCCCGCGGACCCGTCGCTGAGATTGCCGGTGAGCACGACTCCGATCACGCGCGGGCCGAACGCGATTGCAGCCGATCGGAAGAGCACGTCGGCGGCGGGTCGCACTCGATTCTCCGCAGGGCCGCGATCGAGCTGGGCACCGGCCGTGGTGAGCACGATGTGGTGATCGGGCGGGGCGACCCGGATCTCGCCGATCGCGAGCGGCTCGTCGTGGGTCAGCATCGCGGCGCGCATCGGGCCCGCGCGATGCAGGATCGCCGCGAGCAAGCCCGGTGAGCTCGGGGCCGTGTGCTGCACGATGTAGATCGCGGCGGGCAATCCGGCCGGCAGCCGCGCGACGAGTCGCGTCAGCGCATCGACGCCTCCGCTGGACGCGCCGATGACGACGATGTCTCGCTTCGCCGTTTCGGCGGTCGTGTCCATGTCCCGGGATGGTAGCCGCTGCGCGTGGCGTGACTCGGCGCGAACGGGTGCGACGGCGTGTTAGTCTCGACAGAGGTGTTCTGCGCTCGGATCCTCGCCGGCGTCGTCGGCTGCGGCGTGCTCTGCTGCGGGGCGTGCAGCTTCGACAGCGCGGGACAGGGTGGCTCGGGTACGCCGCAGGGCACGTCGTCGGAGGGCGGCGATGCGCCGACGACGACCGCGCCATCAGGCGCGGAGAGCGGGACCGACCCGCCGTCCACGTCGATCGATCCGTCCGGATCCGTCGACACGACGAGCGCCGCGACGACGAGCACGGGCGACACGACGGCGTCGACGCGCACCGACGACGACACGAGCACGGGCGACGTGGGGCCGCCGGAATTCGGTCCGTTCGGCGAGCCCGAGCTCGTCGACGAGCTGAACACGTTGGACTCCGACGACGACCCCACGCTGCGCTACGACCTGCGCGAGATCTACTTCGCGTCGCTGCGTTCCGGAGGGGCCGGCAGCGAGGATATCTGGCGAGCGGTGCGCGACGAGCCCGGCGGCGAGTTCGTCGAGATCGCGCCCGTGGTCGCGCTGAACTCCACCGCGCAGGACGGCTGGCCGGATCTGAGCCACGACGGGCTCGTGCTCACGTTCGCGAGCAGCCGCGCCGGGGGCGAGGGCGGCATCGACGTGTATGTCGCGACGCGTCGCGACATCGACGACGAGTTCGGCTCGCCCGTGCTGGCGGGCGACCTGAGCACGTCGGACGACGAGGCGGGCGTCACGTTCACGTCGTCGATGCTGGAGGCGTTCCTGTGCTCGCCGCTGCTGGTCGGTTCCGACCTGCGGCTCGCGACCCGGACCGACGCCGGCATGCCGTTTGCCGAGCCCACCCTGCTGCTCACGACGCTCGCCTCGGCCGGCCGCGACTGCGCGCCGTTCGTGGATCCCGACGGCACCCGCGTGGTGTTCGCGTCGGATCGCATCGGCACCGCCGGCGCCATGGATCTGTACACCGCCCAGCGCGAGGGCGAAGGCGACGCGTTCGGCGCGAACGAGAACCTCTCCGACCTCAACTCGATCTTCGACGACGACGACCCGTGGTGGGCCCCCGACGGCTCGGCGCTCTACTTCTCGAGCGCGCGAGACGGCGGCGATCTCGACATCTGGGTCGCCTACCGCGAGTGACGATGCACGGACTCGACGACAGAGAAGTCGCACTGGTGGAGCTCGGACGCGCGCTGCAGGGCGCGGGCTATCGCTTCGTCACGGTGACGCCCGCCACGCACGCGCGCGTGCTCGCACGCGCACGCAAGGAGGGCCGCACACGCGCGAGGGATCCGCGCGACGTCTTCGGTTGGAGCCTGCCGTTCGACGCGACGCTCTTGCCCGAGCCGTGGCTCGCGCGCCTGCGCAGCGCCGGCGCCGTGCGAGAGGATCCCGACGGGCTGCGCTCGACGGTGCGCTTCTCGACCGTGGCTTCGCGTCCCTCCGAACAGCGCGCGTCCGACCGGATATTCGTGCACTCGGCGTTTCCCACCGAGGGGCGCGACGCCGTGTTCTTCGGGCCCGACACCTATCGCTTCGTCACGTTCCTGCGGCGCCGACTCGCACGGGCGCACCGCGTGGTGGACGTCGGATGCGGCAGCGGGGTCGGTGGCATCGTCGCCGCACCGTGGTGCGAGCAGGTCGTGCTCGCCGACGTGAACCCGAAGGCGTTGACGTTCGCGCGCATCAACGCCGCGCTCGCCGACGTCACCGCCGACGTCGCGATCAGCGACGTGCTCGCCGGCGTCGAGGGCGACCTCGATCTCGTGATCGCGAATCCCCCCTACATGGCCGACGCGGAGGTCCGCACGTATCGCGACGGCGGCGGGCGCTGGGGCGAGGGGCTCGCGATCCGGATCGTGCAGCAATCGCTCGCCCGACTGGCCCCGCACGGCACCCTGCTGCTCTACACCGGCGCTCCGATCGTGCGCGGCAAGGACATGCTGGCCGCCGCGATCGTCCCCGTGCTGCAGGCCGCCGGCGTGCGCTGGGACTACGTCGAGCTCGACCCCGACGTGTTCGGGGAAGAGCTCGACCAGCCCCACTACGCCGATGTCGAGCGCATCGCCGTCGTGGGGCTGGAGATGATGATGCCTCAGGCAGCGTCGAGCTCGGACGCGTCGTCCCACAGCTCCAGGCGGTAGCGGTCGAAGCACCGCGCGCCCGCGGCCAGTCGCGCGAGCGCACCCTCGGCGATCGCGGTCGCCGCTTCCGGCCGCTGGGACACCAACGGTGCGAGCACCTCGCGGTTCCACGCGAGCGAGTGCTTCACGTCGAGCGAGGCGTGCACCGCGAAGTAGCGGCGCGCTTCACCGCTCACGCCGAGCCGTTTCAATCCGGCATTCACCTGCTCCGCGCGACCGGGCGCCGTCAGCTCGATCACCCCGAGCGCGCCGATGGACTGGTACGCGAAGCAGCGGTTCGCGGCCATGCCCATCATGAGGTTCGCGAGCGCGAGCGACTCCGCCACCGGCTCTTCGTCGCCGAGCAACGCCTCGAGCTCGAGCTCCTCCGACAGGCGCTCGAGCAGCGGCCCGTGCATCGCGGATTCTCGCCCTCGACCGAGCTCGTCCCAGTAGTTGCGCGCCATCTCGAGCTTGGGCCGCGGTGGCAGCTTCAGCTGCGACAGCGCGACGAGATCGTCGAAGCCCGCCTCGCCCGCGGTCTCCTGCGCGAGGAACCACCGCATCTGCGATGCGTCGGCCCGGCGCGCGAGCCACGGGAACAACGGATCGCCCTGGCCCGGGCCGAGCGCGCACAGGCCCTCGAACCACGCGACGAATCCCCTCGGATCGTGCGGTGCTTCCCGCGCGCGGGTGTGCACCGCCGCGAGCTCCTCCTCGACGAAGCGGAGCTCCTCGCGCCTGTGCTCGTGCTCGCGGTCCAGCCATGGCGTCGCGTCCGTGATCACCGGCGCGAGTCTCGTTCGATTGAAAGCGTTCAGTCGGCGATGCCGCCGATCGAAGTCCCTGGTCCCCATGGCCCCAGATGTGTGCAACGCACGGACCAGACTCGAGGGTTGCGGATCGCGAGGCATGGTCCGGTTCGAAAGCCCTCCCCCGGGGCCGACCCGACACGATCCGCGGAATCGCCCCGAGGCGGCCGTGAGCGCTGGGCGGCGCGCCCGTGACGCGGGGTCGCCTCGTGTCCGCAGATAACGGGCGTTGATCGACGAATGTGCGCGCGGTCGGTAGCGACCGACTCGGCATCGGCCACGTAGAGACGGACGAACACCGGGGCGGGAGCAGATCATGGGCATGCGAGCGAGAACGGAGACGGACAAGTCGGCGCGGCGAGAGGCGATCCTCACCGTAGTCACGCAATCGTTGGAGAACCGGTCCTTGAACGGGGTCACGATGGCGGAGATCGCCCAGCGCTGCGGGCTGGCGAAGGGGACGCTCTATCTCTACTACGAGACGAAGGAGGAGCTGTTCCTCGCGACGCTCGAGAACGAGCTGTCCGCGTGGTACGAGTCCATCACCAGCGACGTGCGTCGCAAGGGCGTCCTCGACGCTCGCAGCTTCGCAGCGACGGTGCTCGAGTCGCTCGCTCAGCGTCGCGCCCTCGTCGACTTGCTGCCGCATCTGCGGCTGATGCTCGAGGACCAGGCGATGCCGCGTCGCTCGGCGAAGGGATTCCGCGAGCGCATCGGCGAGCGGCTCGCGGCTGCCGCCGACGCGGTGGAGACAGCGCTCGAGCTCCCCCGTGGCACCGGCACGAGCGTCATGATGCGCACGCAGGCGCTCGTCGCTGGACTCCGGCAGTTCCCCGATGGAGCGGATGCCGACGTCACGTCGGCGAACGGCCCGGCGCGCTCGTCCTTCGAACGCGAGCTGATGTCCTCGATCACCGCGATGGTGCGCGGCATGGTCGGCGCGTACGCCTGAGTCGCGCGCAGGCGGTGGGGCCGCCGCGCGTTCGATTCGTTCGCGTCGCTCACGATCGTCGCGAGACGTCGTCGAGCATGCGGCAGACGGCGGTGACGTCGACCGGCTTCGTGAGGTGGTGCGCGAAGCCCAGCTTCGTGGTGCGCTTGCGCATCGCCTCGTCGCCGTAGCCGGTGAGTGCGATGAGCGGCACCCCCGGCTCGCGCGCGCGCAGCTGTCGTGCGACGTCGAGACCGTCCATGTCCGGCAACGCGAGGTCGAGCAGCACGGCATCGGGCCGCGACCACTCGAACGCCGCGATGGCGCCCTGCCCGTCGAACGCGAGCGTCGTCTCGAGCCCGCGCGCTTCGAGCAAGAGCGCGAGCATCTCCGCGGCGTCGACATTGTCGTCCACCACGAGCACACGCAGCGGTCGCTCCGCCTCGAGGTCCTCGCGCGGCGGTACGGGTGCGTCCTGGTTGGCTGCCACGATGCGCGGAAGGGTGACCGTCACCTCGCGACCGATGCCGCTCGCTGCGTCGCGCACGGCCACGGTGCCGCCATGCAGCTCGACCAACCTGCGCACGAGCGCGAGTCGCTGCAGCGGCCCCCCGGCCGGCGTCTCGGACGGCGACGGACCGTCGCCCTCGCCGCCGAACGCAGTGTCGAGCAGGTCGGGGCCGGTGCCCTCGTCGCGCACGAGCAGGATCGCGTGCTCGTGATCGCCGTCGACGACCACGTAGAGCGAACCGTTCTTCGGCGTCGACGCGAGCGCGTGGCCGAGCAGGTCGACCACGACGCGGCGCAGCCGGGCGGCATCGCCCTCCACGCGGATCGGCTCGTCGGGCAGCTCGATGTCGACGTGATGGGCGCCCTGGGTGCGCATCACCTCCTGGGCCTCTTCCACGACGTCGCGCAGGTCGACGATCGTGCGGCGCAACGACACGTCGCGGCGCGAGAGCTCGGCGACGTCGAGCAAGTCGTCGACCACGCGCGCGAGGTGATCGGCCTGGCGCGCGACGACGTCGATCGTCCACTGGCGCTGCTCGGGCGTGAGTACGTCGCCCTGCTCGCGCCACAGATCGACGGCGGCGCGCACCGGCGCCAGCGGATTGCGCAGCTCGTGGGCGAGCCGCGACAGGAACTCGGTGTCGTCGGCGAGCTGCAGCCCGCCGGCCGTCTCGGCCGCGCGCGGGGGCTCGAACAGCCACAACAGGGCCGAGCGCTCGCCCTGCGCGTCGTGCTCGGGCGCGACGCGCACGCGCCGACCGCCGTCGCCGTCCTGCACCGAGACGACGTCACACAGCGGCTCGTCGTGGTCCACGGCGACGCGTCGCACGAGCGCCGCGATGCGGGGCGCATCGTCGGGTGCGACGAGATCGGCGAGCGGTCGTCCCGTCATCTCGCCGGTTCGCAGCCCGAAGAGCTCGCTCGCGCCCGTGCCGACCTCCGCGATGCGACCGTTCGGCAGCGTGACGAGCCACGCGAGCGAGGCCCATCCGGAGAGTCGGCGCATGCGGGCGAGCTCACGCTCGAGCCGCGCTTGCGTGCGCGCGAGCTCGTCCTGTCGCGCGCGCATCTCGAGGTCGGCGGCGCTCAGCTCCTCGATGTCGTCGTGCAGGAGCGCGACCTCCTCCGCGACGCGGACGGAGGCGTCGTGCTCGCCCGTCTCCTCGCGCCGCAGCGCCTCGAGCACCTGCGCGCGCTGCAGGATCCGATCGCTGAGCTCTTGCCGGGACATCGGTCGACAACCGTTCTGCCAACGGTCGCCGCCCGCGCAACGACCCGCGTTCACGAATCGAGCAAGCGTTCGCTTGCGGACGCCCCCCGGTGGTCACACACGGCGGTCGACCGTTCGGTCGACCCGGCGCGCCCGGCTCCGAAAGCGCCCAAAACGCCGTCCCTTGCGCGAATCGCGGGACCGAGGTTGCAGCCGCGCTCCCGTTTCCTACCCCGTCGTCGCGATGACCCCCCGAACCGGCGGGCGCGCAAGGACAGGCAATCCCATGGTGATGCGCATGCGTGCCCGCAAAGAGGAAGACAAGCTCGCGCGACGCGAAGCGATCCTCACCGTCGTCTCGCAATCGCTCGGCCGGCGACAGTTCGCGAGCGTGACGATGGCGGAGATCGCCGCGAGCTGCGGGCTCGCGAAGGGCACGCTGTACCTGTACTTCAGCACGAAGGAGGAGCTCTTCCTCGCGGCGCTGGAGGTGGAGCTCGCCAGCTGGCTCGACGCGATCGCGAACGAGCTCGCAGGCCAGGGCCGCATCGACCCGCACACGTTCGCCACGGTGGTGTCGCGCACGCTCGCACCGCGCGAGACGCTGACCGAGCTGTTGCCGCTCATGCGCACGATGCTCGAGCAGACCGCCACCAGCGAGACGTCGTCGCGGTTCCGTCACATGCTGCACGACAAGCTCGAGAGCGTGGCGGTCATCGTCGAGCGCGCACTGCCGCTCGCGCCCGGCGACGGCGTGCGCTTGCTGCTGCGCACGAACGCCCTCGTCGTGGGGCTGCGCCAGATCCCGGACGCACACACCGCCACGAACGGCACGAACGGCACGAACGGCAACGGCACGCACGCCCACGAGGCCGCGCGTCACGCCTACGACGAAGAGCTCGTCGACGCACTCGCCGCGATGGTCCGCGGCATGCTCGCGGCCCACGGCTGACCCGTTCGCTCAGACCGCCGCGCGCATCGATGGGGGCTGATCCGCGGCGACGCACGCGTTGCCGCCGGCAATGCGAGCGCGCGTGAGCGCTGCCTCGGCGTCGCTCAGCAGACGGGCGCGGAGACTCGTGCTCGCCATGCGCCACGCCGTGGTGGAGCCGACGCCCACGCTCACGGTCGTGACGGCGCGTGCACGCTCGCTCGCCGTCCCCGCGGCCACGCGGGCGCGCACCCGCTCGGCGTACACCATCGCGCCCGGGCCGGGAGTCTCGCGCAGCACAGCCGCGAGCTGGCCACCGCCGACGTAGAAGATTGCGTCCGTCGAGCGGGCGCTCGTCCTCGATACCTCGCAGACGCTCAGAGCGATGCTCTCGGCGTTCGTGAGACCGCGAGTCCCTTCGAGCGCCGCGTATCCGTCGATCTCGACGAGCACGAGCGACACGTCGCGGTGATACCGGTCCCACACGTCGAGCTCTTCGTCCAGGCGACGATGGAGGAGTCGCGCGTTGCCCAGCCCCGTCAGCGGATCGATGCCGGCACGCTCCAGTGCGTCCGCAGTGCGCCGACGCTCGCGCATCGCGAGCCGCACGGTCGCGCGCAGCTCGGCGCTCTCGATGGTCGCGGGCAACCAGTCGGTCGCCCCCGTCTCGAGCGCCAGCACGCTGGATCGAGTCGCAGCCGCGTGGTCGAGCACGAGCACGGGCAACTCGGACGTGTGGCGATCCGCGCGCAGGCGTCGTACGAGCGCCCGCGTATCCGCATCGGGGCCCCTCGCCACGAGCACGACGAGATCCATCGCACCGCGCGCCGCGAGCTCGAGGCCTTCACGGGTGCCGATCGCGTTCGCGATCGCGAGGTCGTCGTCGACGAGAGCGGTCGAGACGGCGGTGTCCGCAACGGACGAGATCACGAGGATCGAAGGACGCATCAGCCGGTCCAGGCGAGCAGGTCGCTGGGCAACGGCCCCGCGTACTCGCAGCGGTTGCGGCCGGCTCGCTTCGCGCAGTGCAGCGCTGCTTCGGCGTCGCCGAGGATGCGGCCGCGCATGTCGGAGACGCCGGCCTGCCAGCGAGACGTGTCGGCGATGCCGATGCTCGTCGTCACGCGCAGGATCATGTTGCCGTCGCGCGGATCGAGCGACTCGACCGTGCCGCGCAAACGCTCGGAGTACACCAGCGCGCCCGCGCCCACCGTCTCGCGCAGCACGACGCCGAACAGACCGCCGCGCAGTCGGCACGCCACGTCGGTGGGTCGGCTGCGATGGCGCAGCAGCTCGGCGATCGCCTTGAGCACCTTGTCGCCAGCGGCGCGCCCGCGATCCTCGTTGATCCGCTCGAGCCCGTCGATGTCGACGAGCGCGACGCCCACGGGCCGCTGGTAGCGATCCCACGCCGACAGCTCCTCGTCGAGCCGCTGCTCGAACTGCAGGCGATTGCCGAGCTCGGTCTCGGGGTCGATGCGGGCGTGCTCGACCAGCATGTCGTGGTAGCGCTTGAGTCGCAGCGCCGCGCGCACGCGTGCGCGCAGCTCGGCCTCGTCGAACGGCTTGTTCACGAAGTCCGAGGCCCCGAGCTCGAAGGCTCGTACCTTGTCCTGCACACCGGTGGTGCCCGTGAGGAACAGGACCGTGATGCCGGCCGTCGCCGGATCGGCCTTGATCCGCTTGCACACCTGGAAGCCGTTGACGTGGGGCATCTCGACGTCGAGCAGGATCAGATCCGGGCGCAGGCGCATCGCCTTGGCGAGCCCTTCGATCGGATCGAGCGCGTGATGCAGCACGATGTCTTCGTTCGCGAGCTGTTCGGCCAGTCGGACGTGGACGGGCTCCGAGTCGTCGATCACGAGGACGTTGGCGGGCACTGGCTACTCCGAAGCGGTGCGCGGTTGGGCGCGCGCGAGGAAGGCATCGATCGTCGCGACGATCGTCGCGAGCCGGGCCGGCTTGCGGAGGTAGCCGCAGGCGCCGACGCTCTGGGCGAGCTCGGCGAGCTCGTGCTCGGGCAAGCCGCTGTAGAGGAGCACGGGCGCGTCGATGCCGTACGACGGATCGAGCGCTCGCGCGGCCTTCAGGGCCTGCGAGCCGTTGAGGCCCGGCATGCAGACGTCGAGCAGCACGAGCGCTGGACGATGGCGATGGATCGCCATCGCGAGCCCGAAGCCCGAGTCGTGCGTGTGCACGACGTGTCCTTCGCGCGCGAGCGCTGCGACGACGAGGTCGGCAGCGAGCGGGTCATCGTCGACGACGAGGATGCGAGCCACGGTCCGGAGCATCGACGCGACCGGAGCGGACTTGAGCGCGACCGGACGGCCGTTCGGACGGGCTTCGTGCGTTTCGCCGCATCGACCCCTCAAGCCGCGCGCGCGCCCGTCGATGTGCGCCGACTGGAGGGTCCTCGCGACGATGTCCGTTTTCGAAGTCCGCCGAGGGGCGAGCCGTGCCCAGGATGCCCAGACCGCCGTCGCCGAGCTCCGCGCGCAGATCGACCAGCCGGGCTGTGAGCTCGTGTTGTTCTACTGCTCGCCGGACTACGACCGCGACGCGCTCGGGCATGCGATGCGCGACGCGTTCCCGGGCGTACAGGTCGTCGGTTGCACCACCGCCGGCGAGATCGGCCCGCTCGGCTACGTCGAGGGCACGCTGTCCGGTGTGTCCTTCGCGGGCGAAGGCCTGCGCGTGGCGAGCGTTCGCCTCGACGGTCTGCGTCGATTCGAGCCGAGCGAGGGCGCAAAGGCGACGCGCGGCCTGCTCGCGCGACTCGAGGACGGCGGCGTCGCGCCGTCGGGCGAGAACACGTTCGGCTTCCTCTTGATCGACGGCCTTTGCGGCCTCGAAGAGATCGTGGTGAGCTCGCTGTACCGCAACCTCGGCGACATCCAGCTCGTCGGCGGCTCCGCGGGCGACGGTCAGCGCTTCGGCGGCACGTACATCTACCACGACGGCGAGTTCCACCAGGATGCCGCGGTGTTCTTGCTCGTGCAGACCCGCGCGCGGTTCGAGGTGTTCAAGACCCAGCACTTCGAGCGCGCCGCCGAGAAGATGGTGGTCACCGCCGCCGACCCGATGCGGCGCGTCGTCACGGAGATCAACGGCGAGCCCGCGGGTCACGAGTACGCGCGCGTCGTCGGCGTCGAGGTGGACGAGCTGACACCCATGGTGTTCGGCTGCCACCCGGTCGTCGTCCGCATGGGCGGGCAGGACTACGTGCGGTCGATCCAGAAGGTCAACGACGACGGCAGTCTCACGTTCTTCTGCGCGATCGACGAGGGCATCGTGCTGACCACGGCTCGCCGCGTCGACCTGGTGGAGAACCTCGAGGGCATGTTCGCGGAGATTCGCACGCGCATCGGTGAGCCTGCGATCGTGCTCGGGTGCGACTGCATCCTGCGCCACCTCGAGTGCGAGCAGCGCGGAGAGATCGAGCGCGTGGGCCAGATCTATCGCGACAACAACGTGATCGGCTTCGCGACCTACGGTGAGCAGTACAACGCGATGCACGTCAACCAGACGTTCACCGGCGTCGCGATCGCACGCGAAGTCGCATGACCGACGAGCTCCCCGAGGGCGTCGCCGAGCTCCGCGCCGAGGTGGTGCGGCTGCGCAAGATCAACCACTCGCTCATGGGGCGAGTCGAGCGCAGCCTCGATCGCGGATCGGCGTTCTCGCTGTTCGAGGACGCCACGATCCTCGAAGAGGAAGTGCGCCAACGAACGGCAGCGTTGCATGCGGCGCTGCGCGAGCTCACCCGCTCGAACGACGACCTCATCTCTGCCCGCGACGCCGCCCACGCGGCCTCGAAGGCGAAATCGGAGTTCCTCGCGCGCATGAGCCACGAGATCCGCACGCCGATGAACGGCGTGATGGGCATGACGGAGCTCCTGCTCGACACCGATCCCACCGCGAAGCAGCGCGGCTATCTGCTCACGGTGCAGCGCTCCGCGGAGGCGCTGCTGCACATCATCGACGACATCCTCGACTTCACGAAGATCGAGACGGGCAAGCTCCAGCTCGACTCCGTCGAGTTCGACCCCGTGACCGTCGTGCAGGAGACTCTCGATCTGCTGCACGAGATCGCCGCGCGCAAACGCGTCGCCCTGTCGGCCGACGTCGCCCGCGACGTGCCCCGCAGCGTCGTGGGCGACCCACTCCGCCTGCGTCAGATCCTCACGAACCTCGTCGGCAACGCGTTGAAGTTCACGGAGTCCGGCCATGTGCGCGTCGTCGTCTCGGCCGACGAGGCCGATGGCGGCACGGTGTGCATGCGATTCGAGGTGGAGGACACCGGGATCGGCATCGCCGAGGAGGCGCAGGCGCACGTCTTCGACTCGTTCTCCCAGGCGGACGGCTCGATCACGCGACGCTACGGCGGAACCGGGCTCGGCCTCGCGATCGCGCGTCAGCTGGTCGTGTCGATGGGCGGCGAGCTCGGACTCGTGAGCGCACTCGGCGAGGGCTCGACGTTCTGGTTCACGACTCGACTCCTGCGAGGGAGCGGACGACCTGCGCTCGCCGTCGTCGAGACGCACGACGACGTCTTGTCGGCGATCCGCGGGATGCACGTGCTCGTCGCGGAGGATCACCCGACGAACCGCGAGGTCGTGTGCGGCATGCTCGAGAAGCTCGGGTGCACGTACTCGACCGTCGATGACGGTCGCGCCGCCGTGGTCGCCGCCATCGAGGGGCGATACGACGCGATCCTGATGGACTGGCAGATGCCCGACCTCGACGGGCTCGCGGCCGCCCGCGAGATCCGCAAGGCCGAGGCCCGGCTCGGGCTGCCGCCGCGGTACATCATCGCAGTCACGGCCAACGCGATGGAGAGCGATCGCGCCCGCTGTCTCGCCGCCGGCATGGACGAGTTCCTGAGCAAGCCGTTCCGCGCGATCCGGCTGGGTGACGTGCTCGCGCGCGCGCGTCACGGCGGCGAGCACCGTCGACGTGCGCAGTCGACCGCGACGATGGTGCGCGATCTGATCCCCGCACTGGTGCCCGCGGTGTTGCGCGAGATCATCGACATCGATCCGACCCGCGCGCTGCTCGAGCGGGTATTCCGGACCTGGCTGTCCGACTCCGCGGGGCTCGCCTCGACGATCCGCACCGCGCGGACGCAGGCCCGGTGGCCCGACATCCAGGCGGCCGCGCACCGCCTCAAGTCGTCCAGCGGCTACATCGGCGCGACGATGCTGTCGACGATGTGCGATCGCGCCGAGCAAGCCGCCCGAGCGGGCGACGCGGTGGCACTCGAGCCGATGCTCGATGCGCTCTTGTCCGAGCACGCGCGCGTGCGCACGGCGGTGGAGCACGAGCTCGTGCAGCTCACCGCTCTCGCGGCCACACCGTGATCTCGGATCCCACCGCGAACGCGACGTGGAACGGCTGGCGGCGATCCAGCTCGCCCCACGGATCGCCGTAGAGCTCGCCGAAGTCGACCTCGAGCTCGAGGTCGTCGGGCGAGGTCGTCCAACAGGCCCACACGGGGTGTTCGACGCGATACACGACGAGCCCACCGTCGCCGTCGCGCCCGAACCCCCACTCGTGCTCCTTGAAGAAGTGCTCGATGGAGTCGGGCTCGGGCACCACGGGCGCGTGGTGACCGACGAGTCGCATCGCGTGGACGCGCTCGCCCAGCTCGATCCGCACATCGAGCGTGCGGCTGTCGCCGTCGTCGCCGTCGTGCACGGCGAGCGTCATCGGCACCGCGCGGTAGTGCTCGTGGTAGAGGAGGTTCGCGATCACGGCGATCGCGGGCTTGGGCACGAGCTCCGCGATGAACGTGACGCCGCGCCGACGCTCGCCGCCCGTCTCGCGCACGTAGGCGCGCAGGTTCACCTCGGGGAAGTCGGTGTGCAGCGGCACGGCGATCCCTTTGACGTGCGTGTCGAGGAAGCGGAACGCGACGAAGCTGACGTAGGCGGCGTCGGCTCCGTCGCCCGGCAACCGATCCGGCTCGAGTCCCGGGGCGAGTCGCGCGCGCAGGAGGTCCGCGGGAATGCGCCAGGTCACCAACGCGAGATCGCACCAACGCGCGCGCAAGAACGGCTGCTCGGAGTGGCCCATGCCGGCTCTCAGCTTCGCGCACCGGGTGGTCGGCTGCCAAGGCATCGTGCTATCTGTTCTCGGGCCATGCGGATCTGCATCCTGGGCGCGACGGGTTTGGTGGGGCGCGAGTCGATCGAGCTGTGCGCGCGCGCGTGGCCGAAGGCCGAGCTCGTGTTGTTCGCGAGCCGCGATCAGACGCTCGAGCTCGCGGGTCGGTCCTGGCCGGTGCTCGCGGCGGAGCGGCTCGAGCAGAAGGATGCGCCGCGCGGCGAGCTCGCCCTCGTCGCGCTCGACGACGACTACAGCAAGCGTTACGTGCCGCGGCTGCTCGAGCTCGACTACCGCGTGGTGGACAAGAGCAACACGTACCGCATGGATCCCCAGGTGCCGCTCGTGGCAGCGGGCGTGAACTCGGTGCGTGTGGACGAGAGCACGCGGTTGGTCGCGAATCCCAACTGCACGACGATCCCGTTCGCGCTCTCGATGTCGCCGATCGCCCGGCGCTTCGGCCTCGCGGGCGCGTCGGTGAGCACGTACCAGGCGATCAGCGGGGCCGGCATCGCGCCGCTCGACGAGTTCCTGGCCGCATCGGCGCGCGGCTACGAGACCGCCGATCGGATCGGCCGCCAGTTCGATGCGTCGAAGTACGCGGGCAACACGGTGCCGCACAACGGCAAGACCGACGAGAGCGGCTTCTCGGCCGAAGAGCGCAAGCTCGTGTTCGAGAGCCGCAAGATCCTCGAGCTGCCGGACCTCGCGATCTCGGCGCAGTGCTGTCGCGTGCCGGTGGCAGTGGGTCACTCGATGAACGCATGGATCACGCTGCACGAGCCCGCGACCGCGGCGGCGCTCGAGAGCACGATCGCCGGGGGCCCGTTCGTGCGCGTGTTCGCGGGCGCGGCGGGCGAGGGCATGAGCGCGCTCGCGTGCGTGGCCGATCGCGATCGGGCGCTCGCCGGCCGCATCCGCGCCGACGACCGCGACGCGGGCGGCCGCGGCTTCTGCATCATGGTGGCCGGCGACAACCTGCGGCTGGGCGCGGCGACGAACGCGATTCGCATCGCCAGCCGCTGGTTCCCCAGCGCCGATGCCGAACTGCAGGCGCCCTGATAGCATCCACCCGGGATGGGACGCCGACTCGGCGCGGCCGCGCTGCTCGTGGGATGTGCGCTCGACACGAGCGGCATCGACTCGCCGAGCAACATGCTCGGCGACGAGTCGGGCACGTCGGAGGGGTCGAGCTCGTCGAGCACAGCCGCGGTGGAGCCGACCACGACGAGCGCCGAGACGAACGACGACGATCCGTCGCTCGACGCGACGGCCGCCGACGAGACCACCACCGATCCCACGGGCTCGAACGACGAGACCTCGACGACGACGGTGGACGACGAGAGCTCCACCGGCGAAGTCGACGTCTGTGCAGATCCGCCGCAGTTCGTGCTCGAGGTACCCGCCGATCAAGCGCTCGTCATCGCACCGATGATCCTCGACGCGGTCGCGGACGGCTCGCCGTATGTCGTGTCGGAGGTGGAGGACATGGGCGTCGCGACGTTCTCGTTCGACGTGCCGTGCCCCGACGAGTACTACTTCCACGGGCTCGTCTACGACGCGGCGCCCGGTCCCGTCACCGTGCTGCTCGACGACAACGGCGCCGACAGCTACGCGGTGGAGGTGGAGGGCCAGTCGGCGACGTGGCAGTACGGCTGCCAGACCGGCGGCATCCTGCCGCCGCTGTGGCAGTGGCAGCCGGTGATGAACAACGTCGGGTGCATCCTCGCCGACGACAAGGTCGTCGCGCCGCTCATCGCGGGGTCGTACACGATCTCGTTCCGCAACCTCGAGACGGGCACGAACGACGCGGACACGCCCGGCACCGCCGCGGCGATGGCCGCGCTCGTCGTCACGAACGATCACGCCTGGACGCCGTGACGCGTCACGGCCACATGCACACGCCGATCGGGTCGGTCTGACCCGGCACGTCGACGCATTCCATCGCGCCGGGGCAGTCGCCGAGCACGTCGCCGTCGAGGCTGCACACGAGCACGCAACGCTGAGGATCGATCTCACCGTCGGGTACGAGCGCGCACCATGACTCGACGCCGCCGACGACGTCGGGGCAGTCGGCGTCACTCTCGCACTCGGGCGAGCAGAACGGATCGTAGTCCTCGAGATCGGTGATGTCGGTGCACTCCGAGCCCGCCACGCATTCGTTCACGGCGCAGCTCTCCCACTCGTCCGCGAGCGGCTCGCTGCCCTCGTCCTCGCTCGAGCTCTCCTCCATCGGGCCCTCGTCGAGCGGCGCGTCGTCGGTGCTCGTGCTCGCGCCCTCGTCGAGCGGCGCGTCGTCGCTGCTGGTCTCGTGGGGGATCGCGGTGTCGCCGTCGTCGTCGTCGGTCGACGTGTCGTCGTCGCCATCGTCGTCGCTCTCGTCGCCGCCGTCGTCGCTCGACGTCTCGCTGTCGTCGTCGTCGTCGTCGTCGTCGTCGTCGTCGTCGCTCTCGTCGACCGCGACGGTCACGAGCGCCGGCTCGTCGTTGCAGTCCTGGCGCAGGCCGTCGTCGGTGCACGGCGGCGCGCAGCCGAGCGCGACGGCGAGCGGGAGCGAGAGGCACAGGGCGATCGTGCGGGGGGTCATGGCGAGGCGTCTCCGGGGGTCACGAGCTGGAACTCGATGCGGCGGTTGCGAGCGCGGCTCACGTCGCCTTCGTTGGGCACGAGCGGGAGATCCGGGCCCGCGCCGCGCGTCTGGATGCGCTCCGACTCGATGCCGCGCTTCGCGAGGTAGGCGGCCACCGCCTCCGCGCGGCGGCGTGAAAGATCGAGATTGTGCGCGCGCGTGCCGACGTCGTCGGTGTGTCCGACGATGCGCACGTGCAGATCGCCGTAGCGGGCGAGCACCTCGACCGCGGCGTCGAGCACCGGCCGCGACGTCGGCGAGATCTCGTCGCTGTTCGTCTCGAAGAAGATGCCCTCGATCACGCCGGTGAAGCGCGCGACCTCCACGGGCACCGCATCGGGGCATCCGTCGGCGTCGTCGAAGCCGTTCTTCGTCTCGGGCTCCGCGACGCAGGCATCGACGTCGTCCACGAAGCCGTCGCCATCGCTGTCGCTGGGCGCGGCGATCGAGACGACCGGAGGCGGCGGCTCTTTCGCGACCACGGGCTTCGGATCCTTCGCGCGGCCCAGCGTGATCGTGATGCCGAGCAGCGCCTCGATGCTGTTCGACGCGCCGCCGTAGCCGCGCCGGTTGGACAGCACGTCGCGCACGTCGATGCGCAGCCCCACGTAGCGCGACAAGAAGAACTTCACGCCGCCGCCGAAGTGCACCGACCAGTCGATGTCGTTGCCGACGACGCCCGGCTTGCTCGCGACCCCCAGCGCGCCGCCACCGGCGAGCAGGAACGGCGTGACGCTCCACAAGCCGAGCTGGGCGACGACCTGCCCGCGGAGATTCCACAGCATCGCGAACTCGCCGGCCTCCGTGCGCGTCGGTGCGATCCCGCCCTCGGCCTCGAGGCCGAAGAAGCGCGACGGGTAGTAACCCGCGCGCGTGCCCACGGTCGGCGTCACGCGCCAGAACTGCTGGAAGCCGTCGTCGGGTCGATCCTCGCGCGGCGCGAACAGCTCGAGCGAGCGCGAAGGTGCGAGGATGCCGGCGAATCCACCGAGCTCGCCGGTGTTGCGCTCGGGCGCCCATCGCAGGATCCACGGCCGCTCTGCTCGTGGTCGCTCGCGCACGGGCACGGACGTCGCCGGCTCGACGGGCTCGTCGGCGCGTGCGATCGCGGGGGCGGACGCAACGCCGAGGGTGGCGAGCACGGCGAGTCGGGGAATGCAGGAACGGGTGGGCACGACTTCATCGAGTCGACGCCGGAGGCCGGCAGCTGTCGCAGCGGGCCGCGTGTTGTATGCTCCGCCGCAGATGCCGTCGCCGGTCGTCGATGCGATCCTCGAGCTGGCCGACGATGCGGGCCCGGCCGGCATCGCCATGGGCACGATCGTCGATACGCTCGAACGACGCGGGTTCGTGGCCGAGCACGTCGAGACCGAGATCTGGGAGCTGCTCGGGCGCCGGCGGCTCACGCCCACCGGGTTCGTGTGCCGCACGATCAAGCGCAAGGGCCTCGAAGGCGAGGTCGTGCGCACGCGGCTCTACGAGTTCATGTTGGTCCCGTGGTCGAGCGCGCTGGACCGCCAGCTGGAGCTCGAGCTCGGCAATCGGACGACGTGAGGATGGACGCGTTCGCACCGATGCGACGAGCGCCGACGAGCGGCGTCGATCCGGCCGAGGTCGCGGAGCGGCCCGACGTCGCGGGGCTGTTCCTCGCGCTCGCGCCGATGGACGGCATCACCGACAGCGTGTGGCGCGGGCTCATGACGGAGATCGGCGGCATCAGCCTGTGTGTCTCGGAGTTCGTGCGCGTCACCGCGCCGGTGCCGAAGCACGTGCTCGTGCGCGAGGTGCCGGAGCTGGCGAGCGGTGGGCGCACGCGCGCGGGTGTGCCGGTGGCCGTGCAGATCCTCGGCAGTGCGCCCGAGGCGATGGCCGACACTGCGGCGCGTGCGGCCGAGCTCGGTGCTCCGTGCATCGACATCAACTTCGGGTGCCCGGCGAAGACCGTGAACCACCACGACGGCGGCGCGACGCTGCTCAAGACGCCGTGCCGCGTCGAGCAGGTCGTCGCGGCCGTGCGCGCGGCGGTGCCCGCCGACGTCGCGGTGTCGGCGAAGATCCGGCTGGGCTGGGACTCGAGCGCGCACGTCGACGAGCTCGCGCGCAGGGCCGAGGCCGGCGGTGCGGCATGGCTCACGGTGCATGCACGCACGCGCGTGCAGCAGTACGCGCCGCCGGTCGACTGGATCGCGATCGGACGCGCGCGGGCAGCCGTCGGGATCCCGGTCGTCGCGAATGGTGACCTCGTGGACGTCGCGGCCGTCGATGCGTGTGCGGCCGCGAGCGGGTGCACGGCGTTCATGATCGGGCGCGGCGCGATGGGTCGGCCGCGACTGTTCCGTCGGCTGCGCGGCATCATCGAGCCCGAGCTCGATCCCCAGTGG
Organism: uncultured Nannocystaceae bacterium; assembly: GCA_964468635.1. Taxonomy (GTDB): domain Bacteria; phylum Myxococcota_A; class Polyangia; order Nannocystales; family Nannocystaceae; genus Xiheibacterium. The sequence goes on from CAYXVR010000046.1 coordinate 68,548, forward strand.
TTCGCGGGGCTGCTCGAGGAGTACGTCGCGCGGCTGATCGACGCTGGTGCATCCGAGCGCATGGCGCTCGGGCGCGTGAAGCAGTGGCTGCGCTTCGCCGCACCCGCGGATGCCGTGCTCGCCGCGACGTTCGCGGCGGTGAAATCGAGGACCGAGCTCGCCGACGCGTACGCGTGCATTCGCCAGCTGAGCCGCGCGGCCTGATCTCGTCACGCGATGTCGGCGGAGCTCGGATCCGCGACGAAGCACGCGCGGTCACGACAGCACAGCTCCGGCGCCGCGAGCTCGTCGTCGGGTCCCCACGGTCGGCATGTCCGCAGGCACGAGAACGGCACGCGGCTCCGCGCGGCCGACTCGCGGATCTCTCGCGGATCCTCGCTCTCGCGCGCGTGCGTCTTCCAGCGCAGATGTCGACACAGATCGATCACGGCACGGCCTCCTCTCGCGGCGAAACGGCCTCCCGGGCGAGCGCGCGCTCGAGCGTCTCGAGCACCGTCGCCTCGAGCAGCTCCACCTTGTAGCCCGTCATCGGCAGCGGCTTCGCACCGTCGCGCGCCTTCGCAGCGGCGGTCTGCAGCACGGCGGCCTCCGGCGCGTTGCCCACGAGCGCCGCCTCGACGAGCGGCAACCGCATGGGGATCGGAGCGACGCCACCGACCGCGACCGCCGCGTGCGTGATCCGATCCTTCTCGATCGCGACGCGCACCAGCGATTCCACCAGCGGCCACTCCGCGCGCGCACGCGCGATCGTACGGAAGTACGCCGCGTGCTCGCCGGCGAACGGGCGCGGCACGACGACGCCGGTGACGACCGCGCCCGGCTCGAGCGTGTGCTCGCGCTGCGGGTCCTTGCCGTCGCCGTACAGCTCCGCGATCGCGAGCGTCTTGCCGCCGGCCACCGACACCTTCGCATCGTGGGCGAGCAGCGCCATCCCGAGCGTCGACGCGTGCACGGCGACGCACGGCCCGACGTCGAAGCACGCGTGGTAGTGGTGATCACCTGCGCGTGCGAGGCACTCGCTGCCGCCGCGCTTCAGGCACTTCACGTCCGGATTGCGGAAGTACCAGCACCGCGAGCGCTGCAGCAGATTGCCGGCGAGCGTCGCGACGCGCCGGATCTGCGGGTTCGCGAGCCCACCGGCCGCCTCGGCGATCCCGGGGAAGTGCGCCCGCACGTCGCGATGATCCGCGATCGGTTGCAGTCGCGCGCGCGCGCCGAGGTGCAGCTCGCCGTCCTTCACGAGCACCTCGTCCAACCCCGCGACGTCGCGGAGATCGACGAGATCGCCCGTCGCGATCCGCAGCGCCCTGCGCTCCTGCAGATCGGTGCCTCCGGCGCGGAGCTCCGAGCCCGGCCGCGCCGCGGCGTCTTCGATGGTGGTGGGAAAGACGATCATCCGCGCAGCTCCTTCAGCACGCGATCGGGTCGCAGCGGCAGCTCGCGCATCCGAACGCCGGTCGCATGGAACACCGCGTTGCCGAGCGCAGCCGCCGGCGCGATGGTGACGATCTCGCCGAGCCCGACCGCCCGGCCCGGCACGCGCTCGTAGCCGCGCTCCTCGAAGTGCACGTGCATCGGCGGCGCGTCGCCGATCCCGGCGATGCGGTAGTCCTCGAGCCCGGCCGTGAGCAGATAGCCGCCGCGCGGGTCCAGCCTGCGCTCCTCGTAGAGCGCATAGCCGAGCCCCTGCACGATGCCGCCCATCGCCTGGCTGCGCGCGAGCTCGGGCGCGACGATGCGCCCGATCGCGTAGCCGCCCCACACCTCCACCGGTCGCACGCGACCGAGTCGCGTGTCGATCTCGGCCTCGACGATCTGGATCGCACCGGACACGTACTTCTCGATCGCGAGCCCCTGGATCGGCGGCAGGAACCAGCCGCCCTGATCCTTGCGACGCCGGCCGACGACGGTGATCGGCTTCGCGACGGCGAGCACGTCGCGCCACGGCATCACGCCACCGGCATGGGAGACTCCCCCCTTGCCGACCTTCGCGTGCTTCAGACCGAAGTGACGCTCGGCGATCTCCACGAGCTCTTCGTGCAGCTGCGCGCATGCGTCGATGCACGCAGGCACGACCGACGACGTCGTGCGGCTGCCGGCCGACATGGGCCCATGCACGAAGCGCGAGTCCCCGAGCTCCACCTGCACCTTCGCGCGCGGGATGCCGAGCTCGTCCGCCACGCTCTGCGCGATGATCGTGCGCGTGCCGTTGCCCATGTCCTGCGACGAGATCGACGCGACCACGCCGTCCTTGCCCGCGCGGATCTCGATGCGTGTCTTCGGCTCGGCGAACGCGAACCACGCCGCACATGCGGCTCCCACACCGCGACGGAAGCGGCCCTTGTCGCTCGCGATCTTCGCTCGATCGCGCCACACCGGCAGCGCGCGGGCCCAGGCATAGAGAGGTTTGCGCTGCGGATTGGGATCCCAGCGCGCGCGCAGGGCCAACGGATCTTCCTTGCGTCCGTGCGCGACTTCGTCGACGAGCTGCTCGAGCGCCCAGAAGGCCGGCGGTCCACCCGGGCCGCGGAACGCCTTGCCCGGTGGTGTGTGCGTGACGACGTCGTAGTCCTCCAGCTCGCGCGGCGCACCGTGATACATGACGCGAAACATGATGCTGGCGACGTGCCCCACCGCGACGCCCGAGTCGGCGTGGGTCACCGCGCGCATCGCCGAGAGCCCACCGTCGGCATCCACCGCGAGCGCGCACTCCACCTCCGCGCTCGGTCGGTGTCCGCCCACCATGAGCTCGGCGCGGCGATCCGGCACGTACGCGACCGGAGCCGCGCATGCCCGCGCGAGCTCCACCGCGATCACGGTCTCGATGCCGAGCGTCGCCTTGGCCCCGAAGCCACCGCCGATGTAGCGGGCGATCACACGCACGTCGTCGTGACGCAGGTTCCACCGCTGCGCGATGTCCTCGGCCATGTGCGTGACCGCTTGCGTGGACAGCCACACGGTGAGCATGTCGCCGTCCCACTGTGCGAGCGCAGCGTGCGGCTCGAGCGTGGTGTGGCACTGCACACCGGTCGCGAACCTGCCCTCGGTGAGCGTGCCGGCCTTGCGCGCGTCGTCGACGATGTCGCCGGCCTTGCGACGGTGCTTCGAGATCAGCTTCAACGGCCCGCGCACGTTGCCGTCCCACGGCTCGGGCAACAGCGGGCCCTCCGACGCGTTGGGTGGGTGCTTGCGGTCTTTCTTGCGCGCGTACACGACCGGAGCGCCGGGCGCTCGCGCGCTGGCGGGATCGATCACGGCCGGGCGCACGTCGTAGTCGACCTCGACGCGCGCGAGCCCCTCGACGAGCGCACGCTCGTCGACCGCCGCGAGCGCCATGATCTCCTGGCCCGCGAAGCGCACGAGCCGCCCGTCGCCGAGCAGATCGACCGCACCGCGCACGCCCGGCACCGCGAGCGCCTTGGACCAGTCGAGCCTCGTGACCTTCGCATGCGCGTGCGGGCTGTGCAGCGCACGCGCGACCAGCTGGCTCGGCACGCGGATGTCGACGGTGTACTTCGCCGCGCCGGTGACCTTCTCGCGCGCGTCGACGCGCGGCGCGTCGGGATCGCTGCGATCGTGGGCGCCCGTGCACGCCGCCGCGACGGCGCGATGGATCGCATCGTACGCGCCACACCGGCACAGGTGACCGGCGAGCGCGGCCGCGATCGCGTCGCGATCGGGCGCCTTCGTGCCGTTGTTCCTGCGCCACGCATCGACGAAGGCAGCAGCCTCCACGACGAAGCCGGGCGTGCAGTAGCCGCACTGCAGCGCGTCCTCGGCCATGAACGCGCGCTGGACCGGGTGGAGCGCGCCCGCCTTCGCGAGCCCTTCGACGGTGGTGACGGTGCGACGCGCGAGCGCGGTGGCCGGCAGCAGGCACGTCGCGACCGGCTCGCCGTCGACGTGCATCGTGCAGGCGCCGCACGCCCCGTGTCCGCATCCGAGCTTCGCACCCGTGAGGCCGATGCGATCGCGCACGAGCGCGAGCGCCGACTCGTCCGGATCGACGACGAGCTCGTGGAGCTCACCGTTGATCGTGGTGGACAGCGGCACCTTCGTCTGGGCGGTCGCCGGCGCCGCGGCGGATCCATCGTGGGCGACGACCTCGGTGCGCGGTCGATCGTGCGAGCACGCCGATCCGATCGCCAACCCCATCGAACCGCGCAGGAAACCGCGACGCGTCGTGTCGATCATCGATGCCCCCCGGGGTGAAAACCGAATGACCGTTTAGGTCGTTTTGGTCATTCGGTCAAGCGAGATCTCGCCGGCCGCCATCTGGGGCCGTGCAGACCGCCGTTTCGACGGGGGACCGCGAGTCCCCGCGGGCGCGTACCATGGGGCTCGCGTGACCGACACCGAGCGTGCACGGGCCGACAAGCGTGGAGCGATCATCGCGGCCGCGCTCGATCTGTTCGCGAAGTACGGGTATCGACGAACGTCGATCGACGACGTCGCGAAGGCGGCGGGCATCGCGAAGGGCAGCGTGTATCTGCACTTCGTCGGCAAGCGCGAGCTCTTCCGCGCCGGATGCGAGGCCGTGCTCGCGGGCGTGCTGGAGGCAGTCGAGGGCGTGCGCGCGCGCGAGGGCCCGGTCGGCGAGCGTGTGATGGCTTTGCTCGACGCGAAGTTCGCCAAGCTGCACGAGATCATCGGCGCGTCGCCCCACGCCGCGGAGATCCTCGACACGACCACGGGCATCGCGAGCGACATCGTCGAGGCCGCCGACAAGCGCTTCCTCGACGCGCTCGCGGACGTGCTGCAAGCGGGTGAGGACAACGGCGAGCTCGCGCTCGGACGGCTCGGCCTCACGCCCGCGCAAGCGGCGGCGGTGATCTTCCGCGCCGCCGAAGGGACGACGAAGGAACAGGTCGCGCTGAAGACCTACCGCAAGCGCTTGCAACAGCTCGTCGACGTGTTGCTCAACGGCCTCGTCCGCTAGGAGCGTGACCCCGTAAGGGCTCTCGCTCCTACGCGCACCGTGGCTGCGGAATTGACCGATCTTCGAATCTCGTCTTGACTCACTACAAGTGTAGTGACAAAGTTACGTCTGTAGCGATGGACGAGACCGAGCCGACGATCCAATCCACCGAGTGGGACCTCCTCGAGGTCCTGTGGGACGTCGAGCGCGCGACGGCCCGCGAAGTCGCGGACGCGCTCGTCGATTCGCGCGGCTGGGCCTACTCCACCGTGAAGACGATGCTCGATCGCATGCAGAAGAAGGGCCTCGTCGACGCGCGCCGCGTGGGCAACGTATGGGAGTACTCCCCCGCCCTGCCGCGCCTCGAGGCCCAACGCGGGGCATGGCGGCGCTTCGTGGACACCGTGTTCGGGGGATCGATGGCACCCGCGCTGCAATTCCTGGCGAAGGACGCCCGCCTCACCCGCAAGCAGCGCGACGCGCTCTTGCAGCTGCTCGGCCCTGGAAAGGCAGACGACGATGAGTGAGCTCCTGCGTTGGATCGTGGCGATGAACCTGTGGACCGCGGGGCTGCTGGCCGTCGCGGTGCTCGCCGACGTGGTGCTCGCGCGTCGCGTGCGACCGGCATGGCGTGTCGCGCTCTACCTGCCCGTGCTCGTGCGTGTCGCGATGCCCGTCGATTGGACGAGCCCGGTGAGCCCGTTCGAGCTGCTCGCGAGCGACCCGGTACCCGCCCCGACCCTGGTCGCCGCGAAGGTGGCGACGGAGACGCTCCCGCTCGTCGGCTCGCCGTCGCCTGCGATCGATCCGCCGTCGATCAAAGCGGCGCGGATCTCGACCGACACCGTGCTGCTGTCGGCGTGGATGATCGGCGCGCTCGCGCTGCTCGGTGCGCTCGCGAATTCGCATCTCCGACTGGTCCGGTCGTTGCGCACGTCGGCGCCCGCGCGCGATCGACTGCAGCGACTCGCGGGCGCGGTGGAGGTGCGCGAGCACGCCCACCTCGGCCCCCTCACGTACGGCCTCGTGCATTCGATCGTCGTGTTCCCGCGCCGCATCGTCGACACACTCGACGACCGCGAGCTCCGCTGCGTGCTGGCCCACGAGCTCGCCCACGTCCGCCGCCACGATGCCGCGCTCGCGCTCGCGCTCGCCGTGACGAGCTCGCTCGCGTGGCCGATCCTCGCGGTGCGGATGGCCGCGGTGCGGGTCCGCCGACTCGTCGAGCTCGCCGCCGACGAGCTGGCGCTGCGCGACGGCTCCGACGTCGAGACCTACGGCCGCACGCTCGTGCGGATCGCCGCGGACGAGCCGGCGATCGCGGGCGCGATGCAGCTCGGCGGCTATCGCCACCTGCGTTCGCGCGTCGCCGCGCTGCGCCACCGTCGACGCCCCGCCGCCGCGGTGCAGCTCGGCATCGTCGGCCTCGCGACCTTCACACCCCTGGCGTGCGCGGGGCTCGACGAGCCCACGGAAGAGACGCGCGCTGCCCACTGCGAGGCGCTGAAGCACCAGGCCACGGCGGCGCACGACGCCGCGGAACGGTCGCGCGATCCCGCGGGCCTCGTCGTCGCCCTCGAGCACTACGACGAGCTCGCGGCGAGGTGCGCCGACGAGCCCGACTACGACGAGTCGATGTACTACCGTGCGGAAGCCCGTTGGGCCGTTGCCCACGCGATCGCGGAGCGCGGTGACGATGCGACGTCCGCATTCGAAGCGGCCCATGCCGCGTTCATGGAGGTTCTCGCCGGGGACCCGAGCCGGTTCGCGCAGGACGCTGCGTTCGCCCAGATGCTCGCGAAGTTGAACGCGCTCGAGATCGACCGGCCTTCCCTGGCCCTGCCTGCTCGCGCGACGAAGGAAGCGCCGGCGCAGGGCGAGAAGCGCGAGGACTGGACGCCGACGGACTACACCGCCGACGAGCTCGCCCTGCTCGCGAGCTACGACACGTTCGAGCGCCACGTCACCGACCTGGCGAGCGAGGAGCTGCAGCGCGTGCTCCACCATCGGGCCCAGCTCGCGATGGATCACGCGCGCTTCGACGAGGCGCTGCCCGTGCTCGAGCGCCTGTTGTCGATCGACGTCGCGACGCCGTGGCACGTGCACGCTGCCGGCATGCTGCTCGACCTCCACACGATCGCCGCGTTCGGCGACCCCACGGCGAGCCCGAGCGACAAGGCCGACGCGCGCCGCGAGCTCGCGGCGTGGTGCGACCGGGTGCCGACGATGGCGCTGTGGAGTCTCCCCGACGCGGAGCCGCTGCGCGCCGCCGTACCTGCGCTGCAGAACGCGGTGACGCACGCGCGCTAGCAGGGTGCGGAAGAACGCGAAGCGTTCTTCCGGACACCCTGCTCCGTG
>CAYXVR010000047.1:0-73564 GCA_964468635.1 uncultured Nannocystaceae bacterium
GCCGCGTGCGTGCGGTCGGCGAGCTCATGGAGAACCAGTACCGCATCGGTCTGGTCCGCATGGAGCGCGCGATCAAGGAGCGCATGAGCATGTCCCAGGAGATGGACGCGCTCATGCCCGCGGACCTCATCAACGCGAAGCCGGTGTCGGCGGTCGTGAAGGAGTACTTCGCGTCGTCGCAGCTCTCGCAGTTCATGGATCAGACCAACCCGCTCTCCGAGGTCACGCACAAGCGTCGGCTCTCGGCGCTCGGGCCCGGCGGTCTCACCCGCGAGCGCGCCGGCTTCGAGGTGCGCGACGTCCACTCGACGCACTACGGGCGCATCTGCCCCATCGAGACGCCGGAAGGTCCGAACATCGGCCTGATCGCTTCTCTCTCCACCTATGCTCGCATCAACGAGTTCGGCTTCATCGAGACGCCGTACCGCTCGGTGGACGGCGGCATCGCGTCGGGCGACGTCGCGTACTACTCGGCGCTCCAGGAGCAGGGCCACTACATCGCGCAGGCGAACGCCAAGCTCGACGACAAGGGCAAGCTCACCGCCGAGCTCGTGCAGTGCCGGCACAACGAGGAGTTCGTCATGGTCGCCCCGCAAGAGGTGACGCTGATGGACGTCTCGCCGAACCAGCTCGTGTCGGTGGCCGCGTCGCTCATCCCGTTCCTCGAGCACGACGATGCCAACCGCGCGCTCATGGGCTCGAACATGCAGCGCCAGGCGGTGCCGTGCCTGCGTCCGGATGCCCCGCTCATCGGGACCGGCATGGAGCAGCACGTCGCGCGCGACTCGGGCACCACGGTGGTGGCCGAGCGCGACGGCATCGTCGAGCAGGTCGACGGTGCGCGCATCGTGGTGAAGCCGGTGTCGTCGCGCGACGAGAGCCGGTCGATCCTCGGCGCGAAGCCGGACATCTACAACCTGGTCAAGTTCCAGCGTTCGAACCAGAACACGGCGCTGAACCAGAAGCCGATCGTCCGCGTGGGCGACCGCGTGAAGAAGGGCGACGTCATCGCCGACGGCTCGGCCACCGAGCGCGGCGAGCTGGCGCTCGGGCAGAACGTGATGGTCGCGTTCATGCCGTGGCAGGGCTACAACTTCGAGGACTCGATCCTCGTGTCCGACCGGCTCATCCGCGAGGACGTGTACACGTCGATCCACATCGAGGAGTTCGAGTGCGTCGCGCGTGACACCAAGCTCGGCAAGGAAGAGATCACGCGCGACATCCCGAACGTCGGCGAAGAAGCCCTGCGCAACCTCGACGAGGCGGGCATCGTGTCGGTCGGCGCCGAGGTGAAGGCGGGCGACATCCTGGTCGGCAAGATCACGCCGAAGGGCGAGACCCAGCTGTCGCCGGAAGAGAAGCTGTTGCGCGCGATCTTCGGCGAGAAGGCCGGCGACGTGCGCGATACGTCGCTGCGGCTGCCGCCGGGCGTGTCCGGCATCGTCATCGACGCGCGGGTGTTCGCGCGCAAGGGTGTCGAGAAGGACACGCGCGCCTCGATGATCGAGGATCAGGAGCGCGACAAGCTCATCAAGGACCACCGCGACAACGTCAGCATCGTCTCGGACGGTTACTACAACCGCATCAAGGAGATCCTGATCGGGAAGACCACGGCGGCGAAACTGGTCGACGACTCCGGGGTCACGGCGATCGACGCGGGCGTGGTGCTCGATCTCGAGTCGCTGTCGAAGGTGCCGCGCAAGTACTGGGGCCAGTTCGCGCTGACGACCGCCGAGGACACCGAGCTCGTGGAGGCGCTGGCGCGTCGCCTCGAGAAGGACCTCGACGAGATCGAGACCATCTACCGCGAGAAGATCGCGAAGCTGACGAAGGGCGACGAGCTGCCGCCCGGCGTCATCAAGATGGTGAAGGTCTACGTCTGCATCAAGCGCAAGCTGCAGGTCGGCGACAAGATGGCCGGCCGTCACGGCAACAAGGGCGTCATCTCGCGCATCCTGCCGGTGGAGGACCTGCCGTACCTCGAGGACGGCACGCCGGTCGACCTCGTGCTCAACCCGCTGGGCGTGCCGTCGCGCATGAACGTCGGGCAGATCCTCGAGACCCACCTCGGGTGGGCGGCGCGCGAGCTGGGCAACCAGATCGATCGCTACATGTCGACGGTGTTCAACGCCGACGTGCTGCGCAAGCAGCTGAAGAAGATCTACGAGAACCCCGAGGCGGACAAGTTCATCGACTCGCTGCCGGAGGACGACGTCAAGCGCTTCGCGGACAAGCTGCGCCGCGGCGTGCACATGGCGACGCCGGTGTTCGACGGGGCGATCGAGACCGAGGTGAAGGGCACGCTCGACAAGGCGGGGCTGCCGAAGAGCGGGCAGGCGATCCTGTTCGATGGTCGCTCGGGCGAGGCGTTCAACGAGAACGTCACGGTCGGCATCATGTACATGTTGAAGCTGCACCACTTGGTGGACGACAAGATCCACGCGCGGTCGATCGGGCCGTACTCGCTGGTGACGCAGCAGCCGCTGGGCGGCAAGGCCCAGTTCGGCGGCCAGCGCCTGGGCGAGATGGAGGTGTGGGCGCTCGAGGCGTACGGAGCTGCGTACGCGCTGCAGGAGCTGCTCACGGTGAAGAGCGACGACGTCGTCGGCCGCATGCGGATGTACGAGTCGATCGTGAAGGGCCAGCCCACGATGCAGCCGGGCGTGCCGGAGAGCTTCAACGTGCTGTTGAAGGAGCTGCAGGCGCTCTGCTTGAACGTGGAGATGCTCGAGGTCGATTTGCAGACGGGCTACGTGCCGTCGCAACGCGAAGTGGTCTCGGCGGCCGAGTAGGGCACGGACCGCGAAGGCGGGCAGAAGGAAGGCCGCGACCCCGCGAGGGGCTCGCGGCCTTTCTTCACGCGGATCAGGGCGAGCGCCTCGAACGTGCGTAGCCGCCGTCGATCCCACGACCCTGTCGAAAGTGCGCCACTTTTGCCCGCTCAGAGGCCCTGAGCGCGGGTTCTCGGCACGAAGTGCGCCGGCGCTCCGGCGTCGGTCAGCCGGACGTCGCCCAGGCTACCGCGCCCGCCAGCAGGTCCAGTGCCGCGTCCGTCGGGGTCGCGTCGACGGCGTTGTGGAACGGCAAGCCCACGCGGCGGGCCGGTGCGTTTGCGATGCCCGGCATCGGCGCCCCCGTCTCGAAGGCGATGATCGTCACCTGCGAGGGCACGCCCGGCACCGACGCGACGATCGTCTCCGCCGGGGCCAAGCCCCAGCCGATCAGCCCCACGCCCATGTGGATCTGCACCGTGCCCACGTGGCCCATCGCGAGCGGGTGGTCGCCCATCTGGATCTCGATGTCCGTGCCCTCGTAGGTGCCGAAGTTGCCCGCGCCCACGAAGCCGAGGCCGTCGAAGAGCACCGGCTCCCACGTCACGAGCGGCTTGTCCAGCTCGCGGAACGACGGGTCGATGTTCGCCGCCGTGCCCACCGACGACAACAGCACCGCGCACTTGTCCGCCGCGTCGATCGGCAACGCCACCGAGTCCAACACCATCTCGATCTCGTAGCCCAGCGACACCAGCTTCGCGTGGTACGGCGCATCGGTCGTCACCGTCGGATCCAGATCGCCCGCGATCCACAGCAACTCCGGACACGCGGGGGACTCGGCCCCCGTCGACGACGACGACGACGACTCGCCGCCCGACGACGCGGAGTCGATGTCCGTCGTCGGCTCGGGGCCCGACGACTCCGGTGTCGGCGTCGTGTCCTTCGTCGGATCGACGTTGCCGGTCGTCGGATCGTCCGACGTCGAGCCGTCGCTCGGCAGCGCCGTCGATCCACCCGAGCTCGTCTCCGGCCCGACGCTCGTCGGCGCCGTGTCGACGCCGCCCGCGTCGAACGGACACGCCGTGAACAGCAACAGCCCGAGACGAGCCCAGCGCACGACACCACGCTAGCACGGCCCACGCCGCCCTGGATCAACGCGCGTCCAGCTGCGCCTGCACGGCCCGACGCCCGCGCATCAGCCACGCACGCACCGTGTACTCGTGCGTGTCGAGCACTTGTGCGATCTCGTCGTGATCGAGCCCCTCCCATTCGTACAGCTCGAGCACGATCTGGGAGTCGAGCGGCAACGCGCGACGAGCCTCCACCGCGCGGCGCCACGGATCGTACGGCGCCGTCGGATCCACTCGCGCGAGCACGACGAAGATTCCCCCGTCGTACGCGATGGCGGGCGTGGGCGCGCGGAACTCTCGCAACACCTCCACCGCGACGCGCAGCACCTCCACGCGCCGCGCCACATCCGTCACGCCGTCGGCCGCGTCGGGCAGTCGCGCGAACGTCCGCTGCACGAGCTCCGTTCGGGCCTCGCCCGCCTTGTTCGCGAAGAAGCGCAGCAGCAATCCCGTGAGATCGTCGCGGGCCACCGAGGACACGACCAAGAGTGCATCGGCACGGCCATTCGATCCTGGAGGCCGCGCAGGACCTCGCCGAACGCTGTCATTCGGGGGGACGCAGCGTCCGGCATCCGTCCGAGCCCTCGATCAGAACCGCCTCCGTGTGGAAGGTCGCCGCGTCGAGAGCGACCCGCGAGCCGTCGGGGCTCGATACGGGACGCCGGAAGTAGGTCGCCGTGCTCGTCCACAAGGTGCGCGGTGGCTCGGTCGGCGAGAGGCGGGCGATCACGTACGTCGGCAACGACGAGCGGGCGGAGCTGTCGAGCGTCATCGTCGCGATCACGTCGTCGGTGCCCGGAATCGCGACCGCCGATCCCACTTCGTAGCCCGGTGGTGCCGCCGGAGCCGGGGCCGCGACCTCGCCGGTCGCCGTCGTCAGCCACTCGAGTCGCTTGAAGTCGCGCGTCGGCACGAGCACGCGCGTGGCGTCGGGCGAAGGCGCGAACGTGCCCGTCGTGCAGCTGTGCGAGGCCGGACAGCGGCCCTGTGCGACGAGCTCGCCCGTGGGCAGCGTGAGCGTGTGGAACTGAGCACCCTCGGCGGTCTCGCTCACGATCACGCACGCACGAGCGCCATCGCAACGCACGTCGACGGCGATCTTCGCGACGTCCGTGGAGTCGGGCACGACGCGCGGCACGGTCGCGCCCTGAGGCAACACCACGACCGCAGGCGGCTCGGCCCCAGCGGCTTCGACGATCGCGACGAGCGTGCCGTCGTGCGCCGTGGACAGCCGGCGTACCGGCGCAGCGATGGCCGCGACCGGCTCGACGTCGCCGCTCGCGAGCTCCTGCATCACCGCGGTCGGGCGCAGGTCGCTCTCCGACACCATCGCGATCCGTCCCTCGCCGAGCCACGCCGCAGATCGATTCATCGCTTCGAGCTCCGGCGACGCGAGCGACCACTGCGCGTTCTCCCACGTCGGGCCGACCGCCACGTCGCGGATCGAACGGGCCATCCGCACCAGCACCGTGCCGTCGTCGGTCGCGTCCTCGAGCGCGATCTGGGCATACGGGTGCTCGAGGCCCTCCGAGCGACCGATCGTCTCCACCGTCCCCTCGGCCTCGTCGAACGCGAGGCAAACGAGACTCAGCTCGGTATACGTGCCGGCCGACATCACGAGCCGATCGGCGGAGACCCACAGCACACCGTCGTGCGTGCGCTCGCCGAGCTCGCGCCACGCCAGGATGCGGCCGCGAGCGTCGAAGATGCGCACGATCTCCCGGCCCGGCTCCGTGCGCGTGTGCGTGGCCAGGCGCGTACCGGTCGGATCCCACGACGCACCCGCACCCCGCTCGCGCGGGAAGTCGAGGTCGATCCGCTCGCCTTTCGCGAGATCACGGATCGTGAGCCGTTCGTCGCGCAGCGATGCCATGTATGCGGCGCCGCGCGAGATCGCGGGGTTGCCGAGCGTCGGGCCCGGATCGATCATCGCCGCTGGTCCCTGCGGCCCGGCGAAGCGCCACAGCGCACCGTCGACGATCCCGAAGATCGTCTCGTCGCCGCCGGCGAGCGTGATCCACCACGGGCGCCCCCCGTTCGGCACGTCCACGGCATCCGGCATGCCGCCGGCGAGCGCACGCGACCACGTGCCGCCCTCCGACGCATACACGATGCGAGTGCCCGCGTGATCGATCGACGCCGAGTCGATGCCACCCTTCGCCGTCTTCGTCAGCGTGCGCGAGCTCAGTCGCCACGGATCCGCACTCGCGCGAGGCATCGCGCTGGACGAGGCGGTCTCGCGTGGCGGAGCGTCGCCGGTTCCGCGTCGGCTCGCGACCGCCACCGCGACCGCCAAGCCCAACGCAGCCACGCCGAACATCACCGCCGGCCGCCGCCACGAGGTCGCAGCCGCGGCGCGCAGCTCGGCGAGCAGGTCCTGCACCGACGCGTGGCGCTCCTCCGGCGCGGTCGAGAGCCCGCGCCGTACCGCGGCCACGACGCGCCGCGGGATCGATCGGTTCGACGGCGTGACGATGCGGCCGCGCAGCACCGCCTCGCGCAGGAGCTCGAGCGTCTCGCCCTGGAACGGTCGCGCGCCGAACAACGCCTCGAACAGCGCGACGCAGAACGAGAACTGATCGCTGCGCGCATCGGGGGTGCCGCCCGTGTGCTGCTCTGGGGCCATGTACACGGGCGTGCCCATCACCGTGCCCGTCGCGGTGAGGCCGTCGAGCGCAACATCGACCCGCTCCGGATCCGCCTCCGGATCCACCGGTACCACTGGCGTCGCGAGCCCGAAGTCGAGGACGCGCGGGCGACCGTCCGGATCGACGAGCACGTTGTCGGGCTTGAAGTCCCGATGCACGATGCCGGCCCGGTGCGCAGCGGCCAGCCCGTCGCCCGCGGCGCAGAACATCTCCACGATCTCCTGCCAGGATCGCTCGCGCTCGAACAACCAGTCGCGCAGCGAGCGACCGGGCACGCGCTCCATCGCGACGAACACGTGACCCTCGTGCGATCCGATCTCGTACACGTGGACGACGTTGGGATGCGACAGCGCAGCGAGGGCCCGCGCCTCGCGTTCGAGTCGCGCGCGGCCCCGTGACTCGAGCTCGACACGCTCGTGCAACAGCTTGATCGCGACGCGACGACCGAGATCCGGATCCTCGGCGAGATAGACCATGCCCATGCCGCCGTGACCGAGCTCCTCGATCACCTGGAAGCGACCGAGCTGCTCGGGCATCTCGGCGTCCGCGGCTCCGTCGGGCACGCCGTCGCCGGAGGCCTCGCCGACCGGATGTGCGATCGTCGGCTCGACTCGGCCCCGCGCCGTGTCGTCGCGAGAGTCGCGTCCGACCATCGACTCCATCGTAGCCTCCCACGCTGGCGAAGGGTCGAGTTCGCGTCAGGGAACGGTGGCGGCGACGCTCGCGCGCGAGCTCCAGTGGGCCGCGGCACGCACGAGGCGCTCGTGTTCTTCGAGCGGCAGAGCGCTGCGCAGGCGAATCCAGTCGATGGCGGCGACGAGGGCGATCTCGGTGAGTCCGAACCCCTTGCCGAAGCCGGTGGCACCGACGCGTCCACCGAGCCATCGCAGCGCACTCTCGGCGCGGTCGACCTGCTTGCGCATGTATGCGGAGTGGTAGCTGTCGATGCCGTCACGCGCCAGATAGAGCGCGTTGATCAGGGCATCGAGTGCCGCGTCGATCACCGTGAGGACGTTGCGCGCCGACGAATCCGTGGGATCGAACGGCACCATGTCGCCGGGACCGAAGCGGCGCATCAACAGCTCGATGATCGCGTGCGAGTCCAGCACGATCTCCGGCTCGTCGACGATCTGCAGCGCCGGTACCTTCCAGATCGGGGACACCTCGGCGAGTCGCTGCTGACCCTCCTGCGAGGTGACCTCGACGAGCTCGACGACGAGCCCCAGCTCCATCGCGACGATGCGCACGCGCCGGACGTAGGGCGACGTGGTGGTCCCGAACAGCCGCAGCAGCATGACGCCACGAGAGTACCCGAGTGCGCGGCGTCGACTCGCGGTCGATCGCACGTGCGTGACGACTGCGGCGGAGACGGCCGTTTCAGCCCGCGAGCCAGCCCGACACCGCGATGGCGGTCACGGCGGCGAGCACCACGAGCACGAGGGTGGCGGTCGCGAAGAGGGCCTCGCGGGCCACCTCGCGATCGAGCGGCTGCACCCGCGAGTCCACCGCGGCCAACGGATACGGACGTGGATACGCCAGCGTCGCGGCGTCGCCCTGCACGTGGGGAGTCGGTTGAGCAGCGCTCACCCGATCTCGATCGCGTCGAGAGCCACCACCGGCAAGCCCCGATCGTGGCCAGCGCGCGCCCGCGGCCCGGACGTCCGGATGCGGAACCCCCGTCAGGGGACGAGGACCAGCTTGCCCCGCGCTTCGCGGCGCGCGAGCCGATTCAGAGCCTCGGTCGCGCGATCGAGCGGGAGTGCAGCGTCCACGTGCGGCCGCAATCGGCCGTCCGCGATCCACTCGACCACGCGAGCGACGTGCTCGCGGTGGCGCGACGGATCGCGCACGGTGAAGGCGCCCCAGAAGACGCCGCAGATCGACGCGCTCTTGAGCAGCAGCAAGTTCGTCGGGATCCTCGGGATCGCTCCGTTCGTGAACCCGACCACCAACAAGCGCCCGTCCCACCCGAGCGTGCGCACGGCAGCCTCGGTGAAGTCGCCTCCGACGGGGTCGTAGACGACGTCGACGCCATTGGGCGCCAGTGCCTTCACGCGCGCCTTGAGGTCCTCGCGCACGTAGTCGATGCCTTCGTCCGCGCCGTGCTCGCGACACAGCGCGAGCTTTTCCGCGCTCGAGGCGGCCGCGATCACCCGCGCCCCGAGACACTTGCCGATCTCCACCGCCGCGAGCCCGACTCCGCCGGCAGCCCCGAGCACGAGCAACGTCTGCCCGGCGTCGAGCCGGCCGCGATCGACGAGCGCGTACATCGTCGTGGCGTACGCAACGAGCATCGCGGCACCCACCTCGAACGAGATCGCGCTGGGGAGCTTCGTCACCGACGACTCGGGACACGCGACGCGCTCGGCGAAGGCACCGAAGAGCATCGTCGCCGCCACGCGATCACCTACGCCGACCGACGCGACGCCGTCGCCGATGGCCCGAACGATCCCCGCGATCTCGCCGCCCGGCACGAACGGCAGCGGCGGCTTGAACTGGTACTTGCCTTCGGTGATGAGCACGTCGGGGAAGTTCACGCCCGCGGCTTTCACGTCGACGAGCACCTGGCCGGCCGCGAGCTCGGGCTCCGGGATGTCGTCGACGCGCAGGCCCGCAGGCCCGGTGAGCTCGTGGCAGCGAACGGCACGCATGTCCGCGATGCTACAGCCGCAGGAGCGCCGACAGGAACGCCGCGCACCCGAGCAGCGAGCCGACGAAGCCGGCCGCGCCGACGACGAACCACGGCATCACGCGGCGGCGTTGGTCGGGGGTCAGCCGGCCATGCAGGCGCGTGGGCGACCACCACCAGCCCCGGGGCAACGGCGCGAGCGTGCGGTGCAAGGCGACGTGGTAGCCGAGCCCCGCGATCGCGCCCACCACGAAGCAAACGACGACGCACGCGACGGCGAATTGGATGCCGATGAGCGGCGGGAGGGCGAGCAGCGCCACCACCCCGAGGCATGCGCCGACCACGAGCAGCTCGGGGGACAGACCGCGCGCAGGTGCGGGCTCGTCGGGCATGCGATCGCGATCCTACGATGCGCTCGCCCGCCGCGCCCGTCGCGGGCGGGGCAAATCGCCCCACGGGGGCGCAGCCGCCCGCGCCGCCGCGCCCGGTGACGAGCGAACTCGCGTGGTCCCGCGCGTCGCGGTTCGGCACGATCGATGCTCATGCCCATCGGCAGGAGAATCGACGATGAGCAAGCTCTTGCGTGGTGCGGCGGCGGGATTCGGGGCGTGGAAGCTGGGCGGCGGTCTGATCGGCACGATCCTGATCTTCGTGATCCTGTGGGTCGTGCTCGGCCACTTCGACATTTTCAAATGATCAGTCCTCGGGCTCGTCGAGGACGGGGGGCGCGAGCGCGCGGGGCGGCAGGAGCTCCGGCTCGCTCGCGACCTTCTGCGCCAGGAACACCGCGGCGTCCAGCTTGAAGAAGTTGCGCTTGCGATAGAACGCGAGCGCGTCGCGGTTGTTCTCGGCGACCTCGAGCACGAGGTGCGTGCAGCCGCGCACACGCGCGAGGTGCTGCAGCTGATCGAGCATGAAGCCGCCGACCCCCTTGCCCTGGTGGTGCGGATGCGAGGCGAGCTCTTCCACGAACAGCGGCCGCATCTCGCGCTTGTCGAAGTAGCGCGG
Organism: uncultured Nannocystaceae bacterium; assembly: GCA_964468635.1. Lineage (GTDB taxonomy): Bacteria > Myxococcota_A > Polyangia > Nannocystales > Nannocystaceae > Xiheibacterium. The sequence goes on from CAYXVR010000047.1 coordinate 10,187, forward strand.
GTTGATCCAGTTGTCGCTGCCGGTGACCTCGAAGGCACACTCCGCGTAGCCGACGATCTCGCCGCCGATCTCGAAGAGCAGCTGCTCGACGCCCTCGTCGTCGTACTGCTCGACGAAGCGCTGCTTGCTGCGCGGCCGCTGGTACTCGACCGTCTCGCGATTCACCTCGCGGAACACGAGCTTGAGGAACTCCCATACTCGGTTGAGGTCGCGTCGATGCATGCGACGCACGGAGATCTCGGGACCCTTGGTCTTTCTGGGCTTCTTCGCTCCCGCCATCGATCGCTCACTTCTTCGTCGCGAGTCCGGAGAGGTCGGGCACGAGAATCAGCTCGATGCGGCGATTTCGACGGCGACCATTCGCGTTCTTGTTGTCCGCGACCGGGTCGAACTCACCGTGGCCGGCCGCCGCCAGGTTCTCGGGCTTCAAGCCCTTGCCGACGAGGAACCTCGTCACCACCAACGCGCGCGCCGTCGACAGCTCCCAGTTGTCCTGCCACTCGGCCTTGAGCTTCTCGCCGATGGGCTCGTTGTCGGTGTGACCGGCGACCTCCAGCCGCCGATCCGGCGTCTCGACCAGAACGGCTGCGATCTTGCCGAGTGCCTTCTGCCCGCGTTCGGAGAGCTCGGCCTTGCCGGAGGGGAACAGCACTTGCGACGGCAGCCCGATCATGATGAGGCCACGGCGCATGTAGACCTCGAGATCGCCCGCGTCGATCATCTCCTGCAGCTTCGCCGTGAGGCCGGCGAACTGCTCGTCGATCGCCGCGCGCTGCTTGCGGAGCTCGTCGAGCTCTTCCTTCGTGGCCGACAGCTCGGATTGCAGCTGCGACTCGAGCTTCGCGAGCTTCTCGTCGCAGCTCGACCTGTCCTTCTGGGCCTGCTCGAGGTCCTTCAGCGTCGTGTCGTACTGCGTCTGGCTGACGCACGCGGCGAGGACGAGCGGGAGCGCGAGGGGGTGGCGTGACACGAGGCCACCCTAACAAGAACGCCCGTCATTCGCACAGGGCGTTGTTGTTCATCTGGATCTCGCTGCAGTCGTCGTCCCCCTCGTTGCAGGTACCCGGGTACCCGCAGTACTCGCAGGCATCCACGGTGGGGTTCGGACAGTCGGGATCGAGCGCCCCGCACCCGCAGTCGCACCCGTCGTCCGTGTCGTAGTAGCTCGGGTCGCAGCCCCACTCGTCCGGCACCATCGGTGGCGGCGGGTCGGACTCGTCGATCGTGACGGCCACGCTGATGATGTTGTTCGTGTAGTCGCTCTCGACGATGAGCTGATCGAAGTTGATCTCGATCTCGAGCTGGTAGTCGCCGGGCGGGACGTCGGTGATGTCGATCCACTGGCAGTCGAGCACCGAGTCGTAGATGTCGGCCCAGCCCATGCTGATGCCCTGCGTGCCGTCGGGCAGCGGATACTGGCCCGGGCCCGCGTCCTTCAGGAACTGCGCGAGGTCGATGAGCGCGAACGACTGCTTGTGACCGGTGGCCGCGACCGCGCCGTCGCCGTCGAGCAGGCGGTAGTTCGCGAAGCTGATGAAGTGATAGTGGCCGTGGCAGGCGCCGAACTCGAAGTTCTCGGGATTGTCGTCGGGGTTGCCGACGACGAAGTCCGCAGCGCCGACGTTCGGCGTGATCGTGTCGAAGCGCAGCAGTCGACGGGCGCCCGCAGCGTCGACGCACATCTCCTCGAGCGCGCAGTCGTCCTCGCCGAAGTTGCGCGTCATCGTGTACGCGGATTCCTGGATCTCGGTGGCGACGGCCGTCATGTCGATGTCGGGCAGCTCGTCGGCGGTGCCGGTGCTGGACTCCGACCCCGACGAGTCCGTGCTCTCGGAGCCGCTCTCGGTCGTGCCGCTGTCCTCGCTCGTGGACGAGCTGTCGGCGACGACGCCCGACGACGACGACGATTCGGTGCTCGACTCCGACGCCGTCATCGACACCGTCATCGACGGATCGTCGTCGGCCGAGCCGGTCTCGGTGGGCTCCCCCGACGAGCTCGACCCCGCGCCGGTGTCGTCGCTGTCGTCCCCCGGGCAGCCCGTGGTGGCAAGGAGGAACAGACCGGCGCTCGCACGCATCGAAAGTCGAAGCATCGTCATCCCCGCATCGTACTCGTTCACCCGCGTTCGTGGAACGACCGGAAGGCCGCCAGGGTTCCCGCGGGATCCTCGACCTGCGGGTAGTGTCCGATGCCGGGCAACTCGATCACGGGTGCGTGCGGCACCAGCTCGCGCCAGCGCGCGACCATGTGCGCGCCGGACACCGGGTCTGCGGTGCCGTCGACGAAGGCGAGTGGCACGGATGTCTGCGACAGCACGCCGACCCAGCGCTCGCGATGGAGTCGGCGTTCGGCCATGTAACCGATCAACTTCGGGACGACGAGCTGCCCGTCGGCGTGGCGCAGGAGCGTCCAGAGCTCGTCCACGAGCTGCGGCGACGGAGGCGTGTGCGGTCCGAAGATCGCGTGCATGCTCCTCGCGAACACACGATGTGACGTGAGTCGCGCGACGAGCGGGCCGAGTGGACTCGCGAGCAATCGCTGCACACGACGGGCGTGGTGGGCCTCGGGGAAGAGCCCGCCGTTGAGGAAGCAGACCGACTCGATCGCGAGCCCCGGCTCGCCGCGCGCGCGTCGGTCGTCGTGGCGTGCGAGCAGCTCCTGCGCAACCGTGTCGCCGTAGTCGTGCGCGAGCACGTGCACGTGATCGATCGCGAGCGCGCGCAACAGGTCTTCGTGCAACGTCGCCTGATCGAGGATCGAGTAGTCGTAGTCGCGCGGCTTCGCGGACCACCCGTAGCCGATCATGTCGGCCGCGATCACGCGGAACCGCGCGCACAGCTCGGACCACATGGGGTGCCAGTCCCACGATGCGCTCGGGAACCCGTGGATCGCGAGCAGCACGGGGCCCGTGCCTGCGTCGTGGAACGCGATCGCGTGCCCGCGGTGGCGATGGACCTGGCCGCCCCTCCGCCAGGCCTCGAACGCGTCGTGCGTCGGAATCGTCACGGTCGGTGTGGCGCGATCTTGGGGAACGATCGCATCCGCACGCAACTGCCCGCGACGACGCACGTCCTTGCCGGAGATGGCTCACTCGTCCGGACCCCGCCTCGTGCTCCTCGGCGTCGCGCTCGGCTCGGGCGCGTGCGACCTGCTGAAGTCGGAAGAGGCCGCACCGGTGGCCGCGGCTCCCACGGCCGACGCGAAGCCCGAGGACAAGGGCGCGACGGCGGCCGCCTCGGTCGCCCCGGCTCCGGCCGCTGCGGCGACGCCTGCCGCTGCCGCGACGCCGCCTGCACCGAGCGCGCCCGCGGAAGCGCCCGAGGCGACCGCGACGACGAGCGCCACCACGCTCGCCGATTCCGCGCTGTTCCTCATGCGCGACAAGGGGGCGGTCGTGCTCGCGGACGGCAAGTTCACGCAGGTGCCGGAGACGGCGAACAAGTACTTCGCGAAGATCGCCCGCGATCACGAGGGCCACGTGTTCGCGCTCGGCTCGGGCGAGATCGTCGCGTTCGAGGGCGCCAAGGTGCGCACCGTCGCCGAGGCCGGCTACGACAGCGTGGGCAGCCTGCAGTCGTTCGGCATGGATCGCAAGGGCGGCGTGTGGGCGGCGGGCAGCAAGGGCGTGCACCACTTCACGAACGGCAGCTGGACCACCGACGACGTGGCGACGTTCGGCAGCGGCACCGTGCTCTTCGGTGGCATCGCAGTGGACGCCGACGATCGCCCGTGGCTGTGCACGGCCGACGCCGTGTGGCACCGCGAGGCCGACGGGTGGAAGAAGGCCGTGCTGCCCAAGGGCGGCATGGCGAAGAAGTACCTGCAGGACGTCGTGGCGGGTCCGGCCGGATCCGTGTGGGTCGGCTCGATGGACTCCGTCTACAAGATCGTCGCACCGGGCACGATCACGCGCGAGAAGCTGCCGAAGTCCCAGTACGGCATGTGGGGCGACCTCGCGTTCTCCGACTCGGGCGCGGGCGTCATCGAGACGAGCACCGACGAGCTCGCGCAGTTCCTGCCCAGGGTCGCGCGCTACAAGAGCGGCAAGGACTACAAGCTCGGCATGATCACTGCGCTCGCCATCGACGATCGCGAGCGCACGTGGGTGGCCGGCGACGGTGGCATCGCGATCGTGGGGCCCGCGGCCGAGCGCGTGTTCTGGCGCTCGGGCACGATCGAAGAGGTCGCGGGCGCAGTGACGCACGTGATCGTCGTCGGCCGCGGCCCCGAGCTGCCGCAGGCGGGCGAGGTGAAGAAGGGCAACGTGAAGGGCAGCATCGTCGAGGGCGACAAGGGGCTCGCCGCGGTCGACGTGGAGCTGTGCGAGAGCCCGTCGTTCATCTATCGCAAGACGCCGTGCACCGGCGCGCCCACCCATCTGCGCGGCAAGACCGACGCGGACGGCAACTTCCAGTTCACCGACGTCCCGCTCGGCGCCTACGGCGTGGCCGTGAAGATCGGCAAGAAGTGGCAGATCACGATGGGTGCCGGCTACGGATCGACGATGAAGGCCGGCGACACGATCGAGATCGGGAAGATCGAGATCGAGAAGAAGACGAAGTAGCGAGCGCGAGCAGGCCGAGGAGCACGAGCGGCGCGCCGCGGGGCGTGTCGGTCGTGCAGCCGCAGCCGGAGCCTTCGTTCTCCTCGCTCGGATCGTCGCCGGTCGTGTCGCCGTCGTCGTCGTCCGCGTCGTCGCCGGGACCGTCGTCGGCCGACAGGCTCGCGGCCTCGTCGTCGGCCTCGTCGGCCTCGTCGTCGGCGCTCGCGGAGCCGGTGCCCGGCGTGCCCGTCGATGCGCCGTCGGTCGTGTCGGCGCCGGTGCCCGACTCGCCGGCGGGCACCTCGAGCATCGTCAGGATCACCTCGTCGCGATCCCACTGGCCGTCGGCGTCGACGACGTACACCTCGAACGCGTACTCCGTCTCGGGTGCGAGGTCGTCGAGTTCGAGCTCCGCCGCATCGGCGACCACGAGCGTGGCGGGCGGGCCTGCGGTCTGCGTCCACTCGAACGTCACCGTGTCGTCGTCGGTGACCTCCGCGACGAGCGACGTCGCGACGACGTCGCCGGGCAGCTCGAGGTCGTCGGGCGCGACGACGTCGGGGCGATCGAGCGTGGCGAGCCAGCTGTACACGCCGTCGGAGTCGAGCGCGGCCGTGTACTCGCGGAACGGCGCATCGATCCCGCACCCCTCGTCGGACGGCCACTCGCTGGCCGCCCATCCGCTGCCGATCGGATCGATCGCCTGCACCCACGACGAGTGCCCCACGTCGTCGAACATCGTCATGCGGCCGGGCGGTCGCGGCTGTCCGACCGCGTCGACGCACGCCTGGATCTCCGGATAGTTCTCCGGGTGATCGTACATGTACACGAGCTCGACCATCTCGCACGGCGAGAACGTACCGGCGCCGAGGTTCGCGTTGTTGTCGGACTCGCCGTGGAACGCCCAGAAGGCGGTGTCCTGGAAGCCGCAGCTGATCGCGGCCGGCTGCACGACGCCGCCCGGCATCGGCACGGCGGCGGCGAAGCGGCGCGGATACGCGGCCGTGTACTGCAGCGTGCAGCGCCCGCCCTGGCTCATCCCGGTGAGGTACATCCGGCGCGTGTCGACGGGATAGTTCTCCGCCACCCACGCGAAGAAGGCCTCGAGCGCATCGATGTCCCAGTCGCCGACGGACAAGGGCGGCACGGGATGCTGCGGCGAGATCACGATGTACGGGCGCGCGACGTCGTCCCAGTCGCCGTTGCGGATCAGCAGCTGCGGGCCCCAGGTCAAGTTGCGACACAGCCCGTCGTTGCCGCACGCGTCGGCCGTGCACACGTCGACGCCGCCGGGACACGCGGGGTCGTCGTCGTACTCGCCGATGCCCGGCAGGAAGACGAGCAGCGGCAGCGTCTCGCCGTCGCCGAGATCGTCGAACGCCGCGGGCAGGTACTCCCAGTAGCCGTAGCCCCACTCGTCGTCGGGCTCCCAGGCGATCCCGCGCAGCGCTCCCGGCGTGAGCTGATCGTCGTAGGGGATCGCGGCGTCGGCCTCGACGGCCGAGCTGCAGATCGCCGCGACGCCGAGCGCGAGCCAGCGCGGGCTCATCGCTGGGTCCGGCGCCGTCTCACGCCGGCGATCACGAGCGGCACGGCCCACCATGCGTCGCGCGGATCGGTGCGCGCCGCATCGCAGCCGCAGCCGGGGTTGTCCTCGCCGAGGATCCCGGTGTCGTCGCTCGACGCGTCGTCCTCCGTGTCGTTGCCGTCGTCCGGCAAGGTCGGGTCGGTGGGTCCGTCGACCGTCTCGCCTTGCGTCGCCGAATCACCGCCGCTCGACGTGCCGTCCGCGACCGTCGCGGAGCCGGTGTCGCTCGCCGACGGATCGGTCGTCGACGCGCTCGCGTCCGTATCGCTGCGCGAGTCGGTGCCGGTGTCGTCGTCGTCCGCGCTCGAGCCCGTGGTGGTCCCGCTCGGATCCACCGTCGGGTCGGTCGACGTCGCCATGAGATCGTCCCCGTCGGTGGAGCCCGTCTCGCCGGTGGTCGTCTCGCCGGTGGTCGTCTCGCCGGTGGTCGTCTCGCCCGTGGAGCCGTCGGTCGTCTCGCCCGTGGAGCCGTCGGTCGTCTCGCCCGTCGAGCCGTCGGTCGTCTCGCCCGTCGAGCCGTCGGTCGTCCCGCCCGTCGAGCCTTCGGTGGGATCGGTGGCGCTGGCGTCGGTGGGGTCCGTCGCGCTGGCGTCGGTGGGATCGGTCGCGCTGGCGTCGGTGGGATCGGTCGCGCTCGGGTCCGTGGGATCCGTCGGGTCGGTCGGGTCCGTCGGGTCGGTGCCACCGCTCTCGCTCGTGCCGCCCATCGGCGCCTCGGTCAACGTGACGTCGACGGTGTCGCGATCCCACTGACCGTCGGAATCGAGCGCGTAGACCTCGAACGTGTACTGCGTCTCGGGGAGCAGGTCGTCGACCTGCAGCTCGGCCTCGTCGGCGACGACGAGCGTGGCCGCAGGGCCTGCCGTCTGCGTCCACTCGAACGTCACCGCGTCGTCGTCGACGACGGTGGCGAGCAGTGTGGTCGAGGTCTCGTCGCCGGGCAGCACGACGTCGTCGGGCGCCGTGACGTCGGGGCGATCGAGGCCGAGGAACCAGGTGTACACGCCGTCGGCGTCGTTCGCCGCCGAGTAGTCGCGCCAGTTCGGGTCGACTCCGCACCCCATGTCCACCGCCCACTCGCTCGCGGCGAAGCCGGATCCGATCGGATCCGTGGCCTGGACCCACGACGAGTGCTGCACGTTGACGAACATCGAGATGCGACCGGGCGGATGGGGTGCGCCGACGGCAGCGACGCACTCCGGTGCAGCGGGATACTCGTCGGGGTGATCGTACTGGTTCGCGACGTTGGCCATCACGCACGGCGCGAACGTGCCGACGCCGAGGTTGGCGTTGTTGTCGTCCTCGCCGTGGAACACCCACAGGCCCGTGTCCTGGAACTCGCACCCGATGTTCGGGTACTCGACCACGCCGCCGGGCAGCGGCGCGACCGCGGTGAAGCGGCGCGGGTGGGAGTGCGTGTACTGCAGCGTGCAGCGCCCGCCCTGGCTCATGCCGGTGAGGTACATGCGCCGCGGATCGACCGGATAGTTGTCGACGATGTACTGGAAGAACGCGTCGAGATCGTCGAGGTCCCAGTCGGTGGGAGAGAAGGGCGCGACGGGATGCTGCGGCGACACGAAGATGAACGGGCGAACCGTGTCGTCCCAGTTGTTCGCGCGCATGAGCGCCTGCGGCCCCCAGGTGAGGCCGCGGCAGAGCCCGTCGTTGCCGCAATCGCTCGGCGCACAGACGTCGACGTTGCCGGGACACGCCGGGTTGTCGTCGTACTCGCCGATGCCGGCGAGGAAGACGAGCAGCGGCAGTCGATCGTCGGGGCCGAGGTCGTCGTAGTTCTCGGGCAGGTACTCCCAGTAGCCGTAGCCCCACGGATCGCCCGGCGTCCACGCGATGCCACGCAGCTCACCGGGGGTGATCTGATCGACGAACGGCGGATCCGCGGAGGCCTCGAGAGCGATGCTCGTCGAGCAAGCGACGGTGAGCGCGACGAGCACGGACCGACCACGCAACGAATTCACGGGGCGATCATGCCACAGTGCGAGCCGGGCGGAAGGACGCCGAGTCCGCACCCGAGCTCGAAGGGACCATCTCGGGTCGGCGACCCGCGGTCGGGCGAGGGGCGCGATCGCACCCGCGTTCACGCGGGCGCGTCGTAGAAGCGGGCTTCGAGCACGTTTCCGTCCGGATCGGCGAAGTAGAACGCCTCGGGTGCAAATCCCTGCGCACCGAACGAGCTCGTCATCGTGAGCGGGATGGCGACGCCCTCGGCCCCGAGCCGGGCACGCAACGATTCGTACTCGGCCCGTGTCATCGCGAGACACAGGTGATTGACCTTGTTCCCAGCGCTCCCCGCCGCGCCCGGCAATGCGTTCAGTCGAGGCGCGGTCGCGAGCGCCATGAGGTCGAGGATCGTTTCGGCCCCGATGCGCACGCTCGGAAACGGCGCCGTGCCGGCGCGGAACTCCTCGACGCGGACGCCGGCGAAGCCGAGCACGCGCTCGTAGAACTCCACGGACCGCAAGGGGTCCTCGACCCAGAGGACGAGATGATCGACGTGCACGGTGCCCCGGTGACCCCGGCGGACGGCCGGGGCGTCGAGCATAGATCGCTAACGCTCGTCGCGCAGCGACTCGTTGTCCCACGCTGCGTCGCGCTGCTCGAAGACCGTGGGGTCTTCTTCGCGCATGAGACGCTCGGCCTCCTCCATGGCGAAGCGCGAGCGGGCGAAGATCACGTCCTCGCCCTGACCCCACAGGCGCACGAGCTCGTCGAGCTCGCGCTCCTCGTGGGCGCGCCAGCGATCTGCGAGGCGATGGGCCGTGTGCGCCCGGTAGCCGAGCATGCGCAGCGCCGAGATGCCGGCCTCGAAGGCGGCGGCGAACGTCTCGCGGTGCACGTCGGCCACCCCGGCGCGCCGCATCTCGATCGTGTGGGGGCGGTCGCGCGAGCGCGCGATGATCGGAAGGTTGGGATAGTGCTGCTTGAGCGTCTTCGCGATCTCGAGGGCCTGCTCGGCGTCGTCGATGGCGAGCACGAACAACGACGCGCGCGCGCAACCAGCTGCTTCGAGGAGGTCCATGCGCGAGGCATCGCCGTAGTAGACCTTGATGCCCAGTCGCGCGAGCACGTCGACCATCTCGGGGTCGAGGTCGAGCACCGTCATCGGGATCCGGTTCGCCCGCAGGATGCGACCGACGATCTGGCCGAACCGGCCGTAGCCCGCGATCACGACGCGGGCATCGCTCGCCGGGATCGAGTCGTGAGGACGCGCCTCTTCGCGCTCGCTGACCGCGGGGAGCACGAAGCGCTCGAGGGCGATGAAGAAGAGCGGCGTGAGGGCCATCGAGAACGCGATTGCGGCGAGCATCGGGCCGGCGAGCGCGCCGTCGAACACGTGGTTGGTGCGTCCGAACGACACGAGCACGAAGGCGAACTCGCCGATCTGCGGTAGCGCGAACGCGACGGTCCAGCGCGCGGTGCGATCGAGCGTGAACACGCGGGCGAGCACGTAGAGCACCGCGAGTTTGACGGCCATCGTGATCACGACGATGCCCGCGATCATCGCGGGCGCGGTCGCGAGCAGGCCGAAGTCGATCATCGCGCCCACCGAGATGAAGAACAGCCCGAGCAGCAGGCCCTTGAACGGTTCGATGTCGGACTCGAGCTCGTGGCGGTACTCGCTGTCGGCGAGCACGACGCCCGCCATGAACGTGCCGAGCGCGGACGACAGGCCGACGTGCTCCATCACGAACGCGATGCCGACGACGAGCAGCAGCGCGAACGCGATGAACGATTCCCTCAGACGCACGCGCGCGAGGAACTGGAACACCGGCCGCACGACGAACCGGCCGACCGCCACGATGCCGCCGACCGCGACGAGCGACACGAGCGCGGTCTGCCACGCCGAGCGCTCGTCGCCCGCGTGCGCCACGGTGTCGCCTCCCGGCGCGAGCAACGGGAACACCGCGAGGATCGGGATGACCGCGATGTCCTGGAAGAGGAGGATCGCGAAGCTCGCCTGGCCGCCGCGCGTCTTGAGCAGGCTGCGCTCGTTCAGCGACGTCATGACGATCGCGGTGGACGACATCGCGAACACGAGCCCCACGGCGATCGCCGTGCGCGACTCCAGCCCGAATCCGATCGCGACGCCGGCGACGGCCGCCGCCGTCCCGACCACTTGCAGCAGCCCGAGCCCGAGGATCGGGCGCCGCAGCTCCCACAAGAGCGCGGGCCGCAGCTCGAGGCCCACGATGAACATCATCATCACGACGCCGAACTCGGCGAAGTGCATGACCTCGTTGCCCTCGGTGCCGACGAAGCCGAGCACGAACGGGCCGATCGTCGCGCCCGCGAGCAGGTAGCCGAGCACCGCGCCGAGCCCGAGGTTCTTCGCGATCGGCACGAAGAGCACGGCGGCGCACAGGTAGACGAGGGCCTGGCCCAGGATGTCGCCGGTCATGCGTCCTCGACGGCGACGAGCGTGCCGTCGTCGCGGTTGATTCGTTCGGCGCGTGCCGCTGCTTCGAGATCGACGCGATCGTCACGCAGGGCTTCGACGAGACGGCGATACGACACGAGGTGCGTGTCGACGCGCGCGGTCGCGGTGCGCAGTGCGCTGTGGGCCACGAACGGCGCCAGGAACCGCATGCCGCACAGGTTCGCGGTCTGCTCCCAGGGCGCGAGCAGCTCGCGGATCGTGAATCGGTTGTAGCCGTCGCGCGCGTAGGCGGACGCCGGCCCGCCCGTGGTCAGCACGTTCAACGTGATCTTGCCGCGCAGTCGCGTGCCCTGCTCGCCGTACGCCCAGCCGTGCTCGAGCACCCAGTCCTGCCACTGCTTGAGGATCGCGGGCGTCGAGTACCAGTAGAACGGATGGTGGAAGACGACGACGTCGTGCGCGCTCATGAGCTCTTGCTCGCGCGCCACGTCGATCGACATCGTCGGGTAGTGCTCGTACAGATCGTTCACGGTGACGCCCGGCAGATCCTGCACCGCGGCGAGCAGCGGGCGGTTGACCTGCGAGCGCTCGAGCACCGGGTGCGCGAACTGGACGAGGATCTTGCGGGCGACGCGGGGCGCCGTCATCGGCGTGGAGCATACGCCGAACGCATCAGCCCGCGGGATCGATGTCCTCACACGTGTCGACGATGCCGTCTGCGAGCGCGCCGGCGACGACGTCGCCGTAGCCGTCGAAGTCCGCGACGTCGCCCCACGTGGGCGGGCTGCCGAACGCGTTGAGGAACTGCCACACCATCGGGTTCGCGTCGGGCACGCAATCGGTGGGCAAGAGGCCCGCGGTGAGGATGCAGTCCGCGCCGCCGCAACCCGACTTCGCCGCGAGGATCGCGTCGCGATACACGGCGAGCGGCTCGGGCGATTGATCGACCTCGTTGGTCAGCACGAAGATGCCGAGCACCGCGCCCTCGTCGCGCAGGAATCCCTCGTTCGCGACCGCCGTCTGGGGGCCCACGGCGTACGCGGCAGCCGCCGCCGAGAACTCGAAGGCCCCGCCGTCGCAGCCGATCGACACCACCGCGCTCGTGAACCAGTCCTCGAGATCGGCGCGATCGTTCGCGACGCTGGTGTTGCCCGCGAAGAACGAGCGGCCGTCCCACTCGAAGAGCCGGCCCTGGAAACCGTTGCCCTCGACCACCTCGTCGGTGACGTAGGCCGCGTCGATCACCGCTGGACCCTCGCCGGCGATGCACCCGATCTGTTGGTGCTGACCGCCGGCGGAGAAGGAGGTCGTCACGAGCCCGACGTGCACGTCGGTGTCCGGCGGGAGCGAGGTGAAGGTCGCTTCGACGAGGCCGGGCAGCGCGTCGGCGAGGCCTTGCTGCGCGTCGCACATCGATCCGGAGTTGTCGATCACGAAGAGGAGATCGACGTAGTTGCACCCCTCGCGCTCGTCGGGCGCTGCGGCGTCGAGCCGCATGCCGTCGTCGAGCCCATCGTCGCCGTCGCTGCTCTCGTCGACGCCGATGCCGTCGTCGCTCTGCCACGGCTCGGGCTGGGGCGATGCACCGTGACACCCCACGCCTACGCAAACGAGGATCCCCAGCTGACGCATCGATGCCCTCCGTCTCCGGAGACGACGTGGATCTCCGGGCGACGCGAGCGGTGGTCGGCGAATGCGACGATGCGCCGTCCCGCGGGGACGCACGGGCCGCTCGCGCCTCAGCGCGGCTGGCGCGGCTCCGCCGTGGCGAGCCAGGCGTCGCGATAAGCGGCCGCGAGCGCGCGCCGATGCCGTTCGGTTGTCCGTGAGCCGAGCGATCAGAACAGCAGCGCGAGCCCCACGCGCAGGCCCGGCACGATCGCGGAGCGCAGCACGTCGGCGCCGGACAGCACCCAGCCGAGCTCGAAGCAGGCGCGGTGGCAGACCGAGACGGTGACCGTGCGCGTGAACGGATCCACGATCCAGTACTCGCGCACGCCCGCGCGCTCGTAGATCTCGCGGCGGTCGTCGCAGGCGCGCCGCTCGGTGGACACCGCGAGCACCTCGACGACGAGGTCCGGCACCACGCGCAGGAGATTGCCGTCGCTCGGCAACGCGCCCGCCCAGCGCTCCGGCGAGAGCACGCCGATCTCCGGCACCAGCGTGTCGCCCGTGGGCAGCTCGAGCCCCTGACACGGCTCGAGCACCACCGTGCCCGTGCCGTCGGCCGCCGCCGCGAGCCGGCGCTGCAATCTCCGCGTCACGCCGACGCACGTGGGCCCGGCGACGCGCCGCGGCACCACGCGTCCATGCACGAGCTCCCATCGGCGCGCGTCCCAGTCGCGGCGCGCGAGCCAGCGCGCGAAGAACGACTGCGAGGTCGGAGTGGAGGTGACGCGACGAAGCGCTGGGGTGGTGCGGATCTGGATGTCGTGCATGCCGTCGCGTTAGCGAGTCGCGTGCCATCGCCCGCACGTGCAACTCCGCCGAGTTCGCGCGCCGAGGTGGCCAGGGTGGCCCATCCGCGGGCCACCCTGGCCGGCCCACGGGCCACCGGCGGAGCTGTTATCGCGATCGTCACGATGTCCGGTCGCGTCGCGCTCGCGCTCGCCCTCGTCTCCCTCGCGAGCTGCTTCAGCGACGCGCCGCCCGTCGACGACGACGGCGGGTCCGCCACCGGTGACGCGTGCACACCCTGCTAGGCGAGCTGCGGCGACGAGTGCATGGCGACGCTCTCGTGCGGCGGCGTGTCCTGCGGCGCCGACTGATCGGACGTCACGCAGGCGTGTGGCCGAGAACCGTGCTAGAGCGGGCCGTGCTCACCGTCCATCACCTCGAACGTTCGCGATCGCATCGCGTGCTCTGGCTGCTCGAGGAGCTCGAGGTGCCGTACGAGCTCGTGCGGTACGCTCGCGATCCGGCCACGCTGCTCGCTCCGCCCGAGCTCGCGAAGATCCATCCGCTCGGCAAGTCGCCGGTGATCACGAACGACGGCGACACGATCGCCGAGTCCGGTGCGATCCTCGAGTACCTCGTCGAGCGCTTCGGCGCGGGCCGGCTCGCGCCCGCGCCGGGCACGCCCGAGCACCTGCGCTACCGCTACTTCATGCACTACGCGGAAGGCACGCTCATGCCCCCGCTGTTGGTGGCGTTCATCTGCGGACGCGTGAAGGTGGCTCCCTTGCCGTTCTTCGCGAAGCCCATCGCGCGCAAGGTCGCCGACGGAATCACGCAGCGGTTCGTCGAGCCCAACCTGCGCGCGCACATCCGATTCCTCGAGGAGACGCTCGAGCGCTCGCAGTGGTTCGCGGGCGACGCGTTCACGGCGGCCGACGTGCAGATGAGCTATCCCGTCGAGGGCCTGCTCGTGCGCGCGGGCGCGCTCACCGTGGGGCCGAAGGTGCGCAGCTTCGTGGATCGGATCCGCGAGCGACCCGCGTACGAGCGCGCGATCGCGAAGGGCGGGCCCAACTCGCCGGCGTGAGCGCGAACGATCCAGGCGCCTGGATCGTAGCTCTCGTCGCGCGCCCATGCGGACCACGACCCTCGTCCCCCTGATGTTCCTCGCCTGTCGTGCCGCGCCCGCGGCCCTGCCCACGCACACGCTGCTGCTGCACGAGGACGGCGTCGAGAACGCGTACCCGCGGCCGTCGAGCGACGGTCGCCGCCTCGTGTACCAGAGCAACCGCACCGGTCACTGGCAGCTGTGGTCGATGGACGTGGAGACGGGTGCGCAGACGCGACTGACGAACGACGCCCACGAGAACAACTTCGTCGATCTCGCCGCCGACGACCAGTGGATCGCGTTCGTCAGCAACCGCGACGGCAACGAGGAGATCTACCGCATGCGCACCGACGGCACCGCGCTCGAGCGGCTCACCGACGACCCGGCACGCGACATCCATCCCTACTTCGCACCCGACGGCGCGTCGATCCTGTTCAACTCGACGCGCGGCAACGGCTCGCTCGATCTCTACCGGATGACGCTCGCGGACAAGGCGGTCGAGCGCCTCACCGACACGACCCACAGCGACACGTGCGCGCGCTACTCGCCCGACGCGAGCACGATCGTCTTCCTGCGCAACGACGAGACGATGGACGACGTGATGCTCATGGACGTCGCGAGCGGCCGCCTCTCCAACCTGACGAACACCCCGCTCGTGATGGACGGGTGGCCGGTGTTCTCCGGCGACGGGCGCTGGATCTACTACAGCACCACCCTGACGGGGGCCCACTCGGTCCATCGCGTGCACCCCGACGGCACCGGCGACGAGGTGCTCACGGCGGCGCCGCACGACGAGGAGCACGGCCGCGCAGTGCCGACTCGGGACGGGCGATCGCTCGTGTTCAACCGGCGCAAAGGCGAAGCGATCGACATCGTCGTGCTCGCGTTGCCCTGATGTCGGATATCCGCGGCCCGGCTCGTTTCTGCGCCCGGGTCGATTGCCGTCAAAGTTCGCCGCATTCGTGCCATAGAAGAGGGGATGGCCGGGTCGCGAGCGATCGCCTGGTGGTCGTGTGCCGCGATGGGCTCGCTCGCCGGCTGCTTCCAGTCGGACGCCGCGCGGGGCTTGCCGTGCACCTCCGACGCGTCGTGCGGATCGCTGTCGTGCGAGTACGGCGTGTGCGGCGGGCCGACGCGATGCGCCGAGGGGGCCGGCGTCGGCGACTACTGCTACGTCGTCACGGACGAGGCGTTCGAGGTGGGCGAGGCGCCCACGGCGCTCGCGATCGCCGACGTGAACGGTGACTTCACCCGCGACATCGTCACCGCCGACGCAGGCAGCCGCGGCGTGTCGATTCTGCTGGGCGACGGCACGAGCATGTTCGAACGACACGACCTCGGCATGCCCGCGCTCGCCTCGCCGCCTTCGGCGATCGGCCTGGGCCACCTCGACGGCGTCGGATGGAGCGATCTCGCCGTCGTCACGACGGACGGCGCCGTACGGGCCGTGTTCGTCGGCGAGGACGGAACCCTCGGCTCCGTGGCGGATGTCGCCACGGCGGTGAGCGGTGCCTCGCGGCCGACGATCGCGGACTTCGTGCAGGACGCATCGGGGGTGCGGGACGTGGCAGTGCTCGGCGACGAGGGCGTGTTCGTCGCGCGCAACGTCGACCTGTCGAGCTTCGAGTCCAGCTGGCGCACGACCGCGGTCGACAGCCCGCGGGACATGCGAACGATCCAGGACGCCGCGGGCGATCCGGCGTTCGCCTACGTCGCCCGCGCGGCCGACGACGACATCTCGTCGCTCGATCGCAAGGGCGACGGCACGTTCTCGTCGGTCCAGTCGATCCCGGTGGGGCGCGGGCCCGTGTCGTTCGCGATCGCCGACCTCGACTCCGACGACTACGTCGACGTGCTCGTCGTCAGCTCCGAGGGCGGCCTGTGGATCACCAAGGGCAAGAGCGCCGAGCGCGACGAGTGGAGCCCGCCCGAGCAGGTCTACGACCTCGGTTGGGTGCCGTCGACGCTCGACGTGCTCGACCTCGACGACGACGGCGATCCCGACGTCGTCGTGTCGGGTGCCACGCCCGATGGTCACTCCGACGTCTTCCTGCTGGAGAACGACGGCGAGGGGCGCATCATCTACGGTGGCAGCCTCGGGCTGCGCGACGCCTCCGCCGCAGCGCTCGCCGATCTCGATCGCGACGCCGTGCCCGAGGTGGTGATCGCGGCCGCCGAGGACGGCACGGTGAGACTCGCCCGTCGTGCGAAAGCCCCACCGATGCCGGGGGACGACGACGGCACCGACGACGACACGACCGGTGTGAGTGTCGGCTCCGCGAGCGAGGACGGCCCCGACGACGACGGCACCGACACCGGCGTCGACGATGGACCGCTCGAGACCGGCATCGATCCCACGGGCGACGGCGAGTGCGTGTGGATCGGTGGCGCGGGCGTCGTGAATCTCGAGCGCTGCCCACCGATGCCCGTCTTCGGCAGCTACGATCACCTCGCGTTCGCGCGCGTGGACCAGGACTTCTACGAGGACCTCGTCGCGGTCGGCACCGACGAGTACGGATCGCGACTGGTCGGGCTGTGCACGCCGCCGTCCTACGGCGATCCCTATGCCGGCGGCGGGGTGCCGGGGCCGTGCCTGGACCTGCCGCTGCCGTTTCCCGCCACCGGCGTCGCAGGTGGCTCGCGGTCGGACGGTCTCGCCACGATCGCGATCACGCACACCGATGCCGTGTCGCTCGCGCTCACGGATCCGGGGAACTCGTGGTCGCTGGGCTCGCTCGACATCACCGCGAGCGGCCTGGGCGAGCCGCGCTTCTACGATCTCGCGACCGACGGGCAGACCGAGCTGATGTTCGTCGGCGCCGACGGCTTGTACGTCACGCGGATCGAGGAGGGTGCGCCGCCGAGCCTCGTGTACACCGGCCCCGGCACCCACGCGCCGCGCGGGCTCTTCTCCGCCGTCACGCCCGAAGAGGGCGACGAGTTCATGGCCGACATCGCGTTCGCGCTCGAGGACTTCGACGGGGGCACGAACGGTGCGATCCTCGTGATTGGCTACGATCCGGTGTTCGCGGAGGGGACGCCGGCGGCTCCGTTCGTCCAGGATCCCGGGTTGTTGGGCATCCGCGAGTTCGAGTTCGTCGCGGGCAGCGACGCGGGTGTGTACCTGGTGGGCATCGTCGGCGCCGACCTCCGCGTGGCGTACGTGTTCGTCTCGACGGACGGCCCGCCCGAGGTCGTCATCGACGACTCGTTCACCGGCGTCACCGACCTCGTCGTCGCGAACCTGGACATCGACCCGTACCCGGACGACCTCGTCTTCATCGGCAGCCTCCTCGGCGACGCGCCGGCCGTACACGTCATCATCGACGACTCCGAGGGCGAACGGTCCCACTTCGCGATCCCCGACGTGTTCGATCCGACCGACCTCGCGCGGTGGGACGTGCCGTGCGGACCGCAACAGTACTGGACCGCCGAGATCCTGATCGCCACGCCCATCGGCATCGAGCGCGTGCGCTCGCAGAACGGGTGCTTCTGATGGGCAGGCTCGCGCTGGCCCTCGCCGTCGCGCTCGCTCCGCTGCACGTGCGTGCGCAGGACCCCGCGCCTGTCACGGCCGAGCCGACCGAGGACCCCGCGCTCGCGGAGGCGAAGCGTCTGTACGACGAGGGGCTCGCGGACTACGAGACGTTCGAGTACGAGGGCGCGATCGAGAAGTGGACGCTCGCGTTCGGCAAGCTCGGCGCGACCGCGGACACCGCCGAGATGCGCAACGCGATCGTCTACAACATCGCGCGTGCGCGCGAGAAGGCCTACGAGCAGAGCGGCGACATCGGCCACCTGCGCAAGGCCAAGGCGCTGCTCGAGCGCTATGTCGCCGAAGAGACGGCGACGGACGCCCACGAGCCCGACGACGTCGCCACTGCGCGTGCGCGTGTGGAAGAGCTCGGGGCCCGGATCGCAGAGCTCGAGCGCGCGGCGAAGCCGGCGCCCGCGCCCGCGACGACGCCCGCCGACGATCGCGATCAGCCCCGTCCGGGGCGCGGGTTCGTGATCGCCGGCAGCGTGCTCACGGCCGTCGGCGTCGGCCTCGTCGTGGGCGGCGTCACGGCGGGTGCCGTGCTCGGCAAACAGGCCGATCGCGACGTGGCGGAGTTCGACACGGTGGGCGAGGAGGACGAGCGCACCGACACGATCGACGACGGGCAGAAGGCGAACCTCCTGTTGATCACGAGCGCCGCCGCCGGCGGTGCGCTCGCGATCACCGGCGTGGCGCTGCTCGCCGTCGGCCTCGCGAAGCGCCGCAAGGCCGCGCGCACCGCGGTGGTGCCCGCGCTGTCGCCCTCGCTGGTCGGGTTGTCCGTACGGGGCCGGTTCTAGCTCGCACGGCTGCCGACGTCGTGGCCCCAGCGAGGCGATCAGAGCGCGTCGAGGACCGCCGCAATCTCGGCGAGATCGGGGTCGTCGGGCTGTGCTTCGAGCGCGAGGGCGAGCGAGCTGCGAGCGCGGGCGAGGGCATCGGTACCGACCGGTTGGCCCGTCGACTGGAGCGCCGTCGCGTAATCGAACACGGCCGCGCCTTCGAGCAAGAGGTCGCGGTCCGCCGCGAGCAATTCGGCGAACGTCGTCGCGAGCGCGACCTCGTGCGGTTCGAACGTGAGTGCGTCCTGATAGCGCACGGTGATGGTCACCGGGCTGTCGTCGGCAACGGCCTCGGGCGCACACGTGGCGAGGTGCTGGTGGAAGACCATCGCGTCGTCGGGCGCGAGGTGCTGCGGCTCGATCTCGGCCGGGTCGGTGCTGAACTCCTCGCCGGAGAAGCGCACGATCTCGAAGCCGGGTGGCAGGTCGAGTCGCACCTGTACGTCGCGCGCAGCGATCGCCATGGTGGAGACGAAGCGCGCACCGAAGGCGAGCTCGGCCTCGTCCGCAGTCGGGATGAACACCGACGCACCTTTGCCGACGTCGGTGACGCGATCCATGAGGAGGTCGTTGTACGTGGTGCCGTCGCCGACGCCGACGCCCACGAGATAGATGCCGTCGGAGCCCTGAGCGCCGGCGTGCTCGGCGATGAGCTCCTCGTCGGTGACGCCGACGTTCGCGCCGCCGTCGCTGACGAGCAGCACGCGGCTCACGACGCCTTCGCGATGCGACGCGGCAGCGAGCTGGTAACCCGCCACGAGCCCGCCGTGCAGATCGGTGCCGCCGTCGGCCGACATCGAGTCGATCGCGTCGAGGAGCTCGGCGTCGTTCGGACCAGTGACCGCGTGCTTCGAGAGCACGATGTTGTTCTGCGTGTTCCAGGTGACCATCGACACGACGTCGCCCTCGCGCAGGTTCGCCGCGATCTGGCGGCAGGTCGCCTGCAGCATCTCGAGCGAGTGACCCGCCATCGAGCCGGAGGTGTCGAGCACGAACGTCAGATTCATCGGGGGGCGCGCGTCGTTCGTCATCGCCTCGCTGGCCACACCGATCTGCAGCACGTACTCGTCGCCCTCCATCATCATCGCGGCGTGCACCGCCACGGTGCCGGGCTCCGCCGGCGGATAGGCGATGCGGTAGTAGTTGAGGAACTCCCACGGACGGATTGCGATGCCGGACAGCGAGCCGAACGGCGAGAGCAGCCCCTCGCGGGCTTGCACGGGCGACGACATCGAGTTGCTGTCGTCGGGCGACAGGAACAGCGCGACGTCGTCGGCGTCGTTGCACTCCTGCGTGTCCTCGGTGTCGTTGCCGTCGTCGTCGCCGCGCTCCTCGGCGCCGTCGTCGTCGTCACCGTCGTCGTCGCCATCGTCGTCGACGACGCCATCGTCGGCTCCGTCGTCGCCGGCGCTGACCATGCCGGCATCGTCACCGGGGTCCTCGTCGATGTACCCGTCGTCGCCGTAGGCGCCCGCGTCATCCGCCGCGTAGCAACCGACGGCGCACAGGGCGAGCAAGAACGGATGAGAGCGCAGGATCCAAGTCTTCACGGCAGGGGTAGTGCCCGGGGGTCCCCGAACGATCGCGATGCGCTCTCGGCCGCCCGAATCGGGGCTCGGACAGCGGTCTGTCGGACGATGAGCTCGTCGAACGTCCGGATCGAGGTGTGGACAGAGGTCCGTCGAAGGGCGAATTCGGCGGCCCGCCGGCTAGGCGTGCGGACCGACGTCTGTCGGATGGCGAACTCTGCGGCTACTCGCAGAGCACGGTCGGCACCGCGTCGCCCGTGCACTGCAGGCACATGCCCGTCGAGTCCGCGCAAAATCGGCGTGTTGCATGGCTCGGGCTCGCGCGGCGGTCCACACTGCGGGCATGGAGCTCCCCTACGTCGACACGCACGAGATCGCCATCGACGCGCCGCGCGAGGTCGTGTGGGCCGCGCTCGAGCGTCACGCGGAGGAGTCGCTCGTCGTGACCGGGCCGTTCGCGTGGGTGCTCGGCACGGAGCCGCGGCGTGGGTTCGCGGTCGCAGAGCGCGTGCCGACGCAGCGGCTGGTGCTCGCGGGCCACCACCGTTTCAGCCGCTATCGCCTCTCGTTCGAGCTCGCCGATGCGCCCAGCGGTGGCACGATGCTGCGCGCGATCACCCACGCGGTCTTCCCCGGCGTGCACGGAGCGATCTATCGGGCGCTCGTCATCGGCACGCGTCTGCACATGCTCGCGACCCGCGGCATCCTCCACGCCGTTCGTCGTCGCGCTGGACAGCGCACCTCGACGAACGTACGCTTGGGTGATGGATAGGTTGGACGTAGGGTTGGTCTGCTTTGGTTGGGGAATCGCCGTGCTCGCCTCGGCGTGCGGGGACGACGCCGGCAACGCGCCTGGCGAGGAGTCGAGCTCGTCGTCGGGCGCGATGACGGTCGAGGAATCGTCGTCCGGCGCGCCCGCGGAGTCGGGCTCGTCGAGCGAGGCGTCGAGCTCGAGCGCGGACTCCACCGGCGAATCGTCGAGCGGCAGCGGCAGCAGCAGCAGCAGCAGCGACAGTAGCAGCAGCGACACCGGGCTGCAGCCGAGCGGTGGCGCCGTCGACGTCATCTTCGTCGTCGACAACAGCGCGAGCATGGCGCTCGAGCAGGCCAAGCTCGTCGAAGCGATGGCGGGATTCGTGGATGCGCTCGACGAGGCCGCGCTCGACTGGCGCATCGGCGTGACGACGACCGACGACGGCAACCCCTGGTGCGGGGCGACGGCCCCCGAGGCGGGCAAGCTGCAGGCGAGCAGCTGCCGCAGCCGACTCGGGGAGTTCGTGTTCAATGGCGCGGTTCCGATCGATGCCACCGAGGAGTCTTGCCTGGACATCTGCGCGCACGAGACGATCACCATCGAGCCCACGGTGACGGAGCTCGATCCGTCGGCGAAGCCGCGGCCGTGGGTCGAGCACATCGCCGGCGCGCACAACGTCGGCGACGGGGTGTCGCCGACCGACGCCCTCGCGTGCCTCCTGCCGCAGGGCATCGTCGGCTGTGGCTTCGAGCAGCCGCTCGACTCCATGCACAAGACGCTGCTCCGCGCCGAGAACGACCAGGAGGCGGAGTACGGCTTCCTCCGCGAGAACGCGCTCACGGCGATCGTGATCCTCACCGACGAAGCGGATTGCACGTACAACGACGACTGGTCCTCGATCTTCCTGCCCGAGGGGAGCGGAGGCAACGAGGTGTTCTGGTCGGATCCCGACGCGCCCACCCCCTCGTCGGCGGTGTGTTGGAACGCCGGCACGGCGTGCACCGGTGGGCCCGGCACGTACGACGAGTGTCACGCCGTGGATCTCGACGTCGACGGCAATGCGGCCGCCGACGAGGACGCCATGGTGCTGCGCCCGCTCGCGCGCTTCGCCGACGCGCTCGAGGGCGAGGGCGACGTCTACCTCGCCGCGATCGACGGCGTGCCGATCGGCTACGAGGACGCCGCCGCCGAGCTGGTGTTCGCCGACGACCCCGATCCGCAGGCGCAGATCGACTTCGGCATCGGTCCCGGCTGCACGAACGGCGACGAATCGGCGATCCCTTCCGTTCGGATCCGCGAGCTGGTGGAGACCGTCGACGGCGGCGAGCGCAACGACTTCTCCGTGTGCGACGACAGCTATGTGGGCGCGCTGGGCACGATCGCCGAGCGCATCGTGGCCCGCGTGCCCCGCTGATGCGCGGAGGCGAGCATTGGAGAAACCGTGTAGTCTTCGCGAAGATGGTGCGCGCATCTTCGCTCGTCGTCGTGCTCGTCGGCTTCGCGTGCTTCTCCGATGCGCCGCCCCTGTCGGACGACACCGGCACCACGGGCGACTCGACCGTCGCCGACGACTCGACGGCGACGGCGTCGGGTGTCGGCACGTCGGGCACGAGCGGCGGTCCGAGCACGGAGCCGCCGACCTCGACGGACACCAACGCAGACACGAGCTCCGACGATTGCGACGACTCGATCTGCACGTCGGTGCCCGAGGGTTGGCTCGGACCGTTCGCCGTCGCGCTGGTCGAGCGCGGCGACGAAGCCCCGGACTGCGTCGGTCCGTTCGGGAGCAGGCATCCGATCCCGTTGCACGTGGGGCTGCCCGCGTTCGACTGCGGCTGCACGTGTGTCACGCTCGGAACACCGCCTCCGCCGTGTTTCACCGAGATCCGCAAGTACGAGAGCACGTTCGCGTGCGACAACGACCCAACGAGCACGGGCATCAACAACGCAGCGGGCACGTGCCTGCAGGTCTCCAGTGAGCTCGTCCTGTCCGTGTCCTACACGGCGATGACGGAGCCGATGGCGATGCCGAGCTGCACGGCCGGCCCGATGAACACGCCGAAGGAGCCGTCGTACTGGGAGGTCGACGCGGTGTTGTGCGCGCTCGACGACGCGATCGCGTGCGACGGGGGCTTGTGCGCGCCCATCCCATCCGACCCGTTCGGGCGGCTGTGCATCCTCGGCGAGGGCGACGTCGAGTGCCCCCATGGCTACGGCGAGGCGCAGGCGCTCTTCACGAATGCCGACGACGATCGCGTCTGCACGGACTGCGCGTGCACGGGCGAGATCGGCGACTGCACGCCCGTGATCCATCGCTCCGTCGACGGCACCTGCACCGACCTCGACGATGGGGTGTCGGCGTGCGCCGAGGTGTCGGACCATCTCGCGACGACGTGGTACCCGGTGCTGGCGCCCGGGTGCTATCCGCACCAGACGACGGGCGGCACCGTGTCGGGCGACGGCCCCCACACCCTCTGCTGTCGCGAGTGACCGCGGGCCCGCGTGGCGTTATCCTGGGGGGCATCGGATCCCCCCTCGATCGCCTGCTCGTGCAGGTTCATCCGCCGATCGTCGCAGCCACCAGGCCGGTGGACCCCGCCGAGCCGGAGACGCTCGTCCGCGCATCGCCGAGCACCGCGCCCACGATCGCACCGAAGCGGATGTCTGCGATCCGCCAGCGACTCGTCGCCGCGCACGCCGTCGATGCGACGCTCGGCACGCTCGCCGAGGACGTGCGCATCGCCGCGACGTTGCTCGGCTGGATCGATCGTGGTGGGCTGTCGACGGCCGGCGCCCGATTGCTCGCCGCGCGCGATCCGGACGAGCAGTCGCTCGCGTTCGCCGTCGCGTTGCTCGAGAATCCGCCGCTGTCCGCGATCGCGAGCGCGCTGCTGCTCGGCGACTGGCTCGAGCTGCGGGAGCTCGCGCCCGCGCTCGAGCGCACGCTCGGCCTCGCGCCTGCGATCGCGCACTGGCTCGCGCCCGGCGTGCTCGCGTGGCGCAGCGAATTGCGCGAGCAAGGGTGGACGCCGAAGCGCGTCGTCGAGCACCTGAAGGCGCGCACGAAGTGGATGGACGGCCTGTCCGTGCGCACGCGCGACGTGCTCGCGCGACTCGGCGTCGTCGAGCGCGACGCATTGCTCGCGCTCGAGTGGGCCGAGCTGCGCGACCTGCAGCACGTCCGACCCGAGACGATCCGCGAGATCGAGCGCTTTCGTGGCCAGCTGCGCCGCGCTCGCGATCGAGTGCCCGACGCTCGCCCACGTGGCGGAGTCGAGCCCGTCGAGCGCCCACGGACGTCCGTGCTCGCGGTGCACACCGCCGCGCGGCGGCTCGTGGGGCACGCGGGCTGCGCTTCGATCGCCGCGGTCGCGCGCGCCTGCGCCGGCGACGACGGGACGGCACCGGAGCTCGGCATCGTGCGGAGCACGCTCGCACTCGATCCCGAGGTGCGGTGGCTCGACGAGGACATCGGGTGGTTCTGGATCCCGACCGTCGCTCGCAATCGGTTGGTCGCGCGCATCGAGAAGATCCTCGCGGCCACCGACGAGATCGAGCTGGCGGCGCTCCGGGCCGCGATCGCCCGCGATCGAGCGATGGCCCGCGACGTGCCGCCTCTGCCCGTGCTCGCCGCGCTGTGCGATCAGCTCGACGGCTGTACGCGCGTCGACGGCACGTGCATTCGCAGCACGCGGCCTCGTGCTGCGACCGAGCCCGTGCTCGACGGCGACACGACGGTGGGCGAGCTCGCCCGGGTGGCGGGTCTCACGGTGGAGCAGGTCGTCGCCATCGCGCTCGGTCGCACCTGACGCGTCGCCGCACGAGTGCGAGCAGGCCGAAGAGCGCGAGCGCACCCGGCGATCGATCCGTCGTACACCCGCAACCGCCTTCGTCCTCGTTCTGCGTGGGCACCGACGTCGTGGTGCCGTCGTCGTCGTCGCCGGTGGTTTCCGCCGCGGGCGGTCCGCTCGACTCGCCGCCCGACGAGTCGACCGGCCCCGTGTCCGCCGGCCCCGTGCTGGTCGGCTCCTCGGGCAAAGGCGGCAGCTCGTCGTCCACCGCGATGCGGATCGGCTCCGACTCGCCGACGTTGCCGGCCCAGTCCTCCGCGATCGCGACGATGACGTAGCCGCCCTGGGGGAACTGCGCCGTGAGATCGAACGGTGGCTCGCGCATCTGGGCGTCCTGCACGTCGTCGTCGATCGACACCCGCACGTAGCGCACGCCCCAACCATCGCCGTCGTCCGCGGTGAACGACAGCGCGACGTCGGCCGGCGCCGTGTCGTAGATCGTCTCGTCGGCAGGCGCCGTGATCGTCACCGTCGGCGGCTCGGTGTCCGGCACGGCATCGAAGGCGTCGCCGCACGTGGCACTCGCCGGCGAGACCTCCCCGAGACACATCTCGTCCCAGTCGTTCTCGTCGAACGGATCCATCTCGAAGCCCTGGCAGTTGCCGGTGGGATTCCACGTGCCGTCCGTGTCGTGGCACGGTGTGATGTCGATGCCGGAGTCCTCCTCGATCCACGGCACCCATGCGTGCATCGCCGTGTAGCTCTTCGGGTAGTTGCCACAGCCCTTGGGCCCGCCCGACAGCACGCCGAACACGTGCCAGGAACCGTCGGGGTATTGCACGTACGCCGGCCCGCCCGAGTCGCCGGAGCACGACGAGTGCATCGGGGTGCCGACGCCGATGCCGTTGTCGTAGATGTCGTCGTCGACGAACGCGATCTCGCTGGGGCCCATGCGCTTGATGCCGAAGCCGCTGCCGTCCACCGCGTTCGCACCGATGCCGACGATCCACACCTCGCGTCCGATCGTGAGGATCTCGGTCTCGCATCCGTAGACGATCGGCGTGACCGGGTAGTCGTACACCGGCGAGGCGAGCTTGCAGTACGAGATGTCGTTGCCGCCCACGCCGTTGTTGCTCGACGGATCCCAGTCGGGGCCCTGTCGGCAGTAGTCGACCGGGAGCTCGCGGTCGGGAGTGCTGAGTGACTCACCGAGCACGATCGATCCGGGATTGTCGACGTTGCCGACGCAGTGGGCGGCGGTGAGCACCATCCACGGCGACACGAGCGTCGCGGAGCAACCACCGAAGCCGAGCATCGCGCCGGTGGGCCACTGGCAAGTGGTGGTCGGCGTGCCGTCGAAGATGTGCGGCTCGGGCATGGGCACGGCGACGTCGTCGACCGGAGGGAGAGCGAGCACCGCTACTGGAATCCACCAGGCAAACACCATCGCCCTCCAGTATCCGGACACGGCGCACCGGTTTCAATGGGGCAGGGACCGGCGGCGGTCCGCCGTGTTATTCACGCCCCATGCCCGACGTCATCGTGATCGGAGACGGCCCCGGAGGCCTCAGCGCTGCGCTCTTTCTCGCGAAGAACGGCAAGGACGTGCTCGTCTTCGGCCAGGACAAGACCGCGATGCACTGGGCGCAGGTGAAGAACTACCTCGGCATCCCGGACATCCACGGCAGCGAGTTCCAGAAGATCGCCCGCGGCCAAGTGGCCGACAAGGGCGGTACGATCCGCGACGAGCGCGTGGAGTCCATCGCGAAGGGCAAGAACGGCTTCGAGGTCACGACCGAGGGCGGCGAGACGATCGCGGCGAAGTACGTGGTGCTGTCGGAGGGCAAGAGCCCGCGACTCGCGACGATGCTCGGGCTCGCCCACTCGGAGGCCAACGGCGTGGCAACCGATCGCAACGGCGCCTCGTCGGTGGCGGGCGTGTACGTGGTGGGCCGGCTCGCGCGACCCGGGCGGAGCCAGGCGATCATCAGCGCGGGCGACGGTGCGGCCGCGGCGATCGACATCCTCTCCCGCGAGAAGGGCGAGGACGTCACCGACTGGGACGAGCCGCCGGCGTGATTCAGCCTTCGGGCCTCGGGTTGCACACGCCGCCGTCCTGGATCTGCGCGTTCGTGCGGAACGTGTTGAGCAGCTCCCAGCTCTTCGGCTCGTACTGGGGGATCGTCGCGTCCTCGCGCACGTTCGTGACGTGATACGTGTGCTGGTTCCAGATACGGCGCGGCTGGATCCATCGATCCTCCGCGTCGCGGAACACCTCGATCGTCGGCGCCGTCATGCCCATGTATTGATTCGACACCACGAGGATCTCCGCCGAGCCGTCGTTGTCGACGTCGGCGACCACCGGATACTCGATGTTCGTCCAGCTCGAGCGCGGCTGCGACACCACGACCATGCCGGAGACGCCGTCGTACGTCCACATCGTGGTCTCGTCGGCGTACATCGCTTCGGCCACGCCGTCGCCGAGGAAGTCGAACGCCGTGCCCGCCGCACAGCAGCTGAACTCCGCGACGTCCGCCGTCCACACGATCGACGCATCGGCTTCGTACACCGAGTAGTGCGTGGCCGAGCTCGTCGCGTACTCGCGCACGCCGTCGCCGTCGAAGTCGTGCACGGTCGCGGGGCGGTACCAGTTGTAGCCGGCCGCATCGCCGGTGGGGCGCAGGTCCTGGTACTTCACGGTGCCGTCGTGGTCGAGCAGCGTGAGGCCTTGCTGTGACGTGATCAGGACCTCGGGATCGCTGTCGTCGTCGAGGTTCGCGACCTGCGGGTAGCCGGGCTGTTGGGTCGCGAGGTTGTAGTAGAGCGAGCCGTCGTTGCGCCACGCGCTGCGACCCATCACGATCTCCATGTCGTCGTCACCGTCGAGGTCGGCGACTGCGGTGGCCGACAGGTATAGAGGATCGGTGGCGTCCCAGAAGAAGTCGGGCGCCTCGAACACGACGTCGCCGAGGTGGTCGGTGACGAAGTTGCCCACGACGATCTCGACATCCTCGTCGTTGTCGATGTCGGCCAGCGCGATCGCGAAGAAGTTGGAGTTGTGGGGCGGCACGACCTGCCACTTGAGCGAGCCGTCGTGCTCGAAGGCCAGCAGGCCCGCGCCGCTCATCGTGACGACCTCGGGCAGGCCGTCGTCGTCGATGTCGCCGATCGCCGGTGTCACGCTGCCGTTCACGGCCTGCGCGAACTCGAAGTGCGGCGTGCCCGTCTCGCCGTCGAGCAGCCACATGGTCCCTGTGCCCGTGAACGCGCCGTCGTCGAGCACGAGCACGACGTCGGGGGTGTCGCACAGGTCGATGTCGCCGTCGGCGTTGTCGTCGGTGAAGTTCGCGACGAGCGGCGTGACGCTGCTCTGCTCGACGCCGGTGGGGCCCGACCACGACCACTGCGAGACGGGTGCGAAGCTGTCGGCCGGCGCTTCCTCGTCGCAGTCGCCGACCGCGTCCATGTCGTCGACGACCTTGCAGCTCGGCGGCGGCGTGTCGGTGTCGCTCGTCGCGTCGCCCTCGGTGTCGAAGTTCACGTCCAGCTTCGGGCCGTCGCCACCCGTGTCGGGGTCGGTCGCGCTCGTGTCGGTGGCGGTGGCGCTGGCCGTGACGGTCGGGTCGTCGTCGGCGGACGCGTCGGTGGAGATCCCGGTACCGTCGTCGAGGCTCGCCGAGCCCGCGCTCGGATCGGTGCCGCGCTCGCCCGCGTCGCCGCACGCCCCCACCACGAACAACACCACCGCGCATCGTCGAGCCCGCGATCCCACCGTCTCACCTCAGATCTCCAGCATCGCACGAGTGGCCCGGGTGGCCCGAGGTGGCCCGTGGATGGGCCACTCGTGGCCCGTGGACGGGCCACCCTGGCCACCCTGCGCGCGCAACGTCGCGAGATGACGTGCACCGCGACGTGCACACGACCTGCACAGTGGGCGGTCGTGCGAGCACGACACCGACACCCCGGCCCCTGGCTCTTCCTCTCGCTCCTCGCGTGCACACCGGAGGCCGCCGACGTGCGATCGCTCGGCGACGTCGCGCAGGCCCGCATCGTGGGCGGCGATCGCATCGACATCGCCGACGCGCCGTACCAGGTGAGCGTGCAGATGAACGGTGGGCACCGCTGCGGCGGCTCGATCGTCGCGGACGACTGGGTGCTGACGGCGGCCCACTGCGTCGACGGAGCGCCCGCGGATCTCTCCGTCGCGGCCGGCGTCACGCGCCTGTCCGAGCTCGACCGCGGCGAGGGCGTGGTGCGCGAGGTGGGGTGGGTCGTCGTGCATCCCGACTACGAGCCCCACGGCGCGCCGCCGCGCAACGATCTCGCGCTCCTGCAGCTCTACACCGCGCTGCCGCTCGGCACCGACGAAGTCGATGCGGTCGAGCTGGTCGGTCGTGACGAAGTCGACGCGGGCTTCACGGATCCGGGCGCGCTCGCGACGATCACGGGGTGGGGAGCGATCGGCAGCGGTGGCCCGCTGCCGGACGCGCTGCGAGCGGTCGACGTCGAGATCGTCGGCAACGCGCGGGCATCGCGGCTCTACGGGCGATCGATCCGCGAGGACGAGCTCGCGGCCGGCTCGAGCGGCGATGGTGAGCACGCGTCGTGCGAGGGCGACAGCGGTGGACCGCTCGTCGTGTGGGACGAGGATGGATCGCCGTGGCTCGCGGGGGTCGTCAGCTGGGGCGGCGACTGCGGGGACCCGTCGCTGCCCGGCATCTTCGCGCGCGTCTCGGAGGCGCACGCGTGGATCGAGGAGTGGATCGGCGGCTACGTCGACGACGAAGAACCGCAGTGGACGTGCACGGGCGACGAGTGGCTGTGCGACGAGTACTGGTGCATCCCCGCGGAGTGGGTGTGCGACGGAGGCGCGGACTGCGACGACGAGTCCGACGAGATTGGATGCTGACGGCGATCAGCCCTCGGGGTTCGGGTTGATCTTGCCCGTGCCGGAGCCGCCGAGGTACGCGTAGCTGTCGTACTCGTCGTAGCCGACGACCATCACGGAGAAGCCGGCGTCGGCCTCGAGGGTGTGCACGCCGTCCGTGGTGACGATGCGGGCCACCTCGAACTCGCCGTCGTCGATGTCGGTGAACTCGCCGTCGTCGATCGTCACGCCGTCGAGCTGGATGTCCGTGCCCGCGCCGCGGGTGATGACGAGGACGTCGGTCGTCCACTCGTTGGGCACCAGCACGACGTAGCGGGGCAGCAGCTGCTCGGACGGGCTCAGCTGGACCATCGCGGGATCGCCGACGGTCGTGCCGGGCGGGTTGTCGGCGCCGCACATGTAGTTCATCACGGCGATCGGCTTGTTCGCGTGGACCATGAAGTCGCCGGGCTGCTCGGGCGTGCCGCCGGCGTAGAACTCGAGCGTCTCGCCGCGATCGATCACCGCCGGCGTGTCCGGCAGGCCGGTGACGTCGGGGTCGGCCGAGATGTTGATCGTGGTGTTGTCCTCGCTCGCGTGGATCTGCCACAGCGACGTCTCGGGCGTGCCGGCCGAGCGCACGGGGACGCGCGCAGCCGCGAAGTCCAGCCCCCACAGGCGCACGCCGCTCAGCTGCTCCTCGAGGTGATCGCACGCCGTGACGTCGGCCGGGATGTTCGCGCACTCGTGCGCGGTGAACACGGCGATCGGGTGGCCCGCGTTGCTCTCGATGCGCGTGCCGGCGAGGCTGACGTTCGGCGAGGTGACCATCACCTCGGCGATGTCACCCTCGTCGAGCGAGATGTCGATCGTCTCGCCCGCACCGGCTGCCGGGACGCCGGTGCCCGCCGCGGTCGCGGCGGTCGGCGTCACCTCGATGTGCGTGCCGTCCTCGACGGCGACGACCGTGATGTAGCCGTTGCCGCCCTGGCCACCGCCCCAGTGGGGCACGTACGCGAGCGTGTCGAGCGACGTCGCGGGGTAGAGCATCGACGCGTCCGACGTGAACGACGTCTGCGTGAGCGGGCTGAACTGATACGCGATGATCGGCCGATCCGACGTGACGCGATACGTGCCGCCCTCCATCGTGCCGCTGCCCTGGTGGTGCAGATCGGGCAACGTGAACGTGAACAGCTCGAGCGGCGCGACCGACTCGGGACCCGCGACCGTCTGCCAGCTGCCGCTCACCTTCTGTTCGACGACGACGTCGACGCTGCCGACCAGCTGCACGTTCGACACCGCGATCGCCCACTGATCGTTCTCCGACGAGTTGAACTGATCGAGATCGACCGCATAGAACACGCAGCCCACCGTGGTCTCGCCGTCACCCGCCTGGATGCAGCTCTCGGGGATCACGGGGCCGTCCTCGCCCGTGCCCATGTCGACGGGATCGGGCGGCAGCACGTCGAACAGCACGTGCGGATCGGGTGGCTCGGTCGGCGAGCCCGTCGTCGGATCGGTCGTCGTCGGCGCCGTCCCCGTGCCGTCCTCGCCGACCGACACGCCGGTGGTGCTCGCCGAGGTGGTCTCGGGCGACGATTCACCGCTGGTGCCGCTCGCGAGCGCACCGCCGTCGTTTCCGCAGGCGACCGCGAGCACCAGCCCGATCACGCCGCCACTCCGCCCCCTCGTCATGTAAGCCACGATCGCACCCTATCACTTCCCCCCGGGTACATGACGCCCGCGAGGCGGGCCTTCACGAGGCCGGTCGGAATCGCGTGACGGGTCGGTCGGGGTGCGTCGCACCCACGCGGGGAAGCCCGCAGAGAGCCGCTGTGATTTCACGGTGAAGCGTCGCGCATCCGTTCCCAGTCGATCGGGCACGCGGCCTCGACGTCCTCCACGCCGAGCTCGCGCAACACGGCCACCAACGTCATGCGTCGATGCGCGGCGAACGTGAGGATGTGCGCGAGCACGCCGCCGAACGTGAAGCTCTGCGGCGGCTGGCACAGCGCGTCGATGAGGGGCATCGGATGCAGGAGCCGGTTCGCGGGCCCTTCGTGCGATTCTGGTGGGGTGGCGTGATCAGGACGCCGGCTTCTTCCGACTGTAGACGATCGTGGACAGCCGCGAGCCCACCGTACCGAACCCACCCGATCCCACGCCCGTCGAGGTGAGGCACCTCGGCGCCGTGGAGCACGAGCGCCTGCGCCAGTCGGTGTATCGGCGCGTGTTCGGGGCCTCGAGTCCCGTCGAGGTCGGGCGCTTCACGGTGCTCGAGCGCATCGGCAGCGGCGGCATGGGGCTCGTCTTCAAGGCCTACGACATGCAGCTCGATCGCAAGGTCGCCGTGAAGGTGATCCGCGTCGACGGCGAGAGCGAGGCGGCCCGGCGCGCGCTCGTGAAGGAGGCACGCGCGCTCGCGAGGCTGTCGCATCCCAACGTCGTGCACGTGTACGAGGTGGGCGAGGGCCAGGGCGGCCAGGTGTACCTCGCGATGGAGTTCGTCGACGGTCTCACGCTGCGCGAGTGGGTCGCGCGTGCGCAGCGGACGTGGCGCGAGATCGTGGAAGTGGGATTGCAGGCGGCGGAGGGGCTCGCCGCCGCGCATGCGGCCGGGCTCGTGCACCGCGACTTCAAGCCCGACAACGTGATGGTCGGCGACGATGCGCGCGTGCGCGTGCTGGACTTCGGGCTCGCGCATGCCGACGCGAGCGCGCCCGCGGGTCCGCCCGCGGCGGAGCACATGCGCATCGCCTTGAACACCACCATCGACAGGATTCGCGGCGTCGCCGGCACGCCCGCGTACATGGCCCCCGAGCAGATCGATGCGGGCACGATCGGTCCAGCGGCGGATCAATTCGCGTTCTGTGCCGCGCTGTTCGAGGTGCTCTACGGCGTGCGTCCGTTCGACGGCGCGACGCTGGCCGAGCTGCGCGCGGCGATCGGCGCGGGCCGGCTCACGGTGCCGAGTGATCGGTGCGGCGTGCCCAAGCCGCTGCATCGCGCGATCGTCCAGGGGCTCGCCGCCGATCCCGGCGATCGGCACGCGTCGATGCAGGTGCTCATCGGCGAGATCCGGCGCGCGCGGCTCGGACAACGGATGCGACGCTGGGCACCGGCCGCGGCAGTCGGGGTCGCGCTCGCGAGTGCCGGCTTCGCGTTGATCCCTCGCGATGCGCCGCCAGTGCCCGAGACGACCGCACAGGACGACGAGCTCGTGCTCGCGCGCGCGGAGAAGGAGCTCGCGACCGATCCGAGCACGGCCGTGGGCACGCTCGCGGGGCTGTCCGCGAGCGCGGCGGTCTGGTCGGATCGCGCGTTCGTGGTGGCGGAGCAGGCCGACCTGCACGGCCTGCCCGATCGCGAGCTCGAGCTCGAGCCCGCGTTCGCGATGCTCGGCATCGCGGGCCATCGCGTGGTGGGGTATCGCGCCGCGGAGCAGGCGATCGTCGCGACCAGCGTGCTCGACGGCTCCACGCAGACGCTGATCGTCGACGTTGCCGTGCCGCCGAGCCCCCCACCGTTCCTGGTGTCGGATCGCCCGATCGTGCAGATCGACGACCAGGCGCGCTTCGTCGCGCTGGAGGACCAGGGCGTCGTGACGATCGTCGGGCTCGACAGCGGGCGCACCACGGTGCTGCCGGCGGGGCCGAACCAGCGCGGACTGGCCTTCTCTCTCGATGGCACGGTCGTCGCGGTGCGGCTCGACGACCGGATTGCGGTGCATCGACTGCCCGAGGGAGAGCGCATCGCGGAGGTCCCCGTGCCGGGCGGCGACGACACGCGCCGCGCTGAGATTGCCCTCGATCGCGCCGGCACGCGCGTGGCGACCGCGATCGCCGGCGGGTCCGTGATGATCCATCGCGTGGCCGACGGCACGGTGGTGGAGCTGCCGAAGACGGATGCGGCGAAGATCGCGTTCGCGGGCGACGACTCGCTCGTCGTGACGGGCGTGGTCGGGGGCGCGCAGCTGTGGGACCTCGCGAAGGGCGAGTCGGAGACGCTCGGCTGGACGAACATCCGCCACGTGTCGCTCGCGCTCGCACGCGATGGCGAAGTGGTCGTCACGGCGACGGGCGACGACCTGATCACGGTGCGCGATCTCGCCGACGATCGCCTGCACGGGTTTCCCGGCGGGGAATCACCCGTGGTCTCTCGCGACGGCCAGCACGTCGCGTGGGTCACGGCAGAAGGGCGCGTGCGCGTTCTCGATCTCGCGAGCATGACGGAGCAGCTGCTCGCGATGGACGCGCCCATCGTGGAGTACGGGTTCACGGCGGACTCCACCGGCGTGGTGGCGTATGCCGACAATCGGCGCGCGCGGCACTGGCCGCTCGCGCGCGAGGCCACGCGGCTGGTCGGGCACACCGAGACGATCACGGACCTGGCGTTCGTACCGGATACGAGCGTGCTGTTCTCGGTGGCGCGCGATCGCACGCTGCGGCGGTGGGACCTCGACGCCGGCACGTCGGCGATCTTCGCGAAGGTGTCGGATCCGTACGGCGTCGACGTGTCGCGCGATGGTCGATTCGTCGCGACGAGCAGCTCCGGGGGCGTCGCCGAGGTGTGGCGCACCGACGACGGCGAGCTCGTGCACCGCACGGAGCCCGGGTACTTCGGCGCGAAGTTCCAGGGCAGCAGCATCTACGTCGCGAGCGAGGATGCGATCCGACGCATCGAGCTCGAGAGTGGCACGGAAACGGAGGTGGTGACGCGGGCGGGCTGCCAGGGCTTCGCGATCGACGACGAGGGCACACGGCTGGCGGCCGCGTGCTCGGAGCACGTGCGCGCCGCGATGGTGCAGGTGTTCGGGCTGCCGAGCGGGCGGCCGATCGCGACCGACGTCGTGGCCGACTGGCGCGTGCTCGCGTTCCTCGATCGCGATCATCTGCTCGGCGGGCCGTTCGTGGGGTCGCTGTCGGTGATCGATACGCGCACCGGGGAGCGCGAGCGCATCGGCAGTGCGCGCCGATGGACCGACGTGTCGCTCGACGCGGAGCGGCGCACGCTCGCGATCGCCGACGGCGAGGTCGGCATCGAGCTGTACGACACGGCGGCGCGGAGCTCGGCGCTCGTGCCCGGCACGGACGACGCGTTCCTCGTCGCGATCGCGAGCGACGGGCGGTCGTTCGCGTACACCCGCGATCGACGGGCGATCACCGTGCACACGCGCCGCGTCCCGCGGGATCCGGCGGAGCTGCGCACGTGGGTGCAGGAGCACCAGGTCGTGCACACGCGCGCGCGCTGAGCCGGTCGCGCTACCATGGATGTCGTGGAGGACCGCGATCTCTACGACGCATGGGTGGCGGGCGACCGTGCGGCCGGGGCGGCGCTCATCGATCGTCACCTCGCGGCGGTGAGTCGCTTCTTCGCGAACAAGACGGTCGCGACCGCGGAGCACGACGATCTCGTGGCGATGACGTTCGAGCGCTGCGCGAAGAGCCTGGGCGGCTTCCGCGGCGAGGGCTCGTTCCGCGGCTATTTGCTCGGCATCGCGTGGAACGTGCTGCGCGACGAGCTGCGCAAGCGCGCGCCCGAACCGGCGCTCGGCTCGATCTCGGTCGCGGACCTGGGCCCGTCACCGAGCCGCATCGCGGCGGATCGCGACGAGGTGCGCCTGTTGCTCGCGGGCCTGCGCGCGATCCCGCTCGAGTACCAGCTCGCGCTCGAGCTCCACTTTTTCGAGGAGCTCTCGCGCGACGACGCGGCGCGGGTACTGGGTATCCCGGCCGGTACGGTCGCGAGCCGGATCCGGCGCGGCAAGGAGCTGCTCGCGGAAGCGATCGAGAAGATCGCGGAAGCGCCGGCGCTCGCCACGACGACGAACGCCGGCCTCGAGACGTGGGCCCGCGAGCTGCGTGCGCAGCTCGGCTGACTCACGCGCCGCAGGCGTCGATCGGGGCGTGGGCGGAGTCGTTCGCGATCAGGGCGCCGAGCTCCGTCGCTTCCGCGAGGCTCGTGCAGCGGGGTAGGGTGGCGAAGCAGGCGGGGAGGATCGTCTCGCCGTTCTCGCCGGTGATGTCGTAGCGCGTCGCGTTCACGCACAGCGCTCCGTCTTCGCCCCATGCGGCTTCGAACGACATCTCGGGATCGGAGATCGGCTCTTGCACGCCGAGTCGGTCGTAGACGTCGATGACGGTGCCGTTCATCGTCCACGGGTGGCCGTCGCCGCAGTAGTCGGCGCGTGCGAGGCGGGTGCACGTCTGGTGCAGCTCGGGGCCGACGTCCCACGGGGCGTAGCCCCAGCTCACGCACTTCGCGATCACACCGTCCATGCACGCGTACGTGAGCTCGTCGCCGTCGATGGCGTGCGCGCCCGTCTCGTCCCAGTGGCCGGGCACGAACATGCCCGCCAGGCCTTCACCGCACACCGGTGCGCCGCCGGCGAGGATCTCGATCCGCTCGCTGCCGTCGATCGTCGCGACGGACGCGATCACGACCGAGAAGGTCTCACCGATGCTCGACGTGCCGAGGAGCTCGACGTCGCCCAACGCGTAGGTGCTCGCGCGATCGCCCGCGACGAGCCGTCCCTGCTGCACCGCCACGGACGCCGAGCCATCGGCGATCACGAGCCGCATGCCGTTGAGCGCCTCGATGCCGAGCACGGTGCCCTGGTTCGTCTGGCCGGGGTCCGCTTGAAACGGCCGGCCCTGATCGCTCTCGCCCTGCAGCGGTCGGCTCTGATCGGTCTCGCCCTGCAGCGGACGACCCTGCCACGACTCGCCCTGGAATCTGTTGCCGTTGTGCTCCTCGCCGACGTTGGCTCGGCGGAGCACGACGTCCGGATCCACGACGATGCAACGATCGGCGACGTCGTCGTCGCGATCACAGGCGAGGAGCGCGACGAAGGTGGACGCGGCCAGGGCGACGCGAGCGGTGACGTGGGGCATCTCGGAACCGAAGACGACGCCGCGAGCGATCCGATCACGACCGCCGTCGTTTTTCGCAAACCGCGTCACGCGCCGCAGGCGTCGATCGGAGCGTGAGCCGAGTCGTTGGCGATGAGCGCTCCGAGCTCGGTCGCCTCGGCGAGGCTCGTGCAGCGGGGCAGGGTGGCGAAGCAGGCGGGGAGGATCGTCTCGCCGTTCTCGCCCGTGATGTCGTAGCGCGTCGCGTTCACGCACAGCGCTCCGTCTTCGCCCCATGCGGCTTCGAACGACAGCTCGGGATCGTGCACCGGGTTCTGTACGCCGTGCACGTCGTAGACGTCGATGAGCGTGCCGTTCATCGTCCACGGGTGGCCGTCGCCGCAGTAGTCGGCGCGCGCGAGGCGGGTGCACGTCTGGTGCAGCTCGGCGCCGACGGCCCACGGGGCGTAGCCCCAGCTCACGCACTTCGCGATCACGCCGTCCATGCACGCGTAGGTGAGCTCGTCGCCCACGATCGTGTGATCACCCGTCTCGTCCCAGCTGCCCGGTACGAACATGCCGGCCTTGCCCTCGCTGCACACGGGTGCGCCGCCGGCGACGATCGCGATGCGCTCGCTGCCGTCGATCGTTTCGACTGCTGCGATCCGGACGGTGAAGCTCGTGTCGTCGGACGCGATGCCGCGGAGCTCGACGTCGCGCAGCACGGCTGCGCCGACACGGCCGTCGACGGCGAGCGTGCCGTCCGTCATCGTCACCACCCCGGAGCCGTCCGCGAGCTCGAGCCGCATGCCCATGAGGTGCGTGATGACGAGCGCCGTGCCCTGCTCGGACTCGCCCTGGACTTCGCGGTCCTGCTGCTCGCGGTCCT
The DNA here is from genome assembly GCA_964468635.1 of uncultured Nannocystaceae bacterium. GTDB lineage: Bacteria > Myxococcota_A > Polyangia > Nannocystales > Nannocystaceae > Xiheibacterium. Next base: position 47,281 of record CAYXVR010000047.1, read on the forward strand.
GTTTCTCGCGGCCCTGTTTCTCGCGCTCCTGCAGCTCGTGCCCCTGGAGCTCGCGGTCCTGCAGCGTCGAGCCCTGCATGCTGCTGCCCTGTTTCTCTCGGTCCGGCAGTGATCGCAGCACGACGTCGGGGTCGACCGGGATGCAGCGCTCGGTCTCGGGATCCGAGGCATCGCAGGCGAGGGCGGGAGTGAGGGCGAGCGCAACGCGGACGAACGTGCGGCGAGGCATCGAAGAAGAGATGCGGAGCGCCGCGGAACGATCAGTCCGATCCGCACGATGCGAGCGAACGCCGCTCTACGCCAGGATCTCGGGGATGCCCTGGCTCACCAGGCCCTCGGCCATGCCGAAGGAGGTCGCCGGGCTGCCGAACATCTGCAACAGCGTGAAGGGGATCATGCTCGTGTTGTTGCCCGCCACGCGGTGGTGCAGGTCGCCCTTGAGAAGGCCGCCGGCCTTGCCCGCGATCAGCATCGGGAAGTCGTCCATGCGGTGGTCCCACGGCAGGCCGACGCACGACGTCACGTAGATCGCCGTGTTGTCGAGCAGGTTCGTGTCTGCGCCGTCGGGCATGTCGCGGAAGCGCTGCAACAGCGCCGCGAGGCAGCCCATCGTGTACTCCACGCCCGTGTGGAAGCCCTGCGTGCCGTAGTCGACGCCCATCGGCGACAGACGATGGCCGTAGTCCTCGTGGAACGTCACGTTGCCGAGGCCCGCCTCTTCGTACGGAGCGTGGCACGCCGCGCACGAGAACACGTGCGTCGCCACCCGCGTCAGCTCGCACGAGAACGCGTACGCGAGCAGATCCGCGAACGCCTCGCAGCGCCCGCGCGTGATCACGCCGTCGGCCCCGCGATCCGGATACGCCATGTCCGGATCCACCGGGATGCCGCAGTCCTCCGCGTCGATCGTCGCGTCGATCTGCGTCTGCAGCTGATCCAGGCCGTCGAGGTGGCGATCGATCCGCTCGCGATCCTCGCTGCCGAGCTTGGCTTTCAAGGCGTTCGCGTCCTCGCTCACCGCGTCGAGGATCTTCTTGCGCCGGAACAGCGATGGATCGGGCTCCGTCGTCCCAGAAAGCGCGAGCAACTGCTGGAAGAGCGCCGCCGGGCTGTAGTTCGGCGGGTTCGGGGCGTTCGGCCCCGTGAACGAGATGTTGAAGTCGAGCGCGCCCGCGCCCGTCACGTTGCTGATGCCGACGTGCAAGCCGCTCGGGAACGCCGTGTCGGAGTTGATCACCGGCGCGATCAGCTGATCGATCGAGGGCAGCTGCACGTCGCCGCCGTCCATCGCCTGTGCTCCCGTCAGCACGGCCGCCGGCGCGGACTTGTGCGCGTACAAGGCCGGCACGATCACCTGGAAGCCCGACAGCACCGTGAGCCACGCCTTGTACTCGGCCAGCGGCATCAACGCGGGCGAGGGCGACCACGCCGCGCCGGCTCCGGTCGCCGCCGGCACCCAGTGCGGCGGATCGGCCCCGTTGCCGAAGAACCACGTCAGGAAACGCGGACGCATGGGCGCGCCATCGGCATACGCGGTGCCGTTGCCGTCGAGCATCGCGGCCAACCGCGGCAACGGCAGCGCGATCGCGGTGCCGCCCAGCAGGCCGCGCAACACGGTGCGTCGAGGGAGCACGAACGTCATGGCCCCTCTCCTTCGTCCGGCGCGAGCACGGTGTCCGGCGGATTCGCGAAGCGGAAGTCGTCGTGCGTGACGAGGGCGAACAGCAGCCGATCGAAGCGGTGATCCTCCGCGTCGAAGTCGCCCTCGAGCACGTCGAGCAGGTCCTGCTCCTCGAAGAACGGCAGGCGTCCCGACGTGTACGTGTACAGCTTGTCCACCAGGCAGCGCGGCGCCTCGGGATGATCGTGCAACAGCGCCGCGAGCTCGGCCGCGTCGGCGAACGGCACGCCGTCGAGCTCGCCGCTCGCATCGATCGTCAGCCCCTGATCCGTGTCGCGCCAGCGCCCCATCGTGTCGTAGTGCTCGAGCGCGAGCCCGAGCGGATCGGTGAGGTTGTGGCAGCCGGCGCACGCCGGATCCTCGCGATGGGGCTCGAGCTTCTCGCGCAGCGTCTGCGGCTCGACGGGTCCACCCATGCCGTCGTCGTCGTCGAGGTTCGTGTCGACGTTGGGCGGCGGTGGCGGCACGGTCTTGCACAAGAGCGTCTCGGCGATGAACTGGCCGCGCTCCGTGGCCGACGTGCGCGCGGGCAACGAGTTCATCGAGAGCACGAGCGCGCTGCCGATGAGCCCGCGGCGCGGATCCGACTCGGGCAGCATCGCCGCGCGGAACGCATCGGGCTCCACCTCGGGCAGCCCGTACAGCCGCGCGAGCTCGTTGTTCACGAACACCTGCTTGTCGTCGTACAGCGAGAAGAAGTCGCGCGGCGACCCGAACACGATGTCCTCGACGCGCGCGAGCAGCTCGTCGCGCATCACCGCCTTGAGCGTGGGCGTCCACTCGGGGAAGAGCACGATGTCCTTCGTCTTCTCGTCGAGCTGCCACAGGCGGTACAGCTCGGCCACGAAGTTCGACACGCCTTGCTTCGCGCGCGGGTCGGCGAGCATGCGCAGCGCCTGGGCCTGCACGCCTTCCGCCGTCGCGAGCTCGTCGGCTTCGGCGGCGTCGAGCAGCGCATCGTCGGGGATCGTGCTCCACAGCGTGAACGACAGCCGCGACGCCATCTCCCACCCGTCGAACTTCACGCGTCCGCCGTCGTCCTCCGACGGCGTGCCGAGCTCGACCCGGTAGAGGAAGTAGGGCGACTGCAGCACGCCCCACAGCGCATGGCGCAGCGCCTCGAGCCCGTCGCCGGTCTCGGCGCCGATGTCGGCTGCGATCGCGGCGTAGCGATCGACCTCGGCGTCCGTCAGCGGTCGTCGCCACGCGCGGCGCCCGAACGCCGCGATCGACTCGCGGATGCACGCGTCGTCCGTCGCCGTCGCCGGCACGCACGCGACGAGCGATGCGGCGCTCTCCGGGTCCGCGAACGCCTCGGTGGTGGCGGCATCGAGCGCGAGCTCGTACGCGCCGACCCCGGCGGGCGACAGCGCGACGCGAGCGTTGCCGACGGCGAAGAAGCCCTCCTGCATCGAGTCGGCCTCGACTGCCGACAGCGTCACGGGGCCGAGCAGGTCGTGTACGGCGTGGGTGAACTCGGCGCGGGTGAGCCGGCGCAGCGTGGGCGCGTCGACCTCCTCGGCGTCGCCATCGTCGCCCGCGTCGTCGTCGGATCCGTCGTCGTCGTCCGCGACCGTCGCTGCATCCTCGCCGGCCTCGCCCGCGCTGTTCGCCGCCGGATCACCGACGCCGCTGTAGCAGCCGGCCGCGAGCACCGCGACGAGCGTGCAGAGTCCTCGAAGGTCGCCTCGAATCACCATCCCCCGCCCACGATCCACGCTACGGCCCGCGCACGTTCGCGTCAACGAGCGCAGGGCGCGGGCGCGACTCCGTCGTGCGTGTGGGGGCCGTTACCGCGAGCGCACGCGATCTCCCGCTACCATCCTTCGATTGGTGAAGCCCAAGGCGAGAGGCGGCTGGCGATCCCGCAATCCGCGACCGGATCCGCACAAGCTGTCGGCGCGGATCCTCGAGTTCGCGCGCCCGCTCTTCGCCGCGCTCGCGCCCGAGCCCGACGCGGAACAGGCGCGTCGGATCCTGCGGCTCGCGATCCCGGTGTGGAACGCCCAGATCCTCGAGCAGCAAGGTGCGTCGGCCGAGCTCATCGAGGACCTGCGCCGCCGCGCGAAGGAGGGCGAGACGCCCGAGATGGCGTTCTTGGTCGCGCAGCTCTTCCAGCGCAAGGCGGAGCTGTTCCCCGAGGACACGCGCATGGTCGACACGCACGAGGTGCGCCAGGACGACGCGGGTGGCTGGGAGTTGTTCGTCGCGGTGAAGAAACGTTGAGCGGTCGCGCGGACGTCCATTCAGGCCCGCAGGAGCGTGGAGGGGCGATCCATGCCGCGCGTTTCGGTGGCCGACAGAGCTCTGCCGGAGCTTGAAACCGGCGCGTCGACGAATCGGGTCGTCGACAGAGCTCTGTCGGAGCCCGAAACCGGCGCATCTTCGGGTTGGGTCGCGGACAGAGCTCTGTCGGAGCCCGAAACCGGCGCATCTTCGGGTTGGGTCGCCGACAGAGCTCCGTCGGGGGTCGAAACCGGCGCATGGACGGATTGGGCGGGCGACAGAGCTCTGTCGGAGCTCGAAGCCCCATCGCGTCCGCGCGCTCGTCTTCACATCCGACTCACACCGCGCGCATCGGCGCGAGCAGCTCGGCGATGTCGGTCGCGTCGAGCGTGAAGCCGGCCGCGGACCGCCGCTCGGCGCCGCTCTGGATCCCGCGCAACAGCGCCGCCTTCTTCGCCTGCAAGGCGAGCATGCGCTCCTCCACCGTGCCCTCGCAGATCAATCGATACACCGTGACGGGCTGATCTTGCCCGATGCGATGGGCGCGGTCGGTCGCCTGCGCCTCGACGGCGGGGTTCCACCACGGGTCGTAGTGGATCACGGTGTCGGCCGCGGTGAGGTTGAGCCCGGTGCCGCCGGCCTTGAGCGAGACCAACAGCACGGGCACTTCGCCCGCCTGGAAGCGATCGACCACCTCCTGGCGCAGTCGCGTCTTGCCCGTGATCGACAGCCACGGGATGCCGAGCTTCACGAGCTCGGGCTCGATCACCGCGAGCATCGACGTGAACTGGCTGAAGACGAGCGCGCGTCGCCCTTCGGCGACGAGCTCCTGCAGGAGCTCGATCAACAACTCCAGCTTCGCGCTGTTCTCCGCGCGCCGAGCCGCTTCGATCTTCAGTAGCCGCGGGTCGCAGCACACCTGCCGCAGCTTGAGCAGCGCGTCGAGCACCACGATCTGGCTGCGCGCGAGGCCCCGGGCGGCGAGCTCGTCGCGCACGCGCTTCTCCATCGTGAGGCGCACCGACTCGTAGAGGTCGCGCTGCGGGCCCTCGAGCGCCGCGTGCAGGACGATCTCGGTCTTCGGCGGCAGCTCCGACAACACCTGCGCCTTCGTGCGGCGCAGCACGAACGGCGCGATGCGCCGGCACAGCGCGTCGAACCGGTCGGCGTCGCCCTCGCGCTCGATCGGCCCGCGGTACCACGCGTTGAACTGCTTCGCCGTGCCGAGCAGCCCGGGGTTCGCGAACGACACGAGCGACCACAGGTCGCCGAGGTTGTTCTCCATCGGCGTGCCCGTCATGCAGATCCGCTGATCCGCCGCGAGGGCACGCGCTGCGATCGCGACCTTCGCCGCGGGGTTCTTGATCATCTGGGCCTCGTCGAGGATCGCGATGCGCCACGACGCCGCGCCGATCGCCTCGTCGCGCTGCAAGAGCGCATACGTCGTGATCACCACGTCGATGTCCGACAACGAGTCCATCACGCTCGCACGTGATGGCCCGTGGTACACCGCGCACCGCAAGCTCGGTGTGAAGCGCTCCGCCTCGCGCTCCCAGTTGCGTACGACGCTGCGCGGTGCCACGACGAGCGCCGGCCGTTCGAGCCGTCCGGCCTGCTTCTCCACCAACACGTGCGCGAGCGCCTGGACCGTCTTGCCGAGGCCCATGTCGTCGGCCAGGATGCCGCCGAGCTCCGACTCGCGCAGCCACTGCAGCCAGTCGAGTCCGCGACACTGGTACTCGCGCAGCGTCGCCTGCAGACCGGCCGGCACGTCGACGTGCACGATGGGCCCGGCCCGCATGCGCTCGACCAGCGCGGCCAACCGCGGCTCGAGCTCGAGCGTCCAGCCGGACAGCGCGTCGAGCCGCGCCGCGTCGCTCTTGCCGATCGAGATCTTCCCGGTCGCGCGCTCGTCGTGCAGCTCGACGAGCACGTCGAGCATGTCGGCGAGCCGCGTGCCCTCGATCGCCACGCTCCGCCCGTCGGGCAGCGGCAGGAGCACGACGCCGGGTCTCGTGCGCAGCGTCTCGCGGTGGATCCTCCCGCTCTGCAGCGCCGCGATCACGAGCGGCACGAGATCGATGCGCACACCCTCCACCTCGATGCCGAGCTCGACGAACCACGAGCGCTCGTCCTCGCCCTCGCTCGCGGAGGCGACGTATCGATCCACCGGCACGGCGAACCACTCGAAGTCGTCGTCCACCTCGACGGTCCAGCCCTCGCGCCGCAGCGCGGGCACGCCCGCGCGCGCGAGCTCGATCCACGCATCGATCGTGCGCAGCGCGAGCGCGGACGTCGTGCCTTCGAGCCCGAGTGCCGCGAGCCGGGCGCGCGCCTCGTGCTCGAGCGCGCGATTGCGATGGATGCGGAGCAGGCGATCGCCGTCGACGCGGAACAGCCGCGCCGACGGCTGCGCGGCCTCGATGCGCAGGCCGTCGTAGTCGAACGCGAGCTCGGCGTACGGCGTGGGCGCGCCCCGGGCTCGGCGCGTGCGCAGCCGCAGCACCGGCTGGGGATCCACGCGACGCGCGGGCGATTGCTCGAACGTGCGTGGCGGTGGCAGTCCGCATGCCGCGAGCGCTGCACGCAGCTCGCTCGGCAATCCGCCGGACCAGTCCGGATCGACGGGCGGCACGTCGACGAGCCACGGCGCGATCGAAGGCGGCACGTCGATCTCGATCGGACCACACGCGCCGTTCGTCGGGTCCACCCAGTGCAGCGGCACGAGCGGCAGCACGACCCACGGCCGCCCGTCGTCGCTCGGCCGCACGCGCAGGTGCTGCACGCCGGTGGGCTCGATCTCCCACGCGACGCGGCCGGGGCGGGCGGAGGCCGGCACGATCACCGGACCCTCCGACGCGCCGAAGCGGCAGCGACCCGTCGCGACGAACTCGCCGAAGAGCCGCGCGGCCTCCTCGACGTGCGGCACGGCGAGGCGGTTCGGCACGTACGACCAGCCTCGCGTGTCGCGATCCACCATGGACTGCAGTCGGAACCAGAGCGCGAGATCGTCGTCGGAGAGCCAGCCGGGTCGCTGGCCGCCGAAGCGGAGCAAGCTGCTCGACAGATCGAACGGCATCGCCTTGCCGGGCGATCCGTCCTTGCGCAGCGCGACTGCGTGGGGCGTCAGCACCACCCGCGGTCGCCCGTCGCCGCGCATCGATGCGCCCTCGACGGAGACGACGAACACGAGCCGCTTCTTCGCCCCGCCGGCCGTGGGGGTCGGTGCGGTCTCGATCGCGCGCCGGGCCTTCGTCGCCCAGCTCGCGAACGCGGAGCGGCGCTCGGCGGGCGTGTCGTCGAGGCGCGCGGGATCGACATCGGACTCCATCGCGAGGCTGGCGCACAACACGGCTGCGATGTGCTTGCACGGCTTGGGCGCGGGACAATCGCAGCCACCACCGAGCTCGATGGTTCCGTCGCCGTCGCCCGCGTACGCGGACACCGCGTAGGTCTCGCCGTGGGAGCCGCGCACGGTCGCGGTCCACTCGCCCAGCACGGCATCGCCCTCGACGAGGTGCACTCGGCCCGCACGCCACACCTCGACGCCGCGATTCCACACGGCGGACGGGAACTGACGGGCGAGCTGGCGCAGATCCATGCGGCGACGAGGACGCGAGGGACGTCAGCATAACGAATCGACCACGCACGCGCGGGTGTTGCAGCCCGCCGCGCGGGAAAGGTCACGCGCACGTGGCCACACCGTTCTCTCGTCGCGTTCGCGGGTTTTTCCGATCGGCCGTGATCGATTCGCCCGAGGCGCGGTCTACCGCCACGACGCCGACGATCGCTCCCGGACGTGTGTGCCCGCGGCGTCGTTCATCCGCCGCTCCCGCTCGAACCGGATTGCTCGAGCGGGAGCGGCTCGTTCTCCGCCGGCCGCGCTACCATCGTGGACGGTGAGCCTGCCGCAGTCCACCGGCGCCGATCCGGCGCCGGCCAGCGAAGCCACGCTCGCGGGCGCGGAGGACTCGATCGCGCGCGCGCTCGACGATCAGCGGCTGCCGCGGGGAGCCACGCTGGATCGGTACGTGCTGCTCGCTCGCGTCGGCGCCGGAGCGATGGGCGTCGTGTACTCGGCGTACGATCCGGATCTCGATCGCAAGGTGGCGATCAAGCTGCTGCGTGCCGATCGTCGCGGCGATCAGCGCGACGATCGGGCGCGCAAGCGACTGCTGCGCGAGGCGCAGGCACTCGCGAAGCTGACGCACCCGAACGTCACCGCGGTGCACGACATCGGCACGCACGAAGGCGAGGTCTTCCTGGCGATGGAATACGTCGAGGGCGAGACGCTCGACGTGTGGATCGCCCGCGCGCAGCCGGATTGGCGCACCATCCTCGCGAAGCTGCTCGATGCCGGTGCGGGTCTGCGGGCCGCGCACCTGGCGGGCTTCGTGCACCGCGACTTCAAGCCGAGCAACGTCATGGTCACCGCAGGTGGCGAGGTGCGCATCACGGACTTCGGGCTCGCGCGTGCGCTCGGCGAGGTGGCACCGCGCAGCGGCGACGACGAGCTCGAGCAGTCGCGACACGACGCGCTCGCCCTCGATCTGACGCGCACCGGCGCGCTGCTGGGCACGCCGGGGTACATGTCGCCGGAACAGATCGCCGGGGCGCCCGCGGACGCACGCAGCGATCAGTTCTCGTTCTGCGTGACGACGTGGGAGGCGCTGTTCGGGCGCCGCCCGTTCCGCGGCACCACGCTCGGAGAGATCGGCTTCAGCGTCACCACCGGTCGCATCGAGGAGCCGCCGGCGGGCCTGCGCGTGCCGGCCCGCATCCGTCGTGCGCTCGTGAAGGGGCTCGCGTCGGATCCCGACCATCGACATCGGGACATGGACGAGGTGCTCGCCGCCCTGCAGCCCGCACGCGTGCGCGGACGCGGGCGCCTCGTCGCCGTCACGGCGTCGCTGGCCGTCGTCGCCGGTGTCGCCGTCGCGTGGTCGTTGCGCACCGACGAGCGCTGTACCGGCGCGGACGCGTGGATCGGCGAGGTGTGGAACGCAGAGCGATCGAGCGGCGTCGAGGCGGCGATCCGCGCGACCGGCACCAGCCTCGCGGACATGTTCGTGGACAAGGCGACGGCGCACCTCGACGCCTACGCGGGCGCCCTCGCGAGCGGGCACACGGCGGCGTGCCGGGCCAGCGTGATCTCGCAGGAGGAGTCGACCGCGCTCTACGAGCGCAGGCTGGGCTGTCTCGAGGAACGACGCGCCGCGCTCGACGAGCTCGTCCGGCTGTTGTCGACGGCGGAGCGCGATCGATTGCCGAGGCTCGTCGGCGCGAGCGCGACATTGCCCGCGATCGCGCGCTGCTCGGGCGCGGAGCTGCTCGAGGTGGGCCCGATGCCGCCGGACGCGAGCATCGTCGACGAGCTCGCGCGCGCACGTGCAGCCCTGGCTGCCGCGCGCGTGCAGCTGGACGCTGCCGAGTTCGAGGAGGCCCGATCACGGGTCGACACCGTGCTCGCCGAGGCGGACGAGATGGGATATGCGCCGCTGCGCGCCGATGCGCTGCTCCTGGCGGCGGGGATCTCGATGCGCACGGGCGAGTATCCGCGCGCGGAGGCGGAGCTCGAGGAGAGCTTCGCGCTCGCGTTGCGTCACGACGACGACCGCGTCGCTGCGCTCTCGGCCGCCCAACTCGTGCAAGTCGTCGGCGTGAAGGGACGCGAGCTCGAGCTCGGGCGCCGATGGGGACGTCACGCGCTCGCGCTCGCACAGCGGCATCGCGAAGGTGGGCTCGAAGAGGCCACCGTGCGCGCGCAGCTGTCCGCGCTCGCGCAGAGCAACGACGATCTCCCGGCGGCCGAGCGCGAGATCGAAGCGGCGCTCGCGATCCGCGAGGCGCTGCTCGAGCCCGATCACCCGGATCTCGCGAGCGCGCTCGCGACGCTCGCCATCGTGCAAGCCTCGCAGCGGCGATTCACCGAGGCGCGCGAGAACTTCGAGCGAGCCCTGGCGGTCCGCGAGTCCGCCTACGGATCGCACAACCCGGACGTCGCGGGTACCTACGTGAACCTCGGCACCGTGCTGCTCGAGCTGAAGCAGCCGGACGATGCTCGTCAGATGTTGGACCGCGCCCTCGCGATCGACGAGGAGCTGCTCGGGCCCGATCATCCGGACATGGTGCCGCTGTTCGCCACGCGGGCGCGGATCCAGCAGGTGAGCGGGCAGCTCGAGGCCGCGCGCGCGGACCTCGAGCGCGCGGTGGCGATCACCGAACGCGTGCACGGTCCTCGACATCCGCGGCTCATCACGCCGCTCGTGAACCTCGCGCAGCTCTTGCGACGCATGGGACGCGACGACGAAGCGCGTGCTGCGGCGGCCCGCGCCGAGACGATCGCGGGCGAGGGCGGCAACAGCTCGGAGCTCGCGCACACGTTCCACGCGCTCGCGGCGTTCGCCGCCGACGATCGCCGCTGGGACCGCGCGGCCCAGCTCTATGGGCGCGCGGTGGATGCGTTCGACGAGGCCTACGGCCCGGCGCACGCCGACACCGCGGCGCCGCTGCTGGGGCAGGGGGAGATGCGGCTGTTGCTCGACGATGCCGACGGCGCGGTCGCGTCGCTGGAGCGAGCCGCTGCGCTCGCGCGCGGGGGGCCGTTCGAGGCCTCGGCCCGCTTTGCGCTGGCGCGTGCCCTGTGGGAATCCGGTGGCGATCGCGTGCGTGCCCACGACCTCGCGGTGCAGGCGATCGAGTCGCTCGCGGGCGAGGAGCGAGCGAGCGCGGAGGCGTGGACCTCCGCGCACCGGCCGTAGTCGCGGGCGGCGCTGGGCATCTCGCCCAAGCTCGCGCTGGTTGTCGCTCGACCGCGCGAGAGCAAGCTCTCGGCGTGCGCTCGATCGCGACGAGAGTCCGCATGTATCCTCCGCGCGTGACTCCGCCGGTGCTCCCCACCCATGCGCGCGTCGTCGTCGTCGGCGGCGGCATCATCGGTACGTCGGTCGCGTACCACCTCGCGAAGATGGGGTGGACGGACGTCGTGCTGCTCGAGCGCCATCGCTTGACGGCCGGCACGACGTGGCACGCCGCTGGCCTCATCGTGACGTTCGGCTCGACGTCCGAGACGTCCACCGAGATGCGCAAGTACACGCGCGACCTGTATGCGCGGCTCGAGGCGGAGACCGACGTGCCGACGGGCTTCAAGGCCGTGGGCTTCATCGAGCTCGCGACCGAGCCGGATCGGCTGGAGGAGTATCGCCGCGTCGCCGCGTTCAACCGCTACTGCGGCGTGGACGTGCACGAGATCTCGGCGCGCGAGGTGAAGGAGCTGTTCCCGCTCGCGCGCACCGACGACGTGCTCGCCGGGTTCTACGTGAAGGAGGACGGGCGCGCGAACCCGGTGGACATCACGATGTCGCTCGCGCGCGGTGCCCGGATGGCGGGCGCGACGATCGTGGAGGGCGTGAGCGTCACGGCGATCACGCAGCGCGGTGGTGCAGTGACGGGGGTCGTCACGGATCACGGCACGATCGCGGCGGAGTACGTCGTGAACTGCGCCGGCATGTGGGCGCGTCAGCTCGGTGCGACGTCGGGCGTGAACATCCCGCTGCAGTCGGCCGAGCACTACTACCTCATCACCGACACGATTCCGGAGCTGTCCGCGTCGTGTCCCGTGATCGAGGACCCCGCGTCGTACGGCTACTTCCGCGAGGAGGTGGGCGGCCTGATGATCGGGTTGTTCGAGCCGGTGTGCGCGCCGTGGAAGGTGGGCGGCGTGCCCGACGACTTCTCGTTCGGCGAGATCCAGCCGGACTGGGATCGCATGGGGCCGTACGTGGAGACGGCGATGGCGCGCGTGCCGATCTCGCTCGACACCGGCGTGAAGAAGTTCTTCTGCGGGCCCGAGAGCTTCACGCCGGATCTGCAGCCGATCGTCGGCGAGGCGCCCGAGGTGAAGAACTACTTCGTCGCGGCGGGCATGAACTCGATCGGGATCATCACCGGCGGTGGGCTCGGGCGGGTGGTCGCGCACTGGATCGTGCACGGGCGCTCCGACGTCGACGTCACGGGGTTCCACATCGATCGACTGCACCCGTACCAGTGCAATCCGGAGTACCGGCGCACGCGCACGGTGGAGTCGCTCGGCATGGTGTACCAGTGCCACTACCCGACGCGATCGATGCAGACGGCGCGCGGGGCCAAGCGCTCGGCGGTGCACGATCGACTCGCGGCTCGCGGCGCGTACTTCAAGGACGTGAGCGGCTGGGAAGGGCCCGACTGGTACGCGCCGGCCGGCGTCGAGCCGAAGGCGGAACGGCTGTCGTGGGGCCGGCAGAACTGGTTCCCGTACTGGCGGGCCGAGCACGAGGCGGCGCGCACCGGCGTGATCCTGATGGACATGTCGTTCATGGCGAAGTTCCGTGTCGAGGGGCGCGATGCGGGGCGCATGCTCGAGCGCATCTCGGCGAACCGGGTCGACGGCGATGCCGGTGTGATCACGTACACGCAGTGGCTGAACGAGGGCGGCACGCTCGAGGCCGATCTCACGGTGACGAAGCTCGACGAGGAGCGGTACTGGGTGGTCGCGTCGGACACGGCGCATCGTCACGCGGAGACGTGGATGCGGCGGCACTTCGCCGATGCGCATGCGTTCGTCTCCGACGTGACCTCCGGGTTCGCGCAGCTGAATGTCCAAGGGCCGCGCTCGCGCGAGCTGATGCAGGCGGTGACGACGGCGGACATGTCGAACGAGGCGTTCCCGTTCCGGGCGGCGCGCGAGATCGACATCGGGTTCGCGCGGGTGTTGTGCGTGCGGATCACGTATCTCGGCGAGCTCGGCTACGAGCTGTACATCCCGACGGAGCAGGCGGTGCACGTGTACGACCGGTTGGTGGAGGCGGGCGAGGGCGTGGGGCTGCGTCATGCGGGGCTCAAGGCGCTCGCGAGCCTGCGGATGGAGAAGGGCTACCGCGACTACGGGCACGACATCGACAACACGGACTCGGTGCTGGAGGCGGGGCTCGGGTTCGCGGTGGATCTGCAGAAGGAGAGCGGCTTCATCGGGCGCGATGCGGTGCTCGCGAAGAAGGCCGAGGGTCCGCTGCGTCGGCGGCTGGTGCAGGTGCTGGTGAAGGATCCGGAGCCGATGATGTTCCACGCGGAGCCGGTGCGCCGCGACGGCGTGGCGGTGGGCTACATCCGCGCGGCGTCGTACGGCCACACGCTCGGCGGCGCGGTGGGCTTGGCGATGGTGTCCGCGGGCGATCGAGCGGCCGATGCGAAGTGGATCGAGGGCGGCACGTGGGAGGTGGAGATCGCGGGGCGCACGTATCCGGCGATCGCGAGCATCCGGCCGCTGTACGACCCGCAGATGACGAAGATCAAGGCGTGAACCGCACGCGCCAGACCCCCGTGCGATCGCTGGCGCGGGTGTGCACTTGGTAGATCATCTCGTCGGTCCGCCACGGCCCTGTCACGGACGAGTCGCTCCGCGCGTCCATCATGCCCGGTACGACGTCCTCCGCGAAGCTGCGGTACTCGAGCGTCGATCCATCGAGATAGACGAGCTCCACCAGCTCGTTCTCGTCCCGCTCGGATCCCGCGACCCAGTGGTCGTCACCGAGATCGACGGTGGAGAATACGCGCTCGCGGAACGTCTCCGGCGTCGGTGAGTCGAACGTCGCTCGCACGATGTCCCACGGAAGCAACGCCTCGGGCAACTCGAGCGTCTCGTGCGGATTCACGGACCAGAAGTCCCCGTCCACGAGCTCGTCGTACTCGATCGCGCGCACGTGTCGAGCTCCCGTTTCTGGATCGAGCCGCATCAGCCGACCGTCGCGGAGGTCCAGCATGACGTGTCCGTCTCGCGAGTCGAGGACATCGAACCATCCGTCGAGCGACTCGGATCGGAGCGAAGGGAGCGCCACCACTCGCGTCGACGCGGGGACGAACAAGGCCTCGCCGCGCGCCACGAGGAACGAGTCGTGGATGTCCACGCCGATCCACTCCCAGTCGTCGTCGCTGATCAGCGTGTCTCCACCTTCGTGCAGATCGCGAAGCCACACGCGGGTCCGCAGGCCGCCGTCGAGCGGCTCGTACCACACGAGCCACCGCCGGTCCGGCGAGATCGAGAACGAGCTGCCGATGCCCTCGGCGAGGAGCGTGACGTTTCCGCTGCGGAGATCGACGGCGACGACGGTGTCGTCCTCGAGTACCGCAACGAGGTTGTTCGGGGGGTCCTCTCGAAGCGGTGGGAGGTACTCCCCGAAGTCGATCCCATCGAGCAGCGCATCGATCACGACGTCGTCGTCCACGAGTCGCGCACGCGCGAGTCGGCCCTCGCCCGCGTAGAACACCACGCTCTGGTCGACGACGAGATAGCTGTCGCAGTCGAGCTCGTCGGAGACGAGCCGAGGTGGGAACGCGCCCTCGGGATCGAACCAGAACAGCCCGGGCACGAGCTTGCTGCAGCCGAGCCAGGGCTCGTCCTCGCGGAATCGCGTCGCGATGGTGTCGAGGCCTTCCGCAACGACGCGTCGGTCCTCGCCACAGTCGCCGGTCGCGACGATCGCCGCGTCGGTCTGCGCGTACGGTCGCCACTCCGGCTCTCGAAGGGCGTTGTCCACCCTCGTCAACGGGATCTCGAACGTACGCACGCCGAACAACCACCGATCCCCGGCTCGCGCGACTCCGGTGGCGGGACCGATCACCTGATCGTCCTGCAGCGCGAGGATCTGCACCGGCTCGTCCTGCCCGCACACGTCGATCGGCAGATCCATCTCCTCCTCGTCGTCCGGCGCGCACGCGACGAGCATCGAGACGAGTCCGATGCACGCCGCTCTCATCGCGCTCCGAAGCGAACGCGCCAGACGCCGGTGCGATCGCTGCCGCGCGCGTGCACTTGGTACGTGAGATCCTCGATGATCGCCGGCGGACCCTGCTTGGCCTCGCGACGAATGTCGAACCGCTCGCCGAAGATCACGACATCTTCCGCGAACGCGCGGTGGCGCAGTGACTTGCCGTCGAGGAATCGGAGCTCCGCCAGGAGATTCTCGTCGAGAGCGGAGGCGACGATCCATCGATCACTGCTCAGTTCGAACTCCGAGAAGACGCGCGCTCGCGCGACTTCGGGGTCGAGCGTGTCGAGCGGAATGCGGACGACATCGAACGGCGCGAAGGCTGCGGGCACGTCCGAGTGCACGTATGGTGTCAGGTCGACCTGCCATGTGGCCCCGCCTGCCATCGCGACGGCCAGCCCTCGTGCGCCCACTTTCGTTCGTTCGCCGGACTCGAAATCGACGAGCTCGGCCTCGAGAGAGTTGGGGTCGGTCGGGAGCTCGGCGACGCCGCTGAGGACGTCCGTGACGTCGGTGACGACGACCGAGCCGTTCACGCCTCCCCACAGGATGTACGCGCCGGCGAGCCACAGGGAGCGCAGCGTCGCGGGTTCGAGGACTTGTGTCTGCGGGGCATCGCCCTCCGAGGTGCCCCTCACGAATGCGTACCCCCCGCGAAGATCTGCATCGACCCCGCGCCACGTCGGGGCGCCCAACAGGAAGTCCTCGCCGGACTCGCGGTCTCGAAGCCAAGCGCTCACAGGTTCGTCGTCGTCATTGTGGATCCCCCATGTGAGCCACCGGCGATCCTCCGACACATCGAAGCTGTCGGCCCCTTCGAGCTCGAGCTGTACCGCGCCCGTTCGCAATGCGACGCGGGCCAAGCTGCGATCGGAGCGCAGCACGAAGACATCGTCCGGCAACGCTGCGCCGTCGCCTCTTTGGTCGAACACGGCCGGGGCTTCGACGACGTCGGACACGAGCGCCTCGGCCTCGAGACCCGCGTCGTCGAGGCGCACGCGCACGAGCGCGCCGTCGGCGAGCAGCACGAAGATCGTGGCGCCGCGAACGAGATGTCGTCCGCACCGCTCGGAGCGACCGACGAAACGTGGCTCCCACTCGCCCGCCGGATCGAACCAGTAGAGGTCACCGGTGTCTGCGGCACAAGCGAGCCAGGGTTCGTCCGCGCTGGTGGCCGGGAAGATCGTGTCGCTGCCAGCGGCGACGACACGACGATCTTCGCCGCACTCACCGACGGACTCGATCTCGGCCCGGGTCTGGCGATAAGGCCGCCATTCGGCGCCCATCAGCGCCGTGTCCACTCTCGTCAACGGGATCTCGAACGTCCGCACGCCGAACAACCACCGCTCCTCGAACCTCGCAGTGCCTTGCCGTCCGATGGCCTGATCGTCCTCCAGCGCGAGGATCTGCACCGGCTCGTCCTGCCCGCACACGTCGATCGGCAGATCCATCTCCTCCTCGTCCGGCGCACACGCGACGAGCATCGAGACGAGTCCGATGGACCTCGCCCTCATCCATTCCAATCCTACCGCGATCTGTGCCGAATCGAGTTGCCGACTCCGGGTCGTGGTGCGCGTCCCACTGCGCTTGACCGAACGCGCGCGTGGTGCTGCAGTGAGAACGGTGGATGTCCGTGCTCGAACAGGCGCGCTCGCGCTCGCGCTCACGCTCGTCGCGTGCGGCCCCGACGAGCCGCTCGAGCCCGCGGAGCTCGAGGAAGTGTGCGGCGAGCCGAGCCCGTTCCGCGTGCTCGAGCTCCCGGCCGGCGAGCACGCGTTGCCCGGATTCTCCGTGATGCGCGTGGACGATCGGATCCTCTGGTTGGTCGGCGACGCGGATTTCGTGCCGAGCACGCACGAGCACGGCTACCAACCGCCCGAGCACACCACGTTGTGGTCGACCGGCCCGTGCGGTCAATCGCCCGTCGTCGTCGCCGAGGATCTGGACGCCCTGTTCGTCAACGCCGAGACCTGGCCCGATCACGTACTCGCCTGCGACACCGCGACCGGCGACGTGCTGGTGCTGGACCCCGAAGGCGTTCGATCGCCGCATGTCGTCGCATCGAACGTCGCGTGCGGGACGACGTGGACCGAGCACGGCATCTTCGCGACCACGGCCGCTCGGGACGACGGAACGGCATCGCTCGTGTTTCATCCCCTCGCGGTGGATCCATGGGAGCCGCCCCCCGCGCCCGTCGTGCTGGTGGACTCCCTGCGTCCCGATCGCTATCGCCTCGCGCGGTCGGCCTCCCACGACACGTTCGCCGTGCGCGGCGACGAGCTCTTCGCGTTGCAGGCGAACGGCGAGCTCGTCACGATCGATCTGATCGACGGTGACCGCGAGCTAGAACGCACGGACGTCTTCGCGTTCGACCTCTCCGCGGATGCGCGCTGGCTGCTCTGGCAGGACGCACCGACGTCCACCGACGATCCGCACTGGGCACCCGGCAACGTCTCCCTCACCGATCGCAGCACGGGGACCACGACGCTTCTGGCACAGGCGGAGCTGAGTTCGATGGGGCTCCAGAGCGAGGACAGCCCGTCACACCTGCGCCTCGTGCTCGGCAAATACTTCGGCGATCCCACCCTGGTCGTGCTGCTCCCCTCCCTCGAGATGCATGTCGTCCCGGAGGGCCGATGGGTCAACGGACCGATCGAGGATGGCGCGCGGTGGCTCGTTTCGGCCACGAAGCCGAACACGCTCGACACCACGCAGCTCCTCTACGACATCGAGGACGGTTCGGAAACGTTGCTCTTCGACGGTGACGGCTTCTTCGACTACGTCGACGACGGCCTGGAGCTCCTCGAGATCAGCATGTGGATCGACGAGCAGGCCTTCGATCAAGGCGAGCTCTGGCACGTGCCATTCGACGGCACCCCCGAGCTGCGTGCGCACCGGTCCAGCATGCATCGGTTCGATCTCGGCGACGATCGGATGATCACGACGCTCGACATCCATGGTGACTGGGTCGGCGACCTCGTCGTCGTCGACCACGACACGCTAGAGGAGCGACTGGTCGACAGCGACGTCTTCGCGTACTCCCCCCGCTACAACGAGCGGGACCGCTTCCCGGACGATGCGGTCGCCTACGTCGTCGACGACGGCGACCGTTCCGGCATCTGGCTCGCTCGCCTCGCACCGCCGTAGTCGACGCTCGGGTATTCTCCTGCGCCATGATCCGTCGAGGCCTTTCGCTCGCGTTGCTCGTCGCCTCGTGTGCGCCGCCGGAGTCGGCCGTCACGCAGCCGGTCGCCGAGCCCGCACCCGTCGCGCGGCCGCGGCATGCGTCCGTCGACGAGGGGATCGATCGCGAGATCGGCAAGGGCGGTGCCCCCGATGCGCGCGCCGCCGAGGAGCTCTACGAGGCCGCCTGTCTCGCCAAGGATCCAGCCGGGTGTTTTCACTTCGAGCTCCTGCAACGCACGCGCAGGATCCTCGACGAGACGAAGCGCAACGAGATCGCGGCGCCGTTCGAGGCGGCGTGCGAGAAGGGCGACATGCGTGGGTGCTATCGCGTCGGCATGTTGCTCGACGACGATGGTGGGCTCGCGCTCGATGGCAAGCGCGCGTTCGAGCTGTTCGAGCGCGCCTGCGCCGGTGGCTACGCCTACGCGTGCATGCGCGCGGCGACGCTGTGGCTCGTCGGTCCGCCCTCGCAGGAGCCCGAGGCGAAGGCCACCGTCGTCGCGCGCACCACCGTCGCATGCGAAGCCGGCTTCCCCGGTGGCTGTGCGCTCGCGGCCAGCGTCGCCGCCACCGACGCTGCGCGAGAGAAGCTCCACGCGCGCACCTGCGAGCTCGGTGGTATCCGAGAGTGCATCGACCTCGCCCGCGCCGCGATCCCCCAGCCCGCGTTCGCCTGCGATCAGTGCCCGCCCGACGAGGGCTCCGAGAGCTGCTTCGACTGCAAGGTCATGCAGTGCCGACGCGAGAGCTGTTGCCCCACGTGCCCCGATCGCGATCGCTCCGCGTGCTGCGCCGACGAAGGTCCCGTGAAGGACCACCCGCTCGTCACCACGCCCGTCGATCCGCAGGTGCGCGAACGCGGTCACGCGCGCGCGCTCGAGATCCTCGCGCCCACCCGCGACGTCCTCGAGCGCTCGTGCGAGCGCGGTCACCCGCGCGCATGCGTCGAGCTCGCGCGGATCCTCGACGACGCCGAGCTGCCCACCCCGAACCCCGCGCGCGCCCGTGCGCTCTTCGAGCGCGCGTGCCGGGCCGATGACCCGGCAGGGTGTGACGGCTGGGCGTCCTCGCTCGCCGCCGCGCGCGGCGGGCCGCCCGATTCGAAGGCGCAGGACCTCGCGCGCGCGAAGGCGGCCGAGCTGTGGGGCGCCCGCTGTGCCGCGGGCGACTCGGGCGCGTGCTGGGCCCGGATGTGACGGTCACTTCTCGGTCAGACGGATCATCACGCGATAGTCGCCGCCGAAGCGCTTGAACCGGAGCTCGCGCGTGCCGGTCCAGTCGTCGTTCGGCTGCGCCGCCTTGTCGAGCGTGATCGCGATCTCGTGCGAGCCGAGGTGGTCGTCTTCCATCACGCGGCGGAACACGGCCCCCAGCGCCTTCCACACGCACTTCAGCCACGCGGTCCAGCTCGTGACGTCGCCCGGCGGCTTGATCTGCGTCCAGTCGAACTTCGGTGGCTCGAGGATCTTGTCGATCTTCTTGATCAGCTGCTTGCGGAAGTCGCCGTCGTCCTTCTCGAACAGCGCGACGTTCAAGATCACCGCGAGCGCGGGTCCCACGTCGAACGTCCCGTCCAGTCCCTTGTCCGGCTCCCAGTGGCTGCCCTTGCGCACGTTCTCCTTCACGGAGGACACGCGTCCGCCCGCGATGGCCGTCTTGCCGTCGCTCGACGTGCCGGAGGCACCCGCCGCGGCCACGCCCACCGCGTACGCGACGTAGATCTCGTCGTCGTTGCCGCGGGGATGCGTGAGCTGAAGGCACCGGATCTGCAGGATCTCGACGTGGATCGCCATGGGTCGTCTCTCCGTCAGGGAGAGTGACGACGGCGCGCATTTCGATCCCCGATCACCACGCCCAGGTGCGCAACCCGATGAGCCCGTGCGCTCCGGCCCACAGCGCGAGTCCGAACGCCGCCGTCGCGGCGAGCGAGGGCAGCAGGCGCAGGCGCAGCGGTGGCCGATCGGCCCGCATCGACCAGCGCAGCGCGGCCACCATCGCGGCGCCCGAGGCGAGCGCGAAGGCCAGCGTCGCGCCGCAGACCGCGAGGGTCCACGGATGGACGACGCCGAGCACGTGCCGCGCGCCCGCCTGGCCCAGACAATGCGGGATCAGATCGAACGCGAGGCCCGCGAGCGCGGGCCACACGACGAGGCCGAGCGCCGGCACCGCGCGTCGACGCAGCGCCGCCGCACCGAGCACGCCCGCCGCGAAGAGCGGTGCGAGTGCGAGGAGCACGATCGCCGCGACGAGCACGATCGATCGGACGCGGACGAGCCACCACGACGTCGGCTCGCCGTAGACGCCGTGCGCGAGCAGCACGGGCTCGCCGTCGGCGTCGCGATCGAGTCGCACGCTCGTACCGCTCTCGTGCCGCCGGCGGAAGCCACCGTCGGCCGTGCGCACGAGCTCCGCGCTCGCACCGGTCGAGCCCTCGAGTCGGATGCCGTCGGCCGTGACCTCGAGGCGCCAGGCCAGCAGCACGCGATCGACGAATCCGAACAGCTCGTGGCGGGGATTCGCGAACGCGAACACGTCCGCGTCGAGCTGCGGCGATGGACCGTCGGGCACCGGCGGCAGGGCAGGGAGCTCGCGATCGCGAACGAGGTACGCGAACAGGAGCCGACGGATCGCGATCATCGCGTTGGCCGAGTTCGCGTCGAGCAACACGACGTAGCCGACGCCGAGCTCGGGGAAATAGCGCAGGCACGACGAGAAGCCGGGCAAGCCGCCGTCGTGGCCACGTGCGCGCGCGCGCTGGCCGACGTCGCCGTAGTTGCCGAGCCCGTAGCCGACGTCGCGCGGGCCGTACGGCTGCGTGCCCACCCGCTCGATCCGCGCGAGCCCGCGCTCCGACACGATCGGCGCGAATCCGTCGCCGCGCCGCAGCCAGAAGTGCACGAGCCCCGCGAGGTCGCGCGGCGAGGCGAGCAGTGCACCGGCAGGCCGATGGGCGATCGGGCGGAACTCGATCGCACGGCGCCCGCGATGCCCCACGGCGAGTCGCTCGGAGAGCGTCGCAGTCCTGCGGAAGTCGGCGTCGCGCATGCCGAGTGGGCGCAGCACTTCGCGGCGGATCCACGCGTCGAACGGCTCGCCGGTCGCGGCCTCGATCGCGCGCGCGGCCACGCTGTAGCCGACGTTCGAGTACGAGAATCGGCTGCCCGGGCGCCATCGCACGGTGCGCGAGCGCGGGTTGATCGCGAGCGCGTCGGCGACCGTCATCGCGTCGTCGGCCGTGAACGTCTCGTTGAAGCGCATGTCGTCGAAGCCCGCGGTGTGCTCGAGCACGTGCGCGAGCGTGACGGGTGCGACGTCGTGCCACGCGTTGTCGATCGCGACGTCGGGCAGGAGCTCGGTCACCGGCCGATCGAGGTCGAGCTTGCCCTGCTCGGCCAACCGCATCACGCCCAGGCCGACGAAGCTCTTCGTGATGGAGGCGACGCGGAACACGGTGTCGGCGTCGACGGGCGCGCCGCCCACGGAGCGCAGGCCTACGCCGCCCGTCCAGATCGGGCCCTCGCGATCGACGAGCGCGATGCCCACGCCCGGCACGCGCTCGCGCGCGAGCACCTCGTCGATGCGTGCACGCAGCTCCTCGAGCGTGCGCGGTGCCGCGTTCGGATCGAGCTCGGGCACCACGGCGACAGCGACGTCCTGCAGCACGGGCGCTTCGTCGGGCGGGCCGACGCGGAGCGCCCACGAGCCGACGACCGCGGCGACGAGCAGCGCGAACGAGAGCCATCGCCGTGCGCCGTCAGTCACCGACCCGCAACCCTCCCGGATGCGCGGCGAGCCAGTCGTCGATCTCCTTGCGCATCGCGCGGTTCGTGCGACCGTCGTCCTTCATCGCGATCTCGCGGGCCTCTTCCACGAGCTCGTGACCGCGGCCTCGTTCGACGCCGAGCTCCCACAGCGTGCGGCCGAGCTCGAACGACGCGCTGGCCTTGCGCTCGACGTAGAGGGTCTGGCGCTCGAGGCCCCACGCCGTCTCGAACAGCGAGCGCGCGCGCTCGAGGTCACCGCGCAGGCGGGCGACGCGGCCGAGCTCGATGAACGGCATGCCGTTGCGCAGCCCGTCGTCCGCGTGGATCTCGGCGTCGATCTTCGCGGCTTCTTCGAGCACGCGCTCGGCATCGGTGAGCCGGCCGAGCTCGATCAGCTCGCCGCCGAGCGCCCCGAGCCCGGCGACCAGCTCGCGCTTCACGTCGAGCCGGCGGCGCATCGCGACGACGCGTGCGAACGTCTCGGCCGAGCCCGCGTGATCGCCCTTCAGCGCCTGCACGCGCGCGAGGTTGTGCATCGCATTCGCGCGGGTCGGGTGATCCGGCGGCACAGTTCGGTCCATGAGGCGCAGCGAGTGCTCGAGGTCGGCGATCGCCGCGTCGAACCGCCCTTGCTCGGCCAGCGCGGCGGCGCGGGATCCCAGCGCGCTCCACACCGCGTTGTGCCCGGGGCCGAAGGCGGCCTCGGCGATCGCGATCGCGCGATCGAAGGCGGCCTCGCCCTCCGCATACTTCGCGCGGCCCACGAGCAGCCATCCGAGGTTCTGGAGCGCACGCGCGGTCATCGGGTGATCGGGTCCGAACGACGTCTCCGCGATCGCGAGCGCACGTCGACCGGCCACGTCGGCCTCCTCGTAGCGGCGCAGCGCGTCGAGCATGTCCGCCCACGCGAGCAGCGGACCCACGAGGTCGGGATGATCGGGGCCGAGCGCGCGCTCGAGTCGCTCGACGGCGCCGCTGAAGTACGGCTCGGCCTCGAGCTCGAGCTGCTGATCGGCGTAGACGTATCCGTTGCGGAGCATCGCGCTCGCGATGAGCTTCTCGTCCGTGCCGTCACCGATCGCGAGCCCGAGCGCGACGCGGGCGAGCCACTGCGACTCGTTCGCGCGCCCGCTCATCCCGGTGAGCAGCTTGGTGAGCTCGACGGCGGCCTGCGCCGCGGTGTGCGTCTGGCGCTCGACGAGTGCGGTCTGCATCGCGCGCTCGAGCAGTGGCAACGCTTCGGCGTCGCGATCGAGCACGCCGAGCAGATTGCCCAGCCGGAAGTCGGCCTCGGCGTGCAGCGGCGCATAGTCGATCGTCTCGGCCGCCTTCACCGCCGCCTCGGCGGTTGCGAGCGATGGACCCGGTCGACCTGCGTACTGTTCGAGTCGCGCGTGCTCGAGCTGCGCGCGCACGCGCGCGACGGCCTCGGCCTGCGCCGGCGGAGGCGAGCGCTCGCGCAGGCCGGTGACGTCGGCGCAGCGCGTCAACGGAGTGAGCGCGGCGGACAGCTGGATCGCGTTCTGCGTGGTGTCCTCGTCGACCTGGTGGAGGAGCGCGACGACGGCGGCGAGCTCCTCCTGACGCGCGTCGAGGCAGCTCATGCGCAGATCGAGCGCCTCGTCGGATTCCTCGTGGCGCACCTTCGCGGCCTCGCACGCGTCGCGGTACATCGTCGCCCAGTCGACGGCGTACCCATCGAGGACGTGCGCGACGCGATCCCACGTGGTCTGTCCGTAGGTCGCGTTGCCGGCGAGCAGCGCGTCGTGCAACGAGGCGCGCGTGTCGGCGTTCCAGGTCGTCGCGATCTCGTCGTCGCCCCGCTCGCACGGCCCCTCGCGCATCGCGAGCCCCCACACCGCGGCCGCGCCCGCGACCGCGGCGGGCACCACCGCGATCCATCGCCGACGCGGCGCGCTCGCTCGACGCAGCGCACCGAGCAGCGCGTTCATGTCGGGCCAGCGCGCCTCGGGAGCGAGCACCAGGCCGCGCTGCACGATCGCCTGCACCTTCGACGGCACCTTCGATCCCGGGGGAGGCTTGGGCTGGGCCTTGCGCTTCGCGATGACGAGCTCGGTGACGTTGTTGCCGTCGAACGGAGGCTTGCCGTACAGGCCCTCCCACAGCGCGGTGCAGAACGCGTACTGATCCGTGCGCGCGTCCGCGTCGCCGGCGATGTGCTGCTCGGGCGCCATGTAGGTCGGCGTGCCGACCACCGTGCCTTGCTCGGTGAGCGCGGACGACAGGTCGACGTTCGATGCGCTCGCGCGCGGATCGACGTCGAGGTCGGCGTCGCTCGAGCTCGATCGGGAGTCGAGCGAGCGAGCGAGCCCGAAGTCCATCACGCGCACGCGACCGTCGGTGCCGAAGAGGACGTTGGCGGGCTTGAAGTCGCGGTGGACGATCCCCTGCGCGTGGGCGGCCGCGAGCCCGCGCCCCGCCTCGACGAATGCGTCCAACACCTCGCGCCACGGGTGGGGGCCGCGCCGCAGCCACTCGCGCAGCGTGTCGCCCTCGACGTACTCCATCGCGATCGCGACGTCGTCGTCGTCGATCTCGACGTCGTAGATCGGCACGACGTTCGGATGGGACAGCTGGGCCATCGCCTTCGCCTCGCGGAGCATCCGTGCGCCACCGGTGGAGTCCTTGCCGCGCACGCGCAGCTTCTTCACCGCGACCTCGCGGCTCAGCTTGGGGTCGTAGGCGCGATACACCCGCCCCATGCCGCCGACGCCGATCTCGTCGATCACGAGGTACCGGCCGATGTGCGTGCCGATACCGACGTTCGCGCCGGCCGCCGACGGCACCGATGCGCCCGGTCCGTCCGCGACGGTGAGCTCCGCGGTGGGTTCTCCGTGGGCTCGCACGGTTCGATCGTAACACCTTCGTCGCCGTCGTATGCTGCGCGCCATGACCATGGTCCGGCTCTTTCGTGTGCTCGTCCCCACCTTCGTCGCTGCGTCGCTCGGCTGTCCCGCGGACGACGACGACGACTCGGCGACCGGCGCCGACACCCACGACGAGCACGCGTCGCACGAGGACACCGGCGAGAGCACCGCGGCGGACGACGACGACGACGACGACGACGACGACGGCTCCACCACGAGCGCGGACGACGACGGCGAGAGCACCGACGGCGGCTCGACGACCGGCGCCGCCGAGTCGACCGGCGTGGGCGACTCGAGCTCCACCGGTGCACCGCTCGCGGACACCTGGGAGAACTGGGCGCTGCCGGACTACTTCCAGCCGTACTGCATCGGCTGCCATCCCGGCGACTCGCCGCGCGACTTCACGGACTACGACGTCGTCGTCGAGAACATCGAGCACATCCGTTGCGGATCGGCGCCCGAGGTGATCCGCGGTTGTGACGGGCACATCGAGCCCGGTCACCTGCCGATCGGCGAAGGTCCGTTCCCCACCGACGACGAGCGCTGGCGACTCGTCGAGTGGATCGACGCCGGCATGCCGCGCGATCCGTGAACGCTAGCGGCAGGCACGGAGCTGCGCAGCGCGGCTCCACACGCGTGTCACCGCGTCGTCGAACGGACGCAGCGGCAGCGCGTGGCTGGGTCGCTGCACGACCCGCACCGCGCGTTCTTCGATGAGGATCACATCGGCGTCGTCCAGGACGATCTCGTCGTCCCGGACGAACTCGATGTCGGAGATGCTCAGTCGGATTGGCCCCACGTGGAGGATGTTCACGCGCGGGGTGCGGAGGTTCCCGGGGCCGGGCGATCGACGGCGCGCGGGCGATTTCGCCACGCATCGGCGGCCGGCAGGCCGTGGACCGCGAGGCCCGGCACGATGACGTCGGCCACGGTCGCGAAGAACAACCGTCTCGCGTCCGCGCCGTCGCACAGGCCGTAGATCGGACCGTCGGCCGGTGGGCGCGAGGCGAGCGGGAGATGGGCGAGCTCGTGCAGCTCGAGGTGGGCGAATGCGACCGCGAGGTAGTCGCCGAGCGAGGTCTTCGTCGTCGACGAGAGGGTGGGGGCGACGCGGGCGAGCAGGCGCCAGCCGAAGCGCGCGTGGCCGATCTCGTCGGCCCAGATCCGCGTGAGGAGGCAGCGGAGCTCGCCGTCGGGCATCTCGAAGCGCTCGGCACCGATGAGCGCGACGGCGACGGTCTCGGACAGGCAACAGATCGACAGCACGTTGCGCAGCACGGCCTCGAGCGGCGTGGCGGCGTCGTCGTGCGTGGGGAGCTCGGGCGCGGCCGGGAGCTCGGCGCGCGCGGTGCCGCCGAGCGCTTCCACGACGGCGCCGCACAGCGCTCCGTGTCGGCGCTCCTCGTCGGCGAACGCGAGCACTTCGGCGCGCAGATCGTCGAGGCCGGCGGGTGCGAGCTGATCGGCGAGCGCGGCGAAGACGGAGGCCGAGGCGTACTCGTTGACCATGCGGCCCTTCCACGTCGCGATCGCGGCGTCGACGAGATGGGGCAGGTGCGGGAGCGACGGGCGCAGCGATCGCGCGCTGCTGCGGAGATCGAGGATCGCGTTCATGCGAACCTCGCATCGTTCATGGTGGGCGGCACGGGCGGACCCCACGGCGTGCAGGCTGGCACGCTGACGTCGGTGTCCTCGTGCAGGTTCGCGCAGCAGTCCCACCGATGGACGTCCATGCCG
>CAYXVR010000048.1:0-46687 GCA_964468635.1 uncultured Nannocystaceae bacterium
CGCGCTACAGAGAATTCCGTCATGCATGCTGTCTCAAGCAACCTGACACAGAGGGCCGCAGGACATGGTTGCCGAACGGGTCGTCGATGCGTGCGACGGACCATGCAGACGCCACGCCCGCGGTCCAGACGACGCTGTCCGACGTGGTGCCGTACGAGAGCGTTCGACCATGGGGGAAGTCGGCGAAGAATGTCGCGTCGTCTCCCGCACCCGACTGCCGGACGCGCACCATCGTGTCCCGCTCGGTGCGATAGACCGCGCCGTCGGCGAGATGGCTGCCCGAGATCACGATGAGCCGCTGCCCGTCGAGGCACAAGCCGTCCGTGCCATCGAGGCGCACGCTTTGGCGCACTCCATCGATGACGGGGGTGAGCGCGCAGCGTCCGATGCTGGAGAACCCCGTCAGGCTCGCGCCGACGCCGAGCAGCCCATTGCCAGCGTTACTCGAATAGACGAGCGAGATGCTCGGTTGCACGCTCGCGTGACCGACTGGCAGGGGTAGCGGGACCGTGTAGCGAGCGACGCCATCGTCGGTGACCTCGAACCCGCCGACGAGGGAGCCGACCTCGGTCGAGGGCAGACCGTCGGCTGGCAGCATCTCGGTGACTGGAGTTCGTCCGGTGGGGTCTGCTTGGGTTCCGACCGAGTTGGCTCCCCCCGGTCGGGTCTGCTCATCCGGTCGAGTCTCTTGAATCGAACCGAGCTGTGGTGAGGGGCTGCCGCCGCACGTCACGACGAACAGGAACAGCACCAAGAGAAGCGGGCCGGCGAGGCGCTTGTACGGCGGCATCATCCACCTCCCGAACTCGAGGTGTTCGAAGTGTCCGAGCTCCCGTCGGATCCGCTCGAGGATGTGTCGTACATCGGCCCTTGTCCCTTGCACTCGACGATCGCGAGGCGCTCGACCTCGCACAGCTTTGGCTCGCCCACCGGCTGCTCACACGGTGCATCGGCCCAGCACAGGTGCCATTCGGTGACTTCGGCGGCGCACGGAAGGTCGGACTTGGTCTCGCACCCCATCACGTACTCGCATTCGGAAACCAAAGGCTTGCACTGCCGCAGGTTTTCGCAGTGGGCTTCGCACGCTTCTCGGAAGCTCGGACGGTCGGGCCCGCAGGCGAGCCCCGCCGTGGTTCCCAATGTCACAGCGAACACAACCGATCGCATGAGCGCCTCCCTGCGGCCCCACCCTAGGAGCTCCGGTTCCTGCGTGTCAAGCGATCCGGTGTCGATCGGAGGAGAGTGCGACGCGCCGCGCTTTCGGGCTGTCGTCGATCCTTCGGCCGATCCGGCGTGGAAGCCCCGGCGGATCGTCGCGTTCGAGGCTCGTCAGGCGCTGACGGTGGTTGAACGCGACGACGCGTCGCGTTCGAGGGGCGTCGGCGTGCCGACGAAGGGTGAGCGCGACGGATCGTCGCGTTCGGGGCTCGTCGGGCGCTGACGGCGGTCGAACGCGACTGCGCGGCTCAACCCACCGGGGTGAACTCTTCGCAGCTCGTCTGGATCGCGGCGATCGTGCTCGCGAAGGTGGCCGCGTAGTCGCCCATGCAGACCGAGGCCATCGCGTTGTGCTCGAAGGACTCCACGAACTCGATCAGGTTCGGGCTGTCCTTCGCGTACGGCAGGCACGACAGGTCGTTCCACGGGATGAAGCCGATCACGACCGCCGCCGCCTCGTTGCCGTACTTCGCGGCGACCACCGCGTCGTGCCAGCCCGAGGTGTCCGTCATCGGGTGCGAGTCGTCGTGATCCAGCTCCGAAGGCGGATCGTCCGTCACCACCACCACCACCAGGATCGCGTCATCGCGCACGAAACCGTCGTTGCACGCGCCCGCGGCCAGCTTGTCCGGCTCCAACGCCGCGACCGCGGCGGAGATCGGGAACTCCGAGTTCTCCCCGCCGCTGCCGACCTTCGCCAGGCACGGGAACACGTTCGGCAGATCGTCGGCCTCGGTCGCGTAGCGGTTGCCCTGCACGAACGGCCCGCAGTTCTGCGCCGACGAGTCCTCGCCGCCGGTCACCGTCACGAGATCGCCGAGCCCCTTGCAACCGACCTGGTTGTACGCGTACGCGTCGCTCGTCACGACGCCGACGTGGTAGCTCGTCACGTCGGTGAGCGACGCCTGGATCGCCGAGATGAAGCCGGGGAAGCTCGCGACCAGCCGTGCCTGCTGCATCGCCATGCTCTTGCTGTTGTCGATCACGAACAGGAAGTCGATGCCGTTGCACCCCATCGGCCCCACGCCGGGATCGACCCCGTCGTCGCTGCCGAGATCGAGCCGCGCATCGTCGCCCCCGTCGTCGTCGTCCTCGCCGATGCCCTCGTCGCTGGAGTCACCGACCGAGCCCATGAACGGATCGCCCGGCATCGCCGTCGTCGTCGTACACGCGCACAACCCCACGACGCAGCCCATCGCCGCTCGCTCGAACGCCATCGTCCACCGAGACGAAGCACCCTGCGATCGCGCGCGCACCCCGATCGCACAACCTCGCCAGACCGCCCGCTGCACCCCCGTGAGCCCCTGATCCGAGTCGGGCGTGCTTGCCGCGCTCGCGGGCGTGGACTCCAGTTCTCCGTGCTGCATGCATCGATGTTTCCCGTCGAGCACCTGCCTCGTGCAGCGATCGCGAGCCCGATCATGCGCTGCCAGAACGGTGAGAGCGACGCCATCGGCGCGCGGGGATCATCGCGCGGGCGTCTCGAGCGACTCGAGCCAGGTCTCGATCGCCGTCGCGAAGATCACGGCGTCGTCGATCCAATCGAGCTCGTCGTAGACACGGCCGTAGTCGACGTCGAGGTAGGCGTGGACGAGGAGATTGCGCAGGCCGATCGCCGCGGCGAGCGACTGCCCGACCGCGGCAGGGATCCGACCGAGGCGTGCGAGCTCGACCAGCGCGCCCGCGTAGGTATCGGGCGCCGCTTCGCCGCCCGCCGCGAGGATGTGCAGAGCGATGTCGGCGCAGATCTGGGCGAGCAGCTGCGCGTTGCGGGCCGCCCGGTCCTGCGTCGCGGCGTCCGACACGAACGCTGCGCGACCGAGGGCCCGTAGCTCGCGCAGCACCCGGATGTTCCGCTCCATCGCGCGGAGCCGGCGACGAAGCACGGCGGCATCAACCGGCATAGCGACCCTCGCGCACACGGGCGGCGAGACCGGCGTCGAGGATCGCGCGCAGTGGGGCCTCGTCGATATGGCGCCGCAGCGCGTCCTCGACGACCTGGACCGTGCGCGCCGGATCGAGGACCGCGAGTCGGCGGCCCCCCGCGATGATCCGGTGAGCGAGCACGCTCGGGGCGTCCTCCAGCACCACGAGGTCGACGGCATCGGTGCCCAGGCGGGTGCAAGCGTCGGCGACGAGCTCGACGTGCTTCACCGATCGCCGCTTCGGATCGAGCCCAGGGGCGAGCGCCACCGCGAGATCGACATCCGACCACGGTCGCGGTCGCCCGCTCGCCCGCGAACCGAACAACCAGATCGCGGCGATGTCCGGATCGCCGGCCCAGGCGGCGGTGAGCTCGCCCAGGCGCGCCTCGAGGACCGCGGCGTCGAGACCCCGCATGCAGGTCACGATACCACGGCAAGGGCGGCGGCGTCGGATGCCGCAACGCAGCGGCGCTAGAACGGTGAGAACAACTTCATCGTCGCGCGCACGCGATCCTTCGCGGCCATGATCGCCGCTTCGCGCTCCACGATCCTCGGCATCATCTTCACGGCCCGCGCCGAACGCTTCATCATCTCGAACGGATCCGCCAACGCCGTCACCGGTGGGCCCTCGCCGAGCTTGCGTAGGACCGCCCCGATCGGGTGCTGCATCTTCGGCTGCGCGCGGATCATCGCGACGAGCGCCTGCGACCCCGCGGTGATGAGCGGCCCCGCGCCGTAGCGCGGCTGTCCGAAGCTCGTGAAGTAGAAGTTCTTGTAGCGCTCGGGCAACACGCCCCCGATGAGCTGCGGGATCTCGTTCACCACCGGCACGACATCGGTCGGCACGAACGGCACGCGCAGGTGATAGCCCGTCGCCGCGACCACGAGGTCGTAGCGCTCGCGTCGACCATCGGTGAACTCGATCTCGTCGCCGTGCCAGCGCGCGAGGTCGGGCCGCACCGCGATGCGCCCGTGCTTGATGAAGTACAGCAGCTCCGAGTTGATCGTGGGGTGGTGCTCGAACGGCTCGTGATCCGGGGTGGGCAGCCCGTAGCGCTCGTACGGCCCGAACGCGAGCCGAGCCGCCGCCTTCACGAACCGCCGCTGCACCGCCGGCGGCATCCACGGCTTGATCATCTCGATGAGCGGCACGCCGTACACCGTCTTCGGCAGGAACCAGTAGCCCCGCCGCAGCGAGATCGCGGCATGCGACGCGAAGCGAGCGGCCTCCACCGCAATGTCGCACGCCGAGTTGCCGCCGCCGATCACGAGCACGCGCTTGCCCGCGAGCACCTCGGGCCGCTTGTAGTCCTTGCTGTGAATCATCTCCACGGTGCGCTCACCGGGGTACTGCGGCCAGCGCTTGTCCCAGTGGTGCCCGATCGCGACGATCACCCCGCCGTAGCGCCGGCGCTCGCCGGTGGACAGCCGCACGATCCAGCGCCCGTCCGCCTCGGGCTCGATCCACGCGACCGGCGTCGAAAAGCGGATCGATCGCCGCAGATCGTGGTGATCGGCGTACGAGCGCAGGTACGCGAGCATCTGATCCTTGCTCGGGAAGTCGGGCCACTCCGCAGGCATCGGCCAGTCACCGTACTCGGTGGTCTTGCGCGACGAGATGATGTGCACCGTCTCGTACACGCCGTGGTACCAATTGCCACCGAGCTCGTCGTCGGCCTCGAACGCCTCGAACGGGATCTCTGCGCGACGCAGCGCCGACATCATCCCGAGTCCGACGAAGCCCGCACCGACGACCACGTGGTGATCGGAGCGGTCGACGATCGCCGGCGCGTCCATCGCGGTCTCCTACTCGCCCGCCCGCACGAGCGCCTGCTCGGCAGTGTCGACCCGCCGCGCGAAGTCGGCGAGGTCCTCGTACTCGTCCGGCCCGACGACGCCCGGCACCACCTCGGAGCGGAACTGCATCCGCACCTTCGCCTGCCCGACGCCGCCCTCCACCACCTTGCGCTCGTACTTGCCGAACGGGCTCGTGATCGATGCGGGCGACGGCACCTCGCGCAGCACCCCGCCCGGCAGCGCGACGGTGACGTCGGCCTCCAGCTTCGGCGCGTACGGGATCACGAGCCCCGTGGTGCGCTTGGGCAGCACCGTGTGGCGCGACGCGAGCGACAGCGGCAGCGGGCTCGCGCGCAGCATGAGCGCCCCACCCTGCTTGATCGCGTACTGCGGCACGTCGGCGGCGAACTCGAGCACGAGCGGCCGCTCGAGCTCCGACTCGCCCTGGATGTCGAGCTTCGACAGCGTCGCACCGCGCAGCCAGCCCAGCTCGGCCTGTTGGAACACCTCGCGGATCCGATCGCGATCGACGTCGCGCAGCGCCTGCCGCCATCCGATCGCCTCCGCGCCCGACAGCGCGATCGTGCCGCTCACCTTCGCCGCGCCCGACGGCTCGACCTCGATGCTCAGCGTGGTCTTGCGCGCATCCAGCAAGTGGGTCGGCGCCTTCGGCAGCCGTACGGGCCCCGACGGGCCGTCGGCGGGCTCGAGGTGCACGCGCAGCCCCTCGCTCTTCGCGTACGCGGGCGCGAGATACCCGATCGGGATCACCTTCGACGCGGTGAGCACCATGACCGGCTCCTTCTGGCCGGGCAGCTTCACCGCGAGCATCGCCGCGTCGTAGTTCTCCGGCATCGGGTGGCCGCCGGCGAGCGGGTCGGGCCCGAAGCTGTCGCGCGCGAGCCACAGCTCCGCGTGGATGCCGGCCTCGCGCAGCATCGCGCGCAAGAGCATCAAGCGGCTGCCCGCGCGCGCCGACAAGGTCGCCGTCGAGCTCGCCGACATGTCGCCGGCATCCTCGACGTTCTCGACGACCCAGCTCCACAGCGCCTCGAGCTTGTCGCGCGGATCCTTCGCATTGCCCGCGATCTTGCGGGCCATGCGACGCAGCTCGACGTTGCTGCGCTGGCCCTTGCGCACCTGCAGCGCGAGCCCCTCGAGGTAGCCGGGCACGTCGAGCGGCGTGTACACGCGCACGTTGGGCAGCTCGTCCAACAAGGCGCGATGGCCCGGCTCCTCGCCGCGCCGCTCCATGCGGTCGGCGCGATACAGGCGCGTCACGAGCGTCTCGCCGCCCACCTTCAGCTCGCCGATCTTCGGCTCCGGCGGGCTCTTGCGCTTGTCCTCGCGCAGCTGGATCGACTTCGGATGCACGACCAACAGCTCGCTGCGGTGGTACGGGATGTCGAGCGACTGGAAGCGGAACGTGGACACGTCGAGGTAGCCGGGCAGCGCGGTGGCGGGCTCGCGCTCGAGCACGAACTCCTGCTCGACGACGTCGCCGATCGCGAGATCGCGCAGCTCGAGCCCCTCCTTGCCGGGCACGAGCTCGGCCTCGAGCAGCGTGCCGTCGGGCTTGATCGTGCGCAGGTTCAACAGCCGTGCGCCCTGCGGCACCTCGATCTCGCCGTAGCGATCGAGCGCCTCCTTGCTCAAGAGGTGCACGACGAGGTGCACGATCTGGCGCTGCCCGCCGTTCTCGTACACGCGCGCAGCGCTGCGATCGAGCACGAGCACCTCGCTCACGCCCTCGTAGACCTTGCCCGATTTCCGGTAGTCCGCGAGCGCCGCGAGCCCGTCGACGCGCAGCTTCTCGAGGTCGTCGGGGATCCCGACGAGCTGGGCCGCCTTGTGCAGCGCATCGGCGTGGGGAAGCTTCGCGAGCGCGGCGGTGAGCTCCTTTCTCGCGCGCGTCATGTCGTCGACGGCGGCCCACGTGTCCGCCATGGCGACGTGCGCCCCCACGCGCAGCGGGTTGCGGGCGAGCACGGCGCCGAGGAGCTTGCGCGCGCCCTCGAGGTCGCCCTCCACCATCGCGAGGCGGGCCCGCGCCTCGATCGCGTCGAGGTCGTCGGGCACGCGTCGGATCGCCTCGTCCCACAACGCGCGCGCCTGATCGAACTGACCGCGCTCCTGCGCGAGCTCGGCCCGGAGCTCGAGCGTGCCGCTGCACGTCGCGAGCTTCTTCATCACCTCGTCCTCGCGCTTCACGTCCCCGTGCTCGCGGGCGCGTGCGCGTTGGGCCCCGAGCACGCGGCAGTTCGTGGGCGCCTTCTTGGCGGCGCGCGCGAGCGCCTCTTCGGCCCGCGCCTCGTCGCCGCGGGCGAGCGCCGCACGCACCCGGAAGAGCTCGCCCTCGACGGAGCGCATGCGGTCCTTGCCGAGCTTCGCGAGCGCTTCCTCGACCTCGGCATCCTCGCCGCGCTCCAGCATCCGCGTGAGCGCGCGCAGCCGCGCCGCGTCGAGCTTCGGATCGCGCTCGAGCGCGGCCTGCAGCGCCGCACGCTCGCGCGCGAGCGAGATCGTGCGGCCGCGCGTGGGATCGAAGCGCTCGAACAGCGCGCGCACGAGGTGGGCCTCGGCCGGCGCCTTGCGACGGGCGAGCACGCCCGCTTCGACCTCTGCCGCATCGACGTCGCCGATCGACAGCGCGTGCTTGAGCGCGAGCAGCCGCCGCAGCGGCGCGTAGATCTTGCCGGCGAGCGGCGCTTGGTCGGTGCCCCACGGCGAGCGCCGCGGCTGCGCGGCACCGGTGACCTTGCCGATCGGATGACCGGGGTTCTGCTCCTTCGCCCCGACCGGAGCGCCATCCGGTGTGTTCGCGCGCACGAGCACCCACGAGCGATCGCGGGGCAGCGCCGTCGCGATCTCGAGCTCGTGCGTGCCGTGCGTCACCGGCACGCGCATCGCATTGCGCTGCAGCGGATAGCGATCGGTGGGATCGGTGCGCAAGAGCAGCTTGCCGTCGAGGTGCACGACGATCGGCTCCTCGGCCTCGAACTCGAGCTCCAACGCGTCGCCCGGCACGTCGAGATACGTGCGCATCCGGCGAATGCCCGCGTGGATCGTGGGGTTCCACAGGCGCACCACGCACGCGAGCGGCACCGCATCGGCGTGCGGGTCGACGACGAACGGCGCGGCACCGCTCGATGCCTCCGCGCCTCCGACGATCTCGGGCCGCAGGAGCTCCATCTCGCCGCGCACGCCGACGAGCGGCCCGACCTGCCACCGCTGCACGCAGCCCTGCTCGCGGTGGTAGCTCGTGTAGTCCTCGCCCTTGGCGCGGGCGATGTCGGCACGCGCGGACAGGAGCGGTCGTCGGATCGCCGGCGGCAGCCAGTCGATCGCGATCGAGCCGTAGAACGCCTCGAAGCCGGTGTTCTCCCCCTCGAGCTGGCCGAGCACGGCATCGAGCAGGCGCGCGGCCACTTCGGCGGCGGCGAGGTCGAACGGCGTGGGCTCGGGCACGCCCTGACTCGCTTCACGGCCCTGCGGGCGTGGCTGGGCGACGTTGCCGATGAGCGCGTAGGCGTTGGCGAGCAGCGCGCGCTGGTCGGCGCGACCGTCCGCGATGAGGACGCGCGAGAGCCTCGCCACCGCGTCGCCCTTCTCGGCCAGCTCGTCGAGCAGCGGGATCGCGGCGTTCGTCTTTCCGAGGTGCAGCCAGTACACGTGGGCGAGGTCGCGCTTCGCCACCAGGTCGTTCGGGTTGCGGGCGACCCGAGCCTCGAGCGCGGCGGCCCAGCGCGCCGGATCGTCGCCCTTGGGCTCCTTCGTCTGGCCCCGACCGTGGCAGCCGAGCACACACAGGACGAACACGAGCAGTAGCGCGCCTTTTCGGGGCATCGGAGGCTCTCTCACTTGTCGGCTTCGATCGTGAACTGCTGCTCGAGCGCGGCGTCGATGCGGCGCAGGAACTCGCGGAACGCCGCGTAGTCGCCCTTGGCCACGCGGTGCTTCGCGAGCTCGATGGTCGCGTCGATCTCGGCGCCGTCGGCCGTCTTGCGCACGTCGAGTGCGAACTTGCCGAACTCGCCGGAGATCGTCTCGTTGCCCGGCAGCTGGGAGAAGCGCCGGCCCTTGGGCAGCACGTAGCGGATGCGATGGCGCTCGATCGACGGCACGTCGATGAGCAGGTCGTGCTTGCGCACGTCGTTGGGCGCGATCGACTGCACGAGCCGCGACGGGCGGCCGAGCACGCGGAACCGCTGGCGACCGTCGCCCTGATCCGTCGCCCACGTCGGCACGCGCAGCTCGGCGGCGAGCCCCGCGGGCCGGCGGATGTCGGACAGGTCGCGGGTCGTCAGCTTCTCCACCGTGATGCCCGGGTAGAGCTCGCCGAACGCCTTCTGTAGCCGCTCGTTCTGCTCCTGCGGGTTCTGGAACTCGTAGCGCAGCGCGGACGCGGCCGCGCCGGCGACCTCGAGGTCCTGCGCGACGACGGCCGCACCGCTGCCGTCGAGCGTCACGGTCTGCTTGCTGTCGCGCACGTTCTCCTTCGCCTTCGAGACCGGGATCGTGCGCAGCTCGGCTCCTTGACCGTCCTTCACGAGCAAGACGGTTGCGCCCTGATCGTTCGACGGCAGCTCGCTCGGGCCCGACCACTCGGCGGTGCCGTCGAGGTAGAGGTCGAGGCTCGGCACGAACGTGATCGCGTGGTTGAACACCGCGAGGCTCGCCGGATTGCCCGGCATCGTGCCCTGATCGCGGGTGCGCACGAGGACGAGGTTCGACGCGATGCCGGCCTCGGCGAGCATCACCTTGAGCAGGCTCGCCTTGTCCTTGCAGTCGCCGAAGCGCCGGCTGTACACGTCGGTGGTGCGATAGGGCTTGAAGCCGTGGATGCCGAACTCGAGCCCGACGTACCGCGTGTTGCGGACGACGTGCTCGTAGATCGCGGCGACCTTCGTGCGCTCGTCCGCGTTGGCGGGCAGCTTCGCGAGCACGTCCTTCACGGCGCCCTTGATCGACTTGTCGACCGCGAGCTGCTCCTTCACGAGCGCCCAGTACCACTTGCCGACGTCGTCCCATGTCTTGTAGGTCGACGCGTGGAGATACTTCGCGACCTCGGTCCAGCCGGGCATGCCCTGCTCGGGCTTGATGCCGGCGACGTCCTTCAGCGCATGGCGGTACACGATCGTGCGGCCGTCCTTGCCGCGCTTCTGCTGCACCTTCACGTTGAAGTAGATCGGCTTGTCGACGGGCGCCTCGAGCACGTACTCGACGAACTTGCGCGGCTCCATGCCCGACAGCGGCACGATGTCGCCGAAGTACGTGTCGAACATGTTCTTGGCCGCGATGTCGCGCCGCACGAACGCGACCTCGATCGTGTCGCCGGGCCGCAGGCCGGGGAAGCCCACCTGGATCTGCCGCTGGTCGTAGTACATGCGGTAGCCGGCCGACGCGAGCGCGTACATGCGCTCCTCGCCGATCTCGTCGATCGTGCCGTCCTTGCGCATGACCCTCGCGCGCCGCACCTCGACCGTGCTCTCGGCCGGATCGAACGTGAGCGCCTGCACGGCCTGGCTCCGCACGCCGCGGTCGTCGAGGATGCGGATGATGCGGTGATCGAGCCGCTCGGTGAGCCCGTTGGGCAGCACCTTCACCGCGACGCGGTGGTGCAGGATGCCGGCCTGCTGGCCCTTCCACGCGGCCGGCGTCGGCGTCTTGCCGACCTCGCGCAGATCGACCGCGTAGCGGCGCAACAGATCCGACGACTGCTTGCGATCGAGCGAAGTCAGGAGGTCGCGCACCGCGGGCTGCTGCGGCTTGAGCTCGAGCGAGCGGCGCAGGCTCGCGATCGCGGCCTCGCGCGCGCCTGCGCGCGACAGCAATCGGCCGAGCTCGGTGTGGAAGTCGGCGTCGTGGGGCGCGAGCGCGACCGCCTGGGCGAGCGCCGCGATCGCGGCCTCGCGATCGCCCCGCGCGTTCTCGAGGCGGGCGACCTCGGCATGCGCCTCGGGCAGGCCCGGCATCGCGTCGGCCGCTCGATGGGCGAGCATCGCCGCTTCGTCCGCACGCCCGAGATCGAGCAACAGACCGATGCGCGCCCCGAGCACACCGCGATCGCTGCCGTGGGACTTGGACATCGCCTCGAACACCGCGAGCGACTCGCGGTTGCGGCCGAGGTCGCGCAGGCGCGCCGCGTGGGCGTGCTGCAGCGTCTGCGACGCGGGCATGCGCTTCGCGAGCACCTCCGTCCACTCGAGCGCCGCCCACGGGAGCCCGCGCTCTGCCATCCGGTCTGCCAGCGCGAGCTCGATCAGCGGATCGTCGGGCGCCGCGTCGTGGGCCTCGTCGAGCAGCTCGTCGAAGCGCGCCTCGAGCCCGAGCGCACGCTCGCGCCACGCGAGCTCGAGCAAGAGCTGGCCGAGCATCGCCTTCGTGCGCGCCCCACCCTTGCGGGCCCGCGCGACGCCGTCGACGAGCGCATGACGGCTGCCGTTCGGATCCGGATCGAGCATCGCCAACAGCATCGCGCTGCGCGGCGTCTTCACCTTCGCGTCGACGTCGCGCGCGAGCTCGATCGCAGTCTTGTCGTCCTTGTCGAACGGATGCGTCCAGCGGTAGAGCTCCACCAACCTGGCGCCCGCTGCCCCGCTCTTGTCCTTGTCGGCGGCGCGCACGAGCTCCTGGCGCAGCGACGCCACGGCGTGCGTCGGCCGGACGTCCTTGCGCGTCGTCGTGGCGTGGGGCTCGGCGCTCTGCTGCAGCCCCGGGATGGGCGCCCCGTTCGCGGCCGACAGGCGCAGGTGGAAGCCCCACGCGCCTTCGAGGCTCGCCACCTTCACGAGCACGCGATTCCAGCCGGCGTGCAGCCTGGCGGCATGGCTGTCCTGCAGCGGATCGGGCACGCGGTAGTCGTCGCCCGACGCGACGAGCACGCCGTCGATCCATACCTTGTACGGACCGCCGGTGCCCACGAGCAGCGCGGCGTCCATGTCCTTCGGCGCGTTCACCCAGCACGTCGCGTAGCCGACCGCCTGGTCCGACGGACGCAGCAGATCGTCGAACGCGACGTAGCCCGTGCGCGGCAGCCCGTCGTAGTCCCACGCGCGCCACGCGAGCGGCTCGCCCGAGAGCTTGCCGAACATGCTCGCGTCGGCGGCGAACGGCTTGGTCTCCGGCTCGTACGCCGTCGCCTCGCCGGCCCGCGACGCGTTCTCGAACGGCCCGACGATCTGCCAGCGGAGCAGCCAGCCCTCGTCGGTGAGGCGCTGGCGGGCCTTGGACAGGTCACCGGCCTGCTCGTCCATGCGCGCGAGCACGTAGCCCGCGTACGCGCGCACGATCGGATGGCGGGCCTTGTCCTTCGCGATCCCCTCGATGAACGCGCGCAGCTTGTCGTCGTCGATCTCGCCCCACAGATCCCCGACGATCCCGGTGAGCGCGAGCACGGCCGCGGGGTCCTTGCCGCGATGCCGCCGTCCGAGCTCGCGACGGCGGTCGAGCTCGCGGACGAAGCGGCCCGGACCCTCCGCGCGCGGCCTCGCCGCACGCCACGGCGGACGCTCGGTCGCTGGCGTGGCCGCGAGCGCGGCCACGGAGGGGACGCTCTCGTTCGCGCGCACGACGGCGGGCACGACGACGGCGAACAGGGCGAGCACGAGCCCGAGGGCGGCCACTCGCCGCAGACGGTCGAAGGCGGCAGCGAGCGCGGCGCGAAGGGGGCGGGACATCGCCGGGCGATGATGGTCTATCGGGGCCTTCCGTGCCATAGTCTCGGGGCATTCCTGTGTTCGTTGCGCTTGTCAAAACCCTGCGGCCTCGCCAGTGGGTCAAGAACCTGTTCGTCGCCGCTCCGCTGTTCTTCGCATTGCGGTTGTTCGACGTGGAGGCGGTGGTGCGCACCGCCGCTGCGGTCGCGCTCTTCTGCCTGATCTCGGGCTGTGTCTACGTCCTCAACGACATCGTCGACGTGCCCCAGGATCGGCGCCATCCGCAGAAGCGCCACCGGCCGATCGCCTCGGGCGCGCTCCCCGTCGGCGTCGCGCGCACCTTCCTCGTGCTGGCGGTGCCCGCGTGCATCGTGGCCGCCGTGCTGCTCTCGCCGAAGTACGCCGCCGTGCTCGCGACCTACTTCGGGCTCAACATCCTCTACAGCTTCCGGCTCAAGAAGATCGCGTACCTCGACGTGCTGTCGATCGCGACGTTCTTCATCCTGCGCGTGCTCGCGGGTGCGTTCGCGATCGACGTGCCCGCGTCGGAGTGGCTGCTCGCGGTCACGTTCCTGCTCGCGATGTTCCTCGGCTTCGGCAAGCGGGCCCACGAGCTCGCTGGCAGTTCCGAGGCCGAGACCCAGCGCTCGGCGCTCGCGGGCTACGACCTGCGGAGCCTGCGCGTGATCCTGCACGCGCTCGCGGCCCTCGTCGTCGTCGTCTACGCGCTCTACACCCGCAGCGCGCACACGATCGCGCTCTTCGGCACCGACGCGCTCCTGTACACGGTGCCCTTCCCGCTCGTGGGCATCCTGCGGTTCTCGCACCTGGCGACGACCCGCCACGACGCCGAGAGCCCGACCGAGGAAATGCTCAAGGACCCGCTGTTCGTCGCGAATTTCATCGCGTACGTCGCCGTGACCGGGGGGATCCTGTATATGACACGTGTAGTTGGTTGATGGCGGGCCGGCGGAGCCGGCGGCGAGTTTCGAGGGTTTGGCATGGCTGGGATTCGAGCGTGGTGCGGACAATGGATCGGCGTGATCGCGGCTGCGGTGCTGGCGGGCACGGTGCTCTTCATCGTCGATCGGTCGCGCGCCTGGTCGAGCGGTGACGCGCTCGGCCTTCGGGCGCTCGCGATCCCCACGCTGTGGGCGGGGCACGTCGTGCTCGCGCTCGCGGTGCTCGCGGTGGCCGCCGTCGGTCGGGCGGCGCAGCGCATCCTGCCCGCGCGCGTGCGCGATGGGCTGGCGGCGCGCGTGCTCGTGCCCGCGCTCGTGTTCGCGCTCGTCGCCGCTGCGCCGCTCGTGTGGACCGGCGCGGAGCTGACGGCAGGCGGCTGGATCTCGCGGCAGACGTTCGCGCCGCTCGTGCGGTGGGCCCCGCTCGTCGGCGGTGTCGTGATGGCGCCCGTCGTCGCGTGGATCGCCTTCGTCGCGCCGCTGCGCGGCCGGTGGGGCCGCCTCGTCACGCCCGCGCTCGGGCTCGCGGTGCTGGTCGGCGAGGGCGTCGATCACCGCGTGGAGCCGGGGCTGCATCCGGAGATCCACCTCGTCGCACACGCGTGCGCCGTGATCGCGGCGGTGCTGCTGTTCCATCGCGTGCTCGCGGCGATGCCGATGCCGACGCCGCGTGCTCGCCGGGCGCTCGGCGTCGCGACCGTGGGCCTCGGCCTGGTCGCGCCGACGCTGTGGCTCGGCATGTCGGATGCGACGCGGCGTCAGCTCGTGCTGCACGCCCCGCTCGCGCGGCTGTGGATCCGCCACGCGATGCCGTCACCGCGCTCGACGTTGCTCGTCGACGTGCTCGCGCGCACCGAGGTCGGCCGGTTCGATCCCGAGGTGGCCGAGGCGCCGCGCGGGCTCGTGGACGGCAGCGACTACAACGTCGTGCTCGTGGTGGTGGACACGATGCGGTCCGACTCGGTGCCGCCGGCCCGGCCGGCCGCGGGCATGCCGTTCGTGCGGCCGGGCGACACGCCGAACCTCGACGCGTGGATCGCCGGCGCGTACCGGTTCTCGCACGCGTACACGGTGTCGACGAAGACGCACCGCACGATGCCGAGCATCTTCCGCTCCACGCAGATCACGGACGACATCGCGACGATGGGCGTGCCGCTCGCGCTGCGCATGGCCGCGCTCGGGCGGTCGACCGCCGCGGTGACGCTCGACTACTTCCTGTCGAGCCGCTTCCGCCAGGTGACCGCGCTGGTGGAGGGCTTCGAGGACATGACGTTCTACGAGAAGAAGCACGCGAACGAGGCGATGCCGGCGGTGATCGAGACGCTGCGCGGGCTGAAGGACGAGCGCTTCTTCCTGTGGACGCACCTCTACTACGTGCACAGCCCGGGATTCGACGGCGAGCTGTTGGACAGCAAGGACTGCGGGCGCGTGGAGTGCTATCGGCGCTCGCTGAAGTACCTCGATGCGCAGTTCGGCGCGCTCTTGGCCGCGATCGACGAGCTGGATCTGGAGAAGAACACGATCGTGGTGCTCACGGCGGATCACGGCGAGGGCTTGTTCGATCACGGGCTCGAGATGCACGGGCCGAACGTGTTCGACGAGGACGTGCGCGTGCCGTTGGTGATCGCGATCCCGGGGCGCGCGGGCGCCGAGGTGACGACGCCGGTGGGCACGATCGACATCGCACCGACCTTGGTGGACCTCTTGGGCGGCCCGGTGGAGCCGCAGGACCGCGGGCGCTCGCTCGTGCCGCTGATGCTCGGCCACGACGTGCCCGAGCGCGCGTACTACTTCGAGAACAACGACAGCACGGTGTCGGGCGTGGTGCTGGGGCACCACAAGCTGGTGTACGACCGAGTCACGCGCGTCGCGACGCGCTTCGATCTCGACGCGGATCCCGACGAGCAGCGCGACGTGTTCGACCCCGAGGGCGAGATCGATCGCGATCTCCTGCATCGCCTCGTCGATTTCGAGCCGGAGGTGGTGGAGGCGGAGCTCGACGACGGCGACGCGCTCGATCTGGTCGCCTCGCAGCTCGGCGCGCTCGATCCCGACGCGCCCCCGGCCACGTTGCCGCTGCTCGTGCGGCTGGTCGAGCAGCGTCCGAGCAAGGATCTGTTGCGCCGCACGAGCGCGATCTTCGAGGCCACGCACGACCGCAACGTGAAGCTGCTGCTCGCGCGCCACCTGCATCGCAAGGCGAAGCGCACGTACGCCAAGCTCTTGTGGAACTGGTTGGAGTCGGTGGCGGGGACGCCGGAGGAGCTGGAGATCGCGTCCGCGCTCGCGGCCCAGGCCCAGCGCTCGTTCGCGAAGAAGGGCATCCCGGGGCGGCTGTCGTACTGGGCGAGCGAGGGGACGCCCGAGGACTGGCCGCCGTATCTGCGGCTCGTGCGGCGCTGGCAGTGGAGCACGGACGTGCTCGGCGAGCCGCTCGTGGTGATGCTGCGGCGCGCCGCCGATCCGGACGAGGGCGTGCCGGATGCGGTGCTCGAGCTCGTGCTCGAGGTGGTGGCGGAGCTCGATGCGGAGGTGGGGGCGACGGATCGGTTGGTCACGGCGATCCGGCCGCTGCTCGCGTCCGAGGAGCCACGGATCCGGGGCAAGGCGGCGCGCGCGTTGGGGAGCCTGCGCTCGCGCGTGGATCTCGGCGAGCTGCGCGAGCGGCTCGGGGACGCGCGGGAGGACCCCCGCGTGCGGCGCGACTGCGCGGCGGCGATGGCCGCGATCCTCGGCGAGGACGCGGTACCGGAGCTGATCGCGGTGGCGAAGGCGGAGCCGGCGATGACGCGGCTGGTGTTCAGGCAGATCGATCGGATGGATAGCCGCAAGGCGCTGCCGTGGCTGCGCGAGCTGAAGCGCGACCACTACAACAGCTACATCCGCCGCGGGGCGCGGAAGGCGATCACGCGCATCGAGAAGAAGACGAAGAAGGCGAAGGAGACGGCCGAAGAGGCCGAAGAGTAGCGCCATTTCCTGCGCGCGGCGCTTCGGGCGGTGAACCGGCCGCGCCGACCGGGGCTGGGCTTGCGATGTGAGAGGGGCAACGGTAGCGTTGCTCACCGGTCGCGCCCAGGTCACGGAATCGAATGCCGAGAGGTCGAGAGGAGCGACTTTGGCCGCGCGTCGTCGCTCGAATGGCGATGCTCTGCGTCTCGAGCGCCACGTTCCTCTTCGCGGTCGATCGGACCTTCTCGGCACTGGAGATCGGAGGACGCAGCCTGTTCCGTCTGCGCCCTGTGCTGACGTTGTGGTCCGGCTACGACGCGTTGGTGCTCGTGGTGTTGGCCGCCGGAGCGCTCGCTTGGCTCGTGCGCCGTGCGTTCGGAGCGCAGCGACCCGCGGCGTTCTGGCGCGTCGTGGTCCCCGCCGTCGTCCTCGTCGGTGTCGCCGCGATACCTCTCCTCTGGGTGGGACGGGGTCTCGCCTCTGGCGACTGGATCTCGCAGCAGCCATTCGCGCCCGTCGTTCGCCTCGCTCCGCTGGGAGCGGGTCTCGTGATGGCGCCGGTGATCGTCCATCTCGCGTTCGGCGAGCGTCCGGCGGAGCCTCGCAGGCGCCTGGCTTGGATCGTCCTCCTCGCCTTCGCGGTCGTTGCGATCTCGTTCGTCGATCGGCGCTTCGCGGTGGGGCTGTATCCCGAGTTCCACCTATTCGCGCATGCGAGTGCCGCCGTCGCTGCGGTGTTGACTTGCGACCGGATCCTCCCGGATCCGATCCCACTGGCAGGTCGGCCCGCGGTCGCGGTCGCGTGCATCTCGGCTGCGGCCACCGCCCTCGCCCCTCTGCTCTGGTTCCAGATGCCGGGGCCGACTCGCGGTGCGCTCGTCTTCGGTTCGCCGGTGGCCGCCGAGTGGCTTCGTCACGTGATGCCGCTGCGCAACACTCGGTTGTTGCGCGACACGCTCGCCCAGCTGGACGTGAACGAGGGTCGTTACGAGCTCGGCAACGCAGACGCGCCGCGCGGATTGATCGACGGCCGCAAGTTCAACGTGCTGTTCGTGGTCGTCGACGCGATGAGGGCGGACTCGATTCCTCCGGCGCGGCCTGCCGAGGGCACGCCGTTCTCGCAGCCGGGGGACATGCCCGTGATGGACGCGTGGATCGAGGGCACATACCGCTTCTCCCACGTCTACTCGATCTCGACGAAGACGTTTCGCGCCATGCCGGGCCTGTTCCGATCCGTCGAGGTGAACGACGACCTCGTGACGATGGGCGTGCCGATGGCCCGTCGCATGGAGAACCTGGGATGGCTACCGACCGCGGTGGCCGTGGACTACTTCTTCTCTCCGAAGTGGAAATCCGTCGCGACCCTCGTCGAGGGCTTCGACGACATGACCTTCTACGAGAAGTCGCACAACGAGCAGGCCATCCCCGCCACGATCGAGGCACTGCGACAGCTCGCGGACCAGCGCTTCTTCCTGTGGTTGCACATGTACAACGTGCATGACCCCGGCTTCGACGGTCAGCTCTTGACGGAGGAAGATTGCGGGCGCGTGGAGTGCTACCGACGCTCTCTGCGTTACCTGGACGGTCAGTTCGCGCAGCTCTTGGCGGGCCTCGACGAGCTCGGCCTCAGGGAGAAGACCATCATCGTGCTCACCGCGGATCACGGTGAGGGGCTCGGCGATCACGGGCTCATGTTGCACGGGCCTCATGTGTACGAGGAGGACGTGCGTGTACCCCTCGCCATCGAGATCCCTGGGCGG
Organism: uncultured Nannocystaceae bacterium; assembly: GCA_964468635.1. Classification (GTDB taxonomy): domain Bacteria; phylum Myxococcota_A; class Polyangia; order Nannocystales; family Nannocystaceae; genus Xiheibacterium. Next base: position 18,270 of record CAYXVR010000048.1, read on the forward strand.
CCCGGCGGGCTCGTGGAGGAGCCTGCCGGGACGATCGACGTCGCGCCGACGCTCGTGGACCTGCTCGGCGGCCGCCCCGACCCTCAGGATCGCGGCCGCTCCCTCGTTCCGCTCATGGTCGGAGAAGAGCTGCCGCCTCGTCCCTACTACTTCGAGAACCACAACGGCTCGGTGTTTGGCGTCGTCTCGGGACGCGACAAGCTGATCTACGACCGTGGGGCCGACGTTGCGTCGCGCTTCGACCTCGAAAACGACCCCGACGAGCAGGACGATCTCTTCGAGCCGAACGGGCAGCTCGAGAAGTCGTTGCTCCGCACGCTCATCGGGTTCAACCCCAAGCTCGTCAAGGACGAGCTCGGCCTCGAGGAGACGAAGTCGCTGCTGCGCGAGCGGCTCGACGAAGTCGATCCCGACAACCCAGGGGCGGCGCTCCCGTTGCTCACGAAGCTCGTCGCGGAGGAGCCCGACCCCCTGCTCGTCACGCGGACCGTCGCGATCTTCCGTGCCACGAACCAGCGCGCCGTGAAGCTGCTGCTCGCCCGCGATCTCGGTGACGTCGTCCCGCAGAACTACGGTCCGCAGTTGGGGAAGTGGATCGACAAGGTCGCGAACACGCGCCACGAGATGGAGGTCGTCTCCGCCCTCGCCGCGCAGGGACAGCCGGCCTTCGCCGGTCCCAAGATCGTGGCCCGCCTCAAGGTACATGCCGCCGAGAGCCCCCCGGAGAAATGGGCACCGTATCTGCGGCTGATCCGTCCGTGGCGGCGCAGCGTCGCCAACTTCGGTGAGCCGCTCGGCGTGATGCTCGAACGCGCGAAGAGTCGACCCGAGGCCGTGACGATCACGGAGGTCGAGCTCGTGCTCGAGAGCGTCGCGTCGTTGCGCTTGGATGGCACCGATACCGAGCCCCTCGCTCGTGCCGTGCGACCTTGGCTGGAGCACGACGAGCCCCGATTGCGGGCGATGGCGGCGCGAGCCCTGGGTCGGCTCCACTCGAAGTCGGACCTCCCCGTGCTCACGAAGAAGCTCGCCGACCTCGCGGAGGAACCCCGCGTCCGGCGCGAGTGCGCGGCCGCGCTATCGGCGATCGAGGGCGCCGGCGCCATCGACGAGCTGGTGGCGGCGGCCACCAACGACCCGTCGCTGGCCGTGATCGTCGTGCGCGAGGTGGCCTCGATCGGGAGCGACAAAGGGCTCCCGTACCTCCGCGACATCGCCGAGAACCACTACAACGACTACCTTCGCCGCGAGGCGAAGAAGGCGATCCGCAGGATCGAGGTCAAGTACGGGATCGCCGACACAGACGGCGACACCGAGGGCGACGACGAGTCCGGCGGTTGAGCGCTGGCGACCTCACGGGAGGAAGATCGGCTCGATGCGCATGCCACCGGGGTGGGCGTACGAGGAGAAACAGCGAACCCTGTGGGTGCCGTCCGGGTTGATGTACTGCGAGTCGAGCAAGCAGTCGACGTCCTCGGCAGCAGTGGCGGGAGGCAGGCTGTAGCCGACTTGGACGATGCCGAAGGGCTCCGCGCTCTCGATCAGGTGGGCCCCTTCCTCGATGATCTGGTCCGAAATCTCGAAGTCACCCACCGGATAGTACTCGACGTCGTCGATCGCCTCGCCGTCGAGGACGACCTCCGCCCCGCCGGCGTTCCGAATCACTTGCACGTAGTTGATCTTGAACGCGATGGCGGTGACGAAGACGTAGCGCGAGAGGAACTGCTCGACGGGGATCATCTGGTACATCGCCGGATCCCCGATGTTCGTCGACTCCGACAGCGGCTCGGCGACCCCCGGTCCTTCGTCGTCGGGGTCGCTCGCCCAACGCTGGGCCTGGAGGTACTGAACCGGCATGAAGTTGCCGTCCTCGCTGTAGAACACGAAGCTCGTGCCGTTCGGCACGTCCACATCGACGTAGTCGCCGCGCTCTTGGAGGACGATCGGCGGCACGTCGTCCATCGGCGGATCGGTCAGGACCGTCATGCCCTCCGTCGCCCCGTAGACGCGCCACCAGTGACGCTCGTCGGAGCACCGCGGCAACGCCTTCGGATCCTCTGGGTCCGGATCGGGGTCGCACGGTTGCGTATCGCGACTCGGGGAGTGGGCGGCGACGTACGTCTTCCCCCAGTACTCGAGCGGGATGGGCATCTCCTGCAGCGGGTCGCAGTGGCCGGCGGGATACGTCTCGAACTCGCGGACGGGCACGCGCGAGCAGAGGCTGCCTGACGTCACCCAGATGGGCTTGTCGGCGCGCACGACCGTGCCCGACACATCGCGCAACGAGACCACCGCCTGCTGCTCCGTGGAGGCGGCGATGCGGACCGTGTCGAAGCGGTTCATCTTGATCTCGCCCCGGCCGCCCACCGGCACGAAGTCGACCGGCAGGCCGTTGCCCGCCGTGTCCACGCGCGGGAACCACTCCACCGTGGTGAAGTTCTGGAGCGCGACGATCTCGAAGTAGCTCGGCTCGCCGTTGAACTGCTCGATGTTCGGCCCGTACGACGTGATGACGTACTCGGACCGGAGCGCGCTCTCGGGCAGCAGCAACGACGAGTCGTTTCCGCGAGCGAGCTGCTGCGGGGCGTGGTGATATGCGATGACCGGGACGTCGCTCTGCACGCGGTAGGTCCCACCGCTGCGATACATCGACGAGAAGCTCTGCACGAAATTGGTCTCGAGCAGGAACGTGTGCGGCTCGAGCGGCGCGAGCACGACTTCCTCGATCAATGTCTCCTGGTTGGTTCCTTCCGCGGTCGCGTAGAACTGCACGACGGCGTCCACGTCGCTGTTGGGATTGGCCACCACGAGCGCGTCCGGGGCCTCCGAGTTCAGGTGGAGCTGGCGGTTCGCGATGAACGAGCAGCCCGCCGACGAAGGAAGCTCGTCCGAGGAGTCGCAGACGCCCAGGCATTGGTCTTGGGTGCAATCGTCCTGATCGCAGGGAACGCACATCGTCTGGCTGGGGCACGGGTCCGGGATCCACGCCTGACCCGTCGGCGCGCAGCGTTCGAGCGCGGCGGAGTTCATGCATCGGACCTCGCCGGGCACGCATTCGTACGGCATCCCCGTCGTCGGCTCGCCGGCCGAGCTGTCGAACGTCGCAGCGCTGTCCGCTTCGTCTCCGTCGGCGCTGGGGCCGTCGTCGGCGCACGCGGGCGCAAGCAGCAGCAACACGGCCAGAGCGCGAACACGGTGGGTCTGCGGTTCGAAAGGCATGGCGACTATGCCGCAATCCTGGCACGCGGGCCCCCGCCTGTCACCCGCAGTGGCGGCCAGACGCGATCACCGTGACCTCGTTCGCGATCGACTTGCGTTCCTCGGCGGGCCTTGCCGCGGCCGCGAGCAGCCGCTTATACTTCGCGGCGCAGTACCCGTGAGATGAGCTCGAAGTTGTCGACGCAGGCGCGGGCGCTGCAACTGCGGTTACTCCCCTCGTTGCAGCAGTGGCTGTGGGCGGCGGGCGTCGCCGCCATGTCCGCGTTCGCCCTCGACATCGCGCGTGCGCTGCTCGGCTCCGGCTCCATCTCGCTGTCGCCGGTCGCGGCGCTGGCGCTCCTGTGCGGACACTTGTTCCTGCAGGGTGTGGCGGTCGGCGTCGGTGTGATCGCCTGGTCCGCCGGCCTCATCGCTGGCCGTGTGATCCAGCGCGCATGGGTGCGCGATGTGGTGGTACCTGCCGCGGTGCTCGTCGGACTCGCCTGGATCCCGCTGCGCGCCGCGGGCGTGCAGCTCGCATCCGGCCCGTGGATCTCCGAGCAGTCGTTCGCTCCCGCCGTGCGTGTTGCACCACTGGTCGCGGGCCTCGTCGCGGCTCCGGTGATCGCCGCGCTCGTCTGGGGGCAATCTGCAGCGTCTCCGCGACGTCGTCGCGTGCTCACGTCGCTCCTGTTTGCGGGCGCTGCCGTGATCGCCATCGCCGATCACAAGCTCGTACCCGGCCTCTATCCCGAGTTCCACATGCTGGCGTATGTGGGAACGGCGCTGCTCTTGTTGATCGCTGCCCATCGAGTGATCGAAGACGCATGGGACGATCGCCCTCGGCGCGGACGAGGGCTGTTCGCCATCGCCATCGCTGCCTTCACGCTCGCGTCACCGTTGCCGTGGTTCGTCGCGAACAGCAAGGTCCGAGCGCAGCTGCTCCTCGTCTCTCCCACGGCCCGCCACTGGATTCGCACCGTGCTGCCGCAGCCGAAGTCGACGCCGCTCCTGGCGGCGCTCGAGGACCTCGACATGTCGAGCGGCACTCTCGATCGCGCTGGGGACGAGGTTCCACGCGGCCTCATCACGGGCACGGAGAACATGAACGTCCTGTTCGTGGTCGTCGATGCTCTGCGCGCCGATGCCGTGCCGCCGGTGCGGCCCGCAGAAGGCAACAGGTTCATCGATCCGGGCGACACGCCGTTCATCGACGAGTGGATGTCGACCGCGTTCCGCTTCAGCCGGTGCTACACGGCGGCGACGGCCACGCGGATGGCGATGCCCGCGCTGTTTCGTTCCATCCATGTCAACGACGATCCGGTGAAGCACGGAGTGCCGGCCGGCGAGCGCATGGAGGCGCTCGGCCTCACGCCTGTCGCCGTCGTCCTCGACTGGTTCATCTCGGGGAAGTGGCCTGCCGCCGGGGCCCTGCTGGACGGCTTCGAGGAAGTCGTCGTCTACGAGCAGAGCGAGAACGATCGCGTCGTCGGCCACACGCGAGACCTACTGACCAAGGTCAAGGGGCGCCGGTTCTTCGCGTGGGTGCATCTCTTCGAGGTTCACGATCCCGGCTACGACGGCAAGCTGCTCAAGGCCTCGGATGGCTCGCGAGTGGAGCGGTACCACCGCGCGATGCGGTACCTCGACGGGGACTTCAAGCAAGTCGTGGAACTCCTCGACGAGTTCGGAGTCCGCGAACAGACGATCGTGGTGTTCGTCGCCGACCATGGCGAGGGCCTCGGGGATCACGGGGTGCAGCTGCATGGTCCGAACGTGTACGAGGAAGCCGTCCACGTTCCGCTGGCGATCGCGATTCCCGGTCGCGAAGGGCACGTGATCGACGATCTCGTGGGTACGATCGACGTGATGCCCACCGTGATCGACCTGTTGGGTGCTCCGCGCGACTCCAATGATCGCGGTCGATCGCTGGTGCCGATCATGGCCGGTCACGAGGACACGGAAGAGCACACCTACTACTTCCAGAACGGTGAAGCGGACACATTTGGGGTGATCGTCGGGACGGACAAGCTGTTCTGGGAACCCCGCACCGATCTCTTGTTTCGATCCGACCTCGCCGCGGATCCGGGGGAGCTCGAGTATCGATGGGACCCCGAGGGCGAGATCGATCGCGCGCTGATGCGTCGGCTGATCCAGTTCAATCCGGAGCTCGTGAAGGACGAGCTCGACGACCCCGACATCGCGGCGCTGATCGAACAACACCTGCAGGAAGTCGACCCTGGCGAGCCGGGGGCCGCGTTCCCGTTCGTCCTGCGGCTCGCGGGGCTGCGCCCTGCGTCGGCGACCCTCGACCGTGCCGTGGAGATCTTCGAGGAAGCGAGCGACTCGCGAGTTCGGCTCCTCGTCCTCCGGCATGTATTCGCGGCGAAACCGTCGCGATTCGAGAAGCCGGTCGCTCGGTGGATCGAGGAACTGGCCGGCACGCCGGAGGAGCTCGCCGTCGTCTCCGCCCTCGCGCGTCAGGGGCAGCCGGCCGTCGCTGGGAAGACCGTCGTCGCGCGCATGGAACATTGGGTCGAGGCCGGGAAGCCCGAGGACTGGGAGCCGTACCTGATGCTCGTCCGCCCTTGGTCGAAGACACCGAAGTTCTTCACAGGTGTCTTCGTGGCGATGCTCGACCGGATTCGCGAAGCTCCCGCGGACACGGTACCGCCGCGAATCGTCGAGCTCGTGCTCGACAACGTCGCGTCGATGAAGGAGGCGCCCGTCGAGGAGCTCGTAGACGTGACCAAGGCGTGTCGCGCGTTGATCGTCCATGACGAGCCCCGCATCCGGGCGGCAGCGCTTCGGGCCGTCGGCGGGCTGAAGGACCAGGAGGCGCGCGCCCAGGTCGAAGCGAAGCTCGACGACAAGGCGGAAAACCCCCGCGTCCGGCGCGAGGCGGCCGCCGCGTTGGTCAGCCTCGCGGACAAGGACGCCATCGACCATCTCGTCAAGATCGCCGAGGATCCACTCCTCACAGCGGTCGTCCTGCGGCAGCTCAAGCGCCTCGGAGACCCGTCGGTCCTGCCGTTCCTTCGAGATCTCCGCAAGGCGCACTCGAGTGGCTGGATCCGCATCGAGCTCGATCGGCTGATTAAGGAGCTGCAGGCCAAGGAAGAGAAGCCGCGGAAGAAGGGCAAACGCGGATAGCGCGAGGCCGAGCCCGCGGCTAGTCTCGGGGCATAGACATGGACTTGGTGGTACCGACGCGATGGCAGCGAGCGCGAACCGGCCTCTCGCCGTGGGTCGTCGCGGCCACCGTGACGGGGCTCGGCCAGCTCGTGCTCGACGTGCTGCGCGCCAGGATGCTCGCCCCTGGCATCTCGCTCTCGTCGGGCGCTCTTCTCGCGCTCGCCTGCGGACATCTCGTGGTCCCGCTGCTCGCCCTCGTGTTGGGCGGCCTCGCATTCGCGACGGGTCGGTTGGTCGCGTCGACCTCGGAGCGGCGATGGATTGCGACCACGGTGCTTCCCGCCTGTGTCCTCGCGGCGGCGCTGTCGTGGCCGCTGTTGCGGGCCGGTGTGGGCCTTGCCTCCGGAGCGTGGATTTCCGAGCAGAGCTTCGCACCGCTCGTACGTGGTGCCCCGCTGGTCGCCGGGATCGGAGCCGCGCCCATTCTCTGCGCGATCGCGTTCCACGGATTCGCGCCTCCCGGCTGGCGTCGACGCGCGCTCGTCTTCGGTTTGTTCGCGATATCGCTCGCGTTGACGGCCGTCGATCACCGCGTCGCGCCCGGGCTCTATCCGGAGTTCCACATGCTCGCCTACGCGGGCAGCTCGATCTCCGCGATGTTGGGAGTGCGTCACGCAATCTCGGCCCGACCCCAGCTGCTCGAGCGCACGTGGTCACGACGCGTGACCGTCGGCATGGCTGCCGCGCTGGCGGTTGCTCCGGTCCTCTGGTTCACGACGAGCAGCCGCGTACGCGCCGAGCTCCTGCTCTACTCGCCCGTCGCGCGCGACTGGATCCGCACCGTGATGCCCCAGCGCAAGGCCACGCCGCTGCGCATCGCGCTCGAGGACCTGGACGTCTCGGCGGGCACCTTCCGGGCGGGGACTGCCGCCGCGCCGCGCGGTCTCGTGCCCGGCGCACGCGACATGAACGTGCTGTTCGTCGTGGTCGACGCGATGCGTTCGGATGCCATCCCGCCCGCGCGTCCTGCCGCCGGCACCGCGTTCTCCGAGCCCGGCGACACCCCATTCCTCGACGGTTGGGTCGAAGGCGCGTTTCGGTTCAGTCGGTGTTACGCCGGCGCCACGGTCACGCATCTATCCATGCCGAGCATGATGCGGTCGATCCAGCCGTTCGAGGACCCCGACAGTACCGGTGAGTCCCTCGGCGCACGCCTCGAGCAGCTCGGCTACTCGCCCCTCGCAGTGGTGGTCGAGTACTTCCTCGCGTCCAAGTATCCCGAGGCGACGGCGCTGCTCGATGGGTTCGACGACGTCGTGGTCTACGAGAAGAAGGACAACGGCGTCATGCTGTCGAGCACGCGCGAGATGCTCGAGCGCACGAAGGGGCAGCGTTTCTTCGCGTGGCTGCACTTCTACAATCTGCATGATCCCGGTTATGACGGCGAGATCCTCGGTGCGCGTGACGGAACGCGCGTAGAGAGATACCGACGCTCACTCAAGTGGTTGGACGGCCAGATGCGAGGTCTCGTCGAGATGCTCGAGGAGCTCGGCCTGCGCGAGAACACGATCATCGTGCTCGCTGCCGATCACGGCGAAGGGCTCGGCGATCACGGGCAATCCCTTCATGGTCCGACGGTCTTCGAGCACGACGTCCGAGTTCCCCTGGTGATCGAGATCCCCGGGATGCGCGGAAGCGTGATCGACGACGTCGTGGGGAACATCGACATCATCCCTACGATCGTCGACCTCGTGGGCGGGAGTCTCGGACCGGAAGATCGCGGCGTGTCGCTCGTGCCGTACGTGGCGGCAGCAGCCGGCACCTGGCAGCCAGAGGACGATTCCGTGCTCGCACCGCGCGACTACTACTTCCGAAACCGCGCGGGCGACACGGTCGGGATCGTGTCGGGTCCCGACAAGCTCGTGCTCGAGCACGAGCTCGATGTCGCGTATCGGTTCGATGTCGTGGCGGATCCGGGAGAACAGCAGAACCTGCACGACCCCGAGAGCACGATCGACCGCGATCTGATGCGCCGCCTCATGATCTTCAATCCGGAGCTCGTCGCGGACGAGCTCGACGACGAGGTGACACTCGATCTCCTCGCGCACCGTCTCGAAGACGTCGACGCGCAGGCTCCTGGAGCCGCGCTTCCCTTCCTGCTCCGTGTCGCGGCTCTGCATCCGACCAAGGACGCTGCGTCCGAGGCCGTGAGGATCTTCGACGAGGCGTCCGATCCCGATCTCCGCCTGCTCGTCCTCCGCCACGGGTTCACGATGCGGCGCAAGGCCTTCGACGAGCGAGTCGGCACGTGGATCGAGGAGATCGCAGATACCCCCCAGGAGCTCGAGATCGTCGCTGCGCTCGCACGGCAGGGACAGCCGACTGCCGCCGGCTCCGTCGTCGTCGGCCGGCTCGCGCACTGGGCCGAGCACGGCGACGCGGACGCGTGGGAGCCGTACCTCGCGCTGGTCGCTCACTGGCGGAAGAGCGCACGGTACTTCGAGCCGCCGTTCGTCACGATGTTGCGCCGTGCGGAGGAGGTCCAGGCCCCCGTGCGGGTGCTCGAGCTGCTGCTCGACAACGTCGCTTCGACGAAGTTCGAGGCCAAGGCCACGCCGGCGACGCTGCAAGAGCTCACGCGGCCGCTGCTCACCCACGAGGACCCGCGTGTGCGTGTCGCCGCGCTTCGGGCCGTGACCGATCTCGCCGACACGGAGTCCCTGCCGAAGATCCGGACCACGCTCGCGGCGAAGGACGAGGACATTCGCGTGCGGCGCGAGGCTGCGACCGCGCTCGCGAAGCTCGCGGGCGCCGAGGCCGTCGACGATCTCGTCGCGGTCGGCGACGACTCGGGGCTCGCGATGGTCGTCGTGCGTCGGCTCGGTGCCATCGGCAGCCCCGACGCCCTGCCCTGGCTCAAACAGGTCGAGCGCAAGCACTACAACCGCTTCCTCCGCCGCGCCGCCACCGGGGCCATCGCCGCCATCGAGAAGGCGTCGGGCGCCACCCCGAAGAAACGCAAGAAGAAGCCGCGCGTGAAGTGACGGCCTACGGCCGGAACACGCCCACGTGGTAGAAGCCCAGCGGCCACGCCACGTCCACGCGCTGCAGCACCGGCACCAACGCCGGGGGCGTCGCGTTCGGCACGATGCTGCCGTGCGTCGTGAAGCGCTCGAGCGTCAGCCCCGCTTCGCGCGCCAGCCCCCGCACGTGCGCCGCCGTGAACTTCATCGCCCCCCGCTCCGCGCCCTTCAGCGCCGCGAAGGCGAACATCAGCGGGTTCGTCGCGTTCGGCTCGATGATCACCACCGCCCGCCGTGCCACCCGCCGCAGCTCCGCCAACGCGCGCACCGGATCCGGCAGGTGGTGCAGCAGGTTGCCGCAGAAGCCGACGTCGAAGCTCTTGTCCGCGAGCTCCAACGCCTGCGCGTCACCCAGTCGCTTCTGCGACGCCGGCAGCGGATTCGTGTCGAGCATCGCCTGCGAGAAGTCGACGCAGGTCAGCTCGAAGCGCTCCGCGAGCGGCACGCTGAAGTAGCCCGACCCCGCGCCCACCTCCACCATCGTCGGACGCTCGCCCGGCGCGAGATCGAGGACCTCCACGATCCAGTCGATCTTCGGGCGCGCCATCGCAGCCACCGCCGGATGGCTCGGCGAGCGGCGCTTGCCCGGCGTCGCCCAGTACGCCTCCTGCTCGTCGGATCGAACGCGTGCCACGGGAACGGGACGCTAGCACGAACCCCGCGCGCGGGTCACAGCTCGAGGTCGAAGCCCATGCGCGGCGTCTTGCCCGACTTCATGCGCACCGACACCTCGAGATCCACGGCCATCTCACGGCGCTCCGCGCCTGGTGGGGCCTCGTCCAACTTCGCGAGCGGGATGTTCAGCGCCTGCTTCCCGCTGCGCACGCGGATCGGCACCTTCACCAGGTCGACCCAGTCGTCGTCGCTCGCGCCGCTCGGCCGCCCACGCACCACGATCTCGAGCCCGCCCCGACCGCCGCGCAGGTCGTTGTCGTCGACCGCGAACCACCCCGTGATCGACTCCGCCGCGCGCACCTCGGGCAACACCATGCTCGCCGGCTCGTCGGCCGTCGCCTTCACGAGCACCGCGGGCCCGATCATGCGCTCGACCTTGAGCGGTCCGTTCTCCATCCCCGTGACGTCGTCGGCCTTGCCGACGCGCAGCCACCCGCTCGCGGTCGGCCACTCCTTCGCCATGCCGAGCCCGTAGCGCGCGAGGATCACGACCATCACGACCGCGAGCGCCGTGTACACGATCCACGGCTTCAAGCGATCCTCGAGCAGCGCGAGCACCCGCGCGCTCGCGATCGGGCGCACCACGAGCGCACCGCACACGAGCACGCCGAGGCCGAGCGCCAGAAAGCCGAGCACGTCGGCCGGCAGCCAGTGGCGGTAGCGCAGCTCGTACACGCCGTCCTCGGCGTCCGCCGCGAGCAGGATCGGCTCGGTCGGCGGCGGGAAGTTCCCCCGCCCCGCCCGGAACTCGCCGGCACGCCGCGCCTCCTGCGTCGCGAACTTCGGCGTGCCCGTCGGCGACACCTCGTACCACTCGACCGGCACCCCGTCGTGCAACAGCTGCCACCGCGGGTAGCCCGAGATGTTGAACTCGATGCGACTGCCCTCGGTCGCGCCGGTGACCTGCACCGTGACGCCCTTGCCGTCCGGGTCGTCCTCGAGCACCTCGAGCTCGCCGTCGCCGACCATCCGCGCGACCTGCTCCTTCAAGGGGCGCTCGAACACCTTCATGCGACCGAAGCGCTTGATCGGCTTGCTGCCGCGCGGCGCCGCCGTGCCGACGACGTACTTCACGCGCAGGCGATCGAGCACCGCCGCCTGCTCCGACTCGAGCTTGTGGACGAACACCTCGCCGGGTGTGAAGCCGACCTTGTACGCGGGCGCGGTCGTGAACACCGGCGCGTCCGCGTAGACGTGGCTGTGGCGGCGGGCCTTGTACGCGACGCGCCAGAACTCGTCGCGCCCCTCCCACTTCTCCTTCATCCACGCGCCGTAGTTCTGCCAGTCCTTCTCGAACTTCTTGTCGCTGCCGACCCGGGTCGTGCGCATGTTGCCGACCTTGCCGGCCCGCGCTTCCATGCCCGCCCCCACCGCGATGAAACACAGCATCGTGCCGGCCAGCGCGAGCGCGCCCGCGAGCTTCGTCGTGCGCGACGGGCTCGGCGGCTCGGTGCGCCACTTCGCGAGCCCCCAGCGCGCGACGACGACGACGAGCGAGCCGGCCGCGAGGTACAGCCCCGGCTTCGCGCAGATGATGAAGCGCTGGTACTGCAGGTAGCGGAAGCTCTCGGACAACCAGTCGAGCCGGAATCGGAAGAAGAAGTCCGACGTGCTCATGAGCCACAGGATCACGGCGTACGTCGCGAGGAACTTCGCGAACCGGTTGCCCTTGATCCAACACCAGAACAGACCCACGAGGATCGCGTAGCCGATGGGCGGCGACATGTGCTTCGCCCACGATCCCGCGATCATGCGCGCGAGCATCGTGACGAGGTCGTTGTAGAGCGTGCCGTAGTTCGCCATCCAGTGGCGGTTCGCGAGCAGCGGGAACACCCACCACGCGGCGAGGCAGCCGCCGAGGCCCACGGCGATGCCGACCGCCAGCATCGCGCGCCCCAGCTTGCGACGCAGGCCGATGTGCAGCACGAACACGAGCGAGCCGAGCGCGAGGATCGGCAGCGCGATCGGATGGGCGAGCAGCGCGAGCGCGACGAAGAGCGCCGCGAGCACGACGCGCCGCGGCTGCCACGGCGGATCGGGGTTCTCCGGATCGACGCCGCACACGAGCGCGATCTCGGCGAACGCCATCCACACGAGCGCGCACGCGACCGGCTGCAGCCACACGCCGTAATGCACCGTGTAGCTCCACCCGCCCTCGCGCAGCACGCCGGGGTCGAGGAACGTCAGGAACGCGGCGATGATGCCGGGCACCGGGCCGAGCCCGATCGCCTTCGCGATCCGCAGGAGCGCGAGCCCCTGCGAGAGGTACGCGATCGTGAACACGAGCGCGTAGCAGACCGGCCACGGCAGTGTGCCGAACGACAGCGCGCGCACGGACCCCACCGCCATGTCGCCGAGCACCGGGTAGAGCTCGCCGATCGGGAAGCCGAAGTACCAGTACGAGCTCCACGCCGACAGGTGCCCGCTCGCGACGGTCTGTCCGAACATCCACGCGCGCGCGAGGTGGACCGTGTGGTCCTGCGACAGCGGCATCGTGCCGATCGGTGCGGGCCAGATGAGCACGCAGCCGAGCGTCGCGACGAGCCACGTGGGCCACAGGCGCGCGAGCGAGAGCAGCGCTGCCCGGATGCGACCGGTCCACGGAGACGGCATGGCGAGAGGCGGAGGCGGGCGGCGAGACCCTGTCGACGGCGGGCGAGTGTGCCCCGCCTGCCGTCGTCGCTTCAAGAGCGGCCACCGTCCGCCGGCCGAGGACGTCCGGCGTCGCCGCGACGCGCTCGCTGTGGTAAAGACCGGGCAGGCCGACGCGCGTCGAGGGGTGTGGAAACACACGATCTCGCGCGACGATCCGCAGGATGGTCATGCCGGAACTGGTCTCGAGCGCTTCCCTCGTGCCCGCGTCGTCGTCCACGAGCACCGGGTTGGTGCAGGACACCTCGGGCGTCAGCGTGGTGATCCCCGCGTACAACGAAGAGCGCGGCGCACCGCCCGTCCTCGCGGAGCTGCTGCAGACCCTCGAGACCACGCTCGCGGGTCTCGAGTGGGAGGTGATCGTCGTCGACGACGGCAGCAAGGACGGCACCGCCGACGCGATCTCGAAGTTCGTCGGCGATCGGCTGCGCCTGATCCGACACCCGCGCAACCGCGGCTACGGCGCTGCGATCAAGACCGGGGTCGCGCACGCGGCCCACCCGTGGATCCTCATCACGGACGCCGACGGCACCTACCCGGCGAGGCACATCCCCGAGCTCGTCGAGCATCGGGGCGAGCACCAGATGGTCGTCGGCGCGCGCATCGGGCCCAACGCAGCGATCGCGCTGTTGCGGCGCCCGCCGAAGTACGTGCTGCGCAAGCTCGCGTCGTACCTGTCGCGCCAGGACATCCCGGATCTCAACAGCGGCCTGAGACTCATGCGCAAGGACGTGCTCGTCCGCTTCCAGAACATCTTGCCGGACCAGTTCTCGTACACCACGACGATCACGCTCGCGATGTTCTCGGCCGGCTTCGCCGTGAAGTACGTGCCGATCGACTATCTCAAGCGCGAGGGCAAGTCGAAGATCAAGCCCATCGCGGACACGATCGGCTTCACGAAGCTCATCTTCCGCACCGTGCTCTACTTCGACCCGCTGCGCGTGTTCATCCCCGCCGCGGGTCTGTTCATCCTCGCGGCGATCGGCGTCGGATTCGGCAGCTGGGCGATCACGGGCAAGGTCATGGACGTCACGACCGTGCTGCTCTTCATCACCGGCTTCCACATGTTGATGCTCGGCATGCTCGCCGACATGCTGAACCGCCGCCTGCCCTGACGTGACCGGCGTGGCCGACGAGGACGAGGAGTCGGGCCCGCACGTCAGCCTGCCCGACGGCATCGGGCCGCGGCGCAAGTGGTTCGACTGGCGGATCCTCCCGGTCGTGGGCATCACCGCGACGGTGATGGTGGTGCTCGTGCGCAAGCTGGCGGGCACCGACGCGTTCTTCGACGCGCTCGCGACCGCGCGGTGGAACCTGCTGTTCGTCGCGCTCGCGCTGCTCGGCGCCGGCCTCTTGCTGGCCGCGCTGCGGTGGATGCTCGTGGTGGGCGCGATGGGCTACGCATTGCCGCTGCCGCGCGCGCTCGATGCGATGCTCGCGACGTGGCCGTTCGCGCTGCTCACCCCGGCGCGCGCCAGCGACGTGCTGCGGGCCGTCGCGATCGCGGACCTCGTGCCGCCGTTCGAGGGGGCCGGCAGTGTGCTCGCGGAGAAGGCGATCGACCTGCAGAGCCTGTGTCTGCTCACGATCGTCGGCTCGCTGCTCACGGGGCAGGAGATCGTCGCCGCGTTCGCGGCGCTCGTGCTCGTGGGCCTGTGGATCGGCGTGGTCGCGCTCGTGCGGCGCCGCGATCTCGTGATGCGGCTGCCGCTCTTGCGTCGCAAGCCCGAGAAGGTCGAACAGCTGCTCGTGGCCTTCCGCGCGCTCCTGCACCACCCGGCCCGGCTCGCGCTCGTGGGGGCGACCTCGCTCGCCTCGTGGGTGATGGCGATGACGATGATGTACACGCTGCTCGTGATGACGGGCGCCGGCGTGGCCCTCGGGCAGACCCTCACCCTGTTCCCGGCCGCGATCCTGACGGGCATGGTCCCGCTCACGCTCGCCGGCATGGGCACGCGCGACGCCGCGTTCGCGTACCTCCTGCGGGCGACCGGCTGGACGCCCGTGCGGGAGGGCGCGCTGCTCGCGGCCACGTTCGGCTACGCGCTGGTCGGCACGTGGGTGCTCGCGATCGTGGGCATCCCCTTCGCCATCCGGTTCGTGCTACGCCTCGGGCGCACGCGGAGGCGTCCGCAGGTCGCCGCGCCCGTGCAGTCAGGCGATGGGACATGACGGACGAGCACCATGATGGCGTGATGGATCGCGAGTACGCGGCGGGTCGTCGCGACGCGCCCCATCTCAAATTCCGCTACCGCGTGCGCGCCCGCCTCGCGGTCGATGCGTTCCGCGAGCGGCGTGGTGCGCAGCCCGACTACTCGGTGCTCGAGCTCGGCGCGGCCGAGTGCCTCACGCTGCTCGCGATCCGCGAGCTGCTCGGCGCGCGCGGGCGCTTCGACGGCGTCGAGCTGTCCGACGAGCTCATCGCCGCGGCACCCGAGCTGCCGCCCAACGTGCACCTGCACAAGGGCGACGTCATGGATCTGCCGCCCGCGATCGAGGCGGGCCGCTACGACCTCGTCACCGCGCTCGCGGTGCTCGAGCACCTGCCCGATCCGACGGCGGCCTTGAGGGAAGCGCTGCGCGCGTTGAAGCCCGGCGGCGTGCTCGTCGCGACCGCTCCGAACCCGCTGTGGGATCACGTGGCGGGCGCGCTGAAGATGGTCGCCGAGGAGCACCACGAGCAGGAGCTCGATCGCAAGGCGCTCGAGCGGATCACCCGCGATGCGGGCTTCGTCGACGTCGAGTTTCGCCGCTTCATGTGGGCGCCGGTCGGCGTGCTGCCGTACCTCAAGCTGCCCGTGGATCCGGCGCTGTCGCTCAAGATCGATCGCGCGGTCGCACGGCTGCGCGCGTTCGACTTCGGCTTCGTCAACCAGTGCATCGTCGCCCAAAAGCCTGCGTGAGGGAGTCCTGAGCATGTCCGAGCGTTTTCCCCAGCCCGCGCCCGGCCACCGCGACTGGTACGCGTTCGAGGCCATCCGCGCCCTGCCGCGGATCCTGCTGATGGTCGACAAGAACCCGTTCTCGTCGACGTTCGGCTGCTTCGATCGCGAGTACTGGCACTACCGCACGATCGACTTCCCGTGCGGCATGAGCCAGGAGTTCTGCCTCGCGCTCGCGAGCGTGTGGGCCACCGACATGCCCCACAACCCGTACTACCAGAACGAGCGGCTGTACGAGCTCGTCGTGGGATCGATCGAGTACGCGAAGACGTCCGCGCACGCCGACGGCTCGTGCGACGACTACTTCCCGTTCGAGCGCGCGCTCGGGGCCCTCGTGTTCTCGCTGTACGCGATGACGGAGAGCTACCAGCTGCTGGGGCTGAACCGGCCCGACCTCGTCGAGTTCTTCGCGCTGCGGGCCGACTGGTTGCGCGCGCACAACGAGTCGGGCCAGCTCGCGAACCACCAGGCCCTGGCCGCGCTCGCGCTGTGGAACACGTGGGTGATCACCGGCGAGGAGCGCTTCCGGCAGGCGAGCAACGAGTACAAGGACCTCACCTTGTCCTGGCAGAACGAGGAGGGGTGGTTCCAGGAGTACGAGGGCGCCGACCCGGGCTACCACTCGTGCTCGATCGATTTCCTCGGCAAGCTGTGGCAGAAGTCGAAGGACGACTCGCTGCTCGCGCCGCTCGGGCGCGCGGTGGAGTTCGCGTCGTACTTCATGCACCCGGACGGCTCGTACGCGGGCGAGTACGGCAGCCGCAACACGTACCACTTCTATCCGCACGGCTTCGAGCTGCTCGCGCCCCACTTCCCCACGGCGGGGCGCATCGTCGACACGTACCTGCACCGCGCGCTGCCCGAGCGCCGGCGCTACTACAACGACGACAACCGCATGTGCGCGCACTACGTCTACGACTGGGTGCAGGCGTGGCAGGACTACGCACCCAAGCGGCCCGGGCAGCTCGATGCCCACCGCGGGCCGTTCGTGAAGTGGTTCCCCAACGCGAAGATGCTCGTGAAGAAGACGGCGTCGTACTACGCGGTGTGCTCGCTCGCGAAGGGCGGCGTGCTCAAGGTGTACGACGAGAACGGGCCGATCTACTCCGACACGGGGCCCATCGCCAAGACGCAGAGCGGTGACGTGCTCGTGTCGCACATGGTCGACGACAACGTCGTCGAGGTGGACGTGGCGAGCGGGCGCGCGAGCACGCGGGGCAAGATGAGCAAGCGCAAGCACCAGCTCGCGTCGCCGGTGAAGCAGGCGGCGTTCCGCGCGATGAACCTGTCGGTCGGGCGCTACAACCCGAACCTCGTGCGCACGACGCTGCAGAAGATCCTGATCACGGGCAAGCCGCGCACCGAGGTGTCGTTCGGCCGCGACCTCGAGCTGGGCGAGCGCGAGATCACGATCCGCGACCGGCTCGACGCCACCGGCTCCGACATGCGCTTCACCCGGCTGGCGATCGGCTCGGACGCGACCTCCATCTACGTCGCGAACTCGACGAACTTCCAGGAGTCGATGCTGCTGCCGTGGACCGACCTGCGCGATCACGTCCCGGCGCTCAACGAGCACCGCAAGGTCGAGCTGCCGGCGCGCATCGTCAGCCGCGAGCGCTGCGGCAAGAAGCTGGGCTAGTCATGCGTCGGCGCGCGGCGGTCGTCGTCCTCGCGCTCGCCCTGGCAGGCTGCAAGCGCACCGCGACCGAGCCGGTCGCGCCCGCCCAGTCCCCTGCGCCGCCCGTGGCCGCCGCGGCGACGCCGGCGCATCCGTCCGAGGTCGTCGTGCTCGGCCACGCGACGTGCGTGACGATGAAGGCGTGCGTCGACGCGCTCCAGCCCATGCTCGCGCGCTCACCGATGCCGCCCTCGCTCATGACCTGGTACGGCCACGCCGTCGACGACGCTCGTCCGGGCTCCATCGTCGTGATCCAGGGCGCCGAGCGCCCGGACGTGGTGTACGTGCTCCCGCTTCGTGCGGACGTGGACCCGCACGTCGGCAAGTCGAAGGATCACATGCGCTTCGTCGACGGGCATGCGTTCATCGGCAGCACCGATGCGATGGCGGAGCTCGCCACCGGGATCGACCTGTCGTTGCTGCAGCCGTCGCCCGCGCCCGGGCTCGTCGTCGACGGTCGGATCGAGCTCGCTGCGCTGCCGCCCGAGGTGCGCGAGCAGCAGCGCCGGCGCATCGCCGAGACGCAGGCCGGCACCAACCAGGTGCTCCGCGAGGTCGTGCCGTTCGGGCTCGCCATCGATGCGCTCGACCAGGCGGACTCGTGCGAGCTCGACGTGCTGCAGGTCGACGGCCACTTCGAGCTCGACGCCGTGATCCGTCCGCGTCCCGGCACCCGACTCGCCGAGCGCGCGGCCGCGAATGCCGGCCCACGCACGCGACTCGCTGCGGCGATCCCGACGGATGCGATCCTGCAGGCCGGCATCGTGGAGCGCATCGTCCTGCCCATCGCCGTGCGCGTTTCGATCGGCGCGGTGATGAAGGAGGCGCTCGCGAAGGTCGCCGTCGAGCTCCAACAGGGGCCCGGTACGGAGGCCCGCAAGCGGCTCGTCGGAGCACTGGCCACCGACGTGGCCGAGCTCGCGAGCGCATACTTCGTGCGCGACGAGCCCGTCGAGGTCGCCGCGTTCCTGCCGGCCGACAGCACGACGATGGTGCTGTTGCTGCGCGGCGTCGATCCTGCGCTCGCCGAGCGCATGGCGAGCAGCCTGGTCGCGCTCGCGCGCGATCAGGGTATCAAGTCCGCTCACACGACGCGCCAGCGCGGCCTGACCATCCACGGCGCGACCTTCCCGACCGCGACGCATCGGCTCGCCGACCGACTCGGCCGCAACGCCGTCGTCCGAGCCGCCATGGCGGGCGACACGTTCGTCGTCGTCGTGGGCGGCGATCGCAAGCCCACCGATCTGCGGACGGTGGCGAAAGCGCTCGAGCGCGCGGAGGAACGCGCCGCGCCGAACCGGTGGTTCTCGGTCGACTTCGTCGAGATCTCGCAGTTGCTCGCGCTGGACACCGCGTTCGTGAAGGGCCTGCCGCCCACCGACGGAACGGTCGCCGCGTCGCTCACGAGCGACGGCCGTGCATGGCAGCTGCGCATGCGCATGGACGCGCTGTCGCCCAGCAATCTCGCGCGCGGCATGAAGGAGAAGACCCCGTGATCGCGCTGCGCTGGCTCCTCGCGGTGCTCCTCGTCGCGTGGTCGTCGGGCTGCGAGCGTGGTCGCAAGTCGGCGACCGCGCCCGGCTCCGGCGCGGCGGCGAGCGAAGGCGCCGGCGAGGCGCCGGCCGTCGTCGAGAGCGTGCGGGTCGCTCACCTCACGTGCGTCACGCTCGAGGCGTGCGTCGATCCGATCCGGCGCGGGCTCGCGCCGCGCAAGGAGATCGCCGAGCAGTTCCTCGGCGCCTCCTTCGGCAAGGCATTCGATGCGAGCGGGCCCGCGGGGATCTGGCTGTACGCGACGGCGCCGTCGAAGACGGGGTTCGTCGTCGTGCTGCCCGTGCGCGACGGCGAGGCGGCGCTCCAGCAGCTCGCGGCGTGGAAGCTGAAGGTCGAGAAAGACGCGCGCGGCTTCACCGTGCAGGGGCTGCGCGGACGCGTCGGCGGCGGGCGCTTGATGGTCGCCACCGATCCGGCGCTGCTCGACGTCGCCGAGATCGCCCCGGAGCCCGCCGCTCCGAAGCTCGACCCCGGCGTGATCCTGCACGGCGATCTCGTGTTCGACCGCGTGCCCGCCGAGGTGCGGGCCGTCTGGGAGACGCGCATCCGCGAGCGCATCGACAGCGACGACGGCACGTTCGCGGAGCAGACCAAGCGGGCCACGCGGCTGGAGTCCGTGCTCGATGCCGTGCGTGACGGCGATCGCGTCGACGTCGTCGTGCGCACGGACCCGAAGGCGGGCCTCGTGATGCGGTGGTCGATCGTGCCCCGCGCGGGCACCTGGCTGTCGGAGTACGTCGCCGCGAACACACGCCTGCGCTCGAAGCTGCCCGCGCTCGTGCCGAAGGACTCGCTCGTGTGGGGCACCTACGTCGAGCGCGACAGCTGGCGGCCCGAAGACCGCGCGCAGTTCCTCGCGCAGATGAACGCGGTGCGCGACGTCCCGCCCGCCGAGCTCGCGGCCGACCTCGGTCTGCCGCCGGACCTCGCGCCCGAGGTGGCATCGCTCGTCGACCCGACGCTCGCGGTCTTCGACGACCTCGCCGGCGGCAAGCCGTTCGAGAGCGTGGGCTGGATGCCGCGCGGCCGGCTCGTGCTCGTCGCAGCGCTGCGCGGCCCGGATCCCATCCAGCTGGATCGCGTGCTGGCCACGGGCATCGCGATGCTGCGCAAGCGTCCGCCGTCCGGCATCGGGTCCGCGCGCACGTACCGGAGCAAGGGCCTCGTGATCCACGAGATCGCGATGCCGACGAGCGGAGAGTTCGGCAAGCGCTTCGGCCCGAAGGTGTTCGTCACCGCGACCATCGCCGACGAGGTGCTCCTCGTTCGCGTCGCCGCCGATGGCGACGCGAAGCCGCTCGCTGCGCTGCGCAAGCAGCTGGCGCGCGCGAGCCCGCAGGACGTGAAGCCGCGCGAGTTCCACGTCGACTTCGGCGAAGTCATCGCCTTGCTCGCCCCCGGCGGCCAGTTCGCGGGCGCGCTCTTCGGCATCGCACCGGGTGCCCTCGCCTTCCAGCTCGACGTCGCGGCCGAAGGCCCGGCGATGGTCACCGAGGTCCGCACCGACCTCGTGAAGATGATGGAAGCGCTCACGCGCATGAGCGCGTGGACGAAACCCTCGCCGTAGGCGCCCCGACGCCGCGCGAGCCGGGCTGTCGCACCGGCGCGCCGGTGTGCGGCCGCACGGCGGGATTGTGCTGCGGCGCATGCCACCCTCCCGCGAAGCCTGCTACGAGGAAGGACGCCGATGACGCTCGAGGTCGACGTCGCCATCGTGGGAGGCGGGCTCGCCGGGGCCGCCCTCGCCCGCCAGATCCGCCGGTTCGTGCCCAACGCCGCCGTTGCGCTCTTCGAGCGCGACACGGAGCGATCGTTCAAGGTCGGCGAGTCGACCGTCGAGATCGCGAGCAACTATCTCGTCCGCAAGCTCGCGCTGTCCAAGCACCTCTACGACTTCCAGCTGCCCAAGAACGGCCTGCGCTTCTTCTTCGACACGCCCGAGCGCGACGCGCCCATCGAGCGCATGTCGGAGATCGGCACCGACGGCCTGCCCTACCACCCCTCGTTCCAGCTCGACCGCGCCGGAATCGAGCGCGCGCTGCTCGAGATGAACGCGAAGGACGGCGTGGATCTGCGGCTGGGCACGCGCGTGCGGGCGCTGCGGCCGGGCACGGGCGGTGCGCCCCACGAGCTCGACGTCGAGGACGGTGAGCGTCGCACCACCGTGCGTGCGCGCTGGCTCGTCGACGCGAGCGGTCGCACGCGCATGCTGCAGAAGACGCTCGGCACCCCGCGCCTCGACGTGAACCACCCGATCTCCGCGACGTGGGGCCGGTTCGTCGACGTCACCGACATGGACACGCTCGATCTCCCGGCGTGGCGCGGCCGCGTGCGCCACACCGCGCGCTACCTGTCGACCAACCACTTCTGCTATCCGGGCTACTGGATCTGGTTCATCCCGCTGCACGGCGACGTCGTGAGCCTGGGGTGGGTCGGCGAGAAGAAGCAATTCCAGGAGGGCTGGCGCAAGGCCGACGGCTTCCTCGCGTTCCTGCGCGAGCACGGGGCCTGTCGCGCGCTGCTCGAGCAGGCCCGCTGCCTCGACATGCTGAGCTACGGCCAGCTCGCGTACGGCACCGAGTGGTTCTTCCGGCCCGAGGATCGGCTCGCGCTCGTCGGCGAGGCGGCCGCGTTCACGGATCCGTTCTACTCGCCGGGCTCGGACTTCATCGCGATCGAGAACGACTTCGTCACCGACATGGTGCGCCGCGATCTCGGCGGCGCGGCGCCGTCCGAGGTCACCGCGCGGGGCCGACAATACGACGAGTTCGTCCACTTCCGCTTCGACGCCACGATCCTGCTGTATCGCGACCTCTACTCGCTGCTCGGCAGCCGCGAGCTCCTGCAGCTCAAGTGGGACTTCGACATCGCGAGCTACTACAACGCGTGGGTGCAGTCGTACATGCTCGATCAGCACCTCGATCCCGCGTGGCTCACCGAGCAGCTCGCCCAGAAGCGGTTCATCCTCGGCGCGATGGAGCGCTTCTCGGCGCTCTTCCAGCACGCCGAGCGCGAGATGTGGAGGGCCGGCACGTACCATCGCGGCAACCTGGACACGTTCGTCAACGCGCTGTCGGCCGTGGACTTCGTGCGCGAGGTGGGCACGGAGCGCCCGCGCAAGGAGGTGTTGCGCACGACCGGGCGGATCTTCAACGCGATCGATCGCCGCGCCCGCGCGCTGCTGGGCGATCCGAGTGCGCTCGAGCACGCCGATCGCCCGCTGTTCGAATTCTTCACCGGTCCGAGCCCCGAGCACGGCGACAGTCGGCCCCCGCCGGCGTCGTGATCGTGGAGGGCTCCCCGCCCATGACGCGCACCGAGATCCAGGACCGAGTCGTCGACATCCTCGTGACCACGTTCGACCTCGACCGCGCGGCGGTCGCCCCCGAGGCGCGCCTCGCGGAGGACCTCGACCTCGACAGCATCGACGCGCTCGACATGGTGGTGGAGCTGCAGTCGCTCCTGCACGGCCGGCTGGACGAGCGCGAGCTGAAGGGCCTGCGCACGGTCGCGGACGTCGTCGACGTCGTCGAGCGCCAGATCGCGCGCAACGCGATAGCATCCGCGTCATGAGCGACGACCGAGTGCACGTCGTCGGGCGCACCCCGCTCACCGCACGCGCGGTGGTCGAGCTCGCCCAGGGGCGCGCGCAGCCGGTGTTGGATCCGGATCCCGAGTATCGCGCCCGACTGCGGCGCGGGGCCCTTGCCGTGCGCGAGCTCGTCGAGCGCGGCGACACGCTCTACGGGGTCACGAGCGGCTTCGGCGACTCGTGTGACACGCACGTGGCACCGGATCTCGCGATCGAGCTGCAGCGCAACCTCGTGCGCTACCACGGGTGCGGCACCGGGCCCGTGCTCGGCGACGACGAGGCGCTCGCGGTCGTCGCGGTGCGGCTCGCCTCGCTCGCGCGCGGCTGGTCGGGCGTGAGCGAGGCGTTGTTGGACGCGCTCGTCGGCCTGCTCGCGAAGCGCGTCGTGCCGGTGATCCCGGCGCGCGGCTCCGTCGGTGCGAGCGGCGACCTCACGCCGCTCTCCTACGTGGCCGCCGTGCTGTGTGGCGATCGCGAGGCGCGTCTGCACGGCGAGGAGCTCCCGGCCGCCGATGCGCTCGCGCGCGCCGGCCTCGCGCCGATCGAGCTCGCGCCGAAGGAGGGCCTCGCGCTCATGAACGGCACGTCGGCGATGACCGGGCTCGGCTGCCTCGCGTGGGCGCGCGCGCGTCGGCTCGCGCGCTGGTCGAGTGCCATCACGGCGGTGCTCGTGGATGCGCTGGGATCCAACCGCGGCCACTTCGACGCGCGCATCGACGCGCTCAAGCCCCACGCCGGCCATCGCACGGCCGCGGGCTGGATCCGCGCCGACCTCGAGATCGACGGGCGCGATCATGGCGCCGGCGCGCGCCTGCAGGACCGCTACTCCGTGCGCTGCGCTCCCCACGTGATCGGCGTGCTGCTCGACGCGGCCGACTTCGCCGAGCGCACGCTCGACGTCGAGATCGACAGCGTCAACGACAACCCGATCGTCGACCCGGATCGCGGCGAGTTCGTGCACGGCGGCAACTTCTACGGCGGCCACGTCGCGCTCGCCTTCGACGCCCTCAAGACGGCGGTCGCGAACGTCGCGGGCCTGCTCGATCGCCAGCTCGCCCTGCTCTGCACGCCGACGATGAACAACGGCCTGCCCGCCAACCTCGTCGCGGTGCGGGGCGACGGCGGCGCGGCCCACCACGGCTTCAAGGCCATGCAGATCACCGCGTCGGCCCTGGCCGCCGAGGCGCTCAAGGCCACGATGCCCGCCAGCGTCTTCTCGCGCAGCACCGAGTGCCACAACCAGGACGTCGTCAGCATGGGCACGCACGCCGTGCGCGACTGCGTCGCGATCCTCGAGCTCGCCGAGGAGACGGCTGCGATCGTCACCCTCGCCGTCTGTCAGGCGCTCGATCTACGAGGCGACGAGAACCGTCACGTCCGCGCGCGCGAGCTGCTCGCCGACGTGCGTGCGCACGTGCCCACGCTCGCTGCGGACCGGCGCCAGGACGTCGACATCGCGGCGATCGTGGCGCTCGTTCAGGCCGGCAAGCTGTCGATCGGCACCGACGACGCGGGCGCCTCGGCCGGCAACCCGAGCGCTCGAACGTAGCGGTCGCGCGTCGCCCTCGCGAGGTCGCGCCCCGAACCGTCTTCGTCGCGCGTCGGCGTTCGCACGTCGATCACGTCGACCGAGAACTGCGCGCGCACCCGCGGGATGTCCCACCACGGCTGGCCCTTCGCGAGCGCGGGTGGGTCGACGCTCACGAGCACGGACACGAGCGGCACCTTCGCCCGGATCGCGGCCTCGAACGCGCCTGCGCGGAACTTGCGGAGCCCGCCGCCCTTCGGCGAGCGCGTGCCCTCGGGGAACAGCATCACGGGATAGCCGTCGTGCAGCTGCGCCACGATCGCATCGAGCACCGACGTCTCGCCCGGCACCGGCGTCGTGCCCTCCGTGGGCCCGCGGATCGCCCGGCCTGCGCGCAGGAGCCGTCCGGTGAGGAAGCTGTCGACCCAGCTCGCCTTCGCGACGAACGTGATGCCGGGGATCGTCGCGACGAGCATGAAGATGTCGAGCAAGCTCGGGTGGTTCGCCACGACGATCGCCGGGTGCCCGGGCTCGATCGGGCACGGCAGCGCGCCGCGCCGCAGCGCGAGCAGGCCGCCCGCCTTCATGAACGCGACCCAGAAGCGGCTGCACTTGCACAGCGTCCACTGGGCCCGCCGCACGCGCTCCATCTCCGACTTCGCGCCGATGGACGCGAGCGGCACGAGCAGCCAGCCCATCACGAGACCCATGACGGCGAAGCCGACGTAGCAGATGCCGGCGACCAGGACGCGGAGCGGGTGCAACAAGCGGAGCAATGGATCGACGTCGCTACCGCCCGGGTTGTCGCACGTCCGAGGTCACCGCGCTCGTGCGCGCAGCCACTCCACGAACACGCGCAGCCCCTGGGCGAACGGGGTGCTCGGCGCGTAGCCGAGCACGCGGGTGGACTTGCTCACGTCGGCGTACGTGCGGGGCACGTCGCCGGGCTGATCCGGCAGTCGCTCGATCGTCGCGGGGATGCCGAGCGCATCTTCGAGCGCCGTGACGAGCTCCGCCAGCGTGATCGGGCTCGAGTTGCCGAGGTTGAAGATGTCGTGGCCGGGCCCCGCGTCGAGCGCGATCGCGGCGCGCACGCCCGCGACGATGTCCGCGACGAACGTGTAGTCGCGACTCGTGGAGCCGTCTCCGAAGAGCTGGATCGGACGGCCCTCGAGCATGTGCTCGGCGAACTTGCGGATCGCGAGGTCGGGGCGCTGGCGCGGGCCGTACACGGTGAAGAAGCGCAGCGACGCGATCGACAGCCCGTACAGGTGCGCGTACGCGTGACACATCGCCTCGGACGCGAGCTTGGTCGCGCCGTAGGGCGACGCGGGCCGCAAGAGCGCGTCCGTCTCGGCGAACGGCACCTTGGAGTTGAGCCCGTACACGGAGCTGGACGACGCGAACACGAAGCGCGGCACCCGGTGGTGGCGCGCCGCCTCCAGCAGGTGCAGCGTGCCCACCGAGTTCGTGGTCTCGTACAGCAGCGGATCCGACAAGGACGGGCGCACGCCGGCCCGCGCGGCGAGGTGCACGATGCACTGGGGGGCGTGCTCCGCCACGAGCGCCGCCATCCTCGCGCCGTCGCGGATGTCGTGCTCGACCAGCGTGTAGCGCGGTGATCGCAGGTGCGCGGCCACGTTCGCGCGCTTCAGCGCCGGCGCGTAGTAGTCGTTGAAATCGTCGACCACGACCACCCGGGCGCCGTCGGCGAGCAGGCCGTCCACGAGGTGGCTGCCGATGAACCCGGCACCGCCCGTGACCAAGTACCGTTCGTAGACCATCGGCGCGGAGTATACTCGCGGGGCAGGATGGAGCCGCGCTCGAGCAACGCGAGCAAGCACGAGAGCCGCAATCCCGTCCAGCGGTACGTGATCGCCCGCTTCCACCGGCGCGTGGTCGAGGTGGTGCGGCGGCTGGCACCGCGCACCGTGCTCGAGGTCGGCTGCGGCGAGGGCTACGTGCTGCAGGCGCTCGTGCGTGCGGGCGTCGAGGCCGATCTGTTCGGCGTCGACCTGAGCGAGACCGCCGTTCGCGAGGCCCGCGCCCGGCTCGGCGCGCGCGCCACCGTGGAGGTCGCGGACGCGCGCGAGCTCGCCGGCGGAGCGGGCGGCCGCCGCTACGACCTCGTGCTCATGCTCGAGGTGCTCGAGCACCTGCCCGACCCCGCCGCGATGCTGCCCGTGCTCGACGCGCTGGCCGATCCCCACGTGCTCTTGTCGGTGCCCCACGAGCCGTGGTTCTCGGCCCTGAACGTGCTGCGCGGCCGTCACCTGCGCGGTCTCGGCAACCACCCCGAGCACCTGCAGCGGTTCACGCGGTCGCAGTTCGTCGAGCTCGTCGCGCGCCGCTTCGAGATCGTCGCGACCCCGCGCTGCTTCCCGTGGACGATGGTGCTCGGCCGTCGACGGTAAGTCGCGAAGCGACCGGAAGGAGGAGGGACCCGCGACGGCTCTGCCGGCGCGGGAGGAGGAAGCGGAGCTTCCTCCTCCGAAGACCAAGTCGCACCGGCGAGGCGGGCGGAGTACGATCGGGTCCGTGCCCGAGGCGATCGTCGCGAGTCCCGAGCTGTCGGCGGTGGTGCCGGTGCTCGACGAGGTCGAGTCCCTCGCGCAGATGCGCGACGAGCTCGTCGCGGGGCTCGAGGCCACGAACCGCACGTTCGAGGTGCTGTTCGTCGACGACGGCAGCACGGACGGATCGGGCGAGTTGCTCGATCGGATCGCCGCCGAGGACCCGCGCATCCGCGTGGTGCACCTGCGCAAGAACTTCGGCAAGTCGCCCGCGCTCGCGGCCGCGTTCGAGCGCGTGCGCGGCTCGATCGTCGTCACGCTCGACGCCGATCTGCAGGACGACCCCGCGATGATCCCCGAGTTCGTCGCGAAGATCGACGAGGGCTACGAGCTCGTGTCGGGCTACAAGCGCGAGCGCCACGATCCGGTCGGCAAGACGCTGCCGTCGAAGCTGTTCAACGCGGTGGTGCGGCTCGTGAGCGGCGTGCCGCTGTCCGACTTCAACTGCGGCTTCAAGGCCTACCGCATCGAGTGCATCCGCGAGCTCTCGGTCTACGGCGGGTTCCACCGCTTCCTGCCCGTGCTCGCGAGCGAGCGTGGCTTCCGGATCGCCGAGCTCGTCGTGCGCCATCGACCGCGCCGGCACGGCCACAGCAAGTTCGGATCGTGGCGGCTCGCGGAGGGCCTGCTCGATCTCCTCACGGTGCTGATGGTGACCCGCTTCCGCACGCGGCCGTTGCACCTGTTCGGCTTCCTCGCAGCGGTCACCGGCATCACGGGCGTCTCGGTGCTCGCGTATCTCACCGTGCTCTGGTTCATGGGCGAGCCGATCGGCACGCGCCCCCTGCTCACCCTCGGCGTGCTGCTCACGCTCGCGGCCATCCAGTTCATCGGCACCGGGCTCGTCGCGGAGCTCCTCGTGCGCACCACCGTGAGCTCGCGGGAAATTGCCTCCATCCGCGAGCCCACCCGCGTGGGGATCCGCGAGGCCGCGCAGCCCCAGCTCGGCGCCCCGTCGGGGGGCCGCGAGGCCATCGCCGCGCTGCCCGATCCGGCGGTGCAGCGGGGCGGTGGTGGGTGAAGACAGTCGTGCAACGCGTCGCCTCGGCGCACGTCGCCGTCGATGGAGAGATCGTCGGACGGATCGAGCGGGGCTTGCTCGCGTACGTCGGGGTCGAGCGCGACGACACCGAGACGGATGCCGTCACCACCGCGCGCAAGCTCGCGGAGCTGCGGATCTTTCCCGGCAGCAAGCCGATGGATCACGACGTGCGCGAGGTCGGGGGCGCCATGCTCGTGGTGAGCCAGTTCACCCTCGCAGGCTCGCTGCGCAAGGGTCGACGCCCGAGCTTCGATGGTGCGATGGCCCCCGAGCTCGCACGCACGCTCTACGAAAAGGTGTGTGTCGAGCTGCGCAACGTCGGCCTGCCGGTGGAGACGGGACGATTCGCCGCCCACATGCACGTCGTCGCCGACAACGACGGGCCCGTGACCTTCGTGATCGTCACACGCTCGGGCTCGATCGTGTGATCGCGGCTTGCACCGACGCCGACCCGCGGTCAAGGTTGACGACGATGTCGACGACGCGCTTCGGATGGAGTTTGGGCGTGGCAGTCGCGGCGAGCCTCTCGATCGGCTGCGTCGCGCGGGACATGGGCGCCGGCGAGGAGATGGCCGAGACCTATCGCTCGGGCGGTGGCTTGCCCACCCCGCCGAACTACCCCGGCAACGGCGACATCTCGCTGTACGCGGGCGTGGGGACCACGAGCGCGGACTGTCTCATCTACGACTTCGTGGGCCCGAACGTGCACGACGGCGCGGCCCCCGGCGGCCCCATCCTCGCGACGGTGGTGGACGGCACGATCCAG
>CAYXVR010000048.1:46697-71612 GCA_964468635.1 uncultured Nannocystaceae bacterium
GGCCCCGGGCGGCGCCACGCTGTGCACGGTCGAGGGCAACACGCTCGTGGACCGCGTGATCGTCGGAGGTCCCGGCGGCGACGTGCTCTTCACCGCGTTCGGACGCTGGGTGTTCGAGGGCGAGCTCGACTTCGAGGGCGACAGCCTCGCGCAGATCGCCGGCGAGCTCGTCGACCAGCTGGCGTTCACGTTCCAGGGTCCGCACATCTACGACGGGCTGCACGTGCAGGGCGACATCGTCGTGACGTCGACCAAGCCGCTCACCCACGCGAGCATCCAGCGCAAGCTCGTGGTCGCGGCGATGCTCACCGGCGAGTGCGGCGGCCTCGGGATCGCCGAGGACGGCGACGAGGACGGCGAGCACGATCAGTGAGGGTTCGCGCGCAGCCACGCGCGCGCTTCGTCCACGAACGACGGATCCGGGTGGCTCGGCAGCGCGGACTCGATCGCACGACGCAGTCGATCGACGTCCTCACGCGCAGTGGGGTCGTGGGCGAGCACGCGCACGAGCTGTAGATCCGCAACGGCGCGGTCGTCCGCGGGCCGCTCGATGGCGCGCTCGATCGCGACGGCCCGCTTCGCGAGCGCCACCGCCTCCGGCGTGTCCTCGGCGCGCAGCCGGGCCGCCGCGGCGATGCGCAGGGCATCGGCGGTCTCGCGATGGGGTCCCTCGTGCAGCGCCGCGAAGATCGCGAGCGCCCGGTCGCACTCGGCCAGCGCCTCCTCGATGCGCCCGGCCGCCGTGAGCACCTCGCAGCGACGCACGAGGGTGCGGCCCACGCTCGCGTGGCGATCGCCGTGATGCGTGCGCAGGATCTCGAGCGCGCGATCGTGGGCCACGAGCGCTTCGTCGGTGCGCCCCAGGGCGAACAACGTCGAGCCGAGCCCGTTCTGCGCCGCCGCGACCTTCGGATCGGGCTTGCGCGCGCCCGCCTCGAGGATCGCGACGGCCCGCTGCCCGGTCGCGAGCGCGGCCTGGTCGTCGCCCGTGTGGCGCCGCAAGGCGGACAGCGACACCAGCACCTCGGCGACCTTGGGCGAGTCCTTGCCGAACGCCGCCTCGCGGATCGCGATGGCGCGCTCGAACATCGCGGCGGCGCCCTCGAGATCGCCGCGGCCCTCGAGCCGCGCGTTGCCGAGGTTGTGGGCGAACGTCGCGACCACCGGGTGATCGGCCCCGAGGCCCGCCTCGCTGTCCGCGAGCGCGAGCACCAGCTCGTCCTGCGCGCGATCGAATCGGCCGGCCCGCACGAGCGCCACCGCGAGGTCGCCGCGCGTGCGCGCGACGTCGGGGTGGTGCTCGCTCGTCACCTCTGCGCGCAGCGCGAGCGCGCGCTCGAACTCCGCGATCGCGCCGTCGTGATCGCCCTTGTTCGCGAGCACCATCGCGACGCCGTGGGCGAGGTCGGCCCGCAGATCGGCCGGATCGCCGGCGCGGTGGAGCGCGGCCTCGGCCGCCAGCCGCAGCGCGAGCGCCTCGTCGACGCGGCCGTGGGCGAGCAGCGGCACGAGCAGCACCCAGGCCTGGGCCTCCTCGCGCGCGCGGTCGAGCGACGCGGCGTGCTCGATCGCGGCGCGCAGGTCCTCCTCCGCGCCCTCGCTGTCGCCCGTGCGCGCGCGTGCTCGCGATCGCACGAGCCGCGCGCGCAGCTCGAGCGTGCCCTGCCCCAGCGATTGCGCGCGATGCCAGGCGTCCTCGGCGATCTCGAGCGCCGCCTTGTCGCGTCCGGCGAGCACGTGGGCCATCGCCGCGCTGATCCGCTTGCCGACGTCCGCGGCCTTCGTCGCGGTCGCGGGATCCATGACGGGGTCCGCGTCGTCGGAGGACAGCTCGGCGCACCGCCCCGGCGGCGCCAGCCGCAGCGACGCCTCCGTCGCGCGCTCGAGCAGCGCGGCGTCGGGACTGTCGAATACCTCGAGCAGCACCTCGGTCTCGTCGAGGCTGCGATCGAGGCACGCCATGCGCGTGTCGAGCAGCTGCTCGGACTGCTCGCCGCGCACGTGCGTGGCGCGACAGATGTCGACGTGGGTGTCGAGCCACTGCTGCGTGTGCTCGTCGATCGCGGCGCTGGTGTGCGCCCACGACGTCTCGGCGAACGGCACCTCGGTCGCGACGAACGCGTCGTGCATCGTCGCCGCACGGCTCTCGTTCCAGATCGCGGCGAGCCGGTCGTCGGCGCCCGGGCACGGATCGGGACGCAGCGCGAGCGCGGCGATGCCGAGGCCCGCCGAGATCGCGACGACGCTCGCGAGCCCGATCGTGCGGATCCGGCGACGGCGGCGCGCAGGATCGTCCTGCAGCGCGGCGATCACTTCGTGCATGTCGGCGAAGCGCTGCGCCGGCTCGCGGGCGAGACAGCGCAGCACCACCTTGTGGAGCCACCCCGGGACGTCGTGCTCGCGCGGCGGCGGCGACACCTGGCCCTCGATCGCCTTCCACATCGCCTCCTGGCGGTCGGCGCCGCGGAACGGCGCGATGCGATAGAGCGCCTCGTAGAGCGACACGCCGAACGCGAATTGGTCGGCGGCCGCGCCGACGCTCTGGCCGAGCATCTGCTCCGGAGCCATGTACGCGGGCGTGCCCACGCGCCGCCCGGCTTGGGTGAGCTTGCCGCTGTCCTCGATGTCGCCGACGGGCTCGTGCTCGTCGGCGGAGTGCTCCTCGCCGGAGGCCAGGAGCTGCTCGTCGTCGCGCTTCGCCAGCCCGAAGTCGACGACGCACACCCGACCGATTCCTTGATCCCCGCCGGGGCCCCGACCCAGGAGCACGTTCGCGGGCTTGAAGTCGCGGTGCACGATCGCGGCCTCGTGCGCGGCCGCGAGCCCGCGCGCGGCCTGGGCGAACACGTCGACGACCTCGCGCCACGATCGCTTGCCGGCATCGAGCCACTGCGCGACGCTCTGCCCCTCGAGGTACTCCATCGCGATGTAGAGGCGATCGTCCACGACGTCGACGTCGTGCACGCTCACGATGTTGGGATGGGACAGCCGCGCGAGCGCGCGCGCCTCACGGACGAGTCGCACGCGTCCGGTGGTCGTGCGGCGCGTGTCGGTCGGGTCGACGTCGCGCAGGATCTTGAGCGCGATGCGGCGATCGAGCTTCGGATCGTAGGCGGTGCACACCATGCCCATGCCGCCCTTGCCGACGAGCTCGAGCACGACGTAGCGACCGATCTTGCGCGGGATCCGGCCGGCGCTGCCGCGGCCGTGATCGTCGGCGTCGGCGATCGTCGGCGCGTCCGTGCGCAGGAGCGGCAACGCGACGACATCGGCTCCGGTCGATCGCTCGGTCGACATGGGTGCGAGCTTCCCAGCATGCAGGACCGCAGCCGCGCTGGGAAGCCGCCAGGTGCCCCCAACGATCGATTCGACCCCAGTCGATGGCCGAAGGATCAGAACCCGACGCGACGCATGACGAGCCTGGGCAAGCGCCGGATCACCCACATCACGAGCCACCAGATGCCGGGCACGTAGGCCACCGGCGCGCCGCGATCGATCGCCTTCACGACGAGCTTCGCGACCTCGTCGGGCTCGCCCGCGAACGGCGGAGGGCGCAGGCCGGCCGTCATCCCCGTCTTCACGAAGCCGGGCTTGATGCAGATCGTGCGCAGCCCCTGGGCGCGGAAGCGATGATCGAGCCCCTCGCAATAGCTCGACAGCCCGGCCTTCGCGGCGCCGTAGAGCACGACCGGCTTGCGTCCGCGATCGCCCGCGACCGAGCTGAACACGCACAGCGTCCCACCGCCGCGGGCGAGCAGCTTCTTGCGCGCGGCCTCGCAGAACAGCACGGTCGCCGTGAAGTCGATCGACAGGAGCTGCTCGAGCAGCGCGGGGTCGCTTTCGAGCGCGTCCTGGGTCGCGAACATGCCGGCCGTCACGACCACGACGTCGAGCCCCCCGAGCGAGGTCTCGGCGGCCGCGAGCGCGGGCGCGAACGAGGCGGTGTCGGCCAGATCGCAGCTCGCCGTGCTCACCGTCGACGACGGTGCGCGCACGCGCAGGTCCGCGGCGCTGCGGTCGAGATCTTCGGCGTCGCGCCCGAGCAGGCACACCGCGTCGCCGCGCGCCGCGAGCTCGCGGGCGAGCGAGCGTCCCATGCCCTTGGTGGCCCCGAGGATCGCGACCTTCACGGAGCGTCTCCCAGCATGCGGATCGACTGCGCGCTCGCGAGGCGCCGCTCGGGATCCCAGCGGCGCCGCACCTCGGTGAACGCCGCCAGCCTCGGCTCCATCTTCGCGAAGTGCTCGGCGCGCGTGAACGCGTCCTTGGTGAGGTACATGCGTCCGCCTTCGGCGATGACGCGCTCGTTGAGCGCGTCGACCAGCGCCTGCGTGTCGGCGCGCACCGGGATGTCGAGCGCGATCGAGATGCCCGGCATCGGGAACGACAGCATGCCCTGCCCCTCGGCGCCGCAGTCCTTGATCACGCACAGGAACGACGCGCCGCCCCTGTCGGTGAGCAGCTCGAGGAAGCGGCGCGCTGCGCCGGCCCCCGCCGCGCGCGGCAGCACGCACTGGTACTGCGTGAAGCCGCGCGGCCCGTACATCTTGTTCCAGTGGAGGATCATGTCGAGCGGGTAGAAGAACGGCTCGGGGTGGACGATGCCGGCTGTGCGCTCGCGGAAGTGCGTGCGGAAGTACAGGAGGTTGAACGCACGGATCGACAGCCGATTGAGGACGAACTGCGGCAGCACGAGCGGCATGGTGATGCGGCGCTTCGGCTTCGGCGGCTCCGTCGGCGCCTCGGACGGCTTCGCCCACCGCCCGCGCATGAGGATGCCGCGCCCGAGGCTCTTGCCCCGCGCGAGGCAGTCGATCCAACCCATCGTCATCGGCCACTCGGCGGCGTTCTCGGCCAGCCGCGCGACGTACGTGTCGATGTCGGGCACGCGCTCGGTCTCCTGCCAGATCCACGGCGACGACACCGGCTGCATCACGAACTCGACCTCGAGGATGTGCCCCGTGAGGCCCATGCCACCGACCGTCGCCCAGAAGAGATCGGGGTGCTCGGACGGCGAGCACTCGAGGATGCGCCCGTCGGCGACGCGCATGCGCAACGCCAGCACGTGCGCGCCGAACGTGCCCGCGACGTGGTGGTTCTTGCCGTGCACGTCGGACGCCACCATGCCGCCGAGCGTGACGTACTGCGTGCCGGGCGTGACGGGCGGGAACCACCCGCGCGGCAGCATGATGCGGTTGAGCGCGACGAGCGAGAGGCCCGCCTCGGCGCGCATCACTCCGGTCTCGCGATCGAACGAGAGGATCCGATCCGCGAGCGGCGTGGCCGCGACGATCGGGCGGCGCGCGGGCGGCAGCGACGAGTCGCCGTAGCTGCGCGCGAGCCCGCGGGTGAGCGGCACGTCGAGCGTGATGCGCTCGAGATCCTCGGAGCGCAGCTCGACGCCGGGTCCGGGCAGGCGACCCCAGCCCTCCAGCCTCCCGGCCTCGGGCGCGGTCGCGACGGCGGGCGTCTCGCGCGGGCGCACGACGAGGGGGCCCGCGGGCGACTCCGGCGACTCGGCCGTCCGCGTCGACACCGTCATCCGCGCGAGAGCATACCAAACCGCCCTCGGCGCGCGGACCTCCGGATCACTCGGACGAGCGAGCCGTCGCGAGCGGGCGTCGAGTGGTCGCATGCGAGGTGCGGGCGGATCGCCTCGCCGCTTGCGCGCGCGCGCGTCCGCGACAAAGATGCCCGCTGCATGCCGAACATCCTCGTCGTGTCCGGGGCGAGCCGCCCGCAGAGCCAGCTGCGCGCCGCCATCGCGCATGCCGTGCGCTTCGTCGAGAGCGCGGGGGGCACGGTCCGCGTCTGCGATCTCGCGGCGACGCAGCTGCCGATCATGGAAGACGGCAGCGTGGACCAGGGGGCGCACCCCGACATCGTTCGCGTGCGGACCGACGCCCGCTGGGCCCAGGGCTTCGTGCTCGTCACGCCCGAGTACCACGGCAACATGAGCGGCGCGCTCAAGAACTGGTTCGACTTCCTGTGGCTCGAGCTCGCCGGCAAGTTCGCCGGCGTCGTGTCGGTGACGGGCGGCGGCAGCGGAGACATGTCGATCCACGCGGTGAAGACGTGCTTCGCGTGGTGCCACGGCTTCACGCTGCCGTTCCACGCGGCGGTGCGGCCGGTCGACTTCGCGGGCGACGAGATCGTGGCGCCGCGCGTGCTCGATCGCATCGCGAGGATCTGCCACGACGTGGTCCGCTACGCGCCGGTCGTGCACGCGACGTTCGAGGCGGCGCGCGGGCTCGGAGCCGGCGTGGAGGCCGGGGTCGCCGGCATGCACGTGGGGGACTATGGCTGAGGTCAAGATCCTGCTCACCACGCTGCCGCCGGTCGATGCCGAGCGCGTGGTCCAGTCGCTCGTGGAGGAGCGGCTCGTCGCGTGCGGCAACATCGTGCCGGCGGTGCGCTCGATCTACGTGTGGAAGGGCGAGCTGTGCCACGACGAGGAGTCGCTCGTGGTGATGGAGACGCCGCGCGATCGCGTGGCGGCAGCGACCGCGCGGCTGCGATTGTTGCACCCCTACGAGTGCCCGAAGATCGTCGTGCTCGATCCGGTGTCCATCAACGACGACTACGTCGCGTGGGCCATCGCGAGCACGCAGCCCTGAGCCGGCGGCTCACGGGAACTGCATCTCGCAGCGGTTGTCGACGCACGCGATCGAGGCCCCGCACGGGTCGGCCCCGCACTCGCACGCGCCTTCGAGCGCGGCCTGGATCTCCATCCACGCGTCTGCGTCGTGGTCCGCGCTCACGGCGATCGAGCCGCAGGTGTTTCCGCCGTAGCAGACGCCGTCGAGCGGGACGCAGTCGGACGCGTCCTCGCACGCGGAGTTCGCGTCGATGAAGGCGGTCGCGGCCTCGGTGGCGGCCTCGCACCCGTCCTGTTCCTCGAAGACCATCGGGCCGCACACCTGCGCGGGCTGGATGCACACGTTGTCCGGGCCGCACACGCCGAGGTCGCACTCGCGCGCGTCGAGACACTGCGCGCCCGGTGGCAGGCTCGCCTCGCAGATCTCGTCGGCGTTGCACCACCCGCCCGGGGCGCACTGCCCCACGTTCTCGCAGCTCTCGCCGATCGCGAGCCGAGCTCGACACGTGGGCGGCGTGGTCGTGCCGTCGCAGAAGAGCGGCGGCTCGCAGTCCTGGCGCGGCTGCCCGGCCCCGTTGCAGGCGTCGCCCTCGGCCTTGTGCGGGTCGTCGCACTGCCCGGCGATGCACGCGAGCCCGGCCGCGCACGTCTCCGCGCTGGGCAACAGCCACGGCGGATCCGTGCACGGCGTACCGAGTGTGGCGTCGCCAGTGAAGAGCTGGCACTGCACCGCCGCGGCGATCTCCTCGATCACGGCGGCGGTCGGCGCCGTGCACCCGGGCGCGGAGTAGTACGCGACGTAGGCCGCCGCGCAGTCGGGCTCGTACGTGAGGCCCATCGACTGCCCCAGCGCGACCTGTTCCTCCAGCAACGGCAACAGCGTCGTCTCGCAGTCCGCGACGTTGTCCCACGTCGTGTCGTCGAAGCCGGCGTTGCACTCGCACGCGAAGAACGCCGCGCAGCGAGCCGCGGCCATCGTCGCGGCGGCGTCCTCGACCGGGATCTCCGCGGGCGCGCCCGTGTCGTCGTCGGCGCCCGTCATCGTGATCGTCGCGCTGTCGCCGTCGTCGCTGCCGTCGTCGACGGACGCGTCGGTGTCCTCGGGATCGAGGTCGGTTTTCAGCACGCACGCGACCGGCGTCGCGAGCCACAGGAGCGAAGCGAGAGAAGCGAATCGTCGTGTCATCGATCCTTCGCTTGTCCGGCGGCGTCCGATTCCACGGAGGTGCCGGCGCACGATCGTTCGATGCGTGCGAGGACGAGCGAGCTCGCGTGCTCGCGTGCGAACAGCCGCGCTTCGCCCTTCGCTTGCGCCGTCTTGCCGAGCGCGCACAGGGCCTCGATCCGCAGCGCCGTGCGGGCATCCGCGAGCGCGCTCTTCGGGAACTCACGCGCGTGCGCGTCGGTGATCGCGAGCGCAGCCGCAGCGTCGCCGTCGCGCAGACGATCGCCGGCGTCGCGCACGAGCTGGTTGTCGCGGTCGAGCGACGCGGCGGCGGGTGTCGTCGGCGTGCGCACCGGCGACTGCACCTTCGCGGGCGCCGGCGGCTCGAAGGCGGGCGCGGGCGCGGCCGGCGGGAGCGCGGCCGGGGCGACGACGGCGACGGGCCTGGGTGCGACGCGCGGCGCGGGGGCCTCGGCGCTCGACGCATCGATCGCCGCCCGGGTCACCGGGGCCGTGGGTGCGGGCTGCGAGCGCGTCACCGACAGGCCGACCGCGACCGCGACCGGCAGCGCGACGGCCGACATCTTCGCGACCAACCCCCAGGCGAGCAGCGGAGCGGCCTTCGCCGCCGTGCTCGCGACCCCGAGGTGCGGCAGGAGCAGCGCCCAGCCGTGGGCCGTCGCGCGCGGACGCTGCTCGCGAGCCGCCCGCACGACGTCGTCGCCGTCGGCGAACGACTCGCGGAAGCGCCGACGCAGGCTCTGCACGCGGCTGTAGGTCGTGCTCACGTTGAGCTCGAGCGCGTTCGCGGCCTCGGGCCCGCTCATGCCCTCGATCTCCGACAGCACGAACAGCTCGCGATCGACGGCGGGCAGGCCCTCGAGGAATCGATCGAGGTGCACCACGACCTCGGGCGGCGCGGCGACGGGCGGTGCGACCGAGGTCGCGACCGCCAGTGCGCCCCGCTTGCGCGTCGCCCGGTGATCCGCGCGCCGGTAGTTGCTCGCGACGCGCCGCGCGATGCCGTACAGCCACGACTTCGCCGACGGCATCGCGAGCTCGCCCCAGCGCCGATACGCCGCGATGAACGTGTCCTGCACGGCGTCGTCGGTGAGCGCCGGCACGACGCCGAAGCGGCGCACCGTGTGCCACACGAACCCGTAGTGGCGCCGGTAGAGCGCCTGGAACGGGTGGGCCGCGGACCGCGGACGGGCCATGGACGTCCTATTGTCCACGTCGCCCCGGTTTCCACGACCACCGCAGCTCGATTCCCAACAGCGCCCGCACCGACACCGGCCATTGTCGCAAGAGCGTGCGGCCCTCGAGCTGGAACTCCGCGCCGACGAGCCGGCCGACGCCCTGCACGGCCGCCCACACGCCGACCGGGCCCCACGCGCGGGCCACGCCCACGCCCGCGATCGCGCCGAGCCACGGGCTGCGCTGGATCGCGTCGGTCTCGAGGTCGTCCGGGCGGGCCTGCACGGCCCCGGCCTCGACGCCGGCGCACAGCGGGAACTCGACCGCGCGCACGAACAGCCGCCCGCAGCCGCTGATGCCCGCGGCCCCGAGCTGGAACGACGCGCCGGGGCCGTCGAGCTCGCGGAAGACGGGCGTCAACCACACGCCGTGCACCTCCATGCGCGCGCGCGGCCACTCGAGCACGAACGCGAGCTGCACGGCGCCGGTGAGCGGCGGCAGGGCGCCCGCGTCGAGCCCACCGGCGATGCGCACCGCACCGCCATACGGACGTCGCGCGCGTCGACGCGGGCTCGTGCGTGGCGACGCGCGCAGGGCCGCGGCGTCGTCGTTCGCGTCCGTCGGCGCGACGGACGTCGTCGCGCTGCCGTCGGTGATCGCCGCGGGCGGAGCGTCCGACGCCACGGCGGGTGCGTGCTCGGCGATCTCCGCCGCGCGTCCGGGCTCGAGCGCGACCGCGAGCAGCACCGCCGTCGCCTCGCCGAGCTCGCGGCAGTCGGGCGCGTGCAGCTCGCGGCGCTCGACCTGATCGCGAAACGTCGACACGAGCACGAGATCGAGGCCGGCGGGCGACGCCGTCACCACGCCGCGCACCGCGAGCACGCCCTCACCGGCGGGATCGCCAGGCAGCAGCGTCGCGAGGCGGGCCTCGATCTCCGCCGCGCTCGGACAGCCCGGCGGCGCGATCCACTCGAGCTCGAGCTCCAGGGGGTCCGGAGGCGGCGGCACGATCGGCGGCTGCGCGAGCGCGCCGAGCCACGCCATCCCGACGAGGAGCACGCGATCGTTGTACTCGATTCAGGAGGGCGCGCGCACGTCGAGGTGGTGCGCGAGGAAGCCCCACAGGTCGGCCCACTCCTCGATCTGCTTCGTCGTGGGCTTGCCCGCGCCGTGGCCCGACTTCGTGTCGATGCGGATGAGCACCGGCGCCGAGCTCCTCTGGGCGTGCTGCAGCGCCGCGATGAACTTGTAGCTGTGGGCCGGCACGACGCGGTCGTCGTGATCCGCGGTGTACACGAGCGTCGGCGGGTACGCCGTGCCCGGCTTCGTGTTGTGGTACGGCGAGTAGGCGAGAAGGGCCTGGAACTCCTTCGGATCGTCGGGCGAGCCGTAGTCGGAGCGCCATGCCCAGCCGATCGTGAAGTCGTCGAAGCGCAGCATGTCCATCACGCCCACGCCCGGCAGCGCGGCGCCGAACAGATCGGGGCGCTGGGTGAGCACGGCGCCGACGAGCAGGCCGCCGTTGCTGCGCCCGCCGATCGCGAGCTTCGGCGTGCTCGTGTACTTCTCCTTCACGAGGAACTCCGCGGCCGCGATGAAGTCGTCGAACACGTTCTGCTTCGCCAGCTTCGTGCCCGCGGCGTGCCACTCCTCGCCGTACTCGCCGCCGCCGCGCAGGTTCGGCACGGCATAGATGCCGCCCATCTCCATCCACACGAGGTTCGCGACGCTGAACGAAGGCGTGAGCGAGACGTTGAAGCCGCCGTAGCCGAACAGGTACGTGGGGTTCTTGCCGTCCTTCGCGAG
The DNA here is from genome assembly GCA_964468635.1 of uncultured Nannocystaceae bacterium. GTDB lineage: Bacteria > Myxococcota_A > Polyangia > Nannocystales > Nannocystaceae > Xiheibacterium. The sequence continues at coordinate 57,464 of CAYXVR010000048.1, forward strand.
TCCCTTCTTGTGCGACACGAACATCGGAACCTTCGTGCCGTCCTTGCTCTCGTAGAACACCTGGCGGGTCTCGTAGTCGTTCGGGTCGAACGCGACCTTCGGGCGCTTCCACGACTCGGTCTTGCCGCTCGCGGGATCGAGCTTCCAGATCTCGGTGGGCGTCGCGAAGCTCGTGAACGAGAAGAACGTGTCCTTGTCGGAGCGCTTGCCGGTGAAGCCGCCCACCGTGCCGATGCCCGGCAGCGCGAGCTCGCGCTCGGGCACGCCGGTGAGCGCGTGGATCGACACCTTCGACTGCGCATCCTCGAGCCACGTCGCGACGAAGCGGTCGGCCACGACCTTCACGTCGGTGAGCGTGCGCATCGACTCGGGGATGAGCGTCTTCCAGTGGGCCTTGCCGGGCTTCGTGATGTCGACCGCGACGAGCCGGCCCCGCGGCGCGCCGTCGTCGGTGAGCAGCCACAGCGTGTCGCCCTGGCTGCCGACCACCTTGAAGCGCGCGGTGAAGCCCGGCAGCACCTCGATGGTCTTGGCCGGCTTCTTGGCGGTGCGCTTGGCCGCTTGCACGAACACGCTCGTCTTCGGATCCGTGCCGATGCGCACCGTGATCACGAGCCAGCGGCCGTCCTCGGTGACCTCGGGATCGAAGCCCCACTCCTTGTGATCGGGGCGCGCGTACACGAGCGAGTCCGCGCTCTGCGGCGTGCCCAGCTCGTGCCAGTAAACCTTCTGATCGAAGTTGAGGTTCGCGAGCTCCTCGCCCGGCTTGGGCTCGTCGTAGCGCGCGTAGTAGAACCCGCGCCCGTCCTTCGCCCACGTGGGCTCGTTGAACTTGATCCACTTCAGCTCGTCGGTGGCATCGGTACCGGTCGCGACGTCGCGCACCTTCCACACCTGCCAGTCGCTGCCCGATGCGGACAGGCCGTACGCGACCTTGCTGCCGTCGTGGGTGTACACGGTGCCCGCGAGCGCCACGGTGCCGTCCTTCGACAGCGTGTTGGGGTCGAGCAGCACGCGCTCCTGGCCGGCGTCGTCGAGTACGTACAAGACGTTCTGGTTCTGCAGGCCGTCGTTCTTGCCGACGACGAGGTGCTTGCCCTCGCGCGCGGGCACGCTCCACCGCTCGAAGTTCCACAGCTGCTTCAGGCGCTCGCCGATGGCCTTGCGCGCGGGGATCGTGCCGAGGTGCGCGAACGTGACGTCGTTCTGCGCGCCGATCCACTTGCGCGTCGCCTCGCTCTCCATGTCCTCGAGCCAGCGATACGGGTCGGGCACCTTCGTGCCGTGGTAGTCGTCGACGTGATCGATCCGCTCGCTGGCGGGGTACGTGATCGCGGCCGCGGCCGGCCCGTCCGCATCGCCGATCGGCGTGTCGACCACCGGCGGGGGCGTGGCCGGACCGACGTCGAGGTTGGTGCCCGCGCGGCAGGCGACGAGGAGCGACAGGAGGACGAGGACGCGACGCGACATGAGCCCGCCGATCTAGCGCCACGCGGCGCGTGGGGGCAAGGGCCCTGGGTCGTGCGCGTCGACACGCGTCGCCGCACACCGCGCCCTGGCCGTGTAGAGTCGACGGGCCGTCGATGTCGGAGTCCGTCACCGAGCGCAGCGAATCCGAGCGGACTGCGAGCGTGGAGGCCCTGCGCATGCGCGGGGCGATCGAGGCGCGGCTGTTCGGCCAGGCCGAGGCACCTGTTCGGATCGGCCGCTTCGTGATCACCGACGCGATCGCGCGCGGCGGCATGGGCACCGTGTATCTCGCGTACGATCCGAGACTCGATCGTCGCGTGGCGGTGAAGGTGCTGCACCACGGCCACGGCGCGACCGCGATGCGCCTCACCCGAGAGGCGCGCGCGCTCGCGAAGCTCAGCCATCCGAACGTGGTGACGATCCACGAGGTCGGCGACGGCGACGACGGCGTCTTCGTCGCGATGGAGTACGTCGAGGGCGGCACGCTCGCGGACTGGTGCGCGCGCGAGCCACGAGGACGCGAGCGGCAGGAGCGACTCGTGTCGTTCATGCTGCAGGCCGCCCACGGGCTCGTCGCCGCGCACGAGCTCGGGCTGGTGCATCGCGATCTCAAGCCCGCGAACATGCTCGTCGGCGCCGACGGCCGCCTGCGGCTCGCCGATTTCGGGCTCGTCGCAGGCGTCGTGCCGTCGGGCGCGGAGGCGGGGCTCTTCACGACGTCACCGGGCGAGCCGTCGATCGACGCCGAGGCTCCGCTCACCGAGTCGGGCGCGATCGTCGGCACGCCGGCGTTCATGGCTCCCGAGCAGTTCGAAGGCCGCGCGGACGCGAAGAGCGATCAGTTCGGCTTCTGTGCGTCGTTCTTCGTCGCGTTCCACGGCGTGCGGCCCTACCCCGGCGACACGCTCGTCGCGCTGCGCGAGAGCCTCGAGTCCGGTGCGCTGCGCACCGGCGACGGTCCCGTGCCCCGCGACGTGCAGCGCGTGCTCGTGCGCGGCCTCGCGATCAGACCCGAGGATCGCTTCGCCGACATGGTCGCGCTGCGCGACGCGCTGCAGACCGGCCGTGCGCGCGCGCGTCGGCGTCGCGGTGCGGTGGTGGTCGGCGGCGTCGCGATCGTGGGGACGCTGGTCGCGATGCAGCGCGGTGCTGCGGTCGATCCGTGCGTCGATGGCGAGGCCCGGCTCGGCAGCGCGTGGAACGAGGAGCGCCGCGCGAGCGTTCACGCGGCGCTCGCAGGCGTCGAGGTCGGGTTCGCGTCGACCACCGCCGACAAGGTGGACGGACTGCTCGATGATTGGGCGTCGCAGTGGATCGCGGGCTATCGAGCCGCGTGCGAGGCGACCCACGTGGACCGCACGCAGTCGGAGCAGCTGCTCGCCGCGCGCGTGCGCTGCCTCGATCGCCGGAAGCGCGACTTCGACGCGCTCGTCTCGGTGCTCTCGGCCGCGGATGCCACGGTGGTCGAGCACGCAGTGCGCTCGGCGGCCCAGCTCGGACGCGTGCAGAGCTGCGCGGATCCGACGTACGTGCTCGCCGAGTCGCCGCGGCCCGACGACGCGGACGTCGCGGCGGAAGTCGATGCCATCGACGACGATCTCGCGAAGGTGTTCGCCGAGATCGCGGCCGGCCGCTACGACGAAGCGCGTGGGTGGGCGGAGCCGCTGATCGATCGCGCGGAGCGGGTCGACTTTCCACCGGTGCTCGTGCGCGCGCTCGACGGGCTCGCGAAGGCCGAGTACGCGCGTGGGCGGTACGACGACGCGATCGCGGCGGCCCGGCGGGCCTTCGAGCTCGGGGAGCTCGACGACATCCGCGGCACCACGGCGAATCACTTCGCGATGGCGGCGATCCTCCACGGTCGAGGCGACGACGCGGAGTCGCTCTCGCACCATCGTCGCGCGCTCGCGCTCGCTCGTCGTACGGCGGCGCCCGACGATCCCGAGGTGGCGGCCATCCAGAGCTCGATGGCGATGGTGTTGTACGACCTCGGAGACCTGGACGAAGCGCTCGCGGTCCAGCGCGCCGCGCTCGGCAGCCTGGTGGCCTCCGCGGGCGAGGCCCATCTGACCACTGCGCGCGCCCGCTCGAGTCTCGGGGCGATGCTGGCCGCGAAGGGCGAGCTCGACGCGGCGCTCGCCGAGCACGAGCTCGCGCTCGCGAGCGCGACCGAGGCGCTCGGCGCCGATCACCCCGAGCTGGCGACGATCCACCACGGCATCGGGTTCACGCTCGGTCGGCTGGGTCGCGCGCGCGAGGGCCTCGCGCACCACGAGCGCGCGCTCGCCCTGCAAGAGGCCGCGTATCTGCACGAGCACCCGAAGCTGGCCACGACGCACGCGTACATCGCCGCCGACCTCGTCGAGCTCGGCGAGTACGACGAGGCGATCCGGCACGATCGCGAGGCGATCGCGATCCTGGAGCGCACGCTCGGGTCGGGCACGCCCGACATGGCGGAACGGCTCCTGAACATCGGCGTCGTGCTCGAGCGCAAAGGCGACCTGCCGGCCGCGTTGTCGTCGTACCGAGAGGCATTGATCGCTGCGCGCGACACCCTCGGCGAGGAGCACACCACGTACGCGCAGGCGCACGCGAACATCGGCTCGGCGCTGGAGCTGATGGGCGAGTACCGCGAGGCGCTCGAGCACCTCGAGCGCGCGCTCGCGATCTTCGTGCGCGAACGGGGGCCGCGACACCACGGTGTCGCGTCGATCCACGGGACCATCGGCTACTCGCTCGCCGGCCTCGGTCGCTTCGACGAGGCGCTCGAGCACCAGCGCGAGGCGTTCGCGATCGACCAGGATGCGCTTCCGGCCGGGCACTCGCGGCTCGCGGCCGATCGCAATGCGATCGGCGAGGTGCTCGGCTTCCTCGGGCGGCCCGCGGAGGCGGTGGCGGAGCACCGGCAGGCGCTCGAGATCCAGCTCGCGGCGCTCGGCGAGGGCCATCCGAACACCGGATGGAGCCACCTCGGGATCGGGTGGGCCGAGGCGGCGCTCGGGCACGACGAGGAGGCGCTCGCGGCGTTCCGCGCAATGGCGTCGATCTTCGCGAAGGGGATCGGCGAGTCCCATCGCGGCGTCGCGCTCGGGACCACCGGTGTGTTCGTGAGCGCGACGATGCTGGGGCGAAGCACCGAAGCGAGCGACGCTCACGCGCGGTTGCTGCGGCTCGCGGCCCTGCCCGACGCCGATCCGGTCGTCGCCCACCTGCTCGCGCTCGTCGACGCGATGGCGACGACGCCTCGCACGCGCGCGAGCGAGGCGGCCGTGCGGGCGGCTCGCGTCGCACTGGAGCAGCGCAACCAGTGGGGCTACGGGCCCATGATCCAGCGTTGGCTCGCGCGGCGACGGGGGCGGTGAAACCGGGGCCGGTCGGCCGGCGTTCGGTCGCCGATGCGCCTCGTCACGCTCGCGTCCGTCGTCTGGCTCTCGGTGGGTGCGTGCACGACGACGGCGCCGCAGCCGGGACCGCCCCACCCGTTCCCGGCGCGCGCGCCCGAGGCCGCGCCGCGCGAGTCCGTGCCGCTCGCGCCGTCCGATCCGGCGGAGGCCGACGGGCTCGCGCGCCTGCTGCTCGACGGACCGGTGACGGGTTGCAAGCGCTTCGACGTGCTCGTCGCCGATCGCACGGGCACGCGGCAGCTGATGCTCCGCATCGACGCGGATCACCTGAAGCTCGCCGCGGGCGAGCACACGCTGCCGATCGACGATCGCTTCGTCGCGCTCGAGCTCGCGGTGTTCGACGTGCCCACCGCACCGATCCTCTGCAACGACATCCCCCCGCGCCCGGGCGAGACGCGCGAGCGCTGGCGTGCGCGCAGCGGCACCGTGAAGCTCGCGTGGACCGACGAGCCGAAGCGCGGCGAGTCGTTCCCGCTCGACGTCGAGCTCGTGGACGTCGAGCTCGTCGAGGGCGACGGCCGCACGCAGCCGCTCGACGCGACGCTGCGCGCCGTGAAGGTCGGCTGGCTCCCCGGCTGATCCTCGCCCTGCGTCGCGTTCGCGCGGCGTCGGCCGCCGACGGGGCTCCAACGCGACGAACCGTCGCGTCCGCGGTGCATCAGCGCCCCGATCGACCTCGAACGCGACGGTTTGTCGCGTTCGCGCGGCGTCGAGCGCCGACGGGCCTCCAACGCGACGATGGGCGAGGCGAGCCGAGCGGCGAGGATCCACGTGCGCGGACGAGGACGGGCGCTCACGCGAGCGCGGCGGGATCGAGCACGTTCGTCGCGCCCACGACGCGCGCGAGATCGAAATCGTCGACGAGCTCACGCGGCGTCACGCGTCGCACGTGACCGTCGACGAGCCCCGCCGAGCGTGCGAGCACGGCGACGACGCGCGCGGGATCGGCCCCGCCCTCGCGCAGCTCCGCGATCGACGGCGCACCGTGGCGCTTCGACAGCTTCTGTCCGTCGGGCCCGAGCAACAGCGGCACGTGGGCGAAGCGCGGCACCGGCAGCCCGAGCGCGCGGCCGAGCAGCACCTGCCGCGGCGTGCTCGCCAGCAGATCCTCGCCGCGCACGACCTCGTCGATCGCCATCGCGGCGTCGTCGACGACGACGGCGAGCTGGTACGCCCACGCGCCGTCGGCCCGCCGCAGCACGAAGTCGCCGATCTCCGTCTCGACGTCCTGCTCGATCGTCCCCGCGATCGCGTCGTCGATCGCGATGCGCCCGCGCGGCGCATGCCAGCGCGACGACAGCGGCCGCGTGGGATCGACGGGCCCGTGCTCGCAGGTGCCCGGATACACGGGCTCGAGGCCGTGCGGTGCGACGCTCGTCAGTCGCAGCTCGCGACGCGTGCACGAGCACGCGAACGTCGACAACCGAGCGAGCGCCGCCTCGTACAGCGCGCCGCGCTCGGACTGCCGATACGGCCCGTACGCGCCCCCGACGTCGGGCCCTTCGTCCCAGTCGAGCCCGAGCCAGCGCAGATCGGCGAGCACGAGCGCCTCGAACTCGGGCTTGCACCGCGCCGGATCGAGATCCTCGATGCGCATCACGAACGCACCGTGCGCGGCGCGGATCGACAGCCACGCGAGCAAGGCCGTGCGCGCGTTGCCGAGGTGCTGCGCGCCGCTCGGCGACGGCGCGTAGCGACCGCGCGGTCGGGCGCTTCGATCGTGCACGCCGCGATCTTCGCCGCGTGGGACCAGCCGTGTTGCATGCGTGCGACACCGCGGCCCGTGCGGAGGATCACGACGAAGTGCTGGCTCCCGGCCCCCCGCTTCGGTCAAGCTCCGCCCGATGGCAGACCGGCTCGACATCTCGCAGCGCAAGAAGGATCACCTCGCGCTGTGTGCCGGCCCGAACGTCGGGTTCCGCGACAAGACGACGCTCCTCGAGCAGGTGCACCTCGTGCACAGCGCGCTGCCGGAGCTGCACGCCGACGACATCGACACGACGACCGAGCTGCTCGGTCGCAAGCTGTCCGCACCGGTCATCGTCGCGGCGATGACCGGCGGCACCGACCGGGCCGCCGAGGTGAACAAGGACCTCGCGCGCGCGGCCGACGAGCTCGGCCTCGCGTTCGGGCTGGGATCGCAGCGCGCGATGTTCGAGCGACCCGACACGACGTGGACGTTCCAGATCCGCGACGTCGCGCCGAACGTGCTCTTGCTCGGCAACCTCGGGATGGTGCAGGCGAAGAAGATGTCGACCGCCGAGATCGCGCAGCTGTGCGCGACCGTCGGGGCGAACGCGCTGTGCATCCACCTCAATCCCGCGATGGAGATCGTGCAGCCCGGAGGCGATCGCGACTTCTCGGGCGGGCTCGACGTGTTGCGTCGGCTCGCGACCGAGCTGCCGATCCCCGTCGTCGCGAAGGAGACCGGCTGCGGCCTGTCGCGCGCGGTCGCGCAGCGCATCGTCGAGACCGGCGTGAAGGCGGTCGACACGAGCGGGGCCGGTGGCACGAGCTGGGTCGCCGTCGAGGCCCATCGCGCCATCGACGAGGATCAGCGCGTGCTCGCCGAGGAGCTGTGGGACTGGGGCATCCCCACCGCCGCGTCGGTGCTGCAGCTGTCGGGCTTGCCCTTGCAGATCGTCGCGACCGGCGGGCTCAAGCGCGGCAGCGACGTCGCGCGGGCCGTCGCGCTCGGGGCCACCGTCGGCGGCATCGCGGCCGAGGTCCTGCGCGCGCACAAGGACGGCGGCTACGAGGGCGCGAAGACCTTCCTGCGCCGCTGCGTGCTCGCGGTGCGCAGCATCATGCTGCTCACCGGCTGCCGCACCGTCTCCGAGCTGCGCCGCGTCCCGAAGATCCTCGGTCCCGATCTCGCTGCGTGGCAGCCCCCGGTCCCATGAGCTTCGCGTTGCACCCGCGGGCCGTCGCGTGCGGCAAGGTCATCCTCGTCGGGGAGCACTCGGTCGTGCACGGCCAGCCCGCGCTCGCGGCCGGCTTGCCCGACGCGCTCGTGCTCGAGGCCGCCGCGCTCGCGGATCCGCGGGCCCCGACGACGCTGTCGATCCCCGCATGGGACCTCGAGCTCGTGCTCGCGCCCGGCGTCGATCATCCGGTCGCCCGCGCGGCGCTCGAGGTGCTGTCGCATTGCGACGGGCCGCTCACCGGCGCGGCCATCCGCGGCCACGCCGGCATCCCCGCCCAGGCCGGGCTCGGCTCGTCGGCGGCGCTCACCGTCGCACTGGCCCGGCTCGTGCTCGGCCCCGACGCCGACCCCGAGGAGGTCGTGGCCGCGTCGCTCGTCGGCGAGCGCGTCTTCCACGGCAACCCGTCCGGCGTGGACAGCGAGGTCGCCGCGCGCGGCGGCGTGCTCCGCTTCGTCCGGGGCCAGACCCCGCGATCGATCTCGTGGCCGGGGCCGCTTCGTATCGTGCTCGTCCCCTCCGGCGTCGCCCGCCACACGGCGGTCCAGGTGGCCAAGGTGCAGGCGCGCGTCGACCGATTCCCCACGCTCGCGGCCCCGATGCTCGGGGCCCTCGGGGCCGCCACGGATGCGGCCCAGGGCGCGCTGGAGTCCGGTGATCTCGACGGGTTGGGCGAGATCATGAACGTGGCGCATGCACTCCTGTCCGGCCTCGACGTGTCCTCGCGGATCCTCGACGAGCTGTGCGCGACCGCCCGCGAGGCCGGCGCCCGCGGGGCCAAGCTCACCGGGGCCGGCGGCGGCGGCTGCATCCTGGCCCTTCCCCCCGCCGACCCTTCCGTCGTACTCGACGCCTTCCGCCGCCGCGGCCTCGCGCCGATCGAGGTGGAGATCCACGCCCCATGATCCCCGCGAAGGCCACCGCGCACTCGAACATCGCCCTCTGCAAGTACTGGGGGAAGCGGGGCGAGCCCGCGCTCAACCTGCCGGCCGTCGGATCGCTGTCGCTCACGCTCGACGCGCTGTGGACCGAGACCGCGGTCGCACCCGCGAGCGCCGACGCGTTCGAGCTCGATGGCACCGGCGAGGGCGAGGCCCGCAAGGTGTTCGCCCACCTCGATCGGATCTGGACGGCGAGCGGCCGCGCCGGCGCGCGCCCGCGCTGTCTCGTGCGCTCGGTGAACCACCTGCCGACGGCCGCCGGGCTCGCGAGCTCGGCGAGCGGATTCGCGGCCTTGACCCTGGCGGCCGCGGCGGCGTTCGAGTGGAGCCCCACGCGCACCGAGCTGTCGAGCCTCGCGCGGCAGGGCTCGGGCAGTGCGGCGCGGTCGCTGTGGGGTGGGTTCGTGCGGCTCGATCGCGGGAATCGACCAGACGGCCAGGATTGCGTGGCCCGCCCGCTCCATCCCGCGGATCACTGGGATGTACGGCTCGTCGTCGTGCAGACCACCGCCGCCAGGAAACCGATCGGATCGACCGCGGGCATGGAGCGCTCGCGGACGACCTCGCCGTACTGGTTGCCGTGGATCGAGACGTCCGAGGCCGACCTCGCCGCGGCCGAGGTCGCGCTCGCGAGCAAGGACCTCGCGGCGCTCGGGCCCGTGGTCGAGCGCAGCTGCTTCAAGATGCACGCGTGCATGCTCGCGAGCGACCCGGCGATCCTGTACTGGAACGGTGCGACGACGGACGTCATCCGCCGCGCGTGGCAGCTGCGCGACGAGGGGCTGCGCGGGTACGTGACGATCGACGCGGGGCCCCACGTGAAGGTGCTGTGTCTGGCCGCCGATGCGCCGGCGCTCGCCGAGCGGCTCGGCGCCGTGCCGGGCGTCGTCGCGGTCACCGTGTGCGGGCCCGGGCCCGACGCGCACGTGGAGGTCGGCGCATGACGATCCCCGTCTCCGCGCCCGGCAAGGCGTTCCTCATCGGCGAGTACGCGGTGCTCGAGGGCGTGCCCGCGCTCGTGTCCGCCGTCGACGTGCGGGCCGTCGCCGTCGCACCGTCGGACGATCGGCCGTCCGCCTCGTCGGCCGTCGTGCACTGCGCCCACGCGCGTGCGGCCGCGTTCCTCGAGGGCCGCGGCGAGAGCGTGGCCGAGCCGCCCGCGGTCGAGACCGGGGGCTTCACGCTCGGCCACCGCAAGCTCGGGCTCGGCTCGTCGGCTGCGGTCGCGGCCGCCGTCGTCGGTTATCACCTCGCGCAGAGCGGGCTCGATCCCCACGCCGACGAGGTGCGCGCCCAGGCGCTCGCGATCGCGGCGGCGGCCCACGCCGAGGCCCAGGGCGGCGGCGGCAGTGGGGCCGACGTCGCGACGGCGGTGATGGGCGGCGTCGTGCGCTTCGTCGAGGGCCGTGCCGAGCGATTCTCGATCCCCGGGTGGTTGGCGATCGGCTTCGTCGATGCCGGAGCGCCCGCGATCACGAGCTCGTTCGTCGCGGCCGTGCGGCAGTCGGCGAAGAGCGACGCGGCCGGCTATCGCGAGGCGATGGACCTGCTCGCGCGCGCGGCCCAGCGCTTCGCGACCGCGTGCGCGCCGACCCGCGACAAGTCGGATGCATTCGCCGACGTCGCGGCGGCGGTCGCCGATCACGTCGAGGGCCTGCGGGTGCTGCAGCGGATCGCCGACGTGCCGATCCTGACGCGCGGCATCGAGGCCGTGATGAAGGCGGCCGCCGACGCGGGCGTGTGCGCCAAGCCGAGCGGCGCGGGCGGTGGCGATCTGGTCGTGCTCTTCGCGCCCGACCGCGCCGCGATCGATCGACTCGCGGAGCCGCTGCGGCGCGCCGCGCTGCCCTTGCTCGGCGACCTCCATGCCGATCCCGACGGCCTGCGGGCCGAGGCGCGCGTGCCCACGCTGTCGCGCCTGTCGGGCTTCTTCAAGCTGTCGGTGTCGGCCCGCCGCGCCGCGGTGGCGGCCGCGACCGGGCTCGAGCCCGCACGCCTGGCCGAGCTCGAGCACGCGGGGCTCGACGAGCAGCGCGCGAACCACATGATCGAGAACGTGGTGGGGACGTTCGCGTTCCCGCTCGCGATCGCGACGAACTTCCGCATCAACGGCAAGGACGTGCTCGTGCCGATGTGCGTCGAAGAAGCGTCGGTCGTCGCGGCCGCGAGCAATGCCGCGAAGATGATCCGCGAGGGCGGCGGCTTCGCGGCCCACTCCGATCCGCCGTGGATGATCGCCCAGATCCAGCTGTGCAAGCTGGGCGCATCGATGCCCGTACAGACGGTGGTCGCCACTGCGCTCGAGCACGCGAAGGAACTGTTGCATTTGGCCGACACCGCCCATCCGCGGCTCGTCGCGCGCGGCGGCGGTGCGCGCGAGATCGAAGCGCGCGTGCTCGACGCGGAGATGGCGGTCGTCCACGTGCTCGTCGACTGCCAGGACGCGATGGGCGCGAACCTGCTCAACACGGTCGCCGAGACCGTCGCCGTCCGTCTCGCCGAGCTCACGGGTTGGGATCCCGGCCTGCGGATCCTGAGCAATCTCGCGGATCGCCGCCGCGCGCACGTGACTGCGCGGATCTCTCCGGAGTCGCTCGCGGGCAAGGGGTTCGCGGGCCCGGAGGTCGTCGATCGGATCGTGTCCGCGTCGCGCTTCGCGGAGCTCGATCCGTATCGCGCGGCGACCCACAACAAGGGCATCATGAACGGCGTCGACGCGGTCGTGCTCGCGACCGGCAACGACTGGCGCGCCATGGAAGCCTCTGCCCACGCCTACGCCGCGCTCACCGGTCGATCGAACGACGGCCTGGGTCGGTACGGGCCGCTCGCGGTGTGGCGCAAGGGCGACGACGGCTGGCTCGAGGGATCGATGAGCCTGCCCGCGGCGGTCGGCGTCGTCGGGGGCGCGACGCAGGTGCATCCCGTCGCGAAGCTCGCGCTCGAGATCCTCGGCAACCCGTCGGGCTCGTTCCTCGGTCAGGTGATGGCCGCGGCCGGGCTCGCGTCGAACCTCGCCGCGCTGCGAGCGATGGCCACCGAGGGCATCCAGCGCGGCCACATGTCCCTGCACGCGCGCTCCGTCGCCCTCGGCGTCGGTGCGAGCGGAGCCGAGCTCGACGAGCTCGCCCAGAAGCTGATCGAGTGCGGCGAGATCAAGGCCGAGCGCGCCACGGCGCTGCTCGCCGAAATCCGAAGCGAGATTTCCCCGTCCCGGAAGGGCCCCTGACCATGGTGAATGCGACCGAACCCCGCCTCTACTGCGTACCCACGGCGCCCGCCGAGGACGACCAGAGCGAGCGCTTCAGCCCGCCCGACGGCGCGCCGCCCGGGCCGTGGAGCGTCGCGGCCGGCTATCGCTGGTGCGAGCGCATGGCGTCGACGCACTACGAGAACTTCCCGGTCGCGTCGAAGTTCCTGCCGCCGCACCTGCGCCCGCACGTCGCGGCGATCTACGCGTTCGCGCGCACGGCCGACGACTTCGCCGACGAGCCGCGCTTCGAAGGCCGGCGCAGCCAGGCGCTCGCGGCGTGGGAGCACCTGCTCGACAGCTGCTACCACCGCGAGGTGCAGCATCCGGTGTTCATCGCGCTGCGCGACACGGTGCGGCGCCACAACATCCCGATCGGTCCGTTGCGCGCGCTCATCACCGCGTTCCGCATGGACCTCACGAAGCACCGCTACACGAGCTTCAACGATCTACTGCACTACTGCTCGCACTCGGCGAACCCGGTCGGCCAGCTCGTGCTGTACGTGCACGGCCACCGCGAGCCCGATCTGCACCGCTTCTCCGACGAGATCTGCAGCGCCCTGCAGATCGCGAACTTCCTGCAGGATCTGTCGGTCGACATCCCGCGCGGCCGCATCTACATCCCCGAGGAAGACCTCGTGCACTTCGGCGTCGCGCACGAGGACCTGTTCGCGAAGCGCAGCAGCGAGGAGTTCCGCGAGCTGATGCGCTACGAGGTCGCGCGCGTGCGTGCGATGTTCCACCGCGGTCGCCCGCTCGTGCGGCGCGTGTCGCCCGGGCTCTCGATGGAGCTCGACGCGACGTGGCGCGGCGGCATGGCGATCCTCTCGCGCATCGAGGACATGGACCACGCCACCCTCGATCACCGCCCCACCCTCGAACGCCGCGACATGGCCGGCATCGCGCTGCGCTCGCTGTTCGCGTTCGGGCGCCGGTTCCTGCGCGGCGAAGCGTGAGCGCCCCGATGACCCCGTCCGGCCTCGTGACGCGTCTGCCCCACCGCGGGGCGGCGCTCCTGCGTCGGCTGACGAAGCGCAGCTCGTCGAACTTCGCGTTCGCGTTCCTGTTCCTCGGGCCCGAGCAGCGCGACGCGCTCAAGCAGATCTACGAGTTCTGTCGCGTCGTCGACGACGTCGTCGACGAGCGGCCGCCCGGCGACGCGGGCGTCGAGGTCGCGCGCGCGCAGCTGCAGGAGTGGTCGGCCGAGGTGGCGCGGATCTACTCCGGCGCGTCCGCGGGTTCGGAGGATGCACCCCGCACCAAGCTCGGGCAAGGCCTCGCAGAGACGCATCGCGTGTTCGCGTACCCGCGGCACGCGTTCGACGAGATCATCGCGGGGTGCGCGATGGATCTCGAGCGCAACACGTACGCCGACATGAACGAGCTGCGGCTGTACTGCTACCGGGTCGCGTCGTGCGTGGGCTTCCTGTGCATCGCGATCTTCGGCGACACGAGCGACGCGGCCACCGAGTACGCCGAGCACCTCGGGCTCGCCTTGCAGCTCACGAACATCCTGCGCGACGTCGGCGAGGACGCGCAGCGCGGGCGCATCTACATCCCGCAGGCACTCATCGCGCGTCACGACCTGACGTCGCAGGACATCTTCGATCAGCGCTACGACGATCGCTTCGTCGCGCTCGCGTCGGACTTCGCCGAGTCGGCCGAGCGCGAGTACCGAGCGGCCTGGGACGCGCTGCGCCACGCCGATCGGCGAGCGCTCTTGCCCGCGGAGATCATGGGGCGCACGTACTACCGGATCCTCCGCGAGATCCGCGAAGGCGGCTTCAACGTGTTCACGCGGCGCGCCGCGCTGCGCCGACGCTCGAAGCTGAAGGTCGCCGCGATGGCGATCGCGCGCGCGGGCTTCCTCGGGCGCCAGTGATGGACGGCATGGGCAGCGGCAGCCGCTCCGGCACGACCGAGGTGCGCGGCACGTCGGGGCCGCCGGTGGTCGTCGTGGGCGCCGGATTCGCGGGCTTCTCCGCCGCCGTGCGGTTGGCCGATGCGGGACGCAAGGTCGTGCTCGTCGAGGCGACGAAGGCGGGCGGCGGCCGCTCGCGATCGTTCCAGTACGACGATGGGATCGAGCTCGACAACGGGCAGCACCTGATGATGGGCTGCTACTTCGAGACGCTCGCGTTCCTGCGCGCGATCGGGGCCGAG
>CAYXVR010000049.1:0-70711 GCA_964468635.1 uncultured Nannocystaceae bacterium
CACCTTCCTCGGCGCCGCCCTCTTCAGCGCCACCTTCCTCGGCGCCGCCCTCTTCAGCGCCACCTTCCTCGGCGCCGCCCTCTTCGCCGCCGCCTTCTTCGGCGCCGCCCTCTTCGCCGCCGCCTTCTTCGGCGCCGCCCTCTTCAGCGCCGCCTTCTTCGGCGCCGCCCTCACCGCCTTCCTCGGCGCCGCCTTCCTCGGCTCCGCCCTCGTCGTCGTCGCCGTCGTCCTCACCGTCCTCGTCGCCGTCGGACTCGCCGACATCGTCCTCGAGCTCACAAGCGAGGGGCAGCGGCGCCACGAACGTGACGAGGCAAGTGGTGGCAAGGAGTCGAAGAAGGTTGGAGTCGAGTCGCTTCATGTCGGTGTGTCCTCCGGGAATGGAGGTGGGTCGCGCGACCCCGCCGACGATTACAGGCGATCGTTCACGAGGCCGAACAGATCTCCTCGGACTCGACCCACTGGCAGCCCTCCTCGAGCTGGCACGTCTCCATGTCCAACTTCGCGCAGCCGGGGCACTCGAGATCGATGCAGCTCTCCTCGACCCACTCGCACGCCGGCGCCTCGACGCACTGCGCCATCTCCAGCGCGGAGCAATCCGGATAGGTGCACTCGCCTTCGCCCTCGCCGATCCAGATGCAGATCGGTGCCGCGAGGCACGACTCCATCCCGAGCCCGTCGCACGTCGGCGGCGCGCCGTCGACACACGGATCGTGCCAACACGCACCGGCTTCGCCGTCGCCGAACCAGTCGCAGTGCCAATCCTCTTCGCAGCCACCCGCGCCGTCGAGCTCCGCGCACGGCGTGCCGATCGGCTCGCCGGTGGTGGTGCCCCCTTCGACCGTGCCCGCTTCTTCGACGCCGCCGTCCGTCGTCGGATCGCCGGTCTCCGTGACACCGGTCTCGCTGCCGCTCTCGGGCGACTCCGCGCTCGCTTCCGCCGCGTTCGTCGTCTCGACGCCGGTGTCCTCCGGTGCGGTGTCGCTCGCGGAGGTCGTCTCGTCGGGGCTCGTCTCGCCGTCGTCCGCGTCGTCGTCGTCGTCGTCCAGCGTCGTCGGATCGCCGTCGCCGCTCGACGACGCACCGGCCTGCGGCCCCACGATGAACTCGGCCGTGCAACCGCCGACGACGGCCACGACCGCGAGCCAACCGATCGACCGGCATCCGCCGGAGGCGCGCGTCATGGCGCCTTCCCGCCGAGATGCTGCTCGGCCTGTCGGACGTACGAGCCCTTCGGGAAGTCGGCGACGTAGTCGCGCCAGCACGCGTCCTTCGTCGCCGCGCTCGCGCGTCGGCACATGCCCGCGCGCGCATCGTCGGCGAAGCGACCCTCGGGGAAGCGCGCGAGGTAGCGCTTCCACAGCGCGTGCTCGGCCTTCGCATCGCCGCGTCGGTGCGCGATGTGGAAGAGCTCGCCGAACGCGAGGTCGGCGAGTCGCGACGTGCCGCCTTGCGCGACGATCTGCTCGAACTTCGCTGCGGCGCCCTCGAGGTCGCGCGCGCGAAGAGCCGCGGCCGCTGCGGCGTCGAGCTCCGCGAGTCGATCGGACAGGCTCGGCGCAGCGACCACGGGCTTGCTCGTCGTCTTCGCCTTGTCGCGGCGCGGCGTGGGCACGGGCGGTGCGGGCTCGAGCGGTGCGGGCTCGAGCGCGGGCGGCACGGGCGGCGACGGTGGAGGCAACGCAGCGCGCGAGCTCGTGCGCACGGGCTCGTCGATGATCGCGCTCTCTTCCGGCGACTGCGACGCGTCGCCGAGGTGGAGCGCCGCGTCGGCCGGCGCCTCGCGCTGCAGCTGCACGTAGCGCACGCCCTGCACGAGCCCGAACGCGACGACGAGCACGGCCGCGAGCGCGACGACGGCGACGAGCACGCGACGACCGGTGCGCACCGGCGGCACGACCGGGCGCGGGCCCGTGATGTCGATGCCGTGGCGGCGCAGCGCGGCGTCGTGCTCCACGCTCGCACGCACGTCGGACAGGATCCGATCGAACTCGGGATCGTCTCGCGTGGCCCGTCGTGCTCGCCGCTGCTGCGCGAGCGACACGACCGGCGCCGCGGCCTCGACCTCGCGCACCACCTCGCTCGGCACCTGCTCCGGATCGAGCTCGTGCGCGCGCGCGACGACGGCCGCGAAGTCCCACGCCGCCTTCGTGCGCCCGATGTCCTCGTCGACGGCCCAGCTGACGTCGCCGAGCAGCGCGTCGAGCTCCGTGTCGACTCGCTCGCTCATGGCCCGTCCTCCGCGAGCGGCGACAGCCAGCCCAGCTTCTCGAGCTCCGCGCGCAGGCGTTGCCGCGCCCGCGTGGCTCGCACTGCGAGATTGCCGGGCGAGATGCCGAGCTGCGCGGCGGCCTCGGCCGGCGCGAGGCCTTCGAGGTCGCGCAGCACGAACGCCTCGCGCAGGTGCTCGGGCATCTCGGCCAGGATCGCGTACACCATGCGCGCGCGCTCGCGTGCGAGATGGACGCGATCGAGATCGCTGTGTGGCACGGCCTCGCGCACCGTCGTCATGGCGCGCAGGCGATCGTGGGCGGTCGACGTGCTCGACTGCGAGCGCCAGTGATTGCGCACGACGTTGACGGCGATGCCGTGCAGCCACGTCGAGAACGACGAGCGCCCGTCGAAGTCGCGCAACGACACGAGCGCGCGCGCGAAGACCTCCTGCACGAGATCCTCGACGAGCGAGCCTTCGCCCGCGAGATAGCGAACGTGGCGGAAGAGCGGCTCGTAAAAGATCTGGTAGAGCTGCGCCCACGCGTCGGTCCTGCCGCCGCGCGCGAGCTGGACGAGCGCGACCACGTCGTGGACGGGACGGCGCTGTTCGGCCCAGGCGGGCTGCGGGTCGGTGGTGACGCGCGGCATGGCTCTCGGGAAGATGAGTCGCCCGAAGCGGCCGACGATTACGTGGTCGGGGCCACGACGGACGCTCCCAGCGAACCCGAGGATCGCAGGGGATCCCCGGCCTGGGGCATCGCCCGGACATCGTTGGTGAAAAACGCAGGCGCGGCCGAGTGGTCGGGCGCGCGGTCCCGTCAGCGGGGCGCGGGCGCGGCGGCGGGTGCACGGCCGAGCGCGCGCGCGATCGCTCGCGCAGTGCGGATGCCGTCGAGCGCGGCGCTCATGATGCCGCCCGCCTGTCCGGCCCCCTCGCCGCACGGGTACAGGCCCGGATGGCTCGCCGACGCGCCCTCGTCGTCGCGCTCGATGCGGACCGGGCTGCTCGTGCGGCTCTCGAGCGCGACCGCGATGCCCTGCGGACCCACGAAGCCACGCATGCGCGCGCCGACGTGCGCGAGCGCGACGCGCAGTGGATCGGCGAGTGGACCGAGCACCGCGTCGAGCTCCACCGGCGTCACCCCGCGCGGATAGCTGCACTCGGGCAGCTCGCTCGATGCACGGCGATCGACGAAGTCGTCGATGCGTTGCGCGGGCGCGACGAATCCACCACCACCGGCCGCGTACGCGCGCGCCTCGAGCTCGGCCTGCAACGCGACGCCCGCGAGTGGATCGTCCGGGGAGCGGCCACTCGCGGCGACGAGCTCCGCGCCCACCTCGACGACGAATCCGCTGTTCGCGTAGCGGCCGCGGCGCGACGATGGGCTCCACCCGTTCACGACCTGCTCGTTCGGCGCCGTCGCGGCCGGCACGATGAAGCCACCCGGACACATGCAGAACGAGAACACGCCGACGCCGCACGCCTGCTCGACCACGCGATAGCTCGCGGAGCCGAGCGCGGGATGACCCGCGAGCGCACCGTACTGCAGACGATCGACGAGCGCCTGCGGATGCTCGACGCGCACGCCGATCGCGAACGGCTTGAACGCGAGCGCGACGCCGGCGTCGGCGAGCCAGGCTTGGACATCGCGCGCGGAGTGCCCGGTCGCGAGCACCACGGCGCGCGTTTGCAGCACGTCGCCGTTCGCGAGACGCAGGCCGACGACACGTCTGCCCTCGACGACGAGGCCGCTCGCTCTGCGCTCGAACGCGAACGTCACGCCCGCGTGCTCGAGATGATCGCGCATCGCCGTGATCACGGCGGGTAGCTTGTTCGTGCCGATGTGCGGCCGCGCGTCCACCAGCACGTCGTGGGGCGCCCCGTAGGCCACGAACGCTCGCAGCACGTCGGCCACGTCGCCGCGCTTGTCGGCCCGCGTGTACAGCTTGCCGTCGCTGAACGTGCCCGCACCGCCCTCGCCGAAGCAGTAGTTGCTGTCCGGATCGACGATGCCGTGCTTCGTGAGCGCCGCGAGGTCGTGCCGACGCGGCCGCACCTGCTTGCCGCGCTCGACGATCGTCGCGCGCACGCCGGCCTTCGCGAGCTCGAGCGCGCAGAACATCCCGGCCGGTCCCGCGCCGACGATCGCGACCTCGGCCTCGCCCGCCATCGGCCTCAGCTCGACCGGGGCGGGCACCTCGGGCCGGTATTTCATGCCCGGCAGATCGAATGCGACCTCGAGGTGCATGCGCACGCGTCCGCGTCGCGCATCGACGGCGCGGCGCAGCACGTGCACGCCGCGGACGTCGGCGTCGCGCAGGCCGGCCGCCTTCGCGGCGGCGCGGCGCAGCGCCTCGGGATCGAGCATCGCGTCGGGATGGACCGACAGCGCGACGGTCAGTCGATCGCGCCCGCTCACGCCCGCTGCCGGAGGATCCGCAGCGCGAGCCAGCCCGCGATCACGCCGACGAACGGGACGTAGCGCAGCGGCCACAGCCAGAACAGGCCGGGGAACAGGCCCACGAGCGCGTCACCGGCGTAGAGACCCGTCCGCCGCTCGGGCGCACGCAGCCACCACAGGCCGATGCCGAGATTGCCGGCCGCGGTGTACAGCGTCGCGATCGACAACACGATCACCCACTGGTGCGTGGAGAGCCCGAGCGTCAGGAAGATCATGCCGGTCACCGCGAAGAACGCGAGGCGATCGGACATGCGCAGGCGGCCCTTCAGCGGCGGCTGCTTGGGCAACTCGACCGCGATCGCGCCGGAGCGAACGGAGGGGTCCGCGTGGAACTCGAGGCGATGCCCGAGATCCCACAGCCGCAGGAGCGCCACGCGACGCACGCTCTGCTCGTCGGGATGATGGTGCACGACGTACGCCGGCGCCGGCTTGCGATAGCGCAGCCGATCGATGGGCGTCAGGAAGATCTTCGCGAGCACGCCGGCGACCAGCGCGAAGCGGCTCTTGCCGCGCAGCGAGTCGAGCTTGCGGACGGGTCGACCGTGCTCGCCCGGCGCGGCCGGTCGGCTACCGAGGTACCGCCAGAAGCGATCGACCTCTTCGCGAAGTAGGCGGCCATCATGACCTCGGCGAACGTGCCGACGTTGAGGCCGATGTCGATGCCGATGTGCATGAAGAAGCCGAAGATCAGCCACGTGCGGCGGCCGATCACCCAGCTGCGGATGAACAGGTGCACGCGCGGCAGCCAGATCCGCAGCGCGAGCCACAGCGGCACGATGATCACCGGCACCGCCGCGACGATCGTGGCGACGAGCGGGATCAGCTGCTCCTTCGTGACGTGGCCGCCGAGCCGGTCGACGGGCACGAAGTAGTACGCCGAGAGCCCGGCCACGTAGGCGCCGCAGCCCCACGCGCCCGCGAACAGCAGGTACGACAGCAGCCGCCGCCAGCCCGCGGCCTTCGGCCACGTGCCGTTCGCCTTCTCGCGCTCGAACGCGTTCACGGCGACGCCGATGAGCACGACGGGGAAGAACACCTCCCACCAGCGCACGCTCACGGTCATCGCGGGCAGCAAGCCGATCCACTGCAGGAACGTGGCGACCTGGATCTGCTCGCGGAACCGATAGAAGTGATCGAGACACAGCGAGTAGTACATCGCCGTGCCGTTGGCCCACGTGGCGCCGCTCTTGAGCAGACCGGTGGCGCTGTAGATGATGCACAGCTGCACCATCATCAGCCGCTGCGGCCACGCCGGGATCATGCGCAGCGCAGGGATCGACTCGGCGCCGCCGAGGATCGCCTTCCGCCGCCGCCGCCACGTGTCGATCGAGTAGGCCTCGCCCCACCGGCAGAAGAGCCCCGCGAACATGAACACGCGCACCACGGTGTCGCCGCCGGTGTAGAAGAGCGGGCTGTAGCGGTAGACCTGCTCGACGAGGAACCACGACAGGATCGTCATGGGCCGCGTCCACAAGCCCAGCACCATGCACGTGATGCAGAAGAGCATCACGGTGTAGATCGAATAGACGTAGGCCGGGTCGCTGCGGAAGTGGAGTATCGAGAACTTCCCCCACATCGCGACGAAGATGTCGTACCAGTGCTCGAACCCGTGCTCGGGATCCCACAGCGTGGAGAGCTTCCCGCCGTAGTTCTTGCGAGCCATCTTGGTGAGCCACATGCCCTCGTCGGTGAACAGGAAGCGGGCGTCGCGGATGAGATCCACGAACGTCCACAGCACCACGAGGCCGAACGCGATCCGCATGACCGCGGCGGGCCTGGGATCGATCCGGTCGAACCACATGCGGCGCCACAGCTCGGGCCGCACGATGAAGAAGATGACGAGCATCGCCACCGCGGCGAGCAGCAGGTTCGTCGCCAACGGCAGGTGCGCCGAGACGTCGACCTCGGGCTTGTCGTCCTTCCAGAACGCCAGGAGGAATGCGCCGATCATTGGCCGCCCTCCACTTCGTTCACGGGCTCGGCCTCGACGTCCTCGTCGTCGTCCTCCGCCGCCTTCTTCTCGCGCTCGAGCTGGCGCTCCTTCTGCTTCTTCTGGTCCCACCAGGTCCGGACGTTGACGTCACGGAACTTCGTGGGCGACGGCAGCGGCTCCATGCCGAGCCGCGCACGGATGTCGTCGGGCACCTGTGCGTGATAGGTGGTCGCGCAGCGGATCGCGTCCTCCTCGCGCTGGTTCAGGTACAGCTTCATCGGGTCGTAGCCCATCGTGCGGAACGACTTCTCCGGCGGCAGCACCTGCGTCCACATCTTGATGAACTGCACCTCTTCGGGCGCCTCGCCGCCGTGGGTCATCTCCCAGTCGCGACACACCCACGCCGCGTAGTGCCGGCGATAGCCCTTCTCGTCGATGATGCGCCGGTTGATCTTCCCCATGCGGCTGTAGAACAGATACGGGTACTCGCGGTGCCCATACATGTCGTGGGCGAGGTCCCAGATCTCGCCGTCCTTGTCCTTGACCAGCACGCGCATGAACAGGTTCGAGCGGTGCGGGTTGGGAGCGAACATGGCCCAGCTCTGGCTGATGCCGACCGCGCGCATGTAGTTCGACGACTGGAACTTCTCGCTGAAGAACGTCTGTAGGCCCTTCGTGAGCCCCTTGTTCGGCAGGTTGTTCACGAGCAGGATCGTCGCGTGGTAGCCGATCGCGAGGCTCATGAGGATCATGAGCCACAGCGGATAGGCCCACCGACGACCGGGGCGATCGTCGTCGGGGATCGGCCCGCGCAGCAGCCGATCGGCGAGGTCCGACCCGCCGCCCCCGCCCGCCGGCACGTCGCCGTCTCCGTCCTTCGCGGATGTGGACCCTGCGTCCGCCACCTCGGCAATCCTACTCGACCTCGCCGTCATCGCCCCGCTCCTCGTCTTGTCCGCCGTCCTGAGGCTCCTCCGGCGTCGCCTGCTCGATGCGCTGCTCGAGGTCCTCGGCGGCACGCTCGCGCTTCGACTGCTCGGCCCGCGCGCGGCGCTCCTCGATCGACTCGCCCCACCGGCCCCAATCGGTGCGGTTCTCCCACGTCTGGCGCCGACTCGCGTATTGGCGCTCGAGCTTCTGCTCGTCGGCCGCCGCGCGCTCCCGATCCTCGTCGGTGATCGGCCACCCATACCGTTCTTTCATCGCGAGGGGCAGCTGCCCGCCCTTCCCACAGGCATGGGTCTGGACCAGGTCTTCCTTCACGCGCAAGCGGCGAGGGTGATACGGCTGGCCGCTCACCGCGCCCGTGTTCGCGTCGCGCCGCCCCTTCGTCTTCGCCGGCTGCCAGATGCTGACGAAGTCCGGCGGCGGGATCCTCGTGTTGATCGACCAGATCTCCATCTCCTTGGGGACCTCGCCGGTGCGCAGCGCCCAGTCACGACAGTGGTAGTCCACCCAGTAGCGCAGGTACCACTTGCCCTTGCCGATCATGCGCCGATGCATCTTGCGCATGCGGTCGTTGATGATCCACGGGTTCGGCCGGTACTCGAACGAGTTGTTGCGCAGATCCCAGCGCGTGCCGTCGTGCTCGACCACGACGCTCTTCATGAACGTGTTGCTGCGCGGAGGGTTGGGCGCGAACATCTCCCAGCTCTGCGACGTGCCGGTGCCCATCAGCCACGAGCCGAACAGCGAGCGCGTGGGGCTGCGCCACGCGTTGAACACCGAGAACGACGGGAACAGGTGGATGCCGACCGCGAGCGTGTGCCAGCAGAAGGCGAACAGCGCGAGCGAGCGGCCGAGCGCACCGTAGGCGAGCGCGGGGCCGGGCTGGCGCGCGGCCGCGAGGTCGCGCGGCGTCGGTCGCAGGAATCGCAGCGCGAGCGCGACCACGACGATGGCGCCGAGCCACCAGTACGTCGCGGTGCCGACCCACGGCGCCTTGTCGGCCTTCGCCTTCACGAGCCACGCGCCGGCCAGGCCGAACGCGAGCACGAGCCAGTCGGGGAATTTGCGGCCGCGCGGGCGCACCTCGGTGGCGGGCTGCGCGTCCGCGAGCACGCGATCCAGCGCCGGTGGGGCCAGCTTCGCGAGCCGCTTCTTGCCGCGCAACCACGCCGCGCACGTACGGAACACCTTCACGAGCTCGTCGCCGCTCAGGTAGCCGACGTACGGCATGAGCATGATGAACGGGAACATCCCGATGTTCATGAACAGGATGAGAAACCCGTGGAACATGAAACCGAGCGTGAGCCACACGCGGCGACCGACGGTCCACGCGCGCAGGCTGTCCTGCTCGATGCGGATCTCCGGGATGCGGATCCGCGGGAACTTGCGCGTGATCGGCCCGAGATCGCGGCCGCCTCGCAGCAGGCGCAGCGGCCAGCGCCCGAGGGCGAACCAAGCGACGACCAAGAGCGGGATCACGATCCCGAACACGAGGTGGACGACGCGGAGCTTCCCTGTCGCGTCCGCGGGCTCGTCCTTCACCATCGCGAGGCAGTAGGGCGTGACGACGACGACGAGCCGGTACGCGATGCCGTACGCCGCGACGAGCGCGGTGCGGCCGAGCCACAGCCGCCAGCCCTTGTGCTGCGCGCGGTACCACGGCTCGTCGCGATGCACGACGCCGAAGCGCACGATCACGCCGACGAGCACGAGCGGGAACAGTCGCTCCCACCAGTGGGTGACCCACGTCATCAACCGGAACACGTTCGTCGCGAACACCGAGCTCACGACCTGCGTCGCGTACTCGAAGCGATAGAAGTGGTCCATGTTGAGCGCGTAGTAGAGCGCGTCGCCCTTGGCCCACACGTCGCCGGTCTTCACGACGCCGGTCGCGATGTAGATCGCGGCGAGCTGCAGCATGAACAACCAGCGCGGCCACGACGGCACGAGCCGGTAGATCGGCTGACGCACGCGGGTGTCGCCCTCTTCGCGGGGGATGCTGGGATCGTCGAGCAGCCCCTTCTTGCGCAGGATGCGACAGCGCAGCCAGTTGTCGAAGCTCCACGCGTGGCCGGTCTTCGCGAAGAGCAGGATGAACCAGAACGCGCGGTAGACGGTGTCGGTGCCCTCCCAGTACAGCGCGTTGCGGTTGTACACGCTGCTCATCAGCAGCCACGCGAGCACGCCCATGACGCGCGTGCCCACGCCGGCGGCGTAGAGCAGCATCACCGCGAACATGCCGAGCATGTGCCAGAGGACGAAGCTCTCGCTGCCGTGCATGTAGAGCAGCGACGGCTTGTTCCACAGGAAGCAGAGGACGGCCCAGCCGTCGAAGAAGCCGTCCTCGGGCGTCCATCCGCGCAATGCGGTACGGCCGAGGCGATCCTGCGCGTAGGCGAGGTCGAAGACGCCCTCTTCGCTGAACAGCATGCGCCAGTACGGCGCGAGGTTCAGGAAGCAGACGATGGTCATCAGCGCGAAGCCGATGCGCAGCACCGCGAACGTGCGCGGATCCTCGAGCGCGAGCAGGGCGCGCCGCACCGACTCGGCCCGCGTCCACGCCCACAGCAGCAGCGCCGCGACGAGCGCGAAGCACATCCAGCCCACGTAGATCTGGAAGTCCGGCGGAGCGGCGGGGTAGCGCGCCTTGTCCGCAAACATACCGAGCAACGCGTAGGCCATGGGCTAGGATCGCGACCCTAGCACAGCCTCCCGCCGCCCGACCCGACCGGTTGCGCAAACGCTGCGGTGCTCGCGGCTGCCGCTACGTCAGCCTCGAGCACCGCCGGTGGCGGCCTTCGCGACGCCTCACGTCGGCCCTCACTTCGGCTTCGGCGTTGCCGCCTTTGCGACGGCCATCAGGAAGTCGAAGCGGGCCTGCATCACCTTCACTTGGAGGGCGAGGCCTTCGATGCGGTGGCCCTGGCCCTCCACTTCGATGAAGCTCACCGGGCGCTTCAGCTCCTTCGCCTTCGTGGCGAACTGGCGGCTCTCCTCCACCGGTACGCGCCAGTCCTGGCTGCCGTGCGTGAGGAGCAGCGGGAACTGCAGGCGGTTGGCGTGCGTGAGCGGGCTGCGGTCCTTCATCTTCGCCAGATCCGGCGCGCGCTTCGGGTCGCCGCTCTCGAGCACGACCCAGTCCGGGATGTTGCACTTGTCGTGGAACGACTCGATGTCCGAGAAGCCCGCGTGCGACATGCCGAAGCCGAACGGGTAGAGCTCGTTGCGGCCGTTGGTCTCCGGCGGGAACGTCATCGCGCGCATCGTCGCGTAGCCGCCGTGGCTCCCGCCGTACACACCGATGCGGCGCGCGCCGAGCCCCGTACGCTGCTCGAGCCAGCGCGCCACCCAGAAGAGATCCACGATCTCGTCGCCGCCGAGGTCCTTGTCGTTGAGCGCCTGGAAGTCGCGGCCGAAGCCCGAGCTGCCGCGCACGGCGGGCGACACCACGACGAAGCCGGCCGCGCACAGGATCTGATCGAACTCGCTGTACGAGTTGTCCCCGCCGTAGAACGCCGTGACGAGCGCGAGCTGGTGATCCGGATCCGCCAGCGTCTTCACCGGCTCGAGCAGGAACGCATGCAGCTCGCGCTTGTCGAACGTCGGGATCTTCACCGCGCTCGCCTTGCACGCCACCGTCGCATCGCGCAGCTTCGGATCGAGGGCAGCGACCTCGCGGGGCTCGAGCGCGGCCCCGGCGAGATCGAGCTCGAGCGCCTCGAACACGATGTCGGGGGCCTCCTGCGTCACGATCGCGCGCGCGCCGAAGCCGTCGCGCACGTCGGCGCTGCCCTTCAGCTTCTTCTCGGCGACGACCTTGCCCGTCGTCGCGTCCACGAGCACCACCGTCGAGCCCGCGGGCGTGCGATGCACTGCCACCACGCCCTTCTCGGTGAGGTGCGCGCTCGTCGTGTCCTCGGTGAACGACGTGAGCTTGCGGGTCTTCTTGGTCTTCGCCGAGAACGCATACAGGTTGGAGAACCCGTCGTCGTTCGCGACGTACACGAGATCGTCGCCGGACCAGCCCTCGAGCACCTCGAGCTCGCTGCGGCGCGCTCGCACGTCGGTGAGCGTCTCGACCCGCCGCTTCTTCGCGTCGAGATCCACGCGCACGAGCTGCACGCGATTGCGATCGCCCTTGGTCTGGGCCTGGAAGTACACCCAGCGGCGATCGGGCGAGAAGCGCGGCGACGACCACGTGAACTGCAGCCGCGGATCGTCGCACACGACCTCGCGCTCCTCACCGCTCGCGACGTCACGCACGTGCAAGCACGAGCGGAACGGCGCCGCCTTGCCGTGCCGCGGAAGGTACGCGAGCGTCTCCTCGTCCTCGGAGAACCCCACGCCGTAGACGTAGTCGTGCTTCGTCACCTGCTCGAGCGCGCCCGTCTTCGGCGACAGCGTCCACAGGTTCATCTGCTCGTCGTTCTTCGCGTCGGCATGCAACCACAGCGTGTCCGACGGTCCGTGGTGATGGATCGACCACAGGCTGCGCTTCGACCAGTCCACCGTGCCGAGCGCCTTGCCGTTCGCGAGGTCCCAGCGCTTGCCCGGCTCTCCGAGGTCGAGCATGCGCAGCACGTACTGGTCGCCGAGCGAGACGTAGAACAACTTGTTCGTGCGCAGGCTCGGATGGAACCTTCCGTACGGGAACCCGACGAGGAACGGCTCGAGATCGATCTCGCGGTCGAAGTAGCGCACGAGGCCGGTCTTCGGCGCCGACGCGGGCTCGTCCTGGCCCTTGCCGTCCACCGCGGTGTCGCCGTGCTCGGGCGGCAGCGGGGGCGGATACGGCTTGGCCTTGTTCGGCGGCGCACAGCCGACGAGCGCGAGGACGAGACACCACGAGAGGGCACGCATGGGCGCCCCGAGCATAGTCTCCTTCCGCGGCGCGCGTGACCGCGGGCCCTCGGTCGGCGTACAAGTGGGTCGATGCCGCTCGCCCGCCGGGACTTCGCTCGCGCCGCCCTCGTCGTGCTCGCTTCCAGCCTCGCGCTCGGGTCCGGATGCCTCTTGCGCTCGCGTGGCACGCCGGTCGCCGAGGAGCAGCTCGCGCCGGACTTCGCGCTGCCCGACGAGCAGGGCCACACGCATGCGCTCGCGGATCTCCGCGCGAAGGGCCCGGTGGTGCTCGTCTTCTATCGCGGGCACTGGTGAGTGTTCTGTCGCCGGCAGTTGGCCGGCCTGCAAGACGTGATGCCTCAGTTGCGCGAGCGCGGTGCTGCGATCGTGGGAATCTCCGTCGACGATCCGCAGGAGTCGCGACTGTTGCGATCGTCGCTGAAGCTCGAGTTCCCGCTGCTCGCCGACGAGGGTGGTGCCGTCGCGAGCGCGTACGGCGTGCTCATGGCGCGCGAGGAGATCGCGATTCCGTCGGTGTTCGTGATCGCACCCACGGGCGCGATCACGTGGCGGCACGTGGGCGAGACGGTGCCCGATCGACCCACGCCGCAGGCGGTGCTCGAGGCGATCGACGGGATGTCGCGGCGGGGCCGCGGCGCCGGCCAGAAGGGCGCCAAAGGCCCTCCGGCGTCGAAATCGCCCTGACCGCAATCGAATCGAAGCGCTCGCGACACGTCAGGGGAAGAAACGAGGAGCCCGCGATGTCCAGTGCATCCATGACTCTCCAGCTCGCACGCCGCGCCACCACCGACACGTACGCCGGCGTCGCTGCCCGCCAGACGGCGGCCGCCCGCATGACGATGTTGGTCACCGTCGTGCTCGTGGCGCTGCAGATCGCCGCGATCTGGTCCGTGATCGCCTGACCGAACGCGGCGGTACCATCGCGCGATGAAGTTCACGCGCATGGACTCCGCCGACGCGCGACCCAACGCCGAGCGCGACGCCACCCCGAACCAGCCGATCCGAACGCGTGACCTCGCGTTCGATCGCTGGGCGGAAGGCGAGCGCTTCGCCGGCGGCGAGATCCCGCTCGCCGCGCTCGGCGGCGCGACGCAGATCGGCGTGAACCTCGTCGAGCTCGCGCCGGGCAAACAGAACTGCCCGCTGCACTGGCACGTGCGCGAGGAGGAGCACTTCTACGTGCTCGACGGCCGCTGTGTGCTGCGCACCGACGACGAGCGCCACGAGCTCGGGCCCGGCGACTACGTGTGCTTCCCTGCGAACGGTCGGGTCGCGCATGCGTTCGAGAACCCGTTCGCCACGCCGTGCCGTCTGCTCGCGATCGGCACGCGCGATCCGGCCGAGATTGCGGTGTACCCCGAGAGCAAGAAGCTCAAGCTGCGGGCGCTCGCGACGATCGTGCCGATGCCGGAGACGAGCCTCGACTACTGGCTCGGGGAGCGGGCCGAAGTGCCGCTGCCGTCCGAGCTCGACCGCCGCCAAGCCGAGGCCGAGGTCGCTGCGGCCGATCGGACAGCGCGCGAGCAGGCCGTCGAGGACGAGCTGACCGCGATGAAGAAGCGGCTCGGCCTGCCCTGAGGGGCACCGCTCCGCGATCCTGCTACGCTGCCGCGATGGGCTGCATTCGTGGGTCGGTGGTCCTGCTGGCGGTCGTGGGCGTCGCCTGCACGGTGTCGAACCCCGCGTTCGATGTCGACGCGACCGTGGGCGACGACGACGACGACGACGACGGCGAAGCGGGCGACACCGGCGCGGCGACGAGCGCGAGCGCGGAGTCCGACGCCGGCAGTCTCGAGGGATCGAACGGCGACGAATCGCCCGCCGAGACGAGCATGGGCGAGGGCGAGGCCGATGCCGATGACGCGACGAGCGAGGGCACCGTCGAGTGTGAGGGGATGGTGGACTACGACTGGGAGGTCGCACTCCTCGACGACGGCGTGCCCTTGCCGAACCTCGACTGCACCGTGCCGCTCATGCTCGAGGGCCGCGTGCTCGCATCGGCGGACGACACCGTCGTGTTCAGCCCCTGCAACGGTTGTGACTGCGCACCGACCGACGGCCTGGAGGTCCACGCGCCCGGACTCCTGCGCGGCGCCGACTTTCCGGTCGACTCGTGCGTGCGGATCGAGATCGACTGGTCGCCGGCCGAGCCGTGCAGACCGATCGGATTCGTGGCGTCCTCGGACGCCGCGCTATCGCTACGGCCCGTGTCGATGGCGGGCCAGGACGTCGCCACGATGCCGCAATCGCTCGGCGGCGGACCGATCCTCATGCCGACCACGGAACCTTGCCGCTGCCCCGACTGCTGCGAGAAGAGCGGCATCGCGTCGCTCGACTTCGGCTCCGGCGGCGGCCCGATCCGCGAAGGCGAAGAGGGCCACGTCGATGGCCTCGCGGGTAGCGAGCGCACGTGGCTGGTCACCGTCCACGAGGCCCACGTGCACGACGACTGCACGCGCGCGCTCGCATGGAGCGCGTTCGTGGACGAGACGTGAAGATCGCTAGTCGACGAAGGGCCCGCGGTGCTTGATCGGCTCGCCGTGGGCGCGGCCGCCCAGGTACGCGAATCGTGAGCCGGCCGGTGCTCGCACGTCGAGGCGGCCCGGGCCGAGCACGAGCGCTTCACCGCGCTGGGCTCGTTCGTCGCCGACGGCGAGCTCGCCCGCGATCACGTAGACGAGGGCGTGGTGCGTGGCCTCGATCTCGCGCGTGAAGCCGCCCGCGGCGAGCAGCTCGACGTCGACGTACTCCACATCGGTGTGCAGGCGCACCGGCGACGACGCGCCCACGATCGTGCGGATCCGCTGCACACCGTCGTCGGTGACCGGCATGTCCTTCGCGTCGATGCCGTCGTACTCCGGCGCCATCTGTTTGAGACGGCGCGGCAGGTTCACCCACA
Source organism: uncultured Nannocystaceae bacterium (assembly GCA_964468635.1). Classification (GTDB taxonomy): domain Bacteria; phylum Myxococcota_A; class Polyangia; order Nannocystales; family Nannocystaceae; genus Xiheibacterium. The sequence goes on from CAYXVR010000049.1 coordinate 15,320, forward strand.
GCTGCAGCCCGCGGTTGTGCGCGCCCGTGCCGGGCATCTCCGAGTGGCGCGCCCCCGCACCGGAGTTGAAGCGCTGCGTGCCGCCGGCCCCGATCGCGGACCGATTGCCCATCGAGTCGGCGTGCTCGAACTCCCCCTCGATCATGTACGTGAACGCCTCGAAGCCGCGATGCGGGTGCTCGGGGAAGCCGGCCGGCTCCGCGACGTCGAAGTCGTCGAGCAGCACGAACGGATCGAGGTGGCGCAGCGCGTCCGAAGGGAACACGCGCAGCACGTGCGCACCCTGGCCGTCGATCGCAGGCGTCGCGCGGATGCGCTGCGTGACGATGCATGGGTCGTCCTCGCGGCGCACGGGCGCGGCCGACTTGCCGCGACACGCGACGAATGGCGCAGCCGCGACGATGAGCTTGCGACGCGAGATCACGACCGGATCGAGCTTACCACGAACACTCTACGCTCAGTCGCAACCCTGGCACCCGCACATCGACGTGTCCCGCGGGATCGCGTCCACGGTGGCGTCGTCGCAGATGGCGCGCGAGTCGTTCGAGCCGCACCACAGCTCGGTGTCGTCGCACACGCCGAAGCCGTCCTGGCAGTCGAGCTCGCAGGTGCCGGCGGCGCACACGACGATGGCGTCGGCACACGCACCGGTCGCGTCGCACTCGACGCGGCACTCGTGCTCGGGGGGGCACACGATCGTCGCGCCATCGCACGCGCCGTCCTCCTCGCACCGCACGTGACAATCGAATCCGGCCGGGCACTCGACCATCTCGCCGGCGCACGAGCCCGCGTCGCAGTCGATCGTGCACGAGTCCTGCGGGCAGCCCGGCTCGCAGATCGACGGGCAATTGCCTCCGGGCGCGGGCTCGTCGACGCCGCACGCGAACCCGCCGTCGTCCGCCGACGATCCGTCGTCGAGCGTGCTGCCGTCGTCGGTCCGCGTCGCGCCGTCGTCGTCGTGGCTCGCATCGGCATCGTCGCTGTCCGGACCCACGAAGTCCGGATTCAGCTCGCGACAGCCCAGCACGCCGAGAACGGCGCACACGACGGCGTAGTTCCGCCGACCCCCCACGTCGTCAGGATATCAGAGGTGGACGAGGCGAGTGCGCACGCTCGTGTCGAGTGCCGAGATCGCCTGGCACAGCTGTTTTGCTGCGGCGTCCGCAGGCGCGAGCGGCAGATCGACGAACAACAATCCGACGTCCTCGAGGGTCGCGAGGGCCTGGCCCGCGATGTTCACGTTGCTCTCCGCGATGACGTGGTTGATGCGCGAGAGCACCCCCGGGACGTTGCGGTGGACGTTCACGAGCCGGCACGACGCGGCGCCGCGCAGGCTCGGCGGGGCCGGCATGTCGAGCTGCGGGAGGTTCACGCAGCCGGCAGTGCGGCCGCTCTCGACGAACTTCACGAGCGCGCCCGCGACCTCGAGGCCGATGCTCGCCTGGGCTTCCTGCGTGGAGCCGCCGATGTGCGGGGTGAGGATGACGTTGTCGAGCCCCTGCAGCTCGCTCGTGAACGCATCGTTCTCGCCGGCGGGCTCGTGGGGGAACACGTCGATCGCCGCGCCCAGGACGTGACCGCTCGCGATCGACTCGCGCAGTGCCGGGAGATCGACGACCTTGCCGCGGCTCAGGTTGAGCAGGAACGAGTCGGGCTTCATCGCCGCGAGCTGGGGCTCGCCGATCATGCCCCGCGTGAACTCGGTGTCGGGCACGTGCAGGCTGACGAAGTCGCTCTTCGCGAGCAGCTCTTCCAGCGTCGCGACGGGCCGCGCGTTGCCGAGCGGGAGCTTGGCGACGATGTCGTGGAAGATCACCTGCATGCCGAACGCCTCGGCGAGCACGCTGAGCTGGCTCCCGATGTGGCCGTAGCCGACGATGCCGAGCACCTTGCCGCGCACCTCGTGCGAGCCGGCCGCGCTCTTGGCCCAACGACCGTCGTGCGCGGCCTTGCTGCGCGGAAAGACCTGGCGTGAGAGCACGACGACCTCGGCCATCACGAGCTCCGCGACGCTGCGTGTGCTCGAGAACGGAGCATTGAACGCCGCGATGCCGGCATGTCGCGCCGCGACGAGATCGATCTGATCGGTGCCGATGCAGAACGCGCCGATGCCGACGAGCCGCGGCGCCGACTCGATGACCTTGCGAGTGACGCGCGTCTTGCTGCGGATGCCGACGAGCGTGGGGCCGTCGCCCGGCAGCTCGTTCAGCGCGGCGACGAGCTCGTTCTCGTCGAGCCCCTTGTCGATCCGACGCACGACCACACCTCCGCGCGCGAGCTCGTCGTCCGCGGACGGGTGGACCTTCTCGAGCAGCAGGGCATGGGCCTTGGGCACGCCCGGACCATGGCACAGCCCAGGCGGCCCGCGCAATTGACCGCGCACGCTCAGTGCACGGCGAGCGAATCGAGGATGGTGTCGAAGCTCCCGACGTGGTCGGCGCGGTCCTCGTCGGCCACCTGCAGGTAGATCACGACGGTGCGATCGGCGAGCTCGCACGGGAACATCTGCGTCGTGTGGGGCACCCGCTGGCCGAGCAGGACGAGGCTGAATTCCGACTGGAGACCGGTGCACTCGCTGCCGAGGATCGTGCGCGTGATCGTCTCGCGTGCGCCCTGCTGGAAGTCCATCAGTCCACCGAGCTGCGCTTCGTTCTCCTTCCGCAGCTCGTCGCCGAGCATCGTCATGAGCTCGTCGCGATCGACCTCGATCCCCGGTGTGATCTGCTGGATCATCACGAACGCGGCGTCGGGTCCATCGACGCCGATCTCGACGTAGCGCAGGCCGTCGACGTCCTCGACCGTGGTCTCGGCGTCCCAATCGCCGGGATGGGTGAACTCGATGCCGTACTGCGAGTAGTGCTGCGGCTTCTCGTCCGCGAGCAACTTCGCGAGGATCGTGGCGCCGCAGCCGGTGGTCGGCGCGAACAGTGCACACGCGGCGAGCCAGCGCAGGAACGGCATGCGATCGCACGGTAGCACGCGAGCGCGTGGAGGTGGACCGCGCGAGATCGCTTTGCTGTAGCATGGTGTCGGTGGACGACGAGTCGTACGTGCTCTTGTGCGAGTGTCGCAATGTCGGCGAGCTGCACCTCGTGCGCGCGGCACTCCAGGCGCACGGCGTGCCCCTGCGCGTCGAAGGCGAGGCGGTGCACGGCGTGCTCGGGGCGATCCACGGCGCCGCTCAGATGCCGCGCATTTCCGTGCCGCCGAAGTGGCTGGAGAGCGCGCGCGAGATCGCGGCCGACATCGTCGGTCCGTTCGACGACGCGCCGCCGGAGGTCGACGACGACGTGCCCGGCTCGCCGTTCCGCGAGGGCGCAGCCGAGGACGACGCAAAGGCCGAGCCCGACGACGAGGGCCCGCTCGAGCGCCCGAAGATGCACGGCGTGCCGCTCCTGCTCGCGATGCTCGGCCTCGCCGTCGGCCTCGGCCACATCTACGCGAGACGCATGCGCACGGGCCTGCTCCTGCTCGCGTTCGCCATCGTCGGCGTCGTCGCGATGATCGGCGGACGTCCGTGGGGCGTCGTGGTGGTCGTCGCCGTCGAGCTCACCGACCTCGTCGGCGCGCTCGTGGCCGTCACGATGTACAACCGCGCACTGCGTGCCCGCTCCGCGCGGGCGAGCTGATCACTCGGGCTTCGGGGCCTTCGGGTCGTCGTTCTTCGAGCGGGCGCGCACGGTCACCGTGCGGCTGCTGCCGTCGCGATCGAGCTCGAGGCTCACGTCCTGCTCCTGTTCGACGTTCGTCGACGACAGCAGCACCGCGGCCGTCGCCGCGCCGAGCCCCGCGACGCCCTGTCCGTCGATCGCCGTGATCTCGTCGCCCGGCTCCACGCCGGCCTGCTCCGCCGCACCGCCGACGTCCACCGCGATCACCCACAGTCGCTCGCTCTCGTCGGGCGCCGGCCGATCGTCCTTCTCGGCACCGGGCGCGCGCGGACGCTTTGCGAACGTCGCGACGTGGGTGGAGAGCCCGAGGTCGCCGCGCTCCTCCTTCGCGACCTTGCCCGCACGCACGCCCGTGATCGTGCCGAGGTCCTCGTCGCCGTCGCCCTCGACCGTGTAGCTCGCGGTCGCGACCGCGCCGCCGCTCATCGCGTCGCCGTCCATGAAGCGCACCTTGCCCGCGCCCGGCGGCACCTCGTCCACTTCGAACTTTCCCTGGTCGTCCGTCTTCGGCCCGCGACCGGCCATCATCGAGAACACCTGCGACGCGGACACTTCGCCGTTCTCGGGGTCGACCATCACGGTCATGCCGGCGAGCGGCTCGCCCGTGCCGTCCACGAGCTTGCCGCGCAACCGACCGAGCCCGACGAGCGCGAGCTTCACCTCCACGTCGTCGCCCGTCTCGATCTCGACCTCCGTCTGCGCGAACCCGTCCGACGAGCGCGCCGTCACCTCGTACTTGCCCGGGTCCAACCGATCGATGCGGAACTCGCCCGCGTGCGCGCGCTTGCTGCGATCGGTCGGCCCGTCCACCGTGATCGTGACGTCGTCCACCCTCGCGCCCGCGCGTTCCACCACGCCGTGAATCGCTGCGAGCGCGGCGATCTCGAGCTTCACCTCGCTGCCGGGCGCCACGCCCTTCTGCTTCGCCTTCGCGGCGCCCTTCTCCGCCTCGGCGACGACCGTGTACGTGCCCGCGCGCAGCTTCTCCACCTCGAACGCACCGTCGGCGTCGGTGAGCACGGGCTTCGATTTCTCGCCGAACCAGCCCGAGTCGTCCGTGATCTGATCGGAGTCGTTCTTCGGCACCTCCGCCCGGCGTTCGCCGGCGTTGCGCCGGGTGATCCGCTCCTCCAGCGCCTTTTGGCCCGAGCCCTCGAGCACGGCGGTGACCCACGCATCGACGACCGGCGCGCCTTCGCTGTCGAGCACCACGCCGCGGATCCGACCATCGCGCGCCTCCACCACGAGCTCGAGCCCGTCGACACCGCGCTCGAGCGCCACGTCGACCTTCATCGGCGCGCTCGGGTCCTCCGGATCCTTCGGCTGCGCCCACGACAGCGCAGGCCCCTTGTCGCTCACCGACACGAGGTACGCGCCGCCGTCGAGCCCGCGCAGCGTGAACGCGCCTTCCTCCGTGGTCGTCGCCTGGTTGTCGCCGAACGGATTGCTTCCGTTCATGTTGATCGTGAACCCGTCGCCCTTCTTCGGCGTCTCGGGGTTCGCCCGCACGGTGACACCGGCGACCGGCTTGCCGTGCGCATCGACGACGCGGCCCGCCATCGTCGCGCGCGGAGCCAGCTCGATCACGAGGCCATCCTGATCGACGTCGCCGACGTCGACGGAGAGCTCGCCGTGGCTGCCGTCGTCGCCCGTGGCGGTGATCTTCAGCTTGCCCGCGGCGACCGGTGTCAGCTCGAACGCGCCGTCGGCCTCGGCGCGACCGCGCACGAACGCGTTGCCGATCGACGCGAGCATGTTGGAGAGCCCGAGCGACTCGGCGTCGAGCGCGATCGTGATCGTCGCCGGCTGCGGAGGATTCACGCGGCCGCGCAGCGCGACGCCGGCATCCATGACGACGAGCACGTCCGTGACGTCCGCATCCTCGACCTGTGCGCCGGTCCCGGTGAAGTTCGGCAGCGTCTCCTCGCCGATCGCACCGACCATGTAGTTGCCCTTGCGGACGCCGAGGATCTCGAAGTAGCCGTCGGCGGCAGTGGGCGTCGTGGCGGCGAACAACGCCGGCGGTTGCAGCGAGAACGCGCCCACGAGCACGCCTTCGAGCCCGCCTTCCTCTTCGTGCCCGCGGCGCACGACGAAGCCCGAGATCTTGAACGCGGCCTCCACCCACACCTCGACGCCGTCCACGTGCTCCGCCACGCCGAGCGCGACCTCCACGGGATCGGGCGTCGCATGCTTCGCGGCCACTGCGGTGAGGCCGTGCACGCCGGACGACAGCCCGTGCAGCGTGAAGCGACCGTCGGCGTCGGTGACGACGCGGTGCTCGCCGAAGCCCGCGACCATGAAGCCTCCGCCCGGGCCGTCGCTCTTCGCCGCGACGACGACCGCACCCGCGACCGGCTCTCCGCCCGGCGACGCGCGGACGATGCCCGACACCGTCGCGCCCGGCGTCATCGTGAGCGCGACGGTGCGCGGCCCGTCGGCGACCTCGGTCATCACCATGTCGGTGACGTAGTCGGTGTGCTGCGCGCTGACGACGTACTGCCCGCTCTTCACCTGCAGCGCGAAGCGCCCCTCCTCGTCGGTGAGCGCGCCCGCGGGCGCGCGATCGAACGACATGATGTGGCCCTCGTCGAGGCGCGTGACCGATACGAGCGCGCCCTCGATGGGCCCGCCGCCGATGTCGACGACCGTGCCGGTGAGCGGATGGCCACCCTGCGCGAGCACGAGATCGAAGCCGCCGTTGTCGCGGCCGGCCTCGACGTCGACCTTGCCGGCGCGCGTGGGCAGGAAGCCCTTCGCACTCGCGGCGAGCGTGTAGCGACCGGGCCGCACGTCGGCGATCGACCACGCACCGCTCGCGTCGGTCGTCGCGTACTGCGGCTCGGCCTGCTTGCCGGGCGTGCGGCCCTCGGCCTCGCCGAAGCCCTTCGGCGTGAGGAGCACGAGCGCACCCGCGATCCCCTTGCCGTCCTCGCGCACGACCTTGCCGCTCACGCTCGCGGGCGAGAGGTCGACCTCGCCGCGATCGCGCGCGGCCAGCTTGTCGCGCACGATCGATGCGCGATCGGGCTTCGTTGCGCCGCCCTCGGTCTCGCCCACGGCGCCGGACTCCCGACGCAGCCACCACACGCACGCGGCGACGATCGAAAGGACCAACACCACGGCGATCGCGAGGCGTCCGCGAGACATCGACGCACTCGTACCGCGAAGGCCGGGGCCGGATTCCACCCAGCCCGAGATCGCTCGTTCTAGCCCGCGGGCGGGATGTTCTCGCAGGTCTGCGCGATGACCTGGGCGAGCGCCCCGTTCAGCGCCTCGGCGTACTGCTTCGTGCCTTCGCCGGCCGCCAGCTCCGCGCACGTGACGGGCGGGTTCACCTCGTCGCACTGCGTGATGTCGCCGTCGGCACAGTCGTCGAAGCAGTCGTCCAGCTCCGGCCCGATGTCCGCGACGGTCGGCACCTCGCCGAACGACGCGAGCAACGGATAGAGCACGTTGTCGGGCGCCGTCGCGAGACAAGGCTTGTGGATGCCCGCGGTGACGATGCACGCGTCCCCGCCGCAGCCCGACTTCGCGGCCGCGATCATGTCGTGGTACGTCGCGACGTCCTCGGGCGAGTTGTCGACCTCGTCGGTGAGCGTGAGGATCACGAGCACCGCGCCCTCGTCACGCAGGAACCCGGCATTCGCCGCCGCGTTCGCGGGATGGAACGGGTACGCCGCACCCGCCGCGACCATCTCCCACACGCTGCCGTGCTCGCCGACCGCGGTGATGTTGCCGACGAGCCAGTCCTTCATCGCGCTGGGATCGTCGTCGGTCGTCGTCGCGAAGAACGTGAGGCCTTCGTGCTCGCGCAAGCGCCCCTGCGCACCGTTGGCGTCGTACGGCATCTCGTCCGGCGTCCAGTACCACTGGAAGAGATCGTCGCGACCCGTGAGGCCCGCCCCCTCGTAGTACGGCGAGCAGTTGGTCTCGCCCGGGCTCGTGCCGCCGCTGCCGCCGTAGAACGACGACGTCGTCACACCGACGTGCAGATCGGTGCCGGGCGGCAGGCTCGCGATGATCGCATCGGCGAAGTCGGGCGCGGCCGCGGCGAGGCCCTGCTGGTACGAGCCCATCGACGTCGAGTCGTCGATGACGAACAGGATGTCGACCGCCGTGCAACCGCAGTCGCCCTCGACGCAGCCCGGACTGCCGCCCGTGTCGTCGCCACCGACGTCGAAGAGCGGGCCGCCCGAGTCGTCGGCCGGTGCTTCGTCGTCGGCCGGTCCGTCGTCGTCGCCGTCGTCGTCGTCACCGTCGTCGTCGTCGTCCGCGCTCGCGCCGGAGCTGCCGCCCTCGTCGATCCCGCCCTCGCCGAACAGGCCCACGGAGTTGCGCGAGTCGCCGCAGGCACAGCCCAGCGCGACGAGCCCCAGCATGCATCGACCTCGGGTCATGGTCCGCCCCCGATCGGCACATTGCCGCACGGGGTCGAACGGATTGCGCCCCGCTCAATCGCGCTTGGCGAGCCGATCCCGCAGGCTGGCGGCCCATCGGTCGAGATCGCGCACGGTCACGGTCGCCGTGTCCGTGCCGGGGGCCAGCGACGCGATCGTCGTCTTCAGCAGGTCGCGGGCGCGACGCATCCGCGTCTTCACGGTGCCGACCGGCACCTCGAGCACATCGGCGATCTCGGTGCCCGACAGGCCTTCCCAGTAGCCGAGCACGAGCGCGAGCTGCAGATCGAGCGGCAGTCGCCGCAGCGCGCGGAGCAACAGTCGCTGCTCGTCGCGCATGTCGACGAGCCCGCCGATCGTCAGCTCGCCGGGCGCGTCGCCTTCGACGTCGTCGAGCGCATCGGGTCCCACCGCGTCGCGGCGCCGCCCGTGCGCGCGTTGGTGCAGGAGCAGCTTGTTGCGCGCGATCCCGAAGAGCCACGCGCGGAAGCCGGCCTGCTCGGGGATCCGGCGCGACGTCTCGACACACGCGAGGAACGTCTGCTGCACGAGATCGGCCACGCCGTCGTCGATGCGGCTGCGGAAGAACCGATACAACGCATCGAAGTGGCGACGCACGAGCTTGTTGCCGGCCACGGTGTCGCCGTGCACCCATGCCTCGAGCAGCTCGACGTCGCTCGGCTCCACCGCGCGGATCGTCGCACGGACCGCACGGCGCCGTCAGCCCGTCGACGCGCGCAGTCGCTCGAGCTCCGCGCGCCACGACGGTCGCACACCGGTGCGATCGACGACCGCGAGTGCGGCCTCGGCCACGCGCCGTGCAGCGGCGGGTGACGTCTCCGCGAGCACCCGTGCGAGGTCGAGCTGCAGGGGCAGCCGCGCGACCGGACCGTCGCCCCGTGCTTCCGCCAGACCGATCGCGAGGCCGAGCTCGAGCGCCGCCACCTCGAGCCGACCCTCGGCGAGCGCACAGCGTCCGCGCTCGGCGTGCCCCATCGTCGCGGCGAAGCCGATCGGCGCCGCGCGGCTCAGCACCTCGGTGGTGAGCGACTGCGCCTCGGCGCAGCGGCCCGCGAGGCGGAGCGTCGCCGCCCGATCGACGAGCGCCTCCGCGAGCACGACCGACTCCGGATGCGCCCGACCGACCGCGAGCGCGCGGTCGTCGAGCGCGAGCGCCTCGTCGAGCCGACCGAGCTCGCGCATCACCTGGGCGAGCGCGATGGCACTGCTCGCGACGTAGGGGTGGTCGCGGCCGAAGTCGGCCTCCGAGCCCACGAGCGCACGCTCGGCCTCCGCGCGCGCCTCGTCGAAGCGCTCGAGCTCGACGAGTCGATCCGCGAGATTGCGACGCGCCCAGGCGGTGTCGGCGTGGCCGGGGCCGAGCGTGCGCTCGAGCACCGCGATCGCACGCCGCGTGTCGTCGACGACCCCGCGCGTCTCGCCGAGATTCCACCGCGCCACCGCAGTGTTGGTGAGTGCCACTGCGGTGCGAGCGTTGAGCTCGCCGACGAGCTCGACGCGCATGCGATGGGCGTGGTCGTAGTGGGCGAGCGCGTCGGCATGTCGCCCGCGGCGCTCGGCCACGACGCCGAGCATGTTCGCGATGTCGGCGACGAGCGGATGACTGGGCCCGTGCACGTCGCGCGCGCGCTCGAGCGCGTCGTTCAACGCGACATCGGCGGCCTCGTAGTCGCCCAGGCGCTCGAGCACGCGCCCGCGGTAGTATCCGAGCTGCGCGAGCATTCGATCGTCGGCGGCGATGCGATCGAGCTTCGCGGCGGCCTGATCGGCGATACGCAGGCCCTCGGCCGGGCGTGCGAGCGGCACGCCTTCGACGAACACCAGCTCGATCAGCGCCGATGCGGCGAGCTCGTCGTCGCCGGCTCGCTCCGCGATCGCCAGCGACGTCGTCGCCGCACGCTCGGCCGCCTCGAAGTCGCCCCGCCAGCGCTCGAGCGCCGCACGCTGCAGCCAGGCTCGCCCCAGGGCCGACGGATCGCTCTGCGATTGCGCGAGTGCCAGCGCGCGATCGCTGGCCGCCTCCGCCTCCGCGAACCGTTCGCCGTGGCGCAGGGCCTCGACATCGGCGAGCTCGGCCTCCAGCGCGAGCACCTGCTCGCGCGCGAGCGTGGGCGCACCCGCCACGTCGCCACGGGCGTGCATGCACGGCTCCAACGGAGGCAGCTCTGCGACGCCCTGCGCCGCCCTCGTGACGCTGCGCGCATCCACCTCGGCCAAGCGGCGCACGAGCCCTCCGAGCCGAGCGGCGCGCTTGTCGAGGCACAGCATGCGCGCGCTCATCACCGGCAACGACTCGCGCTCGTCGATCATCGTGGCGCGGCACGTGCTCTCGCGCAGCGCGATCCACTCGGCGGCGTACGCATCGAGGCCGCGTGCCACGCGATCCCACGCGTCACCGGCCCGCAGCTCCGGTGCGCCGGCGCCTGGCACGAGCTCGCGCTCGGCCGCGACGAATGCCGCGTGTACGGCCTGCCGCTGGGACTCGTCCCACACGCCCTCGAGCTCGCGTGCACCGGCGCTGCACGCAGCCTCGCGTGCGCGGCGTTGCTGTACGAGCCCCCCGACGAGCAGCGCGACGAGGCCGACGGCGAGCGTCGCGAGGACCGCGTTGCGGGCCGTTCGACCGGGATCGCGATCGAGTGCGTCGAGCAGCTCGTCCATCGACGCGGGCCGATCCGCACGCACCGGTGCCATGCCACGCGTGAGCACGCGCGCGACCCAGCCGGGCACGCGCGCGCCCGCGGGCCAGCGGATGTCGCCGTCCTGCTTCGCGACGAGCAATACCTCCACGTCGCCGCCCACGAACGGGCGCTCGCCGGTGAGCGCCTCGAAGGCCATCACACAGAACGCGAACACGTCGGCGCGCGGGTCGAGGTCGGCGTTCGGCACGTGCTGCTCGGGCGGCATGTACGCCGGCGTGCCGACGACGAGTGCGTTCGTATCGGGGTCCGGCGCGCTCGGCAGGCCGTACGCGCGCGCGAGCCCGAAGTCGAGGACGCGCGCGCGACCGTCACGACCGACGAGGACGTTGGCGGGCTTCACGTCGGCGTGCACGATGCCGCTCGCGTGCGCGGCCGCGAGCCCACGACCGGCCGCAACGAGCACGTCGAGCACCTCGCGTCGCGTGCGGGGACGCTGGGCGAGCCACGCCTGCAACGTGTCGCCCTCGACGAGCTCGGTCACGACGTACACGCCCGAGGTCGGCGCGTCGCGGTCGTTCGACGGTCGGCGCTCGAAGGTGCCGACGTCGTGCACGGCGAGCACGTTGGGATGTGCGAGCCGGGCGGCCGCCTGGGCCTCGCGCAGCAGATCGCCGTGCTTGCCGTGCGTGCGCGTGCCGAGCAGCTTCACGGCGACCCGACGATCGAGCTCCGGATCGTACGCCGCGTGCACGACTCCTTGTCCGCCGGCACCGATGCGCTCGAGCATCACGTAGCGCCCGAACTTCACCGGTGCTTCGGGCACGCCGAACAGCGCCGCTTCCGTCGCCGCGAGGGCGCGGTCGCGCTCGAGCGCGTCGTCGAGGCGACCGTCCCGGAGCATCCGGGCGAGCCCTTCGTCTTCGCCGGGTTCGGGCGTCACCGTGGGATCGTAGCGCCGAAACCTGGTAGGTCTGGTCGAGACATGACGGTCACCCAGACTCCGAAGCCCCGACTGCTCACGGGTGACAGGCCCACCGGTCCGCTGCACCTGGGCCACCTCGTGGGCAGCCTCGACGCGCGCGTCGAGCTGCAGGACAGCCACGAGTGCTTCATCATCGTCGCCGATCTCCACACGCTCACCACTCGGCCCAAGAAGCACGAGATCGGCGAGTTGCCGGCGTTCGTGCGCGAGGTCGTGCTGGATCAGCTCGCGGTCGGCCTCGATCCGAGCAAGGTCACCTTCTACCTGCAGTCCGGCGTGCCGGCCGTCTACGACCTCGCGATCCTCTTGCAGATGCTCGTGCCCAAGTCGCGCCTGGAGCAGGTGAAGAGCCTGCGCAGCATGGCGCGCGCGGCCGCCGTGCCCGAGGACGCGATGACGATGGGCCTGCTCGCCTATCCGGTGCTGCAGGCCGCGGACGTCCTCATGGCGCGCGCGACCGTGGTGCCGGTGGGGCTCGACAACGAGGAGCACATCGTCATCGCGCGCGAGTGCGCCAGCGTGTTCAACGAGCTCTACGGCGATCTCTTCCCGCTGCCCGAGGCGATCATCTCGCGCTGGCCCGCGCTGCCCGGCATCGCGACCGGGCTCGGCGGCATGGGCACGAAGATGTCGAAGTCGCTCGGCAACGCGATCTACCTCGCGGATCCGCCGGGGCTCGTCGCGAGCAAGGTGAAGACGCTGTCGTTCGACGAAGCGGATCGCCGCTCACCGTCCGGTCCGGCCTTGTTGGTGTTCGCGCGCGCCTTCATGAACGAGGACGAAGCGACCGCGATGGGCGTCGACCTGCTCGCCGGCACGCTGACGCTCGAGGCGGCTCACGCGGCGATCATCGCGGCGATCGAGCAACGACTCGCGCCGATCCGCGAGCGTCGAGCCGAGCTCGCCCGTGATGCGGGCCTCGTCGAGGAGATCATCGTCGACGGCACGATCCGCGCGCGCGAGGTCGCCAACCAGACGCTGCAGCGCACGCGCGACGCGATGGGACTCGAGACGCTGTGGTCCGGGTTGGTCGGTGCGACATCCGAGCGCGCCAAGGCTCGGCGCAAGCCGTATTAGTGCTACAGTTCTCGATCGTCGATGCTGTTCGTTGCGTGGGCGGTGGCGCTGGTCACATGCATGCATGCGCATGGGAGCGTGCGCGCCGAGCCTGCGATCACCTGGGATGCACCCGCTGGATGTGGCTCCGAATCGGCCGTACGGGCCGGAATTCGCCGGTATCTGGCCGACTCACCGAATGCCGATGCGCCCGGGCCGATCGTCGCGCGCGTGCGACCGATCGAGGACCGACTCGAGCTCGTCGTCACGTTCGCCGATGGTGGTGGTGAGCGACGACTCGTCGTCGACACGTGCGACTCGGCCGTGCGCGCTGCCGCATTCGTGGTCGCAATCACGATCGATCCGCAGCGCATGGGAGACGAGTCCGCGATCAACGACGCGGCGCCCGTAGTGGCGACCACCGAAGCACCGACGGATGCGACGGCGACGACGATCGAGGCGGTCGTGTCACCACGCGCGACCGCGACGCCCACCGTTGCACCACCACCACCGCCGCCGCCTCGTCGAGCGTTCGCGGTACGGGGACTCGTGCACGCCGGCGCCGCCGCGCACGTGGGCATCCTGCCGTCCCCGACCGCCGGCTTCCTCGCCGCCGCGGGCCTCGTGTGGCCGCGCGCGCGGATCCAGGTCGGCTACGTGCGTTGGTTCCCCAGTCGCGTGCGCCTCGCGGGCCGTCCCTCGGTCGGCGCCGATCTATCGGTGCACGCGGCCACGGCCGCCGCGGGGCCGATCTTTCGCTTCGGCGCGATCGAGCTGCCGTTGCGGGCGGGCGTCGAGCTCGGCCAGCTGCGCGCCGCGGGCTTCGGCACGGATCGCGATCGCATCGACCACGGCACGTGGCTCGCGCTCACGCTCGGCACCGGCCTGCACTGGGTGCCCAAGGCGCTGCGCGGACACGCCGCACTCGTCCTGCAGCTCGACGGCGCCGCCGCGCCGTTGCGCCCACGCATCGTCGTCGACGAGGGCCTCCCGGTGGCTCGGCTCGGCGCGTTCGCCTTCCGCGGCGCGCTGCTGTTGGAGGGGCGATTCCCGTGAGCACCGCGGCCGGTCGATTTCTTAATGGCTCGGCCTGCCCCACGGAAAGGCCTGCGGAGTTGCGCGATTCCCCCGAATGCGCGGAGGTCCCGGACCTGCGCGAGGTCTTCCGTGAGCACGTCGATTACGTGTGGCGCATGGCGCGGGCGTTCGGGCTGTCGGCCGAGGATGCCGACGACGCGACCCAGGAGGTGTTCCTCGTCGCGCACCGGCGCATCGCGGTGTTCCGCCCCGACGCATCGATGCGCGGCTGGTTGTTCGGCATCACGCGAAACGTGGTGCTGCACCATCGACGCGGTCATGTCAGTCGCGCGCGGCACCTCTCGACGTACACGCGCGACGACGTCGCCGATGACGACACCGAGCAGAGCTTGCGCGTGCGACAGGCTGCCGCGCTGTTGCAGTCGTTCCTCGACGATCTCGACCTCGACAAGCGGCTCGTGTTCGTGCTCGCGGAGGTCGAGGGGATGACCACCCCGGAGATCGCCGAAATGCTCGCCGTGCCGGTGGGCACGGTGTCGTCGCGCTTGCGCGCCGCACGGCTGCGGCTCGAGCGGTTCACGGCGCGCTTGCAGGCGCGCAGCATCGCGAGGCGGCATGGCTGACGATCCGATCGACGCACGCGAGATGATCGCCGCGTATCGAGCGGTCGCACGCCCGCATGCGGACGTGAAACGGAGGATCACGCGAGCCATCGCCACGCCGGTGCCAGCGCCGCGGTGGCCGTACGTCGCGGTGGGATTGGCCGCGGCGGCGGTGATGGTCGCGAGCCTCACGCTGCGCGATGCATGGCTCGATCGCTCGCCGCGCGAGGAAGCCCGGCCGGAGGCACAGTACGACGACGCGACCCCGACGGAGCCAGGTCGCGTGGAGCCGCCAGCGCGGGCGCTCGTCGTCGAGGAGATCACGCCCGCGGCAGAGGTGCCGCACGACGCGAAGGCCAGCATCGCACCGGTGCGACCACGCGCCGCGAGCGAGCGCAGGACCGCGCGCCGGGATCCGCCGAGCAAGCCCCGCGCCGTCGCACCGACGGAGCCGGCGCACCGCGATGATCTGCTCGCCGAGATGGCGCTGCTCGAGCGCGTACGGAGCCGACTCGCGAGCGGCCGGCTCGCCGAAGCGCTCGCGCTCGCCGAAGAGCACGACCGCACGTTCCCCCGCGGAGCGCTCGCCGAAGAGCGCGATGCGCTGCGGGTGATCGCGTCGTGTGGACTGCCCGATCGCGCGGAGGCGGCATGGACCGCTCGCCTCGCGTTCGCGCGCGACTATCCGCGCTCGACGTACGCCGAGCGCGTGCGACGAGCCTGTGTCGACCTCGGAGGATCCTCGCACGAAACCGACATTCCTTAATGGGCGAACGTGCGCCGGGGAATGAGTCGCGCGAGGAGACGATCACCATGCACTACACCACGCGAGCACGAATGCGATTCGCCGTCGTCGTCGCGATGACGAGCAGCGCCTGCGGCACTCCGCTCGACATCGGCGACTTCGACGACGCGAGCACCAGCGACGCGACGGCGCCGGCCGACGACGACGACGGTGATCCCGGCGCCACGGCACCGTCCGACGACGACCACGCCGACGACGCGCCGAGCGATCCCACCGACGACGACGAGAGTGACGACGGCCCGAGCGATCCGACCGACGACGATCCGACCGACGATCCCAGTGATCCCACCGACGACCCCAGCGCGACGAACGGCGAGAGCGAGGACGACGGCTCGACCACCGGTGACGGAAGCGGCAGCGAGTCGGACGAGGGCACGAGCACCGGCGCGGGCGAGACCGATGGCAGCGAGTCGACCGACGACGGCGGGCCGATGGGGGGCGCGCCGTGCGATCCCATCGTGCAGGACTGCGCCTTCGGAGACGTGTGCGCGTACGCGGGCGACACGTTCCGCTGCTTCGTCGCCGGAGCCGACGCCGCCCCCGGCGAGGTGTGCAGTGCGTCGTGCCCGAGGCCGTCGGCTGCGCCGAGGACGACCCGGGATGCTGCGCGACGATCTGCGACGTCGACGCGGGTGGAGCCGACTGCATGCTCGGCCTGGTGTGTGTGCCTTGGTTCGGTGACGGCGCGGCGCCTCCTGGGCTCGAGTCGGTCGGCACGTGTCGTCTCGACGGCGCCTAGCGGGCACGGGCACGGGCACGGGCATGGGCACGGAGCAGGGTGTCCGGAAGAACGCTTCGCGTTCTTCCGCACCCTGCTTGCGGTAGAACCGGCGCATGGCCGGCAGCGACGGCTCGATCGCGCGGATGCGCAAGACCCTGCATCGACACGCGCGGGGCGGATGGGCGCGCGTCGTGTTCGCGAAGCCCGGCGGCGCCGACGAGCGCGTGATCGAGGGCCCGGGCCGCGAGGCGCCGGCGAGCGAGGACGCGATCGCGGCGCTGCTCGCTTCGGCGACGAGTGCGGCGAAGGACGGCCTCGTCAAGCTCACGCTCGTGCTCGACGAGCGCACGCGTGTGCAGATCGACGCGCGTCACGGCGCTGGCAAGGTGATCGAGCGCGACGAGGCCACGCTCGACAAGCAGATGGGCGGCAAGGCCCGCGCGCTGCGGCCGGACACGAGCGCACCGCTGCTCCGTGTCATCGGCATCATGAACGCCGACGGCACCATCTCGGCCAAGCACGCGAAGAAGTACAAGCAGGTCAGCCACTTCGTGGAGCTGTGCAAGCCCGTGTGGGACGCGCTGCCTGCCCGCGAGGGCGAGGAGCGGCTGCGCGTGCTCGACCTCGGCTGCGGCAACGGCGTGCTCACGTTCGTCATCGCCGAGGCGCTGCGCCTGCAGGGGCGACCGGCCCGCATCGTGGGCGTCGACGTGCGCGAGGACGTCGTCGAGCGCGCCCAGGCGCGCGCGCGAGAGCTCGGGTGGGACGAGCTGTCGTTCGTGCGCACGTCGATCGCCGACGTCGCCGACGCTCGCGCGCTGCTCGATGGCCCGCCGGATCTCGTCGTCGCGCTGCACGCGTGCGACACCGCGACCGACGACGCGCTCCTGCTCGCGCACGCGGCCGAGGCCGCCGCGATCCTGGCGGCCCCGTGCTGCCAGCACGAGCTCGCTGGACAGCTCCGCGACACCGCGTTGCCCTCGCCCGCGATCGCGAAACACGGCCTGCTCCTGCAGGACTACGCCGCCACGCTGACCGATGCGCTGCGCATCGAAGCGCTGCAGGCGTGGGGCTACGCGGTCGACACGCTCGAGTTCGTGTCCGACACGCACACGCCGAAGAACCTGCTCGTCCGCGCGATCCGACGCGGCTCCGACCGGCCGGCCGCCGTGCGCGCGCTCGCGGAGCGTTGCGAGGCACTCGGCATCCACCCGCACATCTTGAGAGGCGCGCCATGAACCTCACCACGCTCACGTACGAGACGACGGGGCCGATCGCCCGCATCACGCTGAATCGGCCCGAGCGCGGCAACGGGATCACGCTCGCGATGCCGCGCGAGATCGCGGCGTGCGTCGAGCGAGCGAACCTCGATCCCGCCGTGCACGTCATCGCGTTGTCCGGCAACGGCAAGGGCTTCTGCGGCGGCTACGATCTCGTCGAGAGCGCGGAGGGCCAGGCCGGCGGACCCGCGATGGGCGTCGACGCTCCGGCCGGCTCGCCGCTCGATCCTGCGGTGATGCTGCGCAACCACGACCCGTCCGGCACGTGGGATCCCGTCGTGGACTGGCAGATGATGAGCCGCAACGTCCGCGGCTTCATGAGCCTGTTCCACAGCGACAAGCCGGTCGTGTGCAAGGTGCACGGCTTCTGCGTCGCGGGTGGCACCGACATGGCGCTGTGCAGCGACCTGCTCGTCATCGAGAGCACCGCGAAGATCGGCTATCCGCCCGCGCGCGTGTGGGGCGTGCCCACGACGGCGGTGTGGATGCACCGCATCGGCCCCGAGAAGGCCAAGCGCCTGCTCTTCACGGGCGACTGCTTGTCGGGGGAAGAGGCGGTCGCGTGGGGCCTCGCGATCGAGCACGCGCCGCGCGAGTCGCTCGACGAGCGCTTCGAGGTGCTGCTCGCTCGCATCGCTCGGATGCCCGTGAACCAGCTCGTGATGATGAAGCTGCTCGTGAATCAGACTCTGCTCGCGCAAGGGCTGCCCGCCTCGCAGCTGGCGGGCACGTTCTTCGACGGCATCGCGCGCCACACCGCGGAGGGCTACGCGTTCCAGCAGCGCGCGGCGGAGGCCGGCTTCAAGCAAGCGGTGCGCGAGCGCGACGACCCGTTCGGCGACGCGGGCCCGAGCACGTTCAAGGGCTGACTCACCACTCGCAGCCCATCGCCTCGGTCGCTTGCTTCGCGGCGTCGAAGGCCGCCTTGCACGCGTTCTCGAGCCCCTCGCGCGCCGGCCCCTCGGCCGCCTCCTTCCACGCCTTCGAGCTCTGCGCCATCGCTTCGAGCATCGACTTGCGCGCCGCCTCCGGCACCTTGGACGAGATGCACTTCGTGTACTTCTCGATGTAGTCGTCGCAGGCCTTCACGCCGCTCTTCACGATCTCGGAGGAGGCCTCCACCTCCATCGTCGTGCCGGTGCGGGTCTTCGCATCGGCGAGCTCGACCTCGAGCGCCGCGATCCGGTCGCTCATCGCCAGGTCGGCGGCTCGCTGCGTGTCCTGGTGCTTCGTCAACGCGTCCGTGAGACCCTTGGTGATCGCACCGGTGTTCTCCTCGTGCGCGGCCGACTTGCGCTCGAGCTCGGCGATGCGGCCTTCGAGCGTGGTGATGCGGTCCTCGGACTTCGCGCATCCGAGCGCGGCACAGGCGATGACGAGGGCGAGAACGGACCGTGTCACGCGATCCAGGATGCCCGCCCTGCGCGTGCGGTGCTACAGCCGAGTGACCGCCGTGACGACGATTGGCTCCACCGGCACGTCGTCGTACGGGCCCATCGACGCGGTCTCCACCTCGGCGATCGCGTCGACGACGTCCATTCCCTCCACGACGGCGCCGAACACCGCGTAGCCGTCGCCGTCGTCGAGGCCGGGGTTGTCCACGAGGTTCACGAAGAACTGCGACGTCGCGCTGTTCGGGTCCATCGTGCGCGCCATCGAGATCGAGCCGCGCACGTTCGTGAGGCCGTTGCCGGACTCGTTCACGATCGGAGGCATGGTGGCCTTCGTGTCGAGCTCCTCGGTGAGCCCACCGCCCTGGATCACGAAGCCCGGGATCACGCGATGGAAGATGGTCGAGCCCATGCCGTCACTGCCGTCGAAGAAGCCGCTGTCGACGTAGGCGAGGAAGTTCTCGCTCGTGATCGGTGCAGCGACCGGATCGAGCTCGAACACGATCGTGCCGAGCGTCGTCTCGAACTGCACCAGGTTCGAATCGTCGCCGGTCGTCGATCCGCCCGAGCTGTCGGCCGCGTCGTCGGTGCCGCTGTCGGAGTCGACACCCGTGTCGGAGTCGTCGTCGGCGCTCGCCGCGGTGCTGCTGCCGTCGTCGTCGTCATCGTCCGCGACGTCATCGTCCGCGACGTCGTCGTCCGCGACGTCGTCCGCGGAGCCCGACGAGTCGGCCGAGGCGACGGTCGCGGTGCCGTCGTCGTCGGACGCCGAGCATGCGGAGGCGAGACACACCGAGATCGCAATCGAAGTCAGGCGCATGGGCGGTCACGGTATCACGGCCGCGTCGGGAACCTGGCGCACGGACCGTTGTCCCTCGTCCGCATGCCCCGTGGTTCTCGTTCTCACGGGCGCGTGCGCGCCCTGCATCGGATCGCCGTGCTCGGTTTGCACCCTCGCACGCGGCCGCTCGCGCTCGCGTGGGTCGTGTTGCTCGTCGGTGTGCTCGCACAGGTCGCGATCGGCGGATGCGCACCGCATCCCGAGGCGTCGGAGGAGCTCGACGAGCTCGACGAGCTCGACGGGATGCCGGCACGTCGGCTCGGCGAGCGCTCGGATCAGGTCCACGCCCCACTCGCGCTGACGGCCACCGACGGCACGGACCTGCGGCTGTCGTCGATCCGCGCCCAGGCGGTGATCGACGGCCCGCTCGCGTTCACCGAGCTGCACCTCGTGTTCGACAACGCCGAGGACCGTGCGATCGAGGGCCGTTTCCGCATCGAGCTGCCGCCGCGCGCCGCGATCTCGCGATTCGCGATGAAGATCGGCGGCGCATGGCAAGAAGGCGAGGTCGTCGGGCGCACGGCGGCGCGCGTCGTCTACGAGGACTTCCTCCACCGCCGTCAGGATCCCGCGCTGCTCGAGCACGAGGCCGGCAACACGTTCGCTGCGCGCGTCTTCCCGATCGCGCCCGGCGAGCGCAAGGAGCTCATCGTCTCGTACTCGCAGGAGCTCCCGAGCGCGACCGAGCCCTACCGCCTCGGCCTGCGCGGGCTGCCCCGACTCGACGACTTCTCCGCGCGAGTGCTGCGCCGCGACGCCGAGCCGGTGCTCGTCGCCGAGCGCAACTGGATCGCCGAGCAGGATCTCGTCGTACCGACCGGCGGACGCGAAGAGCCCATCGCGCTGCGTCACGGCCATCTCGCGGTCGCGCGCGTCCGCGCGAAGGTGGACGACGACGTCCAACCGCTCGGCGAGGTGACCGTGCTGTTCGACACGAGCGCCTCGCGGGCGCTCGGCTTCGACACCCGCATCCATCGACTCGGCGATCTCGTGAGCGCGTTGCTCGAGCAGCACGAGGACGACTTTCCCCTGCGAGTGATCGCGTTCGATCAAGCCACCGCGCCGATCTACGACGGCATGGCGAGTGAGCTCGGACTCGCCGAGCTCGACGCGATCGCGGCCGGCCGCGCGCTCGGGGCCTCGGATCTCGCGGGCGCCCTGGCGGCGACGGCGGAGGACGCCGACGGCGTCGATCGCATCGTCGTGCTCACCGATGGCCTCGCCACCGCCGGCGACATCGAGACCGCCGGGCTCCGCGAGGCGGCCGCCCGGCTCGCACACGCGGGTGTCGATCGCCTCGACGTCGTCCTCGACGGCGGCTCGCACGACGAGACCCGCATGCGGGCGATCGTGTCCGCACTCCCCGACGCCGGCGTCGTGATCGACGCCGAGCTCCCGCCCCACGCGATCGCGGACAAGCTCTTGCGCACGACGCTCGCGACGCTCGACGTGTCGGTGCCGGGCTCGCGCTGGGTGTGGCCGACGACGCTGGAGGGCGTGCAGTCGGGCGACGACGTCCTCGTGTACGCCGACCTCGAGACCGACGCTCCGATGCGCGTGCAGCTCGGCGGCGGCGCGGCGATCCTCCCGGCCGAGACCGCGGCGGAGCGACCGCTCCTCGAACGCGCGTGGGTGCGCGCGAACATCGAGCGGCTGCAGACGCAGCGCTCGGAGCTACCGCGCGAGAGCGCGGCACGCCCCGCGCTCGAGCGCGAGATCGTCGCGCTGTCGACCCGGTTCCGCGTGCTGTCCGAGCTCACCGCCTTGCTCGTGCTCGAGACCGAAGACGACTACCGGCGCTACGAGATCGCTCGGCGTGCCGTCGCCGACATCCTCGTCGTCGGCGAGCGCGGCGCGACGCTGATGCACCGTGGCACCCCCGCACCGCCACCCGAGCATGGCTTCGAGCGGGGGAGCGATCAGCATGCGACGAGCGCGGAGATCGGCGTGCCACACTTCATGGCGCGATCCTCCGACGCGTACGGGATGGCATACGCCGTCGGCAACGACGACGAGGACGTGTGGGGCAACCTCACCGGCACCGAGATCGGCGAGAGCGCCGGCACGAGCGGCCTCGGTCTCGTCGGCACGGGTCGCGGCGGTGGAGGCGACGGGGCCGTCGGCCTCACGGGCATCGGCCTGGTCGACGACGGTGAGTCATCGCGTGGCACCCGACGCCGGATTCCGACGCCGCGCGTGCGGCTCGGGAAGGTCGAGGTGAAGGGCGAGCTGGAGCGCGACCTCGTACGTCGCATCGCGCGGGCGCACCTCACCGAGATCCGCTCCTGCTACCAGCAGGGCCTCGTGCGCGACCCGAGCGCGCGCGGGCGCGTGGTCGTGCAGTTCTCGATCTCGCCCACGGGTCGCGTTCCGATGGCCGTGGTCGCGGAGATGACCATCGCCGACGCCCGGGTGGGCCAGTGCATGGCGCGAGCCGTGCGACGGTGGAGGTTCCCCAAACGGGATGGCGACGCGAACGCGATCGTGTCGTATCCCTTCACACTCGACAGCGACGCGAGCCGACGGGCCGAGCCGGCCATCCGTCCGCGCCCGGTGCCGCCATCGAGACCCGAGCCCATCGCGCTCGGGCCGGCGCGCCTCGTCGGGGCCGGCTCCGCCGCGCACGACGGACCGTTCTCCGACGTGATGGCCGCGCTCGCCGAAGGTCGACGCAGCGACGCGCTCGCGACGACGCTCGCGTGGCGCGAGCGCGATGCCGGTGACGTCCTCGCGCTCGTCGCGTTGGGCGAGGTCGCGGAAGCGGTCGGCGACCCCGCCACGGCCGCGCGCGCGTACGGCTCCATCATCGATCTCCATCCCGCGCGTGCGGACCTGCGTCGGTGGGCCGGTGCCCGCCTCGAACGACTCGGCGCACCCGGACTCGAGCTCGCGATCGACACGTACGCGAAAGCGCTCGAGTCCCGCGCGGATCATCCGTCGAGCCACCGCATGCTCGCGCTCGCGACGCTTCGCGCGGGCCGACACGCGGAAGCGTTCGACACCTTGCGGACCGCACTCGCGTCGCCCGCGATCCCGTGGGATCGATTCCCGCGCGTGCAGGACATCCTGCGCGACGACCTCGCGATCGTCGGCGCCGCCTGGATCGCCCGCGATCCGTCGGTGCGGCGCGACGTCGAGCGACGCCTCGCACGTCTCGACCTCGCGCCCGCGCGCACGCCCAGCGCGCGCTTCGTGCTGAGCTGGGAGACCGACGCGAACGACGTCGACTTCCACATCGAAGACGCGCGCGGCGGGCATGCGTCGTACGCGAACCGCCAGCTTCCCTCGGGTGGTGAGCTCTTCGCCGACATCACGACGGGCTACGGCCCCGAGTGCTTCGCCATCGACGGCCGACCACAGGCGGGGCCCTACCGGCTGTCGGCCCACTACTTCAGTCAGGGGCCGATGGGGTTCGGCATGGGCACGCTGCAGATCGTCGCGCACGACGGCAAGGGCGGGGTCCGCCTGGACGATCGACCGTTCGTGATCATGAAGTCCGGCGCGCGCGTGGACCTCGGATCGTGGTCGCCGGACTGACGGCGGCCCGTCTCGGTTCTGACGGTCCGGCGTCGGCGCGCTGACGATCGGGCCGGCCCACGGCGGGCCGTATCGGGCGGCCACCGCGAGATCGGGCCGCTTTTTCGAACGGCACCGTCGTTGCTCCTTTCTCCGGGCATGCGCGACACCGAACTCGCCCGCACCGCCGCTTCCGCCTTCCTCGGTCTCGAAGCGGGCCTGTTCGCGTACGACGCCGACGAGGCCACGCGCCTTGCGGACGAGTTCGTCGTCGCGTCGATGTGGCAGCCCCCGCGCCTGCGCCAGCGCAAGACCGAGAAGGTGCGCCGCATGGTCCTCGGCGTGCCGGATGCCCCCGGCGGGTACGCGTGCCACGGCGGCGAGACCACCGTCGTTCGCGCGAACGACCTCGCCCTCGCGATGGCCGTACGGCTGCGCGCCGCGTGAGTCAGTCGATCACGCGCGCATCGAACACCAACGCCTCGGGGAAGCGCGCAGCGATCTCGGCCGGCTCCAATCCCGGAACGATGCGTCCCGCGAATCGCTCGGGGCAGCGCGCGACGACCTCGGCCAGCTCGCCGTGGCGCGGTGCGTCGAGTGCGACCGCGCCGTCGCGCGACCACGCGGCCTCGAACGCGGTGCGACGATCCACGCGACCGCGCCGCACCACGCCGAGCGGGTCCCAGATCTCGATCGGCGTGCCGTCCTCGGTGTTCGCGCTGCCGTCGCCGCAGTAGTCGGCGCGTAGCATTCGAATGCACGCGAGGTGGTGCTCGCGTAGCGACACGCCGGCGAAGCTCGCCCACGGTGCGTAGCCCAGGCGTACGCACTTGCCGATCGCTCCGTCGATGCACGCGAAGGTCGTGAGCAACGGGTCGTCGACGTAGTCGCCGCGGACGTCCCACGCTCCCGGAACGACGACGGTCACAGCACCGGAGCGGCAGTACGGGCACCAGCCGTCGGCCTCGCGCACCGACACTGCGTAGTGCGAGACATCCGCGTCGTGCTGCACGTCGTCGATGCGCAGCTCGACCTCGCGCCCCGCTTCGTCGCGCGCTGCGAGCACGGTGCCGCGCTCGACCCCGGCATCCGCCGGCGCACCGCAGGCGCTCGCGAGCAAGAGGGCCAGCGCGATCGATGTGCAGTCGAGGCGCGGACCCATGGCCTCAGCGCACGAGCCGGCCGTGCTCGACGCGGACGCCCGCGAGCGCCACGCCGGTGCTGTCGTTCGTCACCGCCGCTCCGTCGAGCGCGCGGCCGTTGCCGATGATGATGCCGTCCGACTCACCCGCGACGGGCAGCTCCCACGGCATGCCCTGCGCGATCAGGTCCGGGTTCGGCACCCCGGCCAACTGAAGCCAGAGGGACATCACGTCGATCATCCATTCGTTCATCTGCAGTCCTTTCGCCCCCGGCCGTCCGCCGGGGTGCTCCGACCCGCTGGGTGGGGGCTCGCGCCCGAATCCGTCCCGGCGTCAGTCCGCGAGCGACTGCTCGAGGTCCGCGACGACAGCTTACTCGCACACGAGCGGCTGGTTCACGTGCGTCCGCGTGAAGTCGCACGGGAATCCGAACAGCTGGGGTTCCTGGAAGTCGTTGTCGAACTGCGTGCCGCCGTCGTCGTAGTCGGGCCACTGCGCTTCGCTGGTCACGTTGTTGTACATCGCGACGCCCGCCCGGCTGTAGTTGCGCAAGACCACGTCGTGGACCGACGAGTCGATGGTGCCGTTGTCGAAATGCACGCCGATGAACGACGACTCGACGACGCCGTCGTGGACCTCGTGGAACGCGTTGCGAATCTCGGCGGCTTCGCAGGTCGGCTCCCCTGGTTGCCCGCAGTCGCAGACCTCCCCGTTCATGCAGGGTGATTCCGGGCTCATCGGGTTGCAACAGGCCGGTGGTCCGTTGTGATCCCACTCCGCATGGACCCCGAAGCTCGTCATCGGGCCGACGCAGAAGTTCCGCAGCTCGCTGTTGCGACCCATCTCCCACGCGATCGCCTTGCCACCCGGAAACTCTTCGTCCTCGTGGCCGACCCCGATGCGGTCGACATCGATGTACTCCATCACGGTACCGTCGGTTTCGGTGCCCACGTTGATGCCGCCCCAGCGCACGTCGCGGACGAACGCGTGCGAGAGGATCGCGAGGTCTCCCAGCTGGATGCCGATCTGGCCGGTGCCGGAGTAGCCAGGCCACAGCGATGGATCGCCGACGTCGTGCACGGAGACGTGCTCGATCAGCATGGGGGCGGCGAGAGGAGTGTCGCCGGGATCCTCGGCGTCGATTCCGAACTGCAGCACGTCGCGGACCTCCACGCGGCGGATCTCGAGGCCCTCGAGCGCGTTGATCCACACCCCGCCAGGCAGTACACCGTTGCCGTCGATCGTGCAGTCTTCGATCACGGCATTCGTGGCAGAGCCCCACGAACGGAACGCGGCTTCCGTGCCGGCCACTCCGCCGTTGGCGCCGTGCAGGGCGTCGTGGATGTCGAAATGCAATCCGTGGATCTCGGGGCCCGCGTGGGCGGCATTGGGGCCGCCGGCATCGATGCCGAACTCGAGCACGACGCTCTCACCCCGAGCCCACAAGCGTTGGCCCGCGATCGGCAGGTTGTGGACGCCATGGATGGCGAACAGGCTCGCGTGATCGTAAGTGCCGTTGGCGAGATAGACGTCGGGCACGCCTTCATCGACAGCCTGATACAGCTGATCGGAGTTCGACACGCAGGCGACGACACCAGGCACGGGCGTGCAGGGCAGCGAGTTCGCGGGCGGATCGGGGGGATCGGGCTTGTCGATCCCGAGCCCCGCCGCCTCGGGCGCACCGCTGCACGCGGCCTCGGCCGGGTCGAGGCACAGTAGACGGATCTCGTCGTCGGACAGCGCGCGGTCCCAGATGCGCAGATCGTCGATGCGGCCGTCGAACCAGCTGCCCGCGTTCCAGCCCTGGGCGATCGAGGAGGCGCCGTAGTCGTGCAACCCGATGTCTGCGTCGAGTTGGATGTAGCCCTCGGACTCGCAGTCGAAGTAGTAGTGCGAGAAGCCCCAGCCCGCGCCGCCGCCTCCGGCGACGAGCGTGATCGTCGTCCACGTGCCCTCGGGGATCGTCGTCGCAGACTCGTGGACGTGATCTCCCCCGTGGACGACGTCGCGCAACGCAGTACGGACGACGCGCCCTCCGGTCGGGCTGCCGACGTTCATCGATCGGATCGGAACGCACCCCGTGCAGAGTCGATTCCACTTGTCGGCGTCGTCGACGCGGACGCGCACGCTGATCGTGAACCCGCCCTGCACGCCGCCGTAGAGGGCAGGGCTGTCGGGTGGATTCGCGATGGAGATCCAGTCGTTCACGCCGTCGAAGTTGCGCGCCTCACCCCACGGTGAGTTCACCTGAGTGGGGCCTTGCAGGTCGCCGTGGCGGCCGTTGCCCGACATGTCGAGCACACTGCACGCGGTCCCGACGCACAGCGTGTGGCCGGCGTCGAAGTCGTAGTGCAGCAAGAGTCCCTCTTCGAGGTCGCTCAGCCAAACGCGATCCTCCGCTTCACCGTCGGGCGCGCCGGACGGCTCGTCCGTGCAGGCACAGAACGCAAGTGCCCCGAGCGCGAGTCCTCGCAGCGCAGTCCGCTCCAATCGATCACGGGTGTCGTGACGGTGCATGACTCCTCCTGGTTCCTTGCGACAGACGCCCGAGCTCGCCGGTCGGATCACGACGAGCGCAACGATGTCACGCACCAGCTACCGACACCGCCGCGAGCGGTCGTCCCCGTGATCAGTCCGCGAGCGCCTGCTCGAGATCCGCGACGAGATCCTCGGGCGCTTCGAGGCCGATGCTCATGCGCACGAGGCCGTCGCCGATGCCCAGCGCGGCGCGGCCCTGCGGGCCCAGGCCGACATGCGACGTCTGGGCCGGGCGCGTCACGAGCGTCTCGGGGCCGCCGAGGCTCGGCGCATCGACGGCGAGCTCCATGCGATCGAACAGGCGCTGTGCGGCCGCGACCCCGCCCCTGCACTCGAAGGCGATCATGCCGCCGAAGCCGTGCAGGAGCTCCTTCGCGCGCGCGTGGTTCGGGTGCTGCGGCAGCCCCGGATAGCGCACCATCGCGATCTTCGCGTGCTCGACGAGGAAGCGCGCGACCGTCAGCGCGCTCGCGTTCTGATGGCGCACGCGCACGCCGAGCGTCTTGAGCCCGCGCTGCAACAGGAAGCACGCGTGCGGATCGAGCACGCCGCCGAGGTGGTTCAGCTTGTGACGCACGCGATCGACGAGCTCGCCGCGGCCTGCCACGACGCCCGCGGCGATGTCGGAGTGGCCGTTGAGGTACTTCGTCGCGCTGTGCAGCACGAGGTCGAAGCCGTGCTCGATCGGGCGGAAGTTCACCGGCGACGCGAACGTGGAATCGACGAGCGACACGAGCCCGCGCTCGCGCGCGAACCGAGCGATGCCGGGCAGGTCGCCGAAGTCGAGCAGCGGATTCGTGAGCGTCTCGCAGTAGAACGCGCGCGTGGTGGGCCGAACCGCGGCGGCCCACGCCGTCGGGTCCTCGGGATCGACGAACGTGTGCTCGATGCCGAGGTCGCGCAGGTCGCCCGTGACGAGGTCGTGCGTGCCGCCGTAGAGGCACCGCTGTGCGATCAGGTGATCGCCCGGCTTGAGCACGGTGAGCAGCGCGGCGGAGATCGCCGCCATGCCGCTGCCGGCCACGAGCGCCGCTTCGCTGCCCTCGAGCGCCGCCAGCTTCGCATGCAGCGCGTCGTGGTTCGGCGTGTTGTTGAGCCGGACGTAGCGGATGTCATGGTAGCCGGCATCGCCGTCCACCTCGAACGTCGAGCTCTGGAACACCGGCATCACCACCGCGCCCGCGATGCGCGGACGCGGCTCACCTGCATGCACGAGCAGCGTGTCGAGGCGGCGCTTCAAGCTACGCCTGCTTCTCCATCGCCGGCGTGTACTTGCCGTTGCGCGCGGCGCCGTTGCACTTCGCGCGGTGATGGAACGCCTTCTGCCCGGCCGCGACGTTCGCCGCCTTGCCCGCCCACGCCTTGATCGACGGGGCCTGCAGCGCGCGACCGTACGAGAAGCTCAGCTCCCACGGCAGCGGGCCCATCGCGTTCATCGCCGACAGGTGCGCCGTCGCGAGCTCGTCGCTCTGGCCGCCGGAGAGGAACACGATGCCCGGCACCGCGGACGGCACCGTGCGACGGAACACCTGCAGCGTGCGCCGAGCGACTTCGTCGACGTTCGCCTGCGTCTTGCACTCCGTGCCCGAGATCACCATGTTCGGCTTGAGCAACATGCCCTCGAGCTTCACGCGGTGCAGATCGAGCGCCGCGAACACCTCGACGAGGGTGTCGTGCGTGACCTTCTGGCACCGCTCGATGTCGTGCGGCCCGTCCATCAGCACCTCGGGCTCGACGATCGGCACGATGTCCTGCTCCTGGCACAGCGCGGCGTAGCGCGCGAGCGCCTCGGCATTCGAGCGCAGGCACAGGAAGCTGGGGATGCCGTCGCCGATCGTGATCACGGCGCGCCACTTCGCGAAGCGTGCACCCATCGCCTTGTACTGCTTCAGGCGATCGCGCAGGCCGTCGAGGCCTTCGGTGATCTTCTCGCCGGGCGCGTTCGCCATGTTCTTCGCGCCGTCGTCGACCTTGATGCCCGGGATCGAGCCGAGCTTCGCGAGGTACTCCGCGAACGGCGTGCCGTCGTCGGCCTTCTGCCGGATCGTCTCGTCGAACAGGATGACGCCGCTGATGAACTCGGCGAAGCCCGGCGTGCCGAACAGCATCTGACGATAGGCCTGTCGGTTGGCCTCGACGTTCTCGATGCCGAGCGGCTTGAACCGCTTGTCGATGGTCGGCATCGACTCGTCGGCGGCGAGGATGCCCTTACCGGGCGCGACGAGGGCCTTGGCGGTCTGTTCCAGAGTGTCTGACATCGGTCTCGATCCTTTCGAACGGCGGAGCGGGCGATCGTCCTAACACGCTCGGGCGCTCGGCCGGAAGCGCAACGGAGCGCGACGGCGTGAGGTCCGTCGTGACGCGTGATACGGTGAGCCCGCGTGCGCGCAGATGGCCCGCCGGGCGGCCGACCGCCGTTCGTCCTCGCGATTGCGGCGCTCGTCGCGATCGCCGTGGCCGGGTGGACCCACGGACTGGTGCGTTGGCTCGCGATCGCCGTGGTGCTCGCGTTCGTGCCGGCGCTCGTCGGGCTCGCGCGGGGCTCCGTCGCGGTGCCCGATTCGCTGGGGGCGCGCGTGCGCCCGTGGCTGCCCCATCTCGTGCTCGTCGCGGTCGCCGGCGCGCTCTTGTGGGAGCTCGTGCTCGGCCATCCGCCCGCCACGCGCGATCACGGCATCCACTACTTCCAGGCGAAGATCTTCGTCGACGACATGTTCCCGCACTGGTCGGGCTGGAACGATCGGATCAACCACGGCTATCCGTACGGCGAGGGCTACCCGACGCTCGGCTATCTCTGGGTGTCCGCGATCCACCTCGTGAGCGGCGGGCTCGTCGATCTGCGCACGAGCTACGCGTGGGGGTTGCTCGGCGTGTGGGCGCTCGTTTCGTGGGGCGTGTGGCAAGTCGCCGCGCTCGTGTACGACGACGTCGCGGCGCGCCTCGGTGGCGAGCTGCGCCCGCAGTGGCGCAGCTGGGCCGGCTGTCTCGGTGCGATCGCATGGCTGCTCGATCCCGGCGAGAGCCGGCAGGGCGGGTGGGAGTACCTGATGTTCCACGGCGTGTGGCCGCAGGCGCTGTCGGCCGCGCTGTGGGTCGCGTCGCTCGTGCTCGTGCGACGCGCGCTCGTGCGCCCCAGCCCGCGCGCGATCGGCCTCGCCGCGCTCGCGGTCGCCGGCGGATTGCTCGCGCATCCGTTTGGGTTATTGACCACTGCTGGATCGATCGTCGGCTGGATCGTCGTGCTCGCCATCGCCGACGACGCGCGTGCGCTGCCGATCGGTCGCACGCGCGTGCTCGCGAGCGTGCATGCGCTCGGGGTCGCGCTCGCGGCCGGCGGCATCGCGACGTTCCTGACCGCGGCCGGTGAGATGGGCCGCTCGCCCGCGACGTGGGGGCTGCTCGGCGAGCTCGCCGGTCGCTTCGCGCTCGGCGAGCTGTTCACGGGCCCGTGGGGATGGACCGGGGTGCTCGCGATCGTCGGTTTCGGGCTCGCGCTCTTCGCCGCGCGCAGCTTCGCGTGGCTCGTGGCCGGACTGTTGGCCGGCATGCTGCTGCTCGCGTCGCACGAGTCGATCACCGTGCTGCAGCTCGACCTCGTCACCTCCGCGTTCAAGAACCTGCAGTTCTCGCGGTGGGCGATCGCGATCAAGCCGCTCTTCTTCGCGCTCGTCGGACCGGCCGCCGTGGTCGTCGCGCACGCGCTCGGCCGGCTGCTCCGCGGTGGCGGCACCGCGGTCGCTTCGCCGTGGCCGCGCCGGGCGTTCGTCGCCGTGCTGCTCGCACCGCTCGTCGCCACGGTGCTCGCGCGCACCGACGTGCTCGCACCGCGTCCGATCGGTGCGGTGGACACGCTCGAGAACAGCGATCACGTCGAGGCCGAACGCACGCTGCGCGAGGCGTTGGTGGCGGAGAAGGCGAGCACACCTGCGATGCGCGTGGCTTTCCTGCGCAGCCGGATGGGCGGCGCGACGTATGCGTTGTTCGCGATCGCGGACGCGGACGCGGCCGTCGTGCTCGACGGCCACGTGCCCACCGTGAACTTCGTGCACGTCGTCGAGCAGCGCATCCCGCTCGTGCTGCGCCGGCTCGGCGTCACCCACGTGATCCACGATCGGCCCCTCGACGACGAGGAGGAGCTGCTCGCCGCGCTCGAGCCGCTCGGCACCCACGGGCCGTACACGCTCGCGCGCTTCCTGCCGGAGCCGCGCCCGTTCGCTGAGCTGCTCGGCGACCCCGGCACCGTCGAGGTCGTCGAGCGCACGGCCACGCGGCTCGCGCTCGACGTCGCGCCCACCGGCCCCACGGTGCTCACGCTCGCGTGGGCGCCGTCGGAGCGGTGGGCGTGGACCGTCGACGGCGGGCCGCGCGAGTCCACGATCACGTCGGTGCGCGGCGGCGTCGAGCTGCTCTCGGTCGCCGTCGATCGCCCGGGTCGCGTCGTGCTCGAGTACGTGCGTCACGACAGCGAGCGCATCGCGGCCTGGGCCAGCTGGATCGCGGCGCTCCTCGTCGCGCTCGCGCTCCTGCGCGCGCGCCCGCTCGAGCTCGCGGAGCTCCCGCGGGGATCGGCGTGGCTCCGTGCGGGGCGTTGGGGCGCACTCCTGGTGATCGTCGCGGCGGCGGGCTTCGTCGTCCGGCGCCAGCGAGAGCAGCTCGCCGAGACGTGGGACACCTACGCCGAGGCAGTCACGCTGTCGGCGGCCCGCGATCCGATGCCGCCCTTCACCGCCGACCTCACGATCGAGCGTTCCATCGAGATCACGCGCAAGCCCGAGCGCGTCTGCGTCGGCTTGCTCGGCAAGGACCCGCTCGTCGGGTGCCAGGAGAGCGACGGCGAGCCGTTCGCCGCGATGGTGTACATCGAGCCGTTCCTCTATCGATGCATGCACTTCGCGATCGCGCCCGGCGGCGAAGCGGAGGCCGTGCTCGGCGAGGACGCCGACGAGCTGCTCGTCGCGCTCGTCCGCCGCGGCGAGGGCAAGGGCCGCAACCTCCGCTTCGAGGTGACCGCGGGCGACCACCCGGAGACGGCGCGCACGCTCGTCAGCCGCTCCGAGCTGCGGATTCGCCCCAGCGCCGACGGCGAGCCCGCCCGGTTGCGCTTCACCAACGCGAGCGACGACTCCGAGTCGATCTGCATCGCGGCGGCGCGGTTCGGTCCTTGAACGGCGTCGGGCACTGACCTAAGCTGTTCGGGCCATGGCGATGGCAGCGGGCAGCGGAGACGGCGACGCCGTCTGCGAGATCAACGTCACCCCGATGGTGGACGTGCTGCTCTGCTTGCTGATCATCTTCATGGTCGCTTCGCCCAAGCCGCCGAACGAGCAGCTCCAGATCACGATGCCGAAGGACTCGCTCACCAAGGTGCAGCAGCCGGCGCCGGACTCGAAGCTGCTCGTCACGGTGAAGCCCGACGGGTCCGCCGAGCTCGGCAAGGAGCCGCTGTCGAGCGACTACGACGCGATGGTGAAGCAGTTCGAGAACAACGAGAAGGCGAAGACCGACGACAAGATCATCATCACGGGCGAGCCGACCACGCCGTACGGAGAAATCATCCGCGTGATGACGGCGGCGCACGAGGCCGGCATCGGCGACGTGAGCATCGGCTCGGAACGCTTGTGACCGACGCGTTCTTGTTCGTCTACGGCACGCTGCGTTCCGACTCCGGCCATGCGATGCACGACGTGCTCGCCGCGGGCGCGGAGCTCGTCGGGCGCGGGCGCGTCGCAGGTGCGCTCGTCGATCTCGGCGAGTATCCCGGGCTCGTGCTCGCGCGCGAGGGCTCCGTGCGCGGGGAGGTGTGGCGTGTGCGCGACGCTTCGCTGTGGGCCACGCTCGATGCGTACGAGGGCATCGGTCCCGACGCCGAGGTCGCCGAGTCGTACGAGCGCGTGCGCGTGGACGTGCGCCTCGACGACGGACCCACGGCCGCCGCGTGGACCTACGCGTGGCGCGGCTAGCCTGCAGGCTTCGGCGTCGGGACCTCGAGGGAGATCGGTGGCTCGGCCTCGCCGAGCATCGCCTGCGCGCGGTGGACCGCGTCGGGGTGCGACGCCGGAGCGAGCAGCGCGAGCGCCTGCGCAGCGGCGACGCGCGCGAGATCGCGGCGGCCCTCGCCACGACGGATCTCGGCGAGTCGCACCAGGGCGAGACCGACGCGGGGATCGCGATCGCCGAGCGTGCGGCGCCGGATCGCGAGCACTTGCTCGATCTCGACGAGCGCGGCCCCCCACGCGCGCTCCGCCTGGTGCACCCGCGCGAGCTCCTCGCGGGCGTCCACGACCGTGGCGTGATCCGCTCCGAGCACGCGGGTGCCGATCTCCACCACCCGACGCAGCTCCGCGAGCGCGTCGCGATGGTGGCCGAGCTGTTCGTGCGTGCGTCCGACGATCACGCGCGTGGCGATCGTACGGGGGTCCTCGACGCCCAGCACGAGCTCGTCGATCGCGAGCGCGCGCGCTGCGAGATCGAGCGCCTGCGCGTCGCGCCCCGCCGCGGTCGCGGCCGCGGACCAGGCCGCGAGCGTGCGCGCGCTCTCCGGGTGTTGCTTGCCGAGCTCCGTCTCTCGGATCGCGAGCGCGCGCTGCAACGCCTGCTCGGCCCCATCCGCATCGCCGGCCGCCGTCGCCGCGAGCGCGAGGCCGTCGAGCGCATCGGCCTTCGCGAGCTCGTCCTCGGCCAGGTCCAGTGCGCGTTGCGACGCGGTGCGCCCCTCGTCGATCCGCCCCGCCGCGAGCTGCAATCGCCCGTCGATCGCGAACAGATCGGCTTCGAGCTCGCGCTGCGGTCCCAACCGCTCGATGGCCGCGCGACCGAGCGCGACCGAGTGCAGCCCCCGATCGATCTGATCGAGCGCGAAGCAAGTGCGTGCGTGCTCGATGGCGGCAGTGGCGAGCGCACGCGCATCGTCGGCGGCCACCGCCGCCGTCATCGCGTCGCCGAACGCATCGGCGGCGGCGCTCGTACGGCCGCGCGCGAGCTCCAGCTCGCCCGCCAACAACGCGCCTTCGCCCTGCAGGCTGCGTCGCGTGGCGCCGGTGCGCACGCGATCGACGAGCGGCGCAGCGTCGTCGAGGCGACCCGCGAGCGTGAGCACGTGCGCGTGTGCGATCGCCGTGTGCACGTCGGAGATCGGCATGTCGCGCGCGGCAGCTTCACCGGCCTCCGCGCACGTCCGTACCGCCGGCCATTCGCCCGCGACCCGGTACGCGCGCTCGACCGCGCGCGTGTCCGCTTTCACGAGCACGTCGGCCATCGCCCGCAGCTCGATGAGCCGGCGCTCGAGGCAAGCGGAGCGCGGATCCTCGACGATTGCCGTGCCTCGATCTCGCGCGTCCGTGCACACCTGCTCGTGCAGCTGCGCCCAAGCGAGCGCGCGCGCGTCGAGCAGTCGCGACGCATTCGACCACGATTGATCCGCGTACGGCAACCCGCTCGCGCGCACGGCCTCGGCCGCGGCGGCCCGGCGCGGAGCGTCCCACACGCCCTTCAATCGCTCTTCCGCGGCGACGCACGGCTCGCGGCGGAACGCCGTGGCGACGCCGGCGACGAGCCCCACCGCGGCGAGGGCCGCGACGCCGGCGAGCGCGGCAACCCGGCGCTTGCGTCGACGCGCGAGGCCGAAGTCGATCGCGGCGAGCAGCGCGAACATGTCGGGGAAGCGGCGATCCGGCGCGCGCGAGAGCCCGCGCATGACGATGCCGCCGAGCCAGCTCGGCACCTCGGTGGTCGTGGGGATCGGCGAGATCGCACCGGCCGACACCATGAGCCTCAGTGTCTCCGGATCGTTCGCGTCGAACGGACGACGGCGGTACAGCGCCTCGTACAGCGCGATGCAGAACGCGTATTGATCGACGCGCGCGTCGCCGCGGCCCTCGTACGTCTCCGGGGCCATGTACGCGGGCGTGCCGACGAGAATGCCCGAGCGTGCGACCGGCTGGTGGATCGAGTGCAGCGAGCTCGGATCGGGCGGCGGCGGAGCGATGACCGTCTTGTCCTCCTGCGGCGTCGGCAGCGGGCGGGCGAAGCCGAAGTCCGTCACGCGCACGCGGCCCTCGAGATCGACGATGACGTTGGCGGGGCGGAAGTCGCGGTGCACGATGCCGGCCGCGTGGGCCGCCGCAAGGCCGTGGCCGGCTTGCACGAACATGCCGAGGCGATCGAGCCACGATTTGCGAGGTCGCAACATCCATCGATCGAGCGGCTCGCCCTCGACGAGCTCCGTCGCGACATACAGCTGGTCCTCGTGCTCGCCTGCGTCGTACACCTCGACGACGTTCGGATGGCGCAGCGTCACGAGCAGCCGCGCCTCTCGGACGATGCGCGCGCGCTCGTCCGCGTCGCTGGGGTTCTTCGGCGTGCCGATGAGCTTGAGCGCGACGCGGCGATCGAGCTCGCGATCGTGCGCGATGTAGATGACCCCGATGGCATCGGCGCCGATGCGGTGCAAGAGCGTGTGCCGGCCGATCTGGCTGGGCGGGGGCGGCTCCGGCGGGGGCGGCGGCGGTTGCTTGAGCGCGACGACGACGGTCTGCGTGCCCGACGGATCCGCAGGCTCGGGCTCCGCTTGGATCGGCACGAGCCGCGTGGGCTCGGCGTCCTCGGGGGCCGTTCGCGCGAGCTCGGCCACGAGCGCGAAGCACGTGGGGCACGTGTCGAGATGCTCGTCGACGAGCGACGCGTCCGCCATCGACAGGCTGCCGGACGCGAACGCGACGAGCGTGTTCTCGTCGGGACAAGCCATGCGAGGCGGGCCGATCACACCACAGTCGTACCGGTTCGTCGAGCTACTCGAAGCCGAGCAGGCGACCGCCCTGGTAGACGATCAGTGCCATGACGTACGCAATCCCGGTCATCGACGTGAACATGAAGGCCGTCCATTTCCACGATCGCGTCTCGCGGCGGACGACGGCGAGCGTGGACATGCACTGGCACGCGTAGACGAAGAAGACCATCAGCGCGAGGCCCGTGAGGGACGTGTAGCGCCGCTTGCCCGTGGCGGGATCCGTGTCGGTGCGGATCGCCTCGCGCAGCTCCCTGGGGTCGTCGTCCTCGGCCTCCATGCCGTAGACGAGCCCGAGCGTGGAGACGAGCACTTCGCGCGCCGCGAAGCTGAAGATGATGCCCACGCCCATCCGCCAGTCCTGCCCGATCGGCGTGAGAACCGGCTCGATCGCCCGCGCGGCCCGTCCGCCGTAGCTCTGCGAGATCTCGGTGGGGCCCTCGCCGCCCGCGCCCGTGTCCTCGCGCGGGAACGACAGCAGCGCCCACAGCACGATCGTGCACGCGAGGATCACGGTGCCCGCGTTGCGCACGAAGTCCATCGTGCGATCGGCGACGACGAGCAGCGTGTTGCGCAGCCGCGGCAGACGATACGGCGGCAGCTCGAGCACGAGCGCCGGCGTGGGGCTCTTCAGGATCGTGCGCTTGTACAGCCACCCCATGAAGAGCGCCGACGCAGTGGACAGCGCGTACATGCCGAGCAGCACGAGGCCGCGCGTCACGCCAGCGCGCCAGTCATCGCTCTCGGTGACGAAGAGCGCTCCGATCACGAGGCTGTAGATCGGAAGGCGCGCCGAGCAGCTCATGAACGGGATCATCAGGATCGTCACCATGCGATCCTTCGTGTTCGAGATCGTGCGCGTGCCGAGGATCGCCGGGATGGCGCATGCGTATCCGGACAGGAGCGGGATGAAGGCGCGCCCGTGCAGGCCGAGGCGCGCCATGATGCGATCCATGAGGAAGGCGGCGCGCGCGAGGTAGCCGGAGTCCTCCAACAGGCCGATGAACAGGAACAGGAGCGCGATCTGGGGCACGAAGACGAGCACGTTGCCCACGCCCGCGATCACGCCGTTCTGCAGGAGGTCGCCGAGCAGCCCCGGACCGAGAGAGAGCGCGACACCGTTGCCGATCGCCGAGACGAACGCCTCGATCGCGTCCATGAGCGGCGTGGCCCACGTGAAGATCGACACGAACACGATCGCCATCACGAGGGCGAACACGGACATGCCCCACACGCGGTGGGTGAGCACGCCGTCGATGCGTTCGGACATCTCGAGCGGCCGCGACTCGGCCCGCAGGTCGGCACGGGGATCGAGCTCCGCGAGGATCCGATCGACCTCTCGGTAGCGCAGCGCGACCAGCTGCTCGGTGGCGCGTGCGAGATCCGTCGCGGACAGCTTCGCGATCGCGGCGAGCTCGTCGGCCGACGCGCCGAACGCCTCGGCCGTGCCCGCCGCGCCGCTCGTGAGCAGCCAGCGCGCGCGAGCCGGCGACGCCACGGCGCCGAGCTTGCGCAGCGCGTCGGCGAGCTCGTGGTCGTCACCGCGCGGCGCGAGATGCAGCGCCGAAGTCGGCTCCACCTCGAGCAGCGCACGCGTGACTTCCTTCGCCCCGATGCCGGCGCGCGCCGTGGTGGGCACCACGGGCACGCCGAGCAGCTTCTGCAGGCGCTCGGCATCGACGGGCAACCCGTGCGCACGCGCGACGTCCATCATGTTGAGCGCGACGACGATCGGCACACCGAGCTCGCGCAGCTGTAGCAGCAGGTAGAGGTTGCGCGCGAGGTTGGTGGCATCGACGACGAGCAGCACGCCGTCCGGGGCGGCCTCGCCTTCGCCCGCGATGACGCGAAAGGCGACCGCTTCGTCCTCCGACACCGCGCTCAGGCTGTAGGTGCCGGGCAGGTCGAGCAGACGCACCGCCCGCTTGCCCGTGAGCGCCTCGGAGATCCAGCCCTCGCGCCGCTCGACGGTGACGCCCGCGTAGTTGCCCACCTGGTGGCGCGAGCCGGTGAGCACGTTGAAGAGGCTGGTCTTGCCGACGTTCGGATTGCCAGCGAGCGCGAAGCGCAGGGGTCGTTCGGTCACGTCGGCTCGATCCGGATGTTCGCCGCTTCGGCGCGACGCAGCGAGATGTGATAGCCGCGCACCCGGAACTGCAGCGGATCGCCGAACGGCGCGACCTTCACGAGGTGCACGGGCGTGCCCGGCACGAACCCCATCTCCAGCAGTCGTACGACCACGGGTCCGTCGCCGTCGATCGCGGCGACCATCGCGGTGCCGCCCACCGCGAGCTCCGACAGAACGGCCATTCGCTCGGCCAGGATGCCACACGCGACTCGAACCGCCGGTTCCGCGGGGCCGGCGGCGAAGGAACGTCGCGCGAGCAGAATCACGCGATCGGTCGGCGGGCGCGCGTGCATCGGATGTTAGCGTCCCGCCGGCGCCGGGCCACGGCTCGGTTCGGAGGACTCGATGGAGTACCGCACCCTAGGCAAGAGCGGCCTGCGCGTCTCGACCCTGTGCCTCGGCACGATGACGTTCGGCGAGGCCGACGAGACGTCGTTCATGCACAACGTCGGCTGCGACGAGGACACGGCCTTCGCGATCATGAACCGGGCGCTCGACGCCGGTGTGAACTTCTTCGACACCGCCGACGTGTACGGCCAGGACGGGCTCACCGAGCGCATCATCGGCAAGTGGTTCGCGCGCGACCATCGGCGCGACGAGGTGGTGCTCGCGACGAAGTTCCGCTTCAAGATGGCCAAGGGCGCGAATGGAGCCGGCGCGTCGCGGCTGCGGGTGATGCGATCGTGCGAGGAGAGCCTGCGCCGGCTGCAGACGGATCGGATCGATCTGTACCAGGTGCACATGCAGGACATCGAGACGCCGGAGGAGGAGACGCTGCGCGCGCTCGACGATCTCGTGCACCAGGGCAAGGTGCTGTACATCGGCGCGAGCAACTACGCGGCGTATCGCCTGGGCGACAGCTTGTGGACGAGCCGCGTGCAGAACCTGGCGCACTTCGTGTCGTTGCAGGCGCAGTACAGCCTGGTCGTCCGCGACATCGAGCGCGAGCACGTGCCGCTCTGTCGCGAGCACGGGCTCGGCATCATGCCGTGGTCGCCGCTCGCCGCGGGACTGCTGTCGGGCAAGTACCGCAGCTCGCAGCGCCCGCCGGAGGGCAGCCGACTCGATCAGTGGAAGGACCGCTGGGGGCGACTCGACAACGATCGCACGTGGAAGATCGTCGATGCGCTCGTCGGTGTCGCGGCGGAGCTCGGCGCGACCCCGGCCCAGGTCGCGCTCGCGTGGCTGTTGCGGAAGCCGCAGGTGACGTCGGTGATCTTCGGCGCGCGCAGCCTCGCGCAGCTCGAGGACAACCTCGAGACCGCGAACGTGACGCTGCCCGAAGCGATGTCGCGCACGCTCGACGAAGCTTCCGCGATCGATCTGGGCTACCCGTACGACTTCATGGAGCGCATCCAGGGCCGCTGGTAGTCACTGCGGCAGCGGCTCGCCGCGATCCTTGCGGCACACGCTCTTGAGCTCGGCCTTGCGGTCGAACCGCGCGCACTCGGTTGGGTCCGAGTAGGTCATCGGCTGATCGCAGCCGCACTGGTGAAGCGGCACGAGCGGCACGTGGTGACACGGGCTCTCGCCGGCGGCGAACGTCTGGAAGTGTCGGCTTCCCACCGGGCATGCGTGGTACTGCCGGTCCTCGGGCGGTCCACCTTCGTTGGGATCCGGCCAGACACCGCGTAGAGACGCGGCGACGACGACCAATCCGTGGTCGCCCGGCATCATCGTGAAATCGACGTCGATCGGTCGTGCGCGTGCCTCGGGTCGGTCCGCGCGTTGGGCCTTCAGCTTCGCTTGGACGAGCGTGGGCTCGTCGCCGAGCGTCGCGGACCCGATCTCGAAACCTTCGATGCCGGGTGTGACCGAGATCCAGTCGGTGTCGAGTGCTTCGTCGTGCACGCGCAACGTGCCTCCGTGCGCGGCGATCCACGCGGACATCAGCTTCGTTGCGGTCTCCTTGTCCGCAGCGATCTTCGCGAGCTGTTCCGGCGTCAGGTCGTTCAGTCCGCAGTCGCAGCCGAAGTCGCGGATCGGGAAGCACGCCGCGAGCACGAGCAGCCCGATGAGTGCGCGGGGGCGGGGCACCGATCCACTACAGCAGGTCTGCGGCGCGGATTCCATGCTAGATCCCGGCATCGAGCTGCCGATCGAGCGCATCGTGCCCGAGGTCCGTGAGCGGCTCGCGGGCGGCGAGAATCTCGTCGTGCAAGCCGAGCCGGGCGCGGGCAAGACGACGCGGCTGCCGATCGTGATGCTGGAGGCAGGGCTCGCCGACGCGGGCGAGATCTGGGTCGCGCAGCCGCGGCGGATCGCGGCGCGCATGGCTGCGGAGCGGGTCGCGTCGCTGCTCGGCGAGCCGCTGGGCCAGCGCGTGGGGTTCCAGGTGCGCTTCGAGTCGAAGGTGTCGAAGGATACGCGGATTCGCTTCGTCACCGAGGGGATCCTCGCGCGGCGGCTCGTCGAGGATCCGCGGCTGGCTGGCATCTCGGCCGTCGTGTTCGACGAGTTCCACGAGCGGCATCTCGACGGCGATCTGGCGCTCGCGCTCGCGCGCTCGCTGCAGCTGAGTGGGTCTTCTCTGCGCATCGGCGTCATGTCGGCCACGTTGGAGCCGGACCCCATCGCGGCGTTTCTCGGCGCCGCACCGCTGCGGTGTCCGGGGCGCGCGTACCCGATCGAGATCGAGTACGCCGATGCGAAGAGCGATCGACCGCTCGCGCAACAGGTCGCGGCCGCACTTCGCGGGCTCGCCGAGACCGGCCTCGACGGTGGCGTGCTCGTGTTCCTGCCGGGCGCGCGCGAGATCCGGGAGTGCACGGACGCGTGCGAGGGGCTCGCGCGCTCGATCGGGCTCGAGCTGGTCGCGCTGCACGGCGAGCTGCCGAGCGCGGAGCAGGATCGCGCGGTGCGACCGGGCGCGAAGCCGAAGCTCGTGCTCGCGACGAACGTGGCGGAGACGTCGATCACGATCGACGGCATCGCAGCGGTCATCGACAGCGGGCTCGCGCGACAGGCGACGCACGATCCGTTCACCGGGCTGCCACGGCTGGCGCTCGCGAAGATCTCGAAGGCGTCGGCCGAGCAGCGCGCGGGTCGAGC
Source organism: uncultured Nannocystaceae bacterium (assembly GCA_964468635.1). Taxonomy (GTDB): domain Bacteria; phylum Myxococcota_A; class Polyangia; order Nannocystales; family Nannocystaceae; genus Xiheibacterium. Next base: position 55,927 of record CAYXVR010000049.1, read on the forward strand.
CGGACGCACGCGCGCGGGCAAGTGCGTGCGGCTGTACCCGCGGCACGACTTCGAGCGGCGTCCGGCCCACGACGCGCCGGAGATCGTGCGGTTGGATCTCGCCGGCGCTGCGCTGACGCTGCGCGCGGCGGGACTGCATGCGTTCGGCGATGCACCGTGGTTCGAGCCACCGCCGGCTGCCGCTGCAAAGGCGGCCGACGAGCTGCTCGGGCGATTGGGCGCGATCGATCGCGACGGTGCACTCACGGATCGTGGCCGCGCGATGCTGCGCTTTCCCGTGCATCCTCGGCTCGCTCGATTGCTCGAGCACGGCGCCGCGACGGGCGTGCCGCGGCTCGCCGCAGGCGCGGCGGCACTGTTGTCGGAGCGCTCGATCCGGCGCGGCGGCCCGGGTCGCGCACGCGTGTCCGCGGCCGCCGACGTACTGGTGGATCTCGACGATCTCGACGCGTTCGCGCGCGACGGGAATCGCCAAGGTCTCGATCAAGGCACGTGCAGGACGGTGCTGCGCGTGCGCGATCAGCTGCAGCGCGCGTTGCCTCGCGGAGCCTCGGACAGTGCGCGCGATCCCGACGATGCGCTGTGCATCGCGCTGCTCGCCGCATTCCCCGATCGCGTCGCAGCGGTGCGCACACAGCCGGGCGGTCGCAAGAAGCTCGCGTTCGCCGGGGGCAGCGGACAGGCCGATCTCGCGGAGGAATCGGCGGTGGCCGACGAGCCGCTCGTCGTCGCGCTGGCGGCGGAGGAACGCCGCGAGGGCACGAGCGGCGCTCGCGTGCTCGTGCGCAGCGCGGCGCGCTGCGATCCGACGTGGCTGATCGATCTCGACGCCGACCGCCTCGAGGAGCGCCGCGTCGCGACATTCGACGCCGCGAAGGAACGCGTCGACACGATCGTCGAGACGCGCTGGGACGGCCTCGTGCTGGAGAGCCGTGTCGATCCACGCCCGAGCCCGGAATCGACCGAGGTGTTGCTCGCGGCCGCGCGCTCGCGCGGCCCCGCGGCGTGGACCGACGACGCGGATGCGCTGGCGGATCTGCGGGCGCGCTGCGCCTTCGCCAGCGCTCACGACCCCGCGATCACGCCGCTCGCCGACGCGGACGTGGAAGCGGAGCAGCGCGCGATCGCATCGACGTCGCGCACGTTCGCGGATCTACGCGCGGGCGATCTGCTCGGCCGTTTGCTCGCCCGGCTCGGCGAGCACCGCTCGTCCCTCGAGCGCCTCGCCCCGTCGCACGTGACGCTCCCCGGCTCCCGCCGCGTGCGCGTGCACTACGAGGCCGATCGCCCGCCGTGGATCGAGTCGCGCCTGCAGGACTTCTTCGGCAGCGCGAACGGCCCGTCGATCGCGAACGGCCGCGTCCCGCTCGCGATCCACCTGCTCGCCCCGAACCAACGCGCGGTGCAGATCACCACCGACCTCGCCGGCTTCTGGCAGCGCCACTACCCCGACCTCCGCAAGACGCTGATGCGCCGCTACCCCAAGCACGACTGGCCCGAGAACGGCGCGACCGCGACCCCGCCCGCGCCGAGGCCCCCGCGCCGCCGCTGAGCCCCTCGCGCACGGAAGTTCGGCGCTTCACAGCATCTGTTCGAGCTCGAATTTGCGTTGGGCGTGAGATCGACAGCTCACAGTACCTGTGCCACCTCCACTTTGCGTCTCGTGGAAGCTCGGCCGTTCACAGGCGCTGTTCGGGCTCGAGCTCACGTCCCGCTCAGCAGCTCCAGCCGCCGTCGACGTCGATCACCTGGCCCGTCACGTACTCGGCGCCTTCGCCGAGCAGGAAGGCGACCAGTGGGGCGACGTCGCGTGCTTCGCCGACGCGGCGCAGCGGCACCTCGGCCGCGTACGTCGCGAACGCCTCCTCGGACACGTGCGCCGTCATCCCCGTGCGCAGAAGCCCGGGCGCGATCGTGTTCACGCGGATCCCCTGCGGGCCGAGCTCGCGCGCGAGCGAGCGCGTCGCACCTTCGATGCCCGCCTTCGCGGCCGAGTACGCCGAGCGACCCGCTTGCCCGCGCCGCGCGAGGTTCGAGCCCACGAACACGATCGAGGCCGGCCGCGCGAACGCGTGCTCGCGCACGAGCGCCCGCACGAGCCGCAGCGGCGCGATCAAGTTCGTGCGCAGCTGCGCCTCCAACGGATCGTCGTCGCCCCCGATCGCCGCGGTCGCCGTCGTGCCCGCTGCGAGCACCAAACCAACGAGCGGCGCCGCGCCGAGGGCCACGTCGCTCACCAGGAACTCGACCGCCGCGTCGTCGTCGAGATCCGTCTTCATCATCCGCACGCCCTCGCCGAGCTCCCGCTCGAGCGAGCGCGCCGCATCCTCGTCGCGGCGGTACACCCCCACCACCACGTGACCGAGCCGCGCGAGCAAACGCGTCACCTCGCGACCGACGCCCCGCGACGCGCCGGTCACGAGCACCGATCCGTTCACGAGCGATCCTCGCTGGAGGCCGAGTGGCCCTCGACGATCTCGTCGGCCTCGATGAACGGCGGCGTGTCGCAGCAGAACAACGTCGCGCGCTCGCCACTGCGGTTCTCGTACGCGTGCCGCTGCCCCATCGCCCATTCCACCGGCGTCGTCGTGACGAGCTGCTCGCCCTCGCCCTGCACGATCGAGTGCAGCTCGCCCGCCACCAACCACTCGAGCTCGCGCATCACCCGATGGTGGTGCATCGGAATCGTGCGCCCGGCCTCGACGTGCAAGAGGTACAGCCCGGCCTCGCGGGTCTCGAGCAGCACCTCGACGTCGCCGAATCGCTTCCGCTCGTCGCGGCGCGGATAGTCGGCGCGCGAGCGCTCGATCGCGACCCCCGCCGTGCGTGCGCGCGCGAGCGCGAGCGGCTTCACGAGCCGCAGCTCCAGCCGCTCGATCGCCGGGTGCACCCCGAGCAGCATGGCGGCGCACTCCTCGGCCGCATTCTCGAGCAGCTTGTAGCGCCGGAAGTGCAGCAGCGCCGCGAGCTCGCGCGACACCCTGTCGTAGTCCACCGTGTCCGCGATGCGGCCGCTCTTTCCCGCCGGCGCGAGATCCAGGGCCGCGCGCAGATCCACGAGCACCGGCTGCTCGAGGTCGCGCTCGTCCGCGTTCACGCCCACGACGCACTCGAGCTGCAGCCCCTCGATCTCGATGCGGTCGCGCGGCGTGGTCATTCGCAGGCTCGCTCGATATAGCACTCTCGGCAGCCCGCCGGAGCGACGGCTGCCACGCCACCCTGACATCGATGTCAGAGTGCCTTCCCACGCGACCGGCTTTGGAGGCCGTCGGTGGCCGTGCTAACCTGATCTGCACTGCAATGGGGTGAATCGGCGCTGCCCCCTGTCGTCGAACTCGCTCCTTCGTCGAGCTTCCCTTAGGAGTCCCATGTCGAAGATGTTCTGCCTGCTGTCGGTGCTCGCGTCGCTCGCGACCGGATGCGTCCTGATCGACGACGACGACGACGACGACGACGGTGCGGGCGAGACCTCGGACAGCGCGAGCAACTCGAACACCGCGAGCAACAGCAACACCGCGAGCGACAGCAACACCGCGAGCGACAGCTCGGGCGCCGCGTCGAGCGAGGGCTCGACGGCCGCGGTCGACTCGAGCGGTGCGGCGACCGGTGGAACCACCGGTTGCGGTTGGGGCGAGCTGCCCGGCCAGGTGAACGTCGAGATGGGCTACACGTGCGGTGGCGACGGCGAGGATCCGAAGATGATCTTCCCGCTCGCGTGCCCGGCCGGCGTCACGCTCACCGAGGGCGGTGATTGCGGCGGCAAGACCGGCGTGCAAGGCGTCGGCTGCTGCGACGGCACGGCCGTGTGGTTCTGCGCCGAGGGCGAGGCCGGCCCGGTGCTCTTCACCGAAGAGTGCGGTTGATCAGCGCCTCACGATGACGGTCGTGCCCGGGCTGCCCGCGTGCGCGTGCACGCCGTGCCAGCCCTCGGGCAGGAACGGCGTGGTCCAGTAGAACAACCAGCGCGCCGCCGACGGGCCGAGGTTCACGCATCCGTGGCTGCGCGGCCGACCGAAGCCTTGGTGCCAGAACGCACCGTGCAGCGCGTAGCTGCCCTCGAAGAACATCGCCCACGGCACGTCCTGGATCGAGTAGTTGCCGTCGGACGCCGTGTTGCCGTCCATCGTCGTCGACACGTGCTTGCTGCGGATGCGCCAGCGGCCCGTCGGCGTCTCGAACGGCTCTTCCTTCGTGCCCTTCTTGCCCGTGGACACGAGCGCGGTGAACACCGGACGCGTGCCCTCGTACGCGACGAGGATCTGCTTGTCGAGGCTGACGTCGACCCAGCGCTCCCATTCCTGCAGCCCCGCGGGCAAGGGCTGCGGATCGGCCATGCGCACGTCCTGCGTGCGCACGAGTCGTCCGTCGGCGAGCATCATGTAGCTCTTGCCCGCGACGACGGTCTCCTCCGACAGATCGACGAACGTGCGCCGCTCCATCGTGCCCGCGACCTTCACCTTGCCGTCCGGCGTCAGCTCGAAGACCTTCGCCGTCTCGGACATGATCCATCCGAACGGGAACGTGGCATCGGCCGGCAGCGGCACGCCTTCGTAGTCCTTCGCGCCGTACTTGTACGCGTGCGCGACGTCGACGAAGCCGCCGCGAGCGGTGCGCCAGAACGTGCGGCCCTCTTCGCTGATCTTGTCGCCGACGGAGATGAAGTATCCGCGCTCGAGCCACGCGCTCTCGGGCTTGAGCGGCAGACGCTCCACCGGGATCGCGGGCTCCACCGGCTCGGCCGGTGCAGCGGGCACCGCATCGGCGTCCGCGTCGTCGCGCGCCGACGTGGGCGGGGCGCGATCGGGCTCGGCCAGCGCACCCGGCATGCGGGGAGCCTTCGGCGCGTCGCTCTCCGCGTCGTCGTCGACGCTCGGCAACCCCGACAGTGGATCGTCGTCGGCGGGCTCGGCCTTCGGCTTCGGCGTCGCCGGCTTCGGCGTCGTCGGCTTCGCCGGCTCGCCCTTCGCCGCGGCCTCGGCCGCGATGCGCTCCGCTTCGCGCTGCGTTCGCACGACCTCGGCGGATGCGACCTCGTCGCGCGTGGGCACGCGCCACCACATCGGCGAGTTCCACCGCTTCACGTACGCGTACTCGTACGGCAGCGGTTGATCGACGCGGGCCGGGGGCGGCGGGGTCTTCATGAACGGCTCGCGATCGGCCGACACCGTGAGCCCCTTGCTCGCGCACGCGAAGCCGCCCTGCGGCAGCGGATACCAGCCCTTCGGGCAATCGGTGCCGTCGACCTTCGGGCCGACCTTCGTGCGCGTGCCGATGCGCAGGTAGCCGAGCCGCGGCGACTCCTTGCTCGGCTGATCGTGCACCGCGACCACCTCGAACTCGGCCAGCGCGTTCAACGTGAGCGCCTCGGCGGCCGGCGGCGGAGTGGTCGGCTTCAGCAGCCCGTAGTCCGCGGGCGGCTCGGGTGGCGCGGGCTCGTCGGGCAGCGGCGCTTCGGGTCGATCGCCTTCGGCCTCCGGCATGTCCTCGCGCGGCGCGGCCGCAGGATCGCGATCGCCGAGCACCGGTTCCGTCTTCGCCGGCTTGTCCGCCGGCCCACCGGTCTCGCGCAGCTGGCCCTGGGCTCGCCCTGCGTAGCTGGCCTCCCCCTGCCGTTCGCAGCCGAGAGCGAGCACCAACAAGAGGGGGGCGACTGCGCGCATGAGCTGCCTCTGCTTAGCCCACGCGCGAGCTAGGGGGAAGATTCCCGCGCGAGATGGGCAGTGGCCGCCGATTCCGGTGCGCAGGGCCGGCGATCGTCGCGCGTCAACCCTTCAGCTGGCGGAACCAGTTCGCGACCGTCGGCTCGGTGCCCTCGGCGGTGAGACGGTCGATCGCATCGTGCATCTCCTCCACCTTCTTGCCGTCGGCGTCGAGCACGACGAAGTCCGGATAGCTGCTGGCCTGCCCGCCCCATCGCGCACGCAGTCCTTCGAACTCGTCGAGCCGCGTCGCGGCTTCCCAGTCCTCTTCGACGAGCTCGAGGATGCGCACGTGACCGATCGCGTCTTCGGGTTGCTCGTTGCCGAGCTCGAGGTTCAGCTTGCGGCACGGCTCGCACCAGTCGGCCGAGAAGAGCACCGCGACGCGCTTGCCCTCCTTCGCCGCCTGCACACGCATGCGCTCGAACATGTCGGCGAGCTTCTCTTCGTTGCGCGGCCGCAGCCGGCGTAGGTCGTAGCCGACGACGCGCGGGCCCTTTGCGCTCGCCGACGCGACGGCGGACGGTGCCTCGTCGCCGCCGCACGAGAGCGCGAGCGCGAGCACGAGCGCCGCTCTCACACCCACTCGTCCTCCTTCGCGGTCGCGCGCGGATCGAGCTCGCCCGCGAGGTCCGAGCCCATCAGCGCGCGCACGCGCTTGGGCGGCACGCCGAGCGCGAGCAACACGTAGAGCTTCGTGAGCGCGGCCTCGGGCGTCATGTCCTTGCCGCTCGTCACCCCGGCCGCAGTGAGCCGCCGACCGCCGCGATACTCGTCTTGCCGCACGATGCCACCGTGGCACTGCGAGCAGTTCACGACGATCGTCGGCGGCTCGCGCGACGTCGCGGCCGCGATCGGCTCGATGACGTCCGTGTCGGCCGGAAACGTGCCCGCGCCGTAGGTCTCGAGCACGAGCCCCTCCACCGGCGCGGAGAGCAGGCTCTCGATCACCGTGCGCCCGATGCCGGGGAAGACGCGCAGCGTCGCGACATGCGGCTCGCGCACGAGCTCGACACTCGCAGGCAGCCCCTCGCCGGGCTTGCGCACGAGGTGATCGTGCACCGTGATGCCCACGCCGACGGTGGCGAGCGGCGGCAGGTTGCCGCTGCCGAACGCGACGAAATCGCTGTTGTGGATCTTCTGCGTGCGATTGCCCCGCAGCAGCCGCGACGCGAAGTAGATGCACACCTCGGGGATCGGCAGCGTGCCCGCGATGATGAGCGACGTGATGATGTGCTCGCGCCCGTCGCTGCGCACGTGCTCGAGGCTCAGCTGCGAGCCCGTGACGACGACCGGCTTGCGCAGCCCGCTGAGCAGGAACGACAGCGCCGACGCCGTGTACACGAGGGTGTCGGTGCCGTGCAGCACGACGAACCCGTCGAATTCCGCATCGCGCTCGAGGATCGCGCGAGCGATCCTCACCCAGTCGCGCGGCGCCATGTCGGCGCTGTCGAGCAGCGGATCGAGACGCTCGACGACGTGCAACGGCACGTCGACCCCGCGCAGCTCGGGCATCGTCGACAGGTAGCGCTCGAGCATCCCCGGCTGCGGCACGAGGCCGTCCGGGGTGCGTGTCATACCGATGGTGCCTCCGACATGGAGGATGCACACGCGCGGACGGCGAACGGGCACGCGTCGGCCAAGCTACCAGACGCGCGCCGACGCGCGCTGTCGCATGCTCCAGGCCCCCGAGAAGCGTGGCCCGGCCCACTCTGCGGCCGTTTTGCGCGAGGACGGCGGGTCGCTCGCCCGTGGCGCTCGGCCCTGTCGCATGCCATTGTCGGCCCGTGACCAAACGACGGGTGGTCGTGACGGGGCTCGGGCTCACGAGCCCACTCGGGAGCTCGCTCGACGTCGTGAGCGAGGCGCTGCGCACCGGTCGACACGGCATCCGCACGGTCGACGAATGGCGATCCTACGGCGTCGAGACGCGCCTGGGTGGCGTCGTCGACGACGTCGAGAGCGACGTCTGCTCGCGCAAGCAGCTGCGCGCGATGGGCAAGGTCGCCCGCCTCGCCGTCGCCGCGACGCACGACGCGGTGAAATCGGCCGGGCTCGACGAGCATCTCTTGCACCACCCGAGGACGTCGCTCTTCTACGGCTCCACCGACGGCTCCACCGGCGCCGCCGAGGACTACTACCGCAAGCTCTACACGACCAACAGCTTCTCCGGACTGTTGTCGTCGATGTACCTCAAGTTCATGAGCCACACGTGCGCGGCCAACCTCGCGTCGGTGTTCGGCATCACCGGGCGCGTGCTGCCGATCTGCAGCGCGTGCACGAGCGCGAGCCAGGCGATCGGCGAGGGCTACCACGCGGTCGCGAGCGGACGCGACGACATCGCGATCTGCGGCGGCGCCGAGGAGCTCCACGTCACGGTCGCGGGCGTGTTCGATCTGATGCTCGCCACGTCGGTGAAGTACAACGACAAGCCCGATCTGACGCCGCGCCCGTTCGACGCCGCGCGCGACGGGCTGGTCGTCGGCGAGGGCGCCGGCACGCTCGTGCTCGAGAGCTGGGAGAGCGCCCAGGCCCGCGGCGCGCGGGCCTACGCCGAGATCGTCGGGTTCGGCACGAACTGCGACGGCCTCCACCTGACGTCGCCGTCGCCCGACGGCATGGCCGGGGCGATGCGGCTCGCGCTCGCCGATGCCGACATCCCGGCCGATCGCCTCGACTACGTCAACGCCCACGCCACCGGCACCGACGTCGGCGACGTCGCGGAGAGCATCGCGACGATGTCCGCGATCGGACCGAAGGTGCCGATCTCGTCGACCAAGGGCCACACCGGCCACACGCTCGGTGGCTGTGGCGCGATCGAGTCGATCTTCGTCATCGCCATGCTCGAGCACGGCTTCTTGCCGCCCACGCGCAACCTCGAGCAGGTCGACGAGCGCTGTGCACCCCTCGAGTACCTGCGCGGCGAAGTACGCAGCGCGCGGCCCAAGCTGATCATGAACAACAACTTCGCGTTCGGTGGCATCAACACCTCGTTGGTGTTCGCCCACATCTGAGGACCTCGTCGTGCCGCACTTCGTCCGCGTCGCGATCGTGGGCCTGTTCTACGTCGGGTTCGCCGTCTTCGGATTCTTGCTCACGTTCGTGTTCGTCCCGCTCGCCGTCGTCGGCGTGCGCGATCGCGAGGAACGCATCGCGCGCGGGCAGGACGTCGTGCAGCGGTGGTCGCGACGCTACTTCGATTGGTTGTGTCGGCTCGGCATCGGGCGGCCGCACTGGCCCGCACGACCCCCTGTCGGGCTCGTGGGCGGGCGCCCCGCCGTCATCGTCTGCAACCATCCCAGCCTGCTCGACGTGGTGTTCCTCATGGGCGCGCTGCCGCGGATCACCTACGTCGCGAAGGAGTCGTGGGTGAACGGCCCGCTCGGCTCGATGTTGCGCACGTGTGGGCACATCGGATTGCCGGCGTCGCGCTCGCCGGCCGATGGTGCGATCGCGCTGCAGCGCATGATCGACGCGCTGCGAGCCGGGCGCACGCTGCTCGTGTTCCCCGAGGGCACCCGCTCGCCGCTGCACGGCCTCTATCCGTTCCAGCGCGGCGCGTTCGAGGCCGCCATCCGCGTCGGCGCACCGATCGTGCGGCTCGTCCTGCGGGTCGAGCCGTCGATGCTGCGCAAGCACCAGCCCTGGCACGACGTGTCGCGGCGGATCGTCGACTTCACGCTGGAGGAGCTGCCGCCCATCGACGTGTCGCAGCTAAACGCACGCGGTCGCCAGCTCGTCGCACGCGTCGAGTCCGACTACCGCCAGGCGCTCGGGCTCGATTCCGCCGAATCGCCCCGCGAGGCGGCGCAATGATGGCGCGATGACGGCGTCCGGTCACGCGCGGCTCGGCTGGTGGATGCTCGCGCTGTTCGCCGGTGCCGGTCTGCTGCTCGAGAGCCTGATCGGTCTGCGCACACCGTGGCTGCTCGACGTCGGCATGGAGGCGCGGCGCGTGATGTTCCGGCTCGCGCACGCCCACGGCGCGCTCCTCGGCGTCGTCAACGTCGCATTCGCAGCGTCCCTGCGAACCGGCCTCGTCGCCGCAGAGGGGTCGGCGCTGATCTGGCCGTCGCGCCTGCTCGCGGCGGGGTCGATGTGCGTGCCGCTCGGCTTCGCGCTCGGCGGTGTGTGGTTCCTCGAAGCCGATCCGGGCCTGGGCGTGCTGCTCGTGCCGATCGGTGCGCTCGCCGTGGTCGCAGCGCTCGTGTCGATCGCACGCGCCTGCGCGCGGTCCTGACGGCGCCCGGCCACGTCCGTCGCATGCCGCGGCGGCGCCGGCAGCAGTGAGGAGACGTCCGGGCAGGCTCCCGCGGGCCTGGGTGACGAGCGCCACACCGCGTGGTATCGACCCCCTCTGTGGCGGGTCCGCAGTCGAATCCGATGCCGAGCGCTCACGTCGACGTCGCCTTGGAACGGGAGATCAAGCAACTCATCGTCGAGGCGTTGATGCTCGAGGACCGGGATCCCGAGACCATCGACTCCGAGGCGCCCCTCTTCGGTGAGGGGGGGCTCGGGCTCGATTCCATCGACGTGCTCGAGCTGGCCATGGCGCTGCACAAGCGCTACGGCGTGAAGACGAAGGGCGACGACGATCGCAACCGCGAAATCTTCTCGTCCGTGAAGAACCTCGCCGCGTTCGTCGCCGCCGAGCGCGCAGGAGGCACCACGTGAGCCGCGAGCAGATCTTCGGCAACGTGCGCGACATGATGGTCGAGACGTTCGAGCTCGAGGGCGACCGCATCACGCTCGAGGCTCGCCTCTACGAGGATCTCGACCTCGACAGCATCGACGCGCTCGACATGGTCGTGAAGCTGCAGGAGATCATCCACCGCCGCGTGGACGAGACCGAGCTGCGATCGCTGCGTACCGTCGGCGACGTCGTCGAGATGGTCGCCGCCGCCTCCGCCACTTCGCGGGCGTGATCGCCGTGAACGCCACCGCATCGAACGAGCTCGCGCCGCGCGACTCGTTCCGTCCGTGCGCCGTGATTCCCACCTACGACAACCCGAAGACGATCCGCGCCGTCGTCGAATCGGTGCGGCGGTACGTGCCCGACGTCGTCGTGGTCGACGACGGCAGCGCGAGCGAGGGGCGTGAAGCGGTAGCGGCACTCGGACGCGACGGACTCGCGCACGTGCACCACCACGCGGCCAACGCGGGCAAGGGTGCCGCGATGAAGACGGGCTTCCGGCTCGCGTTCGACCTCGGCTTCACGCACGCGCTGCAGGTCGATGCCGACGGCCAGCACGACCTCGAGGACTCGCCGAAGATGCTCGACGCGGCGCGGGCCGATCCGAAGGCGCTCGTGCTCGGGGCGCCGATCTACGACGAGACCGCGCCGAAGGGGCGACTGGTCGGCCGCAAGATCACGCAGTGGTGGACGAACCGCGAGACCGGCGGGCACGTCATCGACGATCCGATGTGCGGCTTCCGAGTGTATCCGCTCGCGCTGACGGTGGCGGTGCCCGTGTCGGCCGATCGCATGGACTACGACATCGAGGTGGCCGTACGGCTCGTGTGGGCGGGCGCGCCCGTCGTCAACGTGCCGACGAAGGTGAAGTACCTGTCGGCCGAGGCCGGCGGCGTGTCGCATTTCCGCATGTTCCACGACAACGTGCGGATCAGCTGGTTGCACACGCGGCTGTACAACATCTCGCTGTGGCGCCGCTTCTGGTCCGCGTGCGCGTCGTTGTTCCGCCGGCTACGAGGTCGATGACCACCAAGGCGGAGTGGCTGCAGCGACCCGAGCGCGGCACCGCGTTCGGGCTGAAGATGCTGATCTTCACGATGCGCCTGCTCGGCCGCGGCGGCGTGCGGATCGTGCTCGCGGTCGTCGGCTTCTACTACGCCTTGTTCGCGCGGGCGGCCAGGAAAGCCTCGCGCGAGTACCTCGCACGGCTGTACCCGAAGGTGACGTTCTGGATGGTCGTCCGGCACATCCGCACGTTCGGCGAGGCGTCGTTCGATCGCATGCTGTTCGCCGCGGGCCGCATCGATGCGTTCGAGATCGAGCGCACCGGCAAGGAGAACCTCGCCGAGCTCGCGCGCAAGAAGCAAGGCGCGATCCTGCTGGGCGCGCACGTGGGCAGCTTCGAGGCGATGCGTGCGATGGCGCGGACCGAGGACGTCAAGATCAACGTGCTCGTCCACTTCGAGAACGCGCGCAAGATCAACGCGATGCTGAAGGCGATCGCGCCCGAGTTCCAGGCGCGCATCATCGAGATCGATCCGGCCCAGCCGCACTTCGTGCTGACGGTGCAGGAGCGCATCGAGGCGGGCGAGCTCGTCGCGATCCTCGGCGATCGCATCGGGCTCGGCGAGCGCACGACGATCGCGAATTTCATCGGCAGTCCCGCGCGATTCCCCGTGGGGCCGTACACGCTCGCGGCGGTGCTGAAGTGCCCCATCTATCTGACGTTCGGCTTGTACCACCGCCCGCGGCTGTACTCGCTCTACTGCGAGCCGTTCGCCGAGCGCGTCGAGCTGCCGCGGAAGGACCGCGAGGCGGCGCTGCAGGAGCTCGCGCAGCGCTACGCCGACCGCCTCGAGCTGTTCGTCCGCCGCGCGCCCTACTGCTGGTTCAACTTCTTCGACTTCTGGGCGAGCGCGAAGGACGACGTCAGCCCGAAATCGTGACGCCGTCGTGCGGCAGGCCGGTGAAGGTGCTCGGTGTCGCCACGCCGAGCCAGTGATCGTCGGCGGGCGTGAGGAACACGTCGCGGTAGAGCCATTCGTTGATCGCGCCGAAGCTCCGGTCGTCTCGCACGGTCATTCGGCGCCAGAGCTCGCGATGGATCTGCAGGCGCAGCCGCGTGAGGTTGAGGCCGGTGTCCGCCACGATGGTGCTCGCGAACGCGGCCCGCAGCGCGCGAAGGCCGTCCTCGGACAGGGGCTCGTTCGTGGACCAGTCGATCGGCGCCAGCGCATCGACCAGTCGGGCGCTCTGGGCATCGAGCACGTCGTCCGGCGACGGCTCGAGGCCGCGCGCAGCGAGCAGACTCGCGCCGATCTGCGGCCACAGCGGGCTCGCCTGCGGCACGTCGAACGGGCCCAGCCTCGCGGCCTGCACCACCGGCAGCTCGACCAACGCCTTCGTCACCGTGAGGCGCTGCGTACCCGCGAGCGTCGTCGGCAGACCCGGAGTGGGCGGCGCGAACGCGCCCCAACTGCGCTCGATCGCGGCGAGTCGCCGTGCGTGATGCTCGATGATCAGTCGATCGCGCGCGTCCTCGTCCTTCGCCGCGGTCACCGTCTCCGCGAGGTGGATCGCAGGCTGGAGCTCTGCCCGGAATGCCTTCGGCGTCACGAGCCCGGGCAGGATGTCGAGCACGCGCCCCTCCGCGTCGAGCACGTAGTGAGCGCTGTTGCCTGCGATGGTCGTCTCGACCAGGCGTCCGTCGCCGTAGTCGATCGTCAGCTTCGGCACCGCGCGCTCGCTCGACCAGTGCAGCACGAAGCTGTCCTTCAGCCACGCGGAGAGCTCGGCGTTGGCGTACAACGCCACGCGGAAGAACCGGCTGTTCGCGCAGGAGCGATCCTCGTCCAGCCGGCCGAGCATGCGCAGCGAGAGGATCGGCTTGCCGCTGGCGCGCGAGGCCGCGCGCGCGGACTCCATGTCCGTGTACCAGAACAGCCGCGACACGCTCGCGTAGCGCTGGGCCGCGACGCGATCGATCTCCTTCGCCAGCTGCTCGCGGTGGGACCCGCTGGCGGTGTCGTAGGCCTGCAGCATCCGCTCGAGCGCGGCCGGGCCCTCGGCGCGCAACGCCGCGATCTCGGCATCCGTCATGGTTCGACGCACGCGGTTGTCCTCCTCCTCCGTGCACACGGGTGCACCGGAATCGGCGCTTCTACACCCCGTCGACGTCGAAGCGACGATCACCGCCAAGAGCACGCTCGCAACGCGTAGAGCCATGTCTCGCAGCGTACGCGCCGATGCCGTCGCCGGTGGTCACGCACGTGTAACGGCGTCGTTTGCTCTCGGTCTCGTGCGGCCCGACCGGGCCGCGGCGTCGCTATCATATCGCGCCGTAGTCGCAGACGCCGAACTGCCATTCGCACTCGAACTGGTCGCAACACTGCGTGCGATCGGTGATCGCCGCGCAGTTGGCCGAGCAGTAGCCGGGCTCGGTCCACACGCAGACCTCGATGCCTTCGCACTCGGACTGCTCGGTCACGTCGCACGACGGATTGCTGCCGTCGCCGAAGCAGTAGTCGCCGCCGGTCGAGTCCGTGCTGGTCTCGTCGCCGCGCGTCGAGCTGCCGTCCTCGTCGCTCGACACCGTCACCGACGACGAGTCGCTCGGGCCCGTCGACGCCGCGTCGTCGTCCGCGGTGCTCGGGCCGCTGCTGCCATCGTCGTCGGCGTCGTCCGCGGACGTGTCGGCCGCGGTGGTGGTGCCGTCGTCGCCACCGCACGCGCTCGCGGCCCCGAGGCTCCCGACCGCGAGGAACGCAGGCAAGGACAGTCCACGATTGGAAGAGCAAGGCATGCAGCGACGTTAGCACGACGGCCCGTGTCATACTGGGGAGTCGCATGTCGTTCGGGCTCATGATCGGCGCAGGGGCCGTGCTGGTGCACGCCTACCTCTATCTGCGGCTGGTCAGGCACCTCGTGAGATCGCGTAACGGTCGCCTCGCGAGCCTCGCGGTGCTCGTGCTGTTCGGCCTGCTGCTCGTGTTCCGCGGGCCGCTGCGCGACGCGAGCGGACCGTTCGCGGCGATCTATCCGTACGTCGCGTATGGGTGGATGGCGGTCGCGATCTGCATGCTCGTCGCGTGCCTTGTCGGCGATCTCGTGCGCCTCGTCGCGTTCGTGCAATCGCGTGTGCGCCCCACCACTGCGGAGATCGATGTGGCTCGGCGCGAGTTCCTCGCGAATGCGATGCCGCGCGGCATCGCCGTCGGCGGGGCGGCGCTCGCGAGCTACGGCGTGTTCCGAGCGTTCACGGCCCCCGAGATCACGGAGATCGCCGTGCGGATCCCCAAGCTGCCCAGCGCCCTCGACGGCCTGTCGATCGTGCAGCTCACCGACGTGCACGTCGGTCCGTTCATCGGCCGGCGCTTCATCGACGCGCTCGTCG
>CAYXVR010000050.1:0-70365 GCA_964468635.1 uncultured Nannocystaceae bacterium
CCGACGAGGCGCCCGGCGAGCTCGTGCTCTACCAGGGCCGCAGCTACAAGGTGTACCGCGGGATGGGCTCGATCGGCGCGATGCGAGCCGGCAGCAAGGACCGCTACTTCCAGGGTGGCACGGACGATCGCAAGCTCGTGCCCGAGGGCATCGAGGGCCGCGTGCCGTACCGCGGGCCCCTGCGCGAGAGCCTGCACCAGCTCGTCGGCGGGCTGCGGGCCGGCATGGGCTACGTCGGCGCGCGCACGATCGCCGAGCTGCAGGAGAAGGCGCGCTTCCGGAGGATCTCCGCGCAGGGGCTGCGCGAGAGCCACGTGCACGACGTGATCATCACGAAGGAAGCCCCGAACTACCGCGTCGAATAGGGGAACTCATGCACGAGACGCTGCTCGTCGTCGATTTCGGATCGCAGGTCACCCAGCTCATCTCGCGCCGGGTCCGCGAGCTCGGCGTGTTCGCGGAGATCGTGCCGTGCACGAAGGCGACGGCCAAGATCCGCGAGCTCGGCGACAGGCTGCGCGGCATCGTGCTGTCCGGCGGTCCGTCGTCGATCTACGACGACGGTGCGCCGCAGATGCCCGACGGCGTGCTCGCGGCCGGCGTCCCGGTGCTCGGCATCTGCTACGGGCTGTACGTGCTCGTGCACTCGCTCGGCGGCACCGTGGCGGCGTCGCAGGAGCGCGAGTACGGCGCGGCGACGATCCGCGTGCACGAGTCGTTCGGCCCCACCTCGCCGCTCGCGACGGGCAGCGACGAGCCGGTGTGGATGAGCCACGGCGATCGCGTGGAGGGGCTGCCCCCCGGCTTCCGCACGGTCGCGAGCTCGAAGAGCTGCACGCACGCGGCGATCGCCGATCCCGAGCGCCGCCTGTGGGGCGTGCAGTTCCACCCCGAGGTGAGCCACACGCCGCAGGGCAGCGCGATCCTGTCCGCGTTCCTCGATCTGTGCGGGTACGCGCGCGACTGGACCATGAGCGCGTTCGTGGACGAGGCCGTCGCGAAGATCCGCGCGCAGGTCGGCGATCGCGGCACCGTGATCTGCGGCTTGTCGGGCGGCGTCGACTCGTCGGTCGCGGCCTTGCTGGTCGAGAAGGCGATCGGCGATCGGCTGCACTGCATCTTCGTCGACAACGGCCTCTTGCGGCAGGACGAGCGCGCCGAGGTCGAGCGGATGTTCGCGGGCAAGCTCGCCAATCCGCTCGTCGCCGTCGACGCGAGCGAGCGCTTCCTGCACGAGCTCGCCGGCGTCACCGACCCCGAGGTGAAGCGCAAGCGCATCGGCGCCACGTTCATCGAGGTGTTCGACGCCGAGGCCAAGCGCCTGGGTGGCGCGGACTACCTCGTGCAGGGCACGCTCTATCCCGACGTGATCGAGAGCTTCACCGCGAAGGGCGGCCCGTCGCACACCATCAAGACCCACCACAACGTGGGTGGCTTGCCCGAGCGCATGCGCATGAAGGTGGTCGAGCCCCTGCGCGAGCTGTTCAAGGACGAGGTGCGCCGGCTCGGCATGGAGCTCGGGCTCGCCGAGGACATGGTGTGGCGGCATCCGTTCCCGGGCCCCGGCCTCGCGGTGCGCGTGCTCGGCGAGGTGAGCCGCGAGCGCTGCGATCTGTTGCGGCGGGCCGACGCGATCGTGATCGAGGAGATCCGCAGGGCGGGCTTCTACCGCTCGCTGTGGCAGGTGTTCGCGGTGCTCTTGCCCGTGCAGAGCGTCGGCGTCATGGGCGACGGGCGCACGTACGAGAACGCGCTCGCGGTGCGGGCCGTCGAGAGCACCGACGCGATGACGGCCGACTGGGCGCGGCTGCCCTACGAGCTGCTCGCGCGGATCTCGAACCGCATCATCAACGAGGTGCGCGGCATCAACCGCGTGGTCTACGACATTTCCAGCAAGCCGCCGGCCACGATCGAGTGGGAGTGATGGCGCGCGTCCGCCACGACGACGGGCCCAAGCGTCCGAGCAAGCGCGGCGACGACGACGTGCTCGCCCCCGCCGCGGCCCGCGACGACGTCGCCGAGCAGGCGTCGCTGCGCCCGCGCAGGATGGACGAGTACATCGGGCAGGGCGCGCTCAAGCGCAAGCTGCGGGTGTTCGTCGACGCCGCGCGCCAGCGCAAGGAACCGCTCGATCACACGCTCCTGCACGGGCCGCCGGGCCTCGGCAAGACCACGATGGCGCAGATCCTCGCGGCCGAGCTCGGCGTCGCGATCCACATCACCTCGGGCCCCGCGATCGAGCACAAGGGCGTGCTCGCCGGCCACCTCACCGCGCTCGAGCCCGGCGACGTGCTCTTCATCGACGAGATCCATCGGCTCTCGCCGGTCGTCGAGGAAAGCCTGTACTCGGCGATGGAGGATGGCCGCATCGATCTGCCGGTGGGCGAGGGCAGCCGCGCGCGCACGATGCCGTTCTCGCTCGCCCCGTTCACCCTCGTCGGCGCCACCACGCGCACCGCACTGCTCGGTGCGCCCTTGCGCGAGCGCTTCCAGATCGTCGAGGGGCTCGAGTACTACGCGGACGACGAGCTCGCCGCGATCGTGCGGCGCACCGCCGGCATCCTCGGCTTCCCTGCCACGCCGGCCGGCGCGGCGGAGATCGGCCGCCGCAGCCGCGGCACGCCGCGCATCGCGAACCGACTCGCGCGTCGCGTCCGCGACTTCGCCCAGGTGCGCGGCCGCAAGGTCATCGACCTCGAGGACGCCGAGCACGCACTCGTCGAGCTCGGCATCGATCCCGAGGGGCTCGATGCGATCGACCGCCGGGTGCTCGCCTGCATCGTCGAGCAGTTCGACGGGGGCCCGGTCGGCATCGACGCGCTCGCCGCCACGCTGTCGGAGCCGCGCGACACGCTCGAGGACGTCTACGAGCCGTTCCTCTTGCAGCGCGGCTTCCTCGTCCGCACGCCGCGGGGCCGCCAGGTCACCCGCAAGGCGCTCGAGCACCTGGGCCGCACGCTGCCCGAGCGTCCGGGCGGCACCGGGGGGCAGGGCGAGCTCCCGCTCTGAGGTCGTCAGACGCGGAGCGTCGGGAAGACAGCTGAGTTTTGTTCGACTCGCCCTGACCGTTTTGCTAGTCTGGGATCCAACGGGCGGCGTATGGGCCGCCGGGGTGGTGGATCGGGTTGGGCTGGGTGGTCGAAGCGGGCAGGCGCATGCGCGCCGGGTGGACGGACGTGCGGACGCGGCTCGAGCCCGCGTCGGTGACGTGGCTGTGGTGGTGCAGCGCGCTCTTGGCTCACTACGACGATCGCGGTCACTGGCGCATCGCCAGCATCGTCACCGCATCGGTCGTCGCGGCGGTCGTCGGGATGTTCTGCACGCGCTCCGCGATCGCGATGCTGTGCGTGGCCGTACTGCAGCTCGGCGCGCTGTGGCACCTCTTGCCCGGCGTCGA
Organism: uncultured Nannocystaceae bacterium; assembly: GCA_964468635.1. Taxonomy (GTDB): domain Bacteria; phylum Myxococcota_A; class Polyangia; order Nannocystales; family Nannocystaceae; genus Xiheibacterium. The sequence continues at coordinate 3,398 of CAYXVR010000050.1, forward strand.
CAACCACTGGGCGTTCGCCGGCTTCGTCGATCTCGCGCTCGCGGCCGCGACGCTGGGCTGGATCGTCCGCAAGCTCGTCACGACGCGACGCATCGGCCCGCTCGACGACGACTGGTATGCGACCGCAGCCCCGGTGCTGCGGCTGCTCGTGCTCGCGATGTACGGCTTCGCGGTCTTCCACAAGCTCAACACCGGCTTTCTCGCGCCGGAGACGAGCTGTGCCGTCTACTTCTACGAGCGGATCACCGTCACGCCGCTCGTGCCGCTGTCGAAGGACACGTTCGGGGGGCTGCACGGCGACTCGATCGTGGCCGGCGTGATCGTGCTCGAGGCCGCGATCCCGATCCTGCTGTTCGGGCGGCGCACCTGGTTCCTCGGGATCGCGGCAGGCGTCGCGTTCCACCTCGCGACCGGCATGATCATGCGGCACTACCCGTCGATCATGCTCGCGCTCTACTGGGTGTTCGTGCCCACCGCGGTGCAGCGCGCGTGGCTGGCCACCGTGGATCGGTGGATCCGGCGCGCCACGAAGGGCGCGATCGGCTACGTCGGCATCGTCGTGCTCGTCGCGCTGGTGCTGTCGTTCCTCTACTTCGCGGTCGACCGGCTCGGCGCGAAGGCCCCGCTGTCATATGCGGGCCTGCGCGCGTGGAACATCTTCGTGATCGCCGGCGGGGTCGTGGCGGTCGTCGCGTTCGTGCGCGTGGGCGGGGCGGTGGCGCATCCACCGGGCCGCTTCCGGACGCGGGCCTGGTGGCTGTACGCGGTCGTCGTCGCGTTCGTGGTGAATTGCCTGTCGCCGTACCTCGGGCTCAAGACGACGTCGTCGATCAACATGTGGAGCAACCTCGTCGTGACGGGCGAGGAGTCGAACCACGTGCTCGTGCCGTCCGGCGCGCTGCGAGTGTTCGACTACACCTCGGACGTCGTCGTGGTGCTCTCGTCCAACGACGCGAAGCTGAAGGCGCTCGCGCGGCGCGAGACCGAGGTCTCGTGGTTCATGTTCCGTCAAGTCGTGCAGCGAGCCGCGCGCGCCGCGAAGAAGGCCGACCGCAAGCTGACCGTCACGTACGTGCGCGGCGGCGAGCTGGTGCGGGTGCGGGATGCAGCAGCCGACCCCGCGCTCATGGAGCGGGGCACGGTGATCGAGCGCAAGATCGTCAAGGTGAAGTCCGCCGACGGCAAGAAGCCCGACGCGTGCTCGTGGTGACGTCGACCACGCTCGTGCGGGCGATTCCTTCACGAGCCGGACCGCGCGGCGGTCAATGCATGCCACGAGAGGTCAGGGCATGCAGCGTACGAAGCGAGGTGCGGTCGCGGTCTTCCTGTGCATCGGGTGCAATGCAACCCCCGGTGATCCGCAGGACGCATTCGACACGATGAGCGAGACGTCCGCGGACGACGACGACGGGGCGGACGACGGCGACGACGACGGCAACGAGGGCGCGGCGGACGACGAAGGCCCGGCGGACGACGACGGTCCCGCGGACGACGACGGTCCCGCGGACGACGACGGTCCCGCGGACGACGGACCGGCCGACGACGGCACGAGCGACGACGGCCCGGCGGACGACGACGGCACGAGCGAGGCCGGCGACGACGGCGGCACAACCGGGGAGGACGACGGCGGTGAGACGGGCCCGGTCGATTGCATGTCGATCGCCGACGCGGCGACGTGCATGGCGACCGCGGGCTGCGAGTGGTTCGGCGACGACATGTTCGGCGCGTGCGTCGGCGGCTTCCCCGGTCTCACCGACACGGATGGGGCGACGGGCGGCTTCGACACCGACTTCGGCGAGAGCGGCTTCGGCGACTTCTGCGAGGGCTTCGACATGGCGATCTGCGACGCCACGGGCTTCTGCGTGTGGAACGCGGGCGAGGGCGTGTGCGAGTCACCCTGAGCTCGGCTCGCGCCGCGTGACGGCGAGCGCGGCGAGCACGACCGCGAGCCCGGCGCTCGGGCTCGCGTCCGCGCTCGTGCAGCTGCACCCGCTGCCGTCGTCGTTGCTGCCGGCCGAGCCGTCGCCGCTCGAGCCGTCCTCGTCGTCGTCCATCGTCTCCGCGACGCCGTCGTCGAGGCCGTCGTCGGCCGACGCGCTCGCTCCGTCGCCCGATCCGGTGGAATCGACCGCACCGTCGTCGCTACCCGAGTCGTCCGAGCTCGCCCCGTCGGAGCCGCCGGTGTCCTCGCCGCCCGGGTTCTCGGGGAACGGGCCCGTGATCGCGAACGTGAGCCCGTCGGACTGCGAGTTCAGGAACATGATGCGGCCGTCGGGCGAGAAGCACACGCCGGCGAGCTCGCTGTCGCTCTGCGCGTTGCGGGCGAACGGCACGACCTCGCCCGCGTCCGTGATCGCGCGGACGAAGCAGGTGCCGTCCGCGTCCTCGGCGACGAACACCTGGCCCCACGGCGACACGGTGATGTTGTCGGGCGACTGCATGTGATCGGCACCGAGCGAGTCCGCGATGCACTCGAGCGTGGTGCCCTCGAGCCGGAAGACCTGGCCGAGCCCCATCGGTCCGCCGCTCGTCGCACAGAAGTACACCGCGCCCTCGTGGAACCAGATCCCTTCGCCGCGCACGACCGTGGCCGCGCCGGCGGCATGGGCCTCGACGCGCACGGTGTCGCCCGGAGGATCGGGCTCGGTGATGTCGACCCAGTCGATCTCGACCGAGTCGCCCGTCGCCATGTCGCCCGTGTCGTACTCGTCCTCGCTCGTCACGCGCATCGCCTGCAAGGTGCCGACGAACGGCTCGTCGACCGCGTCGGGCACGAAGCGATACAGACAGCCGCCGCCGTTGTCCTCGGTGAGCCAGCAGATCGCGGTGGCGGGATCGACCGCGGCGGCTTCGTGGTTGAAGCGGCCGTACGCCGCGATCTGCACGGGCGGCTGGGCCGTCTCGGCGGTGGGATCGGTGACGAACACGTAGCCGTGTCCGCTCTCGACGTTCTCCTCGCAGGTCAGCCAGCCCCACGGGCTCGGCCCGCCCGCGCAGTTGCGGCGCGTGCCGGCGAGCACCCAGTTGCTCGAGATCCGAGCGCCGGTGCGCGCGTCGACGACGACCCGCGTGACGCCGCCACCCGACTCCGGATCGAACGTCTCCTCGGGCTCGTTGCCCGACGAGCCCGTGATCTCGTGGTTGCGCATGAGCACGAGCGTGCCGGCCGCGCCCTCGAAGCACGCCATCCCGTCGTGCGAGCTCGGTACCTCGAAGCCGTCGTCCATCGCGTCGCCTTCGGACTCGACGACGATGTACGAGAAGCCCTCGGGCAGATCGAGCAGCCCGTCGGGGTCGGGCACGAGCGGCCCGTAGTCGCGGGCCCACGCGCGCCGCGTGAAGAGCTGGGAGAAGGGCACGACGGCCGCCACTGCGGTCGTGCTCGTCAGGAACCACCGTCGCGATCGGAGCATGGTCACCACCGCCGGGCAGCATAGCCACACGCGCGGTCACGCGTGCGTGAACGTTCGGCGAGGCCGGTCACACGCCCGTCACGGGCAGTTCCCGCAGTCGAACGACTCGATCTCGTCGACGCAGAACTGATCCCACTCCGTGCTGCAGCACACGTCGTCCATGGCGCAGACGCACGCCTCCACCGTGTTCACCTCGCAGCCGCCCCCGGCGTGCGGGCTGCAGCACGGCCCGTCGGCGTCGTCGGGATCGCACGAGGGGGCGCACAGCAGCGAGCCCACCTTCGCGACGCACATCGAGTCCCAATTGTTGTTGCAGCAGAACGAGTCGTCCGCGCACACGCAGGCCTCGACGGTCGCGTCGTCGCATCCGGCCGAGCCGGTGACGCAGCAATCGTGGTCGACCGGCACGTCGCCGCACTCGAGCCCGCACTCGGACTTCGCGAGCGTGACGCACGTGCTGTCCCACTTGTTGTCGCAGCAGAAGTCGTCCATGCCGCACACGCAGCTCGTGACGTCCTCGTCCTCGCAGCCCGGCGTGTCCTTGGCCTCGCAGCAGTCGCCGTCGAACGTTCCCCCGCCGCCGCACGAAGCCGTCTCGACGTCGACGCGGAACGTGTACGCGCCGGTCGTGGTGGACGACGGTGCGAACAGGCGGAGCCAGTAGTCGCCGGCGTCGACACACGCCGTGGTGACGAACTCGTCGGCGGTGAGTCCGGTGCCGGCGGGCTCGATGAAGAAGCCCTGGCTGTCGGTGATGAAGAGATCGATGTCGACGTCGTCGGGCCCGTCGAGCGTCGCCGAGATCTGGCCCGCGGACGAGAGCGTGAACGGGAACCAATCGCTCGAGTCCTCGCACAAGGACGCCATGTAGTCGGTCGAGAGATCGACGGGGGCGAGCGTGGCCGCCTCGTCGAGCGTGTCGTTCGGCTCGCCGTCGTCCTCGGTGCACGGCCCGCCCCCGCCGCCGTCCTCGATGCACGTGCCGGAGTTCGGGATGCACTGACGCGCCGCGTTGCCCTCGACCGACTGCACGTCGGTCGGCGAGCACACGTAGCCCTCCTCGCACTCGCTGTCGCTCTGACAGCCGACGCCGCAGAAGTTGCCGCCCTCCTGCGGCAGGCACAGGTTCGAGAAGCTGCCGCACTGCACGTCGAACGAGCAGTGGCCGCACAGCCCCGCGTTGCCCATGCCGTTGTTCACGACGTGCATGCGGTGCGTGCCGGTGTCGGGGCTGTCGGACAGGTGGTCGCAGTCGCCCTCGGTGTCGTCGTTGTCCGTCGCGGTGACGAGGTACCAGATGTCGCTCTCGCCGCCCTCCATGTTGGCGACCGGGTTCGGGATGTACCCGAGCCACGTGCCGTCCATCATGTCGCCGGCGGTGAGCTGCATGTCGACGACGGTGAGCTTCGTGAAGTCGATCGGATCGCCCGGATCCTCGTAGGCGTAGAGCAGGATGGGCGCGTCCTTGAGGCCCACGTCGTCGCTGATCTGCACCTCGACCGGGATGTCGAGCAGCGTCTCCGCATCCATCGGCGCGTGATCGAGCTCGGGCGCGCCGCCGGGGCAGTCGGAGCCGGAGCGGCGGCGCAGCACGATGACGTAGGGCTTGAGCGTGGGCGGGTTGTCGGGCAGGTCCGTGGCCGACAGCGTGAGGTCGTAGCGATCGTCGCCCTCGATCTGCTCGCGGTTCGGGCACCACGTCCACCGCCCCATGAGCCCGGACGCGTCCGCGGCGAGCTCGGCGTCCTGGATGAGCGGCGGCAGCTGCTCGAGCGTGACGGTGGTGGAGTCCTGGTCCTCGATCGCGACGTCGAACTCGACGCACTCGGCCTGCTCGAGGTCGAGCACGGTGCCGGTGCCGAGCGGCTTGCGGAAGATCGGCAGCGTGCCGTCGCCGAACGCACCGGTGACGTTGATGTTGATCGTGATGGTCGTGTCGTTGCTGCCGTCGGACGCCGTGAAGTCGAACAGCTGATCGCCGAGCTGGCTCGCGAGCGGCGTGAACGAGAAGACGCCGTGTCCGTCGGGCGCGATCGTCATCGCGGTGGTCGCCGAGAGATCGGGCGCGGACGACGAGAACGAGTAGTCGATCGAGTCGCCCTCGGGGTCGCTCGCGTACAGGTGCACCTGCAGCTGCATGCCCACCACCGCCACCTGATCGCCGGGGTCGGTGAGCGTCGGCGCGCCGCCGTCCTTGCAGGACGTCGCGAGACCGATACAGAACAGTGCGTAGGGCAGCAGACCCGGGTTCTTCATGGACAGGCTCGGCTCGCGACGATCATGCACGGGGCCGCCGTTGCCCGCAATCGAACGCGGTGCTCGCACGCCCCCACGTGATGATGTGACGACGCGGGGGCGATGGTTCGCGTGCGCGTGCAGCTTCGCGTGATCCGCAGCGCAGGCGCTCGATCAAGTGCGGTTCCGACGATGGTGGAACTCACATCTCCTGGTGCAGACGTGGATCCGCGCGCGATCACTCGCGGAGAGCGCCTGCGGCCGCTCGCGAATTCTCCTGCTACCCTGCCCGGGTGCTGGCCGCGTTCCTTCGCTCGCTCCTCGTGCTCGTCCTCGTCGCGTCGGTGCACGGCTGCGCGCAGGACGAGCAGCTCGGTCGCCCCGAGACCGGTCTCGAGGCGCTCACGCTGACGAGCATCGATCCCGGTGTCGTGGTGCCGGGCAGCCTCGTCGTCATCAAGGGCAACTCGTTCCTCGCCGAGCCGCTCGGCATCTCGCACCTGCGGCTCACCGGCACGTTCGACGGCCGTACCCTCGACGTCGAGCTGCCCGCGAAGTTCATCGACTTCGACGAGCTGCACGTCGAGATGACGCTCCAGACGCTCGCCGTCTTCGGCGCCAACGACGGCGACTTCACCGGCAACGCGACGGTGGTCGTCGACTTCGCGCCCGACGGCTCGCGCCACTCGTCGTTGCCGCTGCCCTTCGACATGCAGGTGCGCTCGACGCTGGCGCCCACGCTCGCGGACACGCAGGTGTCGGGCGAGGTCTACGTGAACGACCCGATCTCGATCACGGGCGACGGCTTCCTGCTCGGGGGGGCCGAGGGCACCACGTTCGCGGTCGTCCAGGGCTGCTTCACGCCGGACGGCGGGACCGAGTGCGCGCCCGTCGGGCCCGTCGAGGTGCCGATCGTGCCGGACACCGCCGCGTTCGATCGCACGACCGCGACGTTCCCGTTCTCGCCGCGCATCGCGGGCATCGACCCCGGCACCTTCGAGGGCACCGTGTCCTTGCGCAACGTGCTGACGAGCGGTGCCGAGGGCAAGAGCGACGGCATCCCGGTCGACTACACGCTCGTGCCCACCGAGATCTTCACGGCCAGCACGAGCTCCGGCACGGGCGCGAGCCTCGGCCAGTTCATCGACATCGAGGGCGGTGGCTTCATCGGCGGCGACGACGGCTTCACGGTGCTGCGCTTCGAGGGCGAGTACACGCTCGACGCCACGGGCATGGCGGTGCCGGTCGACCTCGAGCTGTTCCCCGAGTTCGTCGACGGCACGCTCGTGCGCTACCTGATCAACGAGGACGACGCGCTCGGCACCGCGATCGACGTACGGATCCAGACCGGATCGTTCGAGGGCACGATCACGCCGAGCGTGTCGTTCGAGGACTCCGAGCTCGAGGGCACCGCCACGCCGTTCACGTTCCAGATCCGCCCCGTGCGGCAGATCATCTGGGTGCGCTTCCAGCCGTCGTACGTCGAGAGCCTGCGCGGCTTCGGCATGCGCGCAATGGACCAGGAGATCCGCGACCGGATCCTCGCAGTGCTCGCGCGCGACTACGAGACGGTCGGCGTCGAGTTCCGCACCGAGGAGCCGACCGACTACAAGCTGTACGGCATCATCGATCTCGCCGGCCCCGATCCCAACGGGCTCGGCCTGCTCGGCTACGACAACTCGCCCGGCAAGGACATCAACAACGACCGGCTGTTCGACAAGATCGGCGGCGTGAATGCGAAGACCCAGGAGGACGGCTTCCCCGGCTTCGGCGGCGTGTTCATCGACTCGCTCTTCGCGTTCTCGCACCATCCGCCGAACGGATCCGGCGGCGAGGCGGCGGCCGACCTGTTCGACGACGTGTTCGATCCGCTGCGGCCCGACACCGGCGAGCCGGTGAGCTCCGCCGACTTCGCGCTCGGGGCGATCCCGGTGCTCACGTCCGGCGACACGTGCCCGTCCGACGATCGCCGCGAGCAGGTCGCGTGCGCCGTCTGGGTGATGGGCTCGCTCATCGGCACGACGACGAGCCACGAGGTGGGTCACTCGCTCGGGCTCGCCGACCCGCTCGGGACGCGCTTCCACGACCTCGGCGACGCGCCCAACCGCCTCATGGACGCCGGGGGGGCCCGCACGTTCGAGGAGCGGGCGGAGCTCATGGGGCAGGGGCCCGCGATGTTCTGCGACGACGAGTACCTCTACCTGCGCGAGATCCTGCCGACCTCGGACCCCGAGACGACGCTCGCGCGCCCGTTCTGCTGACGATTCGCGGGATGCGCTCTAGACTCGCGCGATGTCGAACTCGCGCCGGTCGTCGTCGCTCGTGCTCGCGCTCGTGCTCGCCTGCTCCGGATCGTCGGACGCACCGGTCCAACGCGGCAAGGGCGAGTCGGAGCCGCGCAAGACCGAGGACGGCGCGCCGACCAAGGGACTCGTCACCGACGACGGCGGCCGTCCGACCGCCGCACCGCCCTCGCTCGACGACGCGAAGAAGGGCCTGTCGGCCCAGCGGGCCGGGCTCGTCGACACCGCGGCGGCGATCGTCGACGGCATCCGCGAGCTCGAGGTCGCGCGCGACGTGACGTGCTGGACGAGCTTCCGCCAGCTCGAGAACTTCATCGCGACCAAGTCGTACAGCAACTTCGCGGCGCTCACGAAGGTCGTGGCCGCCAAGGCGCTCGCGCACGGCGTGTGGATCGCGGCGAGCGAGAAGGCCGGCGGCGACACGCTCGGCAAGGCGGAGATCGTCGCGATCTTCGACCCCGAGGCCGTCGCCGCGAAGGCGCCGGCCTTGCGCGACAACCCGTCCATCGACCTCGGCGCGCAGCAATTCAAGGACTACCGCACGACGTCCGAGCACTGGCGCGTCGTGCTGTCGGTCGCGCACGACGAGCTCGCCCGCAAGGATCCCCGCGTGAAGCCGCTGTCGGCCGACGGCGCCGAGACGCTCGCGCTCGTCGCGACGGAGCTGTCGCTCGCGCTCCTCGCGGAGTCGGGCGAGATCGCGACCCAGGCCAAGACGCCGCTCATCGAGGCCGATCACGTCAAGGCCGCGTTCGCGAACCTGAAGAAGCGCCACGGCATCCCCGATGTCGCGGCCGACGACGAGGGGCTCGATCTCGCGGCGGCGAGGCCGGCCCTCGTCGCCCTCACCGGGCGCCTCATCGCCGCGAAGATCGAGGCGCTGCGCACGTTCAACAAGGCTTCGGACGATGTGGGAAAGGAATTGGGGAAGATCAGCAAGATCCCCATCGCGGAGTCGGGCACGAGCGCGCTCTTGGCGAAGCTCGTGCGCTACGGCGAGTTCCTCGCGCGCGGCTACGAGCCGATGCGGGCGGACAACTACCTGCACCGCGGCGACTTCGCGCCCGGCGAGCTCGTGGGCCGCGACTACATCGATCCGGCGTATGTCGAGAACGCGACGGTGCAGCTGTTCCCGTACGTGATGATGCCGAACGGCGACGTGAAGCTGCGCTTCGTGCCGCGCCCGGGCGACATCCACATGACGAAGCTCGAGCCCCAGGACGTGCTCTTGCTCGATCACCAGATGAACGCGGTGCGCGACACCGCGGTGCACTGGGTCGTGCTCGACGACATCTGGAAGGCCCAGCCGTTCGCGATGGATCCGTTCGCGGGCGAGTACCTGTCCGAGCTCGTGTCGATCGTCGCGACGTACTGGATGCGGCGCGCGCAGACGGTTGCACGCGCGACCGAGGCCTCGGCGATCGACGAGACGATCGTCGGCCAGCTCGACGAGGGCGGCTACGTGATGGTGCTGCCCGAGGACGAGTCGGCCACGGCGGCCGCGTGGACGCCCGAGCGCCAGAAGGCGAAGGAGACGGCGATCGAGCCGTACGGGGCCGCGCTGTTCGCCGATGCGACCGCGGCGTGGGGCTTGCCCACGACGCTCGCGGTCGAGCCCGCGGGCGCGGGCGACCCCGCGAGCGGCACGTTCGACATCCAGGCGGTGATGGGCTCGGGCATCGCCGTGGGCGACGTCGACGCGGACGGCGACAGCGACCTGTTCCTCGCCGGTGAAGGGCTCGGCAAGCTCTACCTCAACCAGATCTCGACCGGCACGAAGGGCTTCGTCGATGCGACGTCGACGTGGGGCGTGCCGGGCGAGCTCGCGGACAGCCACCACGCGCTCTTCTTCGATCACGACGGCGACGGCGATCTCGACCTGCTCGTCGTGCGCGGTCGCGATCCGTCGCTGTTGCTCGACAACGACGGCGGCAAGTTCACCGACGTCGCGGCGAAGAAGGCCTTCGTGACGGGCAAGGGCGCCCACGTGGCGTCGGCGTTCGACTACGACGGCGACGCGGACATCGACGTGTACGTCGGCTACTACGGCAGCGCCGCGTGCAACCAGGGCGAGTGTGCCGGCCGCAACCTGCCGTCGGTGGACGGGCGCAACGGCACGCCGAACCAGCTGTTCCGCAACGACGGCGACACCTACGTCGAGGTCGGCGCGGACACGGGCTGCGCGGACGAGGGCTGGACGCTCGCGTCGGGCACGTTCGACCTCGAGAACGACGGCGATCTCGACCTCTACCTCGCGAACGACTTCGGCGCGAATCCCCTGTTCCGCAACGACGGCGGCAAGTTCGTCGACGTGGCGCCGGAGCTCGGCGCGAACGACCGCGGCAGCGGCATGAACGTCAGCTTCGCGGACCTCGACGGCAACGGCTCGTTCGACGTCTTCGTCAGCAACATCGACATGTTCAGCAAGACGATCAAGGTCGTCTTCCCCAAGGACGAGTCGGTCGTGAACCTGACCGACGGCATCCTGCGCTCGTTCCAGTACCTGTCGGGCAACAAGCTGTACTTCAACGTCGCGGACGGCAAGGGCCACCGCAAATTCGAAGCGCGCGAGCAACAGTGGTTCGAGCCGGGCGATCGCGGGTGGGGCTGGGCCGGGATCTTCTTCGACGTCGATGCGGACGGCGACGAGGACGTGTACCTCGCCAACGGCTGGATCCCACGCTCGCCCGCGGCCGATCAGAGAAACCAGATGTTCGTGCAGGACCAGGGCACGTTCTGGATGACGCCGCAGGACGCCCCCGAGGCGTTCCCCGGCAACAGCCGGGCGGTCGTCGCCTTCGACATGGACCTCGACGGAGACCTCGATCTCGCGGTGAACAACTACGGCCAGCCGCCGAAGCTGCTCGAGAACACCACGGCCCAGCGCGGCCACACGCTGCGACTGAAGCTCGAGGGCAAGGCCCCGAACACCCGCGCGATCGGGGCGCAGATCACCGTGACGGCGGGCAGGGCGACGATGCGGCGGCAGATCACCGCGGGCCTGGGCTACCTCGGCCAGGACGACGGCATCGTCCACGTCGGGCTCGGCAAGGCGAAGACCGCGAAGGTGACGGTGCGTTGGCCGGACGGCACGACGTCGAGCCGCTCACCGGTGAAGCCGGGGGCGCTCGTCGTGCTCGCGCCCGCCGACGGGCGCTGAGCGCGGGGGCACGATCGGGGGGAGACCCCTGTGGGAGATCCTCGGCACCTACAGTGAGTCAACGCACGTGTGTCGGAAGCGGCGCCGCAGTCCGTGTCCGAAGGGCCACCACGGCGGCAGGATGGGCAATTCGCCCACGCGCCCGCCGCCCGAGCGCCCTTTCCGCATGAACCGTGTAGGTCGGGGTATCACTACGCTCCCAAGCCCCCGATCCAGGGAGACCGCCTTCGCCATGACCCGATCCCACGCGACCGTCCCGACCCTGTGTGCCGCCCTCTCGCTGCTCGCGTTCTCCGCGTGCGATGACAAGGAAGGCGGCGGCGGCGACGACGGCGGCTGTGCCGGCGGCAAGTGCGACGCCCCGACGGACCCGGCCAAGTTCGCGTGCAAGAACGTGGTCGACGAGTCGGAGCGCGGTCGGGCGAACGTACTGGCCGAGCTCAACGACCCGTTCTCCGAGCTCGTGCTGCGCGGCGGCTCGGGCTGCCCGAAGAACTTCGCCGAGACGATCGCGAAGCTGCGCGTCGAGGACAAGACCGGCTGCGACAACGCGAAGAACGCGGGCATGAGCGCCATCTTCGTCACGGAGACGGGCCAGTTCGACATGGGTGCGCTGCGCGAGTCGTTCCGCGTCGTCACCACGCGCCGCTGCAACAACCGCAACCAGTGGGAGGTGATGTTCTCCACGTTCGGTGTCACCGGCACGAAGATGCCGGGCTCCTTCGAGGCGATCGGCTTCGACAAGGTCACCAAGGAGTTCAACTACTACGAGGTCACCAACGGCACGTGGCACTTCTTCGGCAGCTCGGGCGACTTCATCCAGGGCAACGGCGGGCGCTGCAAGAGCTGCCACACGGGCGGCGGCCTCGTGATGAAGGAGCTCGACACGCCGTGGGTGCACTGGACGGGTCACCACCAGACCGACGGCACGCAGGCGATCCTCGACGCGAACAAGGACGATCTCGGCCGCGAGGACTCCGGCGCGACGATGGAGAGCCTCGTCAACGCCGGCAACCGCGAATGGGTGAAGACCCGCGTCACGTTCAACCTCGACCCCAGCAAGAGCACGGTCGCGCAGCTGCTCAAGCCGCTGTTCTGCGCCGTCGAGGTCAACGTCGACACCGCGACCGACTTCGAGTCCACGCCGTTCTCCGGCGTGCCGGTCGACTTCCTGGTCGACCCGCAGTTCAAGAGCTTCGGCTCGGTCTCCGTCGCCCAGGCCGTCTACGACACGGCGCGCACGGCCGCGGGCATGAACGTCGAGGGGCTCTCCGGCAAGACGGACACGTTCTTCAAGTTCGCGTTCGTGGAGCGCAGCAAGGCCGACAACGGGTACATCGAGGAGCTGAAGTCGCGCGGCATCATCGACGACGAGTTCGTCAAGGACGTCCTCGCGGTCGACTTCACGCGCCCGATCTTCTCCGACGCGCGCTGCGGCCTCCTCGACTTCGCCCCCACGTTCGAGCAGCTCGAGGGTCCGGTCGATCCCACCGGTGACCCGACCGCGGGCGAGGAGTCCACGGGCGGCGAGGAGTCCACGGGCGGCGACGACGAGTCGACCGGCGGCGAGACGACGGGCGGCGATCCGACCGGCGATCCGACCGGCGGCGACCCGGCGGGCAACTGCTGCACGCCCGAGGCGGGCCGCACCGGCTGCGAGAACATGACGATCCAGACGTGCGTGTGCGACATGGACTCGTTCTGCTGCGAGACCGAGTGGGATCAGCAGTGCGTCGACATGGCGAACGACAGCTGCAACGCGATGTGCGGTGCGGGCATCGTCGACGGCGACGGTCTGGGCCTCACGAACGGCGCAGATCCGCAGCTCGCGGTCGATGCGGCCGGCATCAAGGCCGCGTTCATCTCGCGCCTGAAGGCGTCGAACCCGACGGCGGGCTCGCCCGCGGCCCAGCTGCTCGCGAACCTCGAGACCGACGGTAACGCGGCGGCGCACAAGGCCAGCGTCGACGCCTTCCTGAAGGCGTGCGAGGACCGCGACGAGAAGGCGTTCATGGACGACGTCCTGAAGGTCTTCACGTGGCAGCGCGAGATCGCGTTCAGCCTGCCGGTCTTCGAGTTCCCGCAGACGCTGCAGCGCACCAACCTCAACGTGTCGTCGTCGATCCACTTCGACCCGACGACCTGCGAAGCCGTCGAGTAGTCGGCCGCGATCACGGAAGGGACCACGACCATGACCATGACCAAGATCGCGACCAAGACGGCTCTGCACGCGGCGCTCGCCCTGTCGTCCGCACTCTTCACCTACGCGTGCGGCACCGACGGCGAGAATGCGGGCGACGACGGCTGCGTCGCCGGAGGCAAGTGCGACACGCCGGAGGGCGAGGCGATGGCCTGCCTGCAGCGCGCGTCGGAGGTGCTGCAGTCGAGCAACCGCGGCTACACCCACGACCTCATCCGGTGGGCGTGTGCCGACGTCGCCGGCGTCACCGCCGACGGCTCGGGCAACGACGATCGCGGGCAGGAGTACTGCGAGTACTTCGCGCTCGCGCAGATCCCCGGCGGCGAGGCGATCGACCTGGGCCGCCCGCTCGACGCCCAGGGCAAGGTCACGAAGCTCGCGGTGTGTCTGCCCGGCCAGACCGGTGGCGAGTGCCGCACGACGCTCACCGCCGATCAGCAGGCCGCGCTCGAGGACGACCCGACGGCGGTCGTCGGCAAGTGCGTGTTCACCTCGTGGCACGCCGACGTGAACACGCCGGTGCCGAAGCCGAACAACGCGATCTACGGCTTCAAGTTCAACAAGACGAACTTCGGGATGAAGGTCAGCTTCAACTCGAACGGCGCCGCGGTGGACCTCATCGAGAAGTGCTTCCCGCTGCCGGAGGACAAGCGCGTGTCCGTCGACTGGACCAACGCCGACGATCCCGGCCAGAACCCGTTCTACCGGGGCTGCATGGGCGCGAACAACCTGTTCGGCACCGGCTGGCGCCGCTCCGACTCGTCGATCTGCGCCGCGATCAACCGCCTGGCCGAGTGTGGCTGCGCGGTGCCGGGCGTCACGACGAACACCGAGCTCGCCCACGCCCTGTTGCCGCCCGTCGGCTCGCCGAACGTGCGCCGCGGCTTCTATCTGGCCACGTGGGACGACAGCCACGGCTTGCCGCCCGGCTGCGTCTACTCCGACACGGGCGAGGACCGCTACCTCGTCGAGTGCGACATCACGGCGAACGATCTCCTCACGAATGCGAACGACCCGAAGGAGTTCTGCCGCGCGACGTACGGTCAGAACGTGGTCGTGCACATCGACGTGCCGCGCGAGGCGATCACCTGCACGCCGCCGGCGACGAACGAGGCGATGACGTGCGGCATGTTCCCGTGGAACATCGGCGAGGAGAACGAGCCCGCGCCCGGCGGCACCGATCCCACCGGCGCGACCGATCCCACCGACACCGGCGACACCGGCGACGACACCACGGGCGACGACACGACCGGCGGCGACGACACGACCGGCGGCGATCCGACCGGCGATCCCACGACCGACCCCACGACCGACCCCACGGCGGATCCGACCGGCGACCCGACGGGTGGCTCGGGCAACTGCTGCACGCCCGAGGCGGGCCGCACCGGCTGCGAGAACATGACGATCCAGACGTGCGTGTGCGACATGGACTCGTTCTGCTGCGAGACCGAGTGGGATCAGCAGTGCGTCGACATGGCGAACGACAGCTGCAGCGCCATGTGCAGCTGAGGCTGCGCGATTTTGGCCGTCGAGGGCGCGCCCTCGGCGGCCGGGTTTCCGAGTAGGGTGAGGCGACGATGAGGACGGAAACGGCGATCTCGACCGCACTGTTCGTGCTCGCGGCCTGTCAGGGCGGCGGGGGCTCGGACGCGGCGGACGACGACGCGTGCCAGGGACCCAAGTGCGACGCGCTCGACGATCCGTCGGCGGAGGGATCGTCGGACGACGACGGCACGAGCACGGGCGAGGGCGACAGCGGCGGCACCACGGGCGGCGGCGACGTCGAGCCCGCGTGTTACGACCGCCGCACCGAGGCGTTCAACCCCAACCGCCTCTCGTTCACCCCGACCGCACTGCGCTGGTCGTGCGCCGACATCGACAGCACCCCGGCGAACGAGCGCGGCCAGGAGTACTGCGAGTACTTCGCGATCGTCACGCTGCCGCCGACGCCCGCGTATCCGGAGCCCGTCCCCGCGGTGCTCGGGCGCAACCTCGGCGCGGAGCCGGAGGACGGCCAGACGCCGGTCGAGCTCGAGCTCGACGCCGAACAGATCGCCGCGCTCGAGAACTCGCCCGACTCGATCGTGGGTGCGTGCGTGTTCACGTCGTGGAACGCCGACGTCGACGCGCCGTGCGGCGACGCGTGCGAGGCCGGCGACGTGCTGGGCGTGCCCGTCGAGCCCGAGGTGTTCCGGATGAAGTTCGATCCGAACACGAACGAGGCCGCGATCACGCTGCTCGACGACTGCACGAACTGGCTGCCCCCCGAGGGCGATCCGGAGAACCCGGACGATCCGCTGAACGACGCGTTCCTGCGCGCGTGCGAGCTCAACACCGAGATCAACGAGACCCAGCACCGCAAGTCCGACAACGTCATCTGCGGCGCCGCGGTGCGCATGGCGGAGTGCGGCTGCACCACGGTCGACGGCTCGTCGCTGTTCGAGGCGCTCGCGCCTCCGACCGATCTGGGCTTCCGCCTCGGCGGCTGGTCCGACCCGGCCGAGCTCCCGCCCGGCTGCCGCTACGAGGACGTCGCCCTTGGTGCGCACACGATCGTCGTGTGCGATCTGACGGCGGCCGAGGTGCTGCAGAACGCGAGCGAGCCCAAGGCGTGGTGTCGCGAGAGCTTCGCCGACGACGTCGTCGTGCACATCGCGGTCGATCCCGCCGCGGTGGAGTGCACGCCGGATCCCGAGGTCGCCTACGGCGACGACTGTCCCACGTATCCCTGGGTGCTCGAGCCGTGAGCGCGGCGGCGCAGCTCCGCCCCTGCCTGGCGCTGCCCCTCGTGGTGGCGACCCTGGTGGGCGGATGCGAGGCGCCCGCGAACGACGACGACGCGTGCGGCGAGGCGCAGCCGTGCGAGGTGCCCACGTCGCGCGCGGAGCTGCTCGAGTCGCTCGACGGGTTCGCCGATCCGGTGGCGGCGTGGCTGCGCACCGCGACCGACGACGACGCGACGCTGCCCGGCGATCACGAGGACGCGCTCGCGGGCCTGCGCGACGAGCTCGGCTGCGACGCCTCGCGCGAGCGCAGCTTCGTCGTGCTCTCGAACGCCGGCTACGCGCCCAAGGCGATCGTCACGCAGTGCACCGATGCGCCCGTCGACGCGAGCCGGGTGCTCACGGTGTTCGAGCCCACCGCGGAGGGCGACGATCTCGACCCCACACGCTTCCGCATGGCCGCGTGGGATCCCGACGCCGGCCGCTTCCATCGCTACCAGTTCGTGCCGACTGCGGGCGGCCTCGGCGTCTCGGTCGAGCCTGCGTTCTGCACGGGGTGCCACGGCGGTCCGTTCGCGGTGCCCGACTGGACGCCGATCATGAACGAGATGACGAACCCGTGGGCGATGTGGAACGCCGAGCCCGGGTTCGCGTCGTTTCAGTTCGCCGAGCACTTCCCCGCCGATGGGACCGGCGAGGTGTACGAGGGGCTCTCGGCGGACGGGCGGCTCGACTCGGCGTCGAACCTCGAGCCGATCGTGCGCGCCGCGATCGATCGCGCCACGTCGGCGCGGCTCGTCGCGCGCAACGGCGCGCCGGATCTCGATGTCGCCGCGTCGTTGTTGCGCCCCGTGTTCTGCGACGAGTCGGCGAACTACGTGTCCGAGATCCACGAAAGCGGCGAGATCGCGCAGTCGGTCGCGCTCGATCCCGGCATCCGCCGCATGCTGCTCGATGTCGACCCCACCGGCTGGCCGTGGGCGTTCGTGCAGGACGACGCGCTCTTTCTCACCCCACCCGAAGCGGGCGAGACACCACTCGCGCTCGTCGGGGTGCGGGGCGAGACGACGGTGCAGGTCGAGGCCGCGCTCGTGGCCCGCGACGTGCTCGGGCCCATGGACGTGCTGCGCGTGCGCGCGCTCGACTGGACCCATCCGGTCGCGTCGGAGCTGCGCTGCGAGCTGTTCGAAGAGGGGCTCGCGCGGGCGCGTGGCGGGGCCGTGGACGTCGACAGCGCCGCCGACACGAGCGCGCTCGTTCGCGCGCTCTACGACGAGGCGGTCGCCGTGTCGCCATCGGCCTCGCTCTCCGACGTGGGCCCCGACGCCCTCGTGGCACTCGCCGATGCGAACGATGCCGACGCCGTCGCGAACCTGCGGGCCGGAGACTTCACTGAGACGACCATGACCCTGTCCGCGTTCGGGGACGCCATCGAGGCCGAGCTCGCGCGGCTCGCCCTGCCCGGTGGCCGCGCGGAGCTCCAGCTCGAGCGGATCCGCCGCGCGTGCCTGTTGCGCGCCCGCGACGTGACCGCGCCGCTGGTCCCCGCGACCGACGATTGCCCCTAGCCGAAACGAGCCGACCATGTCCGAGAGCCCACGCTTCCGATTCCCCCGCCTCGCGGCCGTGCTCGCGCTCGCCTTTGCCCCGCTCGCGTGCTCCGAGGACGAGGGCGAGGGCGACGACGTGATGTGCGGCGACGCGAAGTGCGACGACCTCGGACCGGTCGGCGAGCAGCTCGCGAACTTCAACGACCCGATCGCCGTGTGGCTGCGCGCCAACATCGACAAGAACGGTCAGATCGATGTCGCGTACCTCGCGATGCTCGAGGGCATCGCGAAGCAGCAGGGCTGTGCGAAGGACACGATCGACTCGTACGTGATCTCCGACGCGCTCGTGGGCGACGGCGGAGCGTTCCCTCGCGTCGTGAACACGGTGTGCTCCACGGACCGCACGAAGGCCGACCTGGCGTTCTTCGCGTTGTCGTTCGCCGACGAGAAGGGCGTCGATCTGGACACGCGCTCGATCGAGATGTTCGCGTGGGACGCGAAGACGTTCTCGTATCGCTTCTACAAGGGCGAGCCGGTCGACGGCAGCACGACCAAGGTCGAGATCCGGCCCGAGCCGTCCGAGTGCCAGGAGTGCCACCTCGCGCCCGATCACTTCTCCGGCGCGCAGATGCCGATGACGCCGATCATGAACGAGCTGTCGGCGCCGTGGGAGCACTGGTTCGCGGAGCCGCAGAGCTTCAACCACAGCGTGCCGGACGTGACGAAGGCCGCTCCGCACTTCAAGGAGCTGGCCGGCGAGAGCTCGCCGTTCCGAAAGTCGGCGGCCCGGCTCGAGCAGACGATTCGTTCCGCGTTCACGCAGCGCATCGCGACGGCGCGGCTGCGAATGCGCCGAAACGCCGCGAACGTCGACGAGGCGATGTCGCTGCTCCGCCCGCTCTTCTGCGACGAGCAGCTCACCTACGTCACCGAGGACGGGGCGAGCGGCGTGCTGTCGTCGTCGGCGGCCGTCGACGAGGGCATCGCGTCGGCGTACTTCACGATCAAGGGCACCGGCTGGCCGTGGGAGTGGTGGCAGGACAAGCTCCTGCGCCTCACGCCGCCGGGCGCACCGGACATGATCACGATGATGCCGATCCGCGGCGCGGCCGTGGTCGCGTACGAGAAGCAGCTGATGTCGGTGCGCGCGTTGACGCCCGAGCAGGTGCTGCGCGTGCGTGCACTCGACTGGGGCACGCCGGCGTTGTCGTCGTTCCGCTGCCAGCTGTTCGAGAACGCGTTGCCGCGCGTGAAGGCGGCACCGCCCACCGGCGCGACGAACACGGACATCCTCGCGCCCTTGCTGGATTCGATCCTCACGATCCAAAAGGGCGACTTCGGGGTGAGCGGCACGGATTTACCGGCCAAGATCGCGCTCTCGAGCGGTGACCCGAAGACGGTGATCTCGCTGGCCGACGCGACCGATGCGAACGTGCAGGCGCTCGCCACCGCGATCGCGAAGGGCGAGCTCGACGACGCGGAGTGTGCTGCCGACGGTCGCAACTTCTGCATCGCGGAGCCGAACGATCTCGGTGCGATGATCGAGATCCGGTTCAAGGCCACCGAGTCCGCGGGTCGCGAGCTGCTCACGCCCTTGCGCCACGCGCGGGCGTGCGCGGCGAAGCGCGACTACCCCAACGCGCCGCACATCGAGAACCTGCCGACCGACTGCGAGACCGACCCTCCGGAGATGATGGAGGACGACGGCGGTACGACGGACGACGGTGGCACGACCGACGACGGCGGCACGACCGACGACGGCGGCTCGACGACGGACGACGGCGGCGAGGACACGGCCGGTGACGTGGGCGACTGCTGCACGATCCACGACGGCACCGGCTGCACGAACGACACGATCGAGCAGTGCGTCTGCGCGATGGACGAGCTGTGCTGCACGCAGGGCTGGGACAGCTTCTGCGTGGACGAGGTGACGTCGTTCGAGTGCGGCACCTGCGGGTGAGCGGGCGCGTTCGCGCGCGAGGGGTCCCGGTTCCCGGCGCGCCATCTGCGCCGTGAACCGGGTACGTACATGTAGCACTTGAGTCCATGCGATTCGCACGGACCCCTGCGCCGTTCGCCCAACCGGGCGCGGTGCTGGCCCTCGCGGCAGCCCTGACCGGGATGGTGGGCTGTGCCGGGGGGGACATGCCGGCCGCGACGAGCTTCAACCCCGGGCCGGGCTCCCTCGGCGACAGCGGCGAGGACGACGGCAGCGGCAGCGAGGATCCGACCGACGTCGACAGCGGCGGGGACGAGACCGAGGGCGAGGGCAACGGCATCTGCCTGCTCCACAACTGCGAGAGCGACCTCGAGTGCGGTGGGTGCACCGAGGGCCGCACGATGTGTCTGCTCGAGGAGAAGCGGTGCATCGCGTGCGAGCCGGGCACGACCGACAGCTGTGCCGACGGCGAGGTGTGCTCGGAGTTCGGCTACTGCGTGCCCGCGGGCCTGACGTGCCCGACCGATCCGGAGGGCGTGCCGTCGATCAACTGCCTCGTCGACGACGACTGTGCCGCCTGCGATCCGCAGCATCTCGTCTGCGACACGTCCACGAACACCTGCGTCGGCTGCAGCGACGACAACGTCGAGCACTGCCAGACCACCGAACACTGCAGCTCGGCGGGCGAGTGCATCGCCGACTGCCCCGAGAGCTGCACGGAGGACTCCGACTGCTCGCAGTGCGGCGGCGCGATGACGCCCGCCCACGCCTGCGTCGCGCACCAGTGTGCGCAGTGCGGCGACGACGTGCCGTGTCCCGATGGGCAGGTCTGCAATGCGCACGGCGTGTGCGTCGACAGCTGCGGCCTGCCCGGCATGACGCCCGGCACCTGCGACGAGGACTCGCAGTGCGCCGGATGTGCGGGTGACTCGACGAACTGCAACACGCCGATCAATGGCGGCCACGGCACGTGCGGACCGGAGGCGGCCGGCTGCTCCGATCTGGGGCAGGGCGTCGTCGTATTGCCCGAGCCGTTCGACGAGGTCACGAACCTCTGCTCCGACGACGGCGACTGTGCGGGCATCGGCATCGACTACAACGTCGGGGAGCTGCTCCGCGACATCACCGGGCTCGATCAGATCGGCGACGCGATCATCGAGTATCCGATGGGGCGCTGCGCCGAGGTGTCGGTGGGCATCGGCGAGGGCAGCATCAGCTGCGGCGTGTGCGTGCCGTGCGAGGTCGACAACGACTGCCAGGACATCGACATCGACGAGGTCGCCGGCGACGCGTTCGGTCCGCTCGGTGCGATCGCGACGGCGCTCTTGCTCGACGAGCTCTTCGGCCTCGAAGAGCACCGCATCTACATGTTCTGCCAGCCCGTGGGCGCCGGATACGGCGTGTGCGCGCCGTGCCCGACGCTCGTGAACGACTGCGCGGGCGATGGTGGCTCGGGCGGCGGAGGCTCGTGCGACCACGACGTGTGCGAGGCCGGCGGGCCCTTGCAGCCGAGCTGCGGCGCGTGTGCGGCCGACGTGTGCAATGTCGATCCGTACTGCTGCGAACAGGGCTGGGACGACACGTGCATCGGCGAGGTCGAGGACTTCTGCGCCGGTGGATGCGACGGTGGCGGTGGCGGTGGCGCGTGCGGCCACGACGAGTGCACGACCGGCGCCGCGCTCGACGAGAGCTGCAGCACCTGCACGTCGGCGGTGTGTGCCGCCGATCCGTTCTGCTGCCAGACCGAGTGGGACGACATCTGCGTCGGCGAGGTCGAGACCGAGTGCGGTGAGGACTGCGGCAGCGGAGGCGGCGGCTGCCTGCACGACGAGTGCAGCCAGGGCGGTCCGCTCGTGTCGACGTGCTCGCCGTGCGTGTCCGACGTCTGCTCGCAGGACGACTTCTGCTGCAGCACGGACTGGGACGCGCAGTGCGTCGACGAGGCCGATCAGATCTGCGGTGGCATCTGCGGCGGCGGCGGTGGGGGCGGCTGCGCCCACGACGAGTGCCAGCAGGGTGGGCCGCTCGAGGCGGACTGCTCGAGCTGCGTGAGCGACGTGTGCGACTACGATCCGTTCTGCTGCGCGAGCTCGTGGGACGGCACGTGCATCGACGAGGCCGACGAGATCTGCGGCGGCATCTGTGGCGGAGGCGGTGGCGGGTTCGGTTGCGCGCACGACGAGTGCGTGCAGGGCGGGCCGCTCGAGTACGGCTGCAGCGATTGCGCGACCGCGGTGTGCGATTACGACTCGGTGTGCTGCGACTCGACCTGGGACGACGTCTGCGTCGACGAGGCCTCGCAGATCTGCGGCTGTTGACGGTGATACCCTCCGGAGGACCCATGACCTTGCTTCGATTGCAACCCGGTGTGCTCGTCCTCGCGACTCTGCTCGGCGCCTGCGCCGGAGGCAATCAGGACAGCGGCAGCAACTCCGCGTCGATCGGCGACACCGATACGATGACGGATCCCACCGCGACGCTGAGCGACAGCGTCACCGACACCGCGGACACGGGCGGCGAAGAGATCTGCCTCTTGCACAACTGCGAGTCCGACGACGAGTGCGGTGGGTGCACCGACGGGCGCAACACGTGCTTCGTCGAGGAGAAGCGATGCGTCGCGTGCGATCCGACGACGGGCGAGGGCTGTGCGGACGGCGAGGAGTGCACCGAGTTCGGGCTGTGCGTGCCGGAGGGCGCGACGTGCCCGGCCGACAACGGCACGGAGTGTGCCGACGATCCCGACTGTGCGGCGTGCGACCCCGACCATCAGGTGTGCAGCGCGGGGCAGTGCGTCGCGTGCCGCGGCGACATGACGGAGGCGTGTCTCGGCACGGAGTACTGCGAGGACGGCGCGTGCGTGCCGAAGTGCCCCGCGGACTGCACGACCGACGCGGACTGCTCGCACTGCGGCGAGGACACCGAGCAGCCCGCGATGGCGTGTCACAACCACGCGTGCGCGCAGTGCTCGGACGACCACCCGTGCCCGCCCGGATCGGACTGCAACCCCGAGGGCGTGTGCGTCGAGATCTGCGGCCTGCCCGGCATGGTGCCCGGCACGTGCGACGAGGACTCGAACTGCGCGGCATGTCCCGGCGACTCGACGAACTGCAACACGCCGATCAACGGCGGCCACGGCGAGTGCGGGCCCACGGCGAGCGGCTGCTCGGATCTCGGATCGGGCGTCGTCGTGCTGCCCGAGCCGTTCGATCAGGTGACGAACACGTGCTCGAACGACAACGACTGCGAAGGCGTCGCGATCGAGTACAACGTCGGCGAGCTCCTGCGCGACATCACGGGCATCGAGGGCATCGGCGACGCGATCATCGAGTACCCGATGGGCGCGTGCGCGGCGGTGACGGTCGGCATCGGCGAGGGCAGCGTGAGCTGCGGCGTGTGCGTGCCGTGCAAGGTCGACGACGACTGTCTCGACATCGACATCGACATGGTCGCGGGCGATGCGTTCGGCGACCTCGGTGCGATCGCGACGGCGCTGCTGCTCGACTCGCTGTTCGGCGACGAGGACCACCTCATCCACATGTTCTGCCAGCCGGTCGCGGGCGACTACGGCGTGTGCCTGCCGTGCCCCACGGTGCTCAACGACTGCGTGGGCAATCCCGGCGGCGGCGAGGGCACCTGCGATCACGACACGTGCACCGAGGGCGGGCCGCTGACGCCCGAGTGCGGCACGTGTGCCGCGGCGGTGTGCGCCGTCGACGACTACTGCTGCACGACGGCGTGGGATGCCACGTGCGTCGGCGAGGTCGAGGACAACTGCGCCGGCGGCTGCGACGGTGGGGGCGGCGGCAACTGCCACGACCAGTGCGAGATCGGCGAGGCGATGGACAGCAGCTGCAACGCGTGCGTGTCCTCGATCTGCAGCGAGGATCCGTTCTGCTGCCAGACGTCGTGGGATCAGACCTGCGTCGACGAGGTGATGGACTTCTGCGACGGCGAGTGCAGCGGCGGCGGGTGCTCGCACGACGAGTGCAGCCAGGGCGGCCCGCTCGAGGCGAGCTGCTCGACGTGCGCGACGGACGTGTGCGACGAGGATCCGTTCTGCTGCAACACGGACTGGGACGCGACGTGCGTCGGCGAGGCCGACACCATCTGCGGCATCTGCGACGGCGGCAGCGCGTGTGCCCACAGCGAGTGCCAGACGGGCGCGCCCCTCGACGAGGGCTGCTCGACGTGCGCCGGTGCGATCTGCGGCGCCGACCCGTTCTGCTGCGACAGCAACTGGGACTCGATGTGCGTCGACGCAGCCGAGGCCTCGGGCTCCTGCCCCTGCTGAGGGGCCCGGTGCGTTCGAGCCTCGACAGCGCCGGACAACGCTGACGCGTCGAGTCGCGTTCGAGCTCCGTCGGCGCTCGACGAGGGTCGAACGCGCCGAAGCGTCGCGTCCGAGGCCCGTCGGCGCGCTGACGAGGGTCGAGCGCGACGGTTCGTCGCGTTCGAGGGCCGTCAGCCGCCGGCGGGGGGCGAACGCGACCGGCGGTGATCGTCGTCGGCGCGGGACACGATCACCCTCGCGCGCGCGGGCTGATTCAGGCGAGCTCGCCCGAGAACACGACGCGCGCCGGGCCGTACATCCGCACGCCCGCCGACGCGTCGGCCGGCACGGTGATCCGCAACGGGCCGCCCGGCAGGTCCACCCAGATCGGTGCGTCGCCCGGGACCCGGCCGGTGCGCACCGCGGCCGCTGCCGTCGCGCACGCGCCCGTGCCACACGCCGACGTCAGGCCTGCGCCGCGCTCCCACACGACCAGGCGGATCCGGCCGTCCTCTTCCACCCTGGCGAACTCGACGTTCGTGCCCTCGGGGTAGAGCGGGTCGCCCGTGATCCCGGGCCCGAGCATCCGGGCGAGCACCTCGGGATCGTCGGGCGCCTTCACGAAGGCGATCGCGTGGGGGTTGCCCATCGACACGCCGAGGAACTCGCGGCCGTCGGCCGCCGCCGGCACCGTGCGCGGCGTGTCGACGGCCGGGCCCATGTCGATCTCGATCCAGCCCGGCTCGCTGCCCGCGGCCGCATCGGGCACGACGACCTCGCGCCGGCCCGCGTCGGTGTCGACCACGAAGCGGTCGCGACCGGAGCTGCGCGCGAGCAGGAGCGCGACGCAGCGCAGCCCGTTGCCGCACATCTGCGGGCGCGAGCCGTCGGCGTTCACGACGATCATCGTCGCGAGCGCGCCCGCGGAGACCGGGGCCGCCACGACCAGCAGCCCGTCGGCGCCCACGCCCGTGCGCCGGTCGCAGATCGCGACCGCGCGCTCGCGCAGCCCGGCGAGCTCGGCGTCCAAGGCCGCGCCGGCGAGCTCGGGCCGCTCGAGCACGACGAAGTCGTTGCCCAGCCCCTCGACCTTCACGAAGCGCATGGGCACTCCCTCCACGGTCGGGTCACGTCGGCTCGTCGGCGGGCACTTCGTCCTCGACGATCGCGTCCCCTTCGGCCGGCTCCTCGGCCTCCTCCGACTCCTCGGAGACCGGCACCGGCTTGCCCCCCGGCGGGGGCAGCTGCAGCGGGTTCGGGCCCACGCGTTCGTAGTCGACGGCCTCGTCGTCGTCCGCGAGCAGCTCGTCGCCCGCGTTCTTCTTGCTCTCCTCCTGCAGGCGCGACGACCCGGAGTGCGCGCTCGCGTACGCGAGGTACACCGCACAGACCATGAAGCCGACCGCGAGGCCCTGGGTGAGCTTCGCGAGGAAGTCGGCGCCACCGCTGCCGCCGAACACGCTCTGGCTCGCACCGCCGCCGAGCGCCGTGCCGAGCCCGCCGCCGCGCCCGGCCTGCAGGAGCACGACCAGGATCAGCACGACGGTGATGAGGACGTAGAGGACTTGGACGATCTGGACGAGGATGTCCATGGCTTCAGCTCTGGGGTCGGGGCGTCTGGGCGGTCGCGCGCGCGATCGCGAGGAAGGAGCGGGGGTCGAGCGAGGCGCCACCGACGAGGAATCCGTCGACGTCGCCGGCGGCCACGAGGTCGGCCGCGTTGTCGGGCTTGACGCTACCACCGTAGAGGATCGATCTGTCGGCGCCGGCCGTGCCGAAGCGCTCGCGCATCCACGCGCGGATCGTCCGGTGCATCGACGCCGCCTGCTCCGGCGTCGCGACGAGCCCCGTCCCGATCGCCCAGACGGGTTCGTACGCGAGCACGAGGCTCGCGCCCACGAGCTCGTGGGGTAGATCAGCAAAAGCGCCAGAAAGCTGCGAGATGACGACGGTTTCGTGATCGCCGGCCTTGCGCGCCTCGACCCGCTCGCCGATGCAGAGCACGGTCACGAGCCCGCCCTCGAGCCCAGCGCGCAGCTTGCTTCGCACCAGCGCATCGTCCTCGCCGTAGTACTGGCGGCGCTCGGAGTGCCCGACGATCGCGCCCTCGACGCCCGCCGCCTTCAGCATCGCGGGGCCCACCTCGCCCGTGAACGCGCCGGCGTCCTGGGCTGCACAATCCTGCGCGAAGAGCCACACGGCGGAGTGCGGTCGCGTGCTCGGCCGCGCCGCGGCGATCGACAGGAAGGGCGGCGCGATGCCGGCCTGCACGTCGCCGCCGCCCGGCTGCCGGGCGGCCAACGCCTCGGTGAGCCGGGCCGCGATCGCCGACGCCGCCGCGGCCGCGGGCTCCGGCAGGTGGTTCTGCTTCCAGTTGCCGAGCACCCAGCTCGTGCGATGGGCCGTCACGACACCACCTCCCCGCGCAGCGCGGCGACGCCGGGCAGCACCTGGCCCTCGAGGAACTCGAGCGACGCGCCGCCGCCGGTCGACACGTGATCGATGCGATCGGCGAGCCCGGCCTGCTGCAGCGCCGCGACGCTGTCGCCTCCGCCGACGACGGTGAAGCCCTTGCTGTCCGCGAGCGCACGCGCGATCGCGAGGGTGCCGTCGGCGAACGCGGCGTTCTCGAACAGCCCCATCGGCCCGTTCCACAGCACCATCTTCGCCGCGGCGATGGGCGACTGGCACCGGCGCACGGTGTCGGGCCCGACGTCGAGCGCCATGTCGCCCTCGGCGAGCCCGCCCCGGGCGAGGTCGTGCACGCGCGCCTTGGTGTCGTCGACGCCGTTGCCGACGCGCACGTCGGTCGGCAGCACGACCTTCACGTCGCGCGCGTTGGCCTTGTCGAGCACGGTCTTCGCGTCGGCCCAGCGGTCCTTCTCCTGCAGGCTCGCGCCCATGTCGTGGCCGACCGCGGCGAGGAACGTGTTCGCCATGGCGCCGCCGATGACGAGGGTGTCGCCGGCCGACAGGCGCTCGACGAGCGACACGAGCACCGACAGCTTGTCGCTCACCTTCGCGCCGCCGACGATCGCGACGAACGGGTGCTCGGGCGCATCCACCAAGCGCGACAGCGCCTTCAGCTCGGCGAGCACGAGATCGCCGGCGCCGCGCGCATGCACGAGCAGCGGCACGCCGACGACGGACGCGTGGGCGCGATGCGACGCCCCGAAGGCGTCGTTGACGTAGGCATCGCACAGCGCGGCCAGGGCCTGCGAGAATTTGGCGTCGTTCTTCGTCTCGCCGGGATGGAAGCGGAGGTTCTGCAGCATCACGATCTGACCGGGACGCAGATCGGCGACGAGCTTCGTCGGTGCGTCGCCCACGACCTCTTCGGTGGGCACGCGCACCTCGGTGGACAGCAGCTCGGCGAGCCGACCCGCGACCGGCTCCATCGCCGCCTTGGGATCGAAGCCGCCCTTCGGACGCCCGAGGTGCGACGCGAGCACGAGCTTCGCGCCGCGCTCGATGAGGCTCGTGATCGTCGGCAGGGCGGCGCGGATGCGGGTGTCGTCCCGCACGACGCCGTCGTCGATCGGCACGTTGAAGTCGACCCGCACGAACACGCGGCGGTTGTCGACGTCGAGGTCGCGATGGGTGGGGATCGTCGGGGCCATGGGCGCCCCCGATCTAGCAGGATCACCGCGGACGCGGGCCCGTCACTCGGCGGCCGCCTGCGCGCTCGCGAGATCCTCGCGCACGAGCTGGATGAGCTCGGCCGAGAGGCCGATGATCTGCTCGGGCGAGTAGCCCTGCGCGCGCATCTGCCGGAACAGGGAGCGCGCGAGGATCTCCGGGCCCCGGGGATCGGGCCGCGAGTCGGGCGTCGTGTCGGCGTCGAGGTGCATCGAAGTGGCCTGCCTGCCAGGCGCGCCTGGCGGCCCCCGCCTGTGCAACCCGCGGGCCGTCCGCCCGGCGTCGATCGGCCGCATCGAGGAAAGCACCAGCAATCCCGGCGCACTGTGGTGCGAACCTTCGAGAACATTCGAGCACGCGCGCCGGCGCGGATGCGCAGGGGGCTGCGCAGGTTCGGGGGCCTGGGCGGCCTGCAGGTGCGCAGCGCTCTGCCCGTTCTGCGGTCGCTTGCGCAGCGGCGCGCCCCGATCGCATGCGCGCCCACGTTCGCGTCAGGGATCCGGATCGGCGTCGCCGCAGACCACCGCTCCATGGCTTGCCCCCCGCGGGGTGCGGGCGGGTGGCGCCCGGCCGGCCCCGAACTTCCGTGCAGCTCGCGCGCGCGCGCCGTCTTGATAGACTGCGCACCGCTGGTGCGGCCCCGCGCGATCGCTGTCGTTGCGCTCGCCCTCGTGGCCTCCGGTTGCCGGGGTTGGCACGGGGGCGACACGTACCTGCGTGGGCTCTCGGGCGACCGCAAACGCGAGGAGGCCAGCTACCGGTTCGGGCTGCCGGGGGCGGGTTGGCGGCCCGTGCGCCATCTGTCCGACGTGCAGGTCGCGTGGGTGCACGACGAGCTCGGCGCGGTCATCCAGATCCACTCGCAGTGCGACGAGCAGGGGGACAGCTCGCTCCACGAGTACACCGACCACCTGCGGATCGACTGGACCGACTGGAAGGTCGTCAGCCAGACGCCCGAGCGGCTCGCGAACCGGGCCGCCTTGCGCACCGTCGTGGACGCGGCGCTGGACGGGGTCCTCCGCCGCAACGAGTTCGTCATCGTGAAGAAGAACGGCTGCCTGTTCGACCTGCAGTACTCGGCGCCGCCCGACCGGTTCACGCGCGGCAACCCCGACTTCCAGCAGGTCGTGCGTGGGTTCCAGTTCCCGCTGAGGGGGGCATGAAGCCGCTCGAGCGGTTCGGCGGCATCGTCGTCGCGGGCCTCGAGTGGCTCGGCGGCGTGGCCGGACTGTTCGCGCGCCTGTGCGTCGTGGGGCCCCGCCGCCCGTTCGGGGTCGACGACTTCGCGGCGCAGATGGTCCACATGGGCGTGAAGAGCCTGCCCATCACGACGTTTCTCTCGCTCTTCATCGGGATGATCCTCGCGTGGCAGTTCGGGTGGGCGCTGAAGGACTTCGGCGCCGTGCAGGCGCTCGGCTACGCGGCCTCGGTCGCGCTCGTGTGCGAGCTGGTGCCCACGCTCATCGCGATCACGGTGGGCGCGAAGATGGCCGCGGGCATGACCGCGGAGCTCGGCTCGATGAAGGTGACCGAGCAGATCGACGCGGTCGCGGCGCTCGGCGCCGACCCGACCAAGAAGCTGATCTGGCCGCGGGTGTGCGCGGCCACGCTCGCGCAGCCGCTGCTCGTGGTGTGGGGCAACGTCATCGCGATCCTGGGCGGCATGATGATCGCCGAGTGGGTCTACGGCGTGCCGGCCGGCTACTTCTACGAGACGTACATCGACGAGCTGCGCCCCACCGACTACTTCTGCAGCCTGGTGAAGGCGACGACCTTCGGCCTCATCGTCGGCCTCATCGGCTGCTACCACGGCTTCAACACGAAGTTCGGCACGGAAGCCGTCGGCGTGAGCACGACGCAGACGGTGGTGGCCACCTCGATCTGCATCATCATCGCGGACTTCTACCTGACGATGGTGTTCTTTTAGTCCTTCGCAGGGATGCGCATGGAGAGCACCGTACTCACTCCGCAGACGGTGATCCAGTTCAAGGACGTCACCAAGGCGTTCGGGGACCTCGTGATCTACGAGCACATGGATCTCGAGGTGCGCAGCGGCGAGGTGTTCACGATCATCGGCGGGTCGGGGCAGGGCAAGAGCGTGTGCCTCAAGATGATGATCGGGCTCTTGCAGGCCGACTCGGGGCAGGTGCTCTTCCATGGCGAGGACGTCGGCGCGCTCGACGACGACGGGCTGCGCCGGGTGCGGCGCAAGGTCGCCTACGTGTTCCAGGGTGGGGCGTTGTTCGACTCGATGAACGTCGTGGAGAACATCGGCTACGGGCTCAAGGAGCACGCGGAGGACCGTTCGAAGGTCACCGACGAGCTCGTGCGCGAGAAGGCGAAGGCATGCGTGGAGCTCGTCGGGCTCGACGCCGAGGTGCTCGATCAGTTCCCGTCGAGTCTGTCGGGAGGTATGCGCAAGCGCGTGGCGCTCGCGCGCTCGATCGCCCTCGAGCCCGAGGTTATCCTCTACGACGAGCCCACCACCGGTCTCGATCCGAAGAACATCAAGAAGATCGGCGACATGATCCGCAAGCTGCAGAACGATCTGCGCGTGACGAGCATCGTCGTGACGCACGACATGCCGATGGCCCGCAAGGTCTCCGATCGCGTCGCGATGCTCTACGAGCACAAGTTCCCGTTCGTCGGCACGGTGCCGCAGATGTGGCACAGCAAGCACGCCGAGGTCCGCGACTTCATCCACGGTACGCTCCGCCGAGGGCCGGCGGGGCAGCCTGCACTACGGGGAGGTCCACATGGCGCGTAGGAACGAGCAGCGCACCCGGTTCGTCGTCGGCATCTTCGTCGTGGTGTTGAGCGTCCTGCTCTTCGTCTCGCTCTTCATCATCGGGCAGAGCGAGGGCACCTGGGAGAGCAAGGCGGACGTGCACGCCGACTTCCGCACGATCTCCGGCCTCCGGAAGGGCAGCTCCGTGCAGCTCGCGGGCGTCGAGGTCGGCAAGGTGAAGTCGATCGACTTCGTCGTGCGCGAGTACGCGTGCGATCCGCTCACCGAGGATCTCGGCCGCCACGGGGCCGGCCGAACCGACGACTGCGACGAGTTCCTGTTCTGCGCGCCCGAGGGGCTGTGCGCCGAGCTGGAGGAATACGCGGCCAAGGGCATGCACTCGCCGTGTCTGTCGTCCGAGGACTGCGGCATGGACGAGGTCTGCGTCACGCGCGACTTCCGGCGCCGCACGAGCCGCACGAACTGGAACGGGCCCGACGGTGTATGCGCCCGCTACAACACCTCGCACCGCCGCGTGCAGGTGACGATGAAGATCTTCGAGAACAAGCTCGACCTCATCCGCACGGACAGCCGCGCGACGATCGCGAGCAACGGCGTGCTCGGCGATCAGCTCGTGAACGTCACCGCGGGCCTGCGCGAGCCGGTCGGGGCGGGCGGGCGGATCCAGTCGACGCCGTCCTTGTACGAGGACATCGAGCTCTTCCGCGAGCGCTTCGAGGGCCTCACGGAGAAGGTCGACTCGGCGCTGTCGGGCATCTCGGCGCTGTTCTCCGAGCTCAACGACGAGCGCACGATCGGCGCCGTGAAGGGCACGCTCACGAACCTCGAGGAGATCACGCGGCAGATCGCCGAGGGCGAGGGCCTCATCGGTGCGCTCTTGAACGACCCCGCGTTCAAGGAGGACGTGGGCCTGTCGCTGCGCAAGGTCCGGGAGGTCGCGGTGGGCGTGGAGACGTTCGTGCAGCGCGCCAACGGCACGCTCAAGAAGGTCGACGAGAACGTGCAGCCGCTCATCGACGACGCGCGCAAGACGGCGGCGAACATCAGCAAGCTGCTCGAGGACCTGAAGGACCCCGCGAACAAGAGCGTCGCGCACAAGCTGCTCTACGACCGCGACGGCAAGATGGTGAAGGACCTCGAGAACATCCTCGCGGACGTCGAGAAGGTCGCCTCCAACGTCGAGAAGATCACCTCGAAGATCGACAACGGCAAGGGCACGATCGGCAAGCTGGTGAACGAGAGCAAGCCGCACGACGACCTCGTGAAGCTGTTGCAGAACATCGAGCGCAACAAGACGCTGAAGGCGCTCGTCCGCATCGGCATGGAAGCCGACGACGAAGTGCGCGACCCCGCTAGCCCGAAGTAGCGGGGGGCTTCTTTGCCCCCGACGCAAGCGGGGGGATCACCGCGGCGCGATCGAGGCGGCGAACGTCCCGAGACGGTCGGCGACCTCGTCGGGGAACTCGGCCGGCAGCGCGTGGCTGCCGTCGTCGACCACGACCCACTGCGCCGTGGGCGTGGCGAACGCGAGCTTGCGCAGCGTGTCGATCGGCACGAAGCGATCGTGCGCGCCGGCCATCACGAGCGTCGGCACGCGCACCGACGGCAGGAGATCCTCCGCGGTGTGGCGCGAGGCCTCGCCGAGCATCTCGAGGAAGAGCTCCGGATCGATCTCCGACATCTGGCGCAGGTAGAACTCGAGATCGCCGAGCTCGATGCGCATCGGGTGCAGCTGCGTGTGCAGGCCAACCAGCGGCAACCAGCGCGACGGCAGCACGCGTCGCCACAGTCGCACGGTGAGATCGCGCGCGCGCTTGCTCGCGGCGCGCACGAACGGCAGCACGTGGCCGAACACGTCGGTGCCCTGGAACTGCGCGAGGGCCTTGCTCGGCGGGCCGGCGAGCGACACGAGCCCGGCCACCTGCGATCGATGGCGGCGATACAGCTCGAGCGAGACCTGGAAGCCCATCGAGAAGCCGATCGCGATCGCGCGCGGCGCCGCGAAGTGCTCGAGCACCGCGGCCGCATCGTCGGCGAGATCGGGCATCGACAGGCGCCACGGACGCGGCGGCACGGGCGATCGCCCGTGCCCGCGGTAGTGCAACTGGATCACGCGATGGCGCGCGGCCAGCGTGGGAACGATGCGTCGGAATGCCCAGCCGGCGCACCCGATGCCATCGAGGATGAGCAACGCGGGCGCTTCGTCGGCGGGGCCGACGGCGCTCGCCCACACGATCGCGCCGTCGTCACGCTCGAGGAAGGTCTCGTCCACGGCGGGCGCCGGGACCAGGCCGGCCTACTCCTCGCGGCCGCGCTCGTCGTCCGGCGCGTCGTCGGCGATCTCGTTCACGCTCGGGTACTTCATGATGTCCTTGCGCGCGATCTTCCACGCCTTCTGGACGATCCACGACAGCGAGCGGTCCTGCCGCGCCGCCTCCTCCTGGATCTCCTTCAGCATCTGTTCCGGAAAGTAGAGGCTTTGCTTACGCTTGTCCGAGCTGGCCATGGGTCGGGGTTCTCCGAGAGCGCGTGGGGACGAGGCCCACATCGAGAAAGCGAGGGCCCACGGGTAGGGCCAAACAGGTGGGCGAGATTCCAAGAGCTGGGCCCACAAAGGGATCGCGAGCCTGCGAACCGGAGTGAAGGGTAGGGCGGGGTGCGAAACCTTGTCAACCGGGCGAGCCGGATCGCGCGCCGGTGGTGCCTCCAGCGCCGGCGCCGACCGAGGGATCTCCTGTGGCCGATCGGCCACCCGCCCCGACGGCATGGCCGAGGCTCGCGATCGATCCCGTCGTGCATCACTCGGGACGTCGTTCCCTCGCGGATGCGCCGCGATCCGACCCTCGGCGAAACGCGAGCCTCCCCGTCGTCGTTCACCCAGATTCGCTGCGCAATCGGGCGGGCCGCCGCTTGATCGCAAGCCCCACGCACTATACCTTTCGCGGTCCCTTTGCCCGCGCGGGCGTGGGGGACGCACCCTCGGAGCCGAACCGTCCCATGGCGTTGACCAAGGCGCAAGTCGAAGAGTTCCGCAACATCCTCAACGAGAAGCGCTCGCGCCTCCTGCACGAAGCCAAACGGACCCTCGACCACGAGATGGTCATCGACTCCGACGAGCGCATGGACGAGGTCGACCAGGCGTCCAGCGAGTACATGCAGGCGTTCTCGTTCCGGTTGCGTGGCCGCGAGCGCTTCCTGATGGACAAGATCGATCACGCGCTGCGCAAGATCGAAGAGCACACCTTCGGCATCTGCGAGGAGTGCGAGGAGCCCATCTCGCTCAAGCGGCTGCAGGCGCGGCCCGAGGCCCAGCTGTGCATCCAATGCAAGGAAGCACAGGAGAAGGAAGAGGCCGTCTACGCCGAGGAGTAGCCCCGGCTATCGGCCGTGCGCGCGGGCCCGCAGCGCAGCGATCTGATCCGGCGTGCCGAGCGCGATGAGCGTGTGGCCGACCTGCAATCGCAGGTCCACCGGCGGCACGTAGGCGACGCCGCCCCCATCGGGCTCGCGCACGGCGAGCACGAGGACGCCGGTGTCCTCGCGCAGGTTCGTGTCGCGCAGCGTCTTGTCGCACAGGTCGCTGCCGTCGCGCAGCGTGGCTTCCTCGATGCGCAGCCGGGCGTCCTTGTCGCGCAGCATCTCGTCGAGGAAGCGCACCACCGCGGGGCGCACGAGCTCCGACGCGATGCGCATGCCGCCGATGAAGGCGGGGGTGACCACCGCGTCCGCGCCCGCGCGTCGCAGCTTGTCCGCCGCGCCCGGTGACATCGCCTTCGCGACGATGCGCAGCTTGGGGCTGGTCTGGCGCGCGGTGACGACGACGAACATGTTCGTCTTGTCGTCGTCGAGCGTCGCGACGAGCCCCTGCGCCCGACGTAGGCCCGCGCGCTCGAGCACCTCGTCGTCGGTCGCGTCGCCGTGCACCGTGAGGATGCCGCGATCGGCGAGCTCCGCGAGCGAGTCCTCGCGCTGATCGACGACGAGCACTTCATGGCCCACGGCGACGAGCTCGTTGACGACGTGGATGCCGGTGCGCCCGACGCCGCAGACGATGGTGTGATTCGCGATGTCTCTCATGCGTCGTTCCAGCTTTCGCCAGCGGCGGAGGTTGCCGAAGTCGGCCTCGACGAAGAAGCTCGTGATCGTCGACAGCACGTAGAGATCCGCGGCGACGCCGAACACGAGCAGCACGAGCGTCCACTCGCGGCCGCCGTCGATCGCCCGGAAGTCGAGGATCTCGCCGAAGCCCACGGTCGAGATCGTGATGACCGTCATGTAGACGCAGTCCTCGAAGGACCACACGCCGGGCCGTTGGACGTAGCCGATGTACCAGTAGCCGAACGCGCCCACGACGACGACGCTCACGAGCAGCACGAGCGCGCCGATGATGCGGCGGCGGGCGGCCGCGTAGGCGGCGAGCGGCGAGCCCCAGATCATGTCGGCCACGGCGCGTAGGATAGCCCCGCGGCGCGGAGCGCAAAGCGAGCCTTGCCCGGCGCTTGCCCTCGCGGGCAGACTCGCACCCCGGCTGCGCCCGAATGTCGCCCGTCTTGTTCACCGTGCCCGGCGCGGACTGGGAGGTCTCGTCGTACGGGTTCTTCCTCGGCCTCGCGCTCATCGCCGGCTGGATCCTGAGCCTCTCCCTCGCGGGACGTGATCGACTCCCCGCGGATCGGCTCGGCACGAGCTACGTCGTCGCGGTCGCGTTCGGGCTGCTCGCGGGCCGGCTCGCCTGGTTGTTCACGCACCCGGCCGACTGGACGGGCTGGGCGTCGATCATCGCCGTGCAGCCGGGGCAGGGCGGCTTCGCACCGTTCGTCGGGGTCACGGCCGGGCTCGTCGTCGCGGCGATGCACGTGCAGCGCATGCGCGTGCCGGTGCTCGGCTGGCTCGACGTCCTCGCACCTGCGCTCGCGCTCGGGCTCGCGCTCGAGCGCCTGGGAGCGCTGCTCGCCGGCTTCGGCCACGGGCGCGTCGCGCAGGACTTCCCGCTCGCGCTGCGCTTCCCGCTCGAGTCGCCCGCGTTCGCGGAGCAGCGCCGCACGCTCGCGAGCCTCCTGCCCGCCGGCGCGACCGAGTCGCTGCCCGTGTATCCCACGCAGATCATCGCGATGCTCGTCGGCATCGTCGCGCTCGTCGTCGCGTTGCGGCTGCGGCGGTCGCGGAGGTTCGGCGGGCAGGTGTTCATCGCGGTCGCGTGCATCGTCCTCGCGGGGCGCAGCTTCCTCGAGGTGCCACTGCGCGCCGATCGACCGCCGGCGCAGATCGGGCCCGCGACGCCGGGGCAGGCGGGTGCGTTCCTGCTCGTCGTCGCGATGCTGGTGATCTACCGCGTGTGGTCGCAGCGCGCGGCCGCGGGCGCGGCGGGCATGCGCCCGTGGGAGGGCGGCAAGTGGAGCCCGGCGGCCGCCGACAGGGAGCGCAAGACGGCGTGAGCGCGGCGCCGGTGCCCGCGATCCTGCTGCACGGCGCGCTGCGATCGCGACTCGGGCTCCTGCCCACGGCCGCGTATCTGCGGCGCCGCGGCGTGGATGCGCGTCCGTTCGGCTACACGACGCGGCGTGGCAGCCTCGTCGATCACGCGCGTGCGCTCGATCGCTTCGTGCTCGCGAGCTTCGGCGCCGCGCCGCCGGTGCTCGGCTTCGTCACGCACAGCATGGGTGCGCTCGTCGTGCGCGCGTGGCTCGGCCTGCTCGATGCCCCGGGGCGTGGACCGAGCCAGCGCATCGTGATGCTCTCGCCGCCGAACCACGGCTCGAAGCTCGCCGAGCACAACCGCGGCCGCGCGGTCGTGCGCCTGTTGTACGGCGACGCGGCGAACGAGCTGCAGCCCGCGAGGGTCGCCGAGCTGCCGCCGTTGCCCGCGAGCGCGAAGGTGCTCGTGCTCGCGGGCGGTCGCGGCGATCCGCGCGGCTGGAATCCACTGCTCGACGGCGACGACGACGGCGTCGTCGCCGTCGGCGAGATGGGCTTGCCGGGCGTCGAGCCGCAGGTCGTCGGCGGCGTGCATGCGCTGTTGCAGTGGCGGCCGCGCGTGTTGGATCGCGCGGCCGCGTTCATTCGCGAAGGATGAGAGCTTCGCTCTCGCTCCCGTAGACGCTTTTCTGGAGGGCTGCGCCCGCGCTCCGACGCGAGCCGAGCTCGAGGTCGAACAGGGGGCTGTCGACGCTCGCGCTTCGGCGAGCGCCGAGCTCGAGGCCGAACGGGGGTCTGTCGACGCTCGAGCTTCGGCGAACGCCGAGCTCGAGGCCGAACAGGGGTCTGTCGGGGTTCGAACTCCGACGAGCGCCGAATCGGGAGTCGAACAGGGGTCTGTCGGGGCTCGAACTCCGACGAGCGCCGAATTGGGAGTCGAACAGGGGTCTGTCCGGGCTCGAACTCCGACCAGCGCCGAGTTGGGAGTCGAACGGGGGGTCTATCGGGGCTCGAACTCCAACGAGCGCCGAGCTCGAGGCCGGACAGCCGACTGTGCGGGCTCGAACTCCGGCGCGTGCATGCCGAGGACCGACAGCCGTCAGGCCTTCGTGATGCCGTCCGGCAGCGTGCCGAAGACCGTCGAGACGTCGCCGGGGCCCGCCGCGGCGCGGCCGTCGGGGCCCGGTTGGCCCGCGAGGCCGCCCGTGCCGTCGGTGCCGGCGGTGCCGGCCGTGCCCGCGGTCGCGCCCTCGCCGAGGGGACTGCCCGCGCTGCCGGCACTGCCGCCCGCGCCCGGGGATCCGGGGCTGCCCGCGGCCCCGCCCGCGACGTCGAGGGTGATCGCGCTCGCGAGCTCGGGATACGCGGTGTCGTAGACGAGCTGCAGCGTGCCGCCCGGGCCTCCGTTGCCGCCGTTGCCACCCTGGCCACCCGGACCGCCGACGCCACCGCGGCCGCCGACGTAGCCCGAGCCGCCGCCACCGCCCGCACCGCCGCTGCCCCCGGTGCCGCCTGCACCTCCGGCACCGCCGGCCGCCGACAGCACGATCGGCGTCGCGGGATCGAAGAGCACCGTGTCCTCGGCGTCGCCAGTGACCTTCAACAGCACGAGGCGTTCGTGGTGCGGCGTCTTCACCATCGTCGCGTACGCGACGAGGTTCGGGCCCGCGCTGCCGTTGCCGCCGTTGCCCGCGGGCCCGCCCCCGGTGCCGCTGCCTCCGTCGCCGCCGGCCTTCGTCGAGTCGCCGCCGGCCCCCGGCGCGCCGGAGTTGCCCGACGGGCCCATGTCGCCCATCGGGCCGGGCGCGCCGCTCATGCCGGCGAACGTGATGCAGTCGTAGGTCGGCGCGTACGTGACCGCCGACGGCTCGACCTTCTCGCGCTTGTACGTCGCCGAGATCGGAAAGCCCGTCGCCGCCGTCGCGAGCACGTCGGTGTTCGGCACGAAGATTCCCGTCGCGGGATCGAGCGTGCCGCCCTCCGCGGTGAGTGCGAACTCCTCGAAGCCCATCTTCCCGATGCGGTTCGCCGACGCGGGATCGCCCTTCCACGTCTCGAACTTCTTCGTCTTGTCGCGCTTTCGGTGCTTCGCGTCCGCGAACACGACGAGCTGCACCGGGCGGCGCGGACAGATGCTCGTCCCCTCGCGCAGGCCGAGCTCGATCTTGCGAACCTGCCAGCGTTCCATGTTCACGGTGTTCTTCTTCGCGGAGTCGACCGCGAGTCCGAACAGGCCGCAGCCCGACAGTTGGAGGGAGCCGACGAGCAGCAGGCCGGCGAGACACGAAGGTGCAGTGCGCATGGGGGGATCCTCGAGCGGGCGCTGGTTCGTTGCGGGCGCCGCCTCGGCTCGCCCCCGAGAGCAGCCGCCGTTCCAGCGGGCCCCGTGGCGCTCGCGTGCGATCGGTTCACCCGCGATCCCGGCGGCTTGGGCGCTTGCCTCCAGCACCGCGGCCCCTCGCACCCGCTTCCCGATCCGTCACGTCGTGCGCGACGACACGACCCGGATCGCGTCGGCTCGGCTTGCGTGCTCCGGGGCCTTGGAGGATGTTTCGTCCGTGGGCATGGCCGATGTCACGGTCCCGCTGCGGGAGACCGCGGCGACCGACGAGCCGGCGCTCCCGCGCGGCAGCAGCTTCGCTCGCTACCTGATCCTCGACAAGGTCGGCCAGGGCGGCGTGGGCGAGGTCTATGCCGCGTACGATCCCCATCTCGATCGCCGCATCGCGCTCAAGATCCTGCACCCGGGGCCGCGGCGCGAGGGTGCGACGCCGTCCGACGACGACGTGCAGTGGCGCAAGCTCGTGCGTGAGGCCAAGGCGCTCGCGAAGCTGAACGACGCGCACGTCGTCACCGTGCACGACGTCGGCGCGTGGGAGGGTCGCACGTTCCTCGCGATGGAGCTCGTCGACGGCATCGATCTCGGCGCGTGGTTGCAGCAGCACCGCCGCACCGCGACGCCCACGGAGATCCTCGCGGTCCTGCTCGACGCCGGGCGCGGGCTCGCGGCCGCGCACGCGGCCGGCGTGATCCACCGCGACTTCAAGCCCGCGAACGTGCTCGTCGGCAAGGATCCCCACGGCGCGCTCGCGCACGGACGCGTGAAGGTCGGCGACTTCGGGCTCGCGCGTCTGCGCGACGACGGCACGAGCGACGTCGTCCGAATCGATCGCACGCGCGACACGGTCACGCGCGAGGACGCGGCGACCACCGACGAGCACTCCGCCGTGGGCGGCGTGCCGGGCACGCCGAACTACATGGCGCCGGAGCTGTTCGCGGGCCACCCCGCCGACGTGCGATCGGACGTGTACGCGTACTGCGTCGCGCTGCACGAGGCGCTGTTCGGCGAGCGGCCGTTCACGGCGACGACGTTGACCGCGCTCGTCACCGCGAAGGAAGAGGGCCCGCGCGAGCCGCCGAGCAAGAAGGGCGTGCCGCGGCCGATCGTGCGGGCGATCGTGCGGGGCCTGGCGCCGCGCCCCGAGGATCGCTGGCCCGACATGCCCACGCTGCTCGCCGCGCTCGCGCCCGCACCCGCGCGAGGATGGCGCCGCGCCGCGCCGCTCGGCTTCGTGGCCGTCGCAGGCGTGGCCGCGCTCGCGCTCGCACGACCCGACGACGCCGCGTGTGCCGACGCGGAGCGTCATCTCGAGGGCGTGGGCGACGAGGCCGCGCGCGCGCGCGTGCATGCGGAGATCGTCGGCAGCGAGCGCTCGTTCGCCGCGGCGACGGCCGCCGACGTCGACGCGACGCTCGAGGCGTGGAGCGGGCGCTGGGTCGCCGCGCACGCCTCTGTGTGCGAGGCGAGCGTGCACGGCGAGCAATCGGCGGCGGCCCTCGACGCGCGCATGGCCTGCTTGCACGACGGGCGCGCCGAGCTGGCGGCCCTCGTCGACGTGATCGGTGCCCCGGCGGATGACGACGCCACGATCGAGCGCGCGTCGATGCTCGCGCGCGGCCTGCCGAGCCCCGAGCGGTGCGCGGAGCTGCAGCCGGACGTGCGGGCGCCGGAAGGCGCGGAGGCACCGGCGCTGCGCGAGCGGCTCGCGCGGGCGAAGGTGCTCCTGCGCGCGGGTCGGGGCGAGGAGGCGCGCACGCTCGCTCGAGCGGTGCAGGCCGACGCGCACGGCGAGCCGCGGGTGGCGGTCGAGGCCGCGGTCGCGGCCGCGCGCGGCACCGCGGCGGTCGGCGAGTACGACGAGGCCGAGCGCGCGCTCGAGGCCGCGTTGTTCGAAGCGCAGGCGCTCGGGCATCCGGAGCTGCAGGTCGATGCCGCGCTCGGGCTCGCGCACGTGCTGGCGACCCGCACGGCGCGCTATGCCGACGCGCTGCGGTGGGCGAGCTACGCGGAGGCGGAGCAGCGCCGCGCCGAGCTGCCCATCGAGGTGCGCTCGCGCGTGCTCGATGCGAAGGGCGTCGCGCTGCACGGGCGCGGCGAGCACGAGGCGGCGATCGCCGTCTACGACGAATCGCTCGCGCTCTTGGCCGAGGCCGGCGCCGACGAGCTGGTCCGCGCGGCGCCGCTCGACAACTTCGGCAACGTGCTGCGCGCGGCGGGCCGCTATCCCGAGGCGATCGCGAAGCACGAGGAGGCGCTCGAGATCCGCGAGCGGTTGCTCGGGCCCGATCATCCCGACGTCGCCCGCACGCTCGGCAACCTCTCGAGCTCGCTGCTGGAGGCGGGTCGCAACTCCGAGGCGCTGGTGCAGCAGGAGCGCGCGCTCGAGATCCGCGAGCGCGCCTTCGGTCCGTCGCACCCCGACGTCGCGACGACGCTGAACAACCTCGCGGGCGTGTACTACAACCTCGGGCAGTACGCGAAGTCCGAGGCGGCGGCCCGCCGGGCGCTCGCGATCCGCGAGGCGGTGCACGGGCCCGATCACCAGCAGTCGGCCTCGACGCACGGCACGATGGGGCTCGCGCTCTCGATGCTCGGGCGCAACTCCGAGGCGCTCGAGCACCACCGTCGGGCGCTGGCGATCCACGAGCGGGAGCTCGGGCCGTCGCACCCACGCACGAACGCAGCGCGCAGCAATCTAGCGATGGCGCTGTCCGAGGCCGGCAAGCTCGACGAGTCGGAGGCGATGTACCGCGCGGCGATCGCCGCGACGGAGGCGTCCGACGGCCCCGAGCACCCGTACATCGCGGGCTACGTCAGCAACCTCGGCGACGTGCTCGCGCAGCTCGAGCGCTACGACGAATCGCGCGAGATGTACGAGCGCGCGCTCGCGGTGCGCGAGAAGGTGCTCGACCCGAAGCACCCGGATCTCGTCTACACGCTCGTGGGCCTCGCGAGCGTCCACGTCGCGCAGATGCATGCGGACCTCGCGTTGCCGCTGCTCGAGCGCGCCCAGGCGATCGTCGACGACGGCCAGACGGCCCCCGGCCTGCGCGGCGCGGTGAAGTTCATGCGCGCGCAGGCGCTCGAGCAGCGGGGGGAGCACGACGCGGCGCGGGCGAGTGCGATTGCGGCGGAGGCGGAGTATCGCGAGGCGGGGAAGCTGGGGGAGCGGTTTCTCGGTGAGGTCGCGGCGTGGCGGCGGGCGCACCCTTGAACGCGCGGTCGCGACGACGACGACGACTACGACTACGACTACGACTACGCGTTCGACTTCTGCGGGCGCGGAATCCCCAACGCGTCCATCTTGAGCCCGAGCGTCTTGCGCGAGATTCCGAGCCGCACCGCCGCCTTCGTCTGATTGCCCGCACACGCCTGTAGCGCCGCCAGGATGCGTGAGCGCTCGTCGTCGCCGCCCTCGCTCGTCGGCACGAGCGGCTCGAAGACGAGGTGCTCCGGTGCGATCGCGTCGCCGTCGCACAGCACGACGGCGCGCTCGACCACGTTGCGGAGCTCGCGGATGTTGCCGGGCCACGGGTGGGTCTGTAGCGCCGCCAGCGTCGCGGGCAGCAGCTTCGGGGGCGCGCGACCCGTGTCGCGGGCGGCCTTGCGCGCGAACTCCTCGGCGAGCTCGGGCAGCTCCGCCAGTCGATCGCGCAACGGAGGGATCGACAGCGTCATGCCCGACAGCCGGTAGTACAGGTCCTGGCGGAACTGGCCGCGGGCGATGCCCGCCCGCAGGTCGCGATGCGTCGCCGCCACGAAGCGCACGTCGATCGGGCGTGGCTGCAGGCCGCCCACTCGCAGCACGCGGCGCTCCTCGAGCACGCGCAACAGCTTCACCTGCGCCGACAACGGCAGCTCGCCCACCTCGTCGAGGAAGACCGTGCCGCCGGCCGCCGTCTCCAGCAGACCCGGCTTCACCGCGATCGCGCCCGTGAACGCGCCGGCCTCGTGGCCGAAGAGCTCGCTCTCGAGCAACGGCTCGGGCAGCGCGCCGCAGTTGATCGCGACAAACGGCCCGGTCCGCGCCGATGCGTCGTGGAGGCGGCGTGCGAGCACCTCCTTGCCCGCGCCGGTCTCGCCCTGCACGAGCACGTTGATGCCGCTCTTCGCGATGCGCGGCACGAGCTCGTCGAGCTTCATCGCGAGCGGTCCGCCGGTGCGCGCCGGCGGCTCGCTGGCCGCACTGCGCCGCGGCTCGCTGCCGCCGTGCACGACGAGCATCGCATTG
This sequence comes from uncultured Nannocystaceae bacterium, assembly GCA_964468635.1. Classification (GTDB taxonomy): domain Bacteria; phylum Myxococcota_A; class Polyangia; order Nannocystales; family Nannocystaceae; genus Xiheibacterium. The sequence continues at coordinate 45,566 of CAYXVR010000050.1, forward strand.
CCGATCTCGATGACGTCGCCCGGGCTCACCGGCGTGCGCACGTTGGGGGCCAGCCGCACGCCACCGACCTTCGTGCCGTTGCTGCTGCCGAGGTCCTCGAGCGCGAGCGCGTCGCCGACGTGCAGGATCGCGTGGCGGCGCGACACGGACTCCCGGTCGATGCGCACGTCGACGTCGTCGCCGCGGCCGATGCGGAGGCTGCCGCGCTCGGGCAGGGCGATGGCCGTGACCTCGCCGTCGCCGAGCACGAGGAGCTGCGGGCCGGGAGCAGGTGCCACGTCGCCGACGGGCTTGGTCGCGTCGAGATCGGGCGGGCGCTCGCTCACCGGTCCGCCCATGCTCGCGCGTTCTCGGCGGCGAGGGAAGGCGCAAACGGGGGCGGAAAGCGGTGTGCGGCCGAAGAGCGACGGTGGTACGGTCGCCGCCCGATGCGGTGGCCGCGGTGCACCGGCACGCTCGTCGCGACCTCGCTCGCCGCCGTGCTCGGCACGTGGGACGCCCTCGCGTGGGACGCGACCCGCGAAGGTGCGCACGGCTCGGGCGGTCTCGTCGCGGCGATGTGCGTCGCACCGGCGCTGGTCGCCGAGATCGCGCTCGATGCCCGGGTGCGCGAGCGGCCGCTGGCGGCGGCCCGACTGCGCGTCGCGATCGTGGGGATCACCGCGGTCGCACTCGGGCTCGCATGGCTGCGGGCACCGATGCTCGCGCGCTTCGCCGATCGGGCGCTCGCGGGCTGGCTGTGGGCCGCGCTCGCCGTCGTGCTCGTCGCGACGGGCGTCGCGATCGGCGAGCCGCTCGCGCGCCGCTTGGCCACCCGCACCGTGATCCTCCCGCGCGCGGTCGTCGTCGCGCTCGCGGTCGTGCTCGCGCTGTGGATCGCGTGGTCGCTCGTCGCCGCGCCGCCCGTACGCGGTCTCGCGGCCGAGCTCCGCGTCTAGAAGGAGCCGTTCGGGGAAGCGAGCGCGCGCGCGGCCCGGACGCGCTGCCAGTACTCGAGCAGCGGCTCGCGCAGCGCGGCCGCGGTCGTCGGATCGTCGTCCCAACGGTTCACGGTCTCCTGCGGATCGCCCGCGAGATCGTAGAGCTCCCACAGCTGGTTCGGCAGATCGAGGATCAGCTTCGCGCCGCCCTGCACGATCGCGATCTTCTGCACCTCGTCGGTCTTGTGCTTCCACTGCTCGAGCACGATCGGATGCGCGACGACGTCGCCTGTGCCGAGCACCGCGGCCGCCTGCGAGCGCCCCTCGATCTCGGGCCCCGAGGGCGTCACGCCCACGAGCTCGAGCAGCGTGGGCCCGAGATCGACGAGCCCGACCGGTGCCGCGATGCGGTGGGCGTGCAGGCCCGGCATGCGCACGACGAGCGGCACGCGCACGGACTCGTCGTACAGCTCCTCGGCGTGGTACCAGCCGCCGTGATCCATGAACTCCTCGCCGTGGTCGCTCGTCACGACGAACACGGTGCGGTCCCACATGCCGAGTCGTTTGAGCATGCCCACGATGCGCGACATCTCGTCGTCGACGTACGCCACCTCCGCGTCGTAGCGCGCCGAGCGGTTCTCCGCCGACGCGCGCCCGCCGTCGTCCCATCGCCGGTAGGTGCGCGGCGGCTCGTACGGCCCGTGCGGGTCGTAGTAGTGCACCCACAGGAACAGTGGCACGCGCGTCGCGTCGTGCTCGTGCGCGAGCAGCTTCTCGAGCGCGCGCGTCGTCACGATGGTCGCGTCCTTCTCCATCACCGAGCGCAGGTCGAGGTCGTCGATGCCCTGATCGAGATTGTCCCGCAAGAGGATCTCCGTGCTCGACACGATCACGGTGCGCCAGCCGGCGGCCTGCAGCCGCTCGGGGAACAGCACCCGGCGATCGGCGAGCTCGTGCGCCTCGTAGTCGATCGCCTCCGTGTACATCGACGGGTACAGCCCGCCCAGCATCGTCGGCAGCGAGCGATCCGTCACCGGGCTCGAGCTGTACGCGCGCTCGAACAGCGCTCCCTCGCTCGCGAGTCGATCGATCGTGGGCGTCGTGTCGCGCGGATAGCCGTAGGCGCCCACGCGATCTGCCCGCAGCGTGTCGATCGTGACGAGCACGACGTGGGGTGCGTCCGCCGGCCGCGCCGCCGACAGGGGCACCGGCGTGCGGGCGGCGAGCTCGTCCGGATCCACGTCGCCGGCGAAGCAGTCGTCGTCGCGGCCGTTGCCCGCGAGCTCGTCCCCGAACGGGTGCACGTCGCCGTCGAACGCCGCGCAGTCGCCCTCGCCGAACAGGGGATTGAAGCCGTCCCCATCGAGGTCGACCACGCGTCCGAGCGTGCGCGCGGCGAGGCCCGACAGTGGCGCGTGGCGGGCCGCGACGAAGCGCGCGTCGAGGCGCGTGGCGAGCACGGCCGGCGCCGCGACGACGAAGGCGACGAGCGCGAGCGCGACGAAGCGCGCGTGCGCGACGGGGACGGCGACGAGCGCGAGCGCGGCGAGCCCGAACGTGGCGAGCACCGCGAACGGGCGCAGATCGACGCCTTCGCCTGCGTCGACGAGCCCGCGCACGAGCAGCATCGCGATGCCGAGCACGACCGCGAGCACGAGCAGCTGCGCGCGCGGCTTGCCGGCCAAGCGCGCCTCGAGCTCGCCGGCGATCGCCGGCCCGGCGGCGATCGACGCCGCGACGAGGACCGCGACCAGCAGCAGCGGCGGCTCGGACTCGAACGCCCACCGTCCGAGCGCGACGAACACCTGCGCCGCACCGACGAGCGCGACGAGACCGACGAGGCCGAGCGCACGCACGTCGGTGCGCTCGGCGATCGCCGGCGCCCACGCGCGTGCGAGCGCGAGCGCGGGCATCGTCGCGAGCGCGCCCCCGATCGCGCCGAACAGCGCGAACAGCCCGATCGACACGACGAACGCGAACGCGAGCGGCGGCCCGCGCAGGCAGGCCAGCGTGGCGTCGAGCACCCCGGCGATCGCTCCCGCGGCGCCACCGATCCACGCACCCTTCGCGAGCCGCCGCATCCGCGCGCGACGATGGTACCGCGGCGCGCTACGATCGTCCGGATGCCGACGTATCGCGGGCGCTGCCACTGCGGCAACGTCGAGCTCGAGCTGACGTCTGCGCGCGAGCTCGACGCGCTGCCCTTGCGGGCGTGCGCGTGCGGGTTCTGCCGCAAGCACGGCGCGCGCACGACCACCGATCCCGCCGGCGCCGTGCGGATCACCGCCCACGATCCCGGCGAGCTCGCCCGCTACCGCTTCGGCCTCGCCACCGCCGACGCGCTGGTGTGCCGACGCTGCGGCGTGTACGTGGGCGCAGTGCTCGAGGCCGACGACGGCGCATGGGCCACGATCAACGTGAACACGTTCGACCCGCCCCCGTCCGGCGACGCCGCCTTTGTGTCCTACGACGGCGAGGACGCGGCGGCCCGCGTCGCCCGGCGGCGCGCGAGCTGGACGCCGTGCACGTGGGCGAAGGGATCGTGAGCGTGTTCGCGGCGGTCGACGTCGACTACCGCGCGACCGAGACGGTGGCCGCGGCCGTCGTGTTCGCGGCGTGGGACGATGCGGCGCCGACGATCGAGCACACCGTGCGGCTCGCCCGGGCCGCGCCGTACCGACCCGGCGCGTTCTGGTTGCGCGAGCTGCCGGGCCTGCTCGCCGTGATCGAGGCGCTGCCCGTCGTGCCCGCGTGTGTCTTGGTGGACGCGTACGTGTGGCTGCCGCCCGATCGGCAGCCCGGCCTGGGTGCGCGTCTGCACGACGCGCTCGGCCAGCGCGCCGCGATCGTCGGCGTCGCGAAGAACCCGCTCGTCGGCGACGTGCTCGCGATCCCGGTGTTGCGCGGCGGGAGCAAGCGCCCGCTGTTCGTCACCTCGGCCGGGCTCGATCCGACGGACGCGGCCGCGGGCGTGCAGCGCATGCACGGCGTCTATCGCGTGCCGACGCTGTTGCGCCGCGTCGATCGCCTCGGCCGCGAGGCGTGACCGACGAGGAGCACGACGACGAGCGCGAACGGACCCGGCGCGACGCCGCCCGAGCGACAGCCCGCAGCCTCCCCGTCGTCGGTCTCGTCGGCGTCGAGATCGTCGAGCTTGCCGTCGCCGTCGTCGAGCGTGGGCAGGGCCACCCGCGAGCCGGCGTCGGCGAAGCGCGGATCGATCACCGCATCGAACGTCTCCTGGGCGATGCGCGTGGAGATCGCGAACGCCTTCGCGTCGAACTCCGCGTTCGGCTCGCCGTCGACGAACAGCGGCACGTCGGCGAGCTCCTCGTGCACCGCCGCGTCCACGCCCACGGCGATGCGCACGAGGATCTGCGACGTCGCGAGCGCGGGGTCGAAGTCGCCGTACACCTCGGCGAGGAGCTCGTCCTGGTACAGCCCGTCGAGCTCTCCGTGGGGCTTGTCGCCGTCCACGGCGCGCTCGTAGTGGGCGTTGTCGGACAACGCGACGACGCGCGGGCGGCCGTCCACCACGGCCACGAGCGTGTGGCCGTCGCCGGGGATGCAGATCGGCACGTGCCGCTGCGCAGCCGCGTTGCACGTCACGGCCGAGTCCTCCACGAGGTGGAACACGCTGCCGACGTAGCGCAGCCCGGACACCCATGCGAGATCGATGTCCTCCGCGCTCATGCTCTCTTCGAGCGCCCCTTTCTTCGCCACGATGAGGTTGAGCGCGGCGGCGTTCATCGCCCAGAACGAGTACTCGTCGAGCACGTCGAACACGTGATCCTGTCCGATGACCTCGGCCGGATCGCTCGACTCCACCAGCATGCTGTGCTGGTAGTTCGACGACGTGTACGCCGTGGAGCGCGACCACCGGTCGGACTTCTCGCGCCCGTCGAGGTAGTCGGCGTAGCGCCAGCGCATGAACTTCGCGGCCCAGCCCAGCGGATCGAAGCCGGTGTCGGTCGCGCCCATGTCGAGGCTCGTGCGCACCTCGTTCAGCCAGCTGCCGAACAGCACCGTCTGCAGCGCGTCGCTGCGATCGTCGACGAAGTCGTCGCCGAGCACGAACGCGAGCGCTGCGGCGGTCTCGCCCGTGGTGTCCGCGTCCGCTTCGGCGCGCGCGAGCCGGAACGCCCGCGCCGTCGCGAGCGGGTGACCCGACTCGATCGCCATGCGGCCGTCGAGCACGTCGAGCTCGTGCGTGACCGTGCGTCCGTTCCAGTCGAACGCGTGGGCCGAGGGCGCGAGCGCAGCGAGGGTGGCGAGCGCGAGGAGGGCGACCGTGCTCCGGGCCATGCCCCTTAGGTGTGCGGATGTAGGTCTTGGTTCATCCGGGCCCGCCGACGGCGTCGCGGGGCCGTTCTGCCGCGATCACCCGGGCCGCACGATCGTCCGCAGGATGAAGTCGCCGTCGGTCCCGAAGAAGTCGGGCGAGGGCACCCAGTCGCCGCCGTCGTCGCGGATGAAGTTGTGCATCGGGTCGACCGTGCCGTCCTCGTCGATGCCGATCGACGGCGCGCCCATGTGATCGACGTGGCAGAACACGACGGCGAACGAGCCGCTGTCGATCGTCGGCACGTCGAGCAGCGCCTCGACGTCGAGGTCGGGGTTCTGTACGTCGCCCTCGATGTCGACCATCGCGGTGTCGATCGGCGCGTCCGGGAAGCCGTCGCCGTCGACCGACCAGATGCCGAACTCGAACGTGGCGGTCTCCGGGGCGCCGCCGATCGCGACCATCACGCCCACGATGTCGAACGGGTACAGCGACTCGTCGATCTCGTAGGTGGAGGCCCAGCAGTCGTCGGGCATCGGCCACGTCTGCCAGAAGAGCGGCATGTCGGGCGTGAAGCCGTCGTTCTGCAGCGTCACGGTGTCGCCGCCGCCGGTGCCGGAGCTCGACCCGTCCGCCGACGACGATCCGTCGGGGTCGTCGGTGGTGCTCTCGGTGCCGGGCGTCGTCGCGCTCGTCGTCGGGTCCGACGTGGGCGATCCGCTCGACTCCGAGCCGCTCATCGTCATCGTCGATGCGGTCGTGGTGTCGCCGTCGTCGTCGCTGCCCGAGTCGCCGCACGCGAGCACCGTCGCGAGGATCACGGCGGCCCCCGGAACCGATCGCCAGTGGAGTCGAGATCGCATGATCGCCGTTGGACAGGCCCTCATCGTGGGATTCCAACACGTCCGCGGCCCGCCGTGCGCCGCCCTCGTCCGGGCCGTGTCCTCCCCCCTGGGCGCGGGCCTGCACCACCGGCGCCGACTTGGTCCACGATGCGCGCCATGCCGGCTCGCACCGCTGGATCGATCGCGTCACTCGTCGCCACGCTCGCGCTGGCGAGCACCGCACACGCCGGCGACGACGTGCCGACGATCGGCAACGAGGCCGCGATCTCGGGCGGCGCCGTCGTGGCCGCGGGCCGCAGCGCCGCGATGGCGTGGGCCAACCCCGCGGGCCTCGGTGCGAACCAGAACACGCGGCTCGAGGCCTCGGCCCAGATGCTCGCGCTGCAGCTGCGCAAGATCCCCGGCGGGCTGAGGACCGACCTGCCGGGCGACTCGCGGTCGTCGGCGATCGTCACGCGCGAGCTGATGGTCGTGCCCAGCGCGACCGTGTTCGCGCGCCGGATCGCTCGCAACGTGAGCGCCGCGCTCGCGCTCTTCGTGCCCAGCTACGACGAGCTCGAGCTCGACGTGCGCGGCGATGGGTTCACCGGCACGATCCGCTACGCCCACCAGATCAAGGTGACTCGCCACCAGCGTCGCTATCACGTGGGCCCCGCGTTCGGCTGGGAGATCACGCCGGAGGTGCGTGTCGGCGTCTCCGGCTTCGTCGTCTACGAGCGCGAGGTGCAGTCGACGTCGGCGTGGGCGCGCGCCGGCACGTCCGAGTTCCCACCCAGGACGGAGCGATTCGTGCACGCCGACCTGCACGAGTCGGCGCGCTCGTGGGGCACCGAGTTCGTGTTCGGCGTGCAGTGGCAGCCGGTCGACTACCTCCATCTCGGCCTCGCGGTTCGCACGCCGCGGGCGTGGGTCTACCAGCGGATCGATCGCAGCGCCGTCGTCACCGAGGGCGGCCACAACCCGCAGGACGGCGGCTTCTCGGAGCTCTCCGCCCAGCCCGAGCTCGACACCGCGGCGGGACGACCCGACGATCCGATGTCGATCACCGCCGCGCTCGCGTACTCGTGGACGCGCGGATGGGCGTCGATCGAGGGCGAGCTGCGCCCGCCGCGGTACAGCCCGGACGGCGACGGGCGCCGCATGGTGTTGAACCTCCGCACCGGCGTGCGGGCCGAGGTGAGCCGCCGCTTCCTGCTCGGCGGCGGCTTCTACATGTCGCGCAGTGCGTTGTCGGTCGCCGACGACTTCCTCGAGTACGACGTCGACACGTACGGGTTCACGTTCGGCGGCGAGTACCGCCGGCCCGTGCGGCTGTCGCGGCGCGAAGCCGCGCGCCGCCTCGTGTTCGTCACCGCGGTGGCGGCCCGCTACGGGCTCTCGCTCGGGAAGGTCGGTCGGGTGCGCATCGACCTCGCCGATCTCGCGGCCAGCGACAACGCGGTGCTCGTGACGACGGGCGACCCCGTTGAAACCGTGACGCACGACCTCGCGCTGCACGTGGGGACCGGGCTCGAGTTCTGATAGATTGGAGCGATCGTGCACCGGCGACTCGGATCCGTGCTCGCGCTCTCGATGGTGGCTGCGTCCTGTGCGGAGGACGGCACGGGCAGCGAGGGCGTCGCCGACGACGGCGGCGATCTGCCCGATCCGCGCGACGGACCGCCAGCGGGCAACCCCGACGGCCACTGCGAGGTCCCGGCCGAGGCGGCGCAGGTCGACACGACGAACGTGGATCACGTCGTCGGCAACGGCACGCCGTCGTCGTGCACGGGCGATGCGTTCATCGCCGCGGTCGAGCAGGGCGGCATCATCGGGTTCAACTGCGGGCCCGAGCCGGTGACGATCGAGCTGGACCGCACCGCAAAGATCTTCAACGACACGGGGCCCGAGATCGTGATCGACGGGCGCAACCTCGTCACGCTGTCGGGCGGCGGTGCGCACCGCATCCTGTACATGAACACGTGCGACGAGGCCCAGGTGTGGACCACGCCGCACTGCGACGATCAGGACCATCCGCGTCTCACGGTGCAGAACCTGACGTTCGTCGGCGGCGACGCGACCGGCGAGGCCGAGCCGGGCGGCGGTGCGATCTTCGTGCGCGGCGGCCGATTGAAGGTGATCAACTCGCGCTTCTTCGGCAACACGTGCGACGACACGGGGCCCGACGTCGGCGGGGGAGCAATCCGCGTGCTCGATCAGTCGCAGGACCTGCCGGTGCACGTCGTGAAGAGCACCTTCGGCGGCGGCGAGGAGTTCGCGAACGTGTGCAGCAACGGCGCGGGCCTGAGCAGCATCGGCGTGTCGTACTCGGTGTGGAACAGCCTGTTCTCGCACAACCGCGCGATCGGCAACGGGGCGAACCCGGCCGCCGCGGGCACGCCGGGTGGGGGCAGCGGCGGCGCGATCTACAACGACGGCAACACGTTCACGCTGTCGCTGTGCGGCGTGTCGATCACCGACAACCACGCGAACGAGGGTGGCGGTGCGATCTTCTTCGTCAGCAACGATCTCACCGGTCACCTCGTGATCCGCGACTCGGTCCTCGCGCGCAACCCGAGCGACGGGTTCGAGACGGAGGGCTTCCCCGGCATCTTCGTGCTGGCGGCCGAGGATCCCCAGGTCGAGAACTCGACGATCGAGTGAGCGCGTAACGTCGGCCGGTCGGCGAGCGAAGGGGGAGACCCATGCACATCGGAATCCTCGGCGCGGGCAACATCGGTGGCAATCTCGGGCGACGCTGGTCGCAGCGCGGACACGAGGTGCGCTTCGGCGTGCGCAAGCCCGACGAGATCGCGGCGCTCGTGCGCGAGTGTGGTCCGGACGCGAGTGCCGGCGACGTGCGATCGGCGGTGGAGTTCGGTGAGGTCGTCGTGCTCGCGCTGCCGTGGGCGGCGGTCGACGGCGTGCTCGCGCAGGTCGGCGACGCGAAGGGCAAGATCGTCGTCGATGCGACGAATCCGATCCGATGGGACGATGGGCCCGTGCACGCGGTCGCGACGTCGGCCGCCGAGACCATCGCGGCGCGCTGGACCGGTGCGAGAGTCGTGAAGGCGTTCAACACGCTCGGTGCGGAGCACATCCTGCAGCCGGTCGTGGGTGGCTTGCCCGCGGACGTGTTCCTGTGCGCCGACGATGCGAGCGCGCGCGAGACGGTGGCGCGGCTCGCGGGCGAGATCGGTTTCCGCCCGCTCGATCTGGGTCCGCTCCGTAACGCGCGCGTCGGCGAGCAGCTCGCCGTCGCGTGGATCCACCTCGCGATGAAGGCGGGCCTGGGGCGCAACATCGCGTTCAAGGTCCTCGGCGCATGAGTTCGGACGGGGGGCGAAAGCCGCGGCGCGCGGCTGACGTTCGGGGCGCATGAAGAACGCAACGATGGTGCTGGCGCTCGGAATCCTCGCGGGCGTGGCCTGCAGTCCGAAGAAGGACACGGCCAATCCCGACGGGGACAAGGCGGCATGCACCGAAGAAGCGAAGCAATGCGCGGATGGGAGCTCCGTCAGCCGGCAGGGACCGGACTGCGAGTTCCCGGCGTGTCCGGGCGAAGGGGAAGCGGCCGATGGCGCCGCGGATCCGGATCCGGAAGCGGACGGCGACGGCGAGGCCGCGCCGGCCGAAGGAGAGCAGACCACGCCCGCACCCGCCGAAGGCGAGTGAGGTCGGGGGACCCGGCGCGGACAGCCGCGCCGGGTTTTTCGTTCAGCAGACGCCGCAGCCGAGCGTCGTCACCTCGTCGGCACACAGCCCGTCCCACGCGATCTCGCAGCAGAACGGATCGGTGAGGCAGACGCAGTCCTCGACGTCGGGGTACTCGCACCCGGGCTCGTCGTGCGGCTCGCAGCACGGGCCGGTGCTCCCGCCGTCGTCGGTCGTGCCGTCGTCCGTCGCATCGTCGCCACCGTCGTCGGTCGTCGTGCCGTCGGTGTCCCCGCCACACACGCCGCAGCCGAAGATCTCGACCTCGATCACACAGAGCTCGTCCCACGTCGTGGCGCAGCAGGACGGATCGTCGTTGCACACGCACGCGGCGACGTCGTCGTACTCGCAGCCCGGCGACGCGTGGGCCTCGCAGCACGGGCCGGGGACGCCGCCGTCGTCGTTGCCGTCGTCGACCTCCGTGCCCTCGTCGACCTCCGTGCCCTCGTCGACCTCCGTGCCCTCGTCGACGTCGCCGACGTCGTCGTCGCCCGTGTCGACGTGCTCGCACGCCGCACAGTCGAGATCGCCGACCTCGATCACGCAGATCCCGTCCCACGCGACGTCGCAGCAGAACGGATCGTCCTCGCACACGCACGCGGCGACCTCGGGGTCGTCGCAGCCGGGCGTCTCGTGGGCCTCGCAGCAATCGCCGACGCCCGGACCCTCGTCGTCGCCGCCGTCGTCGTCGTCACCTTCGTCGACGTCGACGTCGCCCGGCACGGTCGTGACGCCGTCGTCGACGTCGCCGAGATCGAGCCCCCCATCGACGTCGACGTCGCCCGTCTCGAGCTCGGGCAGATCGATCTCGATCCCGCCGCAGCCCGCGAGGGTGAAGAGCGCCACCAACCGAGGGGCGAGACGCGTCGGCATGCGAACAGGGCTCCCGGGGCGCGGGGGTCCGAACCGCGCGCCGCGATCCCGTCGATGGCCACGGACCGGCGTTTCCATCGCCACCGGCGAAGATTGCCGGGCATGCGTGGGCGCCTGTCGGCGGGGGTCCGCGAACCGACGACCGACCGCGCGTCGCGTCGCCACGCGCGTGTCATCGCGGTTGACAAGCGACCGGCGTCGGGAGTCGTGCGATCACACGCCCGGCTTCGGGGGCGCGAGGCCGAACAGCTCGCTGCGATCGAAGAAGACCTGGTTCGCGTAGATGAGCCCCGCGCGCAGCTGCACCGTGCACACGCCCGTGACCTCGACGATGCGATCGCCGAACGGGATCGTGGCGTGCCACTGGTTCAAGAAGCCGTCGCGCATCGGGATCGATCCGCGGTGTCGCCAGATCCAGTCGGGGTTCTTCTCGAGCAGCTTGCGAAAGTAGGCGAGCAGCGCATCGCGCCCGTGCAGACCCGCCGGCACGGCCGGATCGCAGTAGAACGCGTCGTCGGTGTAGAACGACGCGAGGAGCTCGGGCCGATTGCCGCTCCACGCCGGCAGCCACGTGCCCGCGAACGCGCGGGCCTCGAGCTCGTCCAGGCCGTCGAACGACGTGGCCACCGAGACCAGGTTACCAACCGAACAGGGGTGCCGAGAGGCGGACTCGAACCGCCGACCTAGGGGTTATGAATCCCTCGCTCTCAACCAGCTGAGCTACCTCGGCGCAGGTGAGCGGCCGCGTTATGCAGGGAAGGTGCGCGCGCGTCAACCGTTCCCGCGGTTCGAGCCTCTCCGCCGCGCCGACGGCCGCGCCGTTCGCCCTGCCGCGTCGGAGACGCGTGGGACCGGTAAACATGCGTGACGAAACACAATCGCGGTGATCGGCGCCCCGTGTTACAGCGAGCGACGTTCCCCGCCTCGGCGGCGTTCGAGGTGGACGAAGGAGACTCCCATGTCCCGTGACGTCGTGATCGTCAGTGCAGCGCGCACCCCGATCGGCAGCTTCTCGGGCGCGCTGGCGTCCGTGCCCGCGCCCAAGCTCGGTGCCACCGCCATCCGGGCCGCGCTCGAGCGCGCCAAGCTGCAGGGCGGCGACGTCGACGAGGTGCTCATGGGCTGCGTGCTCCCGGCCGGGCAGGGCCAGGCGCCCGCGCGGCAGGCGATGATCGCCGCCGGGATCCCCACGAGCACGGGCGCCGTCACCGTGAACAAGGTGTGCGGCTCGGGCCTGAAGACCGTGATGCTCGCCGCGAACGCGATCAAGGCGGGTGAGGCGAACGTCGTGGTCGCCGGCGGCATGGAGAGCATGAGCAACGCCCCGTATTACCTGCCGCAGGCGCGCAGCGGGTACCGCATGGGCCACGGCCAGCTCGTCGACGGCATGATCTTCGACGGCCTGTGGGACCCCTACAACGACTTCCACATGGGCAAGGCCGGCGAGCTCTGTGCGCGCGAGCGCAAGATCGATCGCGAGCGCCAGGACGCCTGGGCCGCGCTGTCCTACCAGCGCGCGCAGCACTCCGTGAAGGAGGGCCTGTTCCGCGAGGAGATCGCGGCCGTCCCCGTGCCGCAGAAGAAGGGCGATCCCGTCGAGGTGAAGGACGACGAGGAGCCGTTCCGCGGCGACGTCGGCAAGCTCGGCAGCCTGCGCGCCGCGTTCGAGAAGGACGGCACGATCACGGCCGGCAATGCGTCGACGATCAACGACGGTGCCGCGGCGCTCGTCGTGATGGGCGCCGACGAGGCCAAGCGACGCGGCCTCGCCCCGCTCGCGCGCATCGTCGGCTACGCCGGCGCCGCGCAGGCACCCGAGTGGTTCACCACCGCGCCGGCGAAGTCCATCGCGAACCTGCTCGCGAAGACCGGCCACAAGGCCGACGACGTCGATCTCTGGGAGGTCAACGAGGCGTTCGCGGTCGTGTCGCTCGTGAACCAGGACGAGGTCGGCATCCCGAGCGAGCGGCTCAACGTGCGCGGCGGTGCGATCGCGCTCGGCCATCCCATCGGGGCCTCGGGCGCGCGCTTGCTCGTCACGCTCGTCCACGCGCTGCGCCAGACGGGCAAGACCCGCGGCGTCGCTTCCTTGTGCATCGGCGGCGGCGAAGCGGTCGCGCTCATGGTGGAGGTCTGAGGAACATGGTCGACATCCAGACGATCGGCGTGCTCGGTGCGGGCCAGATGGGCGGCGGCATCGCCCAGGTCGCGGCGAGCAAGGGCATCCGCGTGCTCCTGGCGGATCAGAGCAAGAAGCACGCGGAGGACGGCAAGGCCCGCATCGGCAAGGGGCTCGGCAAGCTCGTCGAGAAGGCCAAGATCACCGCCGAGGATCGCGATGCGTTGCTCGCGAAGATCGAGCCGGTGGACTCCATCGCCGCGTTCTCGTCCGTCGACTTCGCGATCGAGGCGGCCACCGAGAACATCGAGCTCAAGAAGCAGCTCATGCGCGACCTCGACGTCGCCGTGAAGCCGGGCTCGATTGTCGCGACGAACACGAGCTCGATCAGCATCACGCTGCTCGGCGCGCAGACCAAGCGCCCCGAGCAGGTCGTGGGCATGCACTTCATGAACCCCGTGCCGCTCATGGAGCTGGTCGAGATCATCCGCGGGCTGCCCACGAGCGACGCGACCTACGACACGACCATCGCGTTCGCGCAGCGGCTCGGCAAGGTCACCGTCACGAGCAAGGACTGTGCGGGCTTCATCGTGAACCGCGTGCTCATCCCGCTCATCAACGAGGCCTGCTTCGCGCTGCAGGAGGGTCTGGGCACGCCGCAGGACATCGACCTCGGGTGCAAGAAGGGCCTCAACCACCCCATGGGCCCGCTCGAGCTCGCCGATCTCATCGGGCTCGACACGTGCCTCGCGATCGCCGAGGTGCTGCAGCGCGAGCTCGGCGACGACAAGTACCGGCCCGCGAACGTCCTGCGCATGCACGTCGCCGCCGGCTGGCTCGGGCGCAAGACCGGTCGCGGCTTCTACGACTATCGGAGCAAGTGATGGCGTACGAAACGCTCCTCGTGGAGGACAAGGGCGCCGTCCGCGTCGTCACGATCAACCGCCCGACGGTGCTGAACGCACTGGATGCGAAGGTCGTCGACGAGCTCGCGCGTGCGCTCGAGGAGGCGGCGTCCGTGTCGTCGGTGCGCGCGCTCGTGCTCACCGGCGCGGGCGACAAGGCGTTCGTCGCGGGAGCCGACATCTCCGCGATGTCGAACATGACGCCCGAGCAGGCGCTCGCGTTCTCCGGACGCGGCCACGCCGTCGGCGAGATGCTGACGTCGGCGCGCTTCGTCACGATCGCGGCGGTCAACGGGTTCGCGCTCGGCGGCGGCTGCGAGCTCGCGCTCGCGTGCGACTTCATCTACGCGGCCGAGAACGCGAAGTTCGGTCAGCCCGAGGTGAAGCTCGGCGTGATCCCGGGCTTCGGCGGCACGCAGCGGCTCGCCCGGCGCGTGGGCCTGGCCCGCGCGATCGAGCTGTGCACGACCGGCGCGACTCTCGGCGCCGAGGAGGCGCTGCGGATCGGCCTCGTGAACAAGGTCGTGCCCAAGGGCGAGGTCGTCGACGCCGCCGTGCTCACGGCGGGAGTGATCGCCCAGTCGACCGGCCCGCTCGCGATCGCGAAGGTCAAGGAAGTCCTGCACCGGGGGGCAGAGCTGCCCTTGGACAATGCGAACCTGCTCGAGCAGGAGGCGTTCGCGAGCCTGTTCGCGAGCGCCGACCAGAAGGAAGGCATGGCCGCCTTCCTCGGCAAGCGGCCCCCGACGTTCACGGGCAGCTGAGCGCGCCGCGCCCGCGAAAGGGTGTACGCTCTCGCTCGTCGATGGAGCTCACGCTCACCGAGGAGCAAGAGACGCTGGTGCGGATCGTCCGCGAGTTCGCCGCTCGCGAGGTGCGCCCGGTGGCGGCGCAGAACGACCGCGAGGCCCGCTTCCCCGCCGACCTCGTGCGGCGCATGGCGGAGCTCGGGCTCATGGGCATCGAGGTGTCCGACGAGCTCGGCGGCAGCGGGCTCGACACGATCGCCTACGTGCTCGCCATGGAGGAAATCTCGGCGGCGTGCGCGTCCACGGGCGTGATCATGAGCGTGAACAACTCGCTCGTGTGCGACCCGCTCGTGAAGTTCGGCAACGCCGAGCAGAAGCAGAAGTGGCTGGCGCCGCTCGCGGCGGGCGAGAGGCTCGGTTGCTTCATGCTCTCGGAGCCCGAGGCCGGCTCGGACGCCGCGGCGCAGCGGACGCTCGCGGTGCGCAAGGGCGACGGCTTCGTCATCGACGGCACGAAGAACTGGATCACGAACGGCCCGCAGGCCGACACCGGCATCCTGTTCTGCATGACCGATCCGGCCGCCGGCCACCGGGGCATCAGCGCGTTCGTGGTCGACATGAACGGCAAGGGCGTCCGGCGCGGGCACAAGGACGACAAGCTGGGCATCCGCGCGAGCCACAGCTGCCAGATCTTCTTCGACGAGCACGAGGTCGGCGAGGACCAGCTGCTCGGCAAGGTGGGCGAGGGGTTCAAGGTCGCGATGTCGACGCTCGATTGCGGGCGCATCGGCATCGCCGCGCAGGCGCTCGGCATCGCAAAGGCGGCGTTCACCGCGGCGGCCGAGTACGCGTGTGTGCGCAAGACGTTCGGCAAGCGTGTCATCGACCACCAGGCCATGGCGTTCCAGCTCGCGGACATGGAGACCGAGCTCGAGGCCGCGCGACTGCTCACCCTGCGAGCGGCGGCCATGAAGATGGCCGGGCGCCGCCACAGCCGCGAGTCGGCGATGGCGAAGCTCTTCGCGTCCGAGGCCGCGAACCGCATCGCCAAGGCGGCCATCCAGATCCACGGCGGCAACGGCTACGTCAGCGAGTTCCCCGTCGAACGCTACTACCGCGACGCGAAGATCACCGAGATCTACGAGGGCACGAGCGAGATCCAGCGCATCGTCATTGCCGCCGATTTGCTCAAGGCTTGATCGGAACGAGTCCCAACCGAGGAGAACCACCATGAGCGTCACCCGACTCAGCATCGCCGCCGTCGTGCTCTGCGCGTCCACGGCCGGCTGCGCCAAGCGTCACCTCGATGCCGCCGACAGCCCCGACGTCGCGGGCAAGTACCGCGACAAGAACAAGTACGGCGAGGACATCGAGACCGGCACGTACCGCGACGAGACCGAGGACCAGGGCAAGGGCATCCACCCGAAGACCCTGCGCGCGATCGAGGACCAGATCACCAACGTCTACGAGAAGGACTTCGAGCGCTGCCTCGAGGAGCAGATGGACGTGCAGGAGACCCGGTTCATGCGCAGCATGTTCTCGGTCGAGTTCACGATCGACACGACCGGCAAGGCTTCGAAGGCCAAGGTGCTCGACATCTGGGTGAAGAAGCAGAACGCGAAGGGCTCGAACATCGGCGACGTGCCGGCCGACGGCATGAAGGCGTGCATCGGCACCGCGATCGACGACTGGGTGTTCGACCCGCCGCCGGAAGTGGTCTACGTCCACACGTATCGCGGCCAGGTGGGCGAGGCGTTCTGAGTCCTTCGTGAGCGCGGCCTTCGACTTCGAGCCGAGCGAGGCGCAGCGCGAGCTGCAGGCGCGCGCGCGTGCGCTCGCGGGCGAGGTGCTCGCGCCGCGGGCCGCCGCGCTCGATCGCGAGGGCGGGTTCCCCAAGGGCAACCTCGCGAAGGTCGCCGCCGAGGGGTTTCTCGGCGTGAACGTGCCGAAGGCGCTCGGTGGGCTCGAGGGGGGCGCCGTCGCGTACAGCCTGATGATGACGGAGATCGCCCGCGCGTGCGCGTCGACGACCGTCGCGGTCGGCGTCAGCAACATGGTCGCCGAGGTGATCTGCAAGTTCGGGACGGCCGAGCAGCAGCGCATGCACGTGCCGAAGCTGTGCGACGGCAGCTACGTCGTCGGCGCGTTCGCGCTGTCGGAGTCGGGCGCGGGCTCCGATCCGGCCGGCATGCGCACGAAGGCGCGCCGCACCGATCGCGGCTGGGTGCTCGACGGCAGCAAGATGTGGATCTCGAGCGGCACCGATGCGGGGCTGTTCGTGGTCTGGGCGCGCACGAGCGACGCTCCGGGTGCGCGCGGCATCTCGGCGTTCCTCGTGCGGGGCGATGCGCCCGGGCTCGTGCGCGGCAAGCCCGAGCACAAGATGGGGCTGCGCGGCAGCACGACGACGCCGCTCGAGTTCCACGGCTGCGAGGTCGGTGAGGACGCGTTGCTCGACGCCGAAGGTCGCGGCTTCCGCATCGCGATGATGGCGCTCGACGGCGGGCGCATCGGCATCGGCTCGCAGGCGCTCGGCATCGGACTCTGCGCGCTCGATGCCTTTGCCGCGTGGGTGCGCGCGGGCACGGGCCGGCGTGCGACCGAGCAACACGTGCAGTGGGCGTTGGCCGATTCGGCCACGATCCTCGACGCTGCGCGCCTGCTCACGCTGCGCGCCGCGTGGCTCAAGGAGCGTGGCCAGGACTTCACGCGCGCCGCGAGCATGGCGAAGCTGCAGGCCAGCGAGGGTGCGAACCTCGTGTGTGCGCGCGTGCTCGAGGCGATGGGGCCGGCGGGGCTGCGCATGGACTGCCCGGTGGAGCGCTGCCTTCGCGACGTGCGAGTCACGATGATCTACGAGGGCACGAGCGAGGTGCAGCGCATCGTGCTCGGCCGCGACATCGCGCGCCGCTTCGGAGAGGAGCGCGCGTGAGCGACGATGTCTCCGCGTTGCGTGCCGCGGTCGTGCAGTTCTGCACGGCCGAGGTGAACGAGCGCGCGCGCGGATGGGACGAAGAGGCGAGCCTGCCGGCCGGGCTCGCCGCGCGGCTCGGCGAGCTCGGGCTGCTCGCCGCGACGGTGCCCGAGGACGACGGTGGCGTCGGCACGACGTGGGTCGGCGCGGCCGCGATCGCCGAGGCGCTGGCGATGGGCAGCGGCAGTCTCGCGGCGATCGTCGCGGCCCACGAGGCGCTCGGGATCGTGCCGGTGCTCGCGCTCGGCAGCCCGGAGCAGCGCGAGCGCCTGTTGCCGCGCCTGGTGACGGGCGAGCTCGCGACCGGGTTCGCGGGCGTCGTCGCGGAGCGCGAGGCGGGGCAGTGGCGGATCTCGGGCCGCGCGAGCGATGTCGTCGGCGGCGCGACGGCGAGCAAGCTCGTGGTCGTCGCATCGTTCGACGGGGAGCCCACGGCGTTCGTGATCGACGCGGACGCGGGCGGCGTGGTGCGGCGACGCGCGGAGCTGCTCGGCCTGCGGGCCGCCGGCGTCGCGGACGTCGAGCTCGCGAACGTGCGCGTGGAAGACGATGCTCGGTTGGGCGCGGCCGGTGCCGCGGACGCGTTGCTCGTAGCGTCCGCAGATCGATTGCGCGTGCTGTTCGCCGCGATCGCGTGCGGCCTCGGTCGGGCCGCGTTGTCGTCGGCGATCGCGTACGCGAAGGAGCGCGAGCAGTTCGGCCAGCCGATCGCGCAGTTCCAGGCGATCCAGTGGAAGCTCGCCGATGCGGCGACCGGGCTCGACGGCGCGGCGCTGCTCGTACACGACGCGGCGGCGCGGCTCGACGCGAACCGCCCGGCGAGCGCCGCGGCTGCGCGCGCGCTCGTGTTCGCGGGTGCGAAGGCGGCGGCGGCAGCCCACGATGCGCTGCAGATCCACGGCGGCTACGGCTACGTCAGCGACTTCCCGGTGGAGCGCCACCTGCGAGACGCCCGTGCCGCGCAGCTGCTCGCCGCGCCGCCGTCGGTGCTGCGCACGTGCGTCGCCGAGGCGATCGCGGCCCGCTACGAGTGAGCGGGCGCCGGTCCGAAGAACCGGAACAGCCGCACGTTCAGCGGCACCGAGATCGCGACGACGAGCAGGAAGAGCGCCCACCACAGGCTCATCGCGCCCGTGTAGATCCGAGCGCGTCGGGATCGACCTCGGGCGCGGTCTCCGGGTCCGAGGCCGGCGGTGCGTACGGGTTCGACGACTCGACCATCAGCGGATGGACGCTCGCACGGGCTCCGCGTAGCGCGCGGTGGCCGGGATCACCGGACGCAGAAACGACGAAGCCCCCGGGGTGGGGGCTTCGTCGAGGGGGATTCGGAGGAGGAGGAGGACCTCAAGCCAAGCAGGACGGGGAGGGGATCACGGACGCGAAGCGATGACGTAGGACGAGAGGTAGAGGACCGAGCCGAAGACGAACTCGTCGTCGACGTCGACCTCGGGATCGGGCAGGGGCGACCAGCGCGAGCCCTTCTCGCCGAGGATGACGAGCTGCTCCATCTCGACGCCGGCGGCGGCGAGGTCGAACGCGCGGTTCTCCTCGCCGGCCGACACGTCGTAGACGAGCGTGGCGGGGACGGCCAACGCGAGGCCCGCGGGCTCGATGGCGTAGACCGTACCGATGGCGCCGGCCGGGGCGTCGTCGAGCACCTCGATGGTGATCTCGACGTCGCTCGACAGCGCGCCCTCGGGGATCTCGAGGCTCAGGCGACCGTCGTCCGAGGTGATCACGCCACCGCGCGGACCCACCGTCTCACCGCCGGCCTCGCAGCCGAACGCGAGGAGGGAGAGGGTTGCCGCCAGGAGAGTCTTCGTCGCCGCCATGCCCGCCCCAGGAGCAATGGCCGTGCCGTGCCATCACCGGACCGAACCACCTGAAATCTTTAGGGCACTCCCGAACCAGGCCCCCGGCCACCGTCATCGTTCCGATGGCGACCGTCGTAGCCGGCACCGCGATTCAGCTCACCAAAGGCGCAGGAACTCGGCCGACCGACAACGAACCGACAGTCTCTCGGCTACTCGAGGCCCAGCTCGGCGACGTCGTCCTCGTCGAGGCCGAAGAAGTGCCCGAGCTCGTGCAGCACCGTGA
This sequence comes from uncultured Nannocystaceae bacterium, assembly GCA_964468635.1. Classification (GTDB taxonomy): domain Bacteria; phylum Myxococcota_A; class Polyangia; order Nannocystales; family Nannocystaceae; genus Xiheibacterium. Next base: position 65,023 of record CAYXVR010000050.1, read on the forward strand.
CCTCGACCTGCTCGGCGAGCGCGTCGTCGTCGGGCGCGATCGCGAGCAGGTTCGCATAAAAGAGGACGATCCGGGTCGGCCGCACGTCGAGCTCGGCCGTGCGCCGGCCGTGATCCGTCGGCCCTTCGAACAGCCCCAGCGCCCGCGGGTCGAAGCCCTCGCGCACGACGTCCGCGTGCGGCCGCGCCTCGAGGATCACGGGCACGTCCTCCACCCGATCCGCGAGGTGCGGCGGCAGCCCGAGCAACGTGCGGCGGGCCGTGTCCTCGATGAACGACAGGTCGTCGGCCGTGCCCACGCCGTGGCGCCGATCGTGGTGCGCGTCGAGCTCGAGCACGCGCAGGTCGTGCGCGACCATCCCGTCGTGATCGCCGAGATCCTCGAACACACGCGCGAGCAGGTGATGCGCGTCGGCGTGCTCGGAGTCCTGCGCGACCGCGCGCTCGAGCAGCGTCTTCGCCGTGGCGAGGTCCTCGTCCACCAACGCGAGCTCGGCCCGCAGCGTGAGCACCTCCGCGTCGTCCGGCGCGAGCTCCGTCGCCTCCGCGATCGTGGTGCGGGCCGCGTCCAGTTGCTCGCGCGCGAGCAGCTCGAGCGCCTCCTCGACGAGGTGCGCGAGCACCTGGCGCTCGGCGGCAGTCAGCGGTCGTCGCGACGTCACGGGCCTTCTCGCGGCGAGCATACCCCCCGCGTGTCGCGCTGCGGTATGGTTCGCGCCCCGTGGACGCCACGCACGACACCAAGGACGTCCGCATCCGGACGCTCGCCAGCGGCGGCGACGCCCTCGGGCATGCCGCCGACGGCACGCCCGGTACGTGGTTCGTGCCCGAGGCGCTGCCCGGCGAGCTCGTGCGCGTGCGCGCGGTGAAGGTCGCGAAGAAGCACGTCGTCGGTGAGTTGCTCGACGTGATCGAGCCGAGCCCCTTGCGGCGCCCGATCGCGGCGCACGACGACGTCTGCGGCGGCTGCGACTGGCAGCACGTCGACGTCGAGGCCCAGGGCGAGCTCAAGCGCTCGATCGTCGCCGACGCGCTGCGCGAGCTCGGCGTCGTGCCGCACCTGCACGCGTTGCCGGGCGACGGCCTGGGCTACCGCCGACGTGCCCGCATGCACTACCGGCGCGAGGACGGCGTGTTCGAGCTCGGCTTCCACCGAAGGCGCTCGCACGAGATCGCCGACGCACATCGGTGCCCCGTGCTCGTGCCGCAGCTGCAGCACGCGTTCGAGCGCCTGCGCGCGGCCGGGCACCTCTTGCCGAAGGAGGGCGAGGTGCTCGGTCTCACCGACGGTCGTCGCGCCGTGCTCGGCCTGCCCGGTGTGCGGGCGGACTCCGAGCTGCTCGCGGCGCTCGACGCCTGCCTCGACGACACGCTCGTCGGGATCGAGCTGCGGGGCGGTCGCAAGGCGGCGAGCGTCGGCAAGCCCCGGCTCATCCTCGATGCCCGCGACGGCCTCGTACCGGTGGAGGCCAGCCCGTTCGTGTTCACGCAGGCGCAGACCGAGGGCAACCGCGCGCTCGTGAAGCACGTCGTCGGCCGCGCGAAGGCGGACGGCCTGCGCGTGCTCGAGCTGTACTGCGGCAACGGCAACTTCACGCGCGCGCTCGCGCGCTACGCCCAGCGCGTGTACGCGGTGGACGACGATCGCGAGGCGATCGGTGCGCTGCGGCGCATCGCCGAGAGCAACGATCTGTCCATCAATGCCAAGCACTCCGACGTCGAGAAGCTCGCGCCGAAGATTGCGGGCGGCGACACGCGCTACGACGTCGTCGTGGCCGATCCGCCGCGCAGCGGGCTCGGCAAGGCCACGGCGGCCGCGGTCGCCGAGATCGCGAAGCAGCGCATCGTGCTCGTCTCGTGCGACACCGCGACGCTCGCCCGCGATCTGAAGGTGATGGTCGGCAAGGGCTGGAGCGTGGCCGACGTGACCGTGTTCGATCTGATGCCGATGACGCCCGAGGTCGAGGTCGTCGCGACGCTGGTGAAGGGCAAGTGAGCGCGCTCGCCGACGTGAAGGCCGGCAAGCTCGCGCCGGTGTACGTGCTGTACGGCAGCGAGCACGCGCCGATGCGGGCGGTCGTCGAGGCGCTGCGGGCCGCGGTGCTGGACGAGTCGTTCGCGGCGTTCAACCACGAGCGCTTCGTCGGCCGCGACCTCGAAGGGGTCGGCCGCGTGCTCGAGGCGTGCGCGCAGGTGCCCGTGATGGCGAAGCTGCGGCTGGTCGAGCTCGACGAGCCCGAGGCGATCGGCAAGACGCGCGGCACGCCGGATCCGAAGAAGCTCGACGAGCTCGTGGAGTACCTCGGCAAGCCGATCTCGTCGACGATCCTGGTCATCACGTCGGCCGGCATCGACGCGCGCTCGCGGCTCGTGACCGCGGCGAAGAAGACCGGCGTCGTGGAGAAGTTCGAGGGGCTCAAGCGCAGCGAGGACGCGGCGGCGTTCGTGCACGAGCACGCGGCCGCGCTGGGGCTCGCGATCGATCGCGACGCCGTGAACGCGCTGGTCGATCGCGTGGGCGGCAGCCCGTCGGCGCTGTCGGGCGCGCTCGAGCAGTCGTCGCTGCACGCGGGGCAGGGCGCGCGCGTCACCGCGAACGACGTGGTCGCGGTCGTCGTCGATGCGCGCGAGGCCGTCGTGTTCGACCTGACCGACGCCGTGGGGCAGGGGCGCCACGAGAAGGCGCTCGCGGTGCTGCATCGCATGCTCGCGCAGGGCGAGCCCGGCATGGCGGAGATCGGGCCCTTGCTCGCGATGCTCGCCCGCCAGCTGCGCCTGTTGATGGTGGCGCACGGCACCGGGCTCAAGCCGTCCGCGCTCGAAGGTGCGGCCGGGGTGCCGGGCTTCGTCGCGCGCAAGCTCGTCGATCAGGCGCGCGGCTTCTCGCTCGCGCGCTTGCGTCGCGCGTTCGCGGCGCTCGTGCGGCTCGACGGCGACATCAAGGGCGGCTCGTTCGTCGCGAGCAAGTCGCCCGAGCTGGCCGTCGAGCGCTGGATCCTCGAGGCCTGCGAAGCACTGCCCGGCGTCGCGCGCCGCTGAGCGCGGCTCGTCGGCGGCTGACGGCGGTCGAACGCGACGAAGTGTCGCGCTGGAGGCTCGTCGGCGTGCCGACGGAGGTCGAGCGCGCCGATTCGTCGCGTTCGAGGCTCGTCAGCCGCCGACGGCGGTCGAACGCGACGGAGTGTCGCGTTCGCGGCTCGTCGGCGCGCCGACGGAGGTCGAACGCGCCGATTCGTCGCGTTCGCGGCTCGTCAGCCGCCGACGGCGGTCGAACGCGACAAGCGCGGCCCCTTGCGGGGTCGCGCTCCTAGCCGGCCTTCTGCACGGCGAGCGTCAGGCGCGAGACGTACCGCGACGCCGTGTTGCGGTGCACGACGCCCTTGCTCGCGGCGTGGGTGATCGCCGTGATCGCCGTGGGCAGCGCGTCCTTCGCGGCCTTCACGTCGCCGGCGTCGAGCGCCTTGCGGACACGCTTCATGAAGGTGCGCATCGACGACAGATGGAGCAGGTTCCGCTCGCGTCGCTTGATCCGCTGTCGGTTGCGCTTCTCTGCTTGCTTGTGATTCGCCACGATTCGCGTCTCGGCTCGGGTTCCGAAGGGTGACCCCTCGGGGTGCGAGACTCTGCGTCGGCCCCCCGCGGGTTGTCAAGCAGGGGCCCTCCGGGCCAGACTCCGCTGCATGCACCGCCGCGCGCAGGCCCGCCCGCGAGGCGCGGGATTCGCCGCCCGCGGGTCGCTCGTGCTCGTGGTGGTCGCGGGCTGCGTCTTCCATGCGCCGCCGCCCCTGCCCGAGGAAATCGCCGCCAAGCAAGCCGAGGAGGCCGCCCGCAAGGCCCGGCTCGCGGCCGGCCGCGCCGCGAAGCCCGGCCACGAAGGGGGGGGCGAGGAGGGCCCGCGCTTCCAGGCCGGCGACGAGCCCGAGCTCGGCATGAGCGAGGAGGAGATCCGGCAGTACGCGACGGCGCAAGGCGATCCCGAAGGCGGCGCGTTCACGCTCGACGAAGCGATCGCGGGCTTGCCGGGCGCCGCCGATGCCCGGCTGTGGGCGCGCTTCACGACGAACGCCGGCATCATCGAGTGCGAGCTGACGCCCGACTGGACCCCGATCACGGTCGCGAACTTCATCGGGCTCGCGCGCGGGCTCCGGCCGTTCCGCGACCCCGACACCGGCGAGTGGGTGAAGCGCCCGTTCTACGACGGCACGAAGTTCCACCGCGTGATCCCGGGCTTCATGATCCAAGGCGGCGATCCGACCGGCACCGGTCGCGGCGACTCCGGCTACGTGATCCCCGACGAGCTCGTGCCGGAGCTGCGCCACGATCGCGCCGGCCAGCTCAGCATGGCGAATCGCGGGCCCACCACCGGCAGCTCGCAGTTCTTCGTCACGCTCGCGCCGACGCCCCACCTCGACGACAAGCACACGGTCTTCGGGCGGTGCACCGAGGAGAGCGTCAAGGTGGCCGAGGCGATCGCGGCGACGGCCGGCGAGGGCGATCAGCCCACGACGCCGCAGGTGATCGAGAAGCTCGAGATCGTGCGGTGATCGAGCCGGCCGATGTGCCGGCCGAGCTCGCGCGGCTCGGCGGCGATGCGCCGCTCGAGTTCCCGACCCAGGGCATGACGTCCACGGTCGCTTTCTTCGGCGATGTCGTGCTCAAGCGCTGCGCCGATCCGCGCTATGTGAGCTGGCTGCGCCGCGAGCACGAAGTGCTGCGCGCGATGGCGGCGACGGACCTGACGATGCCCCGCGTGCGCGGCTGCGTCGATCGCGGCGCGGACGTGTGGCTGGCGATCGAGCGCTTGCCGGGCGTGACGCTGGAGGTCGCGCTCGAGCGCGCGAGCGAAGACGATCGCGCGCGGTTGCTCGGTGAGCTCGGCGGGCTGCTCGCGCGCGTGCACGCGATCGTGACGCCGGCATCGCTGTGCGACGGCGTGCCGTGGCGCGATCGGATGCTCGCGCAGGCCGAGCGCAACCTGCCGTGGTGCGACGGCGACGCGGCCTTGCTCGCGGAGCTCGTCGCCCATCCGCCGCCACCCGTGCCCGAGACGACGATCCACGGCGACGTGGGCCTCGACAACGTGCTCGTCCACGACGGCCACGTGTCGGCGTTGCTCGACTGGCCGATGGGCGGCCGCGGCGACCCGCGCTTCGACACCGCGATCGCGATCGAGCACGACGACGAGCAGCCGTTCTCCGCGCGCGAGGTCGCCGCGTTCTGGCACGGCTACGGCACCGCGCCCCTCGACGCCGCAACCCTGCAGTGGTTCCGCCGCCTCTGGGACTTCTTCTAGCAGGGTGCGGAAGAACGCGAAGCGTTCTTCCGGACACCCTGCTCCGTGCCC
>CAYXVR010000051.1:0-70089 GCA_964468635.1 uncultured Nannocystaceae bacterium
TGCAGACGAACACCTCGGCTCCGCGCGCGCGAGCGATCTGGATCGCGACGTGGCCGGCTGCGCCGAAGCCGTAGATGCCGAGCCGCGCGCCGCTCCAACCACGGGCATCGAGGCCCGTCGTGCGCAAGCATCGATAGCCGATGATGCCCGCGCACAAGAGCGGCGCGGCGTGCATGTCGGGCATCCCGAGCGGCAACGGGTACACGAACGCCGCCGGCGCGACCACGTACTCCGCGAAGCCGCCGGGCACCGTCCACCCCGTGAACGCCGGCGCCTCGCAGAGGTTCTCGCGATCGCTCGCGCAGAACCGACACGTGCCGCAGGTGCGATGCAGCCATGCGATGCCGACGCGCGTTCCGATCGCGACACCATCGACGGCGTCGCCCAGCGCGACGACTTCTCCGACGACTTGGTGACCCGGCACGATCGGCGCCCCCCGTTGGGGGAGGTCGCCCTCCACCACGTGCAGATCCGTGCGACAGAGGCCGCAAACGCTCACACGCACGAGCACTTCGTCGGCTGCCGGCACAGGCATCGGGAGCTCGACGATCCGCAGCGGTCGGGACTCGACCGGAGCCGGTGTGGCGAGCACGGCGGCCCGCATCGACAAGGCAGTCCCGTCACGCACGACGATGCAGCGTGACATCGGCGACCGAGCGTCGTGACCGCAGAGTCTGCGGCCGGCGGGCGTCCATGCAGCCTCTGCGCGCGCGACGTCGGCTCGCGGTGATAACTTGCACGCATGCGATGGATCGTCGGCATCGATTCCCACGAGCGAAGTGATGGCGCAGTCCGCATGGCGGCATGGTTGCGCAGCCACTCCCGGGGCGACTCGCCGGCGGAGCTCGTCGCAGTCCACGTGATCGACGAGCGTCTGCGCGATTCACTGCAGGCGATGAGCGAGGTGCTCGCGGAGACGCGCAAGATGATCGCCTCCGCCGCGGCTCGCTGCAGCGTGCCGGATCCGTTCACCGACGTTCACGTCGTCCTCGCACCCTCGGCGGAGGCGGGCCTCGCTCGCGCGGCGACGGGTCCGGGCGTCGACGGCCTGATCATCGGTCGGATCGCACCCCGCGAGGGGAACCGCCTCGTCCGGCTCGGGAGCGTCGCTCGTAGGGTGCTGCGAGAGCTGCCTGCGCCGGTGCTCGTCGTTCCGCCGGACCTCGGGGAGAACGAGATCGGCGAGGGTGGAATCGTGCTCGCGACCGATCTCGACGACACCTCGATCGCTGCCGCACGGTTCACCGCGCGACTCGCGAGCGAGTTGGGACGGGACTTGGTCGCGACCCACATGGACCCGGCGCGGGACTTCGGCCACGACTTGCTCGGCGACCGCACCATCCTCGCCGCGTGGACGCCCCGTCGCACCCCGGTCGACGTCGAGCGCTGGGTTCGAGAGAACGAGATCCCGGCCTCACGCACGCATCTCGTGGAGGACGCCGTCGTCGAGGGCCTGCTCGCCGTCGCACACCACGAGAAGGCGGCGATCCTCGCATGCGGCTCACGCCGCCTCGGCACGGTCGATCGCATCTTCACGTCGAGCGTCGGTACCGATCTGGCACGCCTCGCCGACCGTCCCGTGCTCGTCGTGCCCACGCCGTAGCAGCGCGGCCCAGGCTCGCATCACCCGAGGAGCTCGTCGAGTCGGGCGGACAGCTCGTGCACGGACAGCTTCGACAGGTCCTTCGCGACCTCGTTCGTCACGAGCGCTCGCACTTCGTTCGAGCACGCCTCGCGGAGATCGCCGAGGGAGCGCGGAGGTGCGACGAGCACGATGCGAGCGAGCCCGGCGTTGCGGGCGGTGTCGAGTGCCTTCGCGACCTCGCGGGCGAGCTCGAGCTGCGCCTGACGGTGCTTGTCGAGCTCCTGACGCATGCCGTGGGACATGCCCGTCCCGCGCACCGTGGTCCGGCCGGGACGATCGCTCTCGAGATCGCGGTCCGTGAGCCGCGTGGCGACGAGGTCGTGGTCGAGCGCGGGCACCAGCCAGGGTTGGTGATCGCGCAGCTCGTAGAAGCGGGCGCGAGCTCCGTCGGCGACGACGATCCAGGTTTCCTTGTCCACGTCGTGATCGTGATTCGCCGTCGGGCCGCGACCAACGAAGGGAGCGCGCGCCCGAGCGCCCCCGCGCCGCAATCACTGCGCGCCCGCGCCGGGCTCGTTCCCCGTGGTAGGTTGGCTACGGGGGAGGTCGTGATGGGGCAGCGCAGCGCGTGTGGGTGGATCCTGGTGATCGCGTCGGCGTGCGGAACCAGCGACGATGCGGCTGGCGGCGACGGATCGACGACGCAGAGCCCGGGCTCCACCGGCGCGAGTGCGGCGGACGACGGACCGGACTCCGGCGGCTCGACGCACGCGGTGGACACCGGCACGAGCGCGGCAGCATCCGACGACGATGACGCCGGTGACAGCTCGAGCGGGTCGCTCGACTCCGGCGAGTCCTCCACCGGCGCCCGCGGCGAGAGCGGCGATCCCCCGCTGTCGTTCACGGCCGTCACGTTCAACACCGGCGGCCACGCGGACGGGCAGGCCGACGTCGCGGACGAGTGGTACGGCAACGGACTGTCGTGGATCCCGGCCGTCGAGCAGACCACCTCGTTCTTCGCCGAGCTGCAGCCGGACGTCGTCGTGTTCCAGGAGCTGTTCCACAGCCCCGATTGCGCCGAGATCCCCGCGGAGTACCACGCGGGCTACGTGTGCGAGAGCTGGTCGCCCGGCGATCCCACCGTGGTCCAGACGATCCTGGGCGCCGGCTACCAGATCGCGTGTCACTTGGGGAAGACCGACAAGTGCGCCGCCGTGAAGACCAGCTTCGGGACGATCGCAGGGTGCGACGGCGAGATCTGCTTCGATGGTCTCGACGGCGCCGAGGTCGAGGACTGCGGCAGTGGCTCGCGCGTGGGTCGAGGGCGGATCGATCTGGTCGACGGCGGGACGCTCACGCTCGTGAACTTCCACGGGACCTCCGGCTTCTTGCCCGCGGATCAGCTCTGTCGAGTGGCGCAGGTCGAGCAGGTCTTCGTCGACCTCGATGGCGCACCGGCGGCCAACGGTGCCGTGAACCTCGTGCTCGGGGATTTCAACACCGATCCCGCGCGCGCGGCTCTGCTCGATCTCAGCGCCCAGCGCTGGAACGATTTCGTCGGCGACGACCTGCCGTTCCACTTCATCACCGCGGTCGGAGCCACCGCCCAGCCGACGTACGCAGGCACGCTCAACATCGACCACCAGGTCAGCGACACCTTCGTCGGCGATTGCTGGCACCCGGGAATCAGCGCGGGCACCGATCCCGTGGTCGACTTCACGTACTTCGATCACGTCCCCGCGGTCTGCACGCTCGCTCTGCCCTGAGCGCGCAAGCGGTTCAGCGACGCCTGCGTCGGCCGAAGGCGAGCAGCGCGAGCAGGGCGAGCGCGCCGGGCCGGACATCGCCGGAGCTGCAGTTGCAGCCGCGCTCGGCTTCGTTCTCGCCGGCGTCGCTCGAGCTGCCGTCCGACCCGTCGCCGCTGGCGCTGGCGCTGGCGCTGCCGCTTCCGCTGTCCGTCGCCGTGCTCGCGCCGCAGTCGTCCGACGACGGCCAGTCGAACTGGCAGTTGTAGTCGGCGAGCTCGGTCGCGATGATCGAGCGGTTGTCGACGATCGTCATGGGTGCGCCCGCCAGTGGGATGGCGGCGATCTCCTCGACGTAGGGCATCTCCGTCGAGAAGTCGGGCCATGGCCCGTCGTTCGGCACGTACACCTCGTGTCCGTCGGGCAGCGTCCATACCGCATCGCCGTTGCACAGCACGCGGCGGTTCGCGATCGCGTTGGTGAGGTCGACGTTCGGAAGGTCCGGGTTCGCCCAGAAGAACGGGTCGGCGGTCATCTCGGCCGGCGAGATCGTCGTGTACATGCGGGTGAGCACGGGATAGGTCGTCAGCAGACCCGCCGCGTGCGCGCCGGGATCGATGATGCGCTCCTGCATGTCGGCCGCGAAGGCCGAGCCATCACCCCACGCGGCCAGATCGATCTGATCCTCGTAACACGTGAGACACCCGTAGAAGTCGATCTCGTCGACGCCGTCCGGCACCGGCAGATGGGTGGCCAACAGACCGCGCACGAGCGCGTGCTCGTACTGGCACTGCGTCCCGTCGCCACCGGAGTCCGACTCGCCCCCGTCGAAGCAGGTGACGAGGCCCTGGCTCGTCAGCGTGTCGACGACGTCGACGGCCGGCAGGTCCACGAAGGCGCTCGCGTTCCACCGATCGTCGAAGATCCCGCCGACATCGACCTTGTTCGACGGCCCGGCGTACTCGGTGACGAATGCCTTGCCGTCGGCCTCGAAGGCGTCCACGGCCAGGGTGATGATCTCCTTGTAGTTGGCCGCGAGGTTCGGCCAGTCGAGCCGCAGGGGATTCACGAGCACGTGGCGGAAGTTCTGCGGCACGACGCGCGAGTCGGCGAGGAAGAACGCGCGCACGTCCATGTCGTCGACCGCCGCGATGCGGGTGAGACGCAGCGGAACGCACGCTTCGTCCTGGTCGAACTTCAGGACGATGGGATGGATCTCGTCGAGATCGGCGCCATTGGTGAGCTTGAACGCCGCGAAGAGATAGTTCTCGGCGAGATACTCCGCGAGGATGGGCTCTGCGTCGGGGTCCTGCTCGTACTCGTTGGCGGCGAGCCACGCCATGACCTCCTCCGCGGTGCCGCCCTGCAGCACCGTGATGTCGAACGCACCGACGGTCTGTTGGAGCACGATGTCCGGGCCGCCGCCGCCGGTGGACTCGTCGCCGCCTCCACTTTCGCCGTCGTCTCCGGGGCCCGACGCATTCGTCGCGCTGCCGTCGCCGCAGTCGTCGAACTGATAGCTGTAGCCGTACGTGGGGACGGTGGCCGCGAGCGCATTGTCGAACAGCGGATCGGATCCCACGGAGAATTCGGGCAACGACGTCACCGGCACGACCCATGCGAACTTCGCCGCGGTGTTCGGATCGTACTGGATCTGGATGTGTGCCTCGGTCGTCGTGCCGTCGAGGACGAAGAGGATGTTCTCGCCGGTCTGGTCCACCGGCATCGCCAGCGGCCCGAGGTCGCAGAACGTGCCGCCGCAAGCGGACGCGTCGCGCGGTGCGAGCAGCGCGAGCGATCCGACGACGAGGATGGAAGCCAACGTGAGACGGTGCATGGTCGCTGTCGTCCAGGATGGACAGCGGGGCCGCGGTCGCCTGCGCAGAGGTTGCGCGGACGGGCGAGATCGGCGGTCACGCGGCGATCAGCAGACCGATCATCACGAATCCCACGATCGCGAGCAGCAGCGCGAGCGCGGGGCCGAGCACACGGTCCGTCGAGATCGGAGTGTTCGTCGCGATCGCGCGCCGGATCCGGAGGAACTGCCCGACCGCCAGCATCGGGAACACGCTGCCGAGCGCGACGAGGCCGACGCCGATCCAACCGAACATGCCCAGCTCGGTCGGCGCCGTGTTCGTGATCATGCGGACCCAGTCGCCCGATCGCGCCACGACGAATCCGAACGCCATGAGCCCCAGCCCGGTTCGCACCCAGGCGAGCAGAGTTCGTTCGTTGGCCTGATCGATGCGTGGATCGAACACTCAGCGCTCCGCGGCCAGACCGGCGGCTTTCCAGCCGCGCAGCCCACCCGCGAGTGAGCGTACGTCGGCGAATCCGGCCACGCCGAGTATCGCGGCGGCGGTGCTCGATCGTCCACCGGACTTGCAGACGGTGACGATCGGCCGCCGTTCGAGGCCCTCGAGCTCGTCCAGTCGGTGCGAGAGCTCGCCGAGCGGGATCGATCGCGCGCCGGGCAGCGCGCGCAGCTCGCCTTCGAGCTCCTCGGGCTGTCGCACGTCGAGCAGGATCGGCGGGGACTCGCCGGCGAGCGCGGCCGCGAGCTCCTCGGGCGCGATCGTCTTCACCAGCTCTGCATTCACGTTGCCGCGCGTGCCCTTCACCTCGCAGCTCGGCTGATCCGCGGGAATCCACGCGGCCCCCGGATCCGTCGCGCACGCGTAGTTCGCCGCGATGACGTCGGCCATCCATGCCGCAGGTCCGAGGCGCGCGTCGTCGAGCCAGCGGACGTATTCGTCGCGCGTGCGCGGCTGCAGGCGAGGGTTCGTGCGGCGCTCCTCGCCGAGCGTGGAGTGGGTCCGGCCGTGATAGTCGTGGCTGGGGAACACGAGCAGGTCGTCCGGCAACGCCGCGAGCTTCTGCAGCGAGTCCCAGTGCTCGCCCGCGTCGCCGCCGGGCAGGTCGGTGCGGCCGGCTCCGCCCTCGCCGATGAAGAGGAAGTCGCCGGTGAGGATGCGATCAGGCAGCCGGATGCTGATGCTGTCCTGGGTGTGTCCGGGCGTGTGCATGAACTCGAGCACCACGTCTCCGACTTCCACGCGATCGCCGTCCTCGACGCGTCGGTTCGCGCATCTCGCCGTCGACAGCCGATGCGCGATGTAGTCGACGCCGGTGCGATCGCGAATCGCCGCCGCTCCCGAGATGTGATCGGCATGCACGTGCGTGTCGACGACGGCCACGAGGCGGAGGTCGCGAGCGACGAGCATGTCGAGGTCGCGCTCGACGTTGTCGAGCACGGCATCGACGAGCACGACCTGTCGAGTCGCGTCCGATCCGATGAGATACGTCTTGCACGGTCCATGGTGGAGCTGCTCGAACATCGTCGTTTCTCCGTATCTGGGCTCAGTCCGCGGTGCGCCTGGCGACGAACGCTCGACCGCTCTGGGCGCACAGGATCTGGACGAGCTGGCGCCCGGACATGAGCGCCGTGGGGACGCCACCGCCGGGCTCGACCCACTGACCCGCCATGTAGAGCCCCGCGAGCCCCGGCAGCGTCTTGGGGACGTGGCCGAAGAAGGTCTGCGTGGTCGGCTGCCAGCCTTCGAATGCCCCGCGCCACGATCGCGCTGCTCGCCAGTACGTCAGCGGCGTCGCGACGTCCACCATGCGGACTGCGGCGGAGATGCCGGGTACGTGGGGCTCGAGCAGCTCGAGCCCGCGGCGTGCGAGGTCGTCCTTGGCCGCCGCATATCCGTCGGCGCGCGTGGCCCACCACTCGTAGTCGGTCGTCGCCATGAGCTGCACGACGCAGTGGCCCTCGGGTGCGAACGCCGGATCGTCGTTGTACACGCGCACGTAGAGATAGTCGTTGCGGTGGCCACCGATGCTGAACGGTGGCGAGCTCGCCGCCACGATCGTCGAAGGGACGTCGCGCAGGGGCAGCTCCACTCCGTACGACAAGAGCACGATGGGATCGAACATCTTCCAGGTGTCGAGCCTGTGCCGTTCGTCCGAGCCCGAGTATCGCCCGCCCAGCAGCTGCTGCAGCGTCTCCGGCATGCTCGCGGTCGAAACGACCAGATCGGCCTCGAGGATCGTGCCGTCGCGCAGCCGCACGCCCGTGGCGCGGTCGTCGTGCACGACGATCTCCTCGACGGTCGCGCCGAGTCGTGCAGTGCCCCCGAGATCCGCGAAGCGGCGAACGATCGCATCGCGGAACGCCGCGGTGCCGCCGACCGGACGCGACAACCAGCCGCGCTCCATGTATCCGAGGATCATGAGCGCGAAGAGCATCGGCGCGTCGGCGGGCACGAGATTTCCGAGGAACGTCCGCAGCCGCTGATCGACGAGCCGAGTGCTCGTGAACTCGTTCACCGATCCCCGGAAATGAGCGAGCACTCCGAGCTCGTGGCGCATCTCCCAGAGTCGACCCAGCTGATCGCGCCAGCTCGCGAGCTCCGGAGGGCGATCGACGCCGGGCGACAGGTCGGAGAGATGATGCGCGCCGTCGACGATCCGATCGATCTCGGCAGTGTCTTGCGGCGCGAGTGCTCGGAGATCGGCACGGAGTTTCTCGAGGTCACGACCCACCGTGACGCTCCAACCCGCCCGAGGATCGCGCACCGTCACGAACTCGCGCAGCACATGCAGCTGCACCGGCGGCACGATGCGGAGCTCCTCGTAGATCTGGGCGAACGGGCCTCCCGTGAGCCAGTGGATGCAACCATCGATCAGATAGGGTTCGCGCCGCCAGGCCGTGCACACGCCGCCGAGCGCCTCGTTGTGCTCGACGATCGTGACGTCCCAGCCGTTCTCGAGCGCATAGCAGCCGGTCGACAGGCCTGCGAGCCCGCCTCCGACGACGACGATCCGTTGCTTGCTCATGGCTGCTCTACTCTCACCAGCACACGTGGGGACAGTCGTGGTGGTGCCCGTAGTCGCCCTCCACGACGACATCGACGACGTCGCCGTCCTCGGGCGAGATCCACACGCGGTAGATCCGATCGTCGTCGACCAGCAGCTCCACCTCCAGCCACGGATCCTGAACGACGACCTCGAACGCACGTCCGCCGTCGACGAGATCCTCGGCGATGTCGATCGCGTCGTAGAGCGTCACGTTCGAGCCGGACAGCAGGTTCGCGGCGGCCTCGGCTGCATCGTTCCATCCCACGTCGTCGACTTCGAGCAGATCGCCGTCGAGCGAGACGAGCGCGTGGACGAGCGAGTCGCCGTCCCAGAGATCCGCCTGGTAGACCCGGTCCCAGGGATCGAGCTCGCCCGCCACGAGGCGCGTGTTCCGCAACAGGCGATCGGGCTCCGCGAGCGCGCCAGCCAGGTCGACGGAGCTGTCGTCCATCGCGTCGTCGAGTCGACGCGCGAACTCGGATTCGTCGTCCTCGACGATGCAAGCCTGAGCGAGCGCGGCGAGAAGGGCGAAGACGGCGGTGGACAACCGTGGCATGGGGCCTCGGGGCACACCATGACGCCCGCGAGACCGGGGCCGCGCGGCAGAGCTTGCGCGACTCCCTGCAGACGCAGGCGATCGCGCTCGCAGCTCTTGCGCGGTCGTGCGGCATCCGGGCCGACCGCGCAGTGGTCCTCGTGCCGACCGAGTCGATCTGGCCCGCGTCGCGCCGACGCGTCGCTGCGCCGGTCGAGTGCTGGCTCAACGTTCGACCGGTACGTGGTGCGGATACTCCCAGCGGCCGACGTTGTCGCGGACCCATTCGAAGTAGAAGCGGACCCCGCGGTCGTCTTCGCTGCGGCCATGGCCGCCCATCTCCGGATTCGGGGCCGTACCGCTCTTGTTCGTGATGCCCTGCACGTAGCCCGCATGGAACAGCATCACGGCGTTCGGTGCAGCGCGATACTGCTCGAAGTAGCCCGTCATGATCGGGAACTCCTCCGGCTCGAACTTGCCGTCGTTGTCGTAGCCGTCGTGGCGCTGAGTCTCGACATTGACGACGAAGCCCTCGCTGGGGATCGGCATCTCCTTCTGGATGATCCGCACCTGCATGCCCGGATAGCTGTCGGCGGTATCGCTCTCCGCCGTGGGGCACACGCCGGCCTCGACGTCGGGCGCGATCGCGTGCCACCAGCCGTGCAGGCGGGCCTTCTTCGCCGCGCCGTCCGGCTCGCGGAAGATGGGTAGGTCGACGCGATCGTGCGCGTACTCGTGCATGAGGTCGACGAAGACGTTGCGCAGCTCGCGATCGACGAGGAACTGCGCCGTCTCCTCGATCGCGCGCTTCACCGCCGCTTCGCCCGCGAGCTCCTGATCCTTGCGCGGCGAGAACAGGCCGACCATCACGACCATGCCGCGCGCGTCGGCCTCGCGCACGAGCCACTCGAGCCGCTCGGCGAATTCTGGGCGCAACGCCCCCTCCTTCGTGAAGCCGTTGCGCCCAGCATCGACGTTCGGCCAGCCCCCGTTGCTGCCCTGGATGTACACC
This sequence comes from uncultured Nannocystaceae bacterium, assembly GCA_964468635.1. Lineage (GTDB taxonomy): Bacteria > Myxococcota_A > Polyangia > Nannocystales > Nannocystaceae > Xiheibacterium. Next base: position 9,741 of record CAYXVR010000051.1, read on the forward strand.
CCGACGAGGTTGATACCGTGCGCTGCGAAGTTGTCGAGGTTGCGGACGTGCCGCTCGGTCACGTTGCGGCTCATGAGTGCGTTGCCGCAGCGGAGACCCCAGAGCTCGACCGGCTGGCCGCCGAGGTACGCACGATCGCTTCGTACCTCGAGCTCGCGTGTTCGGCCAACCGTGGCGAGCGGGGTCGCGGATGCAGCAGGGAGCGGCTCCGGCTGGGCGTTCGGCTGCGGCTCGCGCGGCGGCTGCACCGCTTTCGCTGCTGGGCTCGCGATCGCCGTCGCCGTTTCGGTTCGATCGGTGGTTTCGGCGTTGCACGCACTTGCTGCGAGCAGCACGAAGGCCAGGTCGCTTCGACGTACGACCATGTCGAGGGGCGCGGATGGGGACGGCATCGCCCCGAGAATACGCCCTCGCACCGGTCGTGCCTCCACCACGATCCGTCGAAGGCCCGCACGGGTTAAACCGATCCGACCGTGGTGGAACGTCGACGGCGATGCGGGGCAGCCCTCCTCGCGCGTCGACCACGATGCCGAGAGACCCCGATCCGCTCGCGTCGACCTGGACGGGCGACGATCCGCAGCGAGTTCGCGTGCGCGCCGGGTCCATGGCGCGGCTCTTCGGCGATCCGCTTTCTGAGCTTCGTCTCGGTCGGTATCGCCTCGGACGCGAGCTGGGCCGCGGCGCGATGGGCACGGTGTATGCGGCGCAGGATCCCGAGCTCGGTCGCGAGGTCGCCGTCAAGGTGCTCGACCTGGGCAGCTTGCGGTTGGATCTCCAAAGCCGGTCACGCGCGATCCGGCGGCTCGTCCGCGAAGCAAGAGCCGCCGCGCGGCTCTCGGACCCCCATGTCGTGGAGATCTACGACGTCGGCATCGAGGACGACGTGCCCTACGTCGTCATGGAGCTCGTCGCGGGCGGCACGCTCGGGGCATGGCTGGCGTCCGGGCCGCATCCAATCGAAGCGGTGATCGATGCGCTCGTGCAGTGCGCACGTGGGCTCGCCGCAGCGCATCGAGTCGGGATCCTGCACCGCGACTTCAAGCCCGCGAACGTGCTGCGCAGTCGCGACGGACGCTTGCGCATCGCCGACTTCGGGTTGGCGCTGCCGGGCGCCGAGGCCACGATCGATGACGTCACGCATGCCTCGGACGTGAACGACGCGTCCACGATGTCGAACGCCGCGGCGGTGGGTACTCCCGCTTTCATGGCGCCCGAGCAGTACCTACCCGGGTCGCTCGATGGCCGCGCCGATCAATTCGCGTTCTGCGTGACGGCCCATCTCGCGCTCCACGGCGTGCTCCCGTTCCGGGGAGCGACACCGACGGAGGTGCTCGCGCAGAAGCTGGTCGGACACGTCGACGCCCCCCCATGCGCGCGCGTCGTCCGCAGAGTGCACGGCGTGATCGCACGCGGCCTCGCGCCCGACCCCGCGCGTCGCTGGCCCGACATGGATGGGCTGGTGGCGGCGCTGCTGGCGAGCACCCGCCCGCGCTGGCATCGGTGGCTCGTGGTCGCCGCGGCGCTCGTGATCGTGAGCGCGCTGGCCGTCGCGCGCCCGCATTCGCCACCGCAGGAGCCGAGGGTTCTCGACTCGACCGTCGCCTACGCGTTGGTGGTATCGCGTCTCGCCGCTGCCGTCGGAAACCTCGAGCTCGCGCGCAGTCGCGGCAACGAAGCGCTGTGGGCCGCGACCGCGCGGGGGCAGGACGCGCTCGCCTTCGATGCCGCCGTCCATCTCGCGCGCCTCGAGGCGATGTCACGCACGGACCTCGAAGCGGCGCGTCGATACCTCCGCACGGCCGAAGCGTCGTTCGATCGACTCGCGATCGATCCGCGTCGAGACATCGCGCTCGAACGCGCCCGCGGAGTGGTCGAGCAAGCGGCCGCGGACTACGAGCGCGCGCGCCGACACGGCGAGGCCGCGCTCGCGTTGGCTCAGGGCGTCGACGACCCCCTGCTGAGAGCGATGGTCGAGCTCGACCTCGCGAACACCGAGCTGTTGCTCGGGGACGCGGAAGCCGCACGAGCGCGACTCGATCGTGTGCTGCCGACGGTCGCGGCGCACTACGGCGACGATCACCCCGAGGTGGCCGACGTGCTGCTCGTGACCGCCATCGCGACGCTGCGAGGTCCCGTGCCGCGCGAATCGATCCCGCGCGCCGAGCAGGCGGCCGCGATCTATCGGCGCGCGCTGGGGCCCGACGATCCGCATCTCGCGAACGCACTCACCAGCCTCGGTCACATGGCCGCGGTGTTCCGGCTCCACGATCGTGCGCTCGAAGCCTGGCGCGAGTCGTACGAGATCCACCGACGGACCGTGGGTGAGGGCCACCCTCGCACGCTGCTGTCGCTCGGCCGGTACGCCGAGCAGCTCGCCGCCGTCGGCCGCGTCGGCGAAGCCGAGCCGCTGGCCGTGCGCGCGGTCGAAGGGCTCCGCACGGCGGACGAGTCCAGGGCCGATCATCTCGCGCACGTTCTCGACGTGCTCGGCCGCATCGAGCACCGCATCGGTCGCACGTCGAGCGGCCTCGCGCGCATCGAAGAAGCCATCGCCGTCGAGCTCGAGCACGGCGACGCAACGGTCGCGCTCGAGTACGCGGGGCATGCCGCCGAGCTGCAGCTCGCGCTGGGACATCCCGCTCGAGCACGGGACGTGATCGAGCCGATTCTCCCGCGCGCGGACACGTCGCCGTCGCTTCGTCGAGCACGCGTCGAGCTCGTCCTCGCGCAGGCCCTCCTCGCCGCGCCGGCACGCCGAGACGAAGCCATTCGCCTCGCCAGCGAAGCGCGGATGGTCTGCGCAGCGCGTGGTGCCGACGCCAGGGAGCTCGATGCCATCGATGCCTGGTTGCCTCGGGCGAGGTGACACGAACTCACGTGGAATGCGACACGCCATCGATGGAGGCACCGAAGCCGCCGCCGGGTCCGACCTCGAGCACCGACCGCAGCCAGAGGCCGACGAGCGTGCTGTCGGCGAGCAACGCGAGGCAGTCCGCGCCCAGGGCGACGGCTCGATCCGGCGTCTCGATGCCGAGATGCACGACGACCGACGTTCGTCGGGCATCGCACGAGCACCGAGCCGGGCCTTCGACCGTTCGTCGCTCGAGCGAGCGATCGACGACGACGTCGGCTTGCGCGACGTCGTGAGGCCAGGGCGGAAGCGCGGCAGGCTCCCAGAGCTCGCGGCGGATGTTGACCAGCCCCGCCGTGAGCACTCCGCCGGCAGTGCAATCGAAGCGCGCGCTCCCTCCGACGGTGAAGCCGAAGGCATGCGGCGCGTCGCCCCGCGACTGGAAGCGCAGGAACAGGGCGTGAACGTCGTAGTGCCCGTGCAACCGGCCGGCGCCGGTCGGCGGCGCCGTGACGACGGGAATGGTCGCGACCCTTCGCATGGCGCCCATCCTCTCATTACCGAGGCGCGGCGTGTCCGAGCGTCGCCCCGTTGGATTGATCCGAGAGCGCCGCAGCGAGCGTCGATCCAGTGACGCGGCGGCTCGGCGCGCGGTTCACAGATAGCCGCCGTCGGGGCCGAGCCGCTCGCACGCGTGACCCGCAGCGTCGAACGTGCACACGATCGTGGCGTCCTCGGGCCGCTCCGGCTCGAACGACACGCTGGCACGCAGCGTGGCACGCAGCGCGTCCTCGATGCACGTACCGACGCGCGAGTGCGCGACGTCGATCTCGGTCACGCCGCCCGTTGCGGGATCGAACGTCAGACGCACGAGCGTCGCACCGCCGGGCCCGCACGCCGCGATCGCGTCGTCGAGATCGCCGCCGCCCTTGCGCTGCGAGAACAGGTCCGTCGGCGGCCCCCGTCGGAAGCCCTGCAGCGACACCGTGCCGTCCGTCGCGAAGTCGACGTCGTAGCGGTGGTTCATCGCGCGCGCCTCGTCGGACGTCGGTCCGACGTGCGCGACGTCCAGTGCGAGCGTGGTCTGGCGCAGGCACTCCAGCTCGTCCTGCGTGAGCCCGACGATCCGCTCGAACGTGACCGACTCCACGACCGGCGGCCGGTCGTCGTCGAACGCGAGCGTGCCGCCGATGCGCACGGACGCGGCCTCCGAACCGTCGCGACACTCCGCGAACGATTCCTTTTGTTCTTCGAGCGCCCGGAAGTACGCGAGCTTGAGCGTGCCGATGTCGGTGCGGGGTATCGCGCGAGGGGGCGCCGACCAGCGCGCGTGCGCCTTGCGTTTCGCATCGGTGGACGCCCGCTCCGCGTCGTCGTGCGTTGCCGACGACGACGCGTACGCACTCGCAGCCGCCGACGAGGTCGACGCGGTGTCGTCGAGCGCCTGCAACGGTGCGCCGCACCCCGGCGGCCACAGGACGATCGCCGTGATTCCGATCGCACCGAGCACGGTCGCCGCGACCGTCGCCTGCGCGGCAGGTCGCGGTCGCGCGAGGGGGACGAGCGCGATCGTCCATGCCGAGCGCCCTCCGCACCGACGATCGAGGCGCGTACGCAGGCGCTCGAGCGTGCGCTGCACTCGAGTCCGCACGGTCGACGCGGGCCGTCCGAGTCGAGCCGCACATTCGGCCGAGCTCAGGCCGTCCCAGAACACGAGCTGCAAGAGCTCGCGGTCCGACGCCGACAAGCGCTCGATCTCCCGCAGCAGCATGCCGATGGACTCCACGCGCTCTGCGGGGGGATCCTCCGTCGCGCCGAGCGGTGCCACGGCTCGCTCGCGCGCCGCCCGACGCATCGACGATCGACGGACCGACGCGAGGTTGCGTCGCAATACCCGAGCCAACCACGGTCGGATCGGTCGGTCGAGCTCGGGAGGGGAGCGTACGGCGGCGAGCCAGGTGTCCTGCACGAGGTCGTCGGCGAGCGCCGTGTCGTCGACCAACGCGCGCGCGAGCCGTCGCAGCGGAGCGGTTTCGGCTTCGACGAGCGGCGCGGCGAGACGGGGTGGAGTGGTCATGCCCGTCCCACGTCACCGCGGGGCAAAGTGTCCCGATTTTTTTTTTGCACGACCCCGGGGCGCAGGAACTGCGGTGGAGCACGCCTCGCCCTCGGTGGGGACGCGTGGCATGTTGGGCGGGAGAGCACGCAGTGTCCGTGAGGCCGTCGTTCATCGCGCTCGTCTGGCTCGGAATCGTCGTCGGCGTGTCGTTCATGGCGACGCCCATCAAGTTCACGGCGCCGTCGCTCGACTTGCCCACTGCGCTGGAGGTCGGGCGCGTCACGTTCCGGCTGCTCGCGCGCGTGGAGTGGACGCTCGCAGCCGTGCTCGTGGGCTGGTTGCTGTGGACCAGGCGGCGGCCTCCGTGGTCGGTGTGGCTGGCAGTGGCGCTCGTCGTCCTCGAATCGGTGTGGCTGTTGCCGGCCTTGGGTGTTCGCACGGATGCGATCCGAGCCGGTCGGTCCGTGCCCCCGTCCAGCCTCCACGGTTGGTTCGTCGCCGCCGAGGCGCTGAAGTGCCTCGCGCTGGCCCACGGGTCGGTGACGCTGTCGCGACGCGAGCGGTGCTCCTCCTGAGCTCGTTCCGCGTCGAAGCAGTGCACCGCAGCCGATCGTCGAGATAGACTCACGGCATCACGGCACGCGCTGCACACGAGCACCACGCGAGCGAGCCACGCGGGCCGAGCCGAGAGCTCGTGCTCGCGACGCTGTCGTTCTTCGTCTGCTTCGCGGCGTGGGGCCTCGTCAGCGCGTTCGCGATCGTCTTTCGCGAGCGCTTCGCACTCGACGCCTCGCAGACCGCGTTGCTCGTCGCGGTGCCCGTGCTCTTGGGCGCGCTCGCACGCCTTCCGGTCGGCATCCTCGGCGATCGCTACGGCGGCCGGAAGGTCTTCGCGACGCTGATGCTCGTGTGTGCGTTGCCGGTCGCGGCCGTTCCGTCGGCCGACACGTTCGAGCAGCTGCTCGTCACCGCGTTCCTGCTCGGATTCGCCGGATCCTCCTTCGCCGTCGGCGTCGGACACGTGTCGCGCTGGACCCCGGCGACGCGCCAGGGCGTCGCGCTCGGGATCTTCGGGCTCGGCAACTGCGGACAATCGGTCGCGGTCTTCGGCGGCCCGCTCTTCGCCGCATGGATCGGGTGGGAGAACGTCTTCCGCGCGTCGGCAGCGGCGCTCTTCGTGTGGGGCCTGGCGTTCGCCGTCCTCGCGCGAGATCCACCGCGCACGACGACGGCGCCCGGGCTCGCCGAGCTGGTGGGACTCCTTCGGCGCGAGCGGATGGCGTGGGTGCTCGCCGCGTTCTACTTCCTCACCTTCGGCGGCTTCGTCGCCTTCTCGATCTACCTGCCGACGCTGCTGCGCGACGAGTTCGGCCTGTCGCCCGCCGACGCGGGATTCCGTGCTGCGGGCTTCGTCGTGCTCGCGACCGCGGTGCGACCGCTCGGCGGATGGCTGTCGGATCGCATGGGTGGAGGACGCGTGCTCTCGGGCGTGCTCCTCGGTGTCGTGCCGTTCGCACTGCTGCTCGCGTGGCCGGCAATGGTGCCGTTCACCGTCGGTGCGCTCGGATGCGCGGCGTTGTTGGGGGTGGGCAACGGAGCCGTGTTCAAGCTCGTGCCCGAGCTGTTCCCCGGGCGGGCGGGCACCGTCACGGGCTTGGTCGGCGCGGCGGGTGGGCTCGGCGGCTTCTTTCCACCGCTCGTGCTCGGCGTGTTCCGCGATCGCATGGGGGTCGTGTGGCCCGGCTTCCTGCTGCTCGCGGCGACGGCTGCTGCCCTCGCGTGGCTGGCGGCTCGCACGGTGCTCGCGCGTGAGCTGGAACGCGCGAAGGATCAGTCGCCCGAGTGGACCCGTGCCACCGATTCGCTGCGCGCCGCGGCGTGGGCCACCGTCGTCACGGGGTTGCTCGCGGGCGCGATCGTGGTGGGCTCGCGCAACCTGGCCCACTTCGATGCGGCGCTCGTCATCTACACGTTCGCCGTCTTGTTCGCGACGTGGGGCATCGTTCGCCGCTACCGCATCTGGTTGCTCAAGCCGCCGACGCAGATGTACTGGCGGCGGGGCTGGGAAGCGATTCGGCGCGGCGGCATCGCGCGGCTCGCCGCGCTCGCGCGCCTCGGCTGGACGCACATCCTCGAGCAGCGGTTCATCCGCCACCGCTCGTGGCTCCGTTGGGGCGCGCACCAGCTGATCTTCTGGGGCTGCCTCCTGGCGGCGGCGGTGACCTTCCCGCTCGTCTTCGGTTGGATCCACTTCGCGAGCGCACGGCACGATCCGACCATGTACGTCGCGCACACGTTCGGCTTTCCCATGATGAGCTTCCGCGTGGGCACCCCCTTCGCGTGGCTCGTGTTCCACCTGCTGGACGTCGCTGCGGTGCTCGTGCTCGCCGGCATCGCGCTCGCGCTCGCCCGCCGCATGCGCGAGCGGGGGGCCCTGGCGGTGCAGTCGTTCGGCCGCGACTTCTTCCCGCTCTTTCTCTTGTTCGCCGTCTCCGTGACGGGGCTCGCGCTCACGGTCTCCACGCTCGCGCTGAAGGGCACGTACTACGCGTTCCTGTCGCAGCTCCATGCCGTCACGGTCATCGCCACGCTGCTGTATCTCCCCTTCGGCAAGCTGTTCCACGTGTTCCAGCGGCCTGCGCAAATCGGCGTCAAGCTCTACCTCGAGGATGCGACCCGCGCGGGTGCGGCAGCCTGCGCTCGCTGTGGCGAGCCGTTCGCGCCCAAGCAGCAGCTCGAGGATCTCGCCCAGGTGTTGGGCCAACTCGGCTTCGACTATCGAAGCGAAGGGCGTGCGCCGACGTGGCAGCACGTGTGCCCTCCTTGCAAGCGGCGCTCACTCGCGCTCGCTCAACTCGCGCTCCGGAGATCGTCCCATGGCGAAGCCACCGCTGGGCAATGACGAGCTGATCGCTCGGTTCGGGCCGCACCCGGCCCGCACGCCGCCGGGCGGTTGGCACGGGCCGAGCTCGGGGCCCGAGCCCACGCTCGTGAAGACGCACTGCTGCTTCTGCGGACAACAGTGCGGGATCCAATTGCGTGTGCAGGACGGGCGTGTCGTCGGATTCGAGCCGTGGGAGGAGTTCCCGTTCAATCGCGGCATGCTGTGTCCCAAGGGCGTGCGGCGGTACCTTCAGGCGAATCATCCCGACCGACTGATGGATCCGCTCGTCCGTGAGGACAGCGGCTTCCGGGTCGCGACGTGGGACGAGGCGCTGTCGCGCACGGTATCCGCACTGCGCGGGATCCAGGAACGCCACGGTCGCGATGCGGTCGCGGTGCTGGGCGGCGCGTCGCTCACGAACGAGAAGGCGTACCTGCTCGGCAAGCTCGCACGCGTCGGCTTTCGTACGCGCCACATCGACTACAACGGCCGCCTGTGCATGGTGTCCGCCGGCACCGCGTACAAGCTCGCGTTCGGCGTCGATCGCAGCCCGAATCCGTGGAGCGACATCCCGCTGGCGGACGTCGTGTTCGTGCTCGGCGCGAACGTGGCCGAGTGCGCGCCGATCACCACCGACTACATCTGGCGGTGCCTGGATCGTGGCGGCAAGCTCATCATCGCCGATCCGCGCGCCACACCGATCGCACGGAAGGCCGATCTCTACCTGCCGGTGCGGCCCGGCACCGACGTCGCGCTCCTGATGGGCATGCTGCACGTGGTGCTGCGCGACGGCCTCGAGGACCGCGCGTTCATCGATGCGCACACCACCGGCTTCGCAGCGGTCGAGAGCGCGGTGCAGGCGTGGGATCCGGTTCGTGCCGCCACGATCACCGGCGTGCCGCCCGACGCGATCGAGCGGGCTGCTCACCTGTATGCCGGCGCTGCCAATGCCATCTCGATGCACGCTCGCGGCATCGAGCACCACTCGAAAGGTGTCGAGAACTGCCTCGGCGTCATCGACCTCGCGCTCGCGACCGGCAACATCGGCCGCCCCGGCGCGGGCTGCATGATGATCACGGGCCAGGGCAACGGGCAGGGTGGACGCGAACACGGCCAGAAGTGCGACCAGCTGCCCGGTCAGCGCTCGCTCGTCGATCCCGCGGCGCGCGAGCACGTCGCGAAGGTGTGGAAGGTCGCTCCCGAAGATCTGCCCCAGCCCGGCTACTCCGCGCTCGAGATCTTCGAGGCGATCCATCGCGGCGAGATCAAGGGCCTGCTCTCGATCTGCTTCAACCCGCTCGTCTCGCTGCCCGACGCCGAGTACATCCGCACGGCATTGAACGGGCTCGAGCACTTCTCGATCATCGACTTCTTCCTGTCCGAGACGGCCCACCACGCGGACGTCGTGCTCGCCGGCAGCCTGCAGGAGGAGGACGAAGGCGTCGTGTGCAGCGCGGAGGGTCGCGTGATCCACGTGCGCAAGGCCGTCGATCCGCCGGGCAACGCGCGCGTCGACTGGGACATCCTGTGCGAGATCGGTGCGCGGCTCGACGAGGGCGAGCGCTTCGCGTTCTCGTCGCCCGGCGAGATCTTCGACGAGCTGCGCGCAGCGTCGCGCGGTGGCGTCGCGGACTACTGGGGCATCACGTACGAGCGCATCGATCGTGAGCTCGGCGTGTTCTGGCCGTGCCCGAGCCCCGAGCACCCCGGCACACCGCGACTGTTCGAGGGTGGTCGCTTCTTCCATCCCGACGGCAAGGCGCGATTCCAGGTCGTGGACTACCGCGAGAGCGGTGACCCGCGCGCCGACGACTTTCCGCTCTTCCTGACGACGGGGCGCGTCGTGAGCCAGTATCTGTCGGGCACTCAGACGCGGCGCATCGGACCGCTTGTCGACCAGTATCCCGAGCCGCGCCTCGAGCTCCACCCGAAGCTCGCGCAGGAGCACGGCATCGCCGACGGCGACTGGGTGCGCGTGCACACCCGCCGCGGCGAGGGCACGTTTCGCGCCCAGGTCGTACGCAGCATCCGGCCCGACACGGTGTTCGTCCCGTATCACTGGGCCGGGGCGAAGAGCATCAACCGGCTCACGCACCGGACCATGGATCCGCGCAGCAAGATCCCCGAGTTCAAGGTGTCCGCCTGTCGGATCGAGCGGGCCGATGCCGGGCGCGACGCCGACGGCAAGCTGCACCTGCGCACGGAAGGTGCATCGTGAATGGGCTGCGCTTCTACGTGGATCCGTCGCGCTGCATCGGCTGTCGCTCGTGCGAGAACGCCTGCGCCGAGTGCGAGACGCATCGGGGCCGCACCATGATCCACGTCGACTTCCTCGACCGCGCCCAGTCGACCGAGACGGTGCCCACGGTGTGCATGCACTGCGAGGATCCCACGTGCGCCCAAGTGTGTCCGGCCGACGCGATCAAGAAGAACGAAGAGGGCGTCGTGATGTCGTCGCTCAAGCCGCGCTGCATCGCGTGCTCCAACTGCGTGCTCGCATGTCCATTCGGCGTGCCGCGTGTGCTGGGCGAGCTCGAGCAGATGATGAAGTGCGACATGTGCTGGGACCGGACGTCGGCGGGCAAGCGGCCGATGTGCGCGACGGTCTGTCCGAGCCAGGCGCTCGCGTACGTGAGCGAGGACGAGATCGCGAAGCGCCGCGAGCGACCCGTGAACGAGTTCGTCTTCGGCCACCAGACGGTGCGCACGAAAGTGTTCATCATGGCGCCCGAGGGGGCTGGACCGCTGGTCGTCGACGTGGCGGACTACGTGTGGGAGGCGGACGCGTGACTCCGAAGCGATCATTGCCTCTGTGGCGCGAGGAGGTCTCGGTGGAGACCGCCCAGGAGCGCTGGGTGGCGCGCCGGCAATTCACCAGGTTCCTCGTGCTCACGAGCCTCGGCATGTTCACCGGTAACCTGTGGATCCTGTTCCGTGCGTACAGCGGCGACGCCGACGCTCCACCACCGCCGCCCCGACGCATCGCGAGCGCGAGCGCGCTCGCCCCGGGCGATGCGATCGTGTTCGGCTACCCGCACGAGGGCGACGATTGCCTGCTCGTGCGCACGGCGAGCGGCGATCTCGTGGCGTACAGCCAACAGTGCACGCATCTGTCGTGCGCGGTGATCTACGCTCGCGAGCACGACCGGCTCGAGTGCCCCTGTCACGACGGGGCATTCTCCGTGCAGACTGGGGCCGTGCTCTACGGGCCGCCGCCGCGATCGCTGCCCCGTGTCGCGCTCGAGGTGCGCGGCGACGAGGTGTGGGCCGTCGGTTGGGTGCGAAGCGGGGAGATCCACTGATGGCGTCCCCCGACGATCGTCGCCTCACGGTGGTGGACGGCGCTGCTGCACTGATCGCGGTCCTCCTCATCGTCCAGATGTGGCTGCTCGCGGCGACGCTGGAGTCCTATCTGGCGGGCCATACGGACGCGGTGCTACCCGGCGCGATCGTGTCCGCGATTCTCTTCGCTGGTTGTGTCGCGCTCGATCGTCTGGTGGATCGCGTCGCGAATCGCTCGTAGCTGTGCATCACCGTCGCAGCGTGCACGTGGGCGTGCCCACGGTCCGCATCGAGACTGCTAGCAACTAGCAGCTAGTTGCTAGTGTGCCGCGAACCAGCTGTCCACGACGGCACGCATGCGCGTGGGGTCGGGCCCGTCGCCGAGCACGGCCCGGGCTTGCTGCGCTTTCGCGCGCGCGTCGTCGTGTCGGCCGCGCCGCCACTGCGCCTCGGCGTCGGTGATGAGGATCGACGCGCGGATCGGTGGATCGACCGCGAGCGCGAGTGCCTTCGCCAGCACGATGTCGGCTTGCGGCCAGGCCTCGCGTGCGATGTGGACCTGGCCCTGCGCGAGCCAGTTCAGCGCGAGGGACGGGTCGGACTCGTCCACGTGCTCGAGGCGAATCGCGAGCGCGCGCTCGCACAGCTGCATCGCACCGTCCGGGTCGCCGCTCGTCGCCAACATGTGGCCGACCGTCTCGAGCGCGTGCGCGAGCTCGAGGCTGTCCGCGCCGTAGCGCGCCTCCGCGAGCCGCAGGCCGCGGCGTTGCAACGCCAACGCGCCCTCGTGATCGCCGGTGAGGCGCGCGATGTTGGAGAGGTTCTCCACCACGGGCAGGAGCGCCGGGTGATCGGGCCCGAAGAGCTGCTCGTCCATGTCGAGCGCGCGCTCGAACAGCACCTTCGCACCGGCGTAGTCGCCCGCGAGGGCGCGCAGCATCGCGCGTCCGTTCACGACTCGCGACAGGCTCCCGTGCTCGGTGCCGTAGCTGCGCGTCAGCTCCTCCTCGGCGCGATCCAGCTCGCGCTCGGCGTCGTCGTACTCGCCGAGCTGCGTCAGCGCGACCGCGAGGTTGTTGGCGACGCGTCCTTTCAGGTCGCCGTCGGTCGGCTGCAGCAGCGCTCGAGCGTCGACGAGCGTCGTGCGCCCAGCCGCGTAGTCCTTGTTCGCGGTCTGGGCGTTGGCCAGCGAGATCAAGGCCTGCACGCGGTCACGCCGGTGCTCCACGGGGTCGAGTCGCGCGAGGGCCTCGCGATGGTGCTCGATTGCCGGACCGGGCGATCCGAGCTTGGCCTCCACGCTGGCCAGGTGTGACTTCGCGATCGCGGTGCGCGGATCGTCGGCGCCATAGCGAGCGGTGCAGAGCGCGAGGCTTTCCGCGTACGCCTTGCGCGCCTCGTCGTAACGCCCCGCCGAGAACTGCACGCTGCCGAGCGCGTCGACGAGTCGTGCGCGGCGATCCGGATCGTCACCGAGTCGCTCGAGATCCGCCGCGGCGTGTCGATGCCAGCGCAGCCCGGCGGGGAGATCCTCGGTGTGCGCACCCGCGACGCGCGTCAGGGCGATCGCGGCATCCGTCGCGATCGCCCACGCATCCGCCGACGTCGCGCGGTCGTGGGCCATCTCGAGCGACCGGATCGCGCCCGCGAGGTCGCCCGTGGCGACGCGCGCCTCGCCCTCGACGAGCGCTGCCGCAGCGGCGGCGTCGTCGAAAGCGACCACGGGCGCGCCGATGTCCGCCGCGTCGCGCTCGACCGATCGCGTCGCGTCCACCAGCACGACTGCCGTGAGCGCGACCCCGCCGGCCATCGCGAGGCCGACGGCGACGCGGCGACGCGGCGTCGCGGCCAGCCGATCCGCGAGCACGCGCATGTCGGGATGGCGGTCGGCCGGGGAGGGGGCGAGCCCGCGGCGCACGACGCCGCGCAGATCCGCGGGCAAGCGCGCGAGCACGTGCGCCTGTGGGCCCGAGCGAATCGCGGCGAGCAACGCGTCGCGCGAGTCGCCGACGAACGGCCGCTCGCCCGTCAGCGCCTCGTACAGCACGAGGCAGAACGCGAACTGATCGGCCGCGGGTCCCACGGTCTCGCCCACGATCTGTTCGGGCGCCATGTACCGCGGCGTGCCGAGCAACGCACCCGTGCGCGTGAGCCCCGACGCGTTCGGCGAGCCGAGTTCCGCGGACGTTTCGATCTGCGCCACGTCCAGCCCCACGAGTCCGAAGTCGCCGACGAGCGCACGGCCCTCGCTCGTCATCAGCACGTTGTCCGGCTTGAAGTCGCGGTGCACGAGCCCGGCAGCGTGCACCGCCGCGAGCCCTTCGGCGATCTGCCGCATCGCACCGATGATCTCCGTGCGGCTGCGGGGCGCAGCGTCGAGCCACGCGCGCAGCGTCGTGCCCCGTACGAGCTCCATCGCCAGGAACGCGTGGCCATCGTGGATGCCCACGTCGTAGACACACACCACGTTGGGATGCGAGAGCGTCGCGAGCGAACGTGCTTCTCGCAGGAGTCGCGCGCGGCGCTCGGGATCGTCGGCCACGGCGGCGCGGAGCTGCTTGATCGCCACGTCGCGACGCAGCTCGGGATCCGCCGCGCGATAGACGACGCCCATCGCACCCGCGCCGATCCGTTCCTCGATGCGATAGCGCCCGACGTGGACCCCGGCGGGCAGGTAGTCGCTCGGCCATGCGGCGACCGGGTCGCCGTCGGCGCGCGAGACCAGCGACGTGCGAGCGAGCACCGCCACCACCGCTCGACACGACGCGCATCCATCGACGTGCGCCTCGATCGCGGCACCGCCCGTGCGTTCCGGACCCAGCCAGCGCACGAGCGCCTCCTCGTCGGGGCAGTGCATGACTGCGCGGCGATGCTATCACGCGTGCTCGCCGCCCCGGTGGGCCGTCAATCCTGGGGAGCCAGCAGCGAGAGCGCGAGGAGAGCGTCGGTGGTCGTGAACAAGCCCACGATCTTCGTCGGATGCGCGGTGTCGAGGACGATGGCGCATCCGTAGCGATTCTGCGCCATCTCCTTCGCGACGGCATGCAGATGGGCGTCCTCCGTGCACGTGAACGGATGAGGTGACATGGCATCTTGAACGAGCAAGTCCTCCACGCATCCGCCCATGTCGCCCAGCGCTTCGGCGATCGCGATGTCGCGCTCGCTCAGCACGCCCACCAGCCGATCATGAAGGACCACGGGCAGGTGGCGGACGTCCAGCTCGCGCATGCGTTCCTTCGCACGCGAGAGCCGGAGGTCGGCGTCGATCGTGGAGGGGCATCTCGTCATGAAGCCACGCACGCAGGCGATTCGGGCGTTCATGCGACCAGCATGGGCCGCGCCGAGCGAGTGAGCGACGCAGACTCTGCGCCGCATCCCGCTGCGGGCTCACTCCTGCGGGGCGAACTGCGCGAGGGCACGCAGTGCATCGGTGGTCGTGAACACGCCGAGGATGCGCAGAGGGTGGCCCGGATCGACGACCACCGCGCTGCCGTGCTTCTCTCTCGCCATCTCGTCGGCCACCGCGTGGAGGTGCGCCGCCGGCCCGCACGTGAACACGACCTCGCTCATCGCTTCGCGAACCGACACGGGGGTGTTGCGTGGCGGTGCATCGGTCAACAACGACTCGGTGAGGTTCACGTCCCGATCGCTGACGATCCCGACGAGACGGCCGTCGCAGACGACCGGCAGGTGTCGGATGCGGAGCTCGGCCATCCGCGTGCGGGCGTCCACGAGCGGGGCATCGACCTCGATGGTCTCCGGACACGTCGTCATGAAGTCTCGAACTCGGGCGATCGAAGTCATCGTGCGCTCTCCTCGTCCGAGGTTGTGCGTCGTGGCGTCGATCTCCGCCGCAGCTTCGGCGCCCCACCGACCCCGGTGATGAAGGCTTTGCGGGCAACGCCCCGGCAGCGGCCGACCACGCTGGCGGCACCCCCCCGAAATCGACGCGGAGTGCCCGCGCAAGGCGAGCGGGAGCCGCCGGGAATGCGCACGATTTGCGAGCACGACGGAGGCGGTCGAGCGCCGCTACGCTGCGATCCCGCGCACTTCGGCGGCGGGTCTCGGGCTTGCACCGTGGTCCGGGCGATGACCTCAGCCAGCCCCATCGACGTCGAGCAGGCCTACTTCAGCGACCTCGCGGCGATCCCCCGCTTCGATCGCGACCGTGAGCTCGAGCTCGCTCGCGCCGTGGTGCACGGCCGCCGTGCGATGTGGGCGGCGCTCCTCGCCGGGCCGTGCCTGCGCGACGCCCTCGAGGTCCTCGCGGGCTCGGCGAGCGACGGGGCCGTCATCGCGTGCGCGCACGCCTCGAGCGGTCGACCCGACATCGGGCCGGAGGACTGCGCGGAGCTGTTCGACGCGCTGGATCGCGTCGGTGACGAGCACGGCGCGGCCGATGCGATCGTGCGGCTCGCTGCGCAGCGGGACCCGAGCTGGCATCGAACGGCCGCGCAGGCGCAGCGGCGCTTCCTCGCGGCCCGTGGTCGGTTCGTCCACGCGAACCTGCGACTCGTCCTCCACTTCGCGAAGCGCTACGGGCGGAGCTCGTCGTTCGCCGATCGGATCCAGGAGGGCAACATCGGGCTCATGAAGGCGGCGGATCGGTTCGATCCCGAGCGCGGCGTTCGCTTCTCCACGTACGCCGCATGGTGGATCCGACACGCGATCCGCCGGTCCGTCGAGCGACTCGATCGCGTCGACCGCATCAGCCTCGACGGCGAGGACGGCGACGGCGATCGCGACTGCCTGCGCGACGAGAGCTCGCTCGAGCGGCTCGAGGCGATGGCATACGCCGGCGATCACGCGGCCGTCATGGCGGCGGTCGAGACGCTGAGCGAGCGCGAGCGCGACATCCTGCGCTACCGATTCGATCTCCCCGGCGCCGAAGCCCTCTCGTTCGTGGAGATCGGTGCGCGCCACGGCGTGTCGCGCGAGCGCGCTCGCCAGCTGACGCGCGACGCGATCGCCACGCTGCGCCAGACGTTCGTGCCCGAGGCGCGGCGCTCGCGTTGCCGGCGCTCCGCCTTCCTCTGACGAGTCGGAGCCGGTCGCATCAGTGCGCGGGCGTGCGTTGCTCGAGCACTTCTTCGAGGACGGCGACCAGCGCGTCGACGTCGACCGGCTTCGTCAGATAGCGGTGGAACCCGGCCTCTTCGGCGCGCTTCCGATCGCGCGGCATCGCGGCCGCCGACAGGCCGATCACCGGGATGTCGCGCGTGTCGGGCCACTCGCGCAGCTTGCGGGTCGCATCGAAGCCGTTCATGCCCGGCAGGTTGACGTCCATGATCACGACCTGCGGCCGCGTGCGTCGGACCATCTCGATGCCGATCTCCGCGCTCGGAGCGGTGAGCAGCTCGACGCTCTCGAACTCGGAGAGCAGCTGTTCCATGAACGCGACGTTCGCCGGATTGTCCTCGATGTACACCACGCGCACGCGCGGCGCGTCGGGGCTCTCGAGCGTGGAGCCGTTCTTGACGTCGCGCACCAGGCTGACGACGTCCTGCTTCGCCCCATCCCAATGCGGTAGCTCGACCCAGAACGTCGAGCCGCGATCGAGCTCGCTCTCGAACCCGACGTCGCCGTCCATGAGCTGTGCGAGCCGCTTCGTGATGGCGAGCCCGATGCCGGTGCCCTCGATCGGCCCGGTTTCCTGCCCGGCGCGCTGGAAGGGCTGGAAGATGCGGTCGTGCTTGTCCGGCGCGATGCCGATGCCGTCGTCGACCACCGTGACGCGCACGCGGTCCATGACGCGCGTCGCACCGAATCGCACGAATCCACCCGAGCGTCCGTACTTGATGGCGTTGGAGCCGTAGTTCACGAGGATCTGGGTGAAGCGCGTGCGATCGGCGGAGATCTCGAGCGCATCGGCCGGCGTGTCCGCCACGACGAGCTCGATGCCGGCGCGGGCCGCGAGGGGCTCGAGGGCATCGCGCACCTCCTTGAGCACTTCCGGCACTCGCACGGGCTCCGTCGAGATCGTCACGCCGCCGGCCTCGATGCGCGACAGATCCAGCACGTCGTCGATGAGGCGCAAGAGGTGCTCCCCGCCCTTGATGACGTGCTCGAGCATCGTGCGCTGACGCTCGACGAGCGGCTGCTTCTTGTCGCGCCGCAAGAGCTGGGTGAAGCCGAGGATTGCGTTGAGCGGCGTGCGCAGCTCGTGGCTCATCGACGACAGGAACTCGCTCTTCGCCCGGCTCGCGGCCTCGGCGAGCGCCTGCATGCGACGCAGCTCCTCCTCGCGGCGGCGCCGGTCGCTGACGTCGCGGATGATGCTCGACACCAACACACCACCCGCGGTGCGCAACGGGCTGAGGCTGATCTCGACGGGTAGCTCCACGCCGTCCTTGCACACCGCGAGGAGCTCGCGACCCGAGCCCATCGGGCGGGTCGTCGGCGCTGCGATGTAGTCGTTGCGATCGCCGACGTGCTTGGCGCGGAGCCGCTGCGGCACGAGCGTCTCGATGGGCCGCCCGATCAGCTCGGTGCACGACCAGCCGAACAGATCGGCCGTGCGTTGGTTCGCGAACGCGATGATGCCGCGATCGTCGACGACGATGATCGCATCGGGCGCCGCGTCGAAGAGCGCGGCGAAGTCCTCGCTCGAGAGCTTGTTCGACGGCGTCACGGTTGGACCTCGGGGAAGAAGACGCAGAATGCGGCCCCTGGTGCGGCGTCCTCGACCCAGATGCGGCCGTCGTGGGCCAGCGCCGCGAGCTTGCAGAACGTCAGCCCGAGCCCGCGACCGGCCCGTGTCGCGCCACCGTCCTCCACGCCGAGCTGCACGAATCGCTCGAACACGCGCTCGCGTGCGTCGGCGGGGACGCCCGGTCCTTCGTCGGTGATGCGCAGCACGACCCCCGCCGGATCGCGCAGCGACGAGAGCCGCACGGTGGAGCCCTCGGGCGCGTGGCGGATCGCGTTCTCGACGAGGTTCTCGAGCACCCGGCGGAGCAGATCGAGGTCCGCCGACATCTCGTGCACGTCAGCCGTGACCGCCAGCGTGACGGAGGCGTCGCGCGCCCGCAGCTCGAGCGCATCGACGATCTCCGCGAACACGGTGTCGAGATCGATGCGGGTTCGCGTGGGGACGAGGCGGCCCTCCTCGCTCTTCGCGATGTCGAGCAGGTTCAGGATCAGCCGGAGCTGCACCCGAGCGTCGTCGCGGATCCGCGCGATCGGGCCGCGGGCCCGCGCCGGCAGGTCGGGTATGCGCTGCAGCAGCTGCGCCTGCAGATCCACGGAGTTCACGGGGTTCTTGAGGTCGTGCACGACGAACGCCATGAGCTGCTCCTTCTGCAGCTGCATGCGGACGAGGTCGTCGCGCTGGCGCCGGATCAACGCCCAGTGCTCGCGCAGCTCGGTGCCGAGCCGGTGCAGCTTCACGGCGGTCTGTACCCGCATCGCGAGCTCGGTCGGACGCACCGGCTTGGTCAGGAAGTCGTCCGCGCCGATCTCCTGGGCCGCGTCGAACGTGTCGAGGTCGCGCTGGGCCGTGAGGAAGACGATCGGCACGTCGCCGCCCGGGTCGAGCGCCCGCATCCGCCTGCACGCCTCGAAGCCGTCGACGCCCGGCATGCGGACGTCGAGGAGCACGCAATCGGGGCGCTCGCGCGCGAAGGCGGCCACACCTTCCTCGCCGCCGGAGGCGAGCACCACGCGGTAGCCCTCCTCGCTCAGCACCGCCTCGGCGAGCGCTCGATTCTCCGCGTTGTCGTCGACCACGAGGATCGTCGCACCCGCATCCGTGCCGTCGAGGGTCGGCGCCATCTCGTCGCGGTCAGGATATGCGAACACGCACTCGGCCGTCATGTCGATCATGGGTCGTGGCGCTCCCGCCATTTCACGAGCTTGCGCTTCACCCACGGACGGTAGCGCTCGTCGGCGGGGAGCGGCGGCAGCCCATGCCGCTCCCGCAGCGCGTCGGGCAGCTGTCCCATCACGGCGGTGGCGCATTGCTCGGTGTACTCGACCGTCTTGGTGCCGGTGCGCTCGAGCAGTTCCTCGGGCGAGTACCACCCGTTCTCGAAGACCTGATCGGGCGACGGGATCTTGTAGCTCAGCTTCACGAGCGAGACCTCGCGCGGAGCGACACCGTCGTGCTCGAGCGCCCACTGCCGGCAGTACCAGCGCGCGTGCCACTTGCGGTACCACTCGGTGGGGCCCGACTCGCCACCGATGATGCGTCGATTCATCTTGCGCATGCGGTCGTTCCAGATCCACGGGATCGGCTTGCGCTCGGCCGCGTAGACGTCGGTGCGCATGTCCCAGACGTCGCCGTTCGCATCGGTCACGAGCACCTCGAGGAAGACGTTGTTGCGCGGAGGGTTGGGCGCGAACATGCCCCATGCCTGATCCGTCTGCGTGACGGTCAGCCACTTCGCGAACACGCGACGCGCGGGCTCGCGGAACGAGCGGACGCAGTCCTTGTCGGGCACGAGCCACGTCGCGACGGCGACCAGCTGCCAGACCACGAGGCTTCCGACGAGCGCGCGCCCGACGGGCCCGTACGCCCACGACGGCGCGGCATCGTCGATGGAGCCCGCGCCGCGACGCACCCTCAGGGAGCCGCGGACGGCGGCGACCAGCACCACCCCGAGCGCCGCGATCCATGCGAGCCACCACGCCGGCAGCTCGGCCACGCGCAACAGGACGCCGAGCACGCCCAGACCGAGCGCGGTGCCCAGCACCGGCAGCGAGAGCACGGCGTCGTCGCGATGTGCGGGCGGTGGATCCTCCGCGGGCACCGGCGGCTCGCCGCGTGCGATGTCGGCGGGGATCCACGGCACGCCCAGTCGTGCGAGCCGCTGTCCGAGGCCGCGCAGGATCGACGCGACCTCGCGTCCCCCGAGGAAGGGGATCAGCGCGGCGGTCATGCCGGTCTGGAAGTGCCCGATGTTCATCATCACGAACACGTGGCTCTGGAACACGACTGCCAGGAACAGCCACACGCGACGCCCGAGGAACCACGTGCAGAACCACACGCGACCGCGCTCCCCCATGCGCCACCAGACCGTACCGATGATCGCGACCAGTCCGATCCACGCGACGACGAACTGGCCGACCGAGCCGGGTGCGACGTGCACCGGCCACGCGATGACGCACACCGCGAGCACGACGCCGGCGAGCGCGGTCCAGCACGCGCGCACCGTCCACAGTCGCCATCCGCGGAGCGCGGGCAGTCGCTCGGCCACGGCCCACCGCGTGATCAGCCCGACGAGCACGAGCGGGAAGAACGCTTCCCACCAGTGCGTGACCCACGTCATCACACGGAAGACGTTGCTGCCGAGCAGCGCCGACATCGGCTGCGGATAGAACCGATAGAAGTGATCCATGTTGAGCGCGTAGTAGAACGCGTCGCCATGGGCCCACACGGCGCCGTTCTTCACGACGCCCGTGTAGCAGTAGATCGTCGCGAGCTGCAGCATCGCGAGCCGGCGCGGCCACGAGGGGATCTTGAGGTGGGCGGGGTGCGGCACGTTCTGCTTCCGCAGCTTCCTGCGGCGCAGCCAGTTGTCGACGCTGTACGCGTGGCCCGACCGCGACAGCACGAGGATCGCGAGGAAGACGCGGTAGACGAGCTCGGTGCCCTCCCAGAACAGGTGGTTGCGGTGGAAGATCGAGTTCATCAGCACGAACGTCGCGATGCCGGCGGTGCGCGTGCGAAAGCCGATCATCAGGCAGAACGCGGCGATCTCGAACGCCCACAGGTGGATCCAGAACGCCGTGGGCGTGTCCCAGAAGTAGAGCAGCGAGTACTTCGGCCCGGACAGGAACTGCAGCACGCCGTTCGCATCGAAGAACCCCCACGGCTCGCCCTCGACGAATCCGTCGCCGAAGCCCTCGAACTGCTTCGCCGCGAACACTTGCCGCGCGACGTCGGCCGGCATGATGCCCTCGTCGGTGAACAGGAAGTGGAAGTACTCCCAGAGGCCGTTGAGGTTGCAGATCGTGAAGAACGCGAACACGATGCGAAAGAGCGCCATCGAGCGCGGGTCTTCCATCGTCAGCCACCACCGCCGCCAGCGGTCGGCCTGCACGATGAACATCGTCGCGACGACGACGGCGCCGGCGAGCAGCCACCACCCGATCGCCGGTCCGAGCAGCAGTGCAGCGTCGTTGGGAACGCGCGCCTCCGCGAGCGCGAGGAGAGGACCAGACCAAGGAAGGGACACGACGCTCCCAGCGTTGCGGGCCGGCGGCCGGTCGCGTGCGCAAAACCAGCGCGTTCGCTCCGCCGACGGCCGGACCAAGCTGCGGACATGACTGGGCTCGGTTCCGCCGTCTCGCTCGTGCTGCTCTGGCTCGCCCTCGCGACGCTGCTGGTCGTGATCGTGCGGCGTGCGAAGAACCGCGACTTGCCGCGCGACCTGTGAGCTGGCGCGCGCGCGAGCCTCGCGGCTTTCGCGGCCCAGGCCGTCACCGCGCCGCAAAGGGTGCGCGGTGGTTCGGGACCGCGCGGCCCGACCGGTGCAACAATGCCCACATGACCGAGCTCCCGATCCCCACCGCGGGCAACGTCCTCGTCGTCGACGACGAGCCGTCGGCCCGCTCCGCCCTCGTGGATCTGCTGCGCGACGAGGGGTTCACCGTCCGCTCCGCCGCCGACGGGTTCAAGGCGTTGGGGCAGATCGACGATTGGACGCCCGACCTGCTCGTCACCGACGTGATGATGCCCGGCATCGACGGCATCGAGCTGATGCGGAAGGTCCGCGAGCGCGTCGAAGGCATCGGCGTCGTGGTCATGACGGCGCACGGCTCGGTGGAGAAGGCGGTCGCCGCGATGCAGCAGGGCGCCGACGACTACCTCACGAAGCCGCTCAACTTCGACGAGCTGCTGCTCGTGGTGCGGCGCGTGCTCGCCAGCCACGAGCTGCGCCGCGAGAACGCGCGGCTCAAGACCGCGCTCACCGGCGAGGCCATCGCGCCGGGCGTGGAGTGGATCGGCCAGTCGAAGGCGTCGAAGGAGCTGCTCGGGCTCGTGCGCCAGGTGGCGGACGCGGACGCATCGGTGCTCGTGCTCGGGGAGAGCGGCACGGGCAAGGAGTTGGTCGCGCGCGCGCTGCATGCATGGAGCCGCCGCAAGAAGGCGCCGTTCGTCGCCGTGCACTGCGCCGCGTTGAACGAAGGCGTGCTCGAGAGCGAGCTGTTCGGCCACGAGAAGGGCGCGTTCACCGGCGCGGCGAACCTCCGCGAGGGGCGGTTCCATCGCGCGGACGGAGGCACGTTGTTCCTCGACGAGGTCGGCGACATCCCGCTCGGCACGCAGGTGAAGCTGCTGCGCGTGCTGCAGGAGCGACAGTTCGAGCGCGTCGGCGGCAACGAGACGCTGCGCGTCGACGTGCGCGTCGTCGCGGCGACCCACAAGGACCTCCACCGCGAGGTGAAGGAGGGGCGGTTCCGCGAGGACCTGTACTACCGCCTGAACGTGATCGGGCTGCACACGCCGCCGCTCGCCCAGCGCCGCGAGGACATCCCCGCGCTCGCTCGTTTCTTCCTCGACCGGCACGCGTCGCGCTCGCGCAAGCTGATTCGCGGCTTCAGCGACCGTGCGCTGCGCGTGCTGCTCAACGCCGACTGGCCGGGCAACGTGCGCCAGCTGGAGAACTGCATCGAGCGCGCGGTCGTGATGTGCACGGGGCAGGACATCGAGCCGCGTCACCTGCCGCGCGAGGTCATGCAGCACGAGCACGACGCCGATGAGATGCCGCACGTGCCCGGCTCGACGATCGCGGAGCTCGAGAAGTGGGCGATCTTCAAGACGCTCGAGCACGTGCGGGGCAGCACGAGCAAGGCGGCGGAGATCCTCGGCATCTCGCCGCGCAAGATCCAGTATCGCCTCGCGGAGTACCGGGGCGAGTCGCCGCCGAGCCCCGAAGGGGATTAGTCGTTCAGCCCGGCGCGCTGCGGCGTCGTCGCGCGCGCGCGCGGTGGTTCGCGCACGACGTGCAGCGGGCGGCCTCGGGCGATGCGCGCAGGCGCTCGATCGCGATCGGCTCGTCACAGTCGACGCACCGTCCGAAGCGCCCGGCATCGAGGCGGAGGATCGCGTCCGCGATCTCCTGGAGGTGGTTGAGCTCCCGAGCGCCGAGCGCATCGAGGACCTCGGCCAGCGTCTTCTCGGCCGGCCGCACGGCTCCGTCGTCGCTTGCGGCGCTCATGCGCTCGCGCAACAGCGCCGCGCGCCGCTCGAGCAGAGCTCGGCGCCAGTCTTCGAGGTCGGGAGTCATGCGGACGATCGTGATGTCCGCGACGCGATCGCCCAGCGCAGAGGCTGCCGGCCGGGCCGCGAAGCCTCCGCAGCGTGCGCAAGGCTTTCGCATCGCCCCAGGTGTACGGCGCGCCACGGTAGGGTCATGCGCGTCCTCGTCCTGTACGCGAGCAAGCACGGACACACCCGGCGGATCGCCGATTTCCTCGCGGCGAAGCTGACCGAGCACGGTTGCGCGCCCGACGTGTGCGACGTCGCGGCTCCGGGACCGCCGCTGCTCGAGGAGTACGGTGCGGCGATCCTCGTGTCGCCACTGCACATCGGGCGCCACTCGAAGCGGATCGTCGCGTTCGCTCGCACGCATCGCGAGCGGCTCGAGTCGATGCCGGCGGTGTTCGTGTCGATCAGCCTCACGCAGGCCACGGTGGAGAACACGGCGGCCGATCCCGAGCTCCGCACCCAGGCGGAACACGACCTTTCCGTCGTGCTCGGCGACTTCGTGGAGGCGAGCGGTTGGCATCCGCGGCAGACCGTCCGCGTCGCGGGCCGGCTGGCGTACACGCGCTACGGCTGGCTCGTGAAGTGGGTGATGAAGCGCATCGCGAAACGAGCGGGCGGCTCGCTCGACACGTCGCGCGACCACGTCTACACGGACTGGGCGGCGCTGGAGCGCTTCGCCGCCGACTTCGCGCACAAGCTCGGAGCGGGCGAGTCGCCGGCTCGCGCGGATCAGTACTCGTAGGCCGCGTGGGTCGGGGGGATCTCGGCCTCGTACACGATCGTGTCGGTCGACCACGCGCTCGCGCTGCCGCGCAGGTCCCATGCGAAGTCGGAGGTGGACGTGCGAAGGCGGATCTCGTCGGTCTGCGGCGTGACGATGCCGTCGTTCGCGAAGCAGATCTTCGCGCCGCCCTCGTGCACGGTCACCGGCTTCGAGTCGGGCAGTCGTCGCAGGCCGTCGTCGCCCGCGTACTCGATCGGACCCTGCACGATGCGCTCCGTCCGGCCCGACAGCGTGAGCTCCTTCATGGGCTTGGGCGCGACGGTGGGGCGCGCATCCTGGTGCCCCTTCGGCGTGACGATCGAAGCGTCCTTCGGGGCCGCGAACTCCGGTGCGTCGCCGCGTCGCGCGACGACCTGGAAGTCGAAACAGATCTCTTTCGCGTCGAGTCGCACGAGCCGGACGCGATCGGAGAGCGAACGGCGACGGACCTCCGGGCCCTCGTGCTTCTTCACGCCGAACGCACCGATGCGATAGCCGCGCTCGCTGATCGGGTCCTTCACCTCGATGAAGTGCTCGTCGATGTGACCGGTCGTGGCGGGGTGGGGGATCTCGGTGCGCAGGGGCTTGTGCCCGCAGCCGACGAGGAACGCCAGGAGCCCGCAGGTCGCGATGGTTCTGTGCACACCGGGCTCGTTCCGGGCGCGTCCCATCGGTTTAAGGGAATCGGCGCACGGCTACGAGCACACGCGGACGAAGCCGCGCAGCAGGTCGACGGTGCTGACCACGCCGGCGAGCTCGTCCTCCCCTCGAGCGCGCGTCAGCGCTCGCCGAAGATCTTGCGGATGCGCGCGTGGAGGGTCGCGATGTTGAACGGCTTGGCCAGGAACTCGATGTCGGGATCGAGCACGCCGTGGTGCACGATCGCGTTCGCGGTGTAGCCCGACACGAAGAGCACCACGATGCGCGGCTGCAGCGCGCGCAGCCGTTCCGCGAGTTCCTTGCCGTTCATCTGCGGCATCACGACGTCGGTGAGCACGAGGTCGACGGCCCCGTGGCGCGTCGCGGTCTCCAGCGCCTCCACGCCGTTCGACGCCTCGAGCACCTCGTATCCGAGCCGCCGCAGACCGCGGACGGTGACACGACGGACGACTTCGTCGTCCTCGACGACGAGCACGGTCTCGTGACCGTTGCTCTGCCGCGCGACGGGCGGGGCCGTCTCGGTGTCGATCGGCGCGTCGACGCGCGGGAGATAGATCCGGAACGTGGTGCCGTGCCCGAGCTCGCTGTACGCGTGGATGTGGCCGCCGGCCTGGCGCACGATCCCGTAGCACGTCGCGAGCCCGAGCCCGGTGCCGGCGTGGGGCGCCTTGGTCGTGAAGAACGGCTCGAAGATCCTGGGCAGTTGTTCCGGCGCGATGCCGGTGCCCGTGTCGGACACGGCGAGCATGACGTAGCGACCGGCGATCACCTCGGCGTGGGCGGTGGCGTATGGCTCGTCGAGGTCGACGTCGAGCGTCTCGAGCGTGAGACGGCCGCCGTCGGGCATGGCATCGCG
Organism: uncultured Nannocystaceae bacterium; assembly: GCA_964468635.1. Lineage (GTDB taxonomy): Bacteria > Myxococcota_A > Polyangia > Nannocystales > Nannocystaceae > Xiheibacterium. Next base: position 35,310 of record CAYXVR010000051.1, read on the forward strand.
TGCATTCGCGGCGAGGTTCACGAGCACGCGCTCGATCTGGTGCGCGTCGACCCGGACCCGGCCCTCGGCCTGGCAGACCGCGGACAGCTCGATGTCCTCGCCGAGCACGCGGCGCAGGATGGTCTCGACGTCGAGCACGAGGGTCGACAGCGTCATCACGCGCGGCTCGAGCACCTGACGGCGCGCGAACGCGAGGAGCTGGGCGGTGAGCGTGGCTCCGCGCTCGGCACAGTAACGGATGTCGGCGAGATCCCGCGCCGCGGGGGCATCGCTCGGCAGGGTCGAGAGCGCGAGCTCGATGGATCCGAACATCGCCGTGAGCAGGTTGTTGAAGTCGTGGGCGACCCCGCCGGCGAGTCGACCGATGCTGTCGAGGCGCTGCGCCTGCGCGAGCTCGGCCTCGATGCGCTTCTGATCGGTGATGTCGATCACGCCGCCGATCAGTCGGTCCTTCCCATCGGCGCCGCGATGGAGCCGACCCACGGCGCGCACCCACAGCGCTCGGCCGGACGGATGGAGGATGCGATGCTCGATCGGTCCATAGCTTCCGGTCGATTGTGCACTCGAGATCGCTGCGATCACGGTTTCGCGATCCTCGGGCGCGACGATGTCGACCGCAGCCTCCATCGACAGCAGGCCGCCCGGCTGTCCGAACACTTCGTTCGTGCGCAGGTCCGTCGTGACCGTGCCGTTCGCGAGATCGACCGTCCAGACCCCCATCTCGGCGGCCTCGACGATGATGCGCAGGCGATCGTCGTGGTCGCGCACCAGTTCTTCGGCGCGGCGGAGGCGCTCGACGTCGGTCGCGAGCCAGAGTACGGCCGACACCGCGCCCCCTTGGGTGACGGGAGCGACTCGATTGAGGAAGCGCGTGGGCTGACCCGGTGCCGTCTCGACGACCGTCTCGAAGATCGAGAGCTCGTTCGTGGCGATCGTGTGCGCCATCGCGGCTTCGATGTCGTGCTTGTTGCGCGGCGAGGCGAACGCGGTGGCGGGCGTGCCGATCACGTCCTCCATGCGGAAGTCGGGCGCGAGCCGGTTGATGAACCGGATCCGTCCCTGCAGGTCGCACAGGATGATGAAGTCGGGGGAGTGATCGATGATCGCACTGCGGATCGCACGCTCCGCCGCGAGCTCCTCCTCGAGGCGGGCCACTCGCGTCCGCAGGCGCTCGATCTCGTCGTCGGGCACGTGGGGACGATGGTAAGCCCTGCGGCCGGCACGGCGGTCAGACGCGAGCAGAACGGCGGTCCGTCTCGGCGATCGCGGTATCGATGAAGCGCTGCAGCACGAGGAAGGCGTCGTTCGCGTCGAGGCGCTCGTCCTCGAGCTCCGTCAACGCGCGATCGCGGGCCTCCACCAGTCCACGGCGCGCCTGGGCGAGCTCGTCGGCGTCGCGGGCATCGGCCGCCGCTCGCGAGAGCCGCCGGGCCGCCTCGTAGTGGGTCTCGATGCGATTGCGCCGCGACTGCCGACGCGCGCTGCGGAACGCGGTGATGCCCGACCACAGGAGCGCGCCGACGGTGATGCCCAGGCCGATCTGATCGCTGTAGCGCTGCACGACCGTGGGCTCGTCGCGGCGGAAGTAGCGGTCGGCACCGGGGTGGAGCGGGTAGGGCGACAGCGACTCGTCGTAGCGCTCCGAGAGATGGGAGAGCAGCCGCTCCTGCGACGCGAGCTCGACCTTGTGCGAGAAGAGCGACTCGGTGATCGCGAAGACGAGATCCGCATCGAGATCGGCGCGTGCGACGAGCAGCGCGTGTACGCTGATCGTGCCGATCGGCTCCTCCGGCTGCATGCCGTAGGCGTGCTCGGGGATCGCGGTGACGCTGAAGAACGGCGCGTCGAGCCGGATGCCCTCGAGCGCGGAGCCGGGGCGTCCCGGCTCGCCGAGGGAGAGCAGCACCATGTCCTCGCGCTGGAGCAGGCCATCGACCGCGGGCATGCGCATGCCACCGACGATGAACGCGACGTCGATCTCGCCGCGCTCGAGCGCCGCGACGGCGTCGAGCAGCGCCATGTTGCGGCGGTCGAACGTGGTGCGCTCGACCCCGAAGTGCTGCAGCACGGCGTCGGCGATCGCCTCGGTGCCGCTGCCGGCGGGCCCGACCGAGACCGAGTGGCCCTCGATCGCGAGCACGGACTCGAGCTTTGCATCGCGGCGCACGACGACGTGCAGCGTCTCCTCGTAGAGCGGCGCGACGAGCTGCAGCGAGCTCGCGCCGCGCACGTGATTGGACAAGAGCGCGAGCTCGGCCTCACCCGACTCGAGCATCTCGATCGACGCGACGCCGCCGGGGCTCTCGAGCGCGCTGAAGCGCACGGTGTCGATGTCGCTCGCGAGCCCGTGGGCCAGCGTCTCGCCGAGCGGCAGGAACACGCCGCCCCGCTGACCGGTCGCGATGCGCACCTCGGGCGGTCCCGACGTGCAGGCGAGCATCAAGAGCGGGGCGAACAGCGCGAGCAGACGAGCGAAGGCGATCGGCATGGCGTTCCATGCTCCACGTTCCGCGCACCGCCACCCGGTTTAAGGCGCACAGACGGCCCCGAGATCGGGGCCGCACTCGCAGCTGGCGGGCGGATAGAACAGGCCGGTGCCGTGGTCGCACCACCGGCAGTTCCCCGAGGTGGGCTGCTGGCACGTGATGCAGTCCATGCAGTAGTAGGTGCCGAAGTTCGTCACGCCTTCGGCCTCGCTCGAGCCGCAGTACGCGGTCCAGCAGCCCTCGACCGGGTCGAGCCCTTCGGCATCGCACTGGTGCGCGACGCCGACCGGCACCTCGCATCCGTTCGCGACCACGCCGTCGCAGTCCTGCCACGGCGGCTCGCACTCGATCACGCACTCGTCGAGCTCGTTGCACATCGCCGTCGCGGTGTGCGGGCCGGGCACGCAGATGTCCTCGCACGGCAGCGGGCCGGTGGTCGAGCTCGAGCCCGCGTCGGTGCCCGTGCTCGAGGTGCCGGAGCTGGTCGTGGCGTCGGCGCCCGTCGCCGTCGTCGGATCGCGCTGCGCGGGCACGCACGTGCTCGCGAGCAGGTCGTCGGCGATCGGCGAGTAGCGCAGCCCCGACGGGCACTCGCTGTCCGCGTACGCGCACCAACCCGGGTCGCGGCACTCGCCGCGCTCACCGTCGCGCTCGCACTGCGAGTCCTCGTCGCAGGGATACCGCGACGGGCTCAGGCAAGCTGCGTAGAGCGCCACGGCGCAGGTCGCGATCCGACGCACGACGATCGCAAGCTACCACGAAGCACGAACGAAAACGGCGCTCGACCGTCCCCGTGGGACGACCGAGCGCCGAGAGGCGCGTTAGCGCGTCACTGGCAGGAGACAGTGCCGCCGTCGAACGTGTTCATGCACTCGCTGTCGTCGGTGCAGCCCGGGTAGTTGCACACGCCGGCCTCGCAGGTGCCGCCGTCGAACGCGGTGCAGTCGTCGTCACCGTCGCACTCGCACAGGCCGCTCCCGGTGTTGCAGACGTAGCCGGCGGGACACGTCGTGTCGTCCTCGCACGGGTCGTAGCAGAAGCCGAGATCGGTGTCGCAGCTGTAGCTGGTGTTCGCGCACACCGTGACCGGCATGCCGTCGTCGAGGTTCGTCTGCTCCGAATCCTCGAAGCCGGGGATCGACGAGCACATGAAGAACTCGCTCGGAGCGGTCGCGCAACCACCGGTGCCGTCACCGAGGTCGACGCAGATCTGCATCGCAGCGGCACACTCACCGCCGCCCATCGTGCACGGCGTGAACGCCCAGCCCGAGCCCACGGGGATGCACGACGCGTCGTCGGTACACGGCGGCGGCGGATCGGGATCCACACAGTGCGTGTCCTGGCAGACCAGACCGATGTCCATGCCCATCACGGTGCAGTCGCCGTCGGCACCGCACGTGTGAACACAGGCCATCTCGCCGCTGCCGGTGTCGGCCACGTCGTCGGCGCCGGTGTCGGGCGCATCGTCGGCGCCTTCGCTCGAGCCGGGCGCGTCGTCGGCCACGTCGTCCGCGACGTCGTCGGCGACGTCGTCCGCGACGTCGTCACCAACGGTGTCGTCGCCGGTGCCCGCACCGTCGTCATCGTCACCATCGGTGACGACGCAGGCGCCGAAGGGAAGTGCGAAGGCCAGCGCGATCCAGAGGGGTGCTTTCTTCATTCGTGACTCCAAGTGTCTTGCTTGCGTGTGTTGGGGGATCGACGCCCGATCTAGGTGGTGAGATCGAACGACGTCTCGACCATCGTACAGCGCACGATGGTGCGGACGGCGTGAACGCAGACGCCCGAGAGACGATTCCCATACAACGCCGCGAACCTAGGTCGCGAACGAGATCAAAATGCAACACGATTGCACGCGAGCGCTGCACAGAGCTGCCATAAGCAATGGCGCGCTCGCGAGACGTGCTCGCGTTCGCACGCGATCGATGCCGCGAGCGCGCATCGAACGTGGGTCACTCGCGAGCGACACGGCCGTACCGAGCGACGGACGATCGAGGCCGCGAGGGCATCGGGGCGATCTCGTCGCGATCGCGTTGAACCGCGGGTCGGTTCCGCCCTGCGTCGGACTCAGCCCGGGATCGTCGTGGGTGGGCCGCCTTCGCAGGCCCACTGGAAGTTGTCGAGCAGCACGACGGTGTCGAGCACGGGATCCGACAGGTCGAAGATCGCGAACACGACCTCGATCTCCTCGCCCGGCACGACGCCGGCCGTCGTGGTCAGCCACTTCGTGCCGGCGTGGCCCATCATCGCGGTGCCCGCGAGCTCCGGTGCGGCGCACGGCGCCGGGCAGTCGATCGGGTTGGGCGCGTCCTTGTAGTCGAGGAAGCCCGCGTTCAGCGAGATCGGATTGCCCATCTCGTCGAACGAGATGTTGCCCGTCCAGTTCTCCGACTCCAGCCACGCGACGTACATGTCGTTGAAGACCGTGTGGTAGAAATCCGGGTACTCCGTCGAGAACATCGCGAAGTCGTAGCTGAACCCGAACGTCTCCACCGGCACGTTCGTCGTGAAGCGCAGCTCGTTGTAGTCGAACGCGCCGCTGCCCTGCATCCACTGGCCTTCGATCGTGTTCGAGCAATCGCCCGTGCCCACGAGACCGGGGTCGTCGTTGCAGTCCTCGGTGGTCGACACCGCCGTCGTCGTCAAGGGCGGCGGCAGGTCGGCCCCGTTGTCGAGATAGCCCGCCACGTCGGCCGCGGCGAAGAAGCCCGGCATCGTCAGCTCGTTCGCGATGCCCGACGACAGGATCAGGAACGCATCGCCCTCGCGCGGAGGAAACGGCGCGGGGACGTGCGTGCCGAGATCGCCCACGTGCACCATCAGCGACTGCGGATCGCCGTTGTACACGCCGTCGACCTCGGGACCCGTCGGGCAGTTGAGCCCGATCGTGCGCCACGGATCGTCTTCGTTCTCGCCGTCGCACACGATGTGTAGCGGCGCGCCGCAGTCGTATTGCGCGCCATCGGGATACGGCACGTCGAACTTCACCGGCGGCTCGGGAATCTCGTCGGGGCCCGTCGAGGTTCCCGCAGGCGATGTCTCGCCCGTCTCGCCGTCGACGTCGTCCTGACCAGCCGTGCCGCCGCCGCTCTCGCTCGTCGCGCCGCTCGTCGGCCCGCCCGAGGCCTCGTCGTCCTGGTCGAGCTTCGCGCCGTTGCAGGCAACGAGCGTGAGCGCGATTGCGACCCGCGTCCGTGGAATTCCCAGCGACATGATCTGCCCTTCCGATTTCCGGTCGACCGGTCCGGCCGACGCACCCCGTGCCCCGCCATGCATGGCCACACCCGCGCACCTCCATCGCAACGGGGGTCTGCTACGTTCGTCGCGGCCTTGAACGCCGGATATCGCATCGGGGAGGCGATCGGGCACGGCGCGGTCGCGCGGGTCGTGGAGGTCCACGCGCCCGATGGCCGGGTGCTCGCGGGCAAGATCCTGCACGACTCGCATCGCGACGACCCCGCGGCCGCGGCTCGATTCGCGCAGGAGGCCGCGATCCTCGCGGATCTCCGCCACCCGAACCTCGTCGCGGTGGAGGGCATCGTCGCGATCGACGGCGTCGACGTGCTCGTGATGGAGCGGGTGGTCGGCTCCGATGTCGCGCGATTGCTCGCCCGCGAGGCGCCGCTGCCCGAGCCGCGATTGCGCGCGCTCTTGCGCGGGATCGCGGCCGGACTCGGCGCCGCGCATGCGGCCGGCGTGGTGCACCGCGACCTCAAGCCCTCGAACGTGCTCATGGCGGCCGACGACACGCCGAAGATCGCCGACTTCGGCATGGCGCGCGCGAGCTCGCTCGCCGGCGTCGACCCGGCTGCATTCGCGGTGCTCGGTACGCCCGATTACATGGCACCCGAGTCGATCGACCCGCTCGCAGTGGATCCCCGCGCGGACTTGTACGCGCTCGGGTGCATCGCGTACGAGGCCGCGACCGGTCGGCCTCCGTACGGCGGTGCGACGCCGATGTCGGTGATCCAGGCGCACCGCGAGGCGGAGATCCCGGCGCTGCCGGATCGCTACGGCGAGGGCCTGCGCACGCTCGTCCGCGACCTGCTCGCGAAGTCGCCGGCCGATCGCCCACCGGCCGCGTCCGCCGTGATCGACGCGCTCGATCGGCTCGAGAGCCCGACGGTCGCGCTCGCGCGTCGCGACATCCGAGGTACCGATCGGTGTGCTCGTTGTGGTCGGCGCGTCGTCGTCGAGGCCGGCGTGTGCATCGCGTGTCGTGCACCGCTCGCGCGCATCGAGCCCGGCGGCTACACGTTGCTCGTCGTCGGACCGGGCGCGCCGGGCGACAAGCTCGACAGCGAGCTGCGCGAGCGTTTGCGTCGGTGGTTGGTCGACAATCCCTCGCTGCGCCTCGATCCGCGCGGTCTGCAGCGCAGGATCCCACGCTTGCCGTTCACGCTCGCGACCGGTCTCTCGGAGCGCAGTGGCGATGCGCTCGGCACCGCGGTGCGCGAGCTCGGGCTCGAGGTGGAGCTCGTGCGCGGCCACGCGCTCGCGTCGGCGGCGATGCGCACGAAGACGAAGCGCTTGTGGGGACGGGCAGCGATCATCGTGTTCACGTCGTGCGCGGGTTTGTGGGGATCTGCGGGGCCGATCGGTGTGCTCGTGTCGATGCTCGTGCTGCTGGGCGGGATCTCGGTGGGCACGGCGATCGCGTCGACGTGGCGCGTCACGAGCCGGAAAGGCGGCGTCCCCGACGCGTTGCCGGTCCCCGTCGAGGCCGCGCTCGCCCGCATCGGGCCCGCACTGCCGGCGATCGAGAGTCAGCGTCATCGCGAAGGGCTGCGCGCCGTGGTCGAGCGCGCGTCGACGCTCGCGCGCGTGCTCGGCCCCGGTGATCGCGAGACCGCGGAGGAGCTCGCGCGCGCCGTCGACACTGCGCTCGTCACCGCGGCGCGGTTGGATGCGCTCGATCGCGATCTCTCGCGACTCGCACGCGACGAGGCCGGTGACGCGGGGCGCGAGCGTCTGCGCGAGCGCGACACGTGGGCCGCGCGGCTGCTCGCGCTGACGGCCGCGCTCGACGCGTTGACGATGCGGATCGCCCACGCCCGCGATCGCGACGATCGCACCGTGGACGACGAGCTCGCGGCCGTGCGTCGGCAGCTCGAGGCGCTCGAGGAGGTCCAGGCGCGATGAGCCTGCCCGACGTTCCCGAGGTCGCGCGCGTCGTCGACGGCCCCACGCGCGTGGGATCGGAGCAGCGCTGGCGCGTCGAGCTGCGCGACGGAGCTGCAGGTGTGCTCGCGCGCCTCCTGCCCGAGCTCGCGCGGGAGAGCTCGGTGCGGCGACGATGGCTCCGCGACGTCGAGCGGCTGCGCGCGTTGGACGTGCCGAGCTTCGCCCGCGTCGTGGCGATGGGTCCCGAGCCCGACGACGGCACACCGCCGTGGCGGCTGCGCGTCGATCCGCCGGGCGAGACGCTCGAGCACTGGCTCGAGCGCCGCGCGCCCGCACCGATCGACGAGGCGTGTGCGCTCGTCGCCCGCGTGAGCGAGGCCGTCGCGGCCGTGCACCACGCAGGCTTCGTCTTGCGCGATCTGACGCCGCGCGTGTGCGTCATCGGGACCGACGGTGCGATCACGTTGACGGACGTCGGGCTCGCCCGTGTCGATCTGCTGTCGAGTCGCACGCGCAACAGCCTCGTGCTGGAGGGCTCGCCCTACGCGGCGCCGGAGCAGGTGCGGCGCACGGCCCTGGATCCGCGCACCGACGTGTTCACGCTCGGCGCGATCCTCTTCGAGGCCGTGACCGGCGTGCGACCGTTCGGCGACGCGCCGGCGTTCATGCGTCCCGCGGTGCCGCGCGCGAGCCGGTTGCGGCCGGAGATCCCGGATGTGCTCGACGCGCTGCTCGACCGCGCGCTGCAGGACGATCCCGAGGCGCGGCCCGAGGGCGCGCTCGCGTTCGCGGCCGCGCTGCGCGGTGAAGCGCCGGGCGAGCGCACGATGCAGCGCGTGACGTGCCAGAGCTGCGGCGCGCCGCTGCGACCCGGGCAGCGGCTGTGCCTCGGGTGCGGCAAGACGGCCGTGCAGTTCGAGCACGCGCCGGCCGGCTCCGAGGGCACCGTCGCGCTCGAGCTGCGCAAGGTGGTGGAGGACGCTGCGTTCTTCGATCGCTTGCGGGCGCTGCTCGGCTCCGTGTCGGACGGCCCACTGCCCGCGCTGAACTTCCTCGTCGGCGATGCGCGCATGTACTCGAAGCAGGAGCAGAAGCGACTGCTGCGGCTGCCGGTGGTGTTGTTCGAGTGGCTCGAGCGCGGCACCGCCGAGCGACTGCTCGCGCGCATGAAGGAGGCGCGCATCGACGCGCGCATCGTGCCGACACGGATCAAGGCGGGGGAGCCGAGAACCGCCAGGCCCACGCGCGTCATCGCCGGCGGAGCGGTCGGCTCCGCGGTGCTCGGCGGCGGGCTCGTGCTCGCGGGTGCGCCGGTGTGGTCGCTCGCGATCGTCGCGGCGATGTTCATGGTGTTCGCGATCATCACGATGGCCGTGTTCCGCCAACGCAAGTCGAATCGACCGTGGTCGCTCCTGCGGCTGCGCGCCGCTCCGGCTGCACTGCCGGCGTCCGATCCCTGGGTCGCACGACTCGCCGCGGCGCTGCGCGACGGCGCGGCCGCAGACGTGCGCGAGCAGGTGAGCGAGCTGGCGCTGCTCGTGCAGCGACTCGTGGATCATCGCGGCACGCACGCGCGCGAGCGCGCGGAGATCGATCTCGTCACCGCGCCCATCCCCCGGCTGGTCGAGCTGGTGGAGGCCGAGGTGCGCAAGCTCGTGGCGATCGACGCAGAGCTGGCCGAGCTCGACGAAGGGGCGCTCGTGCGCGCGCTCGCCGTGGGCGAGGCGCGCGGCGAGGCGGCCGAGGTGCAGAGCGCCACGCTCGCGCGGCTCGATCGCTTGAGAACGCTGGAAGACGCCCGCGGACGCGCGTTCCATCGCTTGCTCGAGGCCGGCCGGCTGCTGCGACGCTCCGTCGAGCTGGGACTGTCGGTCCGCGATGCGGAGGTCGTGCAGGCGGCCGAGGTCCGGCACGCCCTCGCGGTACTCGACGGCGACTGACGCGTGGCGTGACCGAAAGATCATTCGCGTGTCGGCCGGCGATTCCGGTCGCGCGCCCCCGCGGTCGCGTGTCAGGATCGATTCCGCTCGAACGCTCACCGTAGGTTGCGGGGGCGCGAGTGTGAATGGTCGCCGCACGGAGTGCGGGGAGGCAGTCATGGACGATCTATCGGTCGGTGCGCGAGGAAGCGCGGTGCGACAACTCCAGACGGATCTCGGACGCGTGGGTCACCCGGTCTCGGTCGACGGCGCGTTCGGGCCGCAGACGCTCGCCGCGGTGCAGGCCTTCGCCCACGCGCGCACGCGCAAGGGCGCGCCGGGCTGGCTCGTCGCCGCGATCCACGAGGAGGCGTCGCAACATGCGAACGAGCTGTCGACGCTGCGCAACATCGGGGCGTGGTGCGGCGCGACGAGCCTGGCCTCGCCGGCGCGCGACGTGGACTTCGCGGCCGCGCTGGGGCTCGGTCGACTCGACGTGTTCGTGAACGATCACTCGAAAGCCCGCGCGGCCCGCAAGTTCACGACCTACGACACGGCGAAGATCGAGAAGCTGTGCAAGCTCGCGAAGGCGAGGGGCATCTCGGTGCATCTCACGAGCTGGATCATGCCGCACAGCGAGTACATCGATGCCGCAGCTGCGACGCTCGTGCCCCTGTGCGCGCAGATCGGCGCCGAGTCGTTGCAGTGGGACGCCGAGGAGCCGTGGACGCAAGCCACCGGGGCGCCGGCGCGCTCGGCCGCGGCGGCTCGCATCGCGGAGCGGTTCGACGGACTGTCGTGTCCCATGGGCGCGACCGGCATCGGCTACACGCCGGTCGCGAAGTTCGGTCCGCTCGCGCAGATCTGCGACTACGTCGTGCCGCAGGCGTACGCGACGAGCTCGAGCGGACTCCTGCCCGAGGACGCGCCCGGCAAGTTCCATCGCCGGTACTCGACCAGCTTCGCGCGCCCGATCGTGATCGGGCTCGCGGCATATCGGCAGACCGGCATCGCAGGCCACACGCCGACGTCGGCCGTGCGCGCGGCGTTGCTGGCGAGCGCGAAGCTCAAGGGCGTCGACACCGTCATCTTCTGGTCGCTCGGCGCCCTGCGGAAGTCCGCGGAGCTCACGACGCTGATCCAGGGCGTGTGCGCGCGCTGACGCGGATCAGTTCTGATCCTCGTAGATCGGCCCATACGGCTCGAGCACCCGCAGCCACGCGGGGTCGAGGTTGGGCATGAGGAAGCCCTCCGAGAGCACGCCGTCCTGCCAGAACGCGACCGCTTCGGGCGAGCCGTCGGCGTAGATCGAGATCGCACCACCGTAGTCGGCAATGTACGCGCCGTACTCCTGCAGCGCGCGCGCGATGATCTTGCCGGCGGGCGCCAGGTCGAGCGCGTCGACGTCGATGGAGGGATCGAGCTGCACTCGCATGCCGCACGGCATGCCGCGATCGGGCAGCGCCTCCGCCGTGGTGCCCTGCGCCGTGCTGGCCGGCGGCGTGTAGTAGTGCGAGCGGATGTGCGGGTAGGCGAGCACGAGCGCGTGATCGATGCGCCCGGCCTGGATCTCCTCGACGCGGATGAGCCCGGCGATGAGCGGGAAGCCGCACGCGCGCGAGCCGTGCGACCACTGCCACGCCTGATTGCCGTCCTTCGGCGGGCGCACGCCGCTGCCGTCGAGCTCGATGCGCGCGCCCACGCCGGCGGTCCACGTGTTGCCCTCGTGGCGGGCGTTCCACAGGTCCCACGTCAGGTTGGCCTCGCGATCGACGACGCACAGGTGGTGATCGCCTTGCGCGTCGGGCTCGGCGTCCAGCGGGATCGGCATCGGCTCGTCCATGCCGTAGCCGACGACGTCGGTGAGCGTCACCATGCGCAGCGGCGTGTCGGCGTCGGCCTCGAACGCGGGGATGCCCCACGAGTCGATGTTCACCGTGAACCCGGGCCACATCGAGCTCGTCGCGAGGTCTTCGATGAGCGCGTCCGACTCCGCGAGGATCGCGACGTCGTCGGGGATCTTCTGGTTCCACGGGCTGTCGGCCGCGAACGGGCGCCACACGCCGCCGCTCGGCCCATCGTCGCCGCCGTCGTCGTCGCCCGGCGTCGCGTCGTCGTTGCCGCCGGTGCCGTCGTCGTCGGCCGCGTCGTCGTTGCCGCCGGTGCCGTCGTCGTCGTCGCCGTCGTCCGCTCCGGACGACGCGTCGGCACTCGAGGGATCGGAGGAGTCGGAGCAGCCGGCGAGGGCGACCGCGACCGCGAGGGGGGACCAGCGGAGCAAGGCCATGGGGGGCGGTGGAACTGACGTTACGTGCAGTCAGCCGTTGCAGCCCATTCGGCCACCCGCGAGCCGCGTGCCATGCGCATCTCCGGCGCGACGTCGGGATCGCAGTCACGCAACGTGTTGGAATCACGGAGCCAGTTGCGCGCTGCACTGGCGAATGGGAGCTGGAATGAACATTCATTCGCACATGACGCTCACCGTCCTCCTCACCGGAGCCACCTCGGGCATCGGTCGCTCCACGGCCCGCGCGCTGGTGCAGCGCGGCCATCGAGTGCTCGCGGCAGGCCGCGACCAAGTCGCCCTGCACGCGCTCGCCGACGAGCTCGACGTCGTGCCGATCCGTCTCGACCTGACCGATCCGACCTCGATCGACGATGCACTCGCGCGCGTGCGCGCCGAAGCGCCCGCCGGGATCGACGTGCTCGTGAACAACGCGGGCATGGGCGTGCTCGCACCGATGTCCGAGATCGAGCCCGCCGATCTGCGCCGGCAATTCGAGACCAACGTCTTCGGTCTCGTCACGCTCACGCAGCGGCTCGTCCCGCAGATGCGCGAGCGCGGGCGAGGGAAGGTGATCAACGTGAGCAGCGTCGGCGGACGCATGACGCTGCCCCTGCTCGGCGGGTACAACGCGACGAAGCACGCGCTCGAGGCGATCTCGGACGCGTTCCGCTACGAGCTCGCCGCGTTCGGCATCGACGTCGTGCTCGTCGAGCCGGGCGTCATCCGCACCTCGTTCTCCACGCGCGCCGCTCACGACGGACGGTCCTATCTCTCGGTGACCGGGCCGTACGCGCGCGCGATGGCGCGCGGCATGGATCTGATGGCGCGCTCCGACGTGCGCGCCGCGGCCCCGGAGCGCGTGGCTCGCACGATCGTCGCGGCGGCCGAGGCTCGACGACCGCGCGCGCGTTACATCGTGCCGCGCCGCACCGTGGCCGCGCTGTGGCTGCTGGGCTTGCTGCCCACGCGCTGGACGGATGCGATCTTCCGCCGCGTGTATGCGCTCGATGCACCCGGCCCCACGCCGCTGCAGGAGAGCCCCGTCGCTTGACGGACATGCGACGATGGACGGACGCTCGCCCACGATGGCTCGCCGATCGACAGCCGCCCGCGCACGCGTCAAGGCGGCCGATCCGGACACCACGCGCGAGGCCATCCTCGATGCCGCGCTCGAGCTCTTCGTCGAGCGCGGTTTCCACGGCACGGCGGTGCCGCTCGTCGCCGAGCGAGCCGGCATCGCGGCGGGCACGATCTATCGCCACTTCGAGAGCAAGGAAGCCCTCGTGAACGCGCTCTATCGCGGATGGAAAGAGCGCATCAGCACCGAGGTGCTGAAGGACTTCCCGCTCGAAGCGTCACCGCGCGATCAGTTCCACGCGGCGTGGGTCGGCGTCACCGCGTTCGTCGCCGCGCATCCGCGCGCGTACGCGTTCCTCGAGCTGCACCATCACGCGCCGTACCTCGACGAGGCGAGCCGCGCGGTCGAGCGTCGCACGTACGACTTCGCCGGCATGGTGCTCGCGCGCGGACAGGCGATCGGTGCGATCCGTCCCGGCGCCGCGCCGGTGTTGCTCGGCCTGTTGCACGGCGCCGTGGTCGGGCTCGTCCGCTTCTGGCGCGACCGTCGAGTCGCGTGGACGCCCGACGAGCTCGCGCTCGCCGAGCAGGCCTGTTGGGATCTCATCCGCGCGCACTGAGGCGCGCGCGTGGGCCGTCCCTCCGTTCGATTCGCGCGCTCGCTCGTTGTGTGAATGAACATTCATTCCAGACTCACCACCACCCGGGAATCGCTGCCATGACCGTGTACCGCACCCTTCCGCTCCTCTTTACCCCGCTTCCGCTCCTCTTCACCCCGCTCCTCGCCTGCCTCGAGATCTCCGCGAACGGCGAGCCCGACGACGACGACGACACCGCGACCGACGCGGACGACGACGGGTCGTCGGACGAGAGCACCGACGACGGCGCAGCCGCCGAGGTCTCGTTCTACGAGGACGTCGCGCCGCTGCTCTCCACCCACTGCAACGGCTGTCATCGCGAGGGCGGCGTCGCTCCGTTCGCACTCACGAGCTACGACGAGGCCGTCGTGTGGGCCGAGCCGATCGTGACCGCGATCCAGGAGCGCACGATGCCGCCCTTCACCGCGAACAACGACGGCTCGTGCCAGACGTTCGTCGACGCGCGCTGGCTGGCCGACGAGGAGATCGACACGATCGCGCGGTGGGTCGCCGCCGACACGCCCGAGGGCGACGCGACGCTCGGCGTTCCGCCTGCGCCGGAGACCCCGAAGCTCGAGGGCCCGAGCGTGCGCAGCATGGCGACGCCGGATCTGTACGTGCCCGCCGCGGGTGCGGTGCCGGGCGCCGCGGACGACGACTATCGCTGCTTCCTCGTGGATCCCGAGCTCGAGAGCGACAAGTACCTCGTGGGCTTCGAGATCGTCCCCGGCGACGAGCGCATCGTCCATCACGTGCTCGTGTTCAACGTCGATCCTCTGCGCGGCGGCGGAGCCACGACGAATGCGGACGCGATGGCGGCGCTCGATGCCCAATCGCCCGACGAGGCCGGCTGGTCGTGCTTCGGTGGGGCTGGCGACGGCGTGTGGGTGGAGGGTGTGCCGATCACGTGGGCACCCGGCACCGGCGCCACGCACTTCCCGGGCGGCGCGGGCGTGCGGCTCGCGGAAGGCCAGCAGCTCGTGGTGCAGGTGCACTACAACCTCGCGTCGGTCGAGGCCGGATCGGCAGCGCCGGCGACGGGGCTGAAGCTCGAGCTCGCAGACTCGGTGGAGCGTCGCGCCCACGTCGCGCTGATGGACGGCTTCCTGCTCACGCTCTTGAGCGAGCCGGCGATGCTCCCGGCCGGCGACCCCGCCGCGACGTTCTCCTACGACGTGTCGCTGGCCCAGATCCCCAACATGACGACGGAGTTCGACGAGGTCGACGTGATCGGGGTGCTGCCGCACATGCACACGCGCGGCACCCGGATGAGCATCGAGTTCGACGTCGAGGGCGAGACGCACTGCGGCGCGGACGTGGACCGGTGGGACTTCGACTGGCAGCAGCAGTTCTTCTACGAGGAGCCCATCGCGATGCGCATGAGCGACCGGATGCGAGTGACGTGCGAGTGGAACACGCAGGGCGAGACGGGGCCGATCGGGCCCAGCCTCGGTACCGACGGCGAGATGTGCCTCGTCGGCGTGATGGTGGCCGAGCGCTGACGCGAGCGCTCACGGCGAGCGGGACAGGCACACGCCCGGCGCGAGCGCCCCGCTCTTGCCCGCCGTGAGCTCGCCGAGCTCGCGACCGTCCACCGACACCTTCAGGCGCTGCCCGGCCTTCACGAGCGGCAGCGAGCACGTCGACCACGACGCGTAGCAGTCTGTGCAGTGCAGCGGACGCGACTCGTCGCGTCGCACCGACACGCGCACGCGATCGCGGTCGAGCTCGGCGCGACACACCGGCCGCTCGCCGCACGTGCATTCGGCGAGCACCAACAGGCCGTGGCCGCCCGGCGTCGGAACGGCGCACAGGCGATCGATCTCCATCGAGCGTGCGCTCGAATCGAGCGGTGGATCGATCCCGCCGGCCAGCGCTTCGAGCATCGGCATCTGATCGAGCGCCTGTTTCCTCGCGTTCGAGGCGCGATCGAGCGTGGGCAGGAGGGCGTGCAGCGACAGCAGGATCGCGTGCGCGGCCACGCCGGTCTCCTCGGGTGCGCCCGCGTGCAAGCGAACCAGCAGCGCCGTCGTGTGGAGGCCGGGCAGCTCCTGCGGCGCGGGCATGTGGCCGAAGATCTCGCCCGCCTTCGCCGCGTACGCGGCCGGATGCGCGGCGAGGCGCGCCTCGATCGCGTCGTATGCCTCGGGCCCGAGGTGGTCGGGCGCGAACGTGCCGCCCACGACGATGCGGAGGTCGGCCTCGATCTGCGCGTCGTCGGGCACGTCGGTCGACGAAGGTGTGCGCGCGGCGGCGGGGGCAGGGCGCGGCGCAGTCTCGGTCGTGCGAAGCGGCGGAGCTGGAGTCGCGCTCGGCCGTGCGCAACTGGTGACGAGGACCACGATCACTACGGACGACCGGAGCCGATGCATGCGCGCGTGCGAACGTACGACCGCGCGGTCCGGTTCACTCGGGCGGGAGCACGGGCTCCCGCTCCGTGTGCGTGAACACGACGAGCACGTCGCCCGGACGCGCCCATTCGAATGCGCGTGCGATCGAGGCGCGCTCGTCCACCGCTTCGTCGATCGCGTCCGAGGGGATGCCATGGCTCGCGAAGGCACGCCGCAGCACCGCCGGCACCTCGCCGGGTGCGCGGCCGCGAAGGTAGTGCACCTCGTCGCGCAGGATGACGCGATCGGGGCGCATCGCCGCGATCTCGCCCGCGAGGGCAGCGAGCACCTCGTCGCTGCGATCGCCGGCCATGCCGAAGCTCGCGATGAGTCGATGGCCCGTGGGTCGACCTGCCCGCAGCGCCGTGATGACGGCGCGCTGGTGGCGGAGCGCGTCGACGTTGTGGGCGAAGTCGAGGAGCACCGCGACGCCGCGTCGCTCGTAGCGCTCGAACCGGCCGGGGTTGTCGGCGACGTCGCGGCCGAACTCCGTGATCACGGCGCGCACAATCGCTGGATCGATGGCGAGCCCCGCTGCGAGCGCGCACACGGCGAGCACGTTCGCGACGTTGTGCCGCGCGGCGCCGCCGAGCGCGAGCGGTAGGTCGTCGACGCGCCCGTAGGACTCGCGTTGCGCTCCGCACGCGCGCACGAGCTCGCCGTCGGCACTCGCCCACCAGGCCTCGCCACCGGCGGCCACGTGCGCGCGCACGATCTCGGAGTGCTCGTCGAGCGTGAACCACACGACTCGCGCCGCGAATCGATCGCGCATGCGCACGAGCGGCGCACTGTCGGCGCCGAGCACGACGAGGCTGGTCGCGACGTCGGCGACCACTGCCTTCGCGGCGGCCAGCTCGTCGACCGTCTGGATGCCGAACTCGCCGAGGTGATCGTCGCTCACGTTCGTGACGAGCGCGGCGTCGCACGATGGCAGCACGAATCCGCGGCGCAACAGCCCTCCGCGCGCGGCCTCGAGCACGGCCGCTTGCAGCTCGCGGCGGCGCAGGAGCGTGCGTGCGGCCCCCGGCCCCGTGCAGTCGCCGGCCTCGACGAGCACGCCGTCGACGACGATGCCGTCGGTCGAGGTGTTGCCGGTGACGAGGCCCGCGCGCGCGAGGATCCGCGCGAGCAGGCGCGCGCACGTGGTCTTGCCGTTGGTGCCCGTGATCGCGACGACGGGGATGCGGCCGAGCTCCGCCCACGGAGGCTCGGCGGGGATTGCATCGAGCGCGTAGGTGCGCGAGCGCTCGCCGAGGCCGAGCGTGAACGCCTCGTCGTCGAACAGCACGGGCACGCCGCGCACGCCGGCCTCGCTCGCGAGCGCGACGAGGTCCGGACGTGCTTCTCGCTCGAGCGCGGCATGCAGCTCGGTGCGTGCGGGCTCGAGCGGCGACGCGCCGTGGCGCGCGAGGATCGACGTGACGCTCGCGACCACCCACTCGGCGATCTCGACCATCGCGTAGAGCACGTCGAAGCGCGCCGTGAAGGCGAGCGCGAGCCCGCAACGGTCGGCGAACACCCGTGTGACGATCTCGTAGGGCCAGCCGTCGAGCACGCGCGCGAGCTCGGTGCGCCACGCATCGATCGCCGCCTCGGGCGTTTCGTGCGGCTCGAGCTCGACCTCGACGATCGCCGCCGGGCCGCGCGTGTGCAGGTTGGGGCCGGTGAGCCGCCGCGCGTCGAGGAGCTTCACTCAGTCCTCTGCTTCGCGGACGACTCGCACGCCCCGCTCGTCCTCGACGAGCGTGCCGCCCCAGTCGAGCTTGCGGGGGAGCACGGGCGGTGTATCGACGGGCGTGTCCACGACGTCGACGGCGGTGGCGGGCGCGGGATGCCCGTCCGCCTTGAACTTCGTGATCTGCTTCCACGAGCGCGAGATCTTGTCGCCGAAGATGACGAGCAGATCGCCCGGGCGGCACGACGCGAGCGCGTGGTCGATGGCCTGCACCTCGTCTTCGATGACCGTGATGTCGGCATCCTTCACGCCGCCCTCGCGCAGGCCGCGAGCGAGCAGGGCGGGGATCTCGGCGCGTGGACGTCCGCGCGCGTCGTCGTCGCAGCGCAACACGAAACGATCGAACGCCGGCGCCGCGACGGTGGCGATCGCGACGATGTCCTCGTCGCGGCGATCTCCGGGCGCCGACAGCACGCAGACGCGCTGGCCGCTGACCTCGAGCCGGCCGACGAGGTCCGTCATCGCGCGCACGGCCGCGGGATTGTGGCCGTAGTCGAGGATGCACTTGAACGGTAGCTTGTCGAACACGTTGAGGCGGCCGGGCGCCTGGAAGTACGTGGTGTCGAACGTGCGCAGACCCTGGCGGATGTTCTCGACCTTCTGGCCCATCACGAACGCCATGAGCGCGGCGAACATCGCGTTCTGCACGTTGAACATCGCCTTCGCCTCGAGCGTGGCCGGCACGAGGTGGGCCCACAGCAAGGGGATGTGCGCGCCCTTGTCGTAGAGCGCGATCATGTGCCCGTTGATGCCCTCCTCGAGCACCGCCGCCGCACCGCCCGCGCGGATGTGCTGGCGCACGAGATCGTGGCGCGGGTTCATCGTGACGTACGCGATGCGCTTGGCCTCGGTGTGCCCGCCCATGAGCAGGCAGCGCTCGTCGTCGGCGTTGAGCACCGCGACGTCGCGTGCGACCTCGACGACGATGCGCTTCACCTCGGCGAGCTGGTCGAGGCTGTCGATGCCGCCCATGCCGAGGTGATCGCCCGTCACGTTCAGCACGCAGCCGACGTTGCACGAGCGATAGCCCATGCCGGCGCGCAAGAGGCCCCCGCGCGCCGTCTCGAGCACGGCGAAGTCGACCCGCGGATCGCGGAGGACCATCTGCGCCGCCATCGGGCCCGTCATGTCGCCGACCACCGTGCGTTCGCCGTCGATGTACACGCCGTCGGTGGTGCACAGCCCCACGGTGAAGCCCGACATCTTCTGGATGTGGGCGAGCATGCGGGCGACGGTGGTCTTGCCGTTCGTGCCGGTGACGGCGGCGATCGGGATCCGCGACGGCGTGCCCGCGGGGAACAGCATCTCGATCACCGGGCCCGCGACGTCGCGCGACGTGCCCTCGGTGGGCGCCACGTGCATGCGGAAGCCCGGCGCTGCATTGACCTCGCAGATCGCTCCGCCCACGGTGCCGTGCGACTGCGAGATGTCGGGAGAGATGAAGTCGATGCCCGCGACGTCGAGCCCGATCGCGCGCGCGGCTCGGACCGCGACCTCGCGGTTGTCGGGATGCACGACGTCGGTGAGATCGATCGCGGTACCCCCGGTGGAGAGGTTGCCGGTGGAGCGCAGATAGAACACCTGGCCGTCGGGCAGCACGCTGGTGGGCCCGAGCCCGGCCTGTTCCAACAAACGGCGCGCTTGGTAGTCGAGCTCGATGCGCGTCAGCACCTTCTCGTGGCCGATGCCGCGCCGCGGGTCCTGGTTCACGACCTCGACGAGCTCTTCGATCGTGTGCTCGCCGTCGCCCACGACGTGGCCGGGCACGCGCTTCGCGACCGCGATGAGCTCGCCGTTCACGACGAGCATGCGGTGATCGAAGCCGCGGATGAACGTCTCGACGATCACCCAGCGCGAGTGCTCGGCGGCCTTGTCGAACGCGATGCGCACCGCGTTGCCGTCGGCGAGATCGATCGACACGCCGCGCCCGTGGTTCGCGTCGAGCGGCTTCACCACGACCGGGTAGCCGAGCCGCTCGGCCATCTCCGCGGCGCGCTCCGCCGTGCGGACCACGTACTGACGCGGCACCGGCAGGCCGAGATCCGCGAGGATGCGGTTCGTCAGCTCCTTGTCGGATGCCATCTCGACGGAGATGTGGCGCGTCTCGGACGTGACTGTGGCCTGGATGCGCTTCTGGAAGCGGCCGTGGCCGAGCTGCACGAGCGAGTGATCGTTCAGGCGGATCCACGGGATGTCGCGCTCCTCGGCGGCGCGGATCAGCGACGCGGTGGACGGACCGAACTGACGGCGCTGCGCGAACTCGATGAGCTCGTCGAGCTCGCGCTGGAACTCGACGCCGCGATCGGGCTCGGGCGCGAGCTCGGGCGGCAAGAGCGAGTGCACGAGCCGCAGCGCGAGCGCGCCGGCGGCCTCGCCGACGCGCTCCTCTTCGAATTCGTAGACGACGTGGTACTGGCCCGGCGTGCCGGCGTTGCGGGTCTTGCCGAACGACACCTTCGCGCCCGTGAGCACCTGGATCTCGATCGCGACGTGCTCGAGCACGTGACCCATCCACGTGCCCTCCTCCTCGCGCATGCGCCGGACGAAGCCGCCGTGGGTGCCGTACGAGCACGTGTGCTGCTCGAGCGACGGCAGCGTCGCGAGCAGTCGATCGACGAAGCCGGGCAGCTTCGCGGTGGGCCAGTCCTCGAGCGCTTCGAGATCGACGCGCAGCCGGACCACCGGGAAGTGGGCGTACAGGTTCGGGCCACGGTAGATGCGGCGCTCGAGGATCTTCATGGCGGTCGGGCGGTTGTAGCAGGGGCCGCCCCCGCGATCACCTCGAACGCTTCGTAGCGTTCGACCACCTTCATGTCCCCGCCGGGGAAGTGAACGGTCTGCGTTCGCTCGGTGGGCCAGCCCTCCGCATCGAGCACGAGCGTCGCCTCACCCATGGGTGTGCCCTGCACCGTGAGTCCGAAGCCGAGAGCTTTCGCAACGTCGGTGCTGGCGTCGGTGACGTCGGTCGCGACGACCCACTCGCGGACACCGCCGTCGGCGAGATCGGGAGGTCGGCCACCCCACAGCACCGCGAGGTTGTGCAACAAGCCCATGCGGGTGAGCCCGAGCAGCACGCTCTCCTGCAGGGCCTTGCCGGCCGGCAGCTCGAAGCGCTTGCCGCCGCGCTCGCCCTTCATCGTGCGACCGTCGCTCGTGAAGACGAGCTCGCCCGGCTCGCCGGCGAAGCTGCCGCGCGCCTCGACGCGGGCCTTGCCGTCCGCCGACAACACGAGCATGCCGCGCAAGGTGGCCGTGTTCGAGCCTTCGGCGGTGATGTCGAAGCGGATCTGAATGCTCTGCGCGCCGAGCAGACGCGTCTCGAGATCCGCGAACGCTTCGGTCGGTTTGCGCGGCGGCTCGGGCTTCGGCGTCGCGATCGGTTGCGGCTCGACCGCGTTCGTGGGCTCGGTCGTCGCCGGCTTCTGACACGCCGCGAGCCAACCGCATACGGCGATGGAGTGGAGGGCGCAGGTCCAGCGCATGCGCGCCGAGTATCACCCGGACGCGGCGGAGCTGCGCGCGAGTTCGTCGGCCGCGAGGTACGCCGGACGACCGAGCAGCTCGGCGACCGACACCGGCTCGAGGCCGCGGCGGCGCAGGCCGGCGAGGATCTCCGGCAACGCGCGAACGGTCGCGGGCTCCGGATCGTGCAAGAGGATGATCGCGCCCGGCGTCGCGGCGTCGACGACGGCGTCGGCGATCGCTTCCGGCGGTGCATCGGCCCAGTCGGCGGCGTCGACCGACCAGAGCACCACGTCGCCGCCGCGATCGCGCACGAGCGCGACCGCCGACTCCGGGAAGCGTCCGTAGGGCGGCCGCACGAACCGCGGATGTCGGTCGGTCGCGGCGGCGATGGCCGCGTCGGTGCGCGCGAGCTCCTGCGTGATCTCGGAGGGGAAGAGCGAGCGGAACGATCGATGCGAGTGCGAGTGGTTCGCGAGATCGTGGCCCGCCTCGGCGATCTCCTTCACGACGTCGGGGTACTTCTCCACCTGCGAGCCGAGCAGGAAGAACGTCGCGTGCACGTCGTGCAGGCGCAGCACCTCGAGCACGCGGGGCGTCAGCGTCGGGCTCGGGCCGTCGTCGAACGTGATCGCGACGCGCTTCGTCGTGCGCGGGCCGTTGTACGCGACGAGCCCGGGCTCGAGCGGCGGCGGCGGCTCCGGCTCGCGCAGCCGTGGCGTCGCGGCGACGAGCGTGGGCTCGTGCGAGCGCGCTGCGGCCGGCAGTCGTTGCTTCGCGACGAAGCGGCGCACGACATGGGCGGGTTGGGGCTCGCCGAGCACCCAACCGAGCGCCACGCTCGAGCTGCACACTCCGAGCAGGAGCGCGCCCGTCACCACCGCGAGCAGACCTCGCCGAGCCACGGCCGGATTGGGCCGCACGGCCTCCCGCCGACGCAAGAAATCGGCGCAGAAGGGCTGCGCACGTGGTCAGCGCGTCGCCACGAACACGAGGCCGAGCAACAGGAGCGTCGCGAGGACGATCGTCGCGATCATCAGGCCGCGCGAGTTGTCGGCCACGGGCTCCGGCGCCTCGGGTCGGGCCTTGATCTCCTCGACGAGCGCCGCGGTCTTCTCGACGACGCCGTCGTCGGCCACGGCGTCGGGATCGATCAGCGAGTTGACGTCGACGAGCCCCGAGTTCTGTTCGTCGCCCGCGCGCGCGGCCGCGTTGTCGCGCGCGGCCTGTTGCAACTGCCCCACGTCGAACAACACGGAGTCGACGTTGCGGGCCCCCAGCATCTCGGGCTCCGGCTTCGGCTGCGGGGAGAACAGCAGCCCCGAATTCTCGTCCTCGCGGCGATCGAGCATCTCGTCCCCAGCATGGGGCCGCGGTGCTCGCGACGTCTGTGTTCCCGCTCGCCGAGTCTGCACGACGACGCGGGCCTCACGGTGCTGACACGTCGGACACGGGGCGCGTTCAGAACACCTGGACCGGCCCGAAGCCGTCCGGTGTCTCGCCGGGATCGTCACCGATCGATTCGGTGTTCCCGAGGCCGAGCTGTCCGTAATTGTTGAGGCCCCAGCAGTGCACCCAACCGTCCTCGAGCACGGCGCACGCGTGGATGCCGTCCGAATGCTGGTGGACGGCGGCGCCGCCGAGCGCGATCGGACCGGCCGCGTCGGGTAGCTCGTCGTCGCCGATCTCGTCGGTGCCGCCGAGCCCGAGCGCGCCCGTGTCGCCGAGACCCCAGCAGCGCACGTCGCCGGTGTCGAGCAGTGCGCACGGGGCCGCGTTGATCTCGACCACGGTGCCGCCGAGCGCGAGGTTGCCCATCGACGCCGGCGTCTCGTCGTCGCCGACCGGCTCGGTGCTGCCGTAGCCGCACTCGCCGTTGCCGGAGAAGCCCCAGCAGCGCGCGTTGCCGCTGTCGAGCAGCACGCACGTGTTGCCGTAGGCCGCCGCGATCGCGACGACGGTGTCGTCCTCGTCGACGTCGAGCACGACGACGTCGAGCTCGAACGGCGGCGGCTCGTCGTCGCCGATCGTCACGGTGTGGCCGAGCCCGAGCTGACCGACGTCGTTGTCGCCCCAGCAACGCACGGCACCCGTGTCGAGCAGCGCGCACGTGTGTGACGCACCCGCGGCGATCTGGACGACGGTGCCGTCGCCACCGACGTCGACGATACCCGCGCTCGCGGGCGTCTCGTCGTCGCCGATGCGGATCTCGTTGCCGTAGCCGAGCTGCCCGTCGGTCGCGAGTCCCCAGCACTGCACGGCACCGTCGTCGAGCAACGCGCACGTGTGCGCGGCTCCGGCGACGACCTGTACGGCCGCGCCACCGAGCTCGATCGGTGGGACCGCGGAGGGCGTTTCGCCGAGGTTGTCGCCGACGTCGAGCACGTTGCCCTGGCCGAGCTGGCCGTTCGCGTTCTGCCCCCAGCAGCGCACGGCGCCGTCGTCGAGCACCGCGCACGTGTGCTCGGCACCGGTGACGAGATCGATCGCCGTTCCGCCGATGTCGACGTTGCCGAACTCCGAGGGTGCTTCGTCGTCGCCGACGTTCACGGTGGCGCCGTACCCGAGCCGTCCGGACGCACCGCGTCCCCAGCACCGCACGGCACCGGTCCGCGTGAGCACGCACGTGTGCTCGGAGAAGTCCCCGGCGATCAGCACGACGCGGCTGAGCATGCAGTCGACGTCGCAACCATCGTCGTCGACGTCGTCGTCCTCGTCGCACTCCTCGCCGGCGCCGACGACCCCGTCGCCGCACACGCCCGGCTCGCCGGTGGAGCTGCTCGACGATCCCGCGCTCGATGTATCGCCGCTCGACGATCCGCCGGTGGATGATCCGTCGCTCGACGTCGCATCGGCGCTCGACGTCGATCCGGCGCTCGAGGTCGCATCTGCACTCGCGTCGGTCGAATCGTCGAGGGTGCTCGTGTCCGACGTGCTGGACCCGGTGCCGGTCGAGCCGCCGTCGTCCGGCGTCGCTCCGTCGTCGCCGCAAGCGGCGAGCGCGAGCGCGAGCGCGATGCTTGGCTGACGCGCGGTCATGGCGTGCAGCAGATCGTGTGGGGGCCGAGCTCGGTGACGTCGCCTTCGAGCTCGCCGCCGTTCGGGGCGCACGAGGGATCCGGAGACGCGGTGAGCTCGGCGGAGTCGGCCCCGATGCCGGCCTGGGCGCACATCGCATCGCCGATGATGTTGCCCGCCGCCCCGCCGCAGCCCGCGTTGGCGCGCATGATCACCGCCGGATCGTCGCACGTGCCGCCGAGCGGGCCGCATGTGCACGTCGAGCAATCGCGGTCGTCGTCGAAGGAGTCGTAGTAGACCTCCTTCTCCGTGTAGCCGGTGCCCGCCGGACAGTCGACGTCACCGTCCTGCCAGACGCACAGTCGATCCTGGAACGGCGAGTCGGCTGCAGGCACGCAGATCTGGTCGCCGTCGCACGTGCCTTCCTCGCTCGCGCCGCCGCACACCACGACGATGGATCCGTGCTCCGCGGGCGGGATGTTCTCCTGCGGGGACGGAGTGCAATCGCTCCCGAAGATCTGCACGGTGCTCGCATCGAACTCGAAGTAGCGGATGCTGAAGAACTCGCCGCCGAACTCGGCGCAGCCGTCCTCGACGAAGAACGTGTTCGTCGGCGTGTTGCAGGCCGCGTCGGCCTGGTTGTAGATGACGTTGCCGCCGTCGCAGTACGCGTCGCCCGGCGGTGTGCAGTCGCAGTCGCAGTCGCCCGCGGGCACGCTGAGATCGCCGAACGCCTCGAGGTCGGGCAGAGGATAGGGCACGGCGCACGCGGGTGGGCGCGCATCGATGTCGCCGCGGAAGACGACGACGGGGCCGGACCATCCGTCCGGTGCCGCGTCGACGCATGTGTTCGGCGACGGACAGCCGGGGTCACCCGTATCGGTGGCTGACGTCTCGCTGTCGGGATCGGTGGCCGACGAGTCCTCGGCGGTCGTCGTGGGTCCGGTGGGATCGCCGGACGGATCACCGGTCGGATCGCCGGAGGAGTCGTCGGGCCCCACCGTCGGATCCGTCGCGCTCGCCGACATCGTCGCGCTGACGGTCGGACCGTCGTCGTCGTCATCATCGGCCGACGCGCTCGTCGTGTCGCCCTCCGTCTCGTTCTCGGGCGGAGGCTCGGTCGGATCGAAACATCCGCCGACGACCAAGCACACGAGCGACTTCGACCATCCTGTGTTCGCCACGTCTGCAGTCTAGCGGCGCGACGCGGCGATCGGAAGTCGCGCTTCCTCACAGGCACATCGCGATTTCCGACTGATCGATCTTCCCCATCTCGTTCTCGAAGTCGATCGACCAACACTCCAGCGTCTGGGTGTCGTCGTCCTCCGCGCAGGCCTGGTGGAGCGACAGCTCCACGCGCTCGGGCTCGAAGCCCGCCGGCAGCGGGAGATGATCGGCGTCGCCGGGCCAGATCGCCATGTCGAACGAGAACGGATAGCCCCAGCAGCCGATGCGACGATCACCCGTGCCCCACTCGTCGTAGACGCCGCACGTGGACCAATCGGACACGCTCACGTCGATGTAGTCGCGCCCGACGTGCTGGAAGATCGACTCGCCGCCCTCGAGCACGTGCTCGATCGCGTACGGAAGCTTCGGGTCGTGCTCGAACAGCGGCGTCACCTGTTCCGCGAGGTTCTCGCCCCAGCAGTACACGCGCCCGAGGCTCGACAAGGCGCACACGTGCACGCCGCCGGCGACGACCTTGGAGAAGCGCTCGCCGTTCGCTGCGTTCGGCAGCTCGGACGCGTGGATGTAGTCGACGCCCGCGGCGGCATCGCCCCAGCAGAACAGCTCCTCGCCGACGATCGTCGAGCTCCCCTGCACGCGGCGCGTGATGCCGCACGAGAGCTGGGTGCCGGCGCTGATCTGTGCGAACTCCACACCGATGGGCTCGTCACTCGACTCACCGAACTTGTCGCTGCCCCAGCACTCGGCGCGATAGTTCGCGAAGTCGATCGCACACGTGTGCATCCACCCGCCGTCGATGCGGCGATACGTGCCCTCGGGCACCGACGTCTGCCCCCAGTCGTCGCGGCCCCAGCACTGCACGTACCCCGGCGTGCTGAGCGAGTCGCGCCACAGCACGCACGAGTGATCCATGCCCACCGCGACTTCGAACGCCTTCTGCGGCCCGGTCGCCGGCGGGCCGTAGTCGTCGGCCTCGCCGAAGTACTGGTTGTAACCGCCCCAGCACCACGCCGTACTGCAGTCGTTGATGATGCAGTTGTGCTCGCCACCCGTCGCGAAGTCAACGACGCCGGCGTGGGCGAGCGACGCGAGCGCGAGGGTGGGAACGCCGAGGAACAGACACGAGCTCGCGAGTTTCATAGCGGCTCGCCCGAGCAAGCGCGATGCCAGCTCGAAGCGACGAGAACCCGTGCGTGGAGCGACGAACGACGCCTCGTCCCGCGCGTGACGTCCCATGGGACGTCATGCGTACGGCGCTGCGATCGCCTCGAACTTCATGTCGGTGAAGTCGTGCAGCACGTGGGGCTCGACGAGCCCCTTCGTGCCGAGGAACGCGCGCGAGAGTCGACCGCGCTCGGCCCACACGAGCGTGCCGCGATCGAAGTCGGCCCACTCCCAATCGGGGAACACGAGGCGGTGGCGCTTGTTCGCGCTCTCGAGCTCGTGCTCGTCCCAGTAGCAGCCCTTGCCCGGCGGCGCGCCGACCTGCTCGTGCGCGAGCTTGCGCAGCGTCCAGCTGCCTTGCTGCTTCTCGAACACCGTGCACGCGTCGCTACGACTGCCGCGGATCTCGTCGACGAGCGTCCAGCCGTCGCGGACGAGCCGCGGGTAGTAGACGCCGGGGCATTCGCCGCCGAAGTACGCATACGGCCGGTACGTCGCGTCGCGTGCGACGGCCGTGCTCTCGCGCATCGAGCGATGCCCGTAGCCGTCGTTGAGCCAGTACGTGCGGTTGTCGGTGAACAGCCCGCCGCCGTGCCAACAGTCGCCCTTGCCGAGCAGCACGAGCGCGTGCAACCAAGGCGCGCGCGAGATCGCCGTCCACGAGCCGCCGGTGGGCGAGGTCCAGTGCCCGTTCATCGCGAAGTAGATCAGGTGACGACCGTCGGGCGAGAGGTCGGCGCGGCGCTCGTAGATCCGTCCGCGCATCCACTGGCCGAGCTCGAAGCTGTCGTCGCGTCGGTGCCAGAGGATCGAGCACACGCTCTTCGACGGGCCGCGGCGCAGCACGACCGCGACGTCGGACCGGCTCGCGAGGAGCACGTGCAATCGGGGCGGGAAGGCGGCCATCGCGGGCCCCGCATTGCACGCGAATCCCTCGCGCTTGGGAAGCCCTCATGCGCGTCGTCGGCGACGTATCGCCAGACCGACGCCGAGCAGGAACGCGAGCGTCGACGGGGCACCACCGGCCGCGTCGCACCGCGCACAGCCGGCCCGCGGACCCGACTCGCGCTCGATGGCCGAGGTGTCCCTCATCGACTTCCGCGCCGAGAGTCGGATGGCGCCCGCCATCGGTTCCTCGTCGAACTCGACGCCCACGGAGTCGCGCGACGACGAGGTGATCACGCGCTTCACACTCTCGGAGTGCGACTCGCCCGTGCGTGCACGCTCGAGCATCTCACGCGTCCGCTCGTTGAGCTCCGCCTCGGGGATCGCGAGGAACGCCGTGTACGGCGTGACGATGTCGTACGCCATGCCGAGCCGTACGATCTCGTCGATGCGCTCGGCCGAGTCGGTGTCCTCGAGCGCGAGCCGCACGAGCAGGTCGTCGATGCGCGAGCGCGCCCACATCGCGCCGACCCACTCGCGCT
Source organism: uncultured Nannocystaceae bacterium (assembly GCA_964468635.1). Lineage (GTDB taxonomy): Bacteria > Myxococcota_A > Polyangia > Nannocystales > Nannocystaceae > Xiheibacterium. The sequence goes on from CAYXVR010000051.1 coordinate 63,225, forward strand.
TCGGCGTCTTCCCCACGTCGAGCTTCTGCACGATCGTCCGCACGCCCTGCGCGGTGCGGCCCTTCAGCGACACCTCGATCGGTCCGTTGCCGCGCACGCGCGCCGTGATGACGAGCTCCTCGCCGAGCGAGAGATCGGGCAGCGTCTCGGGATACATGCGCGTGAGCGCTGCGCCGTGGGTCTCGAGCTCGAGATCGACGAACGCGGGCGCCTCCATGCGGTCGTAGATCCGCGCGAGCGCGCCGGGGATCGTATCGGCGTCGTCGATGTGCGTGAACTTGCCGCGCTTGCCCTGGGCGAGCGTGGTGAGCCCGGCCTTGTCCGTGTCGGGGCCGATGCCGACGGTGAAGAGCCGCACGTCGCGCTTGTCGTTCGCGACGATCGCGGCAGCGGCCTCGCGATCGGAGTTGCCGTCGGTGATCAAGAGGATGGACTTCGGGCGGTCGTCGTCGTTCTGGCGCTCGAGGGCGACCTCCAGCGCGCTCGCGATGTCCGTGCCGCCGCCGTGCCCCGCACCGTCGAGGAATGCGAGCGCGTCCTTGCGGTTCGCGTCGTCGAGTCGACGAGGCGCGTCGAAGAGCGGCTCGGTGCGATCGTCGAAGAGAATCACGTTCACGCGATCCTTGGCGCCGAGGCGCCGCACGATCTCGGCGGCTGCGAGCTTGCCGTGCTCCATCGCAGCGCCGTTCATGCTGCCCGACTCGTCGAGCACGAGCGTCACGTCCTTTGCCACGCGCTTGGCCGGATCGCGCCGCGGAGCCGCCACCGTCATCACGACGTAGGCGTCCTCACCCTTGGGTTTGTGGACCCATCCGTGCAGCGTCATCGGTTGGCTCGCGAGCTTCCACCGCAGCACGAGCTCCTTCGCCTTGCCGCGCGCGGTCGCGGTCGCCTGCAGGCGCTCGCCCTTGCCCTCGATGCGCAGGTCGTGCGTCGGCGAGCGCAGGTCGACGATGCCACGTGCATCGGTCAGGTCGATCGCGATCTCCGTGTCGTGCCCGCGCACCGGCGTGCGGAACACCATCGCGCCGTCGTGCTGCTCGAGCCACTGGTCGTACTGGATCTGCACGCGCTTGCGCTCGCGCTTGTCGATGGGGAACACCTGGAAGGAGAACACGCCGGGCCGGATCTCCTGCAACAGGCCGGGGTCGCGATTGCGGTTCACGGTGGACTCGTAGATCTCCACCGCGTCGCCGCGCGCGAGCACCTCGCCGACGATGCGCTCCTTGCCGTTCCAGTAGGAGAAGCCCGTCACCTTCGCGCGGTCGCCCACCGCGAACTCGAACGTGCCCTCCACGCGGCCGCCCATCTCGTTCGTGAACACGCGATCGACGACGGCGCGCGCGTGCTGGCCGTCGATCGCGAGCTTCAGCTCCTCCGAGCGCAGCGGCAGCGCGTTCGGATCGCCGAGCTGAAACGTGCCCATGACGGGCGGCGGTTCCTCGCGAAACCGCAGCGGCGGCGCGGCGAGCACCGCACCCGCGGAGAGAAGGAGGGCTGACACGACGATGCACGTGGATGTCGCTCGCATGTTCCCGACCTGCACGCGCGACGACCCGCACGCGTGTCCATCCACGCCGAAACGCCTGCGCGAGGCGGCGACTTACAGGGCTGGGACGAACGGTCCCGGATCAATGGCGGCGCACGAACACGGGGGCGCTCCAGGCCATGCGGTCCGGCTCGCGCTCGTGCACTTGCACGACCACCCAGTGATCGCCCGCGGCGGGCAGCTCCACGTCGATCCGATGCCAAACATCCGCGTCGAGCTCGAGCTCCGCCGCGGTCGCGGGTGTCGGCGAGCCCACCGTACCGACGAGCACGGTGACGGTGAACGGGCCCGCGAAGTCGGGGTCGGACAGGTGCACGTCGAGGCCGAGCGAGCCCGCGGTCGTCGCCATCGCCTGGCCGGCGCGGATGCGGGCGTCGGCGTACACGCGCAGGGCGAGGTCCTCGTCCTCCGACGCATACACCGCTCGACCGTGCAGCGCGGCCATCAACGACGCTTCGTCGAGCCGCGGTGCGACGACGGCGGTGCGCGACGTGTGCCCGGTGCCGAAGTTCGCGAAGTGGTTGTCGTGCGATGCGATCGGAGCGAGGCGGAAGCCGTGGCCGAGGTAGTAGAACCAGTCGTCGATCTTCACGAAGCGCTCGATCGTGCCGTCCTCGAGCGGCGTCAGGCTCGGGTTCGTCGGCACCTCGGAGGCGAGCTCGTTGCCGCGGTTCACCGTGACCTCGACGAGCTTCGCGTACGGCTCGGCGGCCGTGCGCACGTTCGCGAGCGTCTCGGCGACCGTCGCTTCGTCGGGCTGCACGGACCCGTCGATCCAGCGCGCGCGCACGTCCGACAGCGGCGGGTAGTCGTCGAGGCCGTAGTCGTTGAACTTCACGTTGCGCTCGCCCGCCTTCGCGATGTCGAGCAGGCTGTGGCCGAACACCTGATCCCACTCGCCCTCGAGCGACTCGTCCTGGCGCCGGAACGTGCGCGGGTGGGCGAAGAGCAGGAGCGGGCGGTCGCCGAGCGCCGTGCGCTCGGGCAGGAATCCGTCGTAGAGGAGATCGAAGCGGCCGCGCGTGACCTTGGGCAGCTCGCTCGTGCCGAGCACGCCGATGTGGTTGCCCGTGCTGCTCGTGCTCCACTCGCCGCCGGCGAGCGCGACGAAACCACCCGCGGAGTCCTCGGTGACGCGGCGCGCGGTGGAGCGCAGCTGCTCGAAGCCGGCGGCCGTCATGTTCGCGACGTCGGCGGGATCGTCGGCGCGGTCGTCGACGACGTGGGGCGTGAGCGCGAGGAAGTCGAGCTCGCCGCGGTCGCGGGCGTACTCGTAGGCGTGGCGCGCGACGTCGGGGCCTTCCACTTCGGACGACACGTCGACCATCACGCCGTCCACCTCGCGCTGCAGCTTGCCGTCGTCGAGCTTGCGGGTGCCGTCGCTCGCCTGGAAGTGGGCGTGCAGGTTGCCGAAGAACACCGTGGTGCCCGCGGCGTCCTGCTGCGCGGCGGTGAGTCCCGCGTCCAGCGACGCGGCGGTGAGCGACCACTGCCACAGGCGCGCGAACGTCTCGACGAACGGCGACACTGCGTCGGTGCGATCGAGCCGGACGTAGAACTCGAAGTTGTTGAAGAACGCCGAGCCCGACCAGTTGCCCGAGCCCACGACGAGCACGCGCTCGTCCACGACCACGAGCTTGTCGTGCATGATCTGGAACAGCTCGCCGTTGGTCTGCTTGAAGCGCAGCTCGCCGCCGCCGGCGAAGAACCGGTCCCAGCGCGTGCCCTTGATCTCGTCGCGGTCGGCCGCGTTGACGACCACGCGCACCCGCACGCCGCGCTCGGCCGCCTTCGCGAGCTCGGTGACGAGGTCGTCGAACACGAGGTGGTGCATGAGCACGTCGATGCTCGTGGTGGCCGCGCGCAGCTCGTCGCGGATCAGGCGAGCGGGCGCGCTCGAAGGCGTGAACTTCACCTCGTCGGTGGAGCAGGCGGCGGCGGCTCCGTGATCCGCGGCGAAGATCGCCTCGAAGTCGCACGCGAACGCGGCGAGCAGCGGGTCGTCGGCGGTGGAGCCCACGACGATCGTGTTCTCGTCATTGATCGACACGCCGGTGGACGACCAGTTGTTCGAGCCCATCGCGAGCGCGGCACCGTCGACGAGCATGAACTTCGCGTGCTGCAGGCCGACGATCGAGCCCGCGGGCTTGCCGGCGACGAACTTCACGTCGAGGCCCGCGCTGCGCAGGCGTGTGGCGACCGTGTCGGGCTTGTCCTGGCCCGCGTCCATCGCAATGCGGATGGCGACGTCGCGCTCGTGTGCGCGGAGCAGCGCGGACTCGATGTTGCGATCGCTGAACGTGAACTGGGCGACGTCGATGCGCTCTTGTGCGCCGTCGATCAGGTCGACGATGCGCGACGACAGCTTCGAGGTGGACTGCAGCTGCGTCTTGTCGGCGCTCGTGCACACGTCGCAGTGCGGCTCGGTGCGCAGCACGTCGAACGTGCGCGCGTCCGCGAAGCCGTCGGCCTTGCCGCCGCCACCGCCCGGACCGGCGGGGTCGTCCCCGGTCGAGTTGCCCCCGCACGCGAGGACGGTCATCATCGCCAGAACGAGCCCGGGACGCCGCATGGGGCTGACGTAGCACGTTTACGGTGGGTCGATGTACGATATTTCTTACCTGGCTCGGACCATGACCCGCATTGCCGTTCGATCGCTCCTCGCCGCTTCGTTTCTCTTCGCCTGCTCGGACGACGGCTCGTCCGGCGACGATGAAGAGAATTGCGTAGGCGCGAAGTGTGACGACGTCGACGACGACGGCGACGACGATCGCCGCGTCTGCGCGGCGGTGCGCGGCAACGGTCAGCTCATCACCGCGCACTTCGCCTCGCTCGCGCGCATCGTCGAACACTACGGGCCGCTGTACGGCGCGGCCGGGGGCAGCTCGGGGAGCATCACCACGTTCCTCACCGAGTCGATCCACATGCATCCGCTCACGCAGTCGTGCCGCGGCGAGCCGTGCTCGCGCTCGGAGCGGGCGGCTCGGATCGCACTCCTGTACAAGTCGCTGCAGGGCTATCTGAGTGTGTTGGCGGACACCGACGAGGCGCGCGCGGTGCAGCTCCTCATTCCGATCGCCCAGCAGGTGCAGGAGCGGAACATCGAGGCGTTGGCCGAGACGGACGTCGCGGCCGCCCAGGATGCGCTGCTCGACATCCTCACGTCGCCGGAGCTGAAGGCGCTGATCAACGACGAGATGGTCGAGCTGGTGATGACGTCGCCCGATCCGGCGTTCCACGTGCGCGACATCGCGGCCGCGCTCGCGAGCTTCGGCGCATTCGAGGTCGACTCCACCGACGTGTTCGTGCGCCCCGGCGCGCTCGACTTCCCCGTGCTCGCGCAGATGCTCGGCCGCATCGCGGACTTCTATGCGGGCTACGGCCCGCTCGACGAGGTCGCGATGGAGGGCTTCTTGAACGCGTGTGCCGAGCAGGGCCGGGGCCAGTCGTGGGAGGTCATCGAGACGCTGCCGGCCGGCGAGGCGCGCTGCGGCGATCTGTTCGCGTCGGTGCTGATCGCGTGGCGCGAGCTCGCGCTGGAGGATCCGAACGCCTTCGCCCATCGCATCGACGAGAGCGTGGGCGCCACGATGCCCGCGTTGATCTCGACGTCGGTGCTCGTGGGCGACGCGGCGGCGCAGTTCCGCCAGGCGAAGGCCGACTACTTCGCGGCGCAAGAGCACACGATGGCGGTGGACTTCGCCGACGTGAAGTTCGGCTACTGGGGCGCGTACGCGGATCTCGAGCGCGTGCAGTCGAACACGCTGGGCTACGACGACGCGAAGACGGCGAAGTTCCTGTCGCTCGGCGAGGCCACCTGGGCCGAGGTGCTCGCGCTCTCGCCCGCCGAGCCGGGCCTCGCGCGCGCGCTCGAGATCGACGCGGAGCTCGTATCCGCCGGCGGCTGGTCCGACCTGCACCCGGTGCTCGTGCTGAAGAACATGGGCTGCGAAGAGGTCGTGTACGTCACGCGCCGCGGCGAGGAGTCGGGCTTCGCGGCCCAGGTGGCGACCCAGCTCGGCATGACGGAAGCGGATCGCACCGCATTGTGGTCGCTCGATGAACCGAGCGGCTTCTCGCTGTCGCTCGAAGAAGCCGACGCCGTGTGGTGCACGGACTGGAACGCGTTCTCCGCCACCGACGTCGCCGCGATCTCGGCCGACGCCTACGCGCCCCCGATGGTGAGCAACGATCCGTTCTTCACGGACGGCACCAACGCGTACGACGACGTGAGCGACGGCAGCGGTCTCACCGGCTGTGGCACGCGCGTCGCAGGCGAGTAGTCACTCGGTCTGGAGCGACCTTTTGACGACGCGTCCGTCCAGCCAGAAGATGTCGCTCTCGTCCACGGCGAGAGCGTAGATCGCGTTGTCTTCGACCTCGTCAAACATCGGGGTGGCTGAGCTACCGTTCTCTGCCCGATCGAGACTGAATATCGTCGCACGATCCTCGATCAAGAAGAACGCGGTGCCAGTGTTGATGGCGACGGCACCGATGCGCTCCGTAGAAATGACGACGATCTCTCCAGTGTCGCGCGACACCGACATCAACCCTTCCTCATCCCCGACGAACACGGTCTGCGCATCGAATGCAATGTGCCTGCCCGCACGGCCGAGCTCGTAGACCTCCGGTTCCGCCTCTCCAGCCAGCGCGACACTGTCGACTGACAGCCGTCCTGATTCGGTCACCCAAGCGACTTCGCCGGCCGCCGCATCGATTGCCGTAATGGGGTCGTCCGGATCGGCAATCGTCCCAGTTGTTGCGTCGGCCTCTGAAAATGCCCATAGGACGCCGTCGAGATAGCCCACCCATGCGACGAAACCATCGCCTGCCGTCAGGTACTTGGCGGACTGGCCTTCGATCATCGCTCGCTCGGCTCCGGCGACTTCAGGGTCCATCGCGTAGATTGCTTGGCCGGCGCTTACGTAGAGGCGAGATGCCAAAGCTACCTCTGCCGGATGATCCTCGAGTTGCTGCAGTGTAGTCCTCGAACCGCCGTCACGATCGACCGAGTACACGGCGGGTGAAGGACACTCTGGATCACACACAGCGACGCTCCCCGCGATCCAGAGAACGCTTGTGTCGTCGATGGCGAAGTCCCTCGCCATCCCACCGCAAGCGAGCACGACACCATCGACGGAAGGCTCTGCACAATCCTCCGGCGTCTCGCCATACCACGCGCCTGAAGCGCCGCCTCCTTCGTCACTCGCTGAATCCTGCGTATTGCATGAAGGCAGCAGCCCCAGGGAGGCGCACGCGACTGTGCCGAGCCATGTTTGATGCGCGGTGAGGCGAGCGAGAAACACTTAGCGCCAT
>CAYXVR010000052.1:0-30466 GCA_964468635.1 uncultured Nannocystaceae bacterium
CGCTCCATCTAAGTCCAAGGAGAAGTCTAAAGTGACCACCGAGGAACAGCACCTGGTCCGCGATGATCTCGGTGGAGTACTTCTTCACGCCTTCCTTGTCCTCGTAGCTGCGCGTCTGCAATCGCCCCTCGATGTAGACCTGGCGGCCCTTCGAGAGGTACTGGTTGCAGGACTCGGCCTGCTTGCTCCACACGACGACACGGTGCCACTCGGTCTCTTCGACCCGATCGTTGGACTTGTTCGTGTAGACGCGCGTGGTCGCGATGTTGAGGGTGGCGACGGCCGTGCCGCCTTGCGTGTAGCGCATCTCGGGATCGCGACCGAGGTTGCCGATGAGGATGACTTTGTTGACGCTGGCCATGGGAGATTCGTCCTTCGTCGCGACCGAGGTTGGGCCCGGGCCGCGGCGGATCGCCGGGGGCGGGAGGGGAAGGTAGCGCGACTCCCTGTTGATCTCGACCGTCGCGGGCGCTCGTTGCACGCGATCGAGCAGGACCCCCTTAAAGAGATCCGCTCCGCGGCCCACCCCCGGTCCGGGACCCCCGGCGCAGGTGGCGAAGCGCCGTCGCGGTCGACCCGCGGCGCCTTGCTTGACCGGCCGCGCCAGCCCGCCTATCCAAGATCCGCGCGGCAGGGGGCCCCACGATCCACGTCGACATCTCGGTGATGCTGCCGGTATACGACGCCGAGCGCATGGTCGCGCCGCTCGTGCGCTCGGCCGTCGCGACGCGCGACTGCGTGCTCGCGCGCGAGCAAGGCCGCGAGCGCCCGCTCGCATTCGAGCTGCTCGCGCTCGACGAGCGCTCGGGCGACAACACCGCGAGCGTGCTCTCGGTGCTGCACGGTCAGGTGCCATACCTGCGCACGCTGCAGGATCTCGATCGAGGCACGGCGATCCGCAGCGCGAGTCGAGTCGCGCGCGGCGACGTGTGGCTCGCGATCGATCGACCGGTGGATCCCGAGCTCGCGGCGTGGGCCGTCGTGCAGGTGCTGGGCGGGCGACGCGCGGCGATCGTGCCCGGCGAGATCCTCGTCGTGCATCGCAGCGTCGGCGTCGCCGTGCTGCGGGAGCTGTCCGGCGGCCTCGCCTCCGCGCAGCGCGTCGTCACGCGGTACCTCCGCCAGCACGGACAGTCCGCGGCCTTCAGCCCGCCCGACGAGAACGGTCGACTGGGCCGCGCGATCGTGTTCCTGCGCAGTCAGGCTGGCCGTGTCGGCCTCGCCCGGCTCGACCGGCCCCGCATCTCGCCGCGTTGGCGCACCGGCTGAGCACACGTCCCCAAACAGCCCTCGCGCCGCAAAACGCGTGCGATCTCGGGCTCCACTGCTATCCTCGCCCCGTGACGCTGGTGACGATCCTGGCCGCGATCGTGGCCCTGTGCGTGGTGATCATCATCCACGAGTTCGGGCACTACATCGCCGCGGTCTGGACCGGCATGAAGGTCGATCGCTTCAGCGTGTTCGGCATCGGCCCACCGATCGTGAAGCTCGGCACGTGGCGCGACACCGAGTTCGTCATCAGCGCGATCCCGTTCGGCGCGTACGTGCTCATCCGCGGCATGGAAGCCGACGACGGCACGAGCACGCCCGAGGATCGCGCGAGCTCGCAGAACTTCCGCGACAAGCCGCTCCTCTCGCGGATGATCGTGATCGCGGGCGGACCGATCGCGAACTACATCGGTGCGATCGCGTTGTTCTTCGGTCTGTTCGCGCTCGCCGGCATGCCCGGCCCCGCGGAGCAGGCCTACGCGATCGAGGTCCTCGACGTCACGAAGGAGTCCGCCGCCGCGACGGCCGGCGTGCAGGAGGGCGATCGACTGCTCGCGATCGGCGACACCGCGATCGACCCCGCGCGCGGCAGCGAGGGCGTCGTGCTCGCCTCGCAGGCGCATCGCGGCACGGACACCGTCATCGCGGTCGAGCGCGACGGCCAGCGGCTCGAGCTGCCGGCGACGCTGCCCGACAAGGACGAAGGCGTGCTCGGCATCCGCATGGAGGTGCTCGCTCCGCGCCAGTCGGTGCCCGTGGGCGAGGCTGCGCGCGCGGCCGTGCTCGGGCCCTTCCTCGTGTCGAAGGCGCAGCTCGTCGGGCTGTGGGAGCTCATCACGGCGAAGACCGAGGGCACGGTGTCCGGCCCGGTCGAGATCGTGCGGCACATCAAGGAGGCGGCCGATCGCGGGCTGCCGAAGTTCATCGAGATGGCGGCCATCATCAGCACGCTGCTCGGGCTCTTCAACCTGCTCCCCCTGCCCGCGCTCGACGGCGGACGGCTCGCGTTCCTCTTCTACGAGGGCATCTCGCGGCGCCGCGCGAGCCCGCGGATCGAGGAGATGGTGCACGGCTACGGCATGGTGGCGCTGCTCGGGCTGATCCTCTTCGTCACGATCGGCGACGTGCGCCGGCTCTTGCCGTAGTCGGTATCCTCCGGCCGTGGCGCGACGACGACCGCCGTACGTGGACCCGGGCGCGACGCAGCCGGCGGCGCCCGAGCGCGCGACGAAGTCGACGCGTCGGCCCGCGCCGAAGCCGACCGCGCCCGAGGGTTGGGTCGCGCGCATCGTCGACGACGAGTCGCTCGAGGCGGTGCTCGAGCGACTGCCGCCCCAGCCCGGCGTGTACGTGATGCGCGATCGCAAGGGCGAGGTCGTATACGTCGGCAAGGCGCGATCGCTGCGCAACCGCGTGCGTCAGTACTTCAGCGGCCACGACACGCGCGTGTTCGTACCGTTCCTCGCGAAGCTGATCGGCGACATCGAGACCGTCGTCGTCGGCAACGACAAGGAAGCGCTGCTGCTCGAGAACAACCTCATCAAGGAATACCGGCCGCGCTTCAACGTGAAGCTCCGCGACGACTCGAACTACCTCGTGCTGCGCCTGGATCCGAAGTCGTCGTGGCCGCGGCTCGAGCTCGTGCGCCAGGTGGGCCACGACGGCGCGTGGTACTTCGGCCCGTACCACTCGGCTCGCGCGGCGCGCTCGACCCTGCGCGTCGTGAACCGCCACTTCCAGCTGCGCACGTGCACCGACTACATGCTCGGGCACCGCGCGCGGCCCTGTCTGCAGTACCAGATCGGTCGCTGCCCCGCGCCGTGCGTGTACGAGGTGGATCAGGCCGCGTACCGCGATCAGGTGGCCGACGTGCGCCTGTTCCTCCAGGGGCGGCACAAGGAGCTGATCGACGGCATGCAGGAGCGCATGGCCCACGCGGCGGAGAGCCTCGAGTTCGAGACGGCCGCGCGCGTGCGCGACCAGCTCGGCGCGATGGAGAAGGCGCTGCAGAGCCAGCAGATCATCGGCACGACGCAGCTCGATCAGGACGCGATCGGCATGTACCGCGAGGGCGGCCAGGTGGAGTTCGTCGTGCTGCAGGTCCGGCAGGGCAAGCTGCTGCACAGCCAGAGCTGGTCGCAGAAGGGCATGGAGATGCCCGACCCCGAGGTGCTCGCGAGCTTCCTGACCGCGTACTTCGACAAGGCCGCGTTCGTGCCCGACGAGGTGCTCTTGCCCCACACGCTGATCGAAGAGGAGGAGAGCTTCCTCTGCGAGTGGCTGCGCGAGCGCAAGGGCAAGCGGGTGCTCGTGGCGGTGCCGGAGCGCGGCGATCGGAAGAAGCTCGTGCTGCTCGCGTCGAAGAACGCGGCCACCAGCTTCGCGACGCGTCGTGATCGTCGCGAGGACACCGACCTCGCGCTCTCGCGCCTGCAGGAGCGGCTCGGACTGTCGAAGGTGCCGCACATCGTCGAGTGCTACGACATCAGCCACATCCAGGGCCAGGACACGGTCGCGTCGATGGTGGTGTTCGTCGACGGCCTGCCCGAGAAGAGCCGCTATCGATCGTTCCGCGTGCGTGGCGTGAAGGCGAATGGCGACGACACCTCGCTGACGCAGGGCTGGCTGCAGAACGACGACTTCGCGAGCATGTACGAGGTGCTCGGCCGCCGGTTCCGCCGCGCGCTGGGCAACGATCCCGACGGAGAGGTGACCGAGCGTGACGACGACGATCCGTGGTCGCTGCCCGATCTCGTCGTCATCGACGGTGGCAAGGGTCAGCTCGCGCGCGTGCTCGCGGCGATGGGCGACCTCGGGATCCCCACCGGGGCCGAGGGCGTCGACGTCGTCGCGCTCGCGAAGGAGCGCAAGAACGCGATCGGTCGCGGACGCGCCGCCGTGGCGAAGCTGAAAGCACGCAACGTCGCGAGCGAGCCGGAGCCGGAGCCCGTCGGCGAGCCCGCGCCGGAGATCGAGCAGGCGCTGCCGAGCACGGCCGCCGAGGCGGCGCTGCCCGGCGCGGGCTACCTCGACTACGTCGTCGAGCAAGCGCGCGCGGACGCGGAAGCGGCTCTCGATCCCGACGCGTTCGAGGTGAGACCGGAGCGCGTGTTCGTGCCGGGGGTCAAGGAAGCGATCGTGCTGCGCCAGGGGAGCTCGGAGCGCTACCTGATGGAGCGCGTGCGCGACGAGGCGCATCGCTTCGCGATCACGCTGCACCGCAAGCGTCGCGGCAAGCGATCCCTGCACAGCGCGCTCGACGACATCGAGGGCATCGGGCCCGCGCTCAAGAAGGCGCTCGTGCGCCACTTCGGATCGATCTCCGCGATCCGCAACGCCGAGCTCGACGAGCTGTGCAAGGTCAAGGGGATCGGCCGATCCCTGGCCGAGCGCATTCGCGCGGCCCTGGGCACCGAGCTCGCGGGCGACTGAGTCCTCGTCGCCCCTGCCCCGCTCCGGGCCATGGGCGCGGTCGAGCCGCGCGAGATCGATCGGGTGAGCGCCACCACGCATGCGGCAACCCGAACGGGTCGACATGACGTCGCCGTAGTCGTGCCCACTCCCCACACATACTCATGCGGCCACGAGCCCCCGCATCGCGTGCATCACGAGCAGTCGATCTCACGCGGTGCGCACGCGCTCGAATCCTGCGAACACGCGTTGTGTCGCGTGCTTCGATCGCCTAGCGTGGACGCATGCGAACGTCGGGGTGGTTTCGCAGCCAGGGCGCAGCACTGCTGCTCCCGAACGCTCTCTTGCTCGCCGCCTGCTACACCGGTGTGAACGGTGGTGGTGGAGCGTCCGCGGGCCAAGACGCCGGTGAGGACGCCGGCGAAGGCGTCGACGACGGTGTCGACGACGGCGTCGACGACGACGGTGGCGACGACGGACCGGTCGGCTCGTGCGGCGAGGCGGAGGTCGGTCTCACCGATCTGCGGCGACTCACCGCGCAGCAGTACAACAACACCGTCCGCGATCTGCTCGGCATCGAAGGTGACCACGCCGTCGACTTCAGTGCCGACGAGCGCGTCGGCCCGTTCAAGAGCAACGTCGCTGCCCCCATCGGCGACTTGCAAGCCGAGCAGTACATGGACGCCGCGGAGGAGCTCGCCGTCGAGGCGGTGAGCGATCTCGCCGGGCTCGTGCCCTGCGATCCCGCCGCCGGCGACGCGACGTGTGCCGAGGCGTTCATCGCCGACTTCGCACCCCGAGCCTACCGCCGCCCGCTCACCGACGCCGAAGCGACGAGCCTGCTCGAGGTCTACACCGAGGGCGAGACCGAAGAGGACTTCGCCAACGGCATCCGCCTCGTCGTGCAGGGCGTGCTGCAGTCGCCCCACTTCCTCTACCACGTGGAGTTCGGCACCGGTGACGGCAGCGACGGCTCGATCGTCAACCTCACCGAGTACGAGCTCGCGTCGCGGCTCAGCTACTTCCTGTGGAACACGATGCCCGACGACGCGCTGTTCGCCGCCGCCGAGGCCGGTGAGCTGTCCACGGAAGAAGGCATGGGCGCGCAGGTCGATCGCCTGCTCGCCGATCCGCGCGCACGCGAGGCGGTCGCGAACTTCCATCTGCAGTGGCTCGGCGTCGACGAGGTGGAGGGCGTGGAGAAGAGCCCCGACTTCTATCCGGACTTCACGCCTGCGCTCGCGCTCGCGATGCGCGACGAGACGGCCGCGTTCGCGAACGCGGTCGTGCTCGACGGTGAAGGCACGCTCGCCGAGCTGCTCACGGCCGACTACACCTTCACCGAGGATCCTGCCCTGCTCGCGCTCTACGGCGCGACGCTGGCCCCCGATCACCAGCCCGGCGATCCGGTCGTGCTGCCGGCCGGCCAGCGCGCGGGCCTGCTCACGCAGGCGTCCGTGATGACCCGCCACGCGCACGCGAACCAGACGTCGCCCGTGCATCGCGGCAAGATGGTGCGCGAGAACCTGCTCTGCCAGATCCTCGCGCCACCACCTCCCGAGGTCGACAACGTACCGCCGTCACCCGATCCGAACGCAACGACGCGCGAGCGCTTCGAGCAGCACCGCGCGGATCCGTCGTGCGCGGGCTGCCACGAGCTCATCGACGGGCTCGGCTTCGGCTTCGAGCACTACGACGCCACGGGCGCGTGGCGTGAGATGGACGGCGTCAACCCGGTCGATGCGACGGGCTGGATCATCGGCACCGACGTCGACGGCGACTTCGACGGCACGCCCGAGCTCGCGCAACGACTCGCGAGCAGTCCGATCGTCGCGCAGTGTGTCTCGCGCCAGTGGTTCCGCTTCGCCTTCGGGCGCGCGGAGACCGAGGAGGACGTCTGCACCACGGACGCCCTCGACGAGGCGTTCGCCGCGAGCGGACAGGACGTGCAGGCGCTCATCCGCCAGCTCGTGTTGTCCGACTCGTTCCGCATGCGACGCGCAGCACCCGTCGGCGACGCCGCCGTGCCGGGAGAGGGGGATGTCCGATGAGCACCCGCAAGCGATTCCCGGCCACGGCTCCGCGCAAGCCGAAGAACCCGAACTTCGGGCGCCGTGCATTCCTCGGCACGACCGCGGCGGGCGCGATGCTCGCGCCGTTCGTGCCGCTGCTCGAGCCCGAGGCGAAGGGCGGCGGCGCGCAGCCGTACCCCACGCGCATCGTGTTCCTGTTCTCCGCCAACGGGACGCTGCACGAGCGGTGGGTGCCGAGCGGTGGACAGACCGATTTCACGCTCAGCGAGATCCTCTCGCCGCTCGAGCCCTATCGCGACAGGCTCGTCATCCTCGACGGCATGCGCGTCATCCGTCAGGGCCTCGGTGACGGCCACCAGATGGGCATGGCGTGCATGTGGACCGGCAACACGCTGTTGCCGGGTCCGTTCCAGGGCGGCGACGGCGGGACGGCCGGCTACTCCGGCGGCATCTCTGTCGATCAACACATCGCGAACGCGGTGGGCACCGAGACGCCGTACAAGAGCCTCGAGTTCGGCGTGATGACGGGCGGCGCGAACAACTGGACGCGCATGTGCTACGCGGGTCCGGATCAGCCGGTGGCGCCCGAGGACAACCCGCAGGCGATGTTCGATCGCCTGTTCGCCGACCTCGACGTCGATCCAGCCGGCATGGAGAAGCTCAAGGCCGAGCGCCGCAGCGTGATCGACCTCGTGAAGGGCGATCTCACCACGCTGACGAGCAAGTACGGCGGCAACGACAAGCTCAAGATCGAGGCGCACCTCGAGGCGATGCGCGCCATCGAGATGCGCAACGAGGCCGCGGTGCCGGCGTGCGAGCAACCCACGCTCGACCTCGGCTTCGATCCATACCAGAACGACAACTTCCCGGAGACGTCGTCGCGCCAGATCGACCAGCTCGTCATGTCGCTCGCCTGCGATCTCACCCGCGTCGCCAGCTTGCAATGGTCGGCGTCGGTGAGCGGCGTGCGGTTCTCGTGGCTCGGCCAGACCACCGGCCACCACGATCTGTCGCACCTCGGCGACGACGATCCGACGATGCTCGATCAGATCACCGCGGTGAACGTCTGGTACGCCGAGCAGGTGAAGTATCTGCTCGATCAGCTCGCGGCGATCCCCGAAGGCGACGGCACGCTGCTCGATCACACGATGGTCGTGTGGGGCAACGAGCTCAGCCGCGGCAACTCGCACGGCAACCACCCGGTGCCGTTCGTGCTCGCCGGCGGCGCCAACGGGCTGGTCGAGATGGGGCGCTACCTCGACTACGGGGACACGGCGCACAACCGCATGTTGGTGTCGCTGTGCCACTACATGGGCATGGCGGAGCAGCAGTCGTTCGGCGACAACGACCCCGGCTCCGGCGGCCTCGACGGCTTCATGTAGTCCGGGTCCCGCGACGCCGCAGGCCGGCGAACGCCCTCGTGCGTTCGTCCACCGGTCATGCGGCGTCTCGCGTTCTCGCTCGCTCTCGGCCCGCTCTTCCTGCCGGCGTGCACCAGCCACGACGAAGCGGTGGAGGAGCCGCCCGAGCCGGACGAGCAGGTCGCCGCGGTCTCGGCTCCGCCGCCGCCGGCCGTCGAGCGCGTGGCTCCAGCCCCGCAGGATCTCGCGCTCGCGTGGGTGCGCGCGAACGAGTGCAGCGCGCCGCCGATGTCGCTCACGGCGAGCGACGGCACGGGTCTGCGGCTCGCGTCCATCGACGCCGACGCGGTCGTCGAGGGCCCGCTCGCGTTTACACAGATGCACCTGGTGTTCACGAATCCCGAGCCGCGTCAGCTCGAGGGCCGCTTCGCCGTGCGGCTTCCGCCCGGTGCCGCGCTCTCGCGCTTCGCGATGGCGATCGACGGACAGTGGCAAGAGGGCGAGGTGGTCGAGCGACGCACGGCCCAGGTCGCGTACGAGGACTTCCTGCACCGGAAGCAGGACCCGGCACTGCTCGAGCACGACGCGGGCAATCGCTTCGAGGCCCGCGTGTTCCCGATCCCGCCCGGGGGGAAGAAAGAGATCACGATCGCGTGGTCACAGCAGCTGTCGGCGGCCCAGGAGCCGTGGGTGTTGCCCGTGTGCGGCCTGCCCGAGCTCGACGCGCTCGACGTGCGCGTGCTCGTGCGCACCTCCGGCGGTGACGCAGCCCCGACGATGTTCGAGGTGCAGCGCCACGAGACGAAGCTCGCGCCCACGCAGGACCTCGAGCTGCACACGGGTGGCCGTGCGCCGGGAGTCGTGCGGGCCGGCGACCTGGTCGTCGCACGCGTGCGGCCGCAGGCCGAAGTGGGAGCCGCGGCGCTCGATCGGCTCGCGATCCTGTTCGACACGAGCGCGTCGCGCTCGCTCGACTTCGCCGGCCAGCTCGCGCGTCTCGAGGCCTTGGTGAGCGAGCTGCGGGGCCGTCATCCGGAGCTCGCGCTGCGGGTGGTCGCGTTCGATCAGGGCACCGAGGTCGTGTTCGACGGACCGATCGCCGACTTCGGTGCGCCTGCGATCGAGAAGCTGCGCGTCCGCGGGGCCTTCGGCGCCACCGACTACGCCGACGCGCTCGAGTCCGTGCGCGGCATGGAGCGCGTGCTCGTCGTGGGCGACGGCGTCCTCACTGCCGGCGTCACCGAACGACGCGAGCTGATGCGGATCACCGCGGGCCAGAGCGTGCAGCGCATCGATGCGCTCGTCGACGGCGGCCTGCAGGACGCCGAGCTGCTCGCGGAGCTCGTGCGCGCGCCCGCCGAGGACGGCGTCGTGCTCGACGCGCGCACGTCCGTCGACCACATCGTGGACAGGCTCGAGAAACGCACCGCATCGGGTCTGCAGGTCGCTGTGCCGGGCGCGACGTGGACCTGGCCGTCGACGCTCGACGGCGTCGCCGACGGCGACGAGGTGCTCGTCTACGCGAAGCTGCCGGCCGACCGACCGCTGCGCGTGGAGATCGACGGACGCGTCGCGGTGGACGAGCAGACCGCCGTGGGCGTGGTGCCGATGCCATTGGTCCGACGCGCACACGGGCAGGCGCGCATCGCCGAGCTGCAACACGACCTCGCCGGCGTCGGCGAGAGCGACGGCGAAGCGGCCCGCGCGGCGATCGTGAAGGAGATCGTGGCCGTGTCCACGCGCGAGCGCGTGCTGTCGGACTACACCGCGCTGCTCGTGCTCGAGACGGAGGACGACTACCGCCGCTTCGGCATCGAGCGCACCGCGCTCGCCGACATCCTCGCGGTGGGGGAGCGCGGCATCGACGTGTTGCAGCGCAAGCAGGCGGTCGAGGTCGCGAAGGCGCAGCTCGAGACGGAGAAGAAGCTCGCGTCGAAGGACTTCGAAGGCGGCGAGTCGCTGCGCCAGAAGGGCGACGTCGACCTCCGCATGGCGCTCGACGGCGGCGGAGGTGGGGATCCCGGAACGTCCGATCCGCTCGCCGGGCTCGACGGGCGGGCCGCCGACGAGACTGTCGAGCTGCCGCGAGGCGACATGCGGGCCCCGGGCGCCGTGAGTCCGGAGCCCGCACCCGCGATCGAGGAAGCCCGCGAGCATCGGTTCTCGGCCCGCCCACCCCGGGCCACGCGGCCCGAGAGTCGTCCCGTCGACATCGCCGAGATCGACGAGGAGCGTCCACCGCTCGCGGACCCCTACGACGGCGACTTCGCCGAAGTGATGAAGGAGATCGCCGCCGGAAAGGCCGACGCCGCGCTCGCGCTCGCGAAGGCGTGGCACGAGCGCGCGCCCGGCGAGGTGCTCGCCCTCGTCGCGCTCGGCGAGGCGTTCGAGGCGAAGGGCGATCGCGAGGCCGCCGCGCGGGCGTATGGCTCGCTCGTCGATCTGCACCCCTCGCGCGTCGACATCCGCCGGATGGCCGGTGAGCGGCTCGAACGACTCGAGGGTGGCGGCCTGGCACTCGCGATCGACACGTACGAGAGGGCGGTGGCGGCGCGACCGGATCACCCGTCGGGCCGCCGGCTCCTCGCGTACGCGCTCTTGCGCGACGGTCGGCCGGAGGAAGCGTTCCACGTGATCGAAGCGGCGCTGGATCAAGCGTATCCGAGCGGTCGGTTCGCCGAGGTGAACCGGATCCTCAAGGAGGATCTGGGGCTCGTCGCGGCCGCGTGGCTGAAGGCGGAGCCCGCCGCGGAAGCGAAGATCGCGAAGGCGGTCGGCGAGCGCCACGTGTCCGTCGACCATCGCAAGTCGGTGCGGTTCGTGCTCGTGTGGGAGACCGACGCGAACGACGTCGATCTGCACGTGTGGGATCGTCGAGGCGGCCACGCGTTCTACCAGCGCAAGGATCTGCCGAGCGGCGGACAGCTGTACGCCGACGTCACCACCGGCTACGGGCCGGAAGTGTTCGCGATCGACGGCGCCGCGAAGGCCGGACCGTATCGCGTGCGCGCGCACTACTACGCGCGCGGGCCGATGGGCTACGGCATGGGCAAGCTGCAGGTGATCGAGCACGACGGCGCGGGCACGCTCGAGTTCTCGGAGCACCCGTTCGTGATCATGAAGGACCAGGCGCACGTGGACCTGGTCGAGTGGTCGCCGTAGCGGCTTGGGTCGTTCGACCCAAGCCCTGCTGGGGGAAATCGACCGCGCTTGGGTCGTCCGACCGATGGTCGAACGTGGGTGCCGTGGGGACACTCGGCCCGCGGAGACCCCACGAATGCGACTCATTGCGACGACCCTCGGATTGATGCTCTCGCTCACGCTCGCCTGCGACGACGACGACAGCGGCGGCAATGCGGATGATCGCCATCCGGTCGGCAAGGCGGACCTGGTCGGCTCGTGCACGCCGGACGACTGCGGCGACATGCCGGCCGGCGGCAACTGCTGGTGCGACGCGTCGTGCCTCGACTTCGACGACTGCTGCGCGAACGTGTACGCCGTGTGCGGGGACGAGCTGCCCGAGCCCGACTGCGACGACGGCAGCGCGCCGAGCCAGCTCTGCGACATCAAGCCCGCGTGCGACGACGGTCAGGTGGCGGCGCGGCAGAACGGCTGCTTCGTGTGCGTGGACGCGCTCACGTGCGAGCCGGCCACGCCCTCGTGCGACGACGGCAGCACGCTGAACCAGCTGTGCGACGTGCCCCCGGTGTGCGAGGGCGGCACCGTGAAGGCCTTGATCGACGCGTGCTTCGTGTGCGTCGACCCGCAGACCTGCGAGCCTCCTCCCACCGGCTGCGGCGACGGCAGCGAGCTCAGCAAGTTCTGCGACGTCCCTCCCGTCTGCGACGAGGGCACCGATAAGGCCCTGATCGACAGCTGCTTCGTGTGCGTCGACCCGCAGACCTGCGAGCCGGTCTGACCGAGACCGGCGCAGTCTGCTAGCGTCGGCGCGGAGTGACGGACGACGGTGTCCTGCGCGGCCGCTCGGTCCGCACGCTCGCCTGGCTGGGCGACGCGATCTTCGAGGACGAGGTGCGCATGCGGGTCGCGCGTCGTGGCGATTACCCGATCGATCGCCTCGACGCGATCAAGGCCGCGGTCGTGCGCTCGGAGGCCCAGGCCCAGCTGCTCGTCGACATCGAGCCGGAGCTGGACGAGGCCGAGCTCGCGCTGGCACGGCGCGCTCGCAACACCGCGCCGCCCGCGGGCGCGCGCGGCCGCCGGACGACGAAGGACTATCGCTCCGCCACCGCGCTCGAGGCCGTCGTCGCGCACTGGCGCCTGCTCGGCGACGAAGGGCGGGCGCGGCTCGACGCGGTGCTCGCACCGCGGCTCGAGCGGCTGATCGATGCCGCCGTGGAGCGTCACGCGCGTCGCCTGCGTCGCGGTTGAATCGGCGGTCGTCGAACGACGGTGGCAGGGCGTGCGCTTCGGGCTTGCACGAGCCCTGAACGGTCAGGCGGCTTCGCGGGGCTCGGAGTCGGTCGGCAGCACGCGATCGGCGGCCTCGTACACGCGGGCCGGCGGCTCCTTCACGTCCCACACGAGTCCCACCCAGCTCAACGCCTTGATGACGTAGTAGCTCATGTCGATCTCCCACCAGTAGAACCCCTGGCGGGTCGAGCCCATGAAGTGGTGATGGTTGTTGTGCCAGCCCTCGCCCATCGTGACGAGCGCGAGCACCCAGTTGTTGCGGCTGTCGTCGGTCGTCGCGTAGCGACGGCTGCCCCAGACGTGCGACAGCGAGTTGATGGTGAACGTGCCGTGCCACACGAGCACGGTGGACAACATGAAGCCGCCGAACAGGCCGGCCCAGCCCCACACGAGCCACGTGGCGACGCCGAGCAACGCCGGAGGCAGCCACCACAGCTTGTCGAGCAGCACGAGCTCCGGATAGCGCGCGAGGTCCTTCACCCGGGCGTAGTCCGTGTCGCTGTTGTAGTCGAAGATCCAGCCGATGTGCGAATGCCAGAAGCCGTGCTGCACCGGCGAGTGCACGTCACGCTCGGTGTCCGAGTACTTGTGGTGATCGCGGTGATGCGCGGCCCACCACAGCACGCCGCGCTGGCTCGATGTCTGCGCGAGCACGGCGAGCAGGAACTGCATCGGACGGCTGGTCTTGTACGTGCGATGCGAGAAGTAGCGGTGGTAGACGCCGGTGACGCCGAACATGCGGACGAAGTACAGCGCGGCGCACAGGATCACGATGCTCGTGCTCATCCCGGTCCAGAACACGCCGAGCGCGCCCACGTGGATGGCGATCATCGGGATCAACGCGATGCGCTCGTAGTCTCGCCAGCTCTTCGCGCGCTTGCCGACCGCGATGCGGGGAGGCGTGTCGGGGACCTCGAGCCACTTCATTCGATCCACAGTCTTGTCGAGCGGCCCGCGATCGCTCGTCACACCTGCGTCCTCGCGCGTCACAGTTCGGTCATCGGCGCCGTGTGCGTCGGTGCTCACCCGCGCGCGCTCGCGAACGCGCTAACGTGGGCGCGCCGTGACCGAGCCCGAGGTCTTCCGCCTGCTCTTGTTGGTCGTCTTCGCGCTCGCGGGCGCGACCTTCTTCATGACGGGCGTCATCGTGGCGCCGTACGGCCGGCACGCGCGACCCGGTTGGGGTCCTGCGCTGCCCAAGCGGCTGGGCTGGGCGCTGATGGAATCGCCGTCGGTCGTCGCCTTCGCGCTGATCTTCCTCGCGGGCCCGCGCGCCGGGGATCCGGTGCCGCGCATCTTCGCGGCGATGTGGCTGCTGCACTACGTGCAGCGCGCGTGGATCGACCCGCTGCGCATGCACGGGCGCCTGGCGCCCATCCCGATCGCGATCGTCGCGAGCGCGATCACGTTCAACCTGCTCAACAGCTACCTCAACGCGCGCAGCCTCTCGGCGCTCGGGCCCACCTACGGCCTGCGCTGGCTCGTCGACATCCGCTTCCTCTACGGCTCGCTGCTCTTCGTCACGGGCTACGTCATCAACCGGTGGGCCGACGCGGTGCTCATGCGCCTGCGGCGCGAGAACGCGGGTCAGTACGCGATCCCCCGCGGCGGCCTCTACGACGACATCTCGTGCCCCAACTACTTCGGCGAGATCCTGCAGTGGACCGGCTTCGCGATCGCGACCTGGTCGCTCGCAGGGGCCTCGTTCGCGGTCTTCACGGCCGCGAACCTGATCCCCCGCGCGGTCGCCCACCATCGCTGGTACCGGCGGACGTTCCCGGACTACCCGCGCCGTCGCACCGCGCTGATTCCCGGCCTGTTGTAGGTCCTCGCCGCACCGACATCCGGATCACACCGCGACACGCGTGTCAGGGGCTCCGATGCCTGTTCCGGGGGTGCGTCCGGACAGATGCGTCATGCTGTCGCAGGTGAAGTGTGCGAATCGCGCCGCGACATCCGGTCGCACCTCAGTGATCTCGGCGTGTTGGATTCTCTGGCATGCGCACTGCAGCTAGGGGGTGCGTCACGCGGTCGCAAGCAAACCTCCGCGGGACAGCACGAACGACGACTTGGCTTGGATGGTCTCCGTAGACGTGGGTTGGTGATGGGTCGGTTGGGTAGGTAGGTTGGAAGGCTAGGCTGGCCTCGTAGGGTAGAAAATCCGTAGGAATCGTAGCGAGTTGGGTGTGTAGGGTCTCCTCTTGTAGACATGGGAAGTGAGCGGAATCTGGTCCATTCCGCTCCATCGGCGGATGCTCCTGCCCAGGGGCATCCGCCGACGCATTTGGTTCGGCCGATCAGCCGGGCTCGCGCGCCGACAGGTAATCGCGCAGGTGCGGGACGATCGGCAGGGCGAGCGCCTCGTCGGCGCGCTTGAAGCCGGCCCACACCACCTCGCGTTGATCCACCGCGAGCTCGGGGCGTCGATCGACGGTGACCTCGAGGATCGTGACCTCGTCGTTGCGGTTCTCGTAGCGATGGATGCCCGAGTACGCCTGGCGGATCTGCGAGGGGTGCACCGCGATGCCGCACTCCTCGGCGAGCTCGCGCGCCGCCGCGGCCTCCACCGCTTCGCCCGGTCGGATGTAGCCGCCGGGCAGCGTGTACTCGCGCCGGTACGAGTTCTTCACGAGCAGGATCTCGCCCTCGTTCCACACGGCGATGAGTGCACCTCTCGTGTGGGGCCGGCGGACGCGCCACCACGCGCGCAGCATCCGATGCGCGACCTTGAAGGCGGTCTGGAAGCCGAGGTCGACGAGACTGGGTTCCGACGATCGTCCCACGCGCGCGCCATCATTCCCACGGCGGCGCGTCGCCGTCCACTGTTGCGGGCCTTCCGGCGGTTGCGGGCCTTCCGGCGGTTGCGGGCCTTCCGGCGGTTGCGGGCCTTCCAGCGGTTGCAGGCCTTCCGGCTGCCCGATCAGGAGTACGGTTGGCAGGTGGTCACCTCGATGTCCGAGGCGACGCGCGGGTGCAGCTTGTAGTTGCTAAAACTGTAGCCGAGGATGCCGATCAGCGTGGGGAAATCGGTGTTGATCGGGCAGTCGTTGCCGAGCCCCACACCCACCGCGTTGTCGAAGATCGCATCGTCGACGCGCAGCCCGCCGGTCACCTCGAACTCGTCGAAGTCCGACGCGCCGTCGGGGTTCTGCGTCGTGATCGACACGGGCCCCACGACGACGAGCATCGACTCGTACCCCTCCGCAGTGGCCATCGCCGTGAGCACGCTCGGGTCGTCGAACGCGATCGGCTCGAACGGGAGATCGGTGCCGGCATCGTCGACGACCCACGAGTCGGCGACGATCTCGGTGAGATCGAAGAACTCGTCGGTCGTGCCGGTGACCGACACGCGGTTGCCCACCTGCACGTCGGGCACGTCGTTGTTCGTGTACACGAACACGCCCGTGTACGGGTTCAGCGTGTCGTTCTGCACGTAGAAGCCCTGGGCACCGTCGCCGGCGCGCACCGCCGTCACGTACGCGTCGGTGATCGACACGCCGGTGCCCTCCGGCGGGTGGTCGGGGTGCAGCGGATCGCGGATGGCCTCGATCGGCAGCGGGCACGGCGACGCCCCCGGGTTGGGCAGCGCACAGGCGTCGCACGCGTTGCCGTGCTCGTCGCCGTCGTCGTCGGCCTGCGAGTAGTTGGCGTCGTAGGGGCAGTTGTCCCCGCCGTTGTGCCAGCCGTCGTCGTCGAAGTCGTTCGCGTCGAGCAGCGAGCAGGCGTCCGTGCCGTCGAGCGGGCAGAGGTCGCACGCGTCGCCCACCGCGTCCGCGTCCGCGTCGCCCTGCGCGTCCTCGAGCCAGCGCACCGGATTGAAGATCGTCGGGCAGTTGTCCTCGCCGTCGTCGACGCCGTCTCCGTCGCCGTCGCTCGGCGTGATGCCCTCGGTGTACTCGGTGCGAAACGGCACGCAGCTCGGCTCGTCCACCGGCTCGTCGCAGAAGAGCAAGGGGTAGTAGACCTCGATGGCGGCGCGGATGCTCGCGAGCGTGGCGGGGTCGGGCAGATCCTCGGCGACGCACGCACGCTTCGCCACGGTGCACACGTCGAGCTCTTCGCACGCCGTGCCGCCGAACGGCTCGGACGCCACGATGTCGGTGTCGCCGTACAGCACCTGGCCGCCGCGCAGCACGAGCACGACGTCCTCGAGCTCCGCATCGACGACGGCGGCGTGATCCACCGATCCGCTGTTCGCGAACACGGCGATGTCGGCGACGTAGCCGGGCTTCAGCATGCCGATGGCCTCGTGCGTGCCGGTGGCGAACGCCGCGTTCATCGTCACCATCCGCCACAGCTCTTCGTCGCTGAAGTGGCCCGCGAAGTACGTGGCGTTGAGCTCGGCCGCGCACTGCATCTCGCGCTGCAGGTTCATCGAGCCGCTGGGGATCCAGTCGGTGCCCAGCGCGATCGCGACGCCCATGTTGTCGAGCATGGTGACCGGCGCAGTGTTGCCGTACAGCACGACGTTCGAGCGCGGCGACCACACGACCTTCGCCATCTCGCTGTTCATCTCGGCGGCGTCGCCCGGCAGCACGCCCACCGCGTGGATCACCGCGGACTGGCTCTCGATGATGTCGGTCTCGCCCATGCTCGTGCACACGAACTCGTTGTTCGCGGCGAGGTTGATGCCCTCGGAGATGTGCGGCAGGTAGCCGTCGAGCCCCTCGATGTCGCTCGCGGTCGTGGGATCGAAGCCGTAGTCGCAGCCCATCTCGTTCGTGATGCCGCTGGCGTCGTCGAGCGGGAACGTGTCGCTGTCGGCGATCTGCACCGGCAGGCCCTCGAGGTCGGCGGCGCTCGTGTCGAGGTTGCGCAACAGGCCCGGGCGGCCACCCGCGCCCGCGATCGAGGTGGCGCCGCTCATGAGGAAGCGGAGCTCGGCGGCCTGCACGACGGCCGTGGACGCGCCGCTGTTGTAGTCGAGCGCCTCGTGGCCGCCGTCGCCGATGCGCCAGTCGTGGCGGTGCTCGTAGCGGTCGACGCCGTTGCCGATGGGGTAGTTGTTCGCGTACGTGATGTGATCGTGCGGGTTGATGAGCCCGGGGGAGATGACCGCGTCGGCACACGTGACGACCGACGCGTCGGCCGCCTCGGGCTCGCCGCTGCAGTCGCACGAGACGCACGCGATGGTGCCCGCCGCGGTGATGAGCACCGAGCCGCCGTGCAGCGTCTCGTCCGGTGCGAGCACGTTGCCGCGCAGGATCACGCCCGAGGTGCCGACGCTCGTGACCTCGCAGGTGCCGGATGCCGGAGGCGTCAGCGCGCCGCACTCGACGACGTCCGCGTTGCCGTCGGTGTCCCCGGCAGTGCCGCTGCTCTCGTCGTCGCCGTCGTCGCTGCTGCTGCTGTCGCTCGCCGCGGTGCTCGAGCCGTCGGAGCTGCCGGTCGACGTGTCGACCGACGTGGTCGAGCCCGTCTCCGTGCTCGTCGGCTCGCTCGTGCTCGTGTCGGCGGTGACGCTGCCGTCCGAGTCCGAGTCGCCGACCGAGCTCGAGGTGTCGGGCGACGTCGAGTCGACGGTGGTGAGCGTGTCGTCGTCGTCGTCGTCGTCGCCGTCGCCATCGGTCGACGAGCCGCCGTCACTCGGCGTGGAATCGTCGCCGCACGCGACGGGGGTCAACGACAAGACCAACGAAGGGACGATCCAGGCACGCGACATGGCCGGCGGAGCGTAGCGGATCGCCAGCGGGACCACGCCGATGGAGTGTGCGCGGCCGCGCGAATTCGAGACGACACCGAGCGTTCTCGCTGCCGACGTGAGGGCCGTTGCCTCGCCGCACGCGGGAGATCGCGTTGCGACGGCAGCGCCACGGCGTCGCTCGACGTAGAGCGGGCGCGTCGTCACACGCGCGTGACCTCGGGCTCGCGACGCGACGCTCCGCTTTCGTGGTATGGGGGAGCGCTGTCGTGAGGCGAGCTCGTACCGAGTCGATTCGCGCGCTCCTCGGAGCGCTGTCCCTGGTGCTCGTCGCGTGCACGCCGGCCGAGAACGGCATCGACTTCACCGGCACGGATCCGGGTGACGACGACGGCGACGACGACGACGACGACACCGGCTCGACGACCGACGTCGCCGACGACAGCACCGGATCCACCGGCTGCCAGAGCGACGAGGACTGCGTCGACGACCCCGGCGGCCCCGCCTGCGACACCGCCACCGGCACATGCATGGGCGAGTGCGTGCCCGGCACGACGCGCGACTGCTACTCGGGTCCCGACGGCACGCAGGGCATGGGCGCCTGCAGCGTGGGCACGCAGACGTGCGACGCCGACGCGACGTGGGCCGTGTACTGCGACGGCGAGATCGTGCCGGCCAGCGACGACTGCGACGGCAACGGAGCCGACGACGACTGCGACGGGCTCGTCGACGACAGCGACTTCGACGGCGACGGCTTCGGCCGGTGCACCACCGACTGCTGCGACGTGGACGGCGGCGGCTGCGACGGCGCGGCGCTCGTCAACCCGGGCGCGTTCGAGGTCGTCGACAACGGCGTCGACGACGATTGCGACGAAGAGATCGACGAGGTCACGAGCGCCTGCGACGAGGGCCTCGCGAGCGCCTCGAGCAATGGCGACGACTACGCGCGCTCGATGGAGCTGTGCCAGTTCACCGAGGAAGACCCCGACGACCCGGCGATGCGCACGTGGGGCGTCATCGATGCCCGCTTCTCGCTCGCGGACGGCACGGGCTCGCCGCTGTCGGTGCAGCGATCGTTGCGCGGCGACTTCGGAGCGGTCATCGATCCCGAGTCGGGCGATCGCATGGCCGTGCTCTCGTCGGGCCACGCGGCCGACGCCACGGACACGAACCCCGGCTACGCGCCGTTCCAGGGCGGCCAGGATCTCGGCACGAACAGCGGTGCACCAGCCGACTGGCTGTCGGCGAACGGCGACGCGTTCCCGAACCCCGCGGGCTGCCTCGAGCCGTGGGACACGGACGCGCACGATCCCATCATGCTCACGCTGCGGATCCGCGTGCCCACCAACGCGCGCTCGTTCCGGGTGAAGACCCAGTTTTTCTCCGCCGAGTATCCCGAGTGGGTGTGCAGCGAGTTCAACGACTTCTTCGTCGCGCTCGTGGACTCGGCGTCCGCCGAGAACCCGGCCGACAAGAACATCGCGGTCTACGACGACGACGGCACCACGTGGCCCGTCGGCGTGAACCTCGTGATGGTCGCCGACGGGCTGTTCACGCAGTGCCAGAACGGCGCCGTGGGGTGCGCGAGCGACTTCAGCGCGGACTACGACGGCTGCCTCGGCACCGCGCTGCTCGAGGGCACCGGGTTCGACGCCTCGGACAACGCGTGCGATCCCGGCCAGGACATCGTCGGGGGCGGGACGGGCTGGCTCTCGATGAGCGGAAACGTCACCCCCGGCGAGGTGATGGAGCTGCGCCTCGCGATCTGGGACACGAGCGGCCACATCTTCGACTCGCTCGTGCTGCTCGACGACTGGCAGTGGTCGCTCGATGCCGCCACTCCGGGCATCGCGCCCGGTTGAACCTCCGCATTCCCATTTAAGGAAGCGTGCGCTCGGGCGGGCGCGGTATAGTGCCCGGCAGCGCATGCTTCGATACGTCGGGGTCGCACTGGGGATCATCACGGCGGCGATCGGTTGCACGCTGCTCGACCCGTATCCGGGGGGCGGCGATCCGGCCGACGCCCTCGCCGAAGGCCCGACGGAGGGCGATCCGTTCGACACGGGCGAGCCCCAGCCGCCGCTCGAGGACCCGCCGATCGACCCGACGATCAAGATCTCGAGCAACGTCGAGATCGCGCTCGCGATCCCGGGCTCGGCGTTCCTCATCGATCTCTCCTACATCGCCGAGAACCGCAACGTCGTGGGCGGCGGCATCCGCTTCCCGGGCAGCGACGAGGTCCAGTGGACCTTGATCGAGTCGCTGCGGGGCACCGAGAACGGCGACATCCAGTTCGGTTACGTCGTCGATGCCAGCGTCTGCAACGAGATCCCGAACCTGTGCCACGAGATCACGACGACGCAGTTCGCGGTCGGCGAGAACGGCAACCAGACCGTGGTCTCCGAGGGCGAAGAGGTCAAGGTCGTCCTGCAGTGTGCGACGTGCGACTCGCAGAGCTGCGAGGACCTGTTGCCACCCGGCACCTGCTTCTTCTGCGCGCAGCCGCAGGTGTGCATCGACTACTACGATCGCTGTCTCGCCGACGACGTCGAGGACGTGAACGAGGACGAGAAGAAGCTGTTCGACACGTTCTTCGGGGCCGACGGCGTCCTGTGGAGCACCGCGGAGGGCTGTGCGGTCGGTGAGAAGACCTGCATGGACGCGCAGGAGAACGCCGACGATCCCGTGCCGGAGTGTGGGCTGTGATGCGTGCGATCGTCGTGGCCGTCGCCATCGCGTCGCTCGTGCCCGGGGTCGCGGCTGCGCGCGCGAGCGCACCGTCGTCGCCCGAGGTCGAGCCGTACACCTCGTCGACCGAGATGCCGCCGAGCGACACGCCGGAGACGCCCCCGGCACCCGAGGTGGAGGACGATCCGCGTGCGAAGGCGGCGGCGGCGTTCATGGAGGGCAGCAAGGCCTTCGAGCTCGGGCAGTTCAGCCTCGCGGTCGAGAAGTTCGAGCTCGCGTGGGAGCTGTCCCACGAGCCGCTGCTCCTCTTCAACCTTGGCCAGGCGGAGTACCGCTGGTTCAAGGTCGACGGCGACCCGGCCCACCTCCGCAAGGCCCGCGTCTACTACGAGAACTACGACAAGCGGATGCGCGCGTCGGAGGGCTACGAGGACGACGAGATCCGGGCGATCCTCCGCTCGCTCGAGCTCGAGCTCGAGAAGGCCGAGGAGAACAAGGGCGACCGCGTACAGCGCGAGCTCGCGGCGAAGGCCGAGGCCGAGCGTCGCGCCGCGCTCATCGAGCGCGAGAAGCGACTCGTGAAGGGCTTCAACGCGTCCGGCAACACACTGATCGCCGTGGGCTCCGCGACGCTCGTGATGGGCTTCGCCGGCCTCATGGTGCGCGTGGCGAACAAGGTCGTGCTCGACAACTCGAGCTCGGGCGATCGCGGCACGAACCTGTCGTCGTCCGAAGAGGACGCGCGCCAGCGCAATGCGTACCTGGTCGGTGGTCAGGTCGCGTTCGCCGGCTTCATCATCGGGGGCATCCTGTTGCCCGTCGGCATCGCGCTGCGCGTCGTCGGCGAGGTGAAGGAACGCCGCGCGCTCGCCCGCGACAAGTCCGGCAAGCAACGCGCGAAGCTCGACCTCGACGCGTTCGGCCTGACTGTAAAATTCTGATCCGCCCGCTCGCGGACGTGCGAGCGCCTCCGGGTCCAGATGTGCGTCTGCCCGCCGCAGCCAGGGGATCACGGGGAGAGGGGGGCTGCGGCGGGCAGAGCGAACGAACGGATCGGAGGATGGGGATGGGCTTTTTGTTTTTTCGAACGATCCCGGGTCGCAGATGGGGATGGGGATGGGGGAGATCCGCGACTCGAGACGTTCGCATGTGAGTACAAGGCGTGTGCCAAGGAGGGTCGCTCCGGGCCCGTCGGGAAATCCTTGGTGCATCGCGGATCGGTGCGTTCGCGACCGCGCGAACCGGCGCTCGCGGCTGACGGATTTCGTGGCTACAGCGGTTGCCGGGCGACTTGGGCCGTAGCCACCGCGCGCACCTCGCGACCGTGGGATTCGGCTAGCTTGGGCCAGCCGTGACGATCACCTTCGAAGCGTTCAAAGCGGGTCTCCACAAGCGCGAGCGCCGGCGCGAGCTCCTCACGCGCGACGGTCGACCGTTCTTCGTCCTTCTGAGCCAGCAGTTCACGCGCGCGGACATCGAGACGCTGTGCGACACCGCCACCGCGATCCGCCGGCTCGATCGCCACGTCGGCGGCCGTCACTTCCTGCGCGGCCTGTTGCACGGCTACCGCATCATGAACCTCTTCGCGCAGCCGTCCACGCGCACCGCGGAGTCGTTCATGGCGGCGGCCGACAAGCTCGGCGCCACCACGCGACTCGTCAGCGACATCCGCACGTCGTCGTTCGCGAAGGGCGAGTCCGTCGAGGACTCGGTGCGCACGCTGTCGAGCTTCTTCGACGCCATCGTCACGCGTCACGGCGACGACGACTTCGCCACGCGCGCGAGCTGGGCGCTGTCGAACGCGGGCCGCCCCATCCCGGTGATCTCGGCGGGCTCGGGCAAGAACCAACACGTCACGCAGTCGCTGCTCGACATCTACACGCTGCGCTACTCGTTCGCCGAGAAGGGCGGCGTCGACGGCAAGAACGTCGTCATCATCGGCGACATCGCGCGCAACCGTGCGGCTCGCTCGCTCGCGTACCTGCTCACGCGATTCGAGCGCGCGAAGATCCACTTCGTCTCGCCGGCCGCGTTCACGCCCGACGACGCGCTGCTCGCCTACCTGCGCAAGCACGAGGTGGGCGTCGAGGTGCACCCGGCGCTCGAGCCCGTGTTGAAGTCGATCGGCAAGGACGTCGACGCCATCTACGTCACGCGCTCGCAGCAGGAGTGGGATCCGGGCGGCATGCCGGACGCGAGCGAGCGCGGCAGCAGCCGCGAGTTCGTGCTCGAGACCGAGTACCAGAGCCTCGTGCGGCCCGACTGCGTGATCATGCATCCCCTGCCCCGCGTGAACGAGCTGCCCGAGTCGTGGGAGTCGCATCCCGGCTTCGTCGTGTGGCGACAGGTTCGCAACGGCATGTGGATCCGCGCCGCTCTGTTCGCGAGCGTCACCGGAGCGGACGCCGAGATCCGCCATCGCGCCACCCGCTTCGGCCTCGTCTAGGCGCACGCCGCTCGGGAAACCGCCGATGGACGATCTCCTGGCGGCGCGCAGCCAGATGGCGATCAGCCTGGGCTTCCACATCCTGTTCGCGATCGCCGGCATGGCGATGCCCGTGCTCATGGCGCTCGCGCAGTGGCGCTACGTGAGGACGAAGGATCCGATCTGGCTCGCGCTCGCGAAGCGGTGGGCCAAGGGCACCGCAATCCTCTTCGCCGTCGGCGCCGTGTCGGGCACCGTCCTCAGCTTCGAGCTCGGCCTGCTCTGGCCCGAGTTCATGCGCCACGCGGGGCCGCTCATCGGCATGCCGTTCTCGCTCGAGGGCTTCGCGTTCTTCCTCGAGGCGATCTTCCTCGGGCTCTACCTCTACGGCTGGGAGCGCCTGTCGCCGCGGGTGCACCTCGCGTGTGGCGTGGGCGTCGCGATCTCGGGCATGGCGAGCGCCGTGTTCGTCACCGCCGTGAACGCGTGGATGAACGAGCCGGTCGGCTTCGTGCTCGGCGCAGCGGGCGACGTCGAGATCGATCCCTGGTCCGCGTTCGCGAGCCCGGTGTTCGTGAACGAGGCGATCCACGTCGCACTCGCGTCGTACACGGCCGTCGCGTTCGCGGTGACGGGCATCCATGCGTGGCGACTGCGCAAGCAGCCCGACGATCCGTTCCACCGCCGCGCCCTCTCGCTCTCGCTCGGGCTCGCGATCGTGTGCACGCCGTTGCTCGTGCTCAGCGGCGATCGATCGGCGAAGCACCTCGCCACGAACCAGCCCGTGAAGCTCGCGGCCGCCGAGGGCCTGTACCACACGACGCGCGCGGCTCCGTTCACGGTCGGCGGCTGGCCCGACCCCGAGACCGAGCGCATGCGCGGCGGGCTCGAGGTGCCGTACGCGCTGTCCATCCTCGCGTTCGGCGATCCGCACGCGGAGGTCGTCGGGCTCGACGCGGTCGCGCCCGAGCTGCGCCCGCCGGTGGGCATCGTCCATCTCGCGTTCGACGTGATGGTCGGCTGCGGCACGACGATGCTGCTGTTCGTCCTGTGGAGCGCGTGGCTGTGGTGGCGCGCGCGGCCGCCCCCGTGGTCGCATCGGCGCTTCCTGTCGATCGCGCCGTGGGTCGCCCCGCTCGGTCTGGTCGCGCTCGAGGCCGGCTGGACCGTCACCGAGGTCGGACGCCAGCCGTGGATCGTGCGCGGCGTCATGCTCACCGCGGACGCAGTCACCCCGATGCCGGGCCTCGTGGTGCCGCTCGTCGCGTTCACCGCGTTATACGTCTTCCTCGGCGTCGTCGTGCTCGTGCTGCTGCGCGCGCACGTGCTCGCGCCCTCGCCCACGACGACGGAGTGACGACGTGGAAGCGACACTGCTCTCGTGGGTCGTCGGCGCTGCGCTCGTGGCGTACGTGCTCACGGGCGGCGCCGACTTCGGCGCGGGCGTATGGGACCTGCTCGCGCGTGGTCCTCGAGCAGCCGCGCAGCGCCGCGTGATCGAGCACGCCATCGCCCCGATCTGGGAGGCCAACCACATCTGGCTGATCCTCGTGGTGGTGCTCGTGTTCACCGGCTTCCCGGTCGGGTTCGCCGCGCTGGGCATCGCGTTGCACGTGCCCATCGCGCTCGCGCTCGTCGGCATCGTGCTGCGCGGAGCCGCGTTCGCGTTCCGCGGCTACGGCATCCATCGCGATCGAGAGACGCCGGCGCGCTGGGGCCGGGTGTTCGCGTGGGCCAGCCTCGTCACTCCGATCTGTCTCGGGCTCGTCGTCGGTGGCATGTCGTCGCCGCAGATCCGCATCGACGTCGACGGCCCGGTGCGCGTGTTGTCGCCGCTCTCGGCCGGCTGGGCCACGCCGTTCGCGGTGCTCGTCGGCCTCTTCGTGCTCGTGCTGTTCGCATTGCTCGCGGCGAGCTATCTCGCGGCCGAGACCGTGGACGACCCTGCGCTGTGCGACGACTTCCGCCGGCGCGCCATCGCGGCGGAGCTCGTCGCCGCCGTGCTCGCGGCGAGCGTGGCCGCGCGCGCAGCGGTGGAATCACCGCTGCTCTTCGACGGCCTCTTCGGCCGCGCGTGGTCGTTGCCGGTGCAGGCGTTCACCTTCGTCGCCGCCTGCACCGCGCTCGCCGGGCTCGCGACAGAGCGCATCCGACTCGCGCGCGCGGCCGCGATCGCTCAGGTCGGTGGGGTCGTCGTGGGCTGGGGCCTCGCGATGGACGGTCACTTGTTCTTGCCGGCCCTCCCGCTCGCGCACGCGGGCGCCGTCGCCACCGTCGTGCGAGCGGTGCTCGTCGTACTGGCGCTGGGTGCCGTCGTGCTCGCGCCGGCCCTCGTCTGGCTGCTGCGGGTCTTCAAGCGCCAGGGACGGAACGGCCGACCCAAGGCCCAGTGATCGCGGTGAAATTTCCGCGTGCGCCGCGGAAACCATGCGATCCTGCGCCCCGAGTGTCCGACGAGGATCCGCGCGGCAAGTCACCGCCGCCACCGCGACCCGGCCCCACGGCCCGCCCGCCTGCACCGCCACATCCGCCGGCCGTGCCCGGCAAGCTCGCTGCCGATGGCTCCAAGCCGATCCCCGTGCCGATCGCACGCGACGGCTCGCGACCGCTGACCGTGCCGCCACCACCACCCGCGCGACCGCCCGGCGCGAGGCCCTCGACGCCGACCGCGGCCCCACCCGCGCGCCCCGCCGCGCCCGCATCGCCACGGTCCGCGGTGCCCTCGCGTCCACCCGCGCCGGCCGCATCGTCGCCGTCTCGGCCACCGCCGCCGCCGAAGGCCGCGACGCCTCCGCCTCCGCAGATCGGTCCGCGTCCGGTGCCCGGCGCCATCCCGACCGCGATCCCCCGCGACACGACGAAGCCGATCGCTGCGCGCACGCCCACCGATCTCGCGTCGGCCCCGTCGCGCGTTCCGTTGGCGACGAAGCCCGGCACCGCGAGTGCGACGGCGGCGAGTGCAGCCGCCGCGAAGACGACCGCTGCGCGTGCGGAGCGTTCACGCTTCCGGGCGCTGCATCGGCTGTGGAAGCACCCGCTCGGCGAGGTGCACGGAGGCACGGACGCGACCACCGGTGCGCGCGTGCTCGTCACTGCGCTGCACGCCGGCGTGATGATCCCCGATCGCGTGCTCGAGGCCGCGCAGCAGGTCGCGCGCGAGGCCGCGGCGCTCACGAGCCCGTTCATCGCGAAGCCGATCGACGTGCAACGGCTGTCGGACGGGCGCATCGGTATCGCGACCGAAGCGCTCGAGGGCACGCCGCTCACGAACGTCTCGCGCAATCAGCCGCTGCCGTCCGCCCGCGTCTACGCGATGCTGCGGCAGATTTGTCGGGCCCTCGCGCTCGCGCACGAGAAGGAGATCGTGCATCGGGCCATCTCGCTCGGCTCCGTGCTCCTGCGCGCGCGCGCGGAGCGAACGGACTCCATCGTGCTCACCGACTTCGCGCTCGGTCCGCTGCTCGACGCCGATCTCGTCGTGCACAAGGAAGACGCGGCGCTGCAACCGGTCACGCCCGAGCGGATCTCCGGGCAGGAACGCGACGCGCGCGAGGACATGTACCTGCTCGGCTGCCTCGGTTACACGCTGCTCACCGGCGGCGCACCGTTCCGCACCGGCACGGCGGACGCGGTGCGACGGCGGCATGCGATCGAGGATCCGATGCCGGTCACGGATCGTCTGCGCGGCGCTCGATCGGTACCGGTCGCGCTCGCGGGCTGGGTGCATCGCTGTCTCGCGAAGGAGCCCGACGATCGCTTCGAGAACGCCGCGGAGCTCGAGGCCGCGCTGTGCTTCGCGCAGATCGAGGATCGGGTGCAGACCGCGTGGGACGACCTCGCACCGCCGCAGGTCGACCCGGTCCGTCAGGAGCGGATCCTCGACGGGCTGCAGCACCGCGCGGGCGCGCGTCCCACGATCGACGACCAGGTCACGACGCTGCACTCGCCCGAGTACGGCACGGACGACGACGACGGGGACAAGACGATCGTCCGCGCGCCGACCAACGCACCGTTGCCGGTGCGCGGAGCGCCGGCGGCCGCGCCCGCGTTCGACGATCGCTCGCGATCGATCGTGCTCGAGCAGGATGCCGCGGCGCTGCGCGGGAGTCAGGGCGCCGTCGCGAAGCGCGAGCGCCACGAGGACACCGTCGATGCACCCGCGCCTCGCCAGCACGAGGACACGGTCGACGCGCCACCGCCCACCGAGGAAACGATCGTCATGCGCGGCGGGCCGCGCGACGAGACCAACGTCGGGCCGATGTCGAACGAGCGCCACGACGAGACGATCGTCGGCTCGGCGGCGCGCGAGCGCGACGAGACGTCCTTCGAAGGGCTCATCGCCGAGGCGCCGCCGGACGACGTGCCCTCCGACGACGTGCCCTCCGACGACGCAGTCGAGCGCGACGAGGTCGCGACCGCGGCACCACCGGCGAGCAAGCTGCCTTCCGAGCAGGACACGTTCCGCGGGCCCGCGCCGGTGCCTCCCACGCCACCGCCGCAGCTGCAGGCCGTACGCGCGCCGATGCCGACCGCCGTGCCCGTGGTCGAGCCGCCTGCACCCGCGCCGCCTCCTCCCGCACCGCCGCCTCCCGTCGCCACACGGACGCCCGCGCCTCCGCCCGCCGCAGTCGCCCAGGTCGTGCGCGACGAAGAGGACTCGCTCGGCGATCTGCAGACCCGCATCTCGCATCTTCCGCTCGTGCGCGACGGCAACACGGTGATCGGCGCGCCTCCGCTCGCGCCGACGCACGACGTGCCGTCGCCGAGCCCGACGGTGCCGGCACCGCTCGAGATCGAGGAGTCACCGACGGGACCGATCGTCGCTGCGCCGCCCGAGCCGTTCGTCGAGCCGCCGACCGTCGTCGTGTCGCCGTCCCAACCCGTACCGCCCGCGTTCGTGACGATGCCGATGCAGGCGATCCCCGTCGCCGCACCGACGTCGATCCCCGCGGCGCCGATGCCCGTCGCACCGATGCCTGCGCCGCCGTTGCCGGTCGCGCAGATGCCTGCGCCGCCGATGCCCGCTGCGGCCCCGCCCGCGCCGACGAGCGGGTGGGGCCTGCCGCCACCGACGATCGATGCGGCGAGCCTGCCCGGTGCGACGCCGGCCGCGTGGGGACCGGCACCCGTCGACGCGGAGATGTCGATGATGGGCTCGACCGACTTCGGTCGAACGCGCAGGCTCGTCGTCGCCGTGATCGTCGCCGTGGCCGCGATCGGGATCATCGTCGCGTTCGTGATGAACAACCGTCAGCCGCCACCGCCACCTCCCCCCGCGGAGCCCGCCGGGCCGGCGGTGACGGTGAAGCCGACGACCCCCGTGCGTCCGCGCGATCCCGCGTTCGACACCGCGACGACGGCGGCAGAATTCGCCGTCGCGGGCGAGCGTGCGTACGCAGAGAAGCGGATCGAGGACGCCGAGGATCTCTTCCAGGCCGCGATCGTGCGCGATCCGAAGCACGTCGGCGCGCTGCTCGGGCTCGGCCGCATGCGCGGCGATGCGAACGACTGGACGAAGGCAGCCGCGTACTACCAGCGTGCGGTCAACGCCGCGCCGAAGGACGGCACCGCTCGGATCGCGCTCGGCGACGCGTTCGTGAAGCTCGGCAAGATCAAGGACGCGAAGCGCGAGTACAAGAAGGCGAAGCAGCTCGGGCATCCCGAGGCGGCTGCGCGCTCGGCGGGTCTGTAGCCGTCCGGGGCGCGACGTCGCTGCATCGTCGCGCGGCGGTGCAGCGGGCCTCACCGCTCCGGCATCGACCGACGGAAGGACTCGCCGCGCGGGCCCGGGGCGGTTGTCACGGCCGACGCGGGCGGCTAATCATGCGCGCGACCCGACCGGGGACTCGCCCATGCCCACGAATCCACGTTCGTCCTCGCCCCTGTGCGCTGCGATCGCGATGGCCCTCGCGCTCGTGCCCGCCTCGC
The DNA here is from genome assembly GCA_964468635.1 of uncultured Nannocystaceae bacterium. Taxonomy (GTDB): domain Bacteria; phylum Myxococcota_A; class Polyangia; order Nannocystales; family Nannocystaceae; genus Xiheibacterium. Next base: position 29,191 of record CAYXVR010000052.1, read on the forward strand.
TCGACGCCGCCCAGCCGCGCACGCGCGTGATCCTGAACGGCAAGACCGTGCCGGTGTCCTTCAACGACGGCGACAGCTTCCGCATCCACGCCGGCACGTACAGCGGCGCGCAGGCGCGACTCGCCGGCTTCAACACGCTCGAGTCGCACGGTCCGGTGCACCAGTGGGGCACGTGGACGCTGAAGGAGATGTACGTGCTCGCCAAGATGGCGATGTACGAGGGCCGGCGCGGCACGTGGACGTGCACGACCGACGGCAAAGCGGACACGTACGGGCGCATCCTCTTGAACTGCCCCGACCTCGCGAAGGCGCTCGTGCGCAAGGGCCTGGCACACGCGATGACGGTGGACGACAAGCCGGCGAACGCGGAGCTCCTGAAGGTGCAACACGAGGCGATCCAGGAGCGCCGCGGGATGTGGGCGCACGGCGTGCCGCCGTTCGTGCTGACGTCGCTGCACTCCGTCGAGGAGGACACCACCGGCGAGGGCACGTACAACCGCCTCGTCTCCACCGAGGACGGCCACTCGCTGAAGTGGAAGCACACGGACAAGTACGACGAGTGCGCGAAGATCTGCTTCATGGTCTACACCGTCGACGACGCGAAGGTCGACGAGGTGACCAAGCAGGTCGCCGCCGACTCGCGGATCGCATCGATCGCGGCGAAGCTGTCCGCCGACGACCTGCGCGAGGCGATCGCCCAGTTCGCGCGCTGGCGCCACGTGAGCACGAAGGTGCCGAAGGACAAGCGCGCGACGTTCGAGGAGTACCTGCAGGAGTACGTCACGTCGGGCGCGTTCGGTGAGCAGAAGGCCACCGAGAGCACCTGCATGGTGCACGTTCCGTTCGAGCGCCGTTACGGCAGCGGACGGGCGGCATGTCTGCGCTGAAGCGCGTGTTCTTGGCGATCGCGGCGGGCCAGCTCGCCGCAATCGCGTGCTACGACGTGCCGGATCAGGCCGTCTGGGGCTGGGAGAACAACAACCAGGCGTGCGAGGACGGGCTCGACAACGACGTCGACGGGCTCGTCGACTGCGAGGATCCGGACTGTCTCGTCGAGTCCAACCTGTGCGGCGAGATCGTGCCGGAGATCCCGTTCGACGAGCCGGAGAACACGGTCCAGCTGTGCCACGACTACGTCGACAACGACGACAACGGCCAGTTCGACTGCGGTGATCCGACGTGCCGCTCGATCTACGAGACGTGCTGCATCCTCGAGAACGACATCGACTCGTGCGAGGACCGGCTCGACAACGATCAGAACGGATTCACCGACTGC